>NC_014759.1:2015000-3215000 GCF_000183425.1 Marivirga tractuosa DSM 4126
AAATTTGTTTAGGATAGAATTCACCATGCTTAATATGGCTATAAGTTGCAAAAAGCCCAGCAAAAAATGTCCCAAACAAAGAATTAGCTATTGTAAATTGTGCAATTTCCTCGTAGGGAATCCCAATAAAATGGAAAGCAATAGGAAGAATTAGAATATATACTATTCCGCCACCTACTCCCAAAAGACCTGAAATTAGTCCTCCAATCAAGCCCGCTAAGAACAATAAAAAGTAAAAATCCATTACTTCGCAGCTTGAAGGAGATTTCTATAACTGTCTTTATCATTGAGTAGCTTGATGGCTTCATCCACTTCTTCATCATTTTCAAAAGAGGATTCAATCATTCCCTGTCTTTTATGATAGCGGGAAATAATTTCCTCTTTTAAAGCTTTCTTAATTTCAGCTTGAAATACTTTCAAATCTTCCTTTTTATGTTCCTGAATTTCTTTTTCCAGAGCAGAAATCTCTTTTTCTAAAAAGTCAAAATATTTATCACTATCAGCGGTTTCTCTCAACTCCTTAATAGTTTCCTCTGTTGCAGTCGTATAACTATAGTCTTTTACTGAAACCCAGTTTGTGAATTCAGAATAAAGCTCATCAGAAATAGAAAACACTTTAGGATCAGGCTTCATATCCTCATGTTCATAATAGTACTCCGTTGCGAAATCAAAAATAAAACCTTTCTTCATCAATTGAATGGTGATCGGTGCATACCCTTTGTTTACTACATCGTAGTCAGGTGAGACTCCTCCACCATCATAAACCACTCTACCTGCTTGTGTTTTAAACTCACTTTTTAAAGAATCTGGAATTTTACCAATGCTTCCATCTTCATTTCTATGACTATAATCAATTGCCTGAATACATCTTCCACTTGGAATATAATACTTTGCAGTGGTAATTTTTAATTGACTATTGTAACTTAAAGGTCGGGTAGCTTGAACTAAACCTTTTCCGAAACTTCTTTGACCCACTAGAATCCCTCTATCATAATCTTGCATAACACCTGCAACAATTTCGGACGCTGAAGCACTATTATTACTAATCAGAACCGCTAAGGGTATATTTACATCAACCGGGTTTTTATTAGCAGTATAGGTTTTATTCCATTCTTCAATTTTACCTTTGGTACTTACTACTTCCAATCCTTTGGGAATAAATACATTGGAAACCTCTATTGATTCATTTAAGAGCCCACCAGGATTACCTCTTAAATCTAAAATAACCTTTTTTGCTCCCTTCCCTTTTAATTCCACCAAGGCAGAACGAACTGAAGAACCTGCTCCACTTGAAAACTCTGTCAACCTGATGTAGGCAATATCTTCAGCTATCAGCCCGTAATAAGGAACGCTTTCTATATTAATGCTTTCTCTACTGACAGTAAATTTTAGTGGCTTTTTAATTCCTTTTCTTTTGATTTCGAGATCAACCGTTGTACCAATCTGTCCTTTCAAAAGCTTGTTAATTTCATCTATCGAATAGTCTTCTATTGGATTACTATTTATCTCGAGCAATTCATCTCCAATCTTCAGACCTGAAGTTTCAGCAGGAGAACCTTCAAAAATCATCATAACTACATGCCGGTTCTCAATCTTGCCCATAGTAGTACCAATACCAGCATATTGACCAGTTGACATAATGCGGTAATCTTCAATTCTATCCTCAGGAATAAAGTTGGTATAGGGATCTAGAGATTCCAACATGGCTTCTATGCCTGTTTCCATTATATCTGTTGGATTGATCTCATCTACATAATAAGTATTGAGCTCTTTATATAAGGTGGTAAAAACATCCAGGTTTTTAATGATTTCAAAATACCTATCGTTCTTTTTAATTTGAAATGACACCAAGCCAATTAAGCCAAGGGCTAAAATTGAGATTATTATTTTATTTGAAAGCTTCATGGACAGTTCTAAAATTAATTTTATCGATTCTATATATTAATAGTAAAAATCTACTCTTTTATTTTCTTACTTTCTTTTTGCTACTATTTAACCGGATTCTGACATTTCAGCTAAAACCCCTAAAGTACCTTCAAAGGGACAGTCTCACAGATTAACACCAGTAGAAACTATAAGCTTTATCACTATTTTTTACATTAGCTAAAATCTTATTATCTCTTTTGAAATTCAGTTTTAATCTGTAAATTCTTGATGCAAACGCTCTAAAGTCTTTTTTAGTTTTTTTGTTAAGGCATCAGAAGGCATCTTTTTATCAGAAGTGTAAATATAAGCAATCCTCAAACTTTTACTTAGTTTTTCAGGATCAATCAAATATTTGTTATGTCGATAAGCTTCTCTTACTTGCCTTTTGATAAAATTTCGGTCTGGAGCTTTTTTGAATTTCCTTTTGGGAACGGAAATCAATAATTGCTGAGGTTTGATTACGGAATCAAGCGGCTCAGCAATATAAATGACCTTAAATGGGTATAAATAAAAAGAGGAGCCTTTTTCAAAAAGCTCCTGAATATCATTCCGGTGATGTAAGCGCTCTGTTTTCTTGAAAGAAAAATCGTTATTGTCCGAAATTACAGACATGCGCTTAATTGCATAGAAGAATTATTTTCTATGCTTACCTTTTTCGTCTGAAACAGTCAATTTGTGACGACCTTTCGCTCTTCTTCTCGCCAAAACGTTTCTTCCATTCGCAGATTCCATTCTAGTTCTGAATCCATGTTTGTTTTTTCTTTTCCTTTGAGAAGGCTGAAATGTACGTTTCATATCTTTATATTTTAAATTTTCTCTTGTTCTTTTATAAGGGCTGCAAAGATAAGCAGTTAATTTCTTTTCGCAAAATTGTTTTTCAAAATACTATAAGAATATCTCGTTTTATATCTCCTTAGAAATCATCAACTTTACGATGCAAATGTAGTATGATTAATTAAATAAATTGATAATGATTCAATATAGATTATCACAAAAGTTTCCGCATGATTCTTTTTTACAAGTAGAAATACTGATTAAGCCTACAAAAGCTGATTTTGAAGTAAAACTTCCTGACTGGAGACCGGGAAGATATCAGCTTGGAAACTTCTCTAAATACTTGAGAAACTTTAATGCTTTTGATAAAAATGAAGAGCCATTAAATTTCAAAAAAACTAATAGAAACACCTGGTTAATTCATTGCGAAGATGAGGAATGCATCATCCGATATGAAATTTACACCTCTATTATAGATGGCGGAAGCACATTTGTTGATGAAGAACATTGGTATTTGAATTTCATTAACTGCATGATTTATCAAGCTGATGACATGAAACAAGTTCACAAAGTACACCTTGATATTCCAAATGATTGGGAAATTGCATGCGGTTTGAAAAAAGAAGGGAAAGAATTAGTAGCCGACAGTTTTTATGAATTAGTAGACAGCCCTGCATTGGTCAGCAACAAGCTGCAGCATTTAGAATATAGAGTTCAGGAAACTAATTTTCATTTATGGTTTAGGGGAAATGCCGATTTAAAAAATAAGAATCAGATTTTAGATGATTTCAAAAAATTCACTGCTTATCAAATAGAAACTATGGGCGAATTTGAAAGCAAGGATTATCATTTTTTATTTCAAATTCCTGATGAAAAGGCTTATCATGGAGTGGAGCATCTAAATAGCACTTGCATAGTATTAGGTCCAGCTAAGGAATTTAATTCAGAAACCTTTTACAATAATTTTCTAGGAATCAGCTCTCATGAGCTATTTCATTATTGGAATATCATTAGAATCAGACCTGAGGAAATGTATCCTTATAATTTTGATAAAGAAAATTACTTCATTACTGGCTATGTTGCAGAAGGCGTTACCACTTATTACGGTGATCTATTCCTTGTCAGGAGTGGTGTAAAAGATTTGGATTGGTATATAGATGAACTAAATATACTTTTCAAGCGACATTTTGAGAATTATGGGAGATTTAACACTTCAGTAGCGGAATCCTCTTGGGATTTATGGTTGGATGGTTATGAAGCAGGAATTCCCCACCGGAAGGTTTCCATTTATGTTAAAGGAGCTTTGATTGCTTTAATTCTAGATTTAAAAATCATTTTAGAATCGAATGGAGAAAAAAGCCTTGATGATGTAATGAGAAAACTATGGACTGATTTTTATAAGAAGGACAAGGGCTATAGCTCAGAAGACTATTTAAAGACAGCTGAAGAAGTTATTGGGTATGAATTAACTGATTACTTGAATAAATTCATAACAGGTTGTGAACCAGTTGAAAATGAGCTTAAAATATTATTAGATCAATTCGGCTTTGAAATGGAATTGAAAGCAAATGAAAATTCTATTACTCATCATTTAGGATTAAAAATAAATGAAGAAACGGTGATTAGCATTGCTCCTGATAGTCCAGCTGAAAAAGCGTTTAGAATTGGCGATAAATTAATAGGTATTAATAAGCAGAAGTTTGAGGAAATTCAGGATGTAATTCACTTTGAAGAGGAAACGTCTTATTCTTTTCAATTTTTCAGGAATAATAATTTGAGAGAGGTCACAATTAAAACTGAAAATGGTGGATTTTACAGTCGGTATATTCTCAAGGGAAATAATGATATAAAAGAAGATGAAAAAATCATGAGAAAAAAGTGGTTGAATGTGTGATTAAAATACAAAAGGGTAGGAAAAGCGAAAGGCAGCTCCCCAGCTGCCTTTCTATTTCAACCAAAACCTTACAAAGTCATTGACTTGTATAAGATGTTATAAATGTAGAATGATTTATTTTAGCAGTCAAGCCCCTATCAAACTTTTTTTTAAACTTATTAGAAAATTACTATTTTTAAACTATATTTCTAATTAAAGTACAAACTAATTGTTGCTACATGTAATATTACTTTAAGGATTTTTTAAACGAATCCCAATCCAATTCAATTGCTACCTCGTCAATAGAATCACCAATATTTTCAGACACAAATTCAATTCTTTCTTTTAATGCAGGGTGAGAAGAAATCCATTCAAATCCATTTGGGATCTCTCTATTCTTTTGCTTTAGCTTTAAAAAGAACTGGGTTAATCTGTTAGGGTTAATATTTGCTTCTCTTAAATACTTAATAGCATACTCATCCGCTTCCCTTTCCATCCTCCGACTAAAACCGCTACTCACTACCAACTTGGTAATTTCTTGCATTACTACAGGATCACCACCTGATATAATTAGAATCAAGGAATTCAATCCTATCTCCTTAACTAGGTTTTTGATTACATGTCGCTTTTCTGCATGAGCTAATTCATGTGCTAGCACTGCAGCCAACTCCTCAGGTGATTCGGTTTGTTCAATTAAGCCTGTAAAAAGGAACAATTGCCCATTAAAGGCTGTAAAAGCATTTACTTGATCAGATTTTAAAACGTAAATATCGTATTCATAGCTAACCGTATCCATACCTTTGGCCAACCTCTTAAAAATAACATTCATTACAGAATCTGTTCTTTCCACATTGATTGAATCAAATTCTCTAAAGATTTGATCATTGAAAAAATCTGCAATTTCTGCCTCCTGCTCCAAAGAAACCAAATCTTGTTGCTCAGTTGTGGTTGAAAAATAGGTGAAACCAGCCCATATACCGACCGCAACTAAGATAATTATACCTAAATCTCGAAAATTTTTATTCATCATTACATTTTAGGTGGCTGATTTACCACAGCATGATCATCAAGTTCTTTCTTCTTAAAAACAGACTGATAAGACACTCTTCCGAAGAAAAGAAAGTAGTACATCTCACCCTTTCTTGCTTTCACTGCACCTATGATACTGAAAACAATATAGATTAAATTCGCAATTCCTACCAGCCATAAGTAGCCTTTGAAAACATCTGAAAAAGCGTAGTCAAGAAATATTATCCTAGCACCCCAGAAAACAGCAACAGCATTCAAAATACTTGTAGGAAGTTGGCTTAGTAAAGATTGCAAAGAGTGAAAGCGAACAAACAGACTCTTTCCTTTATTGATATAATAATAAATAATTGCTGCTACCAAATTCAAAATAGGCAAAGGAAGCCCTGCACCTAATGCTGCAAACATCATAAGGTAGGCTCCCATTGCATCTTCTCTTTCCCTAATCTCTAGCTCCTCAGGTTGAGGAATTGGTTGATATTGATTTTCTGTCATTGTGCTAATGGTTTTCCTGTGAACGGTGGATACTCATCTGTCATATACCACATATAAAGATTAACTCTGGTTTGCCATCTTAAGGTCCCAACGATAAATTCGTGCCATGATTTTGGAAATTCGCCTGTAAATAAAACAACCCACCATGCAATAATCACCAAAATTTGACACCAAATTAACCTAAAGAAAAGCACAAAAGCGTGAGGAATCAATACGTAAATAATCCCGAAGAATGCTCTCAACAATACCAAGCCCCTGCTAATTCTTTCTGGGTACTTAACATCTACAGCAATGTACTCATCTTTTGCATCCAACCCAAAAGGAGGATAATCGTCAGCTAAATTAAAGATACGGGCATTTAATCTGGTCTGCCAGCGGATCAACTGCACTTGAAACTCAAAGAAACTTTCTGGATATCTTCCAGTAAACAAAACAATAAAAAAAGAAATAAACCTTAGAATGGCACCCCACAATCCTACAAAAAAAAGTAGAAATAGATGCGGAATCTGAATATAGAGCCAACCAAAAAAAGACCGGAGTAATAACTCGCCACGTGAATAGCGATCTTGATGTTTAATATCAAAAGTTAACATAGTGAATATTGATTTAGTTAAGCCCGAAATTGTAAAATCTTACGATAAATTACAATTTTTAGAGTATTTAATAACGAGAGTATTTTCTACACCATATCTTAAAATGCTCGAAATCAACAAAAAAGGCTCGTAAATTTCCGAGCCTTTTAATAATTAGTATTAAACTTTACGATTAAAACTCGTAAGCTTGCTTTTCCAATACATGACCTGCAATCGATCTTCTTACTTCTTTTAAATTCATAGGATCTATTTTTGTAAATCTCTTCAATCCTAATAACATCATGCGCTGTTCATCACCTTCAGCAAAAGCAAAGATTGCTTCTTTACCTGCTTTATTAGCAATTTCAACTGCTCGGTGCATGTATAAGTTAGTCATATTGATTTGCTGTTTGCAAGCTTCTTCTCCTTTGATATCAACCAATTTCTCAGTTCTTAAAAGAGCAGACTCAGCAGCATAAACCTCAATCAACATATCAGCTAAATTCATTAAGATTTCCTGCTCTTGAGATAGTTTTTGCATATACTTTTGAACAGCCGCACCAGAAATCATTAAGCCAGCTTTTTTCAAATTAGCTAATACTTTTTTCTCTTTAGCAAATAATGAATCATCTTCATCCGCTCCGAAATCAGGAATAGATGTTAATTCCTTCTGCACATTCATTGCAGGCGTCATCAAATCCAATTTACCTTTCATGGCACGTTTCAAAAGCATATCGATCGTCAACATTCTGTTGATTTCATTTGTACCTTCGAAAATCCTGTTAATACGCGCATCACGGTAAGCTCTATCCATAGGTGCGTCAGCAGAGAAGCCCATACCACCATAGACTTGAACACCTTCGTCAGCTACGTAATCTAAAACTTCCGAAGCATGCACTTTTATAATTGCACATTCAATAGCAAATTCTTCAACAGATTTCAATTTGGCTTCTGCCTCTTCCATTCCACCAGCTACTAAATCTTCATAAGCATCGTCAATGTTTTGACCTGCTCTATAAGCTGCTGATTCTGCTGCATAAGTTCTAGCAGCCATTTCAGCTATTTTGTGTTGAATAGCTCCAAAGCTGCCAATAGAAGTACCAAATTGCTTTCTCTCATTAGCATACTGAGCTGCTTGACCTAATACTGCTTTAGATGCGCCAATAGCAGAAGCCCCTAACTTAATTCTTCCGATATTAAGAATATTTACCGCTATTTTAAAGCCATTTTCTCTTTCAGAAAGTAAGTTTTCAACCGGTACTTTGCAGTCGTTAAAGAAAACCTGACGGGTAGAAGAACCTTTAATCCCCATCTTAGCCTCTTCTTCATTCATGGTGACACCACCAAAATCTTTCTCAACAATAAAAGCAGAAAGATTCTTATCATCATCAATTTTTGCAAAGACGATGAAAACATCTGCAAATCCACCATTGGTGATCCACATTTTCTGACCATTAACGATGTAATGCTTTTTATCTTCTGTTAAAACTGCTTTAGTTTTAGCTGCATTTGCATCAGAACCAGAATCCGGTTCAGTTAAGCAGTAAGAAGCTTTCCATTCACCACTAGCCAATTTTGGTAAATATTTCTTCTTTTGTGCGTCATCGCCATAATATAAAATTGGAAGTGTTCCTATTCCAGTATGTGCCGATAAAGCAACAGCAAAAGAATGCCCCGCTCCGATAACTTCAGCAACTAACATGGATGTATTAAAATTCATGCCGAAGCCTTCGTATTCTTCTGGAACTGAAGTTCCTAAAAGACCCAGCTCTCCTGATTTATCCAATAACTGAGGCATTAATTCAGGATTACCTTTTACATCATCGATTTCATCTAGTTTAGGATATACTTCCTGATCCAAGAAATCTTTACAAGTTTGAGCAATCATTTTTTGCTCTTCTGTCCACTCTTCTGGAGTGAATACTGCCTGTGCAGGAGTTTCTTCGATTAAGAATGCTCCTCCCTTTGCTGTGAATTTTTTTTCTGTTGTACTCATATTATTAGTATCTAGTATCTAGTATCAAGTATCGAGATATCAGATCTAGATATTTGATACTAAATGGGTTCTACAATTGTTTATTTTATCACTATGTTTATTTAAAACCAACAAATAATCTAGAGTCTAGCATCTAGACTCTAGATTCTACTTTTACATCATTTCATAAATACCTGCAATACCTTGACCACCACCAATACAAGCTGTGACCATTCCGTATTTACCGTTTGTTCTTTTCAACTCGTTCATAACCTGAACCGATAGTTTAGCACCAGAACATCCTAATGGGTGACCTAATGCGATAGCTCCACCATTTACATTTAATTTACTTTGATCAATATCCAGTTCACGAATTACAGCTAAAGATTGAGCTGCAAAAGCTTCGTTTAATTCGATCAGATCTATGTCATTCAATTTCAAACCTGCATTTTTCAAAGCTTTTGGAACTGCTTCCACTGGTCCGATACCCATGATTCTTGGTTCAACTCCTGCTACACCGAAGCCAACCATTCTAGCGATTGGCTTAACGCCTAATTCTTTAACCATTTTCTCAGACATCACCATTGTAAAAGAAGCTCCATCATTTGTAGGTGATGAATTACCAGCCGTTACAGAACCGCCTTGAGCAAACACAGGTTTTAGCTTTCCTAAAAGATCTGTATTTGTACCTGCTCTAGGTCCTTCATCTTTATCTACTGTAAAATCTCTTGTTTTCTTTTTACCATCCTCTACATAAGTTTCCTTTACATTTATAGGGACAATTTCATCATCGAATTTTCCATCTTTCTGAGCTTGAAGTGCCTTCATATGAGAATTATAAGCAAACTCATCCTGATCTTCTCTTGAAATTTTCCACTGTTGCGCAATCTGCTCAGCAGTTAATCCCATAGAAGTATAATAATCAGGCGTTTCTGTTGCAATCTTATAATTCAAAGCTGTTTTATATCCCATAATCGGAACCATAGACATCGACTCTGTACCTCCAGCAATGATGATATCAGCATAACCTGCCTGAATCTTTGATGCAGCCATATTGATTGCCTCTAAACCAGATCCACAATATCTATTGATTACTAAACCGGGCACTTCTTTACCAAGTGCTAATAGTGATATCATTCTTCCCATTTGCATTCCTTGCTCTGCTTCCTGCACAGCATTTCCTACAATTAGGTCATCTACCATTTTATTTTCCACACCTTCCACTTGTGAAACAAGGTGTTTGATTACATCGGAAGCCAGATCATCCGGTCGAGTGAATCGAAAGCCTCCTTTTTTGGCTCTTGTTACAGCCGTTCTATATCCTGCTACTATATATGCGTCCATTTTTTTAATTTTTAAGATTTTTAGATTCTAGAGCCTAGAGCCTAGACTTCTACATTCAATTTCTTTATAAAAGAATTAAGCATTTTCTGGACTTCATTTAGAGTGATTTCAAGATTATCAAAATCATCATGTGAAATAAACTCCAGCTTCTTACTTAACAATAATTGAGTTTCTAATTCAAAACTAGAACCAATAGATATTCTCAAGAACCTAGAAAAGTCTTTGCTTGAATCTCTAGAAGATCCTTCAGCGATATTAGACGGTATAGAAACTGCACATCTTCTGATCTGAGATATCAAACCAAATCTTTCCTCCTTGGGAAAAGTACTTGTGATTTGATAAACCAATAGAGATAACTCCATTGATTTCTCCCAAATTTTAAGCTTTTTATAATTATGCATTTTCTATAAATTTCAGTCTAACATCTAGATTCTAGATTCTAGTATCTAACCTCTAGTTTCTCAAAGGTTTTCCTCCTTGCAATACTGCTTGAATTCTTTCAAGTGTTTTCTTTTCTCCTAATAGAGATAAGAAAGCTTCTCTTTCTAGATCCAATAGGTATTGTTCTGAAACTTCCTGAGGATATGATAAATCTCCACCGCACATCACATAAGCTAGCTTATCTGCGATCTTTTGATCATGTTCTGAGATATATCTCCCCATCTTCATACCAGAAACACCTGCCTTAAATAAAGCGATGCCTGTTTTACCCTGAACTTTGATATCTGTTCTTTGAACTGGCATAGTATATCCAGCATCTGCTAAACTAATTGCAGCAGCTTTCGCATCAGCAATCTGACGACTTCTGTTTATAGAAATACCATCTGAAGGTCTTAATATACCCATATCTCTAGCCTCATGAGCTGAAGTAGCCACTTTTGCCATTGCAATATTCATGTATGCATTTTGTAAAGCATTTAACTCAACATCACCATCTTGATATCTATCTGCAACTCGAAGGGCATTTTCTTTAGTACCACCCCCACCAGGAATTACACCAACACCAACTTCAACTAAACCAATATAGGTTTCAGCTGATGCCTGAACATGATCTGCATGCATAGACAATTCACAACCTCCACCTAGTGCCATATTGTGAGGCGCCACTACAACTGGAATTGCAGAATATCTAGCTCTCATCATGGTTTGCTGGAACTGACGGATCATAAAATCCAATTCATCATAATCTTGCTCGATTGCATACATGAAAATCATTCCAAGGTTAGCTCCTACTGAGAAGTTTGAGCCCTCATTGGAGATTACTACACCTCGGTATTTTTCCTCAGCCATCGAAATAGCCTTGTTAATGCCTTCTACAACTCCGCCACCAAGTGAGTTTGACTTCGATCTGAATTCCACATTAATAATGCCATCTCCTAAATCAATGATTCCGGCTTCTGCATTACTCCAGATTTCCTTACCACTTTCTTTTAAGTTTTCAAGAATGATAAATTCTTCAGTACCTGGGATATTTACATATTTCTTGCTTTCAATATCATAATACTGTTTCTGTCCTGCTTCTACTCTGTAGAACGAATCAGCACCGGATTCTAACATGTCATAAACCCATTGATTTGGCTTATAACCTGCTTCTTCCATTTTTTCAACTGATTTCTTAACACCTAAAGCATCCCAAGTTTCGAAAGGACCTATTTCCCAACCGAAACCAGTGCAAAGTGCTTGGTCAATTCTATATAACTCGTCAGAAATTTCAGGGATACGATTAGATGAGTATTGAAATAACCCATAGAATGAATCTCTATAGAATTCACCTGCTTTATCTTTTCCTCCCACTAAAACTGGGAATCTTTCTTTCAAATTAGAGATTTGCTTGGTAGACTCAAGTGTTGAAAACTTAGGCTTTGTCTTTGGCTTGTATTCCATAGAATCCAAATCCAAAGTTAAGATTTCAGTTTTTCCGTCTTTCTTGGTTTTTTTATAGAATCCTTGTCCGGTCTTATCCCCTAACCATTTGTTTTCTTCTAATTTCCCAATTACATCAGGCAATTTAAAAGTATCTCTAGCCTCATCATTTGGAAGATTTTCGTATAATCCGTTGGCTACTTTAATAAGCGTATCTAATCCTACCACATCTGAAGTCCTGAAGGTTGCTGACTTTGGTCGGCCGATAACTGGGCCCGTTAATTTGTCTACCTCATCGATGTTCATGTCCAGTTTTTGCATGGATTCCACTACTTTCAAGATGGCATAAATTCCAACTCTGTTAGCGATGAAGGCAGGAGTATCTTTACATAAAACGGTGGTTTTCCCTAAATATAAATCACCATAATGCATCAAGAAATCAGTGATTTCCTGATCTGTTTTTGGTGTAGGGATAATCTCCAATAATTTTAAGTAACGCGGTGGGTTAAAAAAGTGCGTTCCAATAAAATGCTTTTGAAAGTCTTCACTTCTGTCTTCCAACATCATGTGGATAGGGATACCCGATGTGTTAGAAGAAATAATGGTTCCTTTAGTTCTATGTTTTTCAACATTTTCAAAAACCTGCTTTTTGATATCCAGTCGCTCAACAACGGCTTCCAATACCCAATCGCAATCTTTGATTTTGTGCATATCATCATCAAAATTTCCCAAAGAAATTCTCTTGGCAAAATCTTTATGATATAATGAAGCTGGCTTTCCTTTTAAGGTTGACTCAAATGCGTCATTCACGATGCGGTTTCTCACTTGTGGGTCTTCCTTCGTTAAACCTTTTTCTTTTTCGGCATCCGTAAGTTCGAAAGGCACGATGTCAAGCAAAAGTACCTCCACACCAATATTGGCAAAGTGGCAGGCGATTCTTGATCCCATAATCCCCGAACCTAAAACGGCTACTTTTTTAATGTTTCGTTTCATTTAGTCGCTGTGGTTTAAATTTTAAAAATTAATGAACTGATTCTTTAGTATTGTAAATCTCATTTTTGTCGATTATGTCATTCACTTTATGAATGACATCAAAAAAAGCTTCCAATTTTTCGGGTTCAATGGTATTGAACACCTCCTCATTGAAAGTTTTTACCGTTTCCCTTGAAATCGCTTTCTTCTCTACTCCCAAGTCTGTCAAAAAGATTCTAACAGAGCGTTTATCTTCTGGGTCAGGCTTTTTATAAATAAGCCCTTTTTCCTCCATGCTTTTCAACATGCGGGTGAGGCTCCTACTTTCCAACCCCATAAGCGGGGCAATTTTAGTAGCGGGAGTTCCCTCTTTTGTATTAATATTTAACAACACAAAACCGATGGAAGTAGTAATTCCGTATTTGACAGCTTGCTGGTTGTACATGCGTGAAATGGCATGCCAGGCTGCTTTAATATTGTAGTCTATGGATTCTTCTCTTTTCATGTGTATATGATAGACTTAAAATGCCATCCTGATAAATCGGGACAGCTTATGGATTTCAAATATACAAAAATATAGTATGCATGCATACTATATTTAGAAAAAATATTTTATTTGGTATAAATAATTATTCAAGAAGAATGAATGTTAGAAAACGTATTTGAAGGTATAAAGATGTGTGAAAATGAATATGATACAATTTTGATGCATTCCTAGGTGAATTTATATTTATAACACAAACTAGATATTCACGCTTACAATTTTAGGATCAGGAAAAACAGCTGCGGTATATTCTCGTTGAATCAATATAAACAACTATTTAATATGACACTTTTACTACAACTTTTAGTTCAAATTCCTCAAGGCGTTCCGCATCCAGATGACAGCGACCCCCTACTGTTGCAAACTCCATTTGATTACATATTTTATATAGGACTGCCAATTCTTATTTTGATTGGTGGTTACTTTTGGTGGAGAAGGAAAAAGAAAAGAGAGGCAGAGGACGAAGACCTATAAACACTATAACAACCTTGCAAATATACAATTTCAATACTAACATTTTTTCCCCTATATTATTGACAATCAACATTTTTATTTGCATATTGGAAATGTATGAATTTCAAATTCAACACATATTACAATTCTACCATTAACCCTAAAAAGATTTTCGGGCTCAAATTCTTGAGCTTCAAACCGGTTCACAGGCGAAATCTGCAACCGGTTTTCGATTGTTAGCCAATACTTATTACTTCATATAGCTTTCAAACTTCGGAAGCAGGGTAACTTATGCGATTTTTATTAAGCATAGATTACCTAACAATAATTTAAGCCTATCTAAATAGGCTGTATTAAATATTTATATCAAAATTTCAAAAACTTAAATCATAATAATATGAAAAGGATAAGTTATGCCTTACTGGCAATCGCATTAATTTTCTCTGGATGCATAGAAGAGAACTTAGATATGGGTAAACCCGACCATGCAGGTGGCCCAAAAAAAGATAAAGGTGGAGATGATGGAGGCAGTAGTGATGGTAGTGTCACTTACTATTTGACAGGAAGTTCAGAGGATATTCAAACTAATAGCACGCTAGGATACTTGTTAGCAGGTGGTGCAAGTGATCAAAAATCATGGTTTGACTGGATGGTCAATAAGTCAGACGGTGGTGATTTTGTTATTATTAGAACAGATAATAGTGATGGATATAATGATGATACCTTTATAGAAGGCGCAAATTCTATTCTCACTTTAGTGATTAACGATCAAGCTACTGCAAATTCTAACTTTGTGAGAGACAAAATCAGAGGAGCTGAAGCATTATTTATTGCTGGTGGTGATCAAACTCAATATTATGACCTTTGGAATGGTACTGAGGTAGAAAATTCCATACATTACTTAGCAAATGAAAAAGGTGTTCCTATCGGAGGTACTTCTGCTGGTTTAGCCATTTTGGGAGAATTTGCTTATATCCCTCAATCCTCCGGAGTAATATCCTCTGAAGCTTTGAATGATCCATACCATCCTTATATGGAATCTATTAAAACAGACTTTTTACAACTTCCGGGTTTGGGAAATATCATTACAGATTCTCATTTTTCCGAAAGAGACAGATTAGGAAGGACAATCACCTTTATGGCAAGATTAATTGCTGATGGAGTGGTAAGCAGCTATCAGGATATAAAAGGAATAGCAGTGGACGAATTTACAGCTGTGGCTATTGAAGCAAATGGGGACGCTAAAGTTTTGGGTGATGGAACCTATGAAGATTACGCATTTTTCTTTAGTGCTAATTCTGTGCCTGATCAATGTGCAGAAGGTCTAGCTTTACATTGGACTGATGCTATTACTGCCTATACGGTTAAGGGAGTATCTTATCCAAGTAATAGCTTTAATATTAGCAATTGGAATTCTTTAAGCAGTGCAGCACAATCGAAACAGGTAAATGTTAATTATGGAAGTATATCTAATGACATTCAACAGCCAGATTAATTCTTTTTAAAATTATCTTTCAATAAAAAAAGGGGCTTGAAGCCCCTTTTTTATTATCTAATTTTATTAAGATTATCCACCGAAATCATCAAATCGGATATTTTCTGGCGGAACACCCATGTCATCTAACATTTTTAAAACTGCTGCATTCATCATAGGAGGTCCACATAAGTAGAATTCTACTTCCTCTGGCTCTTTATGATGCTTTAAGTAGTTATCATATAAAGCATTGTGAATAAATCCAGTGTATCCATCACCATCTTTATCATCTAAGCTTTTCTTGATTTTCCAGTTATCTTCTTCTAATGGCTCAGATAAAGCAACATGGAATTCAAAGTTCGGATTTTTCTTTTCAATATCCCTGAAGTGATCTACATAGAACAATTCTCTTTTTGATCTACCACCATACCAGTAAGAAACTTTTCTATCAGTTCCCTGCGTATGGAATAAGTGGAAAATATGAGAACGCAGCGGAGCCATACCAGCACCACCACCAATGTAAATCATTTCAGCATCAGATTCATTGATGAAGAACTCACCATAAGGACCTGAAATCGTTACTTTGTCGCCTGGTTTTCTAGTGAAAACATAAGAAGAGCAAATTCCAGGATTAACATCCATCCACGTATTTTTAGCTCGATCCCAAGGTGGCGTAGCAATTCTAATATTCAACATGATGATATCTCCCTCAGCTGGGTGATTCGCCATAGAGTAAGCTCTAAAGATAGGCTCCTCATTTTTCATGACTAAATCCCACAATCCGAAATTATCCCAATCTTCTTTGAAAATGTCATCTTTGTGACCTAAGTCAGGATGCGGAGCGATATCAATATCCTTAAATTCGCAAGTTATCTCAGGAACATCTATTTGAATATAACCACCTGATTCAAAATCTAAAGTTTCGCCTTCTGGCAACTGTACTACAAATTCTTTAATAAAAGTCGAAACGTTGTAGTTAGATTTAACCGTGCACTCCCACTTTTTAATACCAAAGATTTCTTCTGGTATGCGGATATGCATGTCTTCTTTCACCTTCACCTGACATGAAAGTCTAACATTTTCTTTCTTTTCCGACCGGCTTAAATGACCTTCCTCTGTAGGTAAAACATCACCGCCACCATCTTCCACAACACATTTACACATGGCGCAAGTACCACCACCACCACATGCAGACGGCAGGTAAATATCTTGACCTGATAAAGTAGAAAGTAAAGTGGAACCGGCAGAAGTTACAATTGGATTGTCTTCATCTCCATTAACATAAATATTAACGGGGCCAGATTGAACTAATTTCGATTGAGCAAACAACAGAATCAATACCAAAAGAAGTATTAAGACGGTGAATGCAATAATTGAGGTTATAACTACTGATGTCATGAACTTTTATTTTGTTCTAAATGATTCAATTAATTGAGTTGCAAATATATTACTTAAAATGTAAACCTATAAGTTCGATTCGATATTTTTCTGATAATATATTCGCAAATCTAACAGTTAGATCATTCAAAAAGTTGGCAGAAAGTAAAAATTTATTGAAAAATATTTTTCCAGGTTCCTTTTAGTCGATTGTATTTGATTGTAGAGGGTAATGCTTTCCAAAAATACTGGTTGATTTCCACTGCAAATGAGGGCTGCATATAGCAATTAATAGCACATCCTTCACATTCTGGAAGTCTTCCTTCTAATGCTGCTAAATTCTGTACTTCATCAGATTTATACAATGTGAATAAATCTCCATTGATAGGATATTGTTTTTTCCCAAGATGATAACACGGCAACACTAATTCATTTTTTGGAGAAATCACTAAAGAAGATGAAGCCGCTTTGCAAACTGGGTCGGTGACATGATTTCCGCCATTTTTTCTCAATTCTATGAAAGCTTCATTCAAATAAATATTTTTCTTTTTGCCCATTCGGGTGAGGTAATTCAAATTATCATTTGTTAAACCTCCTCCTGTTTCCACCGCATTATAATCGAAAATAGGATTGACTATTAAAACCAGATCATTGGGCAAGCAGATGGATTCATAAACTTTCTCCAGTTCCTCAATATTTTCGTTCATAGCAGTGAACAAAACATCGGGCTTCTCCCCTAGCTTTTTTGCTACCTCTATTGATTTCATCACAAAATCAAAACAGCCTACACCTCTCACTTCATCATGCTGCTGAGCGTCTGCAAAATCTAATGAGAAATGAAGCATATCTACCATGCCTTTCAATTTATCCGCTTTTTTGGGATAGAGCAAGCCGTTAGTCGTAAGGGTAGTGATAAAGCCTATTTCTTTAGCCATCATCAGAAAATCATGGATTTCATTGTGTAAAAGAGGTTCACCTCCAGTGAAATCAATTACCTTAACACCTAACCTTTTGAGATCTTTAAGATTTTGCTTTACATCCGCTTTATTAATGTAAGGACTAGGTTTTTCCCAGATATCACAAAAATGGCAACTGGCATTGCAGCGATAAGTTACATAATAATTACATAAAACAGGCTTCCTTATTAGACGCATTTTGCTAATTTAGAAAGAAGGCTTTCGAAATACTAAAATGACATCAGGAAATGAACATAATTTTTAGAATACTCCATATACTAACCGAGGATAGCTTGACTGCTTCCGGCAGGAATAAAATTTATTGAATTCTCACATAGGGATCCCTTTGGGGCATCCCAGTAAATACGGGACAAGTTGTGACCCTTGGTAATAAAATTATAGACATGAATTATGGATTTGAGAACAAAATTAAAAACTAGAATTAGCAAGGAGGGAATAGAAAATCTAATTCAAACAGTAAATAATGACAGGATTTCTATAGAGGAAATAATTGATCTCCTTAAAAATAGGGAAACACAATTTCAAGCATCTTGGCTGATGACCCACTTGGTCGAAAAAACCCCAAGTATTTTAAATCATACACATATTAGTCAACTGGCGAAAATTATAGAAAACACTAAACTAGAAGGTTTAGAGCGAAACATATGGCGCATACTAAATTTTGTAGAAATACCACCAAAGCTCCATGAAGGTTTGATAAACCTAGCATTTGAAAAGCTAGAAGACCACAAAACTGCAGTAGCAATTCAAGTTTTCTCAATGAGCGTATTAGAAAAACTTCTGGTCAATAAAATGGAATTGCAATTGGCCTTAAAGGCAGTATTAGAACTAAAAATGGAGCGTCAACCAACCCCAGGATTAAGATCAAGAGCCACCAAGATCATCAATAAGATCAATTCAAAAATTTAAAATCATAAAAGAAAGCACCGATTTTCGGAAAGGCAAAAAAAATGCCATTTGTTCAGAATGGCATGTACAAGATCTAATTAACTAACTTTTATTTCAACATCTTTAATAAAGTAGTTAACTTATTTTTCAATTGTCTTCTGTCCACTATAAAGTCTAAAAAGCCATGGTCTAAAACAAATTCAGCACTTTGAAAGCCTTTAGGTAAATCCTTCCCTATGGTTTCACGGATTACTCTTGGTCCAGCAAAACCGATTAAAGCACCAGGCTCTGCAATGTTAAAATCACCCAACATCGCGTAAGATGCCGTAACACCGCCAGTGGTCGGATCTGTTAATAAAGAAATATACGGAATTTTAGCCTCAGAAAGCTGGGCTAATTTAGCTGAGGTTTTAGCCATTTGCATTAGCGAGAATCCTGCTTCCATCATTCTAGCACCACCTGACTTAGAAATCATTAAGAATGGCATTTTCTTTTTGATGGAGTAATCAATTGCTCGAGCAATTTTCTCTCCTACAACTGAACCCATCGAACCTCCGATAAAACTGAAGTCCATACAGGCTACACACAAATCCATTCCATTCATTGTACCATGAGCGGCTCGAACTGCATCTTTTAAGTCAGTCTTCTCCTGAGATTGTTTTATTCTAACTGGATAAGGCTTGCTATCAACAAATTCAAGCGGATCAGCGGAGCTCATGTCTTTATCCAGCTCAGTAAATTTATTGTCATCAAAAAGAATCTCAAAATATTCTTTAGAACCAATTCGAACGTGATATTCATCATCAGGACTTACATAAGCGTTTTCCTTAAGCTCACGCATGTGAATGATTTTACCACCTGGTGTTTTATACCACAATCCGTCTGGTGCTTCTTTTTTATTTTCTGTGGGAGTTAATATCCCTTTATTTTGTCGCTTAAACCAAGCCATATTGTTTCAAATTTTATCAAAACCTATAACAGGTTTTTTGTTGGAGGGTCAAAGATAAATGAATTGATGGTCAATTGCCAAAGTAAAAGTTTAAAACCCTTCCTGATTAGTAAATTTACATTATATCTTTTACAAAACGTTTAAATTACATATTGTTTTCGGTTTACTTTGTTCTTTACATTGACAAACACCATCAATACCACCTAACAAACGTTAGTAACTGATTTACAGGGCATTAAAAATAATGCTAAAAATTTTGTTGGGAAATATAAACCCACCAAATTTACGGAATGAACGTTCATTCCGCATTACAAAATAAACTCGATAAAAAGACATTGATATTGGAAACCACTTTAGATCTTATTTCTGAAAATGGTTTTCATGGAACCCCTATTTCGATGATCGCTGAAAAAGCAGGAATAGGCGCAGGTACGATTTATCGATATTTTGAGAATAAGGAAGATTTGATAAACGAATTGTTCAAAGAAATTAAAAGACGCGTGATGCATGCCATGCTATCTGACTATGATGAAAGCAAAAGTTTTAAGGTTAGATTTAAGCACCTTTGGATGAATTTAATCCATTACTTCATGGATAATCCCAAAGCTTTTCAATTTATAGAACAACACCGATATGCATCTTATATGAGCAAATTGACAAGAGAGGAAAGCTTTATGATCATGTCTCCGGTCATGATGTTTTTTATTGAAGCCAAAAGGGAAAAAGCCATGAAAGATTTGCCGGTCTATACCATCATTTCCCTATCGTATGGACCAATTACCTCTTTGGCAAAATTACAAATTGACCATGAACAACAATTAAGTGCGGAACGGATAGAACAAGCAGCAGATGCATGCTGGGATGCAGTAAGAAGAATTTAAAAAGACAATAATATCACAAACATAAAATTATGAAAACACCTAATATAGTTTTTAACGGAATAGGTTCTTATGTACCAGAAAACATAGTACCCAATGCGCATTTTCTAAACCATGAATTCTTCATGGAAGATGGAAAGCCATTTGATATACCTAATGAGGAAATAATCAAGAAATTCGAAAAGATAACAGGGATAAAGGAACGAAGATATGCCAGTGATGATCAATTAAACTCTGATTTAGGTCATTTAGCTGCTGAAAACGCCTTAAAAAACAGCACTATAGACAAAGAAGAATTAGATTACATTATATACGCACAAAATTTTGGCGATATAGAAGCTGGTACAAACCGGATTGACAATATGCCCAGCTTAGCTGCTAAAGTGAAGCATAAATTAAAAATTAAAAATCCAGATGTGGTGTGTTATGATGTGATTTTTGGGTGCCCGGGCTGGGTACAAGGTGTAATTCAGGCTTATCAAATGATTAGAAGTGGGTTTTGCAGAAACATTATGGTGATAGGAGCCGAAACTTTAAGTAGATGCGTTGACCCACATGATAGAGATGGAATGATATTTTCTGATGGTGCAGGGGCAACAATTGTTTCTGCCTCTTACGATGACGATCGAAAAGGAATATTAGGCTTTGCTAACAGAACGGATGCCAATGAAGAATTAAATTATCTGGCTATGGGGAAATCCAATAAACCCAATATGGATGATAACGCCAGATACATCAAAATGAAGGGTAGAAAAATCTATGAGTATGCATTGGATGAAGTCGCAACTGCAATACAATCTTCCCTCAAACGATCCGGAATTTTTATGGAAAACATTCAAAAAGTATTGATCCATCAAGCCAATGAGAAAATGGATGAAGCTATTTTGAGAAAATTAGGCCAATTATATGAGCTAAGGCTGGAAGCAAAGGATATGATGCCTATGACCATTCAAAAATTTGGTAATAATTCGGTAGCCACAGTTCCGGTTATGCTGGATTTGGTTTTAAAAGGGGAAATTGAAGGACATGAGATCAAAAAAGGTGATGACATTATTTTAGCCTCAGTTGGTGCTGGCATGCATATTAATGCCATAGTTTACAGAATGTAATTTGACAAAAAAAAAGACCGCAATTGCGGTCTTTTAAAAACTTCAAATTGAGAAAGTATTACCCTTCAACTTCTTCCTTAACTTCTTCGGTTGCTTCTTCCATTTCTTCACCAACATCCTCAGCTTTTTCCTTTCCATCTTCTACACTTTCCTCAACATCTTCTTTCATTTCTTCAGCAGCATCACCTACTTCGTCAGCTGCATCTTCTACTGCATCTTTTACTTCTTCAGTAGATTCTTCCATTTGCTCTTTAGCTTCTTCTTTTTCGCTCTTGTTATCACATGCAACTACAGCTAATGTAAAAGCACCTAATAAAAATAATGTGAATAATTTTTTCATAGTTTAATAGATTATGGTTTAAGGTGTAAATGTATCTAATTATTAAGACTGACAAAAGTATATTTACTATTTTTTTCTAAATACGAGCTTAACAGGCACCCCTTCAAAGTCAAAATGCTCTCTTAATCTGTTTTCTAAGTAACGCTCATAAGGCGGTTTTATATACTGCGGTAGATTACAGAAGAAAGCAAAAGTAGGGGTATAAGTAGGTAACTGCGTTGCGTATTTAATCTTAATATGCTTACCCTTTAATGCAGGTGGCGGATATTTTTCAATTTCTTTTAACATAGCCTCGTTCAGTGCAGAAGTAGTCACTTTCTCGGTTCTGCTAAAATAAATCTTAGTGGCCAATTCTATCGCCTGGAATATCCTTTGCTTTTCAGTTACAGAAGTAAAAATAATAGGGATGTAATCTAATGGGCCTAGTTTTTCCTGAATTTCCTTCTTGAACTTATCATGAGTCTTGCCATCCTTCTCAATCAAATCCCACTTATTCACCATAATCATGATGCCCTTTTTATTTTTATGAGCTAGTCCAATAATTTGCATATCCTGGGACTCAAACCCACGAGTAGCATCAATCATGACAATACAGACATCACTATCTTGCAAAGCTTGAATAGCTCTGATAGTTGAATAAAATTCTATATCATCCTTTGTTTTAGTCTTTTTCCTTAGTCCTGCAGTATCCGTCAAAATAAAATCTTTCCCATATAATTTATAATGGGTGTTGATGGAATCACGAGTTGTACCTGCAATATCCGTTACAATAGTTCGCTCATCTCCCAGCAAAGCATTTAAAAAGGAAGATTTTCCTGCATTTGGACGACCTAAAATTGCCAATCTTGGAACTCCTTCAAAGGGATCTTTGTGATCATCCTCAGGAAAAAGGGCTACCACTGCATCCAAAACCTCTCCGGTTCCAGAACCACTAGCTGAAGACATACTGAACACTTCATCGAAGCCCATGCTATAAAATTCACCCGCCATATAGCTTTTTTCGGTGTTATCCGCTTTGTTTGCTACGACAAAAACAGGCTTACCGACTTCTCTTACTACATTGGCAAAATCTTTATCCATATCGGTCAGACCGGTGTGACAATCAACCATAAAAAGAATAACGGTAGCTTCTTTCAAAGCCTCTTTAACCTGTTTCCTTATTTCCTTTTCGAATATATCGTTGGATCCAGTCACGTATCCGCCTGTATCAATCACAGTGAATTTTTTACCAATCCATTGCGCCTCACCGTACTGTCTATCGCGCGTTACACCCGATTCGTTATCCATAATCGCCTGCTTGCGCTCCACTAAACGATTAAAAAAGGTGGATTTACCGACATTCGGTCTCCCTACTATTGCTACTATGTTTGACATTTTTAATTACGAATTAATAATTTTTTAATTACGAATTGGAAATGAGCACTGAACTTTATTCCATCTTCGCTTTTGTAGTTTTTTGTATTGAACCAATGATTTTTAATATTTCTTCACACTTCTCAATCATAACTGATGCTGTATTAGCTTCTAATAATCCAGAATCTTTTATTAGCCTTAACCAATAATGTGTTTCTCTTGCTTCTTTGTATGAAATTGAAAGTTTAGCTAAAAAGTCCTTCCTTGATTGAGCGCCAATCGCTTCCTCGACATTTGCCCCGATAGAAGTACCTGATCTTAATACCTGGGAGGATATCTCAAAATGAGTTCCCTTTTTTAATAATTGAGCAATTCTAATAACCTCTAGAGCAAATTGATAACTTTTTAATTGAATTACATTTTGCGATTTCATTTTGGGGATGTTTAGTTGAAAATTTTTCATGAGATGAAGTTAATAAAAACTATCAATGTCATCTCAAATTTCCCAATTGATAATTCGTAATTATCTAATAACCAAATCGCTTCAATTTTAAGTCTTTCTTCCGCCAATCTTGCTCTACTTTTACGAAGGTCTCTAGGTGAATTTGCTTATTGAAAAAAGTTTCTAAATCCTTGCGGGATTCTATTCCTACTTTTTTAATCGCTTCACCACCTTTACCAATGATAATCCCCTTTTGGGATTTTCTTTCTACATATATTTCTGCTCTTATTCTGATGATCGTTTCATCTTCTTTAAACTCTGTCACCACCACCTCACAGCTGTAAGGCACTTCCTTCTTATAATTTTGAAAAATCTTTTCCCTAATGATTTCCTCCACAAAGAATTTCTCCGGCTTATCCGTCATTTCTTCTTTAGGAAAATATGGCGGATGAACCGGCAACAAATCCATCAATTTATTAAAAAGCCCATCTATATTAACCTTTTCGAGAGCTGAGACCATGATTTGATGATCGGGCTCAATAATTTCTGCCCAGTATTTCATTTTATCTTGCGCTTGGGATCCTTTAGATTGATCGATTTTATTCATGATCAAGATAATCGGAACTCCACTATTTTTAATTCGGTCGATCAATACATCGCCTTCTTCATATTTTTCATACAAATCTGTTACGAATAGCATGATGTCAGCATCTTCAAGTGCCGCTTTTACAAAACGCATCATGGAATTGTGCAGCTCATATTGCGGACTTAAAATGCCAGGCGTATCAGAATAAACAATTTGAAAGTCTGCTCCACTCAAAATCCCCATAATTCTATGACGAGTCGTTTGAGCTTTAGAAGTAATAATAGAAAGGCGTTCACCCACTAATGCATTCATTAAGGTGGATTTCCCCACATTAGGCTTACCCACTATACTTACAAATCCGGCTTTATGCTGATTTTCTGACATTAATTAAAATTTATTTTGCAAAGGTACTTGATTTTTCGAAAACCTTATCATACCTTTGTAATCCTTTTGAGAGAAACACGAGAAAAAGTGTTCAAATCAAGAGTTTATATCGCGGGGTGGAGCAGTTGGTAGCTCGTTGGGCTCATAACCCAAAGGTCACAGGTTCGAGTCCTGTCCCCGCTACTAGAATC
Source organism: Marivirga tractuosa DSM 4126 (assembly GCF_000183425.1). Taxonomy (NCBI): domain Bacteria; kingdom Pseudomonadati; phylum Bacteroidota; class Cytophagia; order Cytophagales; family Marivirgaceae; genus Marivirga; species Marivirga tractuosa. The sequence goes on from NC_014759.1 coordinate 2,039,766, forward strand.
ACAAACCAGTCTTACTCAAGACTGGTTTTTTTATGTCTTGATTTTTTTTTAGATTTTATTTTGCAATGGAATGCTTTGTCTACATAATCTATTCTGAAAAACTTGACCAATTCTACAAAGGGCAAACGCAAAATATTCAAAAAAGAATTGAAAGACACAATGCCGGTAGTGAAAAAGCTACTAAAGCTGGTTGCCCTTGGAGATTTATTTGGTCTGGCCAAAAAGATTCAAGGTCTGAAGCTTTATTGTTAGAAAATAAACTTAAAAACCTATCTAGAAAAAGATTAATCCAGTTTATGTTGAAATACAGTGAAGGCTTCGCAACCCAAAATGAACTTTTGTTTATCCAGAAATTATCATGATTGTCACTTGAACAATTCGAGCCAAGACGAATTTCTGCTCTTGACAGAAATTGTCTTGATGCTGACAAGCTTTGCTTCGTCAGCATCCTGTCCCCGCTACTAAAATCACTAACCAGTCTTAGCTTAAGACTGGTTTTTTTATGCCAAAAATCATATGAAAATGCTCGTTAGGCTTTTATCAAAAAATTAAATCGATAAAACAAGTTCGGATTAGCACTTTTTCTAGCCATGGTTAAAAGCGTGGCTTATCGATGTTTTAGACGGATAGAAAGAGCTATAGTCTGCGAATTCATTCGTGAGCTATAATTTTTCTCGTTAGGAGAACATAGAAGAAAGCGCATCAAGTGCAATGGTTTTCATAAGTTTGAGTTTTAGTTAAAACTAATTAAACACTAAAGCGCATCTTATTTAGGGAGATTCGCAATAGGCGTGGATGGGTAAGATGGAATCTGTATATCGATGCTATTGATTGATAGGAACAGAGAAGTGTATTAAAAAAGACCATCCCAGCCATTGCGGGAACAAAGGTAAATTGGACATCTCAAAGTATTTTCTAGCATCAGTCTTTGCAAATAATTCTGCTGGCTTATAGTGATAGAATTTTTTATACTTTTAAGATTTGAGAAGTAATACTAGTGATAGTACAAAAGCGATACTTTCAAAAGCAACTCGAGTCCAGTGCCAGTTACCCCATCTTCTTAATTCTGATGCAAGATCTTTATGGGATATACTTTTCTCAGAAAAACTTTCATTAGCATTTTTGAAAAACACAAAATAAGTGGAGAAAAAGCAAAGCGTTGAACTGCCCATCACTAGTACAATTAGTAGTTCTTCTGATCTTTTAAAAATGAAGAAAGCGACCACACATAGAGTTGAAAGGGTAGCAATAATGGTTAAGGGAGCATAGAACTTTTTCAGCTTATAACCATTGGTACTGAAAAAGTCAAAAAATTCCTCTGGTGATAGCTTCTTCCAATAAGGAACTATCAAGCAGCCTTCAGCTATTTGTGCTCCCAAAAAAATTCGCAAGCTCCACGTAGAAAGAAGTAATAATGTTTCAGATATCATCTATTTGTTCTTTTCAAGGATTTTTTTCAACCCCGATAATGTCTTAAAAGGGAGTTCCGCAATAGAATTGTTGGCAAGCCACACTGGTACAGTATCTCCAGGCTCCGAATGAAACTGATAGGTAACCTCGACTTTATCAATTATTGATTTCAACAATAGGGTACCTTTTGCTTTTTGCATCCGGGTAATTCCATTTTTTTTAGGAATAAAGTCTGGGATTCCTTCCAGTGAAATAAGCAATTCTCTTGAATTCAATTTATTAATTGACATTTTATAGACCATGTCTCTATTACTAAAAGGCCAGGGAAAAATGGTCTCTACATAATTATACTGGACGTTCTTTTCTTCTTTCAGCACTTTGGAAGTTTTCGTAAATCCATACCAAGCTTGGTAGTTATCGGCATCTTTCAATACTTTGATCACTTCATTCAAAGTTCCTTTCACCTCCGTGATGGCTTTGAAAGATTTGAAATCTGAATGCTCCTCATCCCGTGTGTAAACAATTATGTCATCTTTATTCATGGCCGTCTCCCAGTTTGATTGAGCATGAGCCATGAAACAAAAAGCCATTGAGGTTATGAATAAGATGGGTGCTTTTAACTGCATAATTTCTTCTTTTATAGTATATTTTGCTTCGTTTTGTAAAGCCTAATGATATAATAGAGGAATAGTAAGCCGAAAATCAAATCGCCAATAATGACCACAAAAACTATGGGACCAGCAATACCCGATAAATAGAACTTTAGCAGCGAGATGGCAAACCCCACTTTTCCTATACCTCCAACAATCACGATGCCAGTATGCTTTAGAGGATTGTAGGCAACTATGGAGTACCCAATAAAATAAACCAGTGTTGTTCCCCATGCACCTTGATAGATGCTGTAGTAAAGTGGGTCTGTAAGTTCCCGATTAAAAAAAAACTCGAAGGCATGTGCCGTATTGAAATAGCCGAAAATTGCACCTATTAGGTTCCAGATGGCTGAAATGATGAAAAGTATCCTGAAGAGAGTTAGTTCTTTGTTCTGCATTGCAATAAAATTTAGTAGTCATCAACTTGACAAATGATATTGCAAAGAAACTAGCCATAGTGTTCTATTCCATTTACATATGTAAAGAAATACAACCTATTTCGTTCGGTTTTTTCGTATTCTGCTAAGTTGAGTAGGGCTGATGCCAAGATATGCAGCAATGTGATATTGTGGTATTTTCAATTCGATCTCAGGATATTCTTCCTGCAGTATCTGATAACGCTTTTCAGCATCCAGCAAGGCCATTTCTATTTCCTTTTTTTCATTGCTCAAAAAGTAGCTTTCAGCAATAATTCTCCTTAGCCTTTCAACCTCTAAATTGCTCGCAGACAGCTCTTCAATTTTATTAAAGGAGGCTTTCCAGATTTTACAGTCAGTTAGTGCCTGCTGGGCAACCACATTAGGTTGTTTGTTAATTAGGGCCGCATAGGATCCAATTATTGTGGGGGCAGCAAAAAACGTCTTATTGTATTCCTTACCTTCATTATTGATGTAGTATGCTCGTACGTAGCCTGACTCTAAAAAGGCAATTTCTTTTGCATACTGCCCTTTGTCAATAAAGTATTCCCCTTTTTTTAAAGTAGCAGGTACAAATAGTCCCTTCATCAAATCCACAGTTGGTTTAGATAATTGAAGAATATTATTAAAGAATGAGATGACGTTATTCATTATGTGCTAAACATTCAATTTTTTTAGTGTAAACAAGCTATAGATTAAATCTATTAAGCATAGCAATTCGCTATTAACTAAACTAATATCTATAATTATTCTATTTTTGATAGCTAAATTGTATCAACAATTTTGCATTCCAATTTAACACAAGCTAGCCGAAATAATATTAAATTGTCAGAATAATCAATGACCTTAATAAACTCACACAATTCTAAACAAAACTTGGTAATGAGTAATATTAGCATCTCCTGTAAAATAATATTTCGATCTGAATTACTTGTGAGCTTCCTGAAGGTCAGAAGCTTCATTGAAAGCTATATCTATTAAAACCTTTTTTAGCCACAAAAAACCCTGACAACTTTTGTTATCTTGGTTAGGTAATTGCAGAGGCGGAGTGATTACTCATACGCTCATGGCATGCCGCACAATCCCGTAGTGAACCTGTGGTTTCGAACCGGTTCTCCTCCCGCCTTACTATGAAATCAACTATTTTTAGACACAAAAAAACCCTGACAGTTTTCACTATCAGGGTTTGGATTATTGCAGAGGCGGAGGGATTCGAACCCCCGGTACCTCGCGGTACATTGGTTTTCAAGACCAACGCAATCGACCACTCTGCCACGCCTCTAAAATGTAATATTGATCTGCTTTATGCGAATCGGATTGCAAATGTAGGTGAAAATATTTTTTGTGCAAACGGAATCCTAAAAAATATTATTCAGCTTTAATTTTATTCTTAATTCTCGCTTTCTCTAAGCTTACATTCAACTGCAAGCCTACAATTAAAAATAAAGACAAAAAGGAAAACCAGATCATAATAGCAATCAAAGCTCCAATGGAACCATACAGCTTATTGTAAGTACCGAAGTTGTTGATATAAAAGGAAAAGCCAAAAGAAACCGCCAAACATAAAAAGGTTGCTAAAATAGAACCCGGATTGAAGAAATGCCATCTTTTATGGATTGCAGGCGCCCAGTAATAGATCACTGAAATAGCAATTTGAAAAAGAAAAAATATAACCAAAAATCTTAATCCTATGAAAATATAGACTTCAAAGCTATCACTTATAATACCGAAATCTTCTAAGAAATAAATTACTTGTTGAGCTACAATAAGCAACACAATAGAGGTAACTAGAACAAAGGCCAACAAAAACGTAAGACCTATAGCAATGGCTTTGGCTTTCACAAACCCTCTACTATCTTTTGTTCGATAGGTCTGATTAAAGGCAGTCATCAACGCACTTGTTCCATTAGTAGCAAAATAAAGCGCAAAGATAAAACCCACAGACAGCAAGTCACCCCTCGACTTCGATAAAATATCAACGATCGTTGATTGTGCCACTTCGTAAACGGACCCAGGCATGGTTTCTTCTAACAAGCTCATGACCTCCTGCTGTAAATTATCTATAGGCAAATAAGGGATAAGCGTGAACAAAAAGATAATAGTAGGAAATATGGCTAATGTAAATTGAAAAGCCACATTATTTGCTCTTTCAATCAAATTATGATCGCTTAATTCTTGGATGAAGATCTTGAATAAAGTAAAATAAGAAACGCCACTCCTTTTCAAGCGCTTTCTTTTTAAGAAGTGTATAAATCTTCTCAAAAAGCCTATGGACATTATGATTCGTAAATACTTAAACCTCATTCGAAAAACGGATGTATAATTTTAGTTAATATTTCAGGCATTTGACAGGGTTTTCCTGTATTTCTATCCACAAAAACCAAAACAGTATATCCCTTATGGATTATTTTATCTTCCTTAAATACCTCATACTCATATCGAATTCTGGTATCAGGAAATTTAGGGATAGTTAATTTAATAGTCAATTCATCATCATATCGAGCCGGTCTCAAATATTTTGAATAATTCTCCAATACGGGCATAATTACTCCTTCCTCTTCAATTTCTTTGTAAGACAACCCTAAACTTCGGATAGACTCTGCTCTGGCTACTTCAAAGTAAGTAGCATAGTTTCCATAATACACATAACCCATTTGATCGGTTTCGGCATAGCGAACCCGTAATTTGTGTTCAAATTGATACATAAACTATTTATAAATATTTGAGCGATTTAAAGCATTTTGATAGGCTCTTGCATTGACATTATGCTGCCTTAAGTTGGTTGCAAAAGCATGATATCCGGAAAAATCAGGTTTCGCACAGAAATACAAATAATTATGCTCATCTGGATTCAAAACTGCATCTATGGATTCAATTTCAGGTAAATTAATGGGGCCAGGTGGTAATCCTTTGTATCTGTATAAATTATACGGTGAGTCTACTTCCTTGTGTACATTTAAGACCCTCTTAATAGTAAAATCACCGACCGCATAAACTAAAGCAGGATCAGCCTGCAAAAGCATATTTCTTTCCAACCTATTTAAATAAACCTCGGCCACTTTAGGTCTTTCGTCCGGCTGAATCGTTTCCGCCTGCACAATGGAGGCCAGGGCACTAACTTCCGTAGGCGAAAGCCCAAGTACTTCTGCCTTACGTTTTCTTTCTTCAGTCCAAAAACGCTGGTATTCAGCATACATTTTATCGAACAAACTCTGCTCTGAGATGGTGTAATACACTTCATAGGTATTTGGGATAAACATGCTCAAAATATTATCCTGAGTAAATCCGTAAGCAGTTACTAAAGAATCATTATTCAATAAGGCTAAAAACTCTACTGAATCTGCCTGCAAATTATCAGTGATTTTCCCAGCCAAATCAGACTTTAATCGAACATTATTAAAAGTAGTAGTGGTGGGTATTTGCTCTCCAGCCCTTAGCATCCTAACTGCCTGAAGATTGGTCATATCCTTTTTCATTAAATAAAGACCAGGCTTCATGTTTTCTTGGTAATCCAAAAGCTTAGCTACAAAACTAAAAGATAACATATCATTCACTATTCCTTTATCATAAACGATATCTTGCAAATCTTGAAAATCCATATCCTCTTCTATTACAATCAACTGATCTCCTTTCTCAACCAAGATATTTTCGGAGAAAAAGACTTGATAAAAATAGAAAACAAAGGAAGTGATAAGAATAGAAAACACTATCACAAAGCCTATTAGAAATTTATTTCGCTGCATATATTTTTTATTGATACATTTTAAAATGCAAATTTAAGAATTTTGTTTGGGCTTGAACTATTCTATTTAATTTCAAATTGATTAATATTGTGTATGGCAGCTGAATTTATCAAATTATTCGAAGAAAATCCTGACCCAAGGAAAATCCAACAAATAGTTGATCTTTTAAAAGATGGGGCAGTTATTATTTATCCTACCGATACTATTTATGGACTGGGTTGTGATTTGACCAATCGAAAAGCCATTGATAAGCTTTGCTGGGTAAAAGACATTAAGCCGGGAAAAATTAATCTTTCATTCATTTGTGAAGATATGAGCCACATTTCTGATTATGTGAAAAATCTTTCTACCCCTACTTTTAAGTTGATGAAGAAAAATTTACCAGGACCCTTTACTTTCATTTTACCGGCCAACAGCAATGTGCCAAAAATCGTGAACGCCAACAAAAAAACGGTAGGTATCAGGATTCCAAATAACAATATCCCAATAGCTTTAGTAAAAGCTCTGGGCAATCCACTTATTACCACTTCCATAAAGGATAATGACGATATAGTGGAATATCCTACCGACCCAGAGGAAATTTATGAATCTTTCAAAAACTTGGTGGATGTAGTAATTGATGGTGGATATGGGAATAACAATCCGTCAACAGTTATAGATTGCACTAAGGAGCCTGCTGAAATTGTAAGGGAAGGCTTAGGAGAAATCATTTTGTAATTATCGGAGGAATCATTTTTTAAATGCATACATCTATTTTAATAGAAGCACAGTACTTACCCTGCATAGCTTTTTTTTCAAGCCTGGTGGGAAAAGAAAAATTGATACTTGAAGCAGAGGAATTTTTTGAAAAGCAAACTTATCGAAATCGGTGTCACTTGTTGTCTTCCCAGCAGATTGAAGTTTTGACGGTTCCGCTTCAGGGCGCTAATAAAAAAATAAAATCAAAAGACATTAAAATAGATAAGGATCAAAAGTGGAATAAAAAACATTGGCGAAGCATTCAAACTTGTTATGGTAAATCTCCGTTCTTTGAATTCTTTGCGGATGAATTCAAACCGATCTATGAAAAGGAATATGATTTTTTGTGGGATTTGAATTTAGATTTACTGACAATTTGTCTCAAAATCACAGGGCAAAAATTGATAATCACCGAAAGTGACAGTTATGAAAAAAATGTTTCGGGAAACGTTATGGATGCCAGGTCGTTAATACACCCTAAAAAACCTGATTATTTAAATCAATTTTATAAACCTACAGCCTACGGCCAGAGTTTTGGCAACAATTTTGAACCGAACTTGAGTGTTATAGATTTGTTGATGAATGAAGGACCAAACGCAAAAACTGTCATTCAGCAGTCAAATTTTAAATAAATTAAACCTTAGGTTTTTTATTTAGTTTTTATAATAGTTACATTTAAATATGCCTTTGGGCATTAAGTTAGAATATCGAGCAGTAAGCATATGGAAGCAAAATTTTCAAACAGAGTAAAAGAGGTAATTTCTTTGAGCCGTGAAGAGGCGCTTAGATTAGGCCATGACTATATTGGCACAGAACACTTACTTTTAGGAATGGTAAGAGAAGGGGAAGGTGTGGCAATCAGTCTCTTGAAAAAGCTTGGCGTTTCGCTCGATGAACTTCGAGGGGAATTAGAACGAAGCACAAGAGGAACCGCAACGAACAACGTTAAAAATCTAGCCAATATACCGTTGACGAAGCAATCCGAAAAAGTTTTGAAAATTACTTATTTGGAAGCTAAAATTTTTAAAAGCCAGTTAATCGGAACAGAACATTTATTATTGTCCATATTACGGGATGAAGACAATATTGCATCTCAAGTAATGGAGAAATTTGATGTGAATTACGATGTAATAAAAGAGCTTTTAGAATATCAAACGCAAAACCCTATGGCTTCTTCCGATACGGAAGATAGCGATGAGGACTCAGGTAAAATTTTTGGTGGTGGACCAAGAGATACTGGATCTGGTTCTGGTGGATCTAAATCAAGCGAAAAATCTAAAACTCCTGTTTTGGACAATTTCGGACGCGATTTAACTAAAATGGCTGAAGAAGATAAGTTAGATCCTATCGTAGGTCGTGAAAAAGAAATTGAGCGTGTAGCCCAAATATTATCCAGAAGAAAAAAGAACAACCCTATTTTAATTGGTGAGCCAGGTGTTGGTAAAACCGCCATAGCTGAAGGTTTAGCATTAAGAATTGTTCAACGAAAAGTTTCCAGAGTTCTATTTGGAAAAAGAGTAGTGACCTTAGATTTGGCTTCTTTAGTAGCTGGGACAAAATATAGAGGTCAGTTTGAAGAAAGAATGAAAGCCGTGATGAATGAGTTGGAGAAATCTCCTAATGTTATCTTATTCATTGATGAGTTGCATACCATAGTGGGTGCAGGTGGCGCTTCAGGTTCTTTGGATGCCAGTAATATGTTCAAACCGGCATTAGCTAGAGGAGAAATTCAATGTATTGGTGCTACAACATTAGATGAGTATCGTCAATATATTGAAAAAGATGGTGCATTAGCCAGACGTTTCCAAATGGTAATGGTAGACGCTACCACGCCAGAGGAAACGAGAGAGATTCTAATGAACATCAAAGATAAATATGAAGAACATCATAATGTTAATTTCACTGATGAGGCAATTGAATCATGTGTGAAATTAAGTGATCGATATATTTCTGATAGATTTTTGCCTGACAAAGCCATTGACGTAATGGATGAGGCAGGTGCACGAGTTCACTTGAACAATATTCATGTTCCTGATGCAATCGTAAAACTTGAAGCTTCAATTGAAGATATCAAGAAAGAAAAGAATCAGGTAGTCAGAAGTCAGAAATACGAAGAGGCGGCTCGACTTAGAGATACAGAGAAAAAACTTATCGAAGAGCTAGAGAGCGAAAAAAGAAAATGGGAGGAAGACACTAAAGCTAAGCGATACACCGTAAAAGAAGAAAATGTTGCGGAAGTTATTGCTATGATGACGGGTGTTCCAACCAAGCGAGTAGCTCAAAATGAAAGCGTTAAGCTGAAAGGAATGGGTGATGATTTGAAAAAGCAAGTTATCGGTCAGGATGAAGCAATTGGAAAACTTTCTAAAGCTATTCAAAGAACAAGAATTGGCTTAAAAGATCCGAAAAAGCCGATTGGTTCATTCGTTTTCTTAGGCCCGACTGGTGTTGGTAAAACTGAGCTAGCAAAAGTTCTTTCTACTTATCTATTTGATAAGGAAGATGCGCTTATCAGAATTGATATGAGTGAATATATGGAGAAATTCTCTGTATCGAGATTGGTAGGAGCGCCTCCGGGCTACGTTGGCTATGAAGAAGGTGGTCAGCTTACTGAAAAAGTAAGAAGAAAGCCTTATTCAGTTGTTCTGTTGGATGAGATTGAAAAAGCGCACCCAGATGTTTTCAACTTATTGTTGCAAGTTCTGGATGACGGTATCTTAACTGATGGGCTGGGAAGAAGAGTAGACTTTAGAAACACCATTATTATCATGACTTCTAACATTGGGGTTCGTGATTTAAAGGATTTTGGTGCAGGAATTGGATTCGCAAGTAGCGCCAAAGCTGATAGCTCCAATGAGGTGATGAAATCGACTATTCAAAATGCACTGAAAAAGGCTTTCAGTCCTGAATTCTTGAATAGATTGGATGATGTGATTGTGTTTAACCATCTTGAAAGAGAGCATTTGCATAAAATCATTGATATCTCATTGAAAAAAGTCTTTGACAGAATGTTGTCATTAGGTTATGATATTGATTTAACTGATGCAGCTAAAGATTTCTTATCCAAGAAAGGATATGATCAGCAATATGGTGCAAGACCATTGAACAGAGCCATCCAGAAATATCTGGAAGACTTAGTTGCGGAAGAGATCTTAAACGAAAATATAAAAATTGGTGACTCCATCATAGCAGATCATGATGGTAAAGCAGAAACACTCTTTATTAAATCGAAGAAAAAGAAGAAAGAAGAAAAAAAGAACAAGAAAGACCAAGATAAAGAGGATACTAACCAAGAAAACAAAAAAGAGGCTGATTAATCAGCCTCTTTTTTTTTGCAAATCATATTTCTGCTTCCTTTTTTCAGTGCGTTCCCGACTTATTGTGCGGGACAGGCTATTCCTTTGAAGAAAGGAATCTATCCATTTCAATATTCGATTAAAATACAGGACAATCTATCAACCTAAATTCCTTCAACCCCACCAAAACTTACATCTGTAAATCACAGTATACATCCTTTCATTAATGACACTGGTAGCCTAAACATTGCACTTAAACGATAAAATATAGAGTTATTTTGAAATATGAAGGATTTAAGCGAGATTTACATTATACAAAATCACTAAATCATGCATACGACCACCGTGAACAAAACCAATATTATTGAAAAATTCAGCAACCAAATAGAATTAAGTAATACCCCATATAACGAATGGAAAATCGGAATTGCTTCTTTGGAGAGAATTTCAAGATTGGATGTTCAGGAAGAAATATTATATCAATTTTGCGATATGGATACCGCAAAAGAAATCCTGTTCAATTTCATAGCGCAGGGAGTGCAGACTTGCAAAATGAGCAAATCTAATTTTAACGGAATCTATCTTTATAGATAACACCCACTTTAGCTAAAGCTACGATGAGTTTTAGCTGTAAGGGGAGGATTCGAACCTCCAAGGAGTAGTTAGGCTACAGTTTCCACGATAAACTGTTGTACAAATTATCGTGGGATACCTGCGCTTTTTCCCAAACCTCCACCCCCGAGACAGGAGGGCATGTTTGCCAATTCCATCACCTTACAATTTTAATTCTTTTTTTCACAGTGATTGAATCCTATATCTGATTAATCAAAGAACTCAGGGCTTTCTAATTATCCATTGTTTCAATCTTTACAAACCGTTTGTTTGCTATTTTTTTGTATACTCTAGCTGTAAGGGGAGGATTCGAACCTCCAAGGAGTAGTTAGGCTACAGGTTTTCACTATAAACTGCAATGCAAATTATCGTGAAATGTCTGCGCTTTTTCCCAAACCTCCACCCCCGAGACAGGAGGGCATGTTTGCCAATTCCATCACCTTACAAGATAAAAGACTCTTAAAAAGCCCCTTGTCAAAATGACTCAGGGCTTTCCAATTATCCATTGTTTCAATCTTTACAAACCGTTTGTTTGCCTTTGGCTGTAAGGGGAGGATTCGAACCTCCAAAGAGTAGTTAGGCAACAGTTTCCACGATAAACTACAACTAAGCAAATTATCGTGAAATGTCTGTGCTTTATCCCAAACCTCCACCCCCGAGACAGGAGGGCATGTTTGCCAATTCCATCACCTTACAATATCTAATCTTCCAGGCACTTTTTACCTTTCTGATATTTCAAAGGTAATAAAAACATCAATACGTTAAATATTATTTAATAATATTTGATAATAAATACAGTATTCGTAATTTTATTTATATTTGTTTACTTTATCAATAATTACAGACTTACAAATCCATGGAAAATTATCAACTTGATAATACCGATTTAGCCATATTAAACATCTTGATGCAGGATGCTCGTAGGCCCTTCACTGAAGTAGCTGAAGAAGTATTTGTTTCGCCTGGCACAGTGCATGTTAGAATGCGAAAAATGGAAAAATTAGGTTTGATTAAAAATTCACAGTTGCAGGTGGACTTATCTAAACTTGGCTTAGACGTAACTGCCTTCTTGGGTGTTTACCTGCAAAAAAGTTCTTTATATGATGAGGTGGTAGCCGCTCTAAAGGCAATACCCGAAATAGTAGATTGTCATTACACCACAGGAGCCTACTCTATGTTTGTGAAAATAGTTTGCAGAGATACTAATCACTTAAAAAATATACTACATGACTTTATTCAACCTATAGAAGGAATTGAAAGAACGGAGACTTTTATATCTTTGGAGGAAAGTATAAATAGACAAGTTCAATTAAATAGGAAATAAATGCTCAACTACATCATCTGGAACCCCGATGGAACTTTAATCGATTTTGGCTTTTACCAATTAAGATGGTATTCAGTCCTCTTTGGATTGGGCTTTGTTTTAGGCTATCAATTTGTAAAATGGCGTTTCAAAAGAGATGATGTTAGTACAAAACTGCTGGATAATCTTGCAGTTTATTTGGTAGTAGGAACCATCATCGGTGCCCGATTAGGACATTGTATTTTCTACGATTGGGATTACTATCAAAACCATTTATTGGAAATTCTGCTACCTTTCAGTTTTTCTCCTTCTTTCGAATTTATTGGTTATCGTGGATTGGCGAGCCATGGCGGAGGTGTAGGTGTTATTGTTGCTCTGTTAATTTTTGCCTGGCGAGAAAAAATCTCCAAACTCTGGATTTTGGATACCATTGCCTTAGTGATTCCTTTGGCTGCGGTTTGTATTCGATTAGGTAACTTAATGAATTCTGAAATTTACGGTAATCCCACCAATGTAAGCTGGGCTTTTATTTTTAAAAATATTGACAATATTCCACGTCACCCAGCACAATTATATGAAGCCCTCTCCTATTTAGTGATATTCGGAATATTATTTTGGTTAGACAAAAAGCAAAAATTCCAAAAAGGTTTTACTTTAGGGTTGATGCTAGTTTTAATGTTCACAGCTAGATTTTTTATAGAATTCGTAAAAGCAGACCAGTCTGCATTCGAAGCCAATATGGCTCTTAATATGGGGCAATGGCTAAGTATTCCTTATGTTATTTTAGGATTAGTATTTATTTGGTTTGGGGTGAAGAGGAGATATTAATTCTACTTGGCACACGCGACACGCATGCGCCAGCGGAGTAAGCAATTCATAAATACCATATACTGCCTGTTTATGGCTCCATAGGAGCCTAATTATGGTAACTTTAAACTATAGACATTTCCAAAGCTCCGTAGGAGCGACCTTATTGCCTAAAAAGTTTCAATAAAATCATAGTCTTCTTTTTTAAAAGTCATGTTTAAATGAGACTCTCATTGAGAACTTGGGGCTAATTCATATCTCATAAGGTCGTTCCTCTGGAACTTATGGTAAATAGTGAAGAATATCCGAAAGTTAGCGCACGCGTGTCGCGTGTGCTTAGGTAGACTTGCAATACGTACTTAAAACTCAATACCATTCCAAAATAAATCTTTCCCAAAACCAAACAATCCTCTATGCTATTTTGTAAATTAGCAGGTTATAAATTTAGAGAATGAGTTTAACGAAAGAAGCAGATCATAAAGTCAAAAATACAACCACAGCCAGTCAGGAAGAATACATTGAAGTAATTGGCGCCAGGGAGCATAATCTTAAAAATATAGATATTTCAATTCCTCGTGATAAGCTTGTTGTTGTGACTGGAATTAGCGGCAGTGGCAAATCAAGTTTAGCTTTTGACACCATTTATGCGGAAGGGCAAAGACGCTATATGGAAAGTTTTTCTGCCTATGCCCGCTCTTTTATTGGAAATATGGAGCGTCCTGATGTAGATAAAATCAACGGACTTTCTCCTGTTATTTCCATAGAACAGAAAACCACCTCTAAAAACCCGCGCTCAACGGTTGGGACTCTTACAGAAATTTATGACTTTTTGCGTGTGCTCTATGCACGTGCTGGAGAAGCCGTTTCTTACAAAACAGGTAAGAAAATGCAGCGCCAAACGGAAGATCAAATTATCGGGCATTTAATCAGTGAATTTCCTGATGCTAAATTGAGCATATTAGCACCAGTGGTAAAAGGTAGAAAAGGACATTACCGAGAGCTCTTCCAGCAGATACGGAAAATGGGCTTTACAAAAGCTCGTGTGGATGGTGTGATTCTGGAAATTGATGCCCGCATGCAGGTAGATCGATACAAAACACATGATATTGAGATTGTAGTGGATAGGATTGTAGTCAGTGAAAAAGACAAATACCGCATCACTCAATCGGTGAAAACTGCCTTAAAGCACGGAAATGGCATCATGATGGTGCGAGATACGGATGGAAACATTCAACATTTCTCTCAAAACCTGATGGATCCAGAAACAGGTTTAGCTTATGATGAACCAGCTCCCAATAGTTTCTCTTTTAATTCTCCTTATGGCGCTTGCCCAACTTGCAAAGGCTTGGGAGAATTAGAAAACATTACCAAAGAAACCGTAATCCCAAATCCGAAATTGAGTATTAGCCGAGGTGGAATCGCACCTTTGGGTGAATACCGAGACATCTGGATTTTTAAGAAAATAGATGCATTACTGAAAAATACTGATGTAAATCTGACTACACCTATCGAAAAATTTCCAGAGGAAGTTTTAGATATATTGCTTTATGGCAGCAAGATGAAAGTAGAAGTCAGTTCCAAAAAATACCCAGGCACGCAGTGGAGTACTAGTTTCGAAGGCATTATCAAATTTTTGCAGAAACAACAGGAAAGCGGTACTGATAAAATGCGGGATTGGCTTGAAGAATATACAGTTATTCAACTATGCCCCGATTGTAATGGTCAGCGATTGAAGAAAGAATCACTTCACTTTCTGATTGACGGAAAAAACATCTCCGAATTGGCGCTAATGAGCATAAGCAAATTAGGAGATTGGTTTGAAGATATTGAAAAAAGACTTTCTGATAAGCAAAACCTTATTGGTGCTGAAGTTTTAAAAGAAATCAGAAAGCGAGTGGGCTTTATGCTGGATGTCGGATTGGATTATTTATCACTCGACCGACCGTTAAAAACACTTTCTGGTGGAGAAGCACAAAGAATTAGATTGGCAACACAAATCGGAACTCAATTAGTAGGTGTTTTATATATTCTGGATGAACCCAGTATTGGATTACATCAGAGAGACAACACTAAATTAATCTCTGCCCTTCAGGATTTAAGAGATTTGGGCAATACCGTGATGGTAGTGGAGCATGATAAAGATATGATGCTGGCTTCGGATTTTATTTTAGATATCGGTCCAGGAGCTGGTCGACATGGCGGAAAGATTGTAGCTGCAGGATCTCCGGAAGAATTTCTAAAGCAAGGAAGCAAGACTGCTAAATATTTAACAGGGGATTTAAAAATTGAAGTCCCTAAAGAAAGAAGAAAAGGCAATGGTAAGAAACTCCAACTCAAAGGAGCTAAAGGCAATAATCTACAAAATATAAATGTGGACTTTCCTTTGGGCACCATGATGTGTGTAACAGGCGTTTCAGGTAGTGGGAAATCAACTTTAATTCACGATACACTTTATCCCATTTTAAATCAGAAGTTCTATCGCTCCAAAAAAGACCCTATGGAACATCAATCCATAAAAGGCTTAGAGCATTTGGATAAAGTAATTGAAGTGGATCAATCTCCTATTGGAAGAACTCCACGTTCAAATCCGGCTACTTATACAGGAGTTTTTACAGATATTCGTGCATTGTTCAGTAATCTTCCTGAAGCCAAAATAAGAGGTTATAAGCCAGGTAGGTTCTCTTTCAATGTGAAAGGCGGAAGATGTGAAACTTGCGAAGGAGCAGGTATGAAATTGATTGAAATGGACTTCTTGCCAGATGTTCACGTTCCTTGCGAGACTTGCAAAGGCAAAAGATACAATAGGGAAACACTTGAAGTTCGCTTCAAAGGAAAATCAATTTCTGATGTATTGGATATGACAGTGGAACAAGCAGTAGAATTCTTCACTAATCAGCCTAAAATTTTAAGGAAAATTCAAACCCTTTCAGAAGTAGGTCTTGGCTATATTACTTTAGGGCAACACGCCACTACACTTTCCGGTGGTGAAGCTCAAAGAGTGAAATTAGCCACTGAGCTATCAAAAAAGGATACTGGAAACACATTCTACATTTTAGACGAACCTACTACAGGATTGCATTTTCAAGACATTGAACATCTGCTAGAAGTTTTACAAAAATTGGTGGATAAAGGAAATACTGTTTTAGTGATAGAACACAATATGGATGTCATTAAAGTAGCGGATTACATCATCGATCTAGGTCCTGAAGGTGGTACAGGTGGCGGCTCCATTGTATTTACAGGGACTCCTGAGAAATTGATCAAAATAGAAAATAGTTATACAGGTAAATTCTTGAAGGCAGAATTAGTGCATTAAAACCCATAATATTTTTAATACCTTCAATATTATTTTTTATATATTGTCGCTATGGAAATGGACGAAGTAACGCTTAACTTCAACAGCGAAAGCTTATTATTATTAAATTTTTTGCTCGGTTTTATCATGTTTGGCGTAGCGCTTGACCTGAGAGTCGAGGATTTCAAACGGGTATTACTCAATCCTAAAGCATCAATTATTGGATTAATATCACAATGGGTGGTTTTGCCTATTATTACCTTAATCTTGATTTTTGTATTTGAGCCAAGACCCAGTATGGCATTGGGTATGATTTTAGTAGCCTGTTGTCCTGGGGGAAATATAAGCAACTTCATAAGTAAATTAGCTGGAGGAAACGCAGCACTTTCTGTGAGCTTAACGGCTTTAACCACCTCAGCAGCAATCTTTATGACTCCATTCAGCTTTGCTTTTTGGTCATCTTTTATTAGCAGTGCTGAGGGACTAAAAAGTAGTATTTCTTTGAACATATGGGACATGTTCTCTACTATAATATACTTGATTCTGATTCCCGTAATACTTGGAGTATCTTTTGCACAATATAAACCTGCAATTGCTCAAAAAATCAGAAAACCAGTTAATATACTATCAATCGTGATATTTGCAGCCTTTGTGGTAATTGCATTCATGAAAAATGCCAACTACTTCTTAGAATACATTCATGTCATTTTTGTGATCGTATTATTTCACAATGGATTAGCCTTTTTAAGTGGCTATTGGATGGCAAAATTAGGGGGCTTAGAAGAAAGCGAACGTAAAGCCATTTCCATTGAAACAGGTATTCAAAACTCCGGTTTGGGATTAGTTTTAATCTTCAACTTTTTTGATGGAATTGGCGGCATGGCCATCATTGCCGGCTGGTGGGGTATTTGGCATATTGTAGCTGGATTGATAATAGCCTTTATTTGGTCGGGGAAGAAGGTGCTTGTTTAAATAAGATAAAATTTTAATATCAAAAACAGCAATCTGTCGTATCCAGCTTATTTTTTTGCTCTTATTTATTAGTAGCTTATTGATTAGCTTACTACTTTGTGGAATTCACAAAAAAAGCCAAACGAATTCGTTTGGCCTTTACTAGAGTTATTTCTTGCTCCTTATAATATCATGTATTTTCTTTTTTAAGCTTTACAAGTTCGTATGCACAAGGAATCACTATCAAATTCAGTATGGTAGCTGAGAGTAAACCTCCTAAGATCACTACCGCCATCGGACTTTGAATTTCATTGCCTGGCTGGCCACCTTTCAGGGCAAGCGGAATCAAAGCCAAACCAGTCGTAAAAGCAGTCATTAAGATTGGATTCAAACGATCCAATGCGCCTTCTTTCAATAATTGAAAACCTGCCAAACCTTCATTTCTCAATTCCTCATATCTGGACACTAATAATATCCCATTCCTTGTAGCTATACCGAATAAACTAATAAAACCTATTGTTGCGGCTATGCTAATGATTCCACTGGTGAAATACACTATTAAAATTCCTCCAATCAAAGCCAAAGGTAAATTAATCAAGACAATAAAGGATAATTTGAGATTTTTGAACTCAAAGTACAGCAATAAGAAAATGACCAAAATAGCAGCTAATGCAGTAATCATCAGCATCTGAGAAGCCTTTTCTTCACTTTCAAATTGGCCTCCATACTCTACTCTGTAGCCTTCAGGCAATTCAATATTTGCCTCTACAATAGTTTGAATTTCATTCACAACACCTCTCAAATCTCTACCCTGAACATTCGCTGCTACCACTATTTTCCTTCTCACATCTTCTCTTGAAATAGTATTAGGGCTACTCACCGAAGCGACTGTAGCTAACTGATTCAAAGCGATCTGTCCACCATTAGGCAAACTGATCAAGGCTGATTCAAGCGCTGCTTTATTATCTCTTGTTTCTTCCTTGAAACGGACAATGAGATCAAAATACTTTTGCCCTTCATAAATTTCTCCCGCTTTCTCTCCAGCAAAAGCAATATCCACTTGCTGCATTAAATCACCGACCGTCATGCCATAAGCTGCCAGCATTTGACGTTTGGGCATAATGCGGATCTGCGGCACTTCTATTTGCTGATCTACGGCCACATCCGCTATTCCTTCAATGCCATTAATATTATTTTCAACAGCTTTACCAAGCTCGAACAATCGTTGCAAATCATCGCCAAAAATTTTAATAGCGATATTGGCGCGAGTTCCGGAAAGCATATGATCTATTCTATGTGCTATCGGCTGGCCAAGCGTAATATTGACACCTGGCACCACACTAAGCTTAGTCCGTACCTCTTCAAAAAACTGTTCTTTACTCTTTTCTCCCAATGTAAACGGCACATCTATTTCAGCAGCATTGACCCCTTGAGCATGTTCATCCAGTTCAGCTCGCCCCGTTCTTCTTGTGACGACCTCTACCTCTGGCATCTCTAAAAGTAGCTCTTCTATCATTTTACCTGTTTTATTACTTTCTTCTAAAGACATTCCGGGCACTCCAACAGCACTGATCACCAAGGAACCTTCATTAAATTCAGGTAAGAAACTTCTGCCTAACTGACTAAATAGAATTAAACTGCCAATAAAAACACCAACAGTTAGACCTATAATTGTCTTGGGATATTTCAACACAGCTTTTAAAACACCTGCATATTGGGCCCGTAACCAGCGCTCGACTTTTGTTCCTTCGGCTTGCTTTTTCAGCACCTTCTCACTTTTCAGCAAATAAGAACACAAGACTGGTGTGAGTGTCACCGCCACTACTAAAGAAGTCAATACCGAAGTGATAAAAGCAATCCCCAGTGGTTTTAATAAACGACCTTCCATACCGCTTAAGAAAAACAAAGGCACAAAGGACACGATAATAATGAGTGTGGCTATGATGATGGAACTACGAATCTCCACCGAAGCATTTTTCACTACTGTCAGTGTAGCTTCTCTTTCCGCTTTGGGCTTTCGTATATTTTCTCTTAATCGCTTAAATACATTTTCTACATCAATAATAGCATCATCCACCAAAGCCCCAATTGCAATGGCCATACCTCCCAAACTCATAGTATTAATCGTATAGCCCATCAACTTGAGCACTATAATAGAAACTAATAAGGAAACCGGGATGGCTAATAGAGAGATGAGTGTGGTTCGCCAGTTCATCAAAAAGATAAACAATACAATCACCACAAAAAAGGCTCCTTCCAATAAGGTTTGATTCAAATTGTCAATCGAAGCTTCAATAAAATTCGCTTGCCGGAAAATATGGCTTTTGATTTCTACTCCTTTTGGCAGCGTATTTTGCAAATCAAGAATGGCAGCATCCAGGCGTTCCGTTAATTCCAAAGTATTAACATCGGGTTGTTTTGAAATGGTAAGAATTACTGCCGGATTCGCATTTAAAGAAGCATCTCCAATTTTATCCGCAGCGCCTACTTTTACTTCGGCAACATCTTTAATTTTGATGGATTGCCCATTTACACTTTTTACAACCGATTCCGCTAATTGCTCAATAGAATAAGCACGTCCGCTTCCTTTGATGATATATTGATTTCCATATTCATTCAAAAAACCACCAGGTGCATTCACATTGCTTTCCTCTACTTTTTTCAGTAGTTCAGCAAGGCTGATATCATAATATTTCAGTTTTTCAGGATCAGCCATCACCTGATATTGCTTATAGTCACCTCCGATAACCACCACATTAGCAATACCTCCAATTGATTTAACTCGAGGTCGAATCGTCCAATCAGAAAGTGTCCTTAGCTCCATAGGCGATAAGCTGTCTGAGCGAACGCCTAAGAGCATCACCTCTCCCATAATGGATGAAATAGGTGCCATGGTTGGAGCACTTACACCCGATGGTAAATTTTCACGCACCATCGGAATTCTTTCACTTACAATCTGTCGGGCTCTGTAAATATCCGTTCCCCATTCAAACTCTACCCATACAATGGAAATACCCGCTGCCGAAGAAGATCTAATCCTTCTTACATTGGGAGAACCATTCATCGCAGTCTCTAACTGGTAAGTAACCAGTTTTTCTACCTCTTCAGATTCCAGCCCATGGGCTTCCGTTAAAATGGTCACCGTGGGGGCTGTCAAATCAGGAAATACATCCACATTCATATTACGCGCAATGTATAGACCCGATAAAGTCAATAAAATAGCTGCCAAAAGAACCAAAAGACGGTTCTTAAGGGATATTTCTAATATCTTATTTAGCATTCTTGAAATTTTGAATTATCAGTTTTGAATTTTGAATCAAATGGTTCATTTGTTTTGAGATGTTTTTACGATTGATGTTAGAATCCTAATAAGCTCCTCATTTTTCGTGAGTAATTCATCAACTTCTATCTGTACTACTTGACTATGCTTAATAAGTCTGAGCCAGTATTTTGTCTCTCGGGCTTCCTTGGATGATATGGACATTTTATGTGTAAAATCCTTTTTACTAAATCCAGCCATCGCTTCTTCGATATTCGCACCGATACTTGTTCCGCTTCTCAAAAGTTGTTTTGATAGCACATATTCGTTTTGAGCAACCATTTTTTTGTATAAATCGACCACCTCCAAGGCAAAATCAAATGACTTCACAAGTATGATATTTTCCTTTTCCATTATTCAAGGATTAAAAATTCAACTTTCAACATTAATTAATGTGAATGTCCGTGTGCAGGCGCTTGTCCAGACATGGAAGCCATTTTCACCTGATAAGCTCCTTTGCTAACCACTACTTCTTCAGCAGATAAGCCTTCCAAAACCTCCACTTCATTTCCATTGCGGTTACCAACGACAATATTTCTCCTTTCGAAACTTTCACCAGAAAGTTGAACCATCACAGAAAATTGACCATAATCTTCTAAAAGGGCACTGATTGGAATAACCATACTTTCTTTTCCCGATCCTACGGCTAACTGGGCAGCGGTAAAACTTCCTTCAGGCATATTCACTTCTTCCGCTACCGAAGCAAAAACAGAAAGTAATGGATCACTTGGTGCAACCTCTCTACTTTTGGTAAGTATGCGCCCTCCAGTCTCTTTTAAGCTTGACCATTTGTTTGAGCTGGGCTGATACCAGATATTTTGAATATGGTCTAAGGCTACATTTGTTTCAGGGCTTAGCTGAACTTCTAGTAATGATCCTTTGTGTTCAGCTATGCTAAGGAGTTTTTCACCCTGCTCTACAAAGCTGCCATTTTCAACCACTAATGATTTTACATAGCCATCCATTGGTGCCAAAATCTGCTTTCCTCCAGACCTAAAGCTCTTCGCCAAAGTCTCATAATTGGTTTTTGCTATCTTGTAGCGCTGCTTTACAGCTTCCCACTCAGACTTAGGAACAATTTCATCTTCAAAAAGAGATTCTTTTCGTTCATATTCTGATTTTGCTTTATCGTATTCTGCTTTAGCTTTTTGGATTTCAGCATTCAGATTATTAGTGGTTAAACCAGCACTGCTTACGGTCATGAGCAATTCTCCTTTCTTGACCTCAGCTCCTTCCAGCAATGAATTTTCTAGAAAATCTACTTTCCCAGAAGCTGGCGCTACTAGGCTTTGATAAGCATTCGGATCTACCATCCACTTACCCGATGTTGAGATGGTTTCATAAATAGTTTTTAACTCAACTTGTGTGGTCTGAAATTCCATTTTCCAGGCTTGCTCCTTAAGAAAAGTAATCGCATTTCCATCTTCACTAGCTAATCCTTCAGCATTTTGCGCTTCCTCTATACTTTCAAAGACTTGAATTCCTTCTATCGCTATTCTGTCAGAATAGCTTGGAGTTTTTAATTCAAAAATCAAAGTATAAATACCTGCAGCTTTAGGTTGTAAGGACGGAGTGAAGATACCAGGGGAAGATGGTGCTTCTACTGTATGTCGTATCCCTTTTCCTCCTTTTATCAAACTCACTGTCACATTACCTTCCTTAACCGCTTGATGTTGATCCATCTCGGTAAAATGAGCAGCAAAGCGACTGGTCTGACCCGCTACTAAAACTGGGAACTCTACAAAAAGCTCCGTGCTTTTTGTCCACACAGTATAATCTACTGATGGTCTATTTCCTTCGTCAGCTGCATGACCACCATTTTCATCGTGTGCATGACCATGATCTTCCGTTGACTGGCAAGAAAATGCCAGCAACGAAAGGAATATTACTATATATCGCATATCTCTTCTGTTTTTTATTGATTAATGATCGTGATGCTCGGAACCATCCTCATGCTTATGAGTACCGGATTGTTTCATTTCTGATGAGTCCTCCTCCACGGTGAATTCTTCTTGTTCATGATGTTCTTCATGTTCATGTCCGTGATCGCCTTCAGTCCCTTCATGGCTGTGGCCATGAGCCTCTTCAGTATGCGTTGCAGATTCCGAATCATGCGCATGGCCATGGTCGTCTGATTCTGATTTTTTGCTTGAACAAGCAATAGCGAATAAAAAAGTAAATGCGAGTATTATATTTCTGATTTTCATAATTCTTTGATTTTAAATTTTACAATTGGTGTTTTAATAATTGAGTTTGCGATATATGTAATTCATACTGCATCCGCAGCATTTCATCATATGCTTTTCTGTAGAACTGCAATTCCGCAAAATAATCCAGAAATGACAGTTCACCTGATTGATAAGCTTTGTAAAGTAATTCATTACTATTCAAGGAATTTAGCGTGCTTTCATAAGCCTCATATTTTTCCTGCATGAGCTGATACTGGTTATACTGCTTTTCAAAATCAGTGTAGCGCTGAAAAGTCTCAGCATTTTTAAATCTCTCCTGATATTGAATTTCTGAAGCTGCTGCCTTCACCTTATTCCGATTACTCCACAACGGAATACTAATCCCTGCATATAATCCTGAAAACCGCTCACCAGGAATACCTTGGCTGTTAAACCCTGCCGTGATATTCGGAAGCGCTTTATTTTTTGCAAGTTTCAGAGTCTGTTGCGCAATGAGCTGTTCTTGCTCCAACTTCAAGAGCGCTGGATCTAAAAGTAGTTTTTCCTGCCAAATACTATCTCTTTCTGAAACCTTTAAAGAATTTTCATAAGTATCAGCAGTGAATGCAATGGGCTCATCACCATTTAGGCTTTTTAATTGCAAAGCCACAGCATTGAGTTCATTCTCAAGTTCCTGAATTTTAAATTGATCCTGAAGCCAGGCAACTTTTGCCTTATTCATCTCCATTATCCCTACTTGCTCCTTAGCAAAGAGTTCCTTAACCTGCTCAAAAACCTTTTCAGCCTGTTCAAGCCTGGTTTCTTCAATTGCTATTTGCTTTTGTAGGTAGATCAAATGCTGACAGAATTCTTTAGCTTGAGCTAAGACTTCTTGCCGTTTTGACTTATAAACTAATTCTAGCTTTGCTACTTTTTCATCAATCAAATTTCCTCTCGCGCCATAAACAGTGGGAAATTCAATCGTCTGACTAAGCTGAAATTCGGTATAATTAGCATCTGTATGATCAGCAATCGGTAGATAAAAAGCACCAAATTGAGGATCCTCTAGATTATTACTGCTTCTCAAAGCAAGCTTTTGACTGTTCAAATAATCGGCAAAAGCTTTTAATGATTTATTATTTTGCTCTACCTGCGTTAGCACACTTTCTATAGTAGGCGTCTGCGCATATGCCAGTCCTGAAAGCGTACAACACCAAAGTATGAACACAATTATTTTATACATTTTATATAATTTTAATGTAGTCTGATAAGTATTTTTACATCATGATTGATGTAGGCTATATTATTTTATAGCCGTCTGAATCAAACTTTAGAGGGAGGGCCTCTGAGTGGATTAATGGATAAATTGACCGATTCATAAGGACGGATTAAAGCATTAAAGCCCTGTTTTAAATCTGCTTCCCTATGAGGAACTACAATTTCAACCTGTCCAAAATTCTGAATTAACTTTTGATCAAGCTGTTTTTTTGACTTTAAGGGTTCTAATAATAAAGGAGTGTACTGATGTGTATGATTGGTCGATGAATGCCCATCAAGTAAGACTTGAAGGAAATTTAAATCTTGCCAATCTTGTGAGCTATCCTCATGTTGTTGGGTTTCATGCTGATGACTTTCATGCTGATGATTATGATCATGCGAATTATGATGAACTTCATGCTCCGTATCAGTGCTATGCTGGTGTTGATGATGCACGTGCGGGAATGCATTATGCCCCAATGCGAACAGCAATACGCTTAACAGTAGAAAGGCTTTTATTTGTTTAAATAAATTCATCAGATTCAAATGTAAGAATTTGAAACTTGTATTCATAATAATTGCTTGCAAAGCGCAATTAAGCAAGTTTTAATAATTATCAGAATTAATATATTTACTAAAACTGGTGATGGATTTTTGATTTAAAGTAGATAGGGGCTATAATTTGACTCTAATTAGTATTGGAAAGTAAAATATCTCGGTGTATTGAAATTGTTGAGGATAACCTTTTTGGACTAAAGGTAAATTTATTTAATCCCAACTACTTTTTACAACTCCTCATAATCCACATATTCACCACCTTTGAAATTCCCACCGGTTCTTTTCCCTTTCTGATTGGGAACGTGGTCAATATTAATCCCATCTTTAGTGGTTCTACCCTTGTTGTTTTGCTTATATTGTCTTTCTTGAGCTGCTTTATAAGTTCGCCCTAAAAACAACCTAAACAGAAATCCTCCTATTTTGAAAATAAGATAT
Organism: Marivirga tractuosa DSM 4126; assembly: GCF_000183425.1. Classification (NCBI taxonomy): domain Bacteria; kingdom Pseudomonadati; phylum Bacteroidota; class Cytophagia; order Cytophagales; family Marivirgaceae; genus Marivirga; species Marivirga tractuosa. The sequence continues at coordinate 2,064,724 of NC_014759.1, forward strand.
CCTACCAAAAAAAGGATTAATAAAAATTTAAACATAATATTTGTTCCTTATGGCTTATGCCAAAATTTATTTCTTACTATACAAAATAACAAATTCCCACTACTAAAGTTTCAAATTTAGCAGTAGGAATTTGTCATTCTATATCTACTACCTACTCAAGTAAAGGTTTCGTTCTGAAACAATTTTAAGGAAATAATCATCCATCAAATCATCAATGAAATAGATGGATTCACCAGTTGATTTCATCTCTGGACCTAATTCCTTGTTTACATTCGGGAATTTATTGAATGAGAAAACAGGTTCCTTAATTGCATAACCCTTTTTAACAGGATTAAAATTGAAATCCTTCACTTTTTTCTCGCCCAACATCACCTTAGTTGCATAATTTACATAAGGCTCTTGATAAGCTTTGCAAATGAATGGCACTGTTCTGGACGCTCTTGGATTTGCCTCGATGATGTATACTATATCATTTTTAATGGCAAATTGAATATTGATCAAACCTTTAGTCTCTAAAGCTAAGGCAATCTTTTTTGTATAAGTTTCGATTTGTGTTAAAACAAAATCCCCAAGATTATATGGAGGTAAAACCGCATAAGAATCACCAGAGTGAATTCCAGCAGGCTCCACATGTTGCATTACACCAATAATATAAACATCTTCACCATCACAGATTGCATCTGCTTCGGCTTCAATTGCACCATCTAAGAAATGATCTAATAAGACTTTATTACCAGGAATATCTCTAAGAACATCTACTACATGCTCTTCCAACTCTCTCTCGTTGATCACGATTTTCATTCCCTGTCCACCTAGTACGTAAGAAGGTCTAACCAACATTGGGAAACCAATATCTTTAGCCATTTCTAAAGCATTATCCGCATCTTCCACTACCGTAAATTTCGGATAAGGAATGTCATTATCGGCCAACAATTTAGAGAATGAACCTCTATCCTCAGCTAAATCTAAAGCATCAAATGAAGTTCCGATAATATTAATACCATATCGGTTTAATTTTTCAGCCAATTTCAAGGCAGTTTGACCTCCCAACTGAACAATTACACCTACTGGCTTTTCATGTAAAATGATATCATAAATATGTTCCCAGAAAACAGGCTCAAAATATAATTTATCAGCCGTATCGAAATCGGTAGAAACCGTTTCAGGATTACAGTTGATCATGATGGTTTCGTAACCACATTCTTTTGCAGCAAGCACTCCATGGACGCAAGAGTAATCAAATTCAATTCCCTGTCCAATTCGGTTTGGACCTGAACCTAAAATGATCACTTTCTTTTTACCACTATCAACTGATTCGTTTTCCTCTTGGAAGGTAGAGTAGTAATACGGAGTTTGCGCTTCAAATTCTGCGGCACAAGTATCAACCAATTTATATACTCGCTTGATGCCCATTTCGTGACGTTTCTTATAAACTTCGCTCTCCAGACACCGAACCAAGTGTGCAATCTGCCTATCCGCATATCCTTTCTGCTTCACCTCCATCATCAATTCCTTAGGAATATTATCAATGGAGTATTTCTCCACTTCTTTTTCCAATACCAACAGTTCTTCGATTTGCTCCAAGAACCACTTATCTATTTTAGTCAGCTTTTGTATCGTTTTGAAAGGGATTCCTAACTTAAAGGCATCGTAAATATGGAATAATCTGTTCCAGCTTGGATTTTCTAAGCTGTAAAGTAATTCGTCTTGTTTTCTAAGCTCTTTTCCATCAGCTCCCAATCCATTTCTTTTTATCTCGAGAGATTGACAAGCTTTTTGTAAGGCTTCCTGGAAATTTCTTCCAATTCCCATGGCTTCACCAACTGATTTCATGGAGAACCCTAATCTTCTGTCAGAACCTGGGAATTTATCGAAATTCCAACGTGGGATTTTTACGATTACATAATCTAAAGAAGGCTCGAAGTATGCTGAAGTGGTTTTGGTAATCTGATTTTTGAGCTCATGTAAATCATAACCGATAGCCAATTTCGCAGCTATTTTGGCAATTGGATAACCCGTTGCTTTTGATGCCAGGGCAGAAGAACGAGAAACCCTTGGATTAATCTCAATCCCTATTATATCATCATTTTCTGGATTTACAGCAAATTGCACATTACATCCGCCTGCAAAATTACCAATTCCTTTGATCATTTTGATGGCCAAATTCCTCATCTCCTGGTAAACAGTGTCTGGCAAGGTTTGAGCCGGGGCAACTGTGATAGAATCTCCGGTATGAACACCCATTGGATCAAAATTCTCTACAGAACAGATCACAATTACATTCCCTATATTATCTCTAAGAATTTCTAACTCATATTCTTTCCATCCCAAAATACTTTGCTCAATTAGCACTTCATGAATTGGTGAAGAATGAAGACCATCCTTCAATGCGTTGTCAAATTCAGCCGGGTCTTTCACAATTGAGCCTCCAAGCCCCCCAAGGGTGAAAGAAGAACGAATCACTAGAGGAAATCCTATTCTTTGAGCTATTTCTTTACCTTGCAAAAAGGAAGTAGCTGTTTCTCCTTCACAAACACCAACACCCAATTCTTTCATTTTTAAGCGAAAAAGCTCTCTATTTTCAGTAGTATCAATTGCATCAACATCAACACCAAGCATTTTCACTTTATATTTATCCCACACGCCTGCTTTATCGCATTCAATGGCAAGGTTCAGTGCGGTTTGACCACCCATGGTAGGCAAAACCGCATCGATGTCGTGCTTCTCTAAAATTTCAATGATTGACTTCTTAGTCAGCGGTTTCAAATAAATATTATCGGCCGTAACCTCGTCTGTCATGATGGTAGCAGGATTAGAATTGATAAGTGTTACTTCAATTCCCTCTTCTCTCAAAGAACGAGAGGCTTGTGAACCTGAATAATCAAATTCGCAAGCTTGTCCGATAATGATTGGACCTGAACCGATGATGAGTACTGACTTAATACTGTTGTCTTTAGGCATGAGCTTTTTTATTTGTTTCGGGGCTAAATAAATTGGGCAAAATTAAGATGATAAATCCGAAATCGAAAGGAGTTGGTCAATCAATCTGATGATAAATTTTGCTTTCTATCATAGAATGATAGAAAAGGGCTTTTCTTTTTAAATTAAATTGATGCTTTTCGAAATGCGAATCAAAATCTACTAATTCATCTATATTCAAATTTGCGGTCAACTTAAAAAACACATACATGATCTTGATCAGTAGTTTTTGCATTCTATTTTTAGGATAAAAATCTGTTTGAATCCATTTCCCCTCTTTTTTTAGTGATTTTTTAAGTCTATCAAGAAGCAAATCTAAGCCTGTTGCAGTAAAGCAATCTAATACAAAAGGGGTCATAATGTAGTCAAAATCATGTTTTGGTATCCACTTCAAAACATCACCTTGAATAAAATCTACGGAAGCTGTAGATACCACTGTTTTGGCTTTAAGAATCATTGCTTCTGAGAGCTCTAAGTAGGTGATTTCATGACTAGATTTAAATTTCTTCAAGATTTCGCCCGTACCACCTCCTATTATTAGAACTCTGGCATTGGGCGGAATTTCCTTTAGGAAACAAGAAGTAGCATCATCGATTCGATTACCAAACACTACTCTTTTTAAAAAATCATAGATTCCAGCTACTTGGTCAAAATTAGCCATCTATAATTATGATTTCGATGAGGGGAAGTACGAACACAATATCACCAATAACCCTGTACCATTCTTCTTGCCTTAACACCACTTCCTTGCTAAGAACCATTGCCAAAACGGATGCCATCAAAATAAACATTGCTTGATAATCGAGTAATTCTTCAGCTTCGAAAAATAAAAAAGAAGATGACCAAATAAGAGCGAAAGCAAAAAGTAGAAATAAGATAACCTTACGCGAAAAATCAGCTCCTTTTACTGTAGCAAAGGAATTAAAACCCAATTTTTTATCAACCTTATACTCTATCATATTGAACAATATAAGATTAATACTGGCCAGTATAAACAATTGAACCCAGAAGTAAATAAGAATTGGGGGGATATTTTGAATGTAGGCAAAGGTGGGCAAACAAATTCCAGTAGCATAAACTAAGGCAATAAACCATTCTTTACCCCAATAGACCTTTTTACGAATAAAATGTATGAATACCAGGTAACAGAAAACAGAAAATCCTAATGCAAGTCCATAGCCTATTAAAAACGGCTCCAAATTTTGAAGTAAAAAAATTAAAACCATGGAGACTATGGCGATTAAACCAAAAATGTAAGGTGCATTTTTATAATGGATTATATGCCTAAATAAGGCGTCCTGAGATTTTATTTTTCTGGCATCTAACAAATGGTCAATTGTGTAGATCAACCAAACTGTTAATCCTAAAGCCAGAATTGCAGATGAAGGAATATCTGCATTAAAATAATTACCAATCCAACGAGCACTAATAACAGCACCTGCCACTACATCTAAACTAAAAGCCCTGATATATTGGTAAAATTTTGAAAACATTAACGCAAAAATAGAATAAATCTAAGAATTAATTCATTTCATCGAGTTAATTCTAGATTTCAACGAATAAAAAAGGCGATTATGTTTCCATAACCGCCTTGAATTTCTTTTAGAATCTAAATAATTAGATCTTTTCTTTAATCCTTGCAGATTTTCCTTTTCTACCTCGTAAGTAGTACAATTTAGCTCTTCTTACAGAACCTTTTCTCACTACTTCAATTTTATCGATAGCTGGAGAAATCAAAGGAAATATTCTTTCAACAGCAATTCCACTTGAAACTTTTCTAACTGTAAAAGTAACAGAATTACCAGAACCTCTTTTTTGTATTACAGCACCTTGGTATTGCTGAATACGTTCTTTGTTTCCTTCTTTAATTTTCACGTGTACGTTCACAGTATCACCTGCCTTAAAATCAGGAAATTTACTTACTGCTTCGTGATATTCTTTTTCAATTTCTTTGATCAAATCGCTCATGGCTCTTTCTTTTTTCCGATAATGGTTTCGGTACTTGCCCGAAAAATGGAGTGCAAATATAAGGATAATTTTATTCTTTGCATCCCTAAACTATATTTTTTTATTCTTTTTTCAATAAATCTGGCCTACGCTCTTCTGTTCTCTTCACCGCTTGCTCAAATCGCCACTTTTCTATATTGGCCGCATGGCCGGATAACAATACATCAGGTACTTTTAAACCTTTAAATTCTGCTGGTCGACTATAAACCGGTGGAGCTAACAATCCATCTTGATAGGAATCTGTGAGCGCTGAAGTTTCATCTGACAAAACACCTGGCAATAATCTCACTATTGCATCCGTCACTACAGCTGCTGCTAATTCTCCACCAGATATCACATAATCACCAATACTTATTTCTTTGGTTATATAATGTTGTCGAACTCTTTCATCAACCCCTTTATAATGCCCACATAAGATCAATAGATTCCCCTTAAGCGCTAGTTGATTTGCTAAAGTTTGGGTAAATTGTTCTCCATCTGGACTCATATAAATCACTTCATCGTAAGTCCGTTTAGATTTCAAATCTTCTATAGCCGCTGCAATTGGTTCAATTTGCAAGACCATTCCTGCACCACCACCGTAGGCATAATCATCAATACTTCTTTGTTTATGAGTTGAATAAGCTCTTAAATCATGAACATGGATTTCAACTAATTTCTTTTCCTGAGCACGCTTTAAAATACTATCAGAAAATGGCCCTTCTAACAACTTTGGCAAACATGTGATAATATCAATTCTCATCAGGCTTCTCCTCCTCTTCCATATACAATTCCAACAAGCCTTCAGGCAGACTTACCTTTAGTAAGGAGTTTTCTCTATCCACATTCAAAATCACATCATCATTAATTGGAATAAGCACTTCCTTACCCTTATAATCCATCCCGATTAAATCTTGATGCCCTGCTTCAAACACCTCCTTAACCACTCCAAGCATACCCTTTTCGGTATCTTCGATTTGAAAACCGCTAATTTCATGGAAATAAAATTGATTTCCAGTTAACTCTGGCAACTCCGTTAAAGGTAAATGAAGAGTAGATCCTCTTAAAGCTAAAGCACCCTCTTTGTCTTCAACATCCTCAAACTTTACTAAAGCTTCTTTATTTTTAAGTTGGATATGCTCAATAAAAAAAGGAACCAGTTTTCCGTTTTGCAACAGGAATACTGATTCCAATTCTTGATAATCTTCTGGATAGTCTGTATCCAGAGAAATGTATAATTCTCCTTTTAATCCATGAGGCTTTAACACCATACCTAACTGAAAGCATTGGTCAAGCTTCATGACAAAAGAATATTAATCTTCTTTCTTTTCTTCTTCAGATTTCTCTTCAGAAGCGTCCGCTTTTGGTGCTTCTTCAGTAGATTCTTCAGCTTTTGGAGCTTCTTCACTTGCTGCTTCCTCAGCAGGAGCTTCCTCTTCAGCTGGTGCTTCTGCAGCTTTTGCCGCAGCCTCAGCCTCATCTTGACGCTTCTTGATAGCTTCTGCTCTAGCTTCGTTCACTTTAGCTTCTGCTTCCAATCTTGCTTTCTTCTCAGCCGCTGCTTTATCTGCTAATGATTTCTCTTTACCTTCAATTGCAGCTTCCTTGTTCTTCATCCAAGCTTCTAACTTTTTATCAGCTTCCTCTTGAGTCATAGCACCCTTGATCACACCAATTTGCAAATGCTTCTTGTAAAGCAAGCCACGGTACGACAACATAGCGCGAACCGTATCGGTAGGCTGGGCACCATTCATCAACCACTGAAAAGCCTTTTCGTTGTCCATATCTATAGCGGCAACAGGCGTATTAGGGTTATAAGTACCAATTTTTTCAATAAAGCGACCATCTCGTGGTGCACGGGCGTCAGCTACGACTACATCGTAAATCGCCATTTTTTTTCGACCTCTTCGGGCCAATCTGATTTTTACTGCCATTTCTTATTTTGTTTTTAGCAATTGCGAAGGATCACGTCCCTCTTTTAATTAGTCTGCAAAGGTAATGAAAAAGTTTTTAATAATAAATATGTTCAATTAATTATTGAATAGAGAGCAAAAGGAATAAAGAAACTACTATTTATTCCTCACTTTACAAATTTAAAAAAGGTATGATGATATCAAATTTTGTCCCCTTATACCTTTCAGAACTCATAGTAATAACTCCTCCTAACTTTTCAACTGTTTCCAAAACGATATAGAGGCCTAAGCCAGAGCCAGTACTTCTTTCAGTAGCACGATAAAACATTTTAAAAACCTCTTCCTGCTCATTTTTTGAAATCCCTATACCATTATCTTCAATAATAATGTGTGCACTCTTGGAGTTACTCCTAATCTCTATTTTCAAAAAAGGATTTTCTTTCGAATCATCGTAATATTTTAAGGCATTAGATATGAGATTTCTAAATATGATAGCCATTCTTCGCTTATCAGTTTGAAAAATACAGGATTGCTGAATATTTATATTTTTCCTTACTCGTTCATTACTATCTAAGAATGATAATTCCTCAATTATATTATCAACAATAGGCTCAAATTCTAATTGATCACACACTACTTCTTTTCTTTCATTACTGGAGAAATCAATAATCTCAGCAATAAAGTCATCTAATCTTTTCACACTCTTCTCCATTTTATCCAGATAAAGTTCAATATTTTGAGTATCACTTCTGCCTAGATTTATTAAACCTAAAAGAGAAGCTAGAGGAGATCTTAAATCATGAGACGCACTATAAACAAAGCCATCAAGCTCGCTATTCACCTTCATTAATTTTGTATTCATCTTTTCAATTGCATTTACTCGCCATTTATAAATGAGATAAATTAGAAGAATGATTATCGCCCCAAAAAGCAGGTAAAACCAAATGGTTTCGTAAAATGCAGGCTTAATAACGAAATGGCAAATGGCTATTGGTGTAGTCCAATCCCCTTGATTATTGGTAGCATAAACTAAAAATTGATACTCACCTGGCGCCAGATTTGTATATTCCGCACTCCTATTTCCTGAAATTGTGGTAAAGTTTTTTTCCTGGCCTTCTAATTTATATTTAAATTGAATTGCATCAGGTGATAAGTAGCTGAGAGCAGTGAAATTGAATATATACCGATTACTTTTAGCGCTTAAGATGATATTAGCGGTTTGTTTATAAGTACTATCCTGCGTTTCTAGACTCTCGATGAAAATATTAGGCAAGATCTTATTTTCCTCCATTTTATCTGGAGTTATAACACTTACTCCTCCAACAGTGGGGATAAAGAGCCTTCCATCTGACGACTTTAATGATTGAACAGCACCTGTACACTTCTCATTTTGCATACCATCCGCTTTAGTAATAAGTCGTGTTTTTACCTGATAATCTGGATTTTGCTCAAACTTTTCTAACTCTTCTCTGGCAATATTGATTACACCTTGATTGGATGTGATCCAAATATTTCCATTATCGTCCTCTAACCAATCAAACATGCTAATTGCATCAAAGGATTTCTCAAAATTCAATTTAACAACCTCTTTGTCTTTAATTAAATAAATACCAGCAGTGGTTACTGCCCAGAAATGATTTGGCTTATTCACTTGAATATTGAATACAATAATTCCTTCATCATTAGCAGTAATGGAAATATTTCGGATTTCGCCCTTCGAATTTAAAATGCTCACTCCTCCACTATTGGTACCAACATATAAATTACCTTCTCCATCTTCTTCTACGCATAAGATGAAATCAGATTTTAACTGGTTCTCCCTATCAAATACCTCCAGGACTTTTTCATCTCGCCATTTAATTAATCCCCCTGACCTGCTAGCTAACCAAAGATTTCCTTTGCTATCCTCCAATATCCTTCTAATATCCAAAGACGGGAGCCCATCTTCCAAACCGAAAAGTTCTTCCTGATCACCATTCTTCTTTAATAAGCCTTTGTAACTGGCAATCCATATAATTCCATTTTTCTGTTGATACACATCTCTTATAGCTGTGGGCTTTATATCTGATTGAATCTCAAATTCGTTTATTTCACCATCTCGCAAGCTATAAATACTTCCATTATCGCTTCCAATAAAATATCCCTGATCTGTGGCTTTAGCTCTAATTACATTAATGCTTTCACTTTCTAATCCATCAAATCGATTATAATTAATAACACCGGTCTCTCTAAGTTGAATAAGGCCATTTCTTCCAGTAGCTAACCAAATACTTCCTTCTCGATCAATGATTACATTATTCGTTCTTGAAACATCTATATCCCCAAAAGATGAGATTAACTCCGATTTTTGTGTTTTAAGGTTTATTCTTGCTAATCCATTGTCCAAGCCCAACCATAAAACCCCATTTTTAGCAGTCACATTATTAACGGATTGGCCATTCAAAAAATCAACAGATTTGAATTCATTTTTATAAAGTAAGTTGAGCCCATTTCTTGTCCCGAAAAAAATAGAATCCCCTACAGCTTTAATCACATTTACACCACTGCTTAAGAGTCCGTTTTCGCGAAAATATTCATTTATAATTTGATTATCACTAATTTCATAAGCTCCATTCCCTTCGGTGCCTATCATGATGTGGCCATTCTTTGTTTCACATAAACTTAATACGGTGGAGGTTTTAATAATGGGATGTTCAAATTGATAAGCACTATCACCTTGCATTATATATAAACCATCATTACTGGAACCAATCCACATGCGACCAGAGTGATCGATAAGAACATTTTGTATGGAAGTAGGGAGTTTACCCTTAGTTACTTTTAGTTGCTCAAAACCATCACTTACATCATATTTTATGATACCGCTACTTTGCGATGAAAAATATAATGCATTGTCAAATGGACTTTGATAAACGGACCTAAACCCACTACTCCTTAGAAATGGTAATTGTGAGGTACTATAAACAGTATTTTTATAACCATCAAATTTCTGAATTCCATTATAAGTGGCCATCCAAATATATCCTGATTCAGATTGTAAAATATCAATTATATTATTAGAAATATTGTTTGATGTTTTGGTCGACCAATCAACAGCCATTAATCTATCAAGCGCAACATTGTCTTGACCCAAAGCTGAGTATAAAATATTTGATAAAAATATCAGAGTAAAAGCACCATATTTCCCCAACTTTTTACTTTTCATCTTGATTTATATGAGAGAACAATAAGATTCCCACAAATTAAAAAGTTTTTCCTAAGTTATCTAAATAATTATGAACCCACTCTGCAGATAAAAAAATTATTCTTATTTAATTGTTATTCAACAAAACCCAAAATAACTGTAAAACTAAAGTTTAAAATTTAATCATAAAGACAACTCCTTCCGTAAGTTATATGTATTAAATTAAAATAAGAACAAAATAACCAGCGAACCGTTCTTTATTGCTAAATACTTGATAATCTATAAAATTTGCTTAATCGCATAGGCAATTTTAATACTGTTTTAGAAGTTTTTATATTTGCTTATCGATAAATAAAACAATTCCATAATGGATAAATACACATATATCGCCAATGCCCATGGCAATTACATAGAGGAACTTTACCAATCCTATAAAAACGATCCACAATCTGTTGATGAATCTTGGCAGAAATTCTTTGAAGGTTTTGAGTTTTCTCAGAAGGATTTTGGAGGAAATGGAAAAGCTCAAGAAACTAGAGTATCTTCAAAAGAAACTCAAGTAAGGAATCTGATCCAAGCTTATAGAATGCGTGGTCATTTGAAATCTAAAACCAACCCTGTTAGAGACAGAAGACCGCATGACGCCAGAATTAGCTTGGAAGAATTTGGCTTAAAACAAGAAGATTTAAAAGAAGAATTTTCGATTGGTCAAGAAATTGGACTTGGGAAAACAAGTCTTAAAAATATAATTGAAGCTTTAGACAAAATCTATGTAGGCTCTATTGGATTTGAATACATGCATATCCGTGACCCTAAAATTGTGGATTGGTTTATCGATAAAGCAGAGAGCTCAAAAGGTGATTATCAGCCAAAGCTAGAGGAAAAGAAAAGAGTACTTTCCAAATTAAATGAGGCTGTAGTATTCGAAAATTTCCTACACACAAAATTTTTAGGGCAAAAAAGATTCTCACTAGAAGGCGGGGAAAACACTATTCCATTCTTAGACAAAGTGATTAATCGTTCTTCAGAGTTAGGCACTAAGGAAGTGGTTATAGGAATGGCGCATCGTGGTAGGCTAAATGTATTGGCCAACATCATGAATAAAACTTATGAGCAGATTTTCTCTGAATTCGAAGGCAGTACTGATCCTGATTTAACCATGGGTGATGGTGATGTGAAATATCACATGGGTTACTCTAGCTACCTAGAAACCTCAAATGGAAAAAAATCTTATGTGAAATTAACGCCAAATCCTTCTCATTTAGAAGCTGTGAATTCAGTAGTTTTAGGCTATACCAGAGCTCAAATTGACGATGAATATGGTGAAGACGTGAATGCCGCACTGCCTATCTTAATTCATGGTGACGCTGCAGTTGCAGGACAAGGAATTGTGTATGAAACCACTCAAATGTCTTTATTAGAAGGCTATTCAACTGGCGGAACAGTGCATTTGGTTATCAACAATCAGGTCGGATTCACTACAGATTATGATGATGCGCGTTCATCAATTTACTGTACGGACATTGCTAAAATGATTGATGCTCCAGTGCTGCACGTCAATGGAGATGATGCTGAGGCGGTCAATTTTGCAGCTAATTTAGCCGTGGAATATCGAAATAAATTCCATAAAGATATTTTTATAGATTTGTTATGTTACAGAAGACATGGGCATAATGAAAGTGATGAGCCTAAATTCACTCAACCTAAACTTTATAACAAAATTGCCAAGCACCCTAACCCTAGAGAGGTTTATGTTAAAAAATTAACTGAACGAGGTGATTTGGATAATGATTCAGTAAAAAAACTGGAGAAAGATTTCAAAAAACAGCTTCAAGACAGGCTAAATGAGGTAAAACAAAAACCTTTACCTTATAAACCACAAAAAATTGAAGAAGAGTGGGAGCAATTAAGAAGAGCTAAGTCCGATGACTTTTTAGAATCTCCTGACACTTCCATTTCGCAGGGATTGGTAGAAAAAATAGGAAAAGCCTTAACCACTTTACCGAAAGGGTTTAAACCATTAAAGCAAATAGACAAACTTTTAAAAGAGCGTAAGAAGAATTTCTTTGATGAGAAAATGCTCAATTGGGCAGATGCCGAATTGCTTTCTTATGGTTCTTTATTAGCCGAAGGGAACATTGTAAGAATGTCAGGTCAGGATGTGAAAAGAGGTACATTCTCTCACAGACACTCTTATTTGTTTGATGCTGAAACCAATGAGCCATATTGCAACCTTGATCATATTGAGGAAAATCAAAAAGAGAAATTTAAAATCTTCAATTCCTTATTATCAGAATTTGGAGTTTTAGGTTTTGAATACGGATATGCAATGGCCACACCAAATGCATTGGTGATTTGGGAAGCTCAATTTGGTGATTTTGCTAATGGAGCACAGGTTATGATTGATCAATTCATTACTTCAGCCGAAAGTAAATGGCAAAGAATGAATGGTTTAGTTATGCTATTGCCTCATGGCTATGAAGGACAAGGTCCAGAGCATTCAAATGCCAGACCTGAAAGATTCCTTCAATTAGCCGCAGAGGAAAATTTAATTGTAACCAATATCACTACTCCTGCCAATCTATTTCACATGTTTAGAAGACAAGTGAAATGGGAATTCAGAAAGCCTTTGGTTCAGTTTGCGCCTAAATCATTATTGCGTCATCCAAAAGTGATTTCTCCAATTAAAGAATTTACTGAAGGCAAATTCAGAGAAATTTATGAAGATGATTTCGTAACCAACAAAAATGTAAAAAGAGTATTATTGTGTACTGGTAAAGTCTATTACGATTTATTAGAAAAGCAACAAGCTGATGAAAGAAAGGATGTTGCCATCATCAGAATCGAGCAGCTACATCCGTTCCCAATGAACCAAGTAGACAAAGCTTTAAAGAAATTCAAAGATCCGGAAGTTTTCTGGGTACAAGAAGAGCCATCGAATATGGGATATTGGACCTATATGTTAAGAACAATAGCTAACAAGGCAGGCTTGCAATTGATTTCAAGAAAATCAAGTGCTTCTCCAGCTACTGGTTATGCCAAAGTTCATAAAGCAGAACAAGAAGCATTAGTTGAAAAAGCTTTTGACACAAAGAAATAAAATTTTTTAAGATAGAATTCAGAGAAACATGAGTTTAGAAATAAAAGTACCGGAAGTAGGCGAATCAATCACCGAAGTAACCATTGCCTCATGGTTAAAAAAAGATGGCGATTTTGTTGAACAAGATGAAATCATCGCAGAACTGGAATCAGATAAAGCAACATTTGAATTGCCTGCTGAAGCTTCCGGTGTATTGACAATAAAAGCTCAAGAAGACGAAACCATTGAAGTTGGCTCAGTCATTTGCGAAATAGACGAAGATGCCAAAGGAGGTGAATCTAAATCAGAAGAAAAATCTGAGGACAAGAAAGAAGAAAAATCCGAGCCAAAACAGGAGAAGAAAGAAAGCTCTTCTTCAAACAACGGACCAAAAAAGACTGGAGAAGTTCATGAAATGGTAGTTCCTACCGTTGGTGAATCTATCACAGAAGTGACCATAAGTTCTTGGTTGAAATCTGATGGCGACTATGTGGAAATGGACGAGGTTATTGCAGAAGTTGAATCAGACAAAGCAACTTTTGAATTGCCTGCAGAGGCTAATGGTTTCTTACAAATAGTTGCACAAGAAGACGATACTATAGAGATCGGAGCTACAATCTGTAAGATTGAGGTTACTGAAGGGGGAGCTCCTAGCGAATCTTCACCAGAGAAAAGTTCTTCTGAAAGTGATTCAAGCTCTGATTCCCAAGAAGAAGGAAAAGAAACTTATGCAACGGGACATGCTTCACCGGCCGCTGCTAAGATATTGAAGGAAAAAGGTATTGATCCTTCCAACATAAAAGGAAGCGGAAAAGATGGTAGAATTACAAAAGAGGATGCTGAAAATGCAGAAAAGCAATCATCTAAAGCTCCAGAAAAAGAAAGCAAATCATCTGATTCAGGAATAGAAACAGACAAATTACCTTCTCCAGATGCAGGTGGAAATCGTGAGCAAAGAAAAGAAAAAATGTCGAGCTTGCGTAAAACTGTTGCCCGCAGATTAGTAAGCGTAAAAAATGAAACGGCTATGTTGACCACTTTCAATGAAGTGGACATGAAGCCAATCATGGATTTACGTAAAAAATACAAAGAGCAATTTAAAGAGAAATATGAAGTTGGATTAGGCTTTATGTCATTCTTCACAAAAGCTTGTACGATGGCATTGAAAGAGTGGCCAGCCGTTAATGCTCAAATTGATGGAAACGAAATGGTTTACAGTGATTTCGTAGATATGTCCATTGCTGTTTCCTCTCCAAAAGGCTTGGTAGTTCCAGTGATAAGAAATGCTGAGAAACTATCTTTTCATGAAATTGAAGGTGAAGTAATCAGATTAGCTAAAAAAGCTAGAGATGGAAAATTGAGTATAGATGAAATGAGTGGAGGAACATTTACTATCACCAATGGTGGTATATTTGGATCCATGCTTTCTACACCAATAATCAATGCGCCACAATCGGCTATTTTAGGAATGCATAATATAGTAGAAAGACCAGTTGCCATTAACGGAGAAGTACAAATCAGACCGATTATGTATGTAGCCCTTAGCTATGACCACAGAATTATTGACGGTAAAGAATCAGTAAGCTTCTTGGTAAGAGTGAAAGAGTTATTGGAAGATCCAACTCGTTTACTTTTAGGCATATAAACAACACATTAAATAAATTGATGCACTTTAATAAAGGTGCTATAATTCATAAATATTAATAAAATGAGCAAGTATGATGTTACAGTAATTGGTTCTGGTCCTGGTGGATATGTCGCAGCAATCCGTTGTGCCCAGCTAGGGATGAAAACAGCCATTATTGAAAAATACGATACACTTGGTGGAACTTGCCTAAATGTAGGCTGTATCCCATCAAAAGCTTTATTAGATTCTTCAGAGCACTATCACAATGCTGAAACTACTTTTAAAGAGCATGGAATTAATCTTAGTAATTTAAAGGTGGACATCAAGCAGATGATCAACCGTAAAGCCGATGTGGTAAAGCAAAATGTAGATGGTATTGCTTACTTAATGAAGAAAAATAAGATTGATGTACACACTGGTGTTGGTTCATTTAAGGATAAAAACACGGTTGTGGTTACAAAATCGGATGGCAAAAAAGAAGAGTTAAGCACTGAAAAGGTAATCATTGCAACCGGTTCAAAGCCAGTAGAGCTTCCATTTGCAAAATTTGATAAGAAACGAGTAATCAGTAGCACTGAAGCTTTAGAATTAAAAGAAGTTCCAAAGCATTTGATTTTGATTGGCGGTGGAGTTATCGGACTTGAATTAGGCTCTGTTTATAAAAGAATCGGTGCAGAAGTAACTGTAATTGAATTTATGGATAGCCTTATTCCAACCATGGATAGCACGATGGGCAAGGAAATGAAAAAGAGCATGAAAAAGCTCGGCATGGACTTGAAACTGAAACATAAAGTGACCAAGGTTGAAAATAAAGGTAAAGAAGTAGAAGTTACTTTTGAAACCGATAAAGGTAAGGAAGAAACCATCAAAGGTGATTATTGCTTAGTAGCCGTTGGTAGAAAACCCTATACAGAAGGTTTAAATCTTGAAGCAGCAGGACTTAAAGCCGATGAAAAAGGGAGAATTTCTGTTGATGATAATTTAAAAACAGAAGTTGATAATATTTATGCTATTGGAGATGTAGTAAGAGGTGCTATGTTAGCACACAAAGCGGAGGAAGAAGGCGTATTTGTAGCTGAAACAATGGCAGGTCAAAAACCACATATTCATTACAAATTAATTCCCAACGTAGTGTACACTTGGCCTGAAGTAGCTGGAGTAGGATATACCGAAGAAGAGTTAAAAGACAAAGGAACTGAGTACAAAACAGGATCATTCCCTTACAAAGCACTAGGTAGAGCTAGAGCAAGTGGCGATATGGAAGGTTTAGTAAAAGTAATTGCTGATAAGACAACAGATGAGATTTTAGGCATCCATATCATTGGAGCTAGAGCTGCTGATATGATAGCAGCTGGAGTTACTGCCATGGAATATCGTGCTTCTGCTGAGGATGTATCTCGTATGTCTCATGCTCACCCTACTTATATGGAAGCAGTAAAAGAGGCATGTTTGGCAGCTACTGATAATAGACCTATTCATATGTGATTGTGAGAATCAAGATTCAAGATATAGTTTTGAGCCCGAGAGATTAAACTTTCGGGCTTTTTCTATATTTGAGATTTAATAAAATTTATGCTACTCCTTTCCCAACAGGAAAAGCTCTGTAGGCATAATATTGCATAACAGCTTCTAAGGCTGTTTGAATGGCTTCGTTTATAGGGAGCATATCTTTTGCCAATCTAAAATCTATTTGCATCAGCTTTTGATAATAATCAGCAAAAACCGGAACGGTAGATTTTGTTTTTAGCATTTCTACTGCTTTCTCGTAATTTTTAACTTGATTTTCCTTTATCAATTTGCAAGTAACCATTCGTAGCTGACCATATTTATCTTTACCAGCGCCATAGCCAAATAACCTGCAAATTAATCCTCTGTACTGATATTCACCACAATGCCCATGATTGGGGTCATCTAAAGAAAGAGGCTGATAAACCATGCAATTTAGGGATTGGTTTTCTTCCAGTTTTTGAAGCATTTCCTCTGCTTTACCTTGGGAAAACCAATGAAAGGCCAAGGGTAAAAATTCAAGCGGAGAAGCTTCTATATCTGGTTTATTACAGCATTTTCCGCATCCTGAAAAACAATAAATGCCAGATTCCTTTCTGAATTCAGTGATTTCCTTATCAAGGCGTTTGAATAATCTTTCAACCGCTAAAACCTTATTTTTGATTGTCATATTTTGGATGCAAATGTAGATTGAAAATCAATCATTCTATCTAGTTTGCCCCAAAATATTTTTACTGAAGGAAAAGGAAATTATGCCACTTTTACGACACAATATTTCTCTGAAAAGTACTTCTTGCTGATCTCTAGAATACGCTCAGCTGTTATATTCCTAATACTATTAACATAAGCTTCAAAATAATCCAAATAATCAGCACCTTCTGAAAGTTTTACTTTATAATTTTCCGACTGATGAAAAACCGTATCTAAACTACTTGCTATTTTGCCGAGCATATAGTTTTTAATGGTTTTGATTTCTTCTTCAGGAACTAAATTGGTCTTTAGCTCCTCCATTTCCTTATAAACTTCTTGAACGGTATCCTCAACATGATCAATTTTCACATCTGCACCAATAATATGATAGTCCAAATGCCTATAATTTATCAAAACTGAATAAATACCATAAGTAAAACCTTTATCTTCTCTAAGATTTTTCATCAAGCGAGAACCAAAATATCCTCCCAGAATTTCATTTGTTATTGATAAGTCAAAATAATCAGGATGGTTACGAGGAATAGAAACAGACCCCATTCTGATGGAAGCTTGGACAGAACCCTCTCGTTTAATTAAATCCTCCTCAATTATTGGCGACAAGGTATTATCATACTCATCAGCAAATTTTGAGAATTCCAGCATACCAAAGTGCTCCTCGAAATAATTGAATATATCTTCATCAAAATCCCCTGCCACAATAATGGCTGGCTTCAATGTCAGAAATTGATCAAAATAATTTTCAATATCCTTTTTAGAAATCTCAGTTAAATGTTCTTCTTCTAATGTTTGGGAATAGGGTGTGCCGTTTAGCAACTTCTTTCTGAGGCTTTTTGTGGCGATAAGAGCATTCTTCTGATTATTTACTCTTATTTTCTGTAATTGCTGCAGTTTGATTTTCTCAAAATCTTGAGCTTCAAATAATGGTTCTGTGATAGCACTCTTCAATACCGGCAATAGCGGATTAATGTGCTCTTTAAGACATAATAATGTAACTGTGGTATAATCATAGTCAACAGTTACATCCAGATGAGCTCCATAATGATCTAAAAGCTCCTGCAATTCACTTCCAGGATAACTTTTAGTCCCCTCAACCATCACTTTAGCACAAATCAAAGATTGGCCAGGCTTTTCGTCATTAACTCTTCCTGCTTCAAAAAGCAGATCGATTTTCAATACTGGATTTGTATCGTCTTGTATGATATGAACAGACACTCCATTGCTTAAATCCTTTATTGCAGGTTTAGTTAATGACAAATCTTTTAACATAAAGGATTCGGGAGCCAATTGTCTATTGAGCATATAAAGTATTTAATAATTTAAATAAAATGAATCAGCAGTATTATTCAGTAACAGAGGCTTTTGCTATGCCCATATCTTCAAATTTAAAGACTGCTGTGAACCTAAGCGTTTCTGCCAAAGGATTGTTTTGGGTTGTAGGGATTAGATAAGAAAAATCAAGACCTAAAACTTGATACCTGAACCCTAAGCCAGCTGTAAAATACTGTCGCCCACCTTTGGTAAAATGCTCATAAAAATAACCAGTTCTTACTGCGAAGACGTTATTGTATAAATATTCAATACCAGTAGAAATAGTGATCTCTCTCATTTCCTCCTGAAAACCTCCGGGAGCATCACCAAATGACCCAAACATTCCTTCTAATAAAGTTGCAGTAGTGGTATCACCCTCAACTGGTGTAGGCACCATCAATTTATTTAGATCAAGGGCAACTGTTAATTTATTATATGGATCTAAGGCAGTAGTAAATGCAGTCCCTAGTTTTAAATTAATTGGCAGGAATTGTTCATTATCATCACCGCTATAAGAAATCTTATTTGAAATATTGGCAATCTGTAAACCAGAAGAAAACTCTGAATCTTTACCGTTAAATAAAAGTTCTTTAGTGTAAAAAAGACCTAGATCCACTCCTATGGCTGTAGCAGGGCTAGGGGCTGCTGCGTTATTATTGGAGTAATTCCCAAATAGATTTGATCGAGCAAATTTACCTGTTAAAGATGCGCTTAAGTTATCACTTAATTTTCTCGCATAAGCAGCAGAAATCGAGAATTCTTTAGGGGCAAAATTAGTTCCAGTACTACCATCATCTGTGAAGAATATATTACCTAAATCAAAGTATTTCATGGATACTCCTACCACCTGTTCTTTACTGATTTTATAATATCCACTTAAATAAGAGAGCGACATATCGTCCACATTAATACTTCTTAACCATGGAGAGTAAGAAAAAGAAGCACCAATTTCGTTTTCAACAAATGCTAATCTAGCGGCATTCCATTGCATGGCATTGGCATCTGCCGAAAGTGCAGCACCCACATCTCCCATACCTGCTGCTCGTGAATCTGGTGAGATTAAAAGGAAAGGCATTGCTGTTGTGATTACATTTCTTTCAGGATCAGCTCCAGTTAATCCTGAGGGGTTTGCTATTTGTCCATGAACTAAACTGCTCATAAACATTGCTGCTGTGGTAAAAATAAGTTTTGCTGCTCGCATTTTATCTTGGTTTACTTCAAATATACTTAATTGATTACAATTAGCTTTTTAAATTGGTCAGTTTTTGCATTATCTTCTACAGAACGAAGAAAAACTCTGACAAAATATATTCCCGGTGAAAGTTTTTTGCCGTTATAGTCTTTCAAATTCCAAACATCTTTTCTCAAGTCATTAATGGTACTATAGCTATGGGAATAAATTAATTTCCCTTGATTATTTAGAATCTGATAACTGAATTCTACCTCTTCATTCTTCCTGTTCTGCCGAAATTTAAAATTCACTTCTTCACTGGCCGGGTTCGGATACATTACAAAATCTAAAATGGATAATTGATCATTTCCAACTACTTCAAATTCAATGGTCGCTTTAGATTTATTATTAAATACATCAAGCGCAGTAACAGTCAAAAAATGATCTCCCTCCTCTAAATTTGACACATTATAACTAATTGAACCTTCCTGATAGGAATCAAGATCATAATAGAAAAAATCATTTATATTAATAGCCTCATTTCCATCGATCGAAAACCTTATACCAGGGTTAATATTGCTATTCGCTACACTGATTCCATGTTCATCAAATAAATCAATTATTAGCTCCACATTAGAACCTGTTTTCCCTCCATTTACAAAATCTCTATCATTCAAAAACAAGCTGATATCAGGGCCTATATTGTCCTGATTAGCTAAAGGACTACTTCCGCCAATCAAGAAATCATCATTGAAACCACTAGCATCGCTCAATGCTCCTTCTTGCTTTGCATATAAACTAAATTTTCCATTATCTACTTTGTAGTCAATTTCTTTAGGCACATAAAAAGTAAAATCAAATTCCCCATTCTCTACAAACGATTTTCCTCTGTAAATTACTTGATCGTAGGTTAAAAAATTAAACTCATTTTCAGAAGCATCAATTGTACTGCTTTCCCTTGGTTTATCGTAAAGCTCTGCTGTTAATATCCCATTAAAATTGCTAATTTTTTGATTTGAAGAATTCTTAACTATCCCACTAACTGTAATTTTTGACATGCTATTGAGCGTATCTGTACTGCCATTTTCATTTACAACATTTTCAATTTTGAGATTATTTTGAGGCTCAGCCAAGGTTACTGCAGGGTCACCCAAGAGGATAAAATTCCTGTTTTTAACTCCTACTATTCCTGAATTCTTAGTGCTTCTAATAATGTCTCCAAGTTTTTGAGGCTTTCCATTCTCAGTTTTAAAAACATTTTCGAAAAATGCTCGATTTAGGGTTGCATTTGAACTTGACTCTACCGGACGAGAGGTTGTCAACAATGCAATAGCTCCACCATCTGCTTTCAATAACATTTCCTGGGCTCCTGATACTATAGTTGGATTATCAAATCTACCATATTCGCAGGTTGCTGTAACAAATAAGGGTAGTCGATCTAAATTATTCCAATCATCGACCATACTCTTGATAAGAATAGCTTCATTTGACCAACTATTTTCAGAACCATGGCCTATATAATTTACAATTAAAGCTCCCTTTTCCGCCATATTATTAATGGCCGCTCTCATCTTAGGAGAACGCTGAGTGCTTGCAAATACTTCCTGCTCAAATGCCCCCAAATAAAGTTTGTTGATATTATAAAATCCAAAATTATCAATTACATATTCACTCAATACCTCGGAATCTCTATGATGCAAATTTCCATCTTCGTCATCTGCAATAAAATATAAATCATTTCTCCATTTATCAAATACCTGAGGGCTACTCTCATAATGAATAATTTTATTGATTACGTCTTTTGCTTCAGCTCTGCTTTTTACTGGAATTCTTCCAATGCCTATATCAACATCATCGATATTATTAGATACTTCCTCCCAAACACCTTCAGATTCATCCATAAAACCATAAAAGTCATCGGAAGCATAAGTAAAAACGGGATGCAAGGAATTTCTAGACTGATAGACAGGTACTAAATTAGTATTATCATTCACCCTGTTTTTATAGTCATAAGAAGATGCACCAAACATTAATACATATTTTAATTTAGTTGGATTCCTTTGATAGAAGTATTTTATATAATTCCTTATTGCTGCTACGTCTCTTCTCCCTGATCCAAATTCATTAAATATTTTACTTACTTGCACCACTTCAACATCGTATCCATTGTGGGTTCTTCTATATTGAGCCAACTCATTTGCCTCTTGAAAAAACTCATCATATGTAATAATCAAATAATCAGGACTATTGCTATTTTTAATGCTTTGTGGACTGATTTCATCGATAAAAGTAGGTATATGAGCAGTAGCTTGCTCAAAAACTACAAATTTACGTTCACCTAATGCATCTGACTGACTAAAATTAAAACTCTGATTTTCAAGATTTAGCTCTTTATAATTTATCAAATCAGTTACATCCCATACTGAGTGCGATGAAGTAAGCCCCTCAAATTTTAATTCGTAAAC
Source organism: Marivirga tractuosa DSM 4126 (assembly GCF_000183425.1). Taxonomy (NCBI): domain Bacteria; kingdom Pseudomonadati; phylum Bacteroidota; class Cytophagia; order Cytophagales; family Marivirgaceae; genus Marivirga; species Marivirga tractuosa. The sequence continues at coordinate 2,086,653 of NC_014759.1, forward strand.
ACCATCAGTTTGAAATACTCTATTTCTTACAACAATCTGCTTATTGTTGATTTTAAGCTTTTCAGGCACAGTGAGGAATACATAATCTAAGTAACCATCTGATCTTCCTGAACCTAAAGCTTCATGTGTGATTTTAATAGACAGTTCATTCCCAGATAAGAGCGATGTACTAATTGTAGAATTATTTTTGACAATCTCTCCTTTTTCCCTATATGGGAAAATAGTGAAGTCTGAAACCGTAGTCAGTCCTTCCGAAGCTAAATCAAAGTTATTCAGGCTTATATTCAGATTTGCAGGACTGTAAGTCTGAGCCACATACTGAGTAGTTAACCCCACTTCCTTTGACTGAGCTAGTTCATGCGAAATTGGAAATGAAAAAGTTTGGGATTTATTAACACTAAATGATTCTCCAAACCATTCCCTGCCAGATCTCAGTATATTGGTTTCATCGATTTCGTGGTAATAAATTGCATCAAACCAATTAATAATTTTGTCAGCTTGGGTTGCATTCGAATTGAGGGTTTCTATTAAATTAATATCATTGCCATTAAAATCTATAAAAAAATACAAGGAGTCACTGTACAGATTATTACTGTATTGATAAATCTCACTATCAAAATCATATTTAATATTTCTGACAGCATCAGCATAGAAATACACTGATTCTCCTGCTTCAAAAGTGCTATTTTGATTAGCACTAATTTTCACAGGAATTGGCTGTGGATCAAAAGGATATTCAACTGCATTAGATTGAGGAATATGGCCACCTGGCATTCCATAAACTTGAATACGATTGGGATCAATTTCTTGAGCATTTAAACCACTTGATTCAATTAAAGACAAATCGATCTTATGAACGCCCTCTTCCGTAGTTGCTACCTTTACAAGTCCTTCTTTTTGTAGAATAGATTGACTACTTAGGTGGTGAAAAGCAGAAATGGTCAATATAATACTGAGAAAGTATTTCAAGTGTTTTTTGTTGTTTTCAAAGGTCAGCCCTAATAAATCAATATGTTATAGAATTCACTTATTTTTTATGAACTACTGTGGATCAATAGCTTAACAGCTTATCACTAGAATTAATTTCTAGGAAACAAAGTAAATTTGATCATCGATAATAGAATATAAAGCAGGATAACGACCGGTATACCAGAAAATTGAAAAATACTGATTAAAATTATAGCCATTAAAATAGTTAAGTACCTAAAAATATTATCCTTGATCTTAAAATTTTTAAATTTTAATGCAATCATCGGTAATTCTGCCACCAACAATAATGAAAACACAACAGAGATAGTTAGCAAAGCGGGAATTTTAAATAAAAATTCTAGCATTTGCATATCTCCAAGATAAAACAGAAAGCCAACAAACAATGCATTAGCAGGCGTTGGCAAGCCTATAAATTCTTCTGATTGTCGAGTGTCAATATTGAATTTCGCCAAGCGGATAGCAGAAAAAACTGCGATCAAAAATGCTGTAAAACTTAAGATACCCGCATCATTCATTTGTAAGAATTGGAAAAGAACGTAAGAAGGCAAAAACCCAAACGTCACCATATCAGCCAAGGAGTCCAGTTGCTTCCCGATTTCGGAATGGACTTTTAGCAATCGTGCTAACATTCCATCTAAAAAATCAAAAAGTGCTGCCAAAACAATACAGAAAGCTACCCATTCAAACTCAAACTGACTCGCAAAATAAACACCAACAGCTCCTGTAAAAAGATTAGCTGATGTAATGATGTTCGGAATATTTTTTTTTATCATCATCTTCTATTTTATGGCACAGAAAGGATTAGAGACTTTTTCTTTTCCTAAGGTGGTTTCCGGACCATGTCCGCAATAGACTTTCACATCATCATGATATTTAAAAAGTTTATTTTGAATACTACTAATCAATGTATCATGGTCACCACCTGGTAAATCAGTTCTACCTATACTTCCATCAAATAACACATCCCCTCCTATAAAAACCTTTTCTTTCTCATTCATAAATCCGATATGTCCAGGGGCATGCCCAGGCAGGAATAAAACTTCAAATTCGATATTACCAATTTTGTGAATATCACCCTCCTTTAAAAAATGATCAGGTTGTGAAGGTTGATAATTAGCAAACCCGTAAGCAGCAGAATAAGTTGGGACTGCTTCTAAAATTGGCAGATCCTTTTCATGCATATATAAATCTACCCCAAACTTATCTTTCACAAAAGCATTACCCAAAACATGATCTATATGGCAATGTGTATTTATTAATTGCTGAACATTCAAGCCTTCCGTTTTAATGAAATTCACCAACTCATCTTGTTCATACCCTTCATAACAGCCTGGGTCAATTATGGCTGCATTTTTGCTGTCATCGTATACCACATAGGTATTCTCCATGAAAGGATTAAAAACAAATTGCTTTATGTTTATCATATCATTAAAGTTTGATGCAAATTTGCTGAAATTAAAACTGTTTGCCTAAAATAAGGATTACTAAATAGTGAGTTTTAAGCAAAATCAGGAAGAATTAACAAATATTATAAACCAATTAATGTATGAAAGTTGATTTCATAATAGTGGGGCATGGTTTAGCTTCAGTAGCTGTGATCGAACATCTCATCAAACAGGATGCATCTTTTATAGTTTTTTCGGACGAAAACCCTAATTCAAGCTCTAAAGTGGCAGCAGGATTATACAATCCAGTAACTGGCAGGAAAATGAAGCAAACCTGGATGGCGGAGCAACTTTTCCCTTATCTCGAAGAATTTTATGGCGGTTTGGAGAAATCACTTAAGGCTAAATTCCTACATAAAAAGGCTATTTACAGACCTTTCCTTTCATTAGAAGATCAAAATGATTGGATGGCTAAACAAAATACAAATAACCAATTTATTAAAGATACTTTCACAAATTCTCAATTTAGTGAATTTATCAGCGATGAATTTGGTGGCATTTTACTTAATCATAGTGGATTTTTAGATGTGAGCACAATGCTTGATCGGCACAAAGAAAAGCTAATAGATAATAAGCAATTGACAAAGGAGAAATTGGAATACGAGAAATTAATAGTAAATGAAAGTCAAATCAATTATAAAGAAATAGAAAGCAAAAAGATCATTTTTTGTGATGGCCCTTTGAGCCGAAACCCTTTTTTTGAATGGCTCCCAACCGCTCCCGTAAAAGGAGAAATTCTTCATATCAAGACAGAAAAGCCATTACCCGATGATCTGATTTTCAACAGAGGTGTTTTTTTAGTTAATAATCCACATCATGATTACTACAGAGTGGGAGCAACATATGAGTGGAAAAATCTAGACTATCAACCCACAGAGAAAGCTAGAAAGCAGTTAATTGACAAACTGGATGATTTGCTCCAACTTAAATATCAAATTTTAGATCAAGTTGCCGGGATAAGACCAGCTAGTAAAGACAGACGTCCATTAATTGGGAACCATCCCGAAAGAAAGAACGTATTTATCTTCAACGGATTAGGCACAAAAGGAGTATCGCTAGCCCCCTATTTTGCTCGTCAGTTTGTAAATTCAATATTTAATTTCGAAAAATTGAACGATGAAGTAAACATAAACCGTTATTATCCATTATATTCAAATTAGTATGAATTGGAGAATTATTAAATACACCACATTTTTTTTCAGCATCATTTTTTTGATGGTGTCTGGCTCATTATTTTCTCAAAATGCAGAAGAAGTTTATGGTAAAAGCAGAATACAATACCGCTTCTTTGAATGGAAGTATTACAGCACCCCTCATTTTGATGTTTATTACTACTATGGAGGCCAAAAGCTTGCTAAGCAAGTGGCCGAAAACATTGAAGAAGAATTCCTTAGAATTACTGACATAATGGGCTATGCTCCTTTTGACAAGACAAAAATATTTATCTTCAATAGTAATTTAGATCTCAATCAAAGTAATGTTGGATTGAATGAGGCTCAATTTAGTATTAGCGGGCAAACCAATTTTTTAAAGACCCATATAGAACTCGCTTTTGAAGGATCCTACAATGAATTCAATGAAGAATTGATATACAAAATATCAAAGCTTTATGTGAAAGACATGCTTTTTGGGGGCGGAATAGTCTCTGAAGTGTTTCAATCAAACTCATTATTTACAGTTCCTGATTGGTTTGTGGATGGAGTAGCCGCCTATATTGCTTATGGGTGGAGTGCAGAAATGGACGACTTTATACGTTCATTTTTAATAAGAAACCAAGCAGACAATATTGATAAACTAGATGGAAAGGAGGCGCAATTAGCCGGACAGTCCATTTGGAATTTTATTTCAGAAAAATACGGAAGGATCAATATTTCTAACACCTTAAACCTCACTAGGATTATTAGAAATGAGAAAAAAAGTATTACAAATACATTAGGCATGGATTACCGAGTGTTCTTAAATGAATACAGGTATTTCTACATTAACAATTTCTCAGATATAGAAACGGAACAACCCTCAAATAAAAACCAACTCTCAAAACCTTGGAGGAAAGACCTAGTCTATAAATCCAAATTAAGTCCAAATGGTGAATTTTTAGCTTACTCAACAAATAATAAAGGCAAGTACAAAGTTAAGATTAGAGATATAGAAAGTGGTAGCGAAAAGACGGTTCTCAGAGGTGGTCAAAAAAAATTAAAGGACAATTTTTATGTTGATGCACCTGTATTTGACTGGGGTGATAGCACCACACTCGGAATTGTCAATTATGAGAGAGGTATTAACATATTATATCTATACGACCCGTATACAAACAAATTTCAAAAGAGAGATTTAAGAAGATTTGATCAGGTAAACCATATGGATATTTATCCAAACGGGAAAACAGCGGTTTTAAGTGCAAATGTCAACGCTCAATCAGATCTTTACTTAATCAGTACCGGAAGACCTAATATCAGAAGATTAACTAATGATGTATTTGATAATCTATACCCTTCTTTTATACCTTCTACCAAAAGAATAGTATTTGCCTCTAATAGAAAAAGTGATTCCCTTTCAACTGAATTCAAGTACGAGGATGTTACTGATAACTACAATCTATTTGAGTTAGACATTGATCAACCCTCTCAACTGAAACAATTAACCAACTACTTTGGGCAAATTACCCACATCACAATTCCTGACTCTTCTACTGCATTTTATTTGAGTGATAAATCAGGGATTTTCAATTTATATAGACTGGATCTCAATAAAAACACATCCAAACAGATAACAGCATTTGGATCAGGGATAAAACAATATGACATCTTACCTGAATTCAATTACTTTACCTATGTTATGGATTTTAATGGTGAAGAGAAGTTTTACTTGGAAAAGAATTTCAATTCAAATGAAGGTAAATTTCTACCCTCAACATTAAGAAAACAAGTCCAACTAAGTAGAAATATTAACAGTCCATCGAATAAGGAAGAAAATAAGAGCCCTGAAATTGAAATATCCAGTAGACCAATCAACGTTTCTGACTCAATAGAAATGGAGGCCAATGAAAAAATTAATGCTGACATTAAGGATACTGGCAAGCTAAACGCAGATGACTTTGAATTTCAAAAACAGATGTTTGAGGCAAGACCAGAAGAAAGTTCATTGATGAAAAATCTTAACAAATTAAGAAGCAAGGCCGGTACTATGGGGCCTTTTGATTATGAGCCGACATTTACAACCGATAATGTAACAGCCTCATGGTTAATAGACCCACTTGTTGGTCTATCTATTTATTCAAGATATCAAATGAATGATTTAAGGGAAAACAATAAATTCAATGGTGGATTTAATTTCTCTTTACGAGATTTTAAAAGTGGATTGGTTTTCGGTGAGTATCACTATCTTGAAAGATTAGTAGATTATAGCGTTCGTTTTGAAAGAGAAGTATATGCTAAAAATTTAAACAATAGAGAGACCGAACAAATTTACTCTTTAAATACATTGAGTTTTGGAGGATCATTCCCACTTTCCAACACTTCTAACATAAGTTTTAAGCCCCATTTTGCATTCAAACAATTTTCTGAAACCAGCACATTTGTACTAAACCAAAGAGGTAGCTTAAAAAAAGACCCGCTTCAAAACGAATTTCTGTTTGGCGGAAAAATTGAATACGTTTTTGATAACTCTGAGCCCATTGGATTAAATATGAGACAAGGGTTAAGAGGGAAAGTAGCCATTGAGAATTATACCAGCGGTTTTGGAGAAGGAGAATCTTTTAGCAAGCTCTATTTAGACTTTAGAAATTATCAAAAAGTATTTAGGGAAATCACTTTTGCAAGTCGACTCTATGCTGGAGCTTTTTTCGGTAAAAATTCTCCATACTTCATGCTAGGAGGAGTAGACAACTGGGTTTTCCAGAAAATAAATGAACCTGGCCCTAATGAGGAGTTAGCCCCTGAAGAAAACCCTCTAGCACTTACTACTGCGGAAAATCCTATATTTAACTCCAACATATTGTTTCATGAATTTGTAACGGGTTTAAGAGGATTTCAATTAAATGAATTTAGTGGTAAAAACGTTATACTATTAAGTAATGAGCTTAGACTCCCCATTTTCAGAGTGTTAAGCAATAATACAATGACATCTGATTTTGCTAAAAACTTCCAATTTATTGGTTTTTATGATATCGGTACTGCTTGGCTGGGTGGAAGTCCATGGGATCAGGACAACAGCATCAATCGCCAAAATATTGAAAAAGATAATTTTAAGGCTGTCATTAGAAATTATAAAAACCCATGGTTATCTTCGCTTGGCTTAGGTATACGTACTACAGTTTTGGGCTATTATATAAGACTTGATTACGCTTATCCGATTGAAGATTACATAGTTCAGGATCCAAAATTAAGTTTAAGCATCGGCTACGACTTCTAATCCATATTTTTTTAATAAATTTCGACTGTTTAATAATCATTTCGAGATTCGACTCGAAATGATTTGAGTGAATATCTAACTATAGATTTTAATAATCCATGATTAAATCAATGACTGGCTTTGGCATTGCTGAAGCACAAAACGATAGCATTACTATTGAGGTAGAAATTAAAACGCTTAATTCTAAATTTTTAGACTTATCCTTAAAACTTCCTAAAATTTTAAATGCCAAAGAAATTGAGGTCAGAAATTTAATTACAAAAATGCTAATCCGCGGAAAAGCATCAGTATCTATTAATATTTCCAAAAAGAACAAGCAGCTAGCCCTTCCTAATATCGACCAAGAACTTTTTGCAGCATACTTAGAGAAGCTTTCGGAGTTAGAAGAGCTAAATGGAAGAAAATTTCATGATATCATGAAAATGTCATTGGATGCTCCAGAGATTATTAACTATGAAAATGATCAACTTAGTGAAGAAGATCAACTTTTGATCATTGATACACTAAAAGGTGCATTAGAGAAATGCAACGAATTCAGGGAAGCAGAAGGCAAAACAGTTAGCGATATTTTGGCTGGCTACATCAATACCATTTCCGAAAAATTAGAAAAAGCAAAAGATATTGAGCCTAAAAGAATGGAGAAAATCCGCACACGACTGCAGAACAATATTAAAGAATTAACGCTATCTGTGGATTATGATCAAGAAAGACTAGAACAAGAATTAATTTACTATTCTGAAAAATTGGATGTAAATGAAGAAATTGAACGCTTATCCATTCACCTGAAATATTTCTTGGAAACGCTTAAAAGCAATGCAGAATCCCATGGTAAGAAATTGGGCTTTATCAGTCAAGAAATTGGAAGGGAAATCAACACTTTGGGCTCAAAAGCAAATGATTCTGATTTGCAAGAGCAGGTAATTCAAATGAAAGAAGAACTGGAAAAAATTAAAGAGCAGAGTTTGAATGTTCTTTAAGTAGGGCTTGCTTAAAAACAGCTAACTTAAAAAATAAATTGAATATAGTGTCCTCGAGAGGATTATTATGAAATAGTTTTTAAGCATGTGCAAGACTTTTAAGGGAATTAATCATTTCTTTTAAAGCAGGTTCTAAGTAAAACACTAAATTGGAAATTGCCGTATAAGTTCGCAATTTCCAATTCCATAATTCGTAATTATAAATTCGTAATTTTTAATAAACCTCAAACTCCACTTCCTGAGTTCCGTCACCTTCTGTCAATCTTAAGGTTTTGATTTTACCGCCTAAATCGGTGTGGACAAGATTAGATTGGGTATCAAACTCATCAAATAAAACCGTATTGGTGATTCTGAATTTTTCAGGCTTCCTTACTTTATAAATCTCCTGATATATCCATAGTACATTTTCCTCCAATTCGCTTCCGATGTAGGTGATCTCCTGTTCTTTTCCATCTATCTCAACTGCAAATCTTTTGGAATAATAATCCTTTAACATGTCATCAATCTCTGCAGTGCTTTCCATTGCCAAAATATCAAGATTGACATTGTAATGCTTATTCAAGGTTTGCTCAAAATCATCCACAAACACTTTGTGCATGATTTGAACTGACTTTGTATCTTCTTTATAAACCAAATCAGTAATGGAAACATAAAAGGGATGTAGCATTCCACTAAGCATCAGGAAAAAGCCGATAATAAAATTACTGTATAACATTTTTAGTAGTCTCGTGTCTGTTTTACAAAATTATGGTAATATTATGTTTTGTTACCATAAAACTCAAAAATTACTTAAAAGGATATGTCAACTTTTAAAGCCTACTTTCTTGAAGGACTTGATCACATACTGGACATTAACGGATACGATCACATTTTATTCGTCTTGGCACTAGCTGCCATTTATTTAATGCGCGACTGGAGAAAGGTTCTGATTTTAATAACAGCCTTTACAATTGGTCATTCCATAACCCTAGCACTCTCCACGCTAAATTATGTAGTGATTAAACCAGAGTTAATTGAGTTTTTAATTCCTGTCACCATTTTCATAACTGCATTTGCTAATCTGTTCAAAAAGGAAAGAGATTTGAAAAGCACCGGAAGTATGCAATTAAATTATATTTTCGCATTACTTTTTGGTTTGATTCATGGCTTAGGTTTCAGTAATTATCTAAAAGCAATCCTAGGCAAAAACAGTTCTATAGTCATGGAATTATTGGCTTTCAATATAGGCTTGGAAGTAGGCCAAATCATTATAGTACTGGTCTTCTTGGTTTTATCTTTTATCTTTATAGATCTTTTTGGTTTAAAAAGAAGAGATTGGGTGCTAATTGTCTCAAGTGCCATTGCAGGAATCGCTGTGACAATTATGATGGAAACAAAATTTTGGTAAGTAGTACATTAAAAATTAAAATAGATATGAAAAGAATATTTACCGCCTTTATGGCATTTTTTACTATTGCAGCAACTGCTCAAGAGTATAAAAACCAGGGCAAATTTGAGCAATTGGATTACATGTTGAGGTCACCGAATGTTTACAGGACAGCTTCAGGTGCCCCAGGACACATGTATTGGCAACAAAAAGCCGATTACAAAATTGATGTAACCTTGGATGAAGGAAAGAATCAGATCATAGGTTCTGAAACCATCACTTACACCAACAATTCACCAGATCAATTGACTTATTTATGGGTACAGCTGGATCAGAATATGCGTGCAAAAAACAGTATGACCTATGATGTGTCTGAAACAAGTGTTCCAGACAGAGCAAGCGAAGGACAAATTGACCGCATGATGGGATACCCTGATTATGATGGTGGACACAAAATTCAAAAATTAGTGGATGCGGATGGAAATGATATGCAATACACCATCAACAACACCATGATGAGAATTGATTTGGATGAGCCTTTAAAAGCAGGTGAAGAAATTTCGTTCTCTATTGATTGGTATTATAACATTAACGACAGAGCTAGAATGGGCGGTCGTGGTGGATTTGACCATTTTGAAGAGGATGATAACACAGTTTACACTATCACACAATGGTTCCCTAGAATGGCGGTTTACAATGATTTCGAAGGATGGCAAAACAAGCAATTCATCGGAAGTGGTGAGTTTGCATTGCCTTTCGGAGATTATGAGGTGAATATCACCGTTCCAGAAGATCATATAGTAGCTTCAACTGGTGAATTACAGAATGCTGATGCAGTATTAACTGCTGATCAATTAGAAAGATGGGAGAAATCTAAAACAGCGGATGATCCTGTTTTGATCGTCACTAAAAAAGAAGCTGAAAAAGCAGAGAAAAGTAAAGCTAAAGGCACTAAAACCTGGACGTATCATGCAGAAAACGTTCGTGACTTTGCATTTGGTTCTTCTCGTAAATTTATTTGGGATGCAATGGGCGTTGACATTGAAGGCAAAACCGTAATGGCCATGTCTTATTACCCTAAAGAAGCTTGGGGATTATGGGATAAATATTCTACTAGAGTAGTTGCTCACACATTGGAAGTTTATTCTAGAATGACTATTCCTTATCCATATCCGGTAGCTATTTCAGTTGAAGCGGCAAATGGAATGGAATATCCGATGATTTGCTTCAACTACGGAAGACCGGCTCCAGATGGCACTTATTCAGCCAGAACTAAATACGGAATGATTGGCGTAATCATTCATGAAGTGGGGCACAACTTCTTCCCGATGATTGTAAACTCCGATGAGCGTCAATGGACTTGGATGGACGAAGGATTGAACAGCTTTGTACAGTTTGTTGCAGAACAGGAATGGGAACCTAATTATCCAAGTAGAAGAGGTCCAGCCGGAAATATTGTCTCTTACATGAAAGGAGACAAAGATAATATCCGTCCGATAATGACTAATTCAGAAAATATTATTCAGTTTGGAAATAATGCTTACGGGAAACCTGCGACAGCACTCAATATTTTAAGAGAAACTGTAATGGGCAGAGACCTTTTTGATAAAGCATTCAAAACTTTCTCTGAAAGATGGGCATTCAAACACCCTACACCAACTGACTTTTTCCGCACTATGGAAGATGCATCAGCAGTTGATTTAGATTGGTTCTGGAGAGGTTGGTTCTATTCAGTTGATCATGTGGATATTGCAATTAAAGATGTGGAATGGTACAAATTGGATTCTAAAAATCCTGATGTAGAAAACAAAATCAAAAAGGAAAGAGCAGAAGAAGAAAGCTATCATGTCACTCCCGATAAAAATAAGGAAGAAGGCATTAAAACAGTAGTAGAAAAGCATCCTGAATTGAAAGATTTCTACAACAGTTATGACCCTTTTGAAGTGGATAGCGATGATAGAAAAGCTTATAAATCATTCAGAGCTTCATTGTCTCCAAAAGAAGAGGAATTACTAGATGGAGGATATAATTTCTATGAAGTAAAATATGAAAACAAAGGTGGATTAGTAATGCCAATCATTGTGGAAGTTACCTATAAAGACGGAAGCAAAGAAACCTTAAAATATCCTGCTGAAATCTGGAGAAAGCGAGAAAACACCGCTACCAAGGTGATTATTTCTCAAAAGGAAATCGTTCAATTTCAGGTGGATCCTAAAAGAGAAACGGCTGATGTAGATGAAGAAAACAACTACTGGCCGCCAAGAAGCATTCCTAACAAATTTGAATTATATCAAAGAAGGAATTCTACGCCAAGAGGTCAATCGCCAGCTGACAATGAAATGAGCAGAAATAAATAAAGTAGTTTAACTACAAATACTATTTTAACCACAAAAGAGTCAACAGAAAACAAATGTTAGTTTTAATTGATTCTTTTGTGGTTTTTTATTCAAAATAAAAATTGATCAAGTTTAATATCCTTTGTGCCCGCATATGCAGACAGGTGCTTAGTGGATTTCTTAGAGAGACTCGTATTTTTATGTCATAAAAATAAATATAGCGTGCTTATGTCCGACATTTGAAATGTCGGACATTAATCAATTGGATTATCACAAAATATCTCGAATTTTCTAACGGTGTGAATAAAGTGTCCCACATAGGCTAATTTTATCAATAAGTCATACTGTTTGAGACCAGAAAAAGAACAATACAAAATTGGTTGGTTAAGTAGAATGTCTGACATGGGCTACCCCTCATTGTGAAGCTTTTAGGTTAACTTTGAGGTTCTTAGTGGTTAAAGAAACCAGCTTTTAGGCTGTAGAAAGACAAAGGCAGGGAACCACCCCTGCCTTTTTTGTTAACCTAAACTAAACTATTCCCTATTTAACAAGAAATATCTTATGCTTTCAACCACGCTTTGGCATCCTCCAAGTTGTTGAAATATTGAAAATTCAATTTTCCTTTTTGTTTATCTAAAATATTTTTAGCAGCAAATTTTCTAAATACATCCTTTGAAACTACTACCGCGATCTTCTCTACTTCCTGAGCTGCTTTAGGTATCAGGTTTTCTGAAACCCACTTTTGATCATCTAATGACAATACTCCAGCGTCAGTATTATTTTGCAGCCAATTTTTAATATGTGGTTGCTGACACAAATCATAATTTGATAACATTGCAGCACGGTATTCTTCACTTTTTAAACTACCGTGAAAGGTAATCATGGCTGCTTGAACATCAGTTTGTTCCTTAATGGTTACTTTCTCTGCTTGAGATACTACAGTTGACATATTTTTATATTATTTTATACAATGCAAAAGTAGCAGGCTGATTTAAAAGTGTTTTATTTAGCTAATTCATAAAGTTACAGAGGTAGTTCTTTAGAATATTTTCAATTATTTCAAGTGATGAATTTTGAGTTTAAAAATACTACTTGTACGGATAAAGAGAAATAGACTATTTTATTTCAAAATATCACCTTATTTCGATTTTTTATTCTGAAATTTGAATATAATTGAGATGTAATAAAATTATATATTGATTTAAATTACTTGAAAAAACATAATTAATGAAGAAATACAGCCCTCAACAGCTTGCATTACGCAATGGACAGGACAAGGAAGAAATCTGGATCGCTTATAAGGGAATTATATATGATGTAACCAATTCAAAGCTATGGAAAAATGGCACGCATTACGAACATTGGTCTGGACAAGATCTAACTGAGGAGTTAAAAGATGCCCCACACACGGAAATGGTGTTCGAAAGATTAAATATAATAGGAGAATTAATCCAATGAATCAGTCGGATTGACAGACTTATTGATACTTTCCTCTATTTTATCATCTGTCTCTTTTTCATTTCCCTCCTCTTTATTAAAGGAAATCAAAACAAAAGGGATCAAAAAGAATGTGAATATAATATAAGCAAAACCAGCAATCCTAAACTTCATAGCCAAACGCCCGAAGGACTTAGCCATTTGAACCGGAATATTTCTTATAATTGGAAAAGGGAGAAAGATCAACACTCCTATCAAATTAAAAAACAAGTGCACCAAGGCAATGCTTACTGCAGCTTCTGACTTAAATAGGGCTGCAACTAGTGCAGTAATGGTAGTCCCGATATTTGCCCCCAAAATAAAAGTAAAACTTTGTTTTAAGCTGATCTTTCGAGTAGCTACAAAAGGAACGATTACCGAGGTGGTTACCGAGCTGCTTTGAACACCAGCCGTAAAAACTATACCCCAGAAAAAGGATCTGTAAGGACTGCCGAAGAAATATTTTTGTAAAAATTCCCGTGAACCACCTGTAATGGATTTATATAATGTTCTAGATAAAAATTTAACTGTTACAGCCAATAATACGAAGGAAGAAATAGCAAGAACAACAGGATAAGGTACTAATTCACCAATAAACAACACTATCGGTTTAGTAAAAAGGAAATATCTGAATTCCGAATTCTGCGCAACATAATCAGCCCCCAAAATAAAATTAGAGGCCGAAGAGGATAGATGTGTTAATAATCCATACTTATACTCCAACGGAAATAGTATAGCAACAACCAGTATATTGAAGAAGTCATGGACTACACCTGCCCCAATAGCTTTTCTGAATTCATCTCTATTTGTAATGAAACTTAATGAAACCAAAGTACTGGTTAGCGTAGTTCCAATATTTGCACCCATAATCATAGGGATTGCATCAGAGAACTCAATAGAGCCAGAGGCCACTATTGCTACAATCATGGAAGTACTAGTGCTGCTGCTTTGGATGATGGCTGTAATCAAGAGCCCAATAAAAAGACTTATAAAAGGATTTGCTGTAAGGTTTATAATAGAATTAGCTATATCCTTATTCAATAATCGGAATGAATAACCTATAAAATCTATTGCCAACAAAAATAGAAAAATGTTGAATGCAATCAGTATCAGCCTTTTTAAGGTTGATTGCCATTTCTGCTCACTATTTAAAACTGGATTGCTAATGATTTGATATTTTTACGATTATTAAAATGCAAAATTAACTGCAAAATTCTTAGTAATAGCAATTGCAAAGTAAAGCAATTGTTAAGAATTAAATATTACCTCAGTTAACTTAAACTTAATATTATTTCTGCCCTGCAGCATAAAATTTTAAGTATTAGGAATATGATTAACATTGAAGTAATATTGTTAACAATTTTTTAACTCAATGTTTCACTAAGATTAATTAGCTTTGTGCTTGAAACATAATTTTGCTAAAAAAGCAGTATTGAATCACATTTTTTATGGCTAAAAAACCATTCCTTAAGTATAACAGAAGCACGGTTTCTGAAGTAACTTATAAAACCTTTGAAATAGCAAAGAAGGAAAAAGCTTTCATTACCATGATTGCTATTTTTACTTTTGTTTGCGGACTCATCACACCATATCCTCAAATTGCCATGTGGGTTGGTTTTGGTTTGGCGGCCTATTCTGCCATTGCCAATGATAGTATTCAGACCATTGGAACATTTATAGCTTCGAACAGTAAAAAGCCCTGGTGGATTTTATGGCTATTTATGGGGTTGATTTTCCTTGCAACAGTAGGTTATAGTTGGGTGGTTTTTGATGGAGACGTAAGTAGTCAAAGGCTATTGACAAAAGGATTTGACAAAGCACCTACTTCATTTAGCTTTTTACAACTGGCCGCACCAATTTTACTATTAGTATTAACTCGCTTTAGAATGCCGGTTTCTACTACCTTTTTACTTCTAAGTGCCTTTTCAACTCAAGCATCATCAATAGGTGCAATGCTAGGAAAAAGTTTAACTGGTTATTTGTTGGCATTTGTTACGGCCATATTTGTTTGGTTTATCGTTTCAAAATTTGTCTCAAAGTATTTCAAAAGTAAAAAACCAGCCAAATTCTGGACACCAGTACAGTGGATCATCAGTGGAGCTTTATGGTCCGTTTGGGTGTCTCAAGATGCAGCAAACATTGCCGTATTCCTTCCCAGAAGTCTTAATATTTACGAATTTATAGGTTTTGCTGGTTTTATATTTATTGGCATGGGGCTTCTATTTTTTCTTAAAGGAGATAAAATACAAAGTATTGTAAATGAAAAAGCAGGAGTAACCGATGTTAGGGCAGCCACTATAGTAGATTTCGTTTATGCAATCCTCCTTTATTATTTCAAAGTTATAAGTACTGTTCCAATTAGTACAACCTGGGTTTTCATAGGACTACTAGGCGGTAGAGAAGTAGCCATTGCCATCAGTAAAAAGCGCTATAAAAAGAGAATAAAAAATATTAGAAGAGCTAGTAAAATTGTTGGTAGAGATTTCCTTTACGCTACAATCGGATTAGTTTTATCTGTACTTCTAGCCATTGGGGTAAACAAAAAATTCCAGGATCAGATTGTGAACGAAATCATGAATTTCTTTTAGGAGAATTTAAAAAAGCCTGTCTTCAATAGTTGAATTCGGGCTTTTTATTGATTTAAAGACTAAAATCATAAGATCAAATTAGGGAATATTAATAAACGCCTGTACAAAACCCGTTTGCCATACTAGGCTATGAAATACTTAAAGTAGTAACTTAGACCTTCTTCTCAAACTGCCCCCTATATAAATTGCAAAACATAAGAAAAATTAACTCCAGTCAATGCACAAAAAAATATCTTTAGATGCAAGCTGTGAAAAGCAATCATAAATTACGTATTATTTAGCAATCTTCTATCTAAAAGGTATTGAGCAAACACTTCACTTATTAACATGATTCATGCTTAGCTTAGTGTTATTAATCCTCCTGACTTTTCAAGTTAATTCATAACTTAAAAAAGGCGTTGCGAACCACTTTTCAGAAAAATACAAAAGTTGATTTCCCCTTTCCATTTTTTATTTTTAATTCATCTTGATTTGAATTTAAGGCTAAGCATTTAAATGAATAATATACCGCAACTTGTTGTAATGGGCGTTCAATTACCCTTATGCTATCAATACTAAAATCAAAGTCTTCAGCTGTAATTTGTTGATCGAAAGAAAATGAACTGTATCCAAGCTTTGCTTCGTTCGTAGCTTGATCAGTTAAATAGTACCCTATTTTAACATTGTGTAAATTAGAAGCTGGCTGTACAGCTTGACTATAAACAAATTCACTTCTATCAAAAAAATCTATAAAGTCAGAAAAATTTGAGTACCTAGGAAAAGTTGCGGTTAATTTATCATTTGATTCTAAAGTCCCAAATGTCACGAAAATATTTATGTCATTATTGGTTTGTGTAGATTTATAACCTATTTGCATATCTATATAAGTAGAATCTACATTTTGTCCATTCGTATTTGCGGAATTTGATTTCCCAGAAACATCTGTTGTTACTAAAAATTCTTCACCAAAATCACCGAGGATATAATCATCATAAGACTGCAAAGTATCTAAAGCGACTGCATAATAATTATTGACAATAGGTTTAACATCTTCTGGTTCATTACCACAAGAGGTGAAAAATATTAGTAGCGATGTTAAAAATAGTATGTTTTTCATTGGTTCAATAGTTTTTTTAAGCTGGTTGATAAAGCCGGTATAAAATCCGTTTATTATAAATGGCTATGAAATACTGAAAGTAGTGATTTATGTATTCTCCGCAAACTAAACTAATTGATTAGTTGCAAACGATTAGGATAATTAAGCACTATACTTACCAAAGCAATATCTTTGCTGTCGAGCCATGAAAAGCAAGGATAAAATATGAGTGATTTAGCAAAGGGGCTGCAAAGTGGAAAGCGAATGGGTTATATATGAAATTAGGTGTTTTTTATTCTACTTCTCAGTTTTTGGACTGCTGGGTGATCTGAATAAAATAGAAAAAACTCTGTATAACCAATAAAAACTATTCGTTTCCCAAATTCACACTTTTCTTCAAGAGTAATGAAAATAATCCTTGGAAACATTATTATATGTGATACACTTTTCATATTTGAAAGTGGAATCTTAGCCGATTTGAAAAAATTGTCCGCATAGAGATATTGATTATCCATGTAAAGATT
This sequence comes from Marivirga tractuosa DSM 4126, assembly GCF_000183425.1. Classification (NCBI taxonomy): domain Bacteria; kingdom Pseudomonadati; phylum Bacteroidota; class Cytophagia; order Cytophagales; family Marivirgaceae; genus Marivirga; species Marivirga tractuosa. The sequence continues at coordinate 2,103,840 of NC_014759.1, forward strand.
TTTAGTCCGGATAAAGAAAAAATACAGAACTGATATGAGAAGAAAAACAGCAAAAAGTGTAGGTAATAATTCTAACTCATTTTCTCTTATTTCCTTAATCACAAAAGTTAAAAATCCCCCGATTAAAATTAAAGGAAATACAAATTTCCAAAACAAAGTCAATGTGGTAGATAGTCTGATCATCTTTATGCAACGCCACTGTATAAAATTCGTGGCTGATTAAAAGTATAAAAATTTGCGTTAACTACCGAGGCAATCCGCAGGATTGGCTTATTAAATTAAGTCTCACCAATAAGTCAATCCTGCGGATTGCCGGACTATCTACGAAGAGCAGAAGGAACAATAACCTACTAACAGCCATGATTTATGACAGAATGTTAGGCTTAGTTATTAATCTACAAAAGTTTCCTTTATTATGCTTTTAACTTCTTTTATCTCTGGTTTTGACAGCCGATCGAGAGTTTTTATAATTCTTTGCTTATCAACAGTTCTGATCTGATCGAGCACAATCCAACCCATTTTGTTATCGTGTTTTACTTCTACTCGTGTGGGATAATTTTTTGAGCTCGTTGTCATGGGAGCAATCACGATCGTCCTTAGGTATTTATTCATCTCGTTTGGAGAAATCACAACGCAAGGTCTAGTTTTTTGGATTTCACTGCCGATTGTAGGATTTAAATTGACTAAAACGATTTCGTACTGATTTATTTCCATTCGTTTAGGTTTTCATCCTCGAACACATCGTTAAATAGTAAACTGTCATCCTTATTGTCAGACATTTCCTTAAATGCCTTTTCCCACCCTTTTCGAGGTTTTGAAAGAGGCTTTATGATGATTTGGCCTTTTTCTAGAATCAGATCAACCTTATCTTTAATATTATATTTCTCTAAAATAGTCTTACTAAATCTTATTCCTTTAGAATTTCCTATCTGTACAACCGAAACTTCCATAATTCCTCTTTAATTAATGTAATTACAAAGTTACTACTTTCTGCTGGAAATAAGAAGATGAAGGTGAATTATTTTTAGGATTACAAGATTCGAATGGAGCAGAAATTAAGTCTAACGTTAGGTATAAGAAACGTAGGGCTATGCAAAATTTATAAAAGGATGGTGAAGTTGCATTCCACCTTACAAATTATCAAATAACCACAAAGCCCTATGTTTTCTTATATGGTGTTAGGCACTTTTATCTTTTTCTTCAAAATATTGCCATCCCACTAATTACTATCCATTTGTTTTCTTAATAAAATAATTTGAAATATAGACTAATAATGGTGTGGTTATCAACAAAGTTATGACTGTAATCCATTTAAAATTTTTGATAAAAGAGCCTTCTAGAATAAATGGAGAGTAAACTCCAATGAAAACAAGAACCATCAGCGAAAAAGCTATTATCCAATTATTCATTCTGGTCTTTTTTATCAAAAAAATGTGAAGAAGAGTTAAAGAAAAATAAACCCAATAAAAAGTAAGGAACATAAGAAAAGGATTCATCCAATTTATGCCGTTTCTATCTATAAAACTAGTATAAAATACACCGAACAAATAGTGACATAAAAAAATTATTAAACTACTAAAAAAGGCTACTTTAAGATTTTTCATGATCATTTTTTTTAATTACAGCCTAAGTCTGAAACTGATTTAGTTCCATTTAAAACAGCTTCTAATTCTTCTATATCAATTCTTTCTATTGATGATTCACCCACAGTTGCTGTACCTCCATTCTCAGTATCATTAATAAAATTTTTCAAGTTATTTTGCAAGCTTGACCAAATTTCTTCACCTCCTTCAAAAGCTCCTGCTGTATTCGGTAGTTCAGAAACTAATTCATCAAATGATTCAGCCACTCTGTCAACTCCCGCTGTATAAAATGTGTATGTGCCATCAGGATTTGCTGTTAATCCAAATTGACGATTACCACTTACCGGATGACTGTGGTCTTGAGAAGTATAAATAGTAGAAAATATCCATGACTGATTTTGCTGATCTGTGCAAAGTACAGAGCCGTCTTGTTGGCCGGGGAATATACCAAATAAGGAAACTGCAATATCAAACCTCATCACAGTGCCTAAGTAATTAGTGCTATTCCACCTTTGAGCCTCTGTCTGATTGTAAGGCCCAAAGCTTGTATTGTCATTAAAGCAGATGTCCGCAAAGTTTTCTCTTATGTAATTGAAGAACTCCCGTCCTGTAAATGTTTCACCAGTTGCTGGATTTTCTGGTAATTGAGTAATTTCTACTGGAAAATAATCCATATTTACTATTGCACCAGATGCATCTTCAATATACTGCATTTCAATATCATAGCTTTCTTGGTTTAACTGCTGAACTCTGTCTTTTACAGCTTGATTAGGTTTATGTTCGGCAAGATCTTTCCAAGCCTGACTCAATTCTTCGCATGGTATATCAATTAAAGCGAAGGGGTCTTCTTCTAAAATTGATTTAAGAATCGCAGTTCTTACCTCAACTTCATCAACACATACTCCATCAATTCTTACTTCTCCATCACCGCACTCTGGCAATGGTGTTGGTCCGTTAAGGGGAGGCTCTAATCCAATAAGGTCATCTTCTGCTTCTCCTGGGTCTGAAGGACTGCCACCATCATCGTCTGGTGAACTGGGATCTCCAGAACTACCTCCTCCTGGACTAGTACCTCCACCTGTCTCGGTATCTGGAAATGGGGTGCCCCAATCTGATCCGTCACTATCACCCCCACCTTCATCGCAATCTCCCGAGGTAATTTCAATGACATAGACTTCCTCTGCATCATCGCAGGGACGACCAAGATTTGAATTCCAACAATCATATTCTACAATAACTTCAACATCTTCTACGCAGTCTTGACTGGAGGATCTTCGATTGAATTGATTGCCGAAAGAATATCTTAATAATGGCTCTCCCGATAAATTGTATTTATTTACTTCTTGAAGAGCGTTAGTTGGACTGCTATCTGTATCGGTTTGATATTCATATTTAAATAGAGCGGCATAAAACCCATCAGATTTTTCTTTCAACACTAAATTAAGAAAGTTATTTTCATCTTGTTGCGCTATGGAAAAGGTATAATTGGAATAGTTACCATTACCTTTTTGAACAATTTGAAGTACTCGACTTTGATCTACCATGTCCCAACTGAATTGAAAGGGAAAGTTGGTTCTATGGTTAGGTCGGTTCATAAACTCTTTTGCCTGCATAAAGGCTTCATTTAGTTTTTCTGAATCTTCTAGCCTAATATAGCCATTTTTTGCCACTTCAGCAGGTAAATCAGCTTCCACATTATTCTCTTGGCAAGAGAATATAAAAGCCAAAAAGAAAATTAGGCCTAGTGAAGCAAGTTTGTAGAGTTTAAGAATATTGATTGACTTGTAAACACAGCTGTGTTTGGGGAAATTTGGTTTCATATTTTTTATTTAAATGGTTTTGTGGCAATTGTGCCTAACAATTAAATATAGTCACCCCCCAGGTGACTATATATCTATTATGTCAGTCTAAACTTAATGATAATTATAATGGAAGCAAAAGCTGTACAAATTGACCTAAAGCAACAATTCTATCATTAACCGTAAAATTAAACGTATAATTCTACGCTAGAAATCAACCTAGTCTCTTATGATTATTTGCTTTCCAACTCTTTAATTGCCAGCCAAGCCATTAATCCCATTCCAGTTTCCAACGCAAGTGGATCAATATCAAAAGTTGGGGTATGTACAGAGGAGTTGATTCCTTTCGCTTCGTTTCGAACTCCTAATCGATAAAAGCAGGCATCGGTAGCCTGAGAAAAGTAGGCAAAGTCTTCAGCAGCCATCCACAAATCCAAGTCCTCCACATTTTCCTCTCCTAAAAATTCTATGGCATTGGCTTTGGCTCTTTCGGTCAATTCGGGCTCATTCACCAAAAATGGATAGCCTTTTCTGATTTCGAATTCGCATTTAGCACCCATGCTTTCTGCCATTCCCTCTGCCATTTTTCTCATCTTCTTTTGAGCAGAAGCTCTCCATTCCTCATCCATGGTGCGGAAAGTACCTTCTAAATAGACCTCATTCGGAATTACATTGGTAGCTCCCTCGGCAATTACTTTCCCAAAAGATAATACAGATGGGATTTTAGGACTGGCATGTCGGCTTACAATTTGCTGCAAAGCGACTAAGATATGGGCTGTGATAATGACAGGATCAACATTCAATTCTGGCATAGCACCATGACCGCCTTTTCCAATGACTTTCATGTATAATTCATCCGTGCTGGCCATATACATGCCGCTTCGGAATCCTACTTTACCAGCATCTATTAAAGGCATTACATGCTGACCTATGATATTATTCACATCAGGTTTTGTCAAAACGCCTTCCTTAATCATTTTAGATGCGCCACCCGGAACTCTTTCCTCTCCTGGTTGAAAAATCACCTTGATCGTGCCTTCGAAATGTTCTTTTAATTGATTTAAGATTTTTACTGTGCCCAGCATGGAAGAGGTATGGACATCATGCCCACAAGCGTGCATGACCCCCACATTCTGGCTTTTATAAGGAACCTCATTTTGCTCTGTAATAGGAAGGGCGTCAATATCAGCTCTAAGCGCAGTTACTTTTTTATCTGGATTTTTCCCTTTGATTAAAACCACGGTGCCGGTATCTGCCACTCCTGTTTGATGCTCAATTCCCCATTCTGTTAAGGTTTTACTGATGAATTTAGCGGTTTCAAACTCTTCGAATGAGAGTTCTGGATTGCGGTGCAGATGTTCTCGTAATCCTTTAATTTCTTCGAACTGTGACTTTGCCAGTGATTGAATCTCTGATTTTAAATCCATTTTATGTTTTGATTTTAAGTCTTTGGCTAGTAGTCTTTATTGAATAATTGGCGACAAAGAATCATTTGCAGTCCTATTATCCAGCGCCAGAGGCGCTAGTAATCATCACCATCCAGAGGATAGCGTTAGAGATAAAGTAATTTCCTTCCGCTAGCGTCTCGCTAGTGGAAATTACTAACGTCTCTGGCGGATTTTATTTATTATTAATAACCTATTAACCTACTATGCCAGGGCATTAGTAAAAATCACATGCCCCAATTAATTAATATAAATCCTTTGCGGAACGGAGATAGCACTTGGAAACTTTGGTTTCAGTTTTAATAGGGTTCTTTGCACTTCCAGTCTTTCTGTAAATCTTCCAACCCTCACTTTGTAAATTGGCTGTTTGTATTCCACATCTGTTCTTATTTCTGGAAGAACAACTCTTGCTGTATCTCTGGCAGCATAAGCTTCAGAACTACTACTACCACTATAAACCTGAATTGAGTACCCATTTACATAGCGAATCTCCTTATTGTTCTCTGCTAAGGTATCTAGCTTTTTATTCAGTAATTCGGTGACATCAGCATTGGGCTCGAAGTTTTCACTTGTCGTTCTAAAAGCGCTTTCCTCTTCTACCATTTTATAGCTAGTATCAACTTCAGGTCGATATTGGCTTAAATCTTCACTGTATGATTTACTTGCAGTTGAAGTAGGTTGAGTTGTTACACAACCTATAATTAAAAACCCAACTAAAAAAAACGCTATATAGGCTCCAAATTTATTCATCTAATAAAACACATTTATTGCTTTTAACATCCTCTTCCACCGTCTTGAACTTGACGTCTTTCTTTACACTTCCGTCTTGATACTGAACAGAAACTCTGTCATTTCTCCCTACTACCTTTTCAGATTTTGCTGGCATCTGCTTCTCTACTGGTGGTCTGTTTTTATTTTGACCTCCACTTAATACAGAACCTGACTCTTCTTTACTTTCTTTATAATTCTGCTGCTGTTTTCTTTGAGCAGCCGTCTGAACCTGAGAACTATCTTGAACTGGTAAATCAAGTTTCATCATAAATGAACTAGTATCTTCATTCAATTTACCGATAAATCTTTTGAATAGCTCAAAACCTTCAAATTTATAAATCAATAAAGGGTCTTTCTGCTCGTATACAGCATTTTGAACGGACTGCTTTAAGTCATCCATTTCTCTCAAATGCTCTTTCCAGTTTTCATCAATGATGGCTAGCGTAGAGATTTTCTCCATGGAAAGTATCAATTCCTGACCTTCAGTATCCAGATTTTTCTGTAGATCAGTGACTACCCCAATTTGCTTTTTACCATCTGTAAATGGAACCATGATTTCTTTCACGGTTGCCCCTTTGGTTTTAGAAATATCTTTTAGAATAGGGAACGCCTTTTCTCTTATTTTATCATTTTTAGCTTTATAAGAAGAATACACATGATTGTACAATTTCTCAGTCAGCTCGTTTGGCTTCATTGCTTCGTAATCTTCTTTGCTGATTTCAAAATCAATTCCGAAAGTACCTAGAATGCTTAATCTGAAGTCATCAAATGCATCCATTGCTTTGGAGTTATTCACGATATCTTCGCAAGTATCAAAAAGCATATTCATGATATCCAACTGCAATCGCTCGCCATAAAGCGCATTCTTCCTTCTCTTGTAAATCACTTCACGCTGAGAATTCATAACATCATCATACTCCAATAATCGCTTACGTGTACCGAAGTTATTTTCCTCTACTTTCTTCTGCGCTCGCTCAATGGATTTTGAAATCATAGAATGCTGAATTACTTCACCTTCTTCTAATCCCATTCTATCCATTAGTTTGGCGATTCTGTCTGAACCAAACATACGCATCAAGTTATCTTCAAGGGAAACAAAGAACTGAGAAGAACCAGTATCACCCTGACGACCGGCACGACCTCTTAGCTGTCTATCAACCCTTCTTGATTCGTGTCTTTCTGTACCAATGATTGCAAGACCACCAGCTTCTTTCGATTCCTTAGCCAATTTAATATCCGTACCACGACCCGCCATGTTGGTAGCAATGGTAACTGTTCCTGGTTTTCCAGCTTCAGCTACCACATCTGCTTCTTTTGCGTGTTGTTTTGCGTTCAATACTTGGTGTTTGATCTTACGCATGTTCAACATACGACTCAGAATCTCAGAAATTTCCACGGAAGTTGTACCCACTAAAACAGGTCTTCCGGCTTTACTCATTTCTTCAATTTCAGCAGCAACGGCATTAAATTTCTCTCTTACTGTTTTATAAACTTTGTCTTGACGGTCATCCCTAACAATTGGCTTATTGGTAGGAATCACTACCACATCCAATTCGTAAATATCCCAGAACTCTCCTGCCTCAGTTTCAGCAGTACCGGTCATACCCGCTAATTTGTGGTACATTCTAAAGTAGTTCTGCAATGTGATAGTAGCATAAGTCTGCGTGGCATCCTCTACTTTCACATTCTCTTTTGCTTCAATCGCTTGGTGGAGACCATCAGAATATCTTCTTCCTTCCATCACTCGACCTGTCTGCTCATCCACAATCTTCACTTTCCCATCTACCAAAATATACTCAGTATCCTTTTCGAAAAGTGTATAAGCTTTCAATAGCTGGTTTACAGAATGAATACGTTCCGCTTTCTCTGCATAATCTTTGATTAAAGTATCTTTCTTCTCCAGCATTTCCTCATCAGAATAAGACTCGTCTTTTTCCAAATTGGCAATTTCTACTCCTATATCTGGTAGAATAAAGAAATTAGGATCCTCTCCATCTCTTGTGATTAAGTCAATCCCTTTTTCCGTAAGGTCAATATTATTGTTTTTCTCTTCTATAGTGAACAATAAAGGCTCATCTGCCTCTGGCATTAATTTAGAATTATCAGCCAGGTAGATGTTTTCCGTCTTTTGCAAAATTTGACGAATACCCTGCTCACTCAAATATTTAATTAAAGGCTTATGTTTCGGCAAACCTCTAAATGCTCTGAACAATGCCAAGCCACCTTCATCTTCCTTACCTTCTTTGATGAGCTTTTTGGCTTCTAAAAGAAAGTCTGAAGTTAATTTTCTTTGCTCTTGTACTAGTTTTTCAATTCTTGGCTTAAGGGAATCAAATTCATGAACATCTCCTTTGGGAACTGGCCCTGAAATAATTAATGGAGTTCTGGCCTCATCAATCAAAACAGAATCCACCTCATCAATCATGGCAAAATGGTGTTTTCCTTGAACCAATTCTTTGGTTTCACGCGTCATATTGTCACGCAAATAATCAAAGCCGAATTCATTATTGGTTCCGTAAACTATATCCGATTGATAAGCTTTTCTTCTTTCTTCTGAGTTAGGTTTAAAATTATCGATACAATCCACCGAAATTCCGTGGAACTGAAATATAGGCGCCATCCACTCAGCATCACGTTTTGCTAAGTAATCGTTTACGGTAACAATATGAACACCTCTTTTCGCTAAAGCATTTAAGAAAGCTGGTAAGGTGGCCACTAAAGTTTTACCTTCACCTGTTGCCATCTCAGCAATTTTACCTTTATGGAGCACAATACCACCTATCAACTGCACATCATAATGCATCATGTCCCAGGTCACATCATTTCCAGCAGCTTTCCATGTATTATTCCAAACAGCTTTATCACCCTTCAAATTTACATGCTCAGCCTTGCCAGACATTTCTTTATCGAACATAGAAGCAGTCACTTCCAATTGTTCGTTTTCCATAAACCTGCGGGCAGTATCTTTAACGATAGCAAAAGTTTCAGGCAATACTTCTAAAAGCACTTCCTCCAACTTTTCATTTCGCTTCTCTTCCAGGGCATCAATTTCATTGAAGACATCCTCTTTAGTATGTAAATCCATATCAGGATTTTCATCTACCTTGGTATGAAGAGCCGCTATTTCATCATCAATTTCTTTTAAATATTGATTGATTCTTGCTAAAACATCAGCAGTTTTAGCTCTTAATTCATCATGTGATAAGTCCTTCAACTTGGCAAATTCTTTATTAATCTGCTCCACCAAGGGGAGAACTTCTTTTATATCTCTATCAGACTTAGTTCCGAAAACTTTTGTTAGTCCTTTTGCTAAAAAATCAAACATGTTTTTTTGCTATAATAATTTTAAATGTGCGCTAATTTACACGCTTTTTTATGATTTATTTCAATTTTTAAAGTTCGATTTCACCTTTAAAAACATTCTTTGCCGGTCCTGTTAACCAAACATTTCTGGCAGATCCTTCATCCAACTCAAATTCAACAACCAATTGTCCTCCTAAGGTTTCAATTTGAACTGGAGAAACACCACCATGCAATACATTCGCAATAGCGCAAGCCGTTACTCCAGTGCCACATGACAAGGTTTCATCTTCTACTCCTCTTTCATAAGTCCTCACTGAGATTTTATTCTCAGAAAGCTTCTCTACAAAATTAACATTGATACCTTCAGCTGCAAACTCTTCATTATAACGAATAGATGCACCTTCTTCTTTTACGTCTTTATTTTTTATGTTGCTGGCAAAAATAACATAATGAGGAGATCCTGTATTAATCGTGAAGTGCTCTGGAAAAGTATTAATTTCTGACTGGGCAACATCGTGCATGCTCAAGCGAACAATATCGCCTTCTATTGTGGCTTCATGTACCCCATCTGTTGAAAGAAAAGTAGTTTCACCCTTAATTATACCTAAAAATTGAGCAAATTTCACTGCGCATCGGCTTCCATTCCCGCACATACTTTGCGAGCCATCAGGATTAAAAAATATCATTTCAAAATCATACTCGTCATGATTTTCAATTAATATTAGACCATCAGAACCCACTCCGAATTTACGGTTACATAATTTTTGGGCAATCGTTTTGTCCGTTTTATCCAGCTTTAGGGAGCGGTTATCCACCACCACAAAATCATTGCCTGTGCCCTGATATTTATAAAATTCAAATCTTGCCATGTGCTCCATGAAGCGAAAATAACACCAAATAATTTCTTATGCCAGAATGGCACTTTGGAAATAGATTTAGTTCAAATTCAGAGTTGAAAAAAATCTCAAACTATTCAAATTTAGAGTGAATATTTTAAAATATAAACACTAAATTTGTAACCATTGTGTAACGTTTACTAAGATGGTTATATGAAAGAATACTTATCATTATCAGAAACATCGGAATTAGTCGGTAAAAGTAAGGAAACTTTAAGAAGGTGGGACAAAGAAGGAATATTAAATGCCGTTAGAGAACCGGTTTCAAATTATCGTGTTTATAAAAAATCTGATGTTCAAACTTTTTTAAAACCCTTATTTGATAATAATATAGAGGATGAGGTTTCTAATTTCGAAAAACCTGATAATGAATATGCAGTATTAGAATTATTTGCTGGAGCCGGTGGATTAGCTGTTGGCTTAGAAAAAGCTGGATTAAAATGCCAAGCATTAAATGAAATTGATAAATGGGCCTGTCAAACATTACGGAATAATAGACCTCATTGGAATGTTCTTGAAGGTGATATAAAAGATTTTGATTTCAAAGAACTTGAAAATCAAATAGATGTAGTAACAGGAGGCTTTCCTTGTCAGGCATTCAGTTATGCAGGAAAAAAACTGGGGTTAAAGGATGCAAGAGGCACTTTGTTTTATGAATTTGCAAGAGTAGTTACAGAAGTGAAACCAGCAATTTGCATAGGTGAAAATGTAAGAGGTCTTTTAAGCCATGACAATGGAAATACATTGCAAGGCATGATTTCCATTTTAGATGAAATAGGTTATAAAGTTGTTCCTGTTAAAGTCTTGAAAGCTATACAATACAGGGTGCCTCAAAAACGTGAAAGATTAATTTTGGTGGGCATCAGAAAAGATATTGATATTGAATTTCTATACCCAAAACCTCACAAAAAAATCTATAATTTAAAAGATGCCCTGAAGAAAGGACCATTATTTAATTCCGATGTTCCTAAATCATTAGGTGCCAAATATCCTGAATACAAAAAAACAATTTTGGACTTAATTCCTCCTAAGGGATATTGGAGAGACTTGCCTATAGAGCTTCAGAAAGAATATATGGGCGGTAGTTTTTATTTGGGCGGAGGGAAAACCGGAATGGCTCGAAGAATTGGTTGGGATGAACCTTCCCTTACTTTAACTTGTAGTCCGGCACAAAAACAAACTGAAAGATGTCATCCTGATGAAACCCGCCCTTTTACGGTCAGGGAATATGCAAGAATTCAAACCTTTCCAGATGAATGGGAATTTGCTGGCTCAATAGCTCAACAATACAAACAAATTGGTAATGCTGTCCCTGTAAATTTAGGTCAGGAATTAGGTTATTCCATTATAAAATTTTTGAATCAATATTACAGCCTTTCAAAACCTAGATAGTAACTATAATTTTCAAAAGTAATTTGATCAAAAATTGAGCGCTGAGATTCTGAAATCGATTCTTGTATCTCAGTTAAAGCTGAGTTTTCTTGAATTTCATTCTCAGATTTGATGGAGCCTAAATAATCGGAAATTGCTAAAGGAAGGTTTTTATAAAGTTTAAAAAAGGCATCCTCTTGACCGGTTAATAATGAATAGAATTGATCCCCGGAAATTTTATAAACACGACTGTGACTGTATTCTTTACCATTTATCTCTGCAAACCACTTTTCGTTAAAACTCTTCTTAGCCAAAATCTGAACCCAATAGCATTTTGCTTGCTTATAATCATCAGCATATCTTGCTAATTTCTGGAACAAGCTTTCCGAAGAGCTACTGTTCATGGTATTATGCTTATTTTTAATATCAGCAAATAGTGTGTCATCTTCGGCCTTTATATCAAATCCGCTTAAATCCCCTTTTTCATAGCCATCAATCCCTCCCAGCAATTCTTCATGAAATGTACCTATTGAATTATTGATAGATTTATCTATTTGTCTTAACACTTCAGTTTCAATTATTTCTTCCTCATCCAGATTATTAAATTTTGAATCAAAGATTAGTTTTATGGTATCTACCTTATTTTTATAAAAAGTCTTTTTGGAAATATTTTCTTTCGCCTTCAAATATGAATTATGAAGATTTTCGACACATTTTAATAAATGCTCATCCGCCACAAAATCAAGGTATTTATTTGCCATAGATAATTCTTTGATTTAAAGTTATTAAAATAAATTTACCCCACCATCAAATGCGCCCTAGGATATTTGTGTGTCGTGCTTGTAGCTCTATTGCTGAGGGCTAAAGCAAAAGTTAAAGTACCTACTCTACCAATAAACATTGATAAAATAATGATAATTCTACCGCCAAGTGATAAATCAGCAGTAATCCCAGTACTTAAGCCTACCGTACCGAAAGCTGAAACTTGTTCAAAAATCAATCTTTCCAGCGTAATATCACCATCCGTTATGGTCAAAGCAAAAATAGCCATCAAATTCATAGTTGCGGCAAAGAAAAAGACTGACAAGGCTTTATAAAGTAATTCTTTAGGTATGAATTTTCTATCGATCTCAATTTTAGCCCTATTATTTAAAGTTGCAACCACTGATTTAATCAACAAATAAAAAGTTGAGGTTTTAATCCCTCCACCCACAGAACCTGATGACGCCCCGACAAACATTAAGAAAGAGATTAGCACCAAGGCCGGGATTTTCAAGGCACTAAAGTCCACAGTGTTAAATCCTGCCGTTCTTGCAGTTGCAGATTGAAAAAAGCTGGTGATCAAAGCTTCCATAAAATTCATATCAGCCAAAGTGTTGTCTCTTTCTATAAAATAAAAGGCTATCATGCCTGTGATGAGCAATACTAAGGAAGTATATACTGCTATTTTGGTACTCAATTTCCATTCCTTCCAAGGGTTTCTAAATCTATCCCTAAGATTGGAAAGTGAAAACAAATCCTGTAGTGAAGAAAACCCTATCCCTCCTAAAATCAGAGTTATGGCAATAATAATATGTAAAATATAACTGGTGGCTACTCCTTGTTCAAATAGGCCATTGGTAAATAAACTAAAACCTGCATTACAAAATGCACTGATAGAATGAAAGGCTGAAAAGAAAACCTTCTGCCCCACGGTATTAAAATGAACATCCTGCCCCCAAGAGAAGAATATTAAAACAAAGGCAATAAACTCCACTAAAAAAGTGATAAAAAAGATTTTGCTCAATAAGCCTTTGGCGGAGAATAAAGAATCACTTTCAAGGAAATCTTGAAGCATTAGTTGTTGCTTGATCCCTACTCCTGTCTTTAAAAGTGAAGCTAAAAAAGAAGCAAATGTAATGATGCCCAAGCCACCAAACTGCATTAAAATCATAATGACAAATTGCCCTTTCAACGAAAAGTAAGTAGCCGTATCTACAACAATCAAACCTGTCACGCAACTTGCACTTACAGCAGTAAACAATGCATCCATGAAAGGCATGGTTTCGTTTTCCACTGACATTTCAGGAAACATTAAAACACCAGTCCCAAAAAAGATCAAGATTATAAAACTAATGATAAAGGTTCTGGCAGGTTTCGTTTTGAGTTGAGATAAAATTACACTCGCTTTTACTCCTTCATATGAAATTAAAATAATAAAATAAAAAGCCAGCAAAGTTTGATAGGCGTCCGCATAACTATTGAATTCAAAAAAGTCCTGTAAAAAATATACTATTCTATTATCAAAAGCATAATAACTAATAGAATTTACGAGGATAATGATGACTAATATAAATTCTAGTTTATGAGATTGTAAAAATTCCAGTCTTCTAAAAGAGTAAAGCCATCGAATGAGGAAACTTAAAAAATAAAAAAACAGGATTATATCCAATGCCAGAAACACCTGTTCTAACTCCTCTTTATTTACATCAAATCCAAATTCATATAGTAATATGACCGAAGCAGCTATCCATAAAAACACTTTAACAGAGCGAACCGTGGTGAGGACGGGCTTTTTACTCTTATAAATTGCGTTATTCAGCAATTCAATTATTGTATTTTTAAATCTAGAGATTTTCATTTAATACTTTATACATCATAATATCAGCCCACCATCAAATGCGCTTTAGGATATTTATAGTTTTGTGTAGTCTGCCTGCTACTTAATGCAAAAGCAAATGTAAGCGTCCCAACCCTTCCAACAAACATAGAAAGAATTATAACCGTCCTACCAGCAGTAGATAATTCAGAAGTAATACCAGTACTTAAACCTACTGTTCCAAATGCCGAAACTTGTTCAAAAATAATTTGAACGAATGAGAAATTACTATCTGTTAATGTTAAAATAAATACCCCGATCAAATTAATGGAGGCGGCAAAGAAAAAGATAGACAATGCCTTAAACAGTAATTCTTTTGGAATAAATCTTTTGTCAATTTCGATTTTTAACCGCCCCCTAATCGTGGCAAATACCGAAACCAGAATTAAATAAAAAGTAGAAGTTTTAATTCCGCCACCTACTGAGCCCGAGGACGCACCAATAAACATGAGAAATGCCAGCAATATTAGTGTTGGGGTTCTTAAAGCTCCTATATCCACTGTATTGAAACCCGCGGTTCTGGTTACGGATTGAAAAAAGCTAGTAATTGTAGCTTCGATAAAGTTCTTATCTGACAAGATATAATCTCTTTCCAATAGATAAAATACCAACATCCCAAAAACAATTAAGAAAGCAGTGGTGTAAACTGCTACTTTGGTGCTTAAATTCCAATCTTTCCAAGGGTTTTGATAACGGTCTCTTAATCGTTGAACATTAAAAATATCCTGAATAGTAGAAAAACCGATAGTTCCAAATATCATGGAAACAGCTACAACAATATGAAGGATATAACTAGTGGCAACTCCATGTTCGGCCAAGCCATTTGTAAAAAGGCTAAAGCCTGCATTACAGAAAGCACTGACTGCATGAAAAGCCGTAAAAAAAAGTTTTTGAGCTTGTGAATTGAAGACCACCCCATCTCCCCAGGTAAAATAAATCAATACAAAGGTGATAAGCTCCAATGAAATGGTGATGAAAATGATTTTCCGCAATAAGCCCTTTGCAGAAAAAAGAGATTCACTGATCAGGTAATCCTGCAAAAACAATTGCTGTTTAATGCCTACTCCGCTTTTCATAATATTAGCAAAAAAGGCCGCAAAAGAGATTATCCCTAGAGCACCAATTTGCACTAACATCATAATTACGATTTGCCCCTTTAGAGTAAAGAAAGTAGCTGTATCTACCACTATCAATCCTGTAACACAACATGCACTCACAGAAGTAAATAAGGCATCCATAAATTTCATCGAACCCTCTTGAACTGTCATGGCGGGCAACATCAGCATTCCTGTTCCGAAAAGTATCAATATAATAAAGCTGACTATGAATGAATGAGAAGGGCTTGCTTTAAGGCGAGAAAATATATCAGATGCGTTGACCAGTTCATAAAGAATCAGGATAATGAAGAAGAAAGTGATTAAAGCCAAATAAGCATCTTCGTAGCTTTCAAACTCAAAATTCTCGATAAAAAAACCCATTATCTTATTATCAAGAAACAGATGACTAATGGTATTAACGATGATAATCAATACCAAAAAAGTCTCTAATTTATTATTTTTAATAAATTCGGTACGTCTAAACTCATAAAGTAAACGAATAAGAAAAGTGCTGAAATAAATGATAAGCACTACATCCAAACCCAAGAAAACTTGCTCTAATTCATCCTGTTCGGTTTCAAAACCAAAAACATATAAAAGAAGAATAGTTGCGGTAAGCCAAATAAATGCTTTTAAAGAAACCAGTGTATTCAAAACTTGCGTTCTGCTACTGTAAAGCAAGTTATTCAGCCATTCTGCAAAAGCATTTTTGAGTTTTGAAAATTTCATTCCGTAAGAAACACTTGGCTTTTAAGTTTAATGCCTCAATTTATAACTGTAAATTATGCTTTATTGCCTCTACTTCCAACTTTTTGGCATCAATTGGCACTACACCTAATTCTTCGCATACAATTCCTCCTCCTAAATTTGATAATGTGGCTACAAAATCTGCCTTTAAATTCAAGGCCATGCAAAGAGCTGCAATGCTAATTACTGTATCGCCCGCTCCCGAAACATCCGAAATACTTCTTTTGTAAGCCGGAATCAAAAAATCCTCTTGTTCGGATTGTATATAAACTCCTTTTTCCGATAAAGTAGTCATCACCATTTTGCATGATAGGCGTTCTCGAAGTAATTGAGTTTGTGATTTTAACACTTCCTGATTTGAATGCTCAAAATTCACATTCATCCCCTCTTTCAGTTCTTTCAGATTAGGTTTAAATAAATCCACTCCTTTGTAATAAAAGAAGTTATTTTTCTTAGGATCTACCACTACTGGTTTACCTAACTCCTGAGCTCTTTCAACAGTATCTTGAATAATTTGAGCATTGATGGTGCCTTTATCGTAATCCTCAAAAACCACTACATCCACTTCTGGTATCAGCTCCAAAATTTTTTGCGATAGTAAATTTTCTTCTGAAGAGTTTAGGGGCTCAAGGCTTTCCGAATCAACCCTTAAAAGATGTTGAGAACCGGACAAAACCCGCTCTTTAATGGTGGTTATTCTGTCTTTACTTCGAATAATCCCTTTAGCTGTAATATTTCTTTTCTTTAGTAAATCTTCAAAAATATTGGCTTCCTCATCATCTCCTAAAACAGCGCATAAAATGGGTTCTGCACCTAATGATTGAAGATTTAGGGCAACATTGGCCGCCCCACCCATTCTTTTTTCACGGTTTTTCACATTTACGACTGGCACGGGTGCTTCAGGAGAAATCCTGGAAACAGTGCCCCAGATATAAGCATCAATCATCACATCACCAATGACTAATACTTTTAGTTTTTGAAATGCTTTAAAAAGGTCAGGAATATTTTGAACAGGCATATTATTTTAATTCTGCCAATACTTTTTTCAATCGAGCCATTGCTTCTTTCAATTCATCATCGGAAGCCGCATAAGAAATCCTTATACAATTAGGCGCACCAAAGGCTGTTCCCGTCACCACTGAAACATTGGCTTTCTTCAGAATGTAAATTGCCAATTCATCAGCATTTTTCACTTTAGTTTCTCCATCAGATTTTCCAAAGAAATTGCTGATATCAGGGAAAATATAAAAAGCTCCTTTTGGCACATTAGTCACCACCCCTGGCATTTCTTTCAATAAATCGAGCATCATATCCCTGCGCTTATGGTATGTTTTGGTCATATCCATCGTTGGCTTTAAATCTTCTGTAATGGCAGCCAAGGCCGCTCTTTGTGCAATAGAAGAATTACCTGAAGTAATTTGCCCTTGAATTTTAGTGGCCGCTTTTGCTATTGGCAATGGAGCAGAAATATAACCTACTCTCCAGCCTGTCATGGCAAATCCTTTGGAGAAACCATTTATGGTAATGGTTCTCTCTGCCATTCCTGGTAAAGATGCCATACTCACATGACCTTCATTTCCGAAGTTGATGTGCTCATAAATTTCATCAGACATTACAACTATATTGTCATATTGCCTTAAAACCATTGCCAATTTCTCTAATTCTTCTTTGGAGAATACGCTTCCTGTAGGGTTGCATGGAGAAGAATAAAGTACAGCTTTTGTATTATCGGTAATAGCATCTTTTAATTGCTCTGCAGTGGGCTTGAAATCGTTTTCCAAAGTCCCTGTTACATAAACAGGTGTTGCCCCCGCTAGCTTAACTAACTCAGTGTAACTCACCCAAAATGGTGCAAATACAATAACCTCATCCCCTGGGTTTAATAGAGACAACATTAAATTGGCTATGGATTGTTTAGCACCATTTGATACTACTATTTGGTCGGGAGAACTTGGAATTCCATTTTCCTTTTCCAATTTATTAGCAATCGCTTCACGTAAATCTTGATAACCTGAAACAGGTGGATATGCAAAATATTTCTCGCTATCAATTGCCTTTTTAGCTGCTTCTTGAATATGCTTAGGCGTTTTAAAGTCAGGTTCTCCCAAACTCAAACTAATAATATCAATCCCTTGAGATTTTAATTCTCTCGCTTTAGCCGCCATCGCTAAAGTTGCAGATTCAGACATATTCTTGATGCGATCGCTTATTGGATAGTTCATAATGTATATGTTATTACTTTATTGCATGAAATTCAGAGGTAAATTGGATAACAGGCTAATTTCACCACCAATTTCATTGATTTTTTAATTCAGCGCTAAAATTAAGTAATTAGCTATTGATGTGCTAATTTTTCAATTGACAAATCATTAGATCAATTGACAATTAATGCTTACTAACTACGAGCTGGGAAGCTAGTACCAGCTCGGGTACTATAAGGTCGTTCCTACGGAACTTAAGGGAGTACATTGATTAGAGTTACCATAAGTCCGTCCCGCTGGGACATGTAAAAGCACCCTGAAGTTTTAGTTTAATAATATGAAATCAGATGTTTAGCAACGTAATATTCATTTCACAATTGTATATAGTCTTGAGAGCCACAGTATTTCAGGCTCCATAGGGGCTGAATAACGGTAATTATCACCTAAAAACTGCCTCTCCAAGCTCCGTAGGAGCGACCTTAATTGATCTGCTTTGGTTTTAAATAAAAAAATAGCCTGCAATTTCTCCATCGCAGGCTATTTAATCAATAATTAATCTCTATTTCAAGAAGCGTCTCCTGCTTCTAAAGTAACTGTTCTTTCAACAGGATTAAATGGACTAGGAATTAATTCTCCTTTTGCATCTAATAATTCTAACTTAATAGACATTTCGCCCATTTCCGCTCCTTCTATGAAATATGGCTGCCATTTATCGAGCATAAATTCTTCACCATTGATAGTGGCTCTTACTTTATTTCCTTCTTCAGAAAGCTCAGTATTCAATAAGTAGAAGTCTAACAATACTTTTTGAGCATCTTTTCCAGTATAAGTTCCTTTCGGACGGCTATAAAACATATGAGGGTCTGATAAATCAGCTATTTCCTGACCGCTTGGTTCTTTACCTACAGTAAACTGACGAATATTCGCTGCTCCATAACTCTTAACACTTTCGTGATATGAGCGAGACAAGAAAGATAAAGCTACATAATGACCTTCTTCCAAATTTTTGGTGAATTCTGATTCGTAATGTGCTGAATACGGTTGGTTATTCAATATCAAGTGAATATGCTGACCTTTTGGTGAATTCGCACAATTTTTAACATCAGCATCAATTGTCTGGGTTGCTAATTCATAATTCTTTACATTGTAAGAAAACTTAACAGCACCGGGCTCTAAATTGGTTTCATTTTCCATTGGAGACAACATCTCCAACATAGAATCATCAAATTCTGGGGATTCTACCGGTGTCAAACTAATAGAAGAAACTGATTCTTCTGTTTTTTCTTCCATTGATTTATCTTCTGTTTCGGCTTTTTCTTCTTTATTTCCGGTGCTACAAGCAAAAATTGCCGTCATCGCAAATAAAATACTAAATCTTATAGTGGCTTTTTTCATGGTTTTATGTTTTTTGTTTTATTTTACTTTACTAAAGTGTACTAAGGTAGTGTGAATATGTTACACTATCAACTCAATAAACCTCGATACTGTTATGAGCAAAAAATTATATGATGAAATCCCTTCCTTAAATTTGGAAGATTTCACAAATGGAACGGAAGAAACTAAAGCGCAATTTGTAAAAGAATTAGGTGAAGCTTACAATAACATAGGATTTGTAGCCATAAAAGGACATTACCTTAGTAATGAGTTAAGCCAGAAACTTTATGCAGCTGTTGAGAAATTCTTCAACTTAAGCACAGAGCAGAAGAAAGCTTACGAAAAAGAAGAGCTCGCCGGGCAAAGAGGGTATACAAGTAAAGGAAAAGAGCAGGCAAAGGGCCATAAAGTACCCGATTTAAAAGAATTTTATCAAGTAGGGCAATTTGTCCCAGATGATCATGAGTTGAAGAAAGAGTATCCCGACAACTTATGGCCTTCAGAAGTGCCAGAATTAGCCGAATTAGCCAAAGACGCTTATCAAAAACTAGAAAAAACTGGTTTTGAAATGTTAAGAGCCATTGCGATTTACTTAGGCCTAGACGAGAATTATTTTGATTCTGAAGTGACCTACGGAAACAGTATTTTACGTGCAATCCACTATCCACCGATTGAAAATCCCGAAGATTTGCCAGAAGATGCAGTAAGGGCAGCTCAGCATGGTGATATTAATTTGATTACATTGTTGATGGGAGCTAGTGCTGATGGATTACAGGTTTTAAGAAGAGATGGTGAATGGATTCCAATTACTGCATTACCTAATCAATTGGTGGTGAATGTAGGTGATATGTTGGCAAGATTGACCAATGACAAATTGAAATCTACAATACACAGGGTGGTGAATCCGGCTAAAGAGCAAATGAAGTCTTCTCGATACAGTATTCCATTTTTTATGCATCCTAAATCGAGTATGGACTTAACTTGTTTAGATAGTTGCGTAGATACCGATAACCCTAAAAAATATGAAGATATGTCAGCAGGAGAGTTTTTAGCGGAAAGATTAGCAGAAATTGGGTTGCTGAAAAAATAATTAGTGGTTAGAAATATTCGATATCTAATCTACTTAAAGGATATTTTAATCCTGTCTCTCACCACATTTGGGGGTGCTACTGCTCATTTTGCGTATTTTTTAGATCATTTGGTTTATAAAAGAGGCTATTTAACTGAAAAAGAATTGATAGAAATGAATGCCCTGTGTCAAATGTTGCCGGGGCCTTCTTCTACCCAAATCTTAACCGGTTTAGCAGTAAAAATTGGAGGAGCACCTTTTGCTTTTTTAACCTTATTTGTCTGGGCCATTCCAGGAGTTGCTTTAATGACTGGTTTTGGGATTTTAATGTCGAATATAGATGAAAAAGAATTATCTACCCACTTTTTAACCTTTGTACAACCTATAGCCGTTGGTTTTGTGGCCGCTGCAGCATATCGGATTGTAAAAAAGGTTATTCATACTAAAACAAGCGTGATTTTATTGGTAATATCTGCAGCTATATCGGTTTGGATTAATTCACCATATTTATTTCCTGCATTGATTTTAGCAGGTGGCTTTATTACCGCTTTTAAATATAAATCCCAACCAATAGAAGAAAAAGAGAAAATCAAAATTAGATGGACTGCTTTAATCATTTGGATTAGCGCTTTGATTTTAATTGCCTTAATTGGTTTATATACTCAATCTTTACCTATCCGACTACTAGAGAATTTCTACAGGAACGGAAGTTTGATTTTTGGCGGAGGTCAGGTATTGATCCCATTTTTATATACAGAGTTTGTTGATTTTAAAGACTATCTCTCTTCATCAGAATTTTTGAGCGGTTTTGCTATTGCACAAGCTATTCCTGGCCCTACTTTTTCATTCGCCAGCTATATTGGGGCACTCTCAATGCGGGAATATGGCGTTTGGGGCGAAATCTTAGGTGGCTTTTTAGCAGCGGTAGGAATATTTGTACCAGGTACTTTAATGATGATTTTCTTAATCAGGTTCTGGGATCAGCTGAAAAAATTCAGAATCATCAAAGCCTCCTTGGAAGGGATTACGGCAGTCAGTTCTGGGATGGTGGTTGCCGCAATATTCTTATTATTTGAACCTGTACAAGCAAACTTATTAAATTTTAGCTTGATAATTGGAACGCTAGCCATCTTGCTTTTTACGAAGATTCCAGCTCCTTATGTGGTATTGATTGGGTTGCTAGCTGGGTTTTTGTTGGGGTGAAATAAATATTTGAGATTTTATATCTTAATAATGATAGTAAACCCCAAAAATATTTATAAGTACTTTTTAGATCTATTTAGCTTTTGAATCTTTATTATCACGATTAATCAACTCTAATTCCTCTGGGCTGAGTGAGACATGAGATGCATTTTTCCAAAACTCGCTTTGATAGTCAGTTCCATTTTTAGCAATAGATTTTTTTCGATATCTATCACCCCAACTAATGCTCTCTTGATTTTCGGATGGTTTTAGGATACTTAGGTCATTGATAAAAGTATTGGTTTGATCTATTTTCTTATCATTAAAAAGCCTCATTTCGACATTCATCCTCACATAATCCAACATTAAATTATCCTCAATCGCCCTATATTTTACTGTAACTCGATAATCCTTTATTTTTGATTTCATAATTACAGCATTTACAACCTTCATATTTTCTATGGAAATAGGATGCAACTGAAACTGAAGGTAAGAAATCGTGGAATCACCCTTATTCACTAAAATCTTACCATTACTATAAGTGTCACTATCGGGTTTCTTTGGGCTAGCCAGAATAGTAATAAAAGACTCTCCATCTTTAATGGAATAATTATAGTTGTCAAACTTATTTACGTTTAGAAAACGACTAACCCTGCTAGGATCAGTATAAGAAAGTGCACTTTCAAAACCTATAGGTGCTACTAGAGATAAATCAATTTCTTCACTCGTTTCTAAATTTACAGCTCTACTTTCCAGTAAGCTTGCTTCTATATTTAAATCACCCCTTTTCTCCTCCAGATAAAACTGCATAGAACCATCTGCAAATGAAATATACTTGTCATTCTCTAAAGTAAACTCCTTATAGTAAGCATCATATTTGACAGGCAACTTTAATTTCCTTTCTGTATTGACCACAATATCTTTTAAAAATTGTTCTACTGTCGTTTCTGCATAGACCACCACCTCATCTAACACAAAATCTTGCGGCTTGATATATACCGTGTCTTTTAAATCTTTGGAGATTGAAAAAGCTGTGGTTTCATAATTCACATGATGGACAAATAGAGAGTCATTTTTTTGCCATGATTGTGGTATTTCAAATAATCCATTACTATTACTTATGGCATTTGTATATTGTAATGCACTATTTAATATTAATGCACTTTCAATTGGCTGCTTGTTTTCATTATCCCAAAGAATAAGCGTTCTATTTTGACCATTCGATTCTTGAACTAAAACTGAAAAGCAAATAATTAAGATTATTGTAATTGGTTTCATTTGGGTTAATAGTTAGTTAATAAAGTTCAGCTAATAAACTTACAAAAGTTTAGATTATTATATTGGTAAGTTACTTTCTGCATGATTAATTAGATATTTCAAATTAGCTTCCCTTCCGTTCACTTCAAAATCTACATCAGCCCCATGAACTAACGGCACAATATCATCACCATGCCCAAAAGGAAAATTAAACCCAATCGGGTAATCATAATCTTGACAATGAAACACAAGTATTTCCTCCACTGATTGCCCATAAATGGATTTATCTTCAGATAGATTCGTGAATTGACCAACTACTAGTCCAGCTAAATCCTTTAATTTACAAGCCCTTTTTAATTGCAGGAGCATTCGGTCAATATGATATAATGGTTCCGCTACTTCTTCTAAAAAAAGAACTTTACCAGCATAATCTAATTCTGTTGGCGTTCCAATTTGATGAACCAATAGGGATAAGTTCCCTCCTATTAACTGCCCACTTGCTTTTCCCGGCTTATGAAAAGTACTTTCAGCCTGTAAATTACTAATATCACCAGATAAAGATTCAATTAATTTGTTCTGATAAGCTCCTGACAGTTTTGGAAATCCTTGCAGTACACTGGCATGTAAAGAAGAAAATCCATTTTGAAATGCGGCATTTAAAAGTGCCGTGATATCGCTAAAGCCAATTATCCATTTTGGATTTTCCTTAAACTGTGTCCAGTCCAAAGCATCAATGATATGAGTAATACCAAAACCACCTCTGGCACAATATATGGCTTTTGCTTCAGTATGATCTAAAGCAAATTGCAAATCAGAAAGTCGCTCTTGATGTCTTGCTCCAAATTTGAAATGAGCATTAAAGGTATTGGGTGTGAATTCAATTCTATAACCTGCTCTTTTTAAACCATTTGCTCCTCCTACGACCAAAGCTTCGTCCACTACTCCAGACGGGCTAATTACTAGAATTAAATCATTCTTTTTTAGAAAAGTTGGTTTTAAACTCATATTGTTGGAAATAAAAAAGCCCCGAATAAATTCGAGGCTAATTTCACTAAATTTCTTCTAAATAGAAATTTAAAATATGTTCAATGATGATTATTCATCAGTTGCTGAGGCATCTGGTGCTTCAACGCCTAATTTATTTAAAACTAACTCTGAAATATCACCAGCATCTTCGTCAGAAATATATAATAAAGCTTCTGCTCTTAATACATGAGTGTAGCCATTCTCTTCTGCAACTTTGTCAATTGCATTTTGAATTTTCTCATATAAAGGCTGATACAATTCTTGCTGTTTACGTGCAATAGATTGCTCGGCATCTTGCTGAAACTTTTGCAGAGATTGCTGCAACCCTTGTAATTCCTGCTCTTTTTGCGCTCTAACCTGTTCGGTCATCGTTGGTGCATTTTGCTGATATTCAGCTACTTGAGCCTGAAAATCTTGGTATTTCTGCTGAATTGAATTTGAAAATTGCTTTTCATATGCTTCAACTTGAGATTGTACCTCTTTAGATTCTGGCATTAAGCTCAAAACATAATCAGCATTTGTAAATCCTATTTTCGTCTCTTGGGCACTTGCTGTATAAAATAAGCCCAAAGCTAAAATTAATATTAATCCCTTTTTCATCTGTCTATTTTTACTTTACTAATTTTTATTTAAATCGTTTTCGTCAATTAATCCAAGTTCTTCTAAAACCAAGTCTGTATAATCATGCACTGGGTCCGTATAAATCATTATAAGTTCCCCTGCCTTATCAAATACAATTTGTAATCTTTCCTTTTTTGCGACAACTTCAACTGCTTCAAAGACTTTATCTTGCACAGGTTTCACCAATTCTTTCTTTTTCAGAAAAAGCAAGCCATCAAATCCAAAAACTTTGTTCTGGTATTCCTCCACTTCCTTTTCTTTCTTTTCGATTTCGGCTAAGCGTTCATCTTTCAATTCCTTTGTCAAAAGAACTTCCTCAGCTTTTAATTCCGCATACATTGACTCTATTTCTTTCCGCATGGTTTTTATTTCATTTTGCCATGCTGAGGTCAATGCATTAATTTCTTCTTTAGCCTCTTTATATTCTGGCATTTTGCTCAGAATGAATTTTGAATCAACATATCCAAACTTTTGAGCAGCCGCAATTTGCGAAACCAAACTTAAAATTACAATTGTTATAATGACATTAACAAATCTCATACCAATTTATCTTTGTTGATTACCAATTGTAAAGTGAATTTGTCCACCGCTTGCTGTATTGGTACCTGGTGCGTTATCAAATCCATAACCCCAGTCGATACCGATTGTACCAAATGCAGGCATGAAAATTCTAGCTCCTACACCAGCGGATCTCTTTAAATCATATGGATTATAATCATCAAAACCAGTCCATGTATTTCCTGCTTCCCCAAAGCCTAGAACATAAATTGTTGCAGAAGGATTTAAGGAAATTGGATACCGCATCTCCATAACAAATTTGTTGTATATAGTTCCTCCAGAAACTGGTCGCACATCCACTTGACCATCTTCAAAGCTTCGTACTAATTCAGTAGGACGTAGTGAATTATCCTCATACCCCCTTAGAGCTATGATATCACTACCTAAAATAAAGCCTTGGCCACCTGCCAAACCAGAGCCACCCAAAATAAATCTTTCAAAAGGGCCAACTCCAACCTTATCACCATAACTAGCTATAATTCCGAAATTAGCTCTAGTATTAATAACCAAATCACCAACAACTTGATTAAAGAAGGAGGCATCAAACATCCACTTATTGAATTCTAAGAAATTGATACTTTGCTCGAATGAAAGCTTACTATAATCTTTATCGCTCAACAAACTATATGGTGGAGTTAAAGAAACTGCCAGACTAATATTTGAACCACTTCTTGGGAAAATAGGATTATCAATACTATTACGAGCAATAGTGGTCTTGAAATTAAAATTATTGGACTCACAATTAGAACACCCAATTTGACCTCCAAATCTTAAAGAGTTATTCAACGAATACCGCGAATACTCTAAGGAATTGGCTAAAGTAAAATAGTTATCTGGCCATTTAAGTCTTCTAGACAAACTAACAAATCCTCTAAAGATTTTGAAAGAACCGGATATTCCTGACCTTGGATTTCTAAAGTCTACAAACTCTCCTTGGTTAGAAAAACTACCCCCAATGGTTAAGGCATTAGGCTTTTTACCTCCAAGCCATGGCTCAGTAAAAGATGCATTATAACTTTGATATTGCCTTCCGTTAGCCTGGAATTGCAATGAAAGCACCTGGCCATCTCCCACAGGAAGTGGATCCCAGTTTCCAAAATCTAAGAAGTTATTTATAGAGAAATTATTAAAAGTTACTCCGAGGCTACCAACGAAACCGATGAATCCACCCCAACCACCTGAAAGTTGAATTTGATCATTTGAAACTTCCTCTAATTCCCAATTGATATCAACTGTTCCATCATTAGGATTCGGCACTGGAGTAGGATTTACTGTTTCAGGGTTGAAATAGCCCAATTGAGATAACTCTCTTTGTGTTCTAATTAATTTTTGACGACTAAATTTTTCACCCGGTATAGTTCTTAACTCCCTTAACACCACGTGATCATTAGTTCTGGTATTACCTGAAATCGTAACCTTGTTGATAGTAGCTTGCGCACCTTCGTAAATTCTTAATTCTAAATCAATAGAGTCTTGATCCACATTAACCTCAACAGGAGTCACATTAAAGAATAAATATCCATTGTCCATATACAATGAACTTATGTCATTACCGCTGGGGTCGTAATTAAGCTTACGATTAATTTTCTCTAAATTATAAACATCGCCTTTATCGATATTCAACACAGTACTTAATACCTCATCGTTGTAAGTGAAATTTCCTGTCCAATTGATATCTCTGAAATAATATCTTTGTCCTTCATGTATACCAATTTCAATGGAGATATTGTTTCCTTCATCAAAAATACTATCGTAAGTGATTTCAGCATCACGATAACCTTTGCTGTTATAAAAATCAATAATTGAGTTTTTGTCCCCCTCATAATCAGCTCTTACTAGTTTAGATGACTTAAAGAAATTAATATTTACGTGCTCTCCAAAGTAATCTAATGCTCTTGATAACCCTACTGAATCTTGCTTTGCAAAAAACCTGAACCAATGCTTAGGTTTGGAATGGATAGCCCTACTAACAATATCTTCAAATAATGTAAATCGTAACCTTTCTCTAGTATTTTTAAGTTTACCTTTAATTCTTCGGTCACCAAAAGCAGAATTTCCAACAATATATAAGTCTTCAATTTTCACTTTTTTCTTTTTGTCAATATTGAAAACGAGTTCTACACCATTGGACACCAGCTCGTCTGTTTCTTGAACTGAAGAAACTTCCACATTTAAATACCCCTTACCTCTAAAATATTTTTTTATATTCAGCTCTGCATTTTTAATAGATGCATCAGTTAAAATTCTGCCTTTTACCAGGCTGAGCTCATCAGAAATTTCAGATTCTTTGGATTTTTTTATTCCATTGAACCTATACCTAGTAAGCCTAGGTCTTTCTGTCAATTCTAAGATTAGTTTGATTTTACCTTCAGAAACAATTTCGTAATTCACTTCGATGTTTGCAAACAACCCCTGCTTCCACATCTTTTTTATTGCAAAAGAAATCTCATCTCCTGGAATATTAATTCGATCCCCTACTCTGATTCCGGTTATAGCAATTACTGCCCCTTCATCAAGGTATTGCAACCCATTAGTCACCACTTCGGTAACTTCATATTTCCTAGGTTTACTGTAATCAAGAGATGGATTGATTTGCGCCACCATTACCTGCGATGTGAGCAGGAATATAATTAACATTAATAAATTTCGTATCATTCACTTATTACTTTTCCGAATCTTCTTTCTCTAGTTTGATAGTTGCGCAATGCGTTTATTAAATGTTCTTTTCTGAAATCCGGCCAAAGGACTTCGGTAATATAAATTTCGCTGTAAGCTAATTGCCATAGCATGAAATTACTGATTCTAAATTCACCACTAGTCCTTATTAATAACTCAGGATCAGGTATACCAGCTGTTGATAAAAAACTTTCAAAGTTTGAATCTGTCAAATCTTTATCTGACATCTCACCATTCTTGCAAGCGACTAAAGCTTTTTTACATGCTTGGGTTATATCCCATTTACCGCTGTAATTCAATGCCAAAATCAAATTTAGCCCCTTGTTTTGAGCAGTTTGTTCTTTAGCTGCTTTTAACTCATTAAAGCATTTACCTGGTAAATTCTCTATATCGCCAATGGAAGATAACTTTACATCATTTTTCATCAGCGTTTTCATTTCACTTTTGATAGTAGAAACCAACAATTGCATCAAAGCATCTACTTCATTTTTCGGTCTTCCCCAATTTTCAGTAGAGAAAGCATAAAGACTTAAATGAGAAATTCCTAGTTCAGCACAGCCTTCAACAGTATCACGAACTGCTTTAATAGCATTTTTATGACCAAACACTCTTGCCGCACCTTGCTTTTTAGCCCATCGCCCATTACCGTCCATGATAACGGACACATGCTTTGGTAAATTGTTTTTATCCAAATTTTTTTCCATCTACAATCTGCTGCTCGAAATAAGAGCGCAAGGTACAAAATTCATTGTTATTACTAAACCTATGAGGAAAATCAAGCGTTATTTTTTTAAAGGAACTGGGCAATCCACTCCCCAAAAAGTGTAGCTTAGCGTAAGACCAGTAAAATAATACCAATCATTATCATTCCAATCACCATACTGAAAATTAGAATTTCTTTTATCGGTGATTTCCTGCCGGGAAATATTATCTAAGTAATCAAAAAACAATTTCCTGGCAGAAAACTCAAAATTAATAGTCCAAAGTGGACTTAAACTATATTTAATACCACCACCAAATGGGATCATCAATTGGATGTCACTATAAGTAGCATTTTTCTCTGCTCTGTTAATTAATAAGAAGCCAGCACCTACTGAAAGATAAGGGGTGAAATCAACCAAGGCTTTGTCTGATCTGAAATCTAAGAACTCATAATTAGCCTGACCTGAAATCTCAGTCAAAAAGTCTCTGAAAGCAGCATTTCTTACTTGGGCTTGCGGATCAATAGGATTTTGATCACTCCCCTTTATTCTGCCGGCAGCAAAATTTAACTTGGCACTCCACCCATCTTTGAAATTCCGGACATAAAATAAGTTCCCTGCTATCGTTTGATTTGTGATATTATAGGTACGGATAAGATCTCCAGTGTAATTAAAACTAGCTATGCCTCCTCCAAATTCCTTCGATTGGGAAAAAGCATCTTGGCCAAAGCTGAAGATCATTATAACTAAAAAAGGAAAGCTTAAATGCTTTCCTTTACGGAAAAACATTTTCATCATAAATTATCTAAACTTTGCACCTCTAACGAATCCACCGCCCATAATGTATGTAACAGAGATATTTGTTACAATATAAATATCGTTGTCATTTTGATTTCCTCTATTATTCCTTCTAACATCATCATTTCCAATTCCAGCTGCTTTTCCGTATCCAGCAGCACGACTCCAAGTAAAGTCTGGGTTTAAAGCAGTATTGTAGGTGGAAATTCTTGAAGTATAAATTGCTGGCAATATATTTTCGTTGAAGGTTTGAGCATCAAACTGATTCGACTTATCGGACATTGCCATTGCTAAGGCCGCATTCGGATCAGTAGACGGATCGCCAAAACCAGAAAGGTCTACATATTCACCACTAACATCATCAAGGTAATCAGTGAAAGTATGTCTATAACCTATTTCTAAAGCAATATCTAGATTATTAGTAAGCTTATATCTTGCACCAATCCCTACTGGTAAAACGATTTGTATTCGGCTGTAAGGTTGAGGTAATTCCTTTTCGTATAAATCTTGATACTCCGCTCTAGTTTCAGCATCAAAAAATTGTCCTTCTGTTCCTAAATCTCGCAAGCTTACCCATTGCCCAGCTTGTTCCAATTCATAGTAGCGCGGTGAACTCCCCCCAAGGAAATCAATTGGGTTATCAACCAGGTATGGGTCTCTTGTGAAATACTGAGGGGCAAGTCCCTTTGGATTATGATAGATTACACCAACACCAAAAAAAGCATATATATTTAATGGAGGTCTTGAAGAAAATCTTCCACCATGCTTAAACAAATCTAATTGACCTTGGAACGAAAGTTCAAAAATATCATTTCTAAAATCTAAATTTCTTAAATATCGATTCGCATTTTCTGCTGTAAAGTTGCTTGTACCTACTGTTTCTGTATCAGAAGCATTCAGCCTACCCCACATGAAATTCACTTTCCAGCTGTATCTATCTCCAAATTTTTGCTTTAAAAACAAATTCACACCTGGGCGAGTAAAGGAAATATCAGTACTTAATGTGGTAGGTCTTGGTGCAATTTCACCAAAATAATTTAAGGCATTAATCCCACCTCCGAAGGCGAAGTATGATATTTCAGGATTGAAAAGTCTTTTAGATCCTGAAAAAGAACCTATTTTCCGATTGCCTCTTCTCCTTTTATTCTTACCTCCGAAAAGCTGGGCATCGGCAAAATCTGGCATTATCATCATTGCCGACATCACGATTGAAAAGCTAAGTATTAGTTTTTTCATATATACTTCAGTTCTTTACTTAAAGAGCAAAAATAACACAAATAATTTAAATATATGGTACTCAATTCCTTAAATCTAAGCCCCAATTTAATTTTTGCCTAAGTGTATCAAAATAGTTCAACTGATCAAACGTAATCAATTTGGCTTTAAAATCCCCTTTTCTCACTGACATTTTGATGGAAGAATCGACAGAATGGGATTTTGAATCGAGGGACACCAAGAATTTGTTGCTGCGACCTTCAATTTTAAACGAAATCACGCTTTGATCTGAAACAATTAAGGGCCTAACATTCAGGTTGTGAGCACTTACTGGCGTAATCACAAAATTATTGGAATGAGGGAGAATTATTGGCCCACCACAACTCAAGGAATATCCCGTTGATCCGGTAGGAGTTGCCACAATTAGCCCATCTGCCCAATAAGAATTTAAATATTCTCCATCTACATACGTATGAACTGTAATCATGGATGAGGAATCCGTTTTCAGAATTGCTAATTCATTTAAGGCAAATGGCTTTTCGCCAAATACTTTTGAGTCTGTTTCTAAATGTATTAATGCTCGGCTGTCAATCTTATAGTTTTTATTTAATAAATCTGACAAAGCCTTATCTATTTTATCTTTTGGTGTGGTAGCTAAAAACCCTAGTCTACCGGTATTAATTCCTAAAATTGGGGTTTCTAATTCCCCAACATAATTTACTGCCTCCAGCAGTGTACCATCTCCTCCCAAACTAATGAGGTAATCCACATTGTCAGAGGCCTGGAGTTTATTGAACTGATCAAAATTAGAATATTGTGGAAAAGCTTCTTTAAATTTTTTAGCAAAAAGTTGAGAAACAATAAGTTCGGTATTTGAAGCTTCTAGGTAATCCACAACTTTTTTGATATGCGGCTTCACCTCATCGTTAAATACTTTGCCGTGAAGTGCAATTTTAACTGGATTAGGCATCTAAATATCTCATTAACATATCCAAGCGTTCTTTCTCGTTGGATACTGATTTCACTTCCTGATATTTGGCTATTACTTTATAGCCAAAACGCTCTAAAGTGGCGATTATATGTGTTAGATCTACTTTATTGATTTTTAAGGTCAATCTAAATTTAGTCGGTTCATTCTTATCAATATTCAAGCTAGAACCCATTATCTGAGCCTCATTTGATTCAATTAAACGACTTATTTCACTCAGGGAATAATCTGATTGATTCATCGACAAAACAATCACACCACCCTCGCTTTGAATAGATGCAGACTGTGAAAAAATGGATAATGCATCCGACAACACTACCACACCCAAATATTCATTTTCGGAATTAAGGACTACTACGCACTCAAAATCAAAATCAGTTGCTTTTTTTACGGCTTGATAAGCATGCTGATAATCAAAAACGAAGCAATCATCTCCTTTTAACATAAAGTCAGCTGCTTTAGCATCAACATTGTTATGATCAATTATCATATCTTCCGTCAAGAAACCCAAGAATTTCTTATCCTGAATAACAGGAAGCGCATGAAGCCTCAATTCTTCCATCCAAACCAATGCTTTGGCTGCATCATCAGTCACCTTAAGAGGTGGGATCATATCGTTTATCAAATCTATTGTCATGCTGTTGTTACAAGTTCAGTATTTTTCAACCAATCATCCAAATAATTGTTAAAAATCTCCGGATGTTCCATCATGGGAGCATGGCAACATTTATCAATAAATTTCAAAGTAGTATTAGGGATCAATTTATCAAATTCATGCGCAACCATCGGTGGGGTTATGGTATCATTTAAGCCCCACACCAATAAAGTTGGTGCAGTAATTTTCTTGATTTCTTCTCGCATGTTATGTCTTTGAGCCGATTTGGCGATAGCAACAATCCGCATACATTTCGGGATACTTTTAGTTGTTTCAAAAACTTCATCTACTAATTCCTTTGTTGCTGTTTTAGGATCGTAAAAGGTGTAAGCAACTCGTTCTTGAATATAATCATAACTTCCTCTTTTAGGAAATGACCCGCCCATTGTATTCTCAAAAAGACCAGAACTGCCTGTCAATACCAAGCGCCTAATTTGTTCTGGATGTCTCAAAGTATAGATCAGTGCCACGTGTCCACCCAATGAATTCCCTATTAAGGTCATTTGATCCAAGCCTTGTTGCTCTACAAAACCTTCCACGAAATCAGTTAACGCACCTAGTCCTGCTTGTTTGATTGGCATATCATAAATAGGCAATAGAGGAATTAAAACTCTATACTCTTGAGAAAATCTATTTACCACAGCTTCCCAATTACTTAAAGCTCCGAATAACCCATGCAAAAGAACCAATGGCTCTCCCGATCCTTCATCTATATAACTATATTCTCCTTTTTTATGTATTTCCATAATCTATTTTAATTCTCTTATAATATATAATCTCCCTTGATGAAAAAAAGCACTTTTCATAAAAAACAACTTCAATTTTCATTAAACGCTAGAAGATTTATTTGGGTTAAATATATCAATTTCATTTAAACTACTACAATTTATTCTCTATTGCTTGACTTTTTTGCTTAACTAAAGAATTCCAGTTTGATAAAATTTTTAATCCATGCTCAGTAAGTGCTGCTTCAGGATGATACTGAATACCATAGATTGGAAGCAATTGATGTTTAAAAATCATGTTTTCATTTTCTTGAGTGTTCGCCAAAGGAAGCAAGATAGTATCTTCCAAACTTCCCACCACCAAGGAATGATATCTCACTGCTTGAAAGTTTTGATTTATTCCTTGAAATAATTCATCATCTAATAAAAGATGAACCCTAGATAGTTTGCCATGCATAGGTCTTATGGCTTTTATCACATCAATACCATGATGTTTGGCAATCGCCTGATGTCCTAGACATATACCAAGAATTGGTAGCTCATTTTCAAAACTCTCAATGTAGTCCATTAAAAAACCAGCTTCTTCAGGTTTTCCTGGACCGGGAGATAAAACTACTGCCGAATATTTCCTTTTATTAAGCTTTTCAGGTGCAACATCATTTCTGATAACTTCGCATTCCTCTCCCAACTGATTAAAATAATCAACCAAATTGTAGGTGAATGAATCGAAATTATCAACAATTAAAATCATGATTGATCGAATAAGAATTGAGACTTCAATTGATTGAAAACATCCTGAATAAATGGCATATAATTAGAAATTAAATCTACCACAAATGGAGCAATAGAAGCCACGATAGGATAAATATAAGTTCCTTCAGCCATTTCAGCAGAAACACTTATTTCAATTGATTCTCCCAACCAAAGTACTAAACTGACTCCAAAAGCCCATTTCAATAAGCCTATTACTGCTCCAGCAAAATTATCTAAGCCGCCTAACAAGGTCATATCCAAAATCTTTTTGACAATCTTCCCTACCAAATTCACTATCAGCAAAATTGCTATAAAAAGTAAGATAAAGGAGATAATAGGCAGGGCTTGCTCCCAATTTTGGAAATAAGGTTGTAACACTTCCATGCCAAAGTCCAATAATTTGAAAGCCCCTAGTATGGCTAAAATCAGTGCGACCAAGGAAACAATTTCCAATAACAATCCTTTTTTGAAGCCCAAATAAGCTCCAAAAAACAATGGTATCAGCAAAATAATATCGAGGGTCTTCAAGAAGCCAAGATTTCTTTAACTAATTGGGAAATCATCTTTCCATCAGCTTTACCAGCTAATTCCTTAGTAGCAACTCCCATTACTTTACCCATATCTTGTGGGCCAGAAGCACCTAACTTGGAAATAATATCTTCTAATTTTGATCTCAACTCCTGCTCAGACATTTGCTTTGGCAAATACCTTTCAATTACATCTAATTCAAATAATTCTGCTTGAGCCAGTTCCTCTCTACCATTACTCTTATAAGTGTCTGCTGATTCTCTTCTCTGTTTAGCTGCTTTCATTAATAATTTCATTTCAGCATCTTCAGTAAGGTTTTCTTCTGCGCCTTTTTCTGATTCTGCTAATAAAATCATAGACTTTACAGAACGCAATGCTTGAAGCTCTTCTTTATTTTTAGCTTTCATTGCATTTTTAATATCCGTATCAATTTGTTGTTTTAAGCTCATAGTAAATTTTTAAAATCATTAACTTGCCGACAAAGTTATCATATAAAAATAAAATTATGACAAGCTTAAGCGTCAATATCAATAAGATTGCCACTTTGCGGAATGCAAGAGGCGGTGAAAACCCAAATGTAGTCAATGTTGCCAAAGATTGCGAACGTTTCGGTGCACAAGGTATTACTATTCATCCACGACCTGATGAACGACATATCACCACAAAAGATGTCTATGATTTAGCACCAATTGTGACTACTGAATTTAATATTGAAGGCTATCCTGATGAGCGATTTTTAGAATTGGTGAAGAACAATAATCCTGCTCAGGCTACTTTGGTCCCTGATCCACCAGGTGTTTTAACATCTAATGCGGGTTGGGATACAGTCAAACATCAAGATTTTTTGAAAGATGTAATTTCACAATTAAAAAATATGGGAGTACGAACTTCTATTTTTACTGGCACTGATCTTAAGCATATTGAAGCAGCTGCAAAATTAGGTACTGACAGAATTGAACTGTATACAGAACCTTATGCTGCGAATTACGCTAAGGATAGAGAAAAAGCAGTAGAACCTTTTGTTTTGGCTGCCAAAAAAGCTCAGGAAGTAGGCTTAGGGATTAATGCCGGTCATGATTTAAGCTTAGAAAACTTGAAATTCTTAAAAGAAAAAATTCCTTTTTTGGATGAAGTTAGCATTGGCCATGCTTTAATTTGCGATGCGCTTTATTTTGGGTTGGAGAATACGATTCAGTTGTATTTGAGAGAGCTCAGAGAAGATTGAAGACCCCTAATCCCTAATGGGGGAATGAAGTAGGGAGCTTGAAGTAGGAAGTGGGGTGAATGTACGTCTCTGGTATAGGTTGACCATATAAGTCAATATATATGAAAGCGAAGGTAAAATTAATTGAGAAGTACCGTAAGTATTCGGAAGGCTTTAAAAAATCTATTGTCGATGATTTTGAAAGTGGTAAATTTAGTGTGAGCCAATTGGAGCGCATACACAAGATTTCTAATCAGAGTATCTATAAATGGATTTATAAATACTCGAACCATAATGAACGTGGTCAACGCATAGTAGAGATGAAAGACAGTAGTACAGAAAAATTGAAAGCTTTGGAGCAACGCATCAAGGAGTTAGAGCAAACAGTTGGTCAGAAGCAGATACAGATTGATTATTTTGAAAAGATGATTGATGTAGCCAAGACTGAATTAGATATCGACATCAAAAAAAACTCCAACACCCCACAATCGAGTGGTTCAGCAACAACCAGAAGAAAATAAACTTTTCCATGAACCAGTTGTATGAAACCATAGGCATTAGCAAGCAGGCTGTACATCAGTATGCAAAGCGTCAAGCTATCTTTGATAAGAAAGTAGCAGATTTAGTTATGGAGGCTGATCAGTTAAGAGAAGCCCATCCCGGTTGTGGGGTTGAGAAAATGTATGACACACTACGTCCTGATTTCATTGGAAGAGATCGCTTTGTATCTCTGTTCATGGCACTAGGCTACCGTTTAAAAGCTAAAAGAAATTACAGAAGGACTACTTATTCCTCAGATGTGTATTATCCTAACCTCATCAAAGGAATGAAGATAAAAGGTCCTTCTCTGATTTGGCAATCTGACATCACTTATATCCGCATAGGTGAAAAGTTTTATTATGCTGTATTTATCATTGATGTTTATACAAAGAAAATAGTCGGCTATCATGTAGGTGATCATATGCGAGCGACTGCCAATATTAAGGCGCTTAAAATGGCATTTAAAGATCATAAACCACCTAAGATCCATCATTCAGATCGAGGTAGCCAGTATATCTATCATCAGTATATTGATCTTCTAAGAAGTGAAAATTGTGAAATAAGTATGGCTAAAACTGCACAGGATAATGCTTATGCAGAGCGAATCAATCGAACAATCAAAAATGATTATATCGAATTATGGCAGCCCTCCAGCTTTGATGAGTTAAAAAGGAAAATGAAAAAAGCAGTACAGCACTACAATAATGTAAGACCACATAACCATATTGGAAAAATGAGTCCAGAAGAATTTGAGAAAAAATTGTTGATGAAAAGTACTTTTCATCAACAATCAATCACTATATTCAATAATGAAATAAATGTTTAAAAACGGTCAACTCTATTCAGGGAAGTGCAGAATTTCTGTGACGAGGTCAGTACCGAAGGTTAGACCGAAAATAGAATTAGAGGTGGAAATAAGATTGTAATAAAGCTGAATTAAGGTAGTTGGTAATAAATTCTGCATTTTAACTTATTACTTAAAACTTATAACTAAAAGTAAATGGTTGGATGCATGGTAAAACCTGAATTATAAAATTTGTCTAGATTCTAGTATCTAGGCTCTAAAAATCTAAAAAAATGAAATTAAATTATAAAGAATTAGGAGATGGCGGACAGCCGCTAATTATTTTACACGGACTTTTTGGTTCTTCTGATAATTGGATGACAATTGGACGAAAGTTGTCAGAGCAATTCCATGTTTATTTAGTAGATCAGCGAAACCATGGTGATTCACCTCATGATGATGTGCACAATTATGAGGTGATGGCTGAAGATTTGGAAGAATTTATTGAATCCAACAATATTGAAAATCCTCATATTATTGGTCATTCAATGGGCGGAAAAACAGCTATGTATTTTGCCGTTCAGCATCCAGATTTATATGATAAATTAGTAGTGGTCGATATTGCACCAAAAGCATATCCCGTTCATCATGATACTATTTTGGAAGGATTATGTAGTCTTAAATTAGATGAACTTGAATCAAGAGGTGATGCAGATAAAAAATTGTCTGAGTATGTGCCTGAAAAGGGTGTAAGGCAGTTTTTACTCAAAAACCTGACCAGAAATGAGAATAAAAAATTCGAGTGGAAAATCAATTTATCTGTTTTAGAAAAGAACATTGAGGTAGTGGGTAAAGGATTAGAGAAGAGATTATCCACTGAGAAGGATACATTATTCATAGGAGGCAAAAATTCTAACTATATAAAATCGGAAGATCATATTGCCATCAACAATTTCTTCCCGAATGCCAAAATTGAAATGGTAGAAGATGCAGGGCATTGGATTCATGCCGAAAAACCAGAAGACTTTTTAAATTTGATTGAAGACTTTTTGCGATAAAATCACATTCTAAATACAATACACATGAAAAATCTACTCTTGCTTTGCCTTTTATTAGTCTCCCCATTTTTGGTGTTCTCACAAAATCCTGATTATGATAAGAATTTAGCCGACTCATTAGGCGCTGATGATTACGGGATGAAATCTTATACATTGGTGATGCTGAAAACTGGTGGGGGAAATATAGAGGACAAAGCAAGAGTTGATAGTTTGTTCAGAGGACATATGGAAAATATTGGAAGAATGGCTGAAGCAGGTGAATTGATTGTGGCTGGTCCTTTGGGTGAAAATAGTAATGATTATCGAGGGATTTATATTTTTGATGAACCTGATAAGGCAAAAGTAGCAGAGCTTTTACTTACCGATCCTGCCATAAAAGCAGATTTATTAGCTTATGATATTTACAATTGGTATGGATCAGCCGCTTTACCTGTTTATTTAGAAACTCATTCTAAAATCGAAAAAATCCGCCCATAATTTAATAAAAGTTGATTTATGCAAATCCAATATGCACTTGAACTTCTAGGAACCTTAGTTTTTGCTATTTCAGGTGCATTAGCTGTAAAAGACAAGTCAGAAGATTGGTTTGGTGCAGGTTTTACAGGATTTGTAACAGCAATTGGAGGCGGAACTTTAAGAGATATCATGTTAGGCAGCTACCCATTATCGTGGGTTGGCGATATGACTATTATCTACACTATTCTTTTTGGTGTATTGCTCACCAGTTTTTTCAATAAATTCCTCCAAAAACTACGAAAAACTTTGAGCCTATTTGACTCAATGGGAATTGCGCTCTTTACTGTTGCAGGAGTTGAAAAAGCATTATCCATGGGTTTAAGATGGGAAATTGCTGCAATCATGGGAATGTTCTCTGCTGTTTTTGGAGGAGTAATTCGCGACACATTAGTAAATGAAACACCCGTTATTTTCCGTAAGGAAATTTATGCTAGTGTATGCCTTGTGGGCGGAATGCTTTATACTCTCCTAAACTATTTCCAACTTGATAGAGATCTTAACTTTATTGTGACGGCTTCCTTTATAATGTCAGCACGCCTGCTAGCAGTAAAATACCATATTAATTTCCCTAAAATATAATGCTAAAGTTCGATATCTTCCAAGCCTAATTCCTTAGTAAGGAATTCAATATCTTCATTTTCTTCTTCAGAAACACCATCTGAAGCGCTGGCAAAGAGATACATGGTTTCTACCACAAATTCTCTGGCAGGTTCATTTTCATTGAAATAGTCTTTTAGTGCAGCTAGAAATTTATCTTGCCATTTATCTAAATTTCTGACCAAGTGCCGAAACTCAGCTCTATAAATCAACATGAGGTTTTCCTCCTTCTCTTCACCTAAATCATCTGAAGCAAATTCATCACCAAGAATTTTAGCAAGTCTTTTCACCGTAACCCATTCTTCCTGGTCAACAATTCCATCTGACATTACCACTCTTAAGGCAGGAAAAAGATTCACAATATAAACGAATTGTTCTTTGTTCAATTTGATGAAACGCTCTTGCGTATACTCTTTAAAAAGTTGATCTATTTTTGACATTTTATAAATTAAATAAAAATTAGGCTTTAAATAACCGGGGCTTCATCCCCATCCTCAATAGTTGACGCATTCAACAATAAAACATATTGCTGGTACCTCTCTAAAATTTCATGTACATAATTTACAGGCTCTTCGCCCCTGCAATAGCCATATTTCACCACCGGATCTGTATAATATTTCTTTTGAGATTTTAATAAAAGGTATTTTTCAACATTCCCTTCCCATTTAGTTGGATCTCCACCATATTTTTTTGTTAGGCGAATCGCATCTTGCATATGCCCAATACCGACATTATAAGAAGCTAAAACATACTTCTGTCTTTCCACGCTGTCTTGAATTTGCTTGGTAAATGCGTTTTGTAACCAGTTAATATAGTTGCCCCCAGCTTCTAAGCTTTGACTAGGATCGTATAAATTTTTAGCTCCAAATTCACGAGCTGTAGGTTCCATCATTTGCATCAATCCCTTAGCTCCTGCCCAGGATTTCACTTTAGGGTCGAATTTACTTTCTTGGTATATTAGTGCTGCCAATAATTTCCAGTCCCACCCAATTTCCTGTGCAGTAGCCTTGATTTCTTCATCAAAAGAAGAAAGTTTATCCCCTCCAACCGATGAAAACTCAGAATAAGACCTATCTACCGATCTTTTTAAATTTTTGAAATACTTGTTGTAGATCACGTAGTAATCGGTTTCCTTTTGTCTCTCTTCTAACCAACTGTTAATTTTATTCTCCAAGGTGTCAGCATTTGACCTCATAGCCCAGGCAATTTGCTGAGAAAAACTCACAGGAGTTTTCACATCTATTATGGGATAGTAAGTAGCATTTAACATTGCAACATCTTCATCTGAAACTGTATATTCAATCTCCCCTTCCGCCACCATTCTTATTAATGTTTCTACCTCCAAACTACTACTATCTTCAATAATTATAATGTCACCACCAATTTCATCTGAAAGATTAGCTAAACGAGTTGAAAAAGCAGAACTCTTTCTAACATGTACTTTCTTGCCTGTTAATTGGATTGGGTCTCTTATGAGTTGATTTTCAATTTCATGGACCTTCATTTGCCTCCAGTTTTCTGGTTTCCGCTGTACCAAAACTTGTCTTACGAAGTACAAAGGATTTGTAAAATCCACATATCGTTTTCTATCTTTAGTGACGGTCAAATTAAAAGCTGCAATATCCGCTTCACCTCTATTCACTTTCTCAAGCGCAGAAGAAATACTATTATCTTTTATTATTTTCAATTCAACATCTAAATCGTCTGCTAACCAATTTAACATTTCATATTCATAGCCCATTGGCTGACCCTTGTAGATAAAATAACTGGTTGCACTATTATCGACCACCGCAGTTAGATACCCCCTTTCTTTAATTTTATCAAAATCAAAATCTACAGGTTCAATATCGTAGGATACATCCTGTGATTTGGTATCAGTTTTTGTGGAACATGCCCACGTTAAACTAAA
The DNA here is from genome assembly GCF_000183425.1 of Marivirga tractuosa DSM 4126. Taxonomy (NCBI): domain Bacteria; kingdom Pseudomonadati; phylum Bacteroidota; class Cytophagia; order Cytophagales; family Marivirgaceae; genus Marivirga; species Marivirga tractuosa. The sequence goes on from NC_014759.1 coordinate 2,144,425, forward strand.
TAGAACTGTTAGCAGAATGTAAAAAGACTTGTTGAAAAATTTCATCATATCTTTATTTTAAGGTTGACAATATAGCTAATAAATTAATCCGTGAGTAAATAGGGTTAATTTTTTCGACTGATCACTTATTTTGTTGGATGATCATAATCCCATATAAAATACTCATAAATAGAGAAAGGGTTTATAATTGTAATTTACATGTCAATAAAAAAGCCATTCAATTTTGCGTTGAATGGCTTTAAAATAAGATTTTGATTAATCTAAAATTCTTCTTCTTTGTTCTTCTTCTTATTGATTGCCCCTACAATTAAGGCTCCAATAGCATAAATAATCAGGCTCCATAAAAAGCCCATTGCCTGGCCTTTCAAGGTATAGCTTTCTTTAATTCCATCTGCCATGCCATCCATCATTTCAGTATTTCCAGCTCCACCCAATGCTTCCATAGTCTTCATTGCATTTCCCATTTGTGCCTCTACTAAGATTGGAACAATGTCTGGATCAATGAAATTAAATAATAAATAATTAAAAACTGTTCCTACAAAACCTGCAATCACTAATACTACAAAAGCATGCGTAAAAGCTTTCCCAAAGGACATATATCCTCCTAATTTAGATCGGTAGTCTCGTCCTGCATATATCAGAGCTGCTAAATAAACCACAAAAATAATGATCCCAACGACAGATTGTGCTAAGAGTGTAATATCAATAAGATAAACAAGGAGTGTAATAATAATGGAAATTAATCCCAATATTAAACCCCATTTTACCGAGTGTTGATTTGTTCCAGATTCTAATTCTTGATTTTCCATTTTAATTTCGATTTAGGTTATAGTTTTAAGTTTAATTGTACTAATTACAATCCTTTGTCTTTCTTGAATCAATTATATAAATAATTTTCCACTTTTCATCCATTTTTATTAATTGGAATGAATTTGTTCCGCAATGGCTCAATTGATCCCCTAAATAAAATTTATAATCCATCCAAGCAGTGGCAATGGCGCCATCAGATGTGATCCTCAAATTATCTATTACTTCATTCCAAACTGCTCCATTATTATTAGCTACTGCCTTCAGCCAGCCCTCTGCTCCATTCAATTGACTGATCTGATTGCCGCTGTCTCCCACATTCAAGCTTTGCATTTTTACCTTTGGATGCATGTATGGAGCCATTTTGGAAGTATCCGATTCTCTCATCCCATCAAAAACATCGTGGATAATTTTTGCTATATACGTAGAATCATTTTGATAATTTTGTGAGAAGCCCCAAAAATAATTACAAAAGATAAAAGCAGATAAAAGTAAAATTTTCTTCATAAATAAACTGATTCAATCGAAAATTCAGAAAATTTCAACATGGATACAATGGTATTTACACCAATGGTAAAGCGCCCTAATTTAGCTTTTAGATCACATCCTCAAAAAACGACCAAACAAATGCTTTTGGAATAGGACTTACTACATTGAATGGCTCTTTTTTCACAGGATGCACAAAGCTAATTGCTCTGGCATGCAAAGCTATTGAACCATCTTTAGTCGGTTTAGGGAATCCATATTTCACATCTCCAATAATCGGACATCCAATTCTAGCCAACTGCACTCTAATTTGATGCGGACGTCCTGTGTGTGGTTTGACTTCTATCAAGTTTCTGTCGCCCAATGCACGAACCAGACGATAGGAAAGCGTAGATTTCAATCCTCCTTTTTTATCACTCATATGGGCGTGAGTCAAATTCTTATTAGAATCTTTTTTGAGCCAATGGGTAATAGTATCTTCTGTTTTGGGTGGTCTTTTTTCAGTAATTGCCCAATAGGTTTTATCGACCTCACCATCATGAAATAATTTTGACACTCGCTCCAGCGCTTTAGAAGTTCTTGCCAAAACCAAGGTGCCGCTCACGGGTCGGTCAATTCGGTGAGGTGTGCCACAGAATACTTTACCTGGCTTATCATATTTTTTAGCTATATATTCTTTCGCATGTTCCGATATTGGAGTATCCCCTGTTTGATCTCCCTGAACTAGCATACCTGAAGGTTTGTTAACCACTAAAAGGTGGTTATCCTCATACATTACTATTTGTAAAAATTCCTGATAAGTCATAAATGCAAAAGTCGTAAAATTTGGGTACAATTTATAGGTTCAAGAAAATAAATAGTTGGAAGTAGGGAGTTTGAAGTAGGAAGTGGGGTGGATGTACGTCTCTGGTATAGGTTGACCATATAAGTCAATATATATGAAAGCGAAGGTAAAATTAATTGAGAAGTACCGTAAGTATTCGGAAGGCTTTAAAAAATCTATTGTCGATGATTTTGAAAGTGGTAAATTTAGTGTGAGCCAATTGGAGCGCATACACAAGATTTCTAATCAGAGTATCTATAAATGGATTTATAAATACTCGAACCATAATGAACGTGGTCAACGCATAGTAGAGATGAAAGACAGTAGTACAGAAAAATTGAAAGCTTTGGAGCAACGCATCAAGGAGTTAGAGCAAACAGTTGGTCAGAAGCAGATACAGATTGATTATTTTGAAAAGATGATTGATGTAGCCAAGACTGAATTAGATATCGACATCAAAAAAAACTCCAACACCCCACAATCGAGTGGTTCAGCAACAACCAGAAGAAAATAAACTTTTCCATGAACCAGTTGTATGAAACCATAGGCATTAGCAAGCAGGCTGTACATCAGTATGCAAAGCGTCAAGCTATCTTTGATAAGAAAGTAGCAGATTTAGTTATGGAGGCTGATCAGTTAAGAGAAGCCCATCCCGGTTGTGGGGTTGAGAAAATGTATGACACACTACGTCCTGATTTCATTGGAAGAGATCGCTTTGTATCTCTGTTCATGGCACTAGGCTACCGTTTAAAAGCTAAAAGAAATTACAGAAGGACTACTTATTCCTCAGATGTGTATTATCCTAACCTCATCAAAGGAATGAAGATAAAAGGTCCTTCTCTGATTTGGCAATCTGACATCACTTATATCCGCATAGGTGAAAAGTTTTATTATGCTGTATTTATCATTGATGTTTATACAAAGAAAATAGTCGGCTATCATGTAGGTGATCATATGCGAGCGACTGCCAATATTAAGGCGCTTAAAATGGCATTTAAAGATCATAAACCACCTAAGATCCATCATTCAGATCGAGGTAGCCAGTATATCTATCATCAGTATATTGATCTTCTAAGAAGTGAAAATTGTGAAATAAGTATGGCTAAAACTGCACAGGATAATGCTTATGCAGAGCGAATCAATCGAACAATCAAAAATGATTATATCGAATTATGGCAGCCCTCCAGCTTTGATGAGTTAAAAAGGAAAATGAAAAAAGCAGTACAGCACTACAATAATGTAAGACCACATAACCATATTGGAAAAATGAGTCCAGAAGAATTTGAGAAAAAATTGTTGATGAAAAGTACTTTTCATCAACAATCAATCACTATATTCAATAATGAAATAAATGTTTAAAAACGGTCAACTCTATTCAGGGAAGTGCAGGATGTTGGATAAGGGATGACGGGTGATTAGGTCAGTACAGAAGCTCAGACCAGAGACAGATCGAAATTAGAAGTCAGAAGCTGGAAATTGGAAGTGTGCACTTGTCCATCCATAAATAGCATTGACCGTATTGTTTCTTGAATCTTAATATCAATACTTGATCCTAGCAACTATCTACTTCCTTATCAAACCACTCGCAATACCAAACCCTTCAAATACTCACCTTCAGGATGGAAAATATTAATCGGGTGATCTGCTGGTTGATGGAGTTGATGCAGAATTTGAACTTGCCTTCCTGCTCTGGCTGCAGCTGAAAATATTACCGTCCTGAATTGCTCTTGATTGACTACTTGCGAACAACTAAAAGTAAAAAGTACACCCCCCGATTTCATATTCTTCATGGCTTTTTCATTGATAGTTCTATATCCCTGTAAGCCATTCTTTAATACTTTTCTGTGCTTGGCAAATGCCGGTGGATCCAAAACGATCACATCATACTGCTCTGGCATTTCATTTAAGAAATTAAAAACATCAGCTGTGAAAGATTGATGATTTTGAGCATCCGGGAAATTCAATTTCACATTTTGATCAGTCAAATCCATTGCACCTTGAGAACTGTCCACACTATGAACTAATTCAGCACCCGCTTGCAGAGCAAAAATGGAGAACCCTCCAGAATAGCAAAAAGTATTGCAAACCTTCTTGCCTTTACTGTAATGCTCCAACAATTTCCTATTCTCTCTTTGATCTATAAAAAAGCCGGTTTTTTGCCCAGTTACCACATTGATATTAAAGGTGTTGCCATATTCCTTTACCAACCACTCTTCTTTCTCTTCTCCGTAAATAAATGCATCCGTGGTTTCCAGTTCTGCCTTGAAAGGAAGTGTATGATTACTTTTATCGTAAACTGACTTCAATTGCTCTCCTAATAGATCTTTTAGGGCTTCTAAGAATACTTCCTTAATCTGGTACATTCCGACTGTATGTGCTTGAAAAACCACACAGCCGTCATAATAATCCACTATGAGACCAGGGAAACCATCTCCCTCGCCATGAACTAATCTAAAAACATTGGTCTCAGTATTATTCCAGAGATTTGCAGTCTTCCTCAGCTCAATTGAAGATTGTAATTTCCTTTTCCAAAAATCCTGATTGATTTCCTCTTTTTGGAAAGTCAGCATTCGCACGGCAATGGAGCCCACTTGGAAATAACCAATTCCGATAAATCTTTTATCTTGTGTTTGAATTTCTACAAAATCGCCCTCTTTCACTTCCTGAGGAACAGGATGAATAGCACCTGAAAATATCCAAGGATGGAAACGCTCTAAAGATTTTTCTTTTCCTTTTTTGAGGTTGATGATGGGTAATGGGCTTTGCATAATAATTGGATTCTAGAATATTATGCAAAGATGGGGAAAATGGACTTAAAACTTAACTGATTATTCATATTTACACTTTTAGTTAAATATTTCAGCTTTGAAGCTTTTCCACTTTGCAGGTATTTTCACCTGCAAATTTCCATGAGTTTCTTGAGCCGGTAGTTACTAAAGTTTCGGTGAAAACACCGAAACGGGGAGTGCGTGTATGTTAATCCTATAATTTGATAAAACAAGATACCCTATTCAAATTCAACCACCACTGGAAAATGATCTGATAAAAAAGTATCCTGGATTCTTAAGCTATAATTTTTATAGCTTTTGATTTTAAAGCCTTGATAGAAAACATAATCTATTCTTCTCTCATAGTTTTCTCCGATTTTGAATGCATTGTATGTTCCAATAGGTCCCAAATTTAATTCAGCTTCAAAAGCATCATTTAATTCTGAATCAATAATTTTTTGTATGGGTTTAGATTGAGGTTCTAAATTAAAATCACCCATTAAGATTACTTTTCCATTATGTTCGAGTTCATTGATCTTTGACAAAATTAAATCCACACTTTTTGCACGTGCTTCACTTCCTACATGATCAAAATGGGTATTTAAAACAAGAATTAAATCCTTTGTATCCTGATCTATCAATTTAGCCCATGTGCAAACCCTTGGAAGTGCTGCATCCCATGCCTTAGCAGGAATCTGAGGATTTGGAGATAACCAAAAAGTTGCACTATCAATTATGGTATATCGATCCTTTTTATAAAAAATAGGAGAATATTCACCTTTGCTTTTTCCATCATCTCTTGCCACTCCAATTCGAGCATATTCAGCTAAACCAGCTTCCAGAAACCGAATTTGTGAATGTACTACCTCTTGCATTCCAATGATATCAACATCCTCTATTTTTATGAGTTTCAGAATTTGCTCTTTTCTGTTGTCCCATTGGTGAACTCCCTCCTTTGGGTTTTCATATTTGATGTTAAAAGTGCAGACTTTGGTTTGTGAAAACGAATTCACAGAAAAAAGGAGCACAACAGAAAAAATCATCCCATACTTTAGCATAAATACTGATTTATTCACTACTTCAGTTCAAATTCGGATTCTAAAACCTCATCGGAACTGGTTCCAACGAAAACTCTAAACTCACCAGGTTCCGCATAAAAGCTCATATCTTGATGATAGAACCCTAATTCTTGCTCACTCAAGGTGAATTCTACCGTTTTGGTCTCTCCTGCTTTCAATTCTATTTTTTGAAAGCCTTTCAGTTCTTTCACGGGGCGTGTAACAGTTCCCACCAGATCGCGGATGTATAATTGAACAACTTCTTTTCCGGTAACATTTCCTGTATTGCTAACTTCCACGGTAACCCTTAATTCACCCCCTTTATCTATGGCCTCTGAGCTTAATTTCAAATTATCATAAGAAAAATTAGTGTAACTTAATCCGTATCCGAAAGGAAATTCCGGTTCATTGCTCACATCCAAATAATTGGATTTGAATTTCTGGAACCACTCTCCTTCCAAAGGACGACCTGTGTTTTTATGAGCATAATAGATAGGAATTTGACCTACATTTTGCGGATAGGTCATGGTCAGTTTTCCGGATGGATTGACATCTCCGTATAAAACATCAGCCAAGGCCAAGCCCGCTTCAGAACCCGGAAACCATGCATTCAAAATAGCATCGGAATCTTCCAAAATCTCATCGAGTACCAATGGCCTTCCACTCAATAAAACTACCACGACTTTTTTACCAGTAGCTTTTAATGCCTTTAATAAATTCACTTGAACTTCAGGAATACTGATATCCGTTAAACTAGAACTTTCCCCTGAACTTTCTGAGGCCTCCCCTAAAACAGCCACTACTACATCAGAATTCTTAGCTAGGCTAACGGCTTCAGCAATCATCACAGATTCAGCCCTGTCATCACGATAGGTGTTTTTTCCAAACATCCCAATTCGTTCTTCTAAATCGGGATCTGCCACTAAATTTGAGCCTTTAGCATATTTTACATTTTCAGGATTAGTGGAAACTTCTTTAATCCCATCATAAATGGAGATGGACTTACTGATATCAGAACTCACACTCCAAGTACCTACCATATTTTCTTTATTGTTCGCCAATGGACCAATTAAAGCTATTTTAGCATCTTTCCGAAGTGGTAAAGCATCTTCATTTTTCAATAAAACCATGGATTCAGATGCTACTTTCCGCGCAACTGCTCTGTTTTCATCGGAAAAAATTTCAGAAGCTCTTTCTTCATCCATATAGCGATAAGGATCATCAAAAAGACCTAATTGAAACTTTGCTTTCAAAATCAGTCTAGCTGCATTTGTTATGGTTGCTTCGGAAACTTTCCCTTCCGCTACAGATTTTTCCAGTGTGGTCAAAAAGCCTTCACTTACCATATCCATTTCCACCCCGGCATTGATGGCCAATGCAGAAACCTGTTGTAAATCCCCCATTCCGTGGGCAATCATTTCGCTTACGCCTGTATAATCGCTCACTACAAATCCATCAAAGCCCCATGCTTCGCGCAAAACATCGGTCATCAACCACTTATTACCAGTTGCTGGAACTCCATCTATTTCATTAAAAGAAGCCATAGCAGTTCCCACACCAGCATCGACTGCTGCTTTGTAGGATGGGAAATAATCGTTATACATTCTCAATCGCCCCATATCTACAGTATTATAATCTCTTCCAGCTTCCGAGGCACCATAAAGCGCAAAGTGCTTTACACATGCCAACAAAGTGTTGGCTGCTGATAAATCATCTCCTTGATAACCCTTCACCATAGCCTTGGCTATTTGAGCGCCTAAGTACGGATCTTCCCCGCTACCTTCCGAAACTCTACCCCATCTGGGGTCTCTAGAAATATCAGTCATAGGAGAGAAGGTCCAGGCAATGCCATCGGCTGATGCTTCTTGAGCAGCAATTCTTGCAGACTTTTCAATTAACTCCATATCCCAGCTTGCTGAAAGTCCGATTGGAATTGGGAAAGTCGTTTTATATCCATGAATAACATCTTTAGCAATAATTAATGGGATGCCTAATCTACTTTCCTCTACTGCTACTTTTTGAACTGCTCGGATTTTATCCAACCCATTGATATTAAATAATCCACCTACTTTACCTTCTTTTATTTGCTTTGCAATGCCCTTATTGGTACTAATTCCAGTACTCACGTCACCAGCAGATGGCAAATTCAATTGGCCTATCTTTTCTTCAAGGGTCATGATAGCCAGCAGCGAATCTACCTTTTGATCGAGGTCAGCGGTACCTTTATCTTCTTGGGGATTGTTACATCCTCCTAATAAGAAAAGTAAACCTAATGCTGATAGTAATATAAATTTCATCTTTATTTTATTTTGAATTTGAAAATAACCAAGTGAGCAATTCAGGCTCTGCAAAAGCAGGATCCCAGCTATTGTGATTCGCTTCTGGATAAAGCGTAAATTTCACATTAGCCCCAGCCGCCTTTAAACTTTTTACCATTTCTTTTGAATACTCAGGATCAACAACATCATCTTTTGCTCCGTGAAACACCCATAAATCTGTCTTATCAGCATAATTGCCAACACTATAAGGATTGCCAGCACCACAAATTGCAATGGCTGCTGCAAATGTATTAGGCATCCTGCTCAAAATCTCAAATGTTCCCATGCCACCCATTGAGAGGCCACCAACATATAATCTATTCTGATCGATAAAATGATTTTGGCTATATTGATCAAGTAGTTTCATTACCAATCCCAAACTTTTATTGGGCGTTCCTGAATAATCAAATCTGAAAGTATTGCCTTCAGTAGAGCGCACTATATCGGCCTTTGCCCAGTATTCCGAACTTGGGCATTGTGGGAAAATTACAACTGCAGGAAAATTCTCTCGGTTTTCTTGATTGAGAAACAATGAACTACCATGAACAAGCTGTTTTTCGTTATCACCTCCTCTTTCACCTGCGCCATGCAAAAATAAAACAAGTGGATATTTTTCGGCAGGATTAAAATTTTTAGGGTAAAGAATTCGGTAACTTAAAGTGTCCTCATCTTCAATTAATGTTGCTTTTAAAAATTCAGATTTATCCTGTGCATATAAATTCAGGGTAAAGACCGTCAATAGAAATCCAATACAAAATTTCAGTTTATTCTTCATAGTAAAATCCCAATTTAGAAAGCCCATTTTCGATTTCTTTATTCTGCATAAAAAGTTCCCATATCAAGCCTGATCGATGGTTTTCGATCATGACAGGTATAGGACCTTGATCAATAGCCAAATAGCGAGGTACATACCAATCATGCTCAAAAGAAAATGCATCATAAGGCCCATAATTCCCGATTAAACTGTCCCTTTTGGGTTCATACAAGAATTTTAGGAATTGCATGCTTTCCTTAGGCGTATAAGGAAAAGATGAAAGTGCTGCAGTTGGAGAAATCACACCTAAATCATCATCAGGATTATGTCCGGCATAGCCTTTCATGGAATAGCTAGAAGTTAAGCCCCACATATTTTCACCATATCCCTCGAATTCCTTAGGATTTTCTACTGCATATCTGTATTGTATCAATGCATGATTTTTATTCAAATCCCAGTAGTCCCCATATTTATCATTCAGATTTTTAGGATTTAAACCCAAATAAGAATAATGTGCCCAAAACAATGGTCCAACTGCTTTATCAGCATGTTCGTAATGATCCAAAATGGTAGGCAAACCGTATGCAGTGGTATCATTTGCAATAGCGCCATCTCTTGCCCAGCCTTTGTGATAAACATCAGCGTCTATTGCATGAGTTGGAGATGAAGCTGCCAAGACATACATTATCAAACATTCATTATAACCTCCTACTGGAAAATTCATATCCCACTCATAGTTGGGAGACCAGTGCCAGTATAGAACATCTTCACCTTTTGTGTACCAATCCCATTCTACCTCTTCCCAGATCTTAGTAATTCTTTGTGCGAGATTTTTCTCTGCTTCAGTTGAGGCATCCAAAAACTGCCTTACAGTTAGAAGACCCTGAATCAGAAAAGCTGTTTCAACTAAATCTCCACCATCATCCTTTTTGCTAAATGCTTTCACTTCTCCTGTTTCACCATTCAACCAATGTGGGTAAGCCCCATGAAAACGGTCAGCTGTTTCAAGAAAACCCACTATTTTTCCGAATCTTTCGATGGCTTGAGCTCGCTCAATAAAGCCTCTTTCAACCCCCACAATGATGGCCATTAATCCAAAACCAGATCCTCCAGTCGTTACGATATGCTTGTCATTAGAAGGATAAATGTTATCCTCGTGAAATCTTTCCCTGGCTAGTCCAGAATTAGGCTCAGCACCCTCCCAGAAGTATTGGAAAGTTTGATATTGCACTAAATTCAAGAGTGAATCCTCATCGATTTTATTCGTGCTGGCTTCCTTTTCTTTTTGGGGTGAAGAACAAAAAGAGAAAAGAAGTGCCGTAGTAATTAATAAGAGTAAATTCTTCATTTCAAATCATTTATATGGATTTCAAAAATATTTATCATTTGGTACTAACTATCAAAGAGATACAATTTTCTCTCAAGTAATTGCCTAATAGGCTCTATTTAAAAAGTAAATCCTAAATCATTTAATCCGTTTTGTACATCTGGGTCTTGCATGAAGATATTCCAGATCAATGCCGTTCGGTGATTTTCAATCATCGTAATAATAGGACCCTGGTCTATTGCTAAATAAGAATCCGCATACCAATCTTGGGTCACATTAAAAGCATCATAAAAGCCATATTCTCCCCATAACCTATCTCCTAACAAATAATAAAAATGCCTGATGGCCTTCATAGATTCTTCGGGAGTATAAGGAATAGAGGAAATAGCGGCCGTTGGCGTAATTACACCCAAATCATTCCCAGGCGAATGAGCGCTATACCCCTGATGATTATCGCTGGCTGTTAAGCCCCAGCAAGCTTCACTGTAGCCCACAAAATTGTTGGGATTATCAATACAATAAGCTTGATTGATTAAGGAATGCGCCTGATTTTGTTCCCAATAATTGGCGTACTGATCTTGTAAATTTCGAGGATCTAAACCCAAAAAGGAATAATGTGCAAAAAACAAAGGACCACCTCTATCTTCCCCTAATGGCATAGAGATACCATAAGTAGAATTTCCATTGACTATCCCTCCGTTTCTTGCCCAACCTGCATCATGAACTGATTTTTCAATAGGATGAGTAGGCGATGAAGCAGCCAATACATAAATAATCAAACTTTCATTCCAGCCCCTAATGGGTAAATCCATGGCCCATTCATTTTCGGGCGACCAGTGCCAATACAAAACATCTTCTCCCCCTTTTGTAAACCAATCCCATTCAACTTCTTCCCATAGCGTGGTGATTTGATTGATAATGGCCAGTTCTTGTGCATTTGATTCATCTAGATATTGTCTAACTGCCAATAGGCCTTGGATCATGAAGGCGGTTTCCACTAAATCTGCTCCATCATCCAATTCGCTAAACGGAATGGTATTCCCTGTATTTCCGTTCATCCAATGAGGCCAAACCCCATGAAATCGATCGGCATCGGCAAGAAAATTCACAATTCTTTCAAAGCGGTCTATCCCTTCCTGTCGGGTAATAAAGCCTCTCTCAACACCTACTATAATAGCCATTAAACCAAAGCCTGAACCTCCAATGGTCACTACATCACCAGATGTGTTTCTTTCTCTGGCCAACCCACTATTAGGATGGGCAAAATCCCAGAAATACTTAAAGGTTTGTTCCTGAATTTTGGTTAATAGTGCCTCATCTGATATTTCATCAAATTTGTAGGTGGAATCCAACTGCGTATAAAAGCTTTTAGAAAAGCCTTGAAACTCAAATTCAACTTCACTTAGGAAATTTTCAGATATTCTAAAGTCGTATTTTACCAAGTCCCTTGCCTCTTCTTGGCTTTGGATTTGCAATGTTTTTTGGTCTTCTGAAAGGTTGAAACTTAAAGGCAAGCGAGCTCCTTTGTTTGTTAATGTTATAAAATCTTCAAAATCTGTTTCTGGATTCAGGCTTTGATCAAAAGTCAAGATCATTTCAGGATTAAGCGAAACATCTTGAATCCTATTATTTGTTTGCAGTGAAATTCCATCAACTTCTGCACTCACTAATTGAAACTCTCCTTGCTGAGTTTGAAATTGATAGGTAGCACCTGGAAATTCCTTATTGTTAATGGAAAGTACAGCTTCTATAGAAACGGTATAAATGGTATTATTTTGAAAATCATTTTCTGGTATAGCGGAAACGGCTCTATCCTCATTCAAATAGGAAAAATTTAAGGCTATATTTCCTTCATCTGTGGAAATGGAAATATTTTCTTCGGCTGAGCTCCTATCTAATGCGTCAGTAAATTCAATGACAAGTCCTTTGTCAAATGGGGCATCTTCGGTTAATTCATTTTCAACTAAATCTAGCGTCCCAAGTCTTATGGTTTTCAATTGCAATAATCCCGTTTCATCGGGTTCTTGTTCTGGGTTTTCTTGGCAGGAATAAATGAAACCACTGAAAAAGGCTACTAGAATTAAATAAAATAAGGGTCTAAGTGAATTAAACATCTAAAAATAATTAGAGTTGAAAAGAAAAAGCAGAGGCTTTTTACAGCCCCTGCTCTATGAAAAAAACAATTAAACTATTATGGTCTTTCTGCTTCGTAAAGCGTAGCTACATCATCTTCAGAATAGGCAGCATGAATGATTCTAAAATCATCTAACCATCCTTTAAAATGGTTAGCATTTGGATTTTCATAGTTTCCAAATGCTGCATCATCAAATAAAGTTCCTGCACGAGAATGAATAAAGCCTAAAGCTAAATCATCAAATACCTCAGGTTCTGCACCTCTATAGTCAACACCTGCAGCTGTTTGCTTTGGATCACCATCTGGCCAAAGATTAAAATCAAAGCTCTTCATTAATTCACCGTTGAAATATAAATATCCCTTTTTCTCTGCGGCATTATAAGTGAACACATTATGATACCATGTTTGAGTTATTGTATTTTTCATTTCGGTAACACTTAAGCTTCTTGCAAAATCCCAACCTTGCCATCCACCATTTGTATTATCGGTAGCATTGCTTGGAAAGAACATATCTTCTGCAAATTGGGTACCCTCATCATTTACATAGGAAACTGCATATTTAGAGCCATCATAAGAACCAAATATTTCATATTGAATACCATAGAAAGCACCTAAACCGAATACAAACATTCCAGTTTGGTTTCCATCATCATTAAAATGATTAGTAGTATCAGGTTTTAGCCAAAAACTAATTGTGAAATCTTGTGTCTCAGTCATAAGAGCGCCCGCATCTGCAATCTCAATAATACTTGCGTCACCATCAAAATATGCTGCACTTTCGATTGTTCCAAATCTATCTGCCTGATATTCAACTTCTACTTCTGTTCCGTCTGCATAGTTACCCATTTCATCTGATGCATTACCATCTAGCTTCCAATATGCCACTTGAGCATCTTCTTGCGGAGCTACTACGGGCAATCTTCCCGCTGTCTCAAAGGTTCTTGAACCATTTGTTACAGTTCCACCATCAGAAGCGAGTAAAGCAGTAGAGACTGTAACCGTATAGTCTGTTCCTTGAATCAATTCTTCATTTGGAGTTACCGTCACAACGCTTCCATCAGCAGTAACAGTTAAAGCAACATCATTATCGCCATCACTTATGGAAATATTTGAAGCACTTACTGTTTCGGTATCAATTTCTCTATCAAATGTAATTTCGAAAACTGCATCAGGTGGCACATCAGATGCCGAACTTGCAGCATTCAAGTCAACAGTTACTTCTTCGCCTGTTTCAAGACTAGTTCCTGTGGCAGTTAAAGCTTCAATGGTTAAAGCAGGTGCTTCACCTTCTTCGTCATCGCAAGCCGTAAAAACCAGTGCTCCTAGTATTAATGCACCGATCCAATACTTCATTTTACTTAGCATTCTCATAATCGTTTTTGTTTAAAGTGTAAAAAATTTAATTCCAGTTTGGGTTTTGGTCTAGTAAACCGTTGGTTATGTCTCGTTCAGATTGTGGTATAGGCAATAATTCATGTTTATCTGTTTGAAAGCCGTAAGGACCGAATATATCTGCTGCATTTCCAGTTCTCACTACATCCCAAAATCTATGGCCTTCCATAGCTAATTCATGCCTTCTTTCTCTCAAAATTAAATCTTCTAAAAGGTCTGGATTAGTTTCAGTAATGTCTGGCAATATGGACTCATCTCCTTGGCGAGCTCTTTCTCTTACTTCATTAAGATAAATTAAGGCTTGAGGAGTACTTCCATTTCGATTTAATGCTTCGGCAGCTATTAATAGGACTTCGGCATATCGAATTAGTCTTCTATTATGGGCTCTATTAGAAAAAGGAGTTGTTCCAGGCACCCAAATTTTCTGATTATAAGTTTCAATTTGCCCTGTGTCTGTAGTATCGGGTGTTTGGGAATCACCAATAATTTCAATGCCATCCAAAACTTCTCCTACAAAAATCACAGTAGCATCCATTCTTGGATCATCTTCTTCAAAAGATTCGATCAAATCCATAGATGGTCTATTAGCTCCTATTCCTCTATTGGGTGATCCTCTTACTCCCTGACCACTGGTATAGTCATTATTCCCAGCTGCTACACCACCCTCAACTCCAATTCCGCCAATTTCAAAAACAGATTCTATTCCAAATTCTGTTGATTCTCTGAACGCACTTTCAAAGTTACTTTCCAATTCGTACTGTTGAGAATTTATTACTTCTTCAGCAAAAAGAGCCGCACTATCATATTCTTGTTGATATAAATATACTCTTGCCAATAATGCCCGAGCTGCTCCTTTTGTGGCTCTTCCTAAGTCCTCTGGACCATATTCGGATTTTTCTGGTAAGACTTCAATTGCACTTCGCAAATCCGACTCAATAAAATCATAAGTTTGCTCTAAAGTGGACCGCGTAAAGTCAATATTAATTTCGGAGTTTTTAACTAAAGGTACTCCTCCGTAGCCTCTTGCCAAATCAGAATAATATAAAGCCCTAAGAAAACGGGCTTCACCTATAAACCTCGATTTTAATTCTTCATCCATATTGACACTAGGCACACGCTCTATCACTACATTAGTGCGTCTCACTCCCGTGTATAATGCTGACCACCAATTGGCAATAAAGTTATTAGTAACAGTATGCTGAAATTCATCAAAAGGCTGAAGGTCAGCCTGAAGGTCTGAAGGACTACTCCCTTTCAAAGCATCATCTGACATCACATCATCAATAGGATAAAATCCTCTATGATAAGAACCAGTTCTCAAAACTTGATAAGATGCATTAGTGGCAGCTAGTGCATCTGATTCATTAGAAGGGAAATTATCTTGCGTAATAAGATTCTGCGGTGGTTTCTCTAAAAATTCATCTTTACATGAAAACAAAATCACCGTAAGAAATACGACCGATAGTACGAAAATTCTTTTCATAATTATTCGTTTAAAAATTAAGGTTAATTCCTGCTGTGTAAATACTTGCAACCGGATAGGTACCTGTATCTATCCCATTAATCAATGGGTTACCATTGGCTACTTCTGGATTATATCCTGTGAAATCACTTAAAGTGAACACATTATTTCCTCTTAAAAACACCCTAGCCGATGTCATTCCAATGTTTTTTATAAAATCTTGAGAGAGATTATATGAAAGCGTAACCGTTCTTAATCGAAAGAAGCTTCCATCTTGGATATAACGTGATGAAATTCTATAATTATTCCCTCCCTCAGTCGGTCTTGGTTCCGTATTGCTAGTTCCTTCGCCTCTCCAATAATCATAGTATCTAGCCTCATAATTATAAAGAGCTGGCCTTACAGTTTCTTTATAATTTAATATCTCATTTCCTTCTTGCCCTTGAAAAAGGACATCTAAACTAAAATTTCTATAAGAAGCCCCTAAGCTGATTCCGTAGGTTAAATCTGGAATAGGTGAACCGATAAATGTTCTATCATCACCGTTTATTACTCCATCATCATTAATATCGGCAAAAATAAGATCCCCAGGATTTGTCCCCGTAAAAGATGGAGTATTAGCAATTTGATCTTCATTTTGAAAAACTCCTTCTACCTGATAGCCATAAAACGCTCCAATAGGAAGCCCTGCTTCTGTTCTGGAAACTACATCGTTATTAATTCTTCCAAATAATTGGTCTGAACCCTCAACCCCACTAACGAAAAGCATTTCATTATTGAGAGTGGCTCCATTAATTCCAATAGTATACTCGACTTCTCCAACATCATCTTGCCATTGAACATTAAATTCTAAACCACTATTCCTTACTTCCCCCGCATTAAAAAAGACATTGCTATTACCATTTCCTAGATAACTAGGAACAGGCAAGTCTATCAAAATCCCTTCTGTGGTTCTTTGGTAATAATCAAACTCACCTAACAATCTTGCTTCAAACAAATCAATTTCTAATCCAATATCAAACTGCTCAACTATTTCCCATTTGAGGTCTGGATTTCCGAAACCACTATCAGATTGACCAAAATATATCTGTTCTTCCTCTCCGAAGACTGCATTTAAATCATTCCCTATCACGTTATAGGCCGATAAATAAGAAATTTTATCATTACCAACCCGACCCCAACTACCTCTAATTTTTAGATTGGTAATTTGTTCCGGAAGGTTAATAAACTCTTCATTGATGACATTATATCCTAACCCTACTGCTGGAAAATTTCCAAACTTATTATCTCCTAAAAACTTAGATGATCCATCTCTTCTGAAAGTAAGAGTGGCGATATAACGATTATCGAATGAATAATTTAATCTTCCTAAGTATGAAATTTGATTATAGAAATCTCCTACATCCCTGATACCATTTTGTATACTATTAGGATCCAGGTTATTAGGATTTAGATATCTAAAATCATTACCATCTCTAAATAAATCTCTTCCTATAAGATTTAAATTCTCGTTGGTAACACTTTGAACTGTATAGCCCACTACTGCATTAATCTGATGCTGTTCAATAGTTTTATCATAATTTAAAGTGTTTTCCCAAATGATTGACGAACGTCTGAATAGGTTTTTGGAAAAACTATTGACTTCATTTTGTTGAGGAGAATCTCCTACTGAATATACTGGTGTGAATGATTCATTTTCTTCCAATAGTAACTCAATTCCTAAGCTGGTTTTAAATGTAAATCCATCCCAAAAAGTAGCTTCGCCAAAAAGTTGACCAACCGTAGTAATTCCTCTGGTTTTATTATCAGTATTGTATTTAAAGTCTGCCAAAATATTACCCACATTTGGCACCACATTAAAATTCCCATTTTCATCTTTAGGAGAAATAATCGGCCATGCCCGGTAAGCATTAAAAGGTGCATTTCCTATCGTATTATCTCTGTTTGACAAAGAAAAATTAAGATTGGCCCCGATAGAAAGAAAAGACTTCGGGCGGTAACGTTCATTGAATTTCAAATTCAGTCTTTGAAATTGCGATTCCGGAATAGTTCCCTTTTGATCAAAATAGCCCAATGAAAAATAATACTGATTCTTTTCGGATGCTCCTGAAAGAGATAATTGGTGGTTTTGAATTGGGGCGGGCTCAAATATTAGCTCTTGCCAATTAGTTTCAGGTAAAGCACCTACATTGTTGTACGTCCCGGGATTAATTACATTTACGACCTCAGCAAACTGATCTCTATTTAATAAATCAATTCTATTTTGCTGAATTTGAATGCTGAACTCAGAGGAAACTGAAAGCGTAGGTTTTTTACCCTCTTCTCCTAATTTGGTACTTACAATAATTACTCCATTTGCCCCTCTATTTCCATATATTGCCAATGCAGAGGCATCTTTCAGTACTTCGATGGATTCAATATCTGTAGAGTTAAGAAATGAGATATCATTGGTAATTACTCCATCTACCACATAAATAGGTGATGGATTCCCAGATGTACCTACTCCTCTTATTCTTACTATTGGTGAACTTCCAGGGGCCCCAGAGGAATTAGTTATTTGAACACCGGATACTTTTCCTTGCAAAGCATCAACTGGATTTGCAGTAGGAACTGTCTTGAGCTCTTCGCCTTTAATAGATGTTACAGAACCTGTTAAATCACTCTTTTTAATTGCACCATATCCAACTACAACTACTTCCTCAAGCGCTTCTATATCTTCTTTTAATTCAATATTTATGGTAGACCTGCCGTTTACAGATACTTCCTGAGTCTTATATCCTATAAATGAAAAACGCAAAGTGGCATTTTCATCTAAATTCAATTTATAATTACCATCTATGTCAGTAATTGTCCCTCTGTCGGTTCCTATAACTTGAATGGATACCCCTGGAATAGGTTCTTGATTGGCAGCATCCGTTACTGTTCCTTTTAATTCTACTTGAGCCATGGCAGAGCTGGCCATGAGAAATAATAAGAAAACTAATCGTATAATTTTATTCATAAGAAAACATTTTAGGCATCTAAAAAAGCCGTAATTCTAACTTATTTTATTTGAAGTTACATGAATGTTTTCTTGAAATCAAAATTTAAAAATGGATATTTTTATATTATACAATTGAAAAAAAAGGCACATTTTCAATTTATATAACGCTTTAAAAACATAATATATATTATGATAAGAGCTAATGAGATGATATTTTATTTTTGTTATCCTGATTAAAAAACAATAAAAATAAATTTTGAATAATATTAGAATATTACAATTTTTATCTTGCTTCCACGAAATTTGTTAGCCTTTCGTATCCAAAGTGAAGCAAGTTGTTGAGATATGCCTTACCGTTATTTTCTATTTCTACTTCCACTTTACGCTTAAATTCCCAAATAGTATTTCTTCGCATCTCCATTATTTCTGCAAGTTCGTCCAGAGTATAGCGATCCTCATTGAGGTGCGTATATACAATGAAAAATGCTTTGGGTATATCAAATTTAATGCCTTTAAAAATGGTGTATGCAGTGGGGCTTTCATTATATCCACATTTGGTGCATCTTCTTGCCAAATTTTCATTATTGAGATAATATTTTTTGCTGTCACATTTCTGACATTCAAATCCATCCTTCCATTTAAATGAAGCTAGTATTTCTAGGCATTGGTCTTTGGTATTAAAGATTTCCGTAAACTCATCGAAATTAAGGTTCTTATTTAAAAGCCTTTCACGCTGTATTTTTTTAATATTATTTTTCAATCGATAATTATCTAAGTCGAGCATAGAATTAATTTGTGCAATTTCCCTAGACTGCTTATTGATCTGCGCGTTTCTTTGTTCCAGCTCTATATTTTTCTCATTCAAATCCTTAGTTCTTTCTTCTACTTTCCTTTCTAGTCCTCTATTTATTCTATTAATTACCTGCACATTCTGCTCATGCTGCGTTACAATTCTCTTCAAAGCGCGGTCTCTATTTGCTTTCAATATTCTAACCCGATCAGACAATGCAAAAGTCAAAAATAGCATCTCCAGTATAAAACCTATATGCAAGCTGTAGTAATTAAAAGTGTTGAAAGGTATAATTGACCAATTGATTAGCGCACGCATTAAAAATCCTAAAAATAATATGCCGTACGCCACCACGAAGAATCGTGCAGGTTTGTAGCCCCTTCTAAAAACAAAAATACTGCTTATAAAAATTATGGAAAGCAGTATGATTTCAATATTCCGAAACCGGAATAAACTAGGATCGAAAAATAGTGAATAAAGGAAAAATGCAGATCGTGCCGTTAAAACAGCAATAATTAATTTATGAATTTTGGGTGATCTCATTTTTGTATTCAAAAAACGTATGGAAAATATAGTTGACCATAGGATAATCGAATAGAGTGCCACACCATACGCTAACTGATTCCAATCCGGCTGCTCAGGCCATAAATATTGATAAGCTATACCGTCAATACACAATGCATAAAAACCAACACTCAAAATGTAGAAAGTATAGTAAATATATTTAATTTCTCTTATAGCCAGGAAAATCAATAAATTATAAAGTGAAATGATTAAAATCATCCCGTAAAAAATTCCATATAGAAAATATTCATTTAGGCTATACTGAATAAAACGGTCTATACGCTTTATAGCAATTCTAATATCAGCATATTGTGAATTCCGAACTTGAATGTATGCTTCATATTCACTGTTGGCATCTAGTGTCAAATCGAAGTTTTTGTGCTTGATGGATTTGCTACTGAATGGATAGGCATCCCCCAAATTATACTTTCTAAACACACCTTTATCTTGCCTTATAAATACATTTATACTGTCTATAGTTTGATCATAAAACTCCAATATATAATTTCCTTCATATTCGGGGAGTACAAAGTTTAATTGCACCCAGTAGGTAGAATTCCTATTATAATCATCGGGTTCAAAATCCGTTCTTTGCCTAAAATTTGATTCAAAGGAAGGGGATTTAACATCTGAAAAAGTCAGCTGATTGCTTTTGTCCTCATATGAATACAACTCCTTCATGCCTAGAATTACCTCATCCTGATCTTGATTTATTTCAAGGGGGCTAAATGAAATTTGAAATGATAAAATGAATATATATAGCAACATCTTCTACAAATTATGAACTCAATTTAAGCTTTATTAACCTAATAAAATAAACTAGCATTAATTTTCAAATATTCTTTAACTGTTAAAAACTAAAGCAAAAGGATTTGAAATAACTTTCTTTATCGTTTTTGACAGAATTATTTATATTGCAGTATATTAGATTTTTAATACTTTTTTAATCTTAAATTATAATTATGTTCAATTCAAAACCTTTCAATCCCTTGGCTTATCTTGCTATTGTACTAATTTCAACTTTTTGGTCAGCTTGCTCACAAAAAAAAGAGGAATACAAAGCTACAGATACAAATTCGCAAGCACAGAAAATTACACTAGAGCCTTTTGCAAATAATAATGGTGTATACCCACCTGATTCCATTTATTCCGGACCATTTTTTAAAGCAAATTACGATTACCCAGAAAAAGTAGCTCCCAAAGAATATCCATGGGAGAACATCACAGCAGGTCAGCCCATCACTCAAGAAAATGCTGCTGATTATATCATGTCCATCAGAAAATACATTGGCGATGCTATGGCTAAAATGATTGATGAACCAGAGAATTGGCCAAACAGTGAATTCCGAAAAGATTGGTACAATATGGCTTGGAGTGCTCAAACCTATGAAAAACAGGGATGGGAAGGCCTCGAAACGGTCTATGGAACTATGACTGGACAGGTACTAAAAAACGATATTTTTAAAGACTACGGATTTGAAGGCCCCATGCAAAATCATGCATTGGTTTATTATAATGATGTAGCCTCTCTTACCCTAAATGAACTATGGAAATCGAATGATGAAAGTGGTTTCTATCCAGAATATACTACTAAAGCCGCACAGTTTAAACAAAACGCTATTATTATCAAAGCTGCAGGTACTACGGCAACAGCTGAAGACTGGGATATTATGGAAGGCGCAAAAACTTTCCCTATTTACAGAGAGATGGCTTTTGGACCGATGAAAGGCAAAGGTCCTGTTTTGCAGGATTTGGCTTGGATACAATTTGATATTATTATTAAGGATACTATTGCGGCACCAGAAACAGGCTGGGTATTTTCCACTTTTATTTACGACAAAGAAAGTGAAGGTAAAACCACTTTTGAACGCCTAGAGCTTTTGGGAGTTGCTTGGGGAAATGACCCAGGACAAATGGATACTAGCAAAGCATTGACTGAAACATACCTGAATCCTGACGCTCCAGATTATTACAAGGCTAATATAGGATACGGAGATCGACTTTCAGGCCCTATTGATGTAGCCATGGTAGGCGGAATAACTGCAGATGGAACCCCCGATAGCGTTTTTGTATTAGATGAACAAGGAACAGCATCAGGCGGTAAATCGTATTTACACTTTAGAGCTTCTGCTTGTATGAGTTGTCATGGCACTGCTACATTCCCACCACAAAATGACTTCTACCCATCGCCTAAGCAAAATTTAGTATATACTGACACGCTTTATAATCCTTCAAGCAAAGGCTGGAGTAATTACTTTCAAAATAGAGCAGGGACTGAAATTATGCCTGCTTTGGATGGAAAGCAAAAATCAATTATGGCTTTGGACTATGACTTATTTATGCAGTTTGCACTAAACAACTCACGATTGGCAGGAAATTACGATAACAAACCTGAAAAACCGCAAGATTATAAAGGTTTAAGCCATGAAGAATATCCAGCACTTTACATGCCGAGGTCTAAATAATGACAAAAAGGGAGGCTTCTTATCGATGATTTAAAGCCTCCCATCTTAAAACAACCGTCAGAATTTTATTTTAATAGGGTAAAGTGGATATTTACACTTAATAGGGGATTAATTAACATAGGGAAAGTGTTCAAAATAATGATATGGAAGGAGAATTAATCTACAATTCAACATCAACAAGTATTTTTAAGACCAAAATAGCAAAATACGATTCCGATGTATTGGTAAAACTGCTTAAAAAAGAGCAAGAAACAGAGAAAAAAATTAATCAGTTTGAAAATGAGCTGTATATAAGCAGCAAATTAGAAAAAAGTGGATTCAGAAAAGCATTAGATAAAACCTTTATTGAAGGGCAACATGCGCTTGTTTTGGAATACGTCCCAGGACTTCCATTATCTCAAGTATTTGCAAAACCCGTTGGCATTGGTGAATTCTTAAATATCGCCATTCAGTGTTCTACATTGCTAGGTAGTTTACATCAAAAGCACATTATCCATAAAGATATTAATAGTAACAATATCCTTTATGACAATACAAATAAGAAAATCTCGATCATAGATTTTAATATCTCATCTGAAATTAACTTAAAATCTAATCATCTTGAAAACCCAGATCGACTAGAAGGCACTTTACAATACATCTCCCCTGAGCAAACCGGTCGTGTAAATAGAATAATTGACTATCGTTCAGATTTATACTCATTAGGCATTACACTATACGAATTACTAATTGGAACTCTACCTTTCGAAACTGACGATTCACTTGAGTTAATTCATTTCCATATAGCTAAAAAGCCTACTGCTCCGCACAAGCATAATAAAAATATACCAGAGGTACTCTCTGAAATTATTTTAAAGTTGCTATCCAAAAATGCTGAAGACCGCTATCAATCTGCTGAAGGATTATTACATGACCTCAATAAATGCCAAAGATCTTGGGAAAAAGATTCCAAAATAGCGGATTTTGCTGTTGGTATGGAAGATTTCTCCAATCAATTTAGTATACCGGAGAAACTATACGGTAGATCAAGTGAAAAACAACAACTAATTGAGGCTTTCACAAGGGCAAGCAACCATCAAAAGGAATTAGTGCTGGTATCAGGAGCTTCAGGGACCGGTAAATCGGCCCTAATAAGTGAAGTAAACAAACCAATAACCGAGAAAAAAGGGGAATTCTTGAGTGGTAAATTTGACCAATTTCAACGGAACAACCCTTATTTCGCCATAAGTCAGGCTTTCAAAAGCTTTACCCAGTCCATACTTACTAAAGAAGAAAGCCAATTAAAAATATGGAAGGATAGAATTCAAAAGGCACTAGGTGAAAACGGAGAAGTACTTTTGGAAATCATTCCCGAAATGGAGCTTATCATTGGTGCTCAGCCAGCATTGGCAAGCTTGGGTGCAGCCGAATCTCAAAATAGACTGAATTTCGTCTTTCAGAAATTTATAAAAGCCATTGCAAAGCCTGAACACCCCTTTGTGCTTTTTATTGATGATATGCAATGGGGAGATACGGCTTCCTTAAATCTACTCCATGCCATTCTATCCGATAAGGAAATTGAGAATTTGTTGGTGATATTATCCTACAGAGATAATGAGGTTACAGAGGCTCATCCTTTCCAATTAATGCTGGATAAGCTTAAAAAAGATGAGCTTGTAGTCAATAATATAGAACTGGAGAACCTGTCACTCACTTCTATTGTTGCCCTTTTGGAAGATGCGCTTTTAGACAAAGGAGCGCATGTCAATGCATTAGCTGAACTAATAAAAAACAAAACTGGAGGAAATGCTTTTTTCGTCACGCAATTCCTAAAGAATCTTTACGAAGAATCTTATATCACTGCTAAACCCAATGAAAGAAAGTGGAGCTTTGAATTAGATAAAGTAAGTAAAATGGGATTCAGTGATAATGTCCTGGATTTAATGATGCAAAAAGCTGCAAAACTACCTTCAGATTTGCAAGAAATACTTAAAACCGCTTCGGTAATAGGTAATACATTTAGTTTACAGGAATTGGCTCAGCTTAGAGATAAAAGAAATGAAGAAGTTGTACCTCTTCTAAAAAATGCCCTTCAGGAGAACCTAATTCTTCCTTTAAGGGATAATACAGCACTTTTATCTTCATCTGAAATAAAGGAAAAGATTGAATTCAAATTTGTACATGATAGAATCCAACAAGCATTTTATGAATTATTAGGTATTGAAAAAGCGCAAGTTCTGCATTTATCAATCGGGAGAATGATTAAAGCGCAAGTAACTCCTGCAGGTGAAAGCAACTTGCTTTTTGATATGGTCAACCATTTCAATCAGGCCTTAACTCTTATAACATCAGCGGAAGAAAAAATTGAGGTAGGTAAGTTAAATGCCGCTGCGTGTAAAAAAGCAATCCTAAGTGCAGCTTATGAATCAGCTTTAAGCTATGCAAAAAACGGGATGAAACTTATCGAAGGGGAAGATCTTAGTAATGAGGCTGAACTAGTATATCAAATAAATTTAAGCAGGGCTGAAGCTGAACATTTGTGCGATCAGGATGAGACTGCTAATCAGTTTTATGATAGAGCCATTGAATTAGCAACAGACAAAAATCAAAAAGCTGATGCCTACGAGAAAAAAATTCATTTCTACACTAATATAGGTGAGTTTAGAAGTGCTTATGCAACTGGAAGTGAAGTTTTAAAGAAAATATTCAACATAAAATTACCGAAAAACCCTCCAAAGCCTGCTTTAATCATCAATATGCTAAAAACCAAAAGCAGATTTAAAGGGCAACCGATTAGGGATTTTGTTAATCACAAAACTGCTGAAGATCAAGATATCATTATGGCTGTAAAATTAATGGCAGCCATCTTAAAATCTGCTTATCAAATCAAACCTGAATTAGCGGTTGCCAATGCCATGGTTATGGTCAATTTATGCATGAAAAATGGTAACACATCTGAAAGTGCCATTGGATATTTAGTGTTTGGCGGAATTTTCATGGGTGGCATTTTAGGAATGCGAAAAACAGGTCAGCAATTTGGTCAATTAGCGCACGACCTGAATGAAAAGTACGGCAATATGACTCAACGAAGTGAAGTGCTTTTCGTGAACGGTTATTTTGCTACTTCCTGGCTAAATCCTGCGATTGAGGCAGAGCAATACTTTACGAAAGCATATGAGTCGGGTTTGGAAACAGGCGATCTTTTCCATACAGGATGTAGTTGCTGTGCTACTTTACAGAATCAATTAATGCGCGGAGTTCCATTAGATGAAATTGAAAAGAAAGCTTCCGCATATGAAGAGTTACTCGAAAATTTGTCCAATAATCAAGAACTAATTGGCACGGTTAAGGCTGTAAAACAAGCTGTAATGTGCTTTCAAGGTAAAACTGACAGAGCTATTTCATTTGATGATGAACATTTTTCAGAGAAAGAATATGCTACTAAAACCGAAGATTATGTATCTCAGCATTTTGCACATTACTTCTTTATTAACCAATTATGCAACAACTATTTAAATAGAGATTTTGAAAAAACTGATGAGACCATTAATAAATCGAAAAAATTAATGGATGCATCTGCCGGAATGCTACACAGCACTGAACACTATTTCTGGTCAGGAATGAATGCGGCATTAATGTCTACAAAATCAAAGGGGAAAAAGTCCCTTTTAAATGTTGCAATAAAGAAATTTAAGAAATGGAAAGAGCAGAATCCACATAATTTTGAAGCGAAGTACTTGTTTTTGAAGGCCGAGAGCGAATTTTTAGTTAAAAAGTACTGGCAAGCTTCCAAAACTTATGCTCAGGCAATTCAAAGTGCTAGAAAATACAATTACAATCATTTACCGGCAATGATACATGAACGGATAGCTCAATTAATGGATATTGAAAACCGTCATGAAGAAGCAAAATACCACCTTAACAGGGCAATTATAATATACAGCAAGCAAGGATTCCGTAACAAAGCGGAACACCTGCAAAAGAAGCAAAGCACTGTTTACGGGACTAATGACATCACCATGTCGACTCAGGCTACAAGTTCTGCCAGAATAACTGATTATAGCTTTGAAGGAGCGAATACAATTGATATCAATACCATAATAAAATCTTCTCAAACCTTATCGGGTGAAGTAGTCCTATCCAAATTACTGGATAAGGTTATGCACTTGGTTATCGAAAATGCAGGTGCTGAAAAGGGTTTCTTACTATTGAAAAATGAGGAAACCCATCAATGGTTTGTAGAAGCCAGCTGTGATGTAGAAAATACTGAAGTTGAGTTAATGCAACATATCCCCATTAAAGATATGATGCCAAGAGGGAAAAACCCTCAAATATCAGCAGGCATTGTAAACTATGTAATGCGAACAGAGGAAAGCGTAGTACTGAATGATGCTACCAAGGAAGGGAATTTCACGCAAGATGAGCATGTAGTACTATACAATCCTAAATCTATTTTATGCATTCCTTTGGTTTACAAAGGCAAATTGCTAGGGATTTTATATTTGGAGAATAATCTTTCTTATGGTGCTTTCAATGCTGACCGCACTAAGATCTTAAATATGCTCACTACTCAAATGGCCATCTCCATTGAAAATGCAATGTTATATGAAAATCTCGAAGAAAAAGTACAAGAGCGAACTGCTGAGGTCGTGGAACAAAAGGAAATTATTGAGAGGAAAAATGAAAATATTACAGCCAGTATAAAATATGCGGAAAGAATTCAAAGCGCTGCATTACCGACTAATGAAAGCATCAGCGAATCACTGAAAGAGAATTTCATCTATTTTAAGCCTCGAGACATCGTGTCGGGTGATTTTTATTGGTTTGCTAAAACAGAAAACAAAATATTTATCGCCGCAGTGGATTGCACTGGTCATGGCGTTCCGGGTGCTTTTATGTCATTAGTAGGAGAATCTCATTTGACCAGTATTGTTAAACAAAATAATATTTTGGAGCCCGGAAAAATATTGGATCATTTACATGAAGCTATACAGCGCTCTTTAAAACAAAAAGAAACCAACAATCAAGATGGTATGGATGCTGCGCTGTGCGCCATTGATATTGAAGCTAATACATTAGAATTTGCTGGTGCCAATAATCCATTGGTGATGGTTGATAAAGAAGGGGAAATGACAATCATTAAAGCCAACAAAATGGCGATTGGCGGCAAACGCAAAACCAAGAGGAATGAGAAGTTCACCAATCACAAATTCGATTTAACCAATGGAACCACTTATTATATCTACTCTGATGGATATGCAGACCAATTTGGTGGCCCTGATGATAGAAAATTCATGGTAGGTAAAATGAAAAAATTACTTCAGGAAATTGCATTGGAGCCATTGGATAAACAAAAATCTATACTTGATGATAGATTTGAAAGCTGGAAAGGACAACAGTCTCAAGTTGATGATGTGTTGGTTATAGGGTTTAGAATCACTTAAAGGGGAATAAATTAGCTAAATAAATCGTTTAAAAAAAAGGAGGCTTTCTTAATTGTATTTTTAAGAAAGTCTCCATCTATTATATTTAAAATATTTATTTTCCTCCCTTAGATCTTAAGAAAGCACCTACTAAAAGCACTACCACGCTAACAATAAGCGGTGTCCAATCTGCTGAACTTACCGCTATATCCATTCCCAAGACACTAAAACTTTCAGAGTCCTGCATTGCTTGATAGCCAAACATTATGGTTCCAACAATTCCAATAACTAAAATAATTGTTCCAATCGTTTTCATAAATAGTCGTTTACAATTAAAAACGAAGAAAAATACCTTCATTTGTATTTAATACAAACGGCATTACAAACAATTAGTTGCTGAGCAAACATAGTTACTATTTTTCACCTAGCTCAGCTGTCAAGTCTTCAATATTTAGCGGGCGCGTATACATCTGGACTTTCCCATCAGCACTTCTTGGCCATTCTTCTTTAGGTCTATCCCAATATAGCTCTACGCCATTTTCATCAGGATCATTCAAATATAGAGCTTCGGATACACCATGATCTGCTGCTCCAGTGAATTTATAGTTGGCTTCTCTTAATCGAACGAAGATTTCCGCTAGGGATTTTCTGGTGGGGTATACAATAGCCGTATGAAATAATCCTGGGGCGTAATCTGGTGCGGGATCAGCTCCTCTGCTTTGCCAAGTATTTAGGCCGATGTGATGATGATAGCCACCAGCTGAAATAAAAGCTGCTTGATCTCCCATTTTTTGAATAATTTCAAAGCCTAACAAGCCATGGTAAAAATCCAAAGCTTTTTCCAAATCAGAAACTTTTAAATGAACATGACCGATGCGTGTTTGTGCTGGAATTTTATAATTCTCCATCTTTTCTATTTTCAAAAAGAGCTCTCACTCCATTCGTTATCAAAAACAATTTCATTAAGGGGTTTTCTTGTGCGCTCTTTAGTTTCTCGGGCTATTAAATCTTCAGGTACATCTTCAATGTCTAACTTATATCCTATAGCAATTCCAGAAACCACATCATAATCATCAGGTATATCGAAATCATTTAAAATATTCTCCCTTACAATACCTGCCATTTGATGTACATATAATCCCATAGCAGTAGCCTGAGCAGACATATTGCCCACAGCCAAGCCTAAGTCATGCCAGCTGTGCATATTCGGCTTTCCATTTTTATCAAAGGTTTTCTTGGCAAAGGTGAGCATCAATACAGGAGCATTTTGCGCCCAAGTTTGATTATGGGGATGGATGCCATTCAAGACTTTCTTATAATGATCACCCTGATCTCTAGTAGCCACCACAAATCGCCATGGTTGCTCATTAAAACAGGATGCTGCCCACCTTGCTGCTTCAAATAGTTGCTCCAATTGATCTTTAGTGACTTCCTTATCCGAAAAAGCCACTGGACTTTTCCGCTTTTTGATTAAATCTAATTGAAGTTGCCCTAAATCTTGTGATGTATCTGTAGTTTGATTTTCCATAATTCTCTTTTTAGATCAATACGCAAATTCAAATTACATGTTGCTACATGGGTTTTGGATTTCAATATATAAATTGAACCACAAAAGAAACAAAAGAACACAAAGTAAATTTACCTCAGGTAAATTTTATGATGATTTGTAAATCAATGTCATATATTATACTTTGGTAATTAGTTTATAAGACAAGTTTATTAATTTATAAAGTATTTCAGCCTAAGTTAAGACCAATGAATACCCGTAAAGCTTTTTTAAAAGAATTAACCTATAAAATTAATGGTGCAGCAATAGAAGTTCATAAAGAATTAGGACCTGGTTTGTTGGAAAGTGTATATCATCAATGTCTGATCCACGAATTAAAAAATCAAAATATTTATTTTCAAACAGAGAAATTAATTGAAGTAAATTATAAAGGACTGAATTTAGATACCAATTTAAGATGTGACATCTTAGTTGAAAATTCAATATGTATCGAACTCAAAGCCGTAAAAGAAATGCTGCCGGTTCATGATGCTCAAATTTTATCGTATATGAAGCTATTAAAGGTACCAAAAGGTATTTTATATAATTTCAATGTCTACAATCTTTTTAACCAAGGACAAAAAACTTTTGTAAATGAGTTTTTTATTTAATTAAGATGATCTATTTAGAGTCATTCAAAGTACAAGAGCAAAACCTCAACTAAGAATTGCCAGCGGCAATTCCTCTTTTGTGTTCTTTTATTTCTTTTGTGGTTAATTTTATATGGCGGCTCCCGACTTTCAGTGCGGGACAGGTTTTGCGTGAATCACCTTTTCGGCTTTGCCGAAATAATAGCCTTAATACTCCATTCCAATATCTTTTTGCGTATCAAAAGACATCAATTCCTTTTCCAAGTCATTCAAAATCTCTCCTGAAGTCACCAATGAATTTTCAAACTCATCGGCTTCTTCATCACCAGCAAAGCGAATGCTTACCTCCTGATCAAGCGGTAAAAAAATAGCCTCAAAAACTTCAGATAATTGTAATTTAGTAAGCTCCAAAATACCGGAATTCAAAGCTGCTTGGGTAATCTTATCTTTTCTTTCCGCTTCTATTTCTTTAATCTCCTTCATGGCGGCTTCCATTCTGTTTTCAAAGAGTGTGATATCCAAATCCAACACTCTTAAACTTTCAAATTCAGCCTGATCCCATTTGAAATTTGGAACATCCAGTTTCGGATCGGGCAGAAGGATAGTGATATTCTGATCATCATCACTACTGACCACCATATCCTTTAAATCTACAAAAGCAGAAATCTCTACTGGAATTTCATAATAAGCAATAATTGGTCGGTTGGGTTTGTTTCGCCTATGGACAAAATAAACATCATTCAATACCACTTTAGCACCATGGAAATCTTGTTGCAGAATCACCTCTTTAACTTGGGCTTCTTCGAGGTACTTTCGTGGATGTTGCAGCTCCAGAGTAGCCCAAACTGCCAAAGGTGCTACAATTAAAGTCACAAAAAGAGCGGTTAATAGATAAGGTTTCATTCGGTTCTGTTTTGGTGAATACAGAAGTAAATGTAAGGAACGATTTTAATTATTGAAAATAAGCTCATTTAAAACCAAAAAACCACCCAGTTTCCCAGGTGGTTTTCGGCTATGAATAAACAATTTGTGTTTATTTTCTTTAGTCTAGAATCTTTTATCTAGGTTCTTAGGTCTCATTTAAGATCCACACATTTCGCAATCATCAGGATTGTCCAATGAGCAGGCTACTTGTGCTGCTTTTAATGCCGCTAAGTCGTCTTCTGCATTGGCTTGTGGCCCTTGACCTTGTGTTCCAACACTATTTTGCGGTCTGTTTACCTTGGTGTCCGTACTTTGTGTGATATCCTGAGGCTTTTGCTCCGGCTGTGGCTCGTTCAACTGACTCTTATCAACAGTAAACTGAATTGCACTTGTTGCTGCTTTAGAGCGCAAGTAATACATACCTGTTTTCAATCCTTTCTTCCAGGCATAGAAATGCATAGAAGTCATTTTACCGAAATTAGGGTCTTGCATGAACAAGTTCATACTCTGTGACTGGCAAATGTAAGCACCACGATCTGCCGCCATATCAATAATGGCTTTCTGAGAAATCTCCCAAACCGTTTTATACAGTTCTTTGATATCCTGTGGAATATCCGCAATATCCTGAACAGAACCATTGGCTGCGATCAGTTTATTTTTCATATTATCATTCCACATGCCTCTTTCGATCAAGTCTCGCATTAGGTGCTTGTTCACTACCACAAACTCACCTGACAAGGTTCTTCTGGTGTAGATGTTAGAGGTATAAGGTTCAAAACACTCATTATTTCCTAAAATTTGAGAAGTAGAAGCCGTTGGCATTGGCGCTACTAATAAAGAGTTACGAACTCCATTTTTCTTCACTTCCTGCTTCAATGTAGTCCAGTCCCATCTATCAGTTGGCTCTACATTCCACATATCGAATTGGAAAATGCCTTTAGAAACCGGTGAACCTTTATAGGTTTCATAAGGGCCTTCTTTAACTGCCAAATCTTTAGAGGCGGTCATAGCTGCAAAGTAGATAGTTTCAAAGATTTCCTTGTTCAATTTTCTTGACTCTTCTGAATCAAATGGATAACGCAATAACATAAAGGCATCTGCCAATCCCTGAACACCCAACCCAATTGGTCTGTGTCTCATATTGGAAGTTCTAGCCTCTTCTACTGGGTAATAATTCACATCAATCACACGGTTTAAGTTTACTGTAGCCGTATAAGTGATGTCATATAATTTATCGTGATCAAAGAATTTCTGTCCATTTTCATCCTCTTGCACAAACATTGGCAATGCAATAGAAGCCAAGTTACAAACCGCTACTTCATCCTTAGAAGTATATTCTAAAATCTCAGTACATAAGTTTGAAGACTTGATCGTACCTAAGTTTTTCTGATTCGACTTTTTGTTGGCCGCATCTTTATACAACATATAAGGAGTACCCGTCTCAATTTGAGATTCCAAAATCTCGAACCAAAGCTCCTGTGCTTTTACGGTTTTTCTGCCTTTTCCTTCTCGCTCGTATTTTTCATAAAGCTTTTCGAAATCATCACCATAAGCTTCATCCAAGCCTGATGCTTCATTCGGATCAAATAAAGTCCATTCAGCATTAGCTTCTACTCTCTTCATGAATAAATCAGACATCCACATAGCATA
This sequence comes from Marivirga tractuosa DSM 4126, assembly GCF_000183425.1. NCBI lineage: Bacteria > Pseudomonadati > Bacteroidota > Cytophagia > Cytophagales > Marivirgaceae > Marivirga > Marivirga tractuosa. Next base: position 2,176,668 of record NC_014759.1, read on the forward strand.
GAATAAATCACGCGCACGCATTTCTTCTTTTCCGTGGTTCTTTTTCAAATCCAAGAAATCGAAAATATCAGCATGCCAAGGCTCAAGGTAAATAGCGAAACTACCTTTTCTTTTTCCACCACCTTGATCCACATATCTTGCGGTCATGTCAAAGTTTCTCAACATCGGTACAATACCATTGGAAACCCCACCGGTTCCTTTGATGTATGAACCTGTTGCTCTAACATTGTGAATGCTTAGTCCGATTCCTCCGGCTGACTGAGAGATTTTAGCCGTTTGTTTTAAGGTATCATAAATTCCATCTATACTGTCTTCTTGAATAGTCAACAAGAAACAAGATGACAATTGTGGTTTAGGAGTTCCAGCGTTGAAAAGAGTTGGTGTAGCATGCGTGAACCACTTTTCAGACATCAAATTATAAGTTTTGATCGCTGACTCTATATCTTCCCCATGGATACCAATCGCCACTCTCATCAACATATGTTGCGGACGCTCAACGATTTTACCATCCACTTTCATTAAATATGAACGCTCTAAGGTTTTGAAACCGAAGAAATCATAACCAAAATCACGGTCATAGATAATAGCAGAATCTAATTGAGCCGCATGTTTTTTGATGATGCCGTAAGTCTCTGTAGAAAGCAAAGGTGCATTCTGTCCTGTTTTTGCATCCACATAAGTGTAAAGTCTTTTCATCGTATTGCTGAAAGACTTACTTGTGGTTTTATGCAAATTAGAAATGGCAATTCTAGCAGAAAGCTTGGAATAGTCTGGGTGCTTCACCGTCATAGAAGCAGCAGTTTCAGCCGCTAAATTGTCCAATTCCTGAGTAGTTACGCCATCGTAAATACCATTGATTACTTTTCTCGCCACATCAATTGGCTGAATGTAATTTAGATCCAGGCCGTAGCATAGTTTTTCTATGCGGGCAGTAATTTTATCGAATTTAACGGTTTCTCTCCTACCGTCTCTTTTTACAACTAACATGCTATTATTTTTATTTTATGGGGTTATAGTTATAGGTATTTATTTTAATGAGATTCCCGCCTCTGCGGGGATGACGCCTAGAAAAATCTTAGAAGTCTTCGTCCAATGAGAATTTAGCTTTATCGCTATCTTCCTCTTTTTTCATTACACCAGCTTTTTGGTAATCCCCAACTCTTTTCTCGAAGAAGTTAGTTTTACCTTGTAATGAAATCATTTCCATAAAGTCGAATGGATTGCTTGATCCATATACTTTATCACATCTTAACTCTTGTAATAATCTATCTGCTACAAACTCGATATACTGACACATCAAATCTGCATTCATTCCAATCAATTTCACTGGTAAAGAATCGGTCACAAATTCTTTTTCAATTTCAACAGCATCTGTAATAATAGCTGTCACTTTTTCTTTCGATAATTTATTTACTAAATGATCATTGTAAAGCAAGCAAGCAAAATCACAATGCAATCCTTCGTCTCTTGAAATTAATTCATTGGAGAAAGTCAATCCTGGCATTAACCCTCTTTTCTTTAACCAGAAAATAGAACAGAAACTACCAGAGAAGAAAATACCTTCCACAGCAGCGAAGGCAATCAATCTTTCCGCATAATTTCCTTCATCAATCCAACGCAAAGCCCAGTCTGCCTTTTTCTTTACACAGTCCATCGTATCGATCGCATTGAAAAGCTTATCCTTTTCTTTATTGTCTTTAACGTAAGTGTCTATCAATAAAGAATAGGTCTCGGAGTGTACGTTTTCCATTGCAATTTGAAAGCCGTAGAAAAACTTGGCTTCGGTATATTGAACTTCAGCCACAAAATTTTCGGCTAGGTTTTCGTTTACGATTCCGTCACTTGCTGCAAAGAAAGCAAGCACGTGTTTAATAAAGTGTGTTTCGCCTTCCGTCAGATTTTCCCAGTCTTTTTGATCCTGGCTTAAATCGATTTCTTCAGCAGTCCAAAAACTAGCTTCTGCCATCTTATAGAATTCCCATATATCTTTATGTTGTATTGGGAATAAAACAAAGCGGTCTTTGTTCTCTTTCAAAATCGGTTCGTCTTGGAATGTGGTTACTTCACTCATCTTTGAAATATTTTTTTTTTGTTTCTTAATAAATTCTCAAAGAAAACAGGGTGGCAAAGGCTAATGAATTCTTACTAAAGCAGATAGAAAAAATTACGCAGTCAAAAATCTTTTTTCTCTTCCCTATTTTCTTGGCTGTGTTTACAAATATTAGCAACTCAACTGAAAAATCAAAGGGAGAAAAGTTACTGACAGAGAGCTGTGGATAAGTATATATATAACTTATTTTCAATTACTTACACGCTTTTATCTCAGCTTCACTTAGGGGTATTTCGAGCGTATTCAAACATTAAAAAAAGTTGCGAAAGTTTTCCACAAGCACAAGCAAATGAGCACTGAAAAAATTGGCCGTAAAGGCACTATATTACATCGCTAGTTATTATACAAAAGCCTCTCTTTCAGGTCCTCCGGCATAAATTCAATCTGCGGTTCATGCTGATTTAAGAAAAATGTTATTGGGCCGTAGTATGTATTGCTTGTTACGGGATCTTCGAATTTGCGGTACACTCCTTTCTTCATTTTATTGGATAAGGCTGCTGAAACAGAGCTCCTTACTTTTGATTTATTCAGGTCTGGCTCCTTTTCCATGATAAAATCTACCACTTCATTAGTTTTGACCAATTTCCGCTTAAAATCAATAAAATAGGCTATTTTCTTTGTCCAAGCCCATTGGTCATGATATGCATTAGTTTTCTGATGCAATAAATTTTGCGCTTCATTTTCCTGAAAAAGAGGCAAGTTTACCAAGTTAGAGAGGTGGCTATCGATCTCTTCAATCTCCGCCTTGAATTGATTGATTTTCATTTGCAAAGCTTTCTTTTTATCTCCTAAAGCTTTTATATATAGGTCAGTATATTTCTCAGGAATGTTTACCTTCATCTTTTAGAATATTTAGAGTGCTTAATAGTTTCAAAATAAAGCAATACAAGCGCACAAAGCAAGCGCTTCAAGCAATATATACAGCTTGAAAAAACTCCAGAGGCATTATGTTGCTGTTATCGCTCGCATTTGAAGGTATTTAAAGCAATATTACAATCGCTTATCAAATGTGCAGAACAGAAATTCATTAGATTTAGATGAGTAATACAATAGCTTTTGTAACTATAAATAAAATCACTATATTTGCATTCCTTTTGGGAAATAGTATACTTAATAAACAATTATTTCAATGTACGCAATTGTAAACATAGCCGGAAAGCAGTTCAAAGTAACGCAAGACCAGTTCGTATACGCTCCAAAGATGGAGGGTGAGGATGGCGCTTCCGTAGAGTTCGACAAAGTATTGTTAGTAGACAATGATGGAAAAGTCGAAGTTGGTGCACCTTTAGTAAAGGGCGCTAAGGTATCAGGGAAAATCCTTGGTCATGTAAAAGGCGATAAAGTAGTCGTTTTCAAAAAGAAAAGAAGAAAAGGCTACAAGAAAAGAAATGGACATCGTCAAGATTTCACAAAAGTTTTAATCGAAAAAATTACAAAATAATATAAACCATGGCACACAAAAAAGGAGTCGGTAGTTCCAAAAACGGTAGAGAATCGGAAAGTAAACGATTGGGTGTGAAAATATATGGTGGCCAAGCTGCAATTGCAGGAAACATATTGGTTCGTCAGCGTGGTACTGCTCATCACCCCGGAAATAATGTGGGTATGGGAAAAGATCACACATTATTTGCACTTACTGATGGAGTGGTTCAATTTAAAAGAGGCAAAAAAGATAGATCTTACGTTTCTGTTGAGCCTGTAAATTAAGAAACAACATTTAAAATATTTTTAAACCCATTGACTTTCTAGTTAATGGGTTTTTTTATTTATACTCCCACACAAAACCAAAATTGGCTCGCTTGCGTTTTTTAAAGATGCAAACTTACAGTTAAAGACTCTTTAATAAATCAAAGAGTCAGCAACAATATTACATACTAAAACCACAAGTCTCCCTACAGCTGTATTTATTTGCTTCCAAGTCTTCAAATAATTACTTATATTATAAAATAATACAATTGAGTAAAGTTTAATTCTACTGTTGAAATTAAAATTTCTATATATAGCCCTAATTATCTTATTGAGCTCTAAACTGATGGCACAATCAGAAAGCGACAGTTTAAGATCAAAATTGATTGCCGCAAAAGGTGAAGAGAGAATTAATATTTTACATTCCCTAATTTTTAAAACTTGGTTAAACTATCCAGATTCGGCTCTTAAATATGCCGAGCAAGCTTTACTTCTGTCTCAAAAGGTAGGTGATACAAAAAATATATCAAAATCCTTACGGCTTTTGGGAGGAACTTACAATTACAAAGGGGAATTTGAAACTTCACTAGAATACAACTTAAGAGCTCTTAAAATAGCAAATCAAATCAACGACTCCATCCTGATCCACAATGCATTAAACAATATCGGTTTTGTTTATATCAGTTTAGGAAATTATCAAAATGCATTAGAATATTTAGTGAGATCTTATGAATTAAAGCAAGAGTTAGGGGTGAATTATGGATTAGAACATACGTTAAATAATATTGGCTTAGTTTACGCACAAGCCAATATGTTTGATAGTGCTATTCATTATTTTAATAGAGGATTAAAAGTTGCCCAAGACAATGATGATTTCAACATAGTAATTTATTCACAAAACAATATGGGGAATCTACATCTAGCTCAAAAAAATTATGATAGAGCTGGAATGTACTTCAACTCCTCCCTGTCTCTAGTTGAAAGCTATGAAAACAAAAACTGGGAGTCCGTAGCCTTGCAAGGGATGGGGCAAGTTGCTATGGCACAAGGCAAATATGACTCAGCTGAATATTACTATAATCAATCATTAAGAATCAGAAAAGAGATAAGCGAACAAAAAGGCATAGCTGAAATCTATCTTCTAAAAGCAGAAGTTCTAATTTTAAAAGATGAAACTGATAAGGCATTAAACTTACTTAATCAATGTGATTCTATTGCCCAGAAAATTAAAGCGAAAGATTTGGTATTGGGAATTTATAGGGTTTGTGCCGAATTGTACAAAAAGAAAGGCAACACCCCCTTGTCAAATGAATATCTGGAAAAATTTATCTCCCTTAAAGACTCATTGTATCTTGACGCACTAGAAAGAAACCTATCTTTAATTCCTTTGAAACTTGAGGAAAATGAAAACAGAATGAAATTGCAGGAAAGTGAAATCGCCTTAAAAGAAAAAAGCTTTCAAAATTTAGTGTACATTTCCCTCCTTATCTTAGTCACTCCCTTTTCATTCCTGATGATATTGATTTATCAGCGAAATAAGAAGATCAACAGCACATTGAAGAAACAAAATGACAAGGTAGAAGCCCAAAAGGAAGAAATTGAAACTCAAAAAGAATACTTAGAAACCAATCTTAATGAATTAGAAAGAGCAAAAAATGTAATCAGCCAACAAAAAGATGAATTAGAAATTTTAAATCAACAATTAGCCGGAACAGTTGACAAACGGAATTACGAATTAAAAAAGGTAAATGAGAGATTGCGTACGACAAGCTTAGAATTAGATAATTTCATTTATAAGTCTTCTCACGATATCAAAGGGCCAATTGTTAGGTTGATGGGTATTTGTGATTTAGCTATGAAGGATGTAAACGATGCTAAAGCGCTAGAATACTTCAGCATGCTTGATAAAGCCGCTCTTAGGCTCAATGTGATAATTGAAGAGTTGAAATTGATAAGTGAATTAAACGACAAAGCTGTTGAGCATTCATTAATAGATTTCAAATCAATAGTTCAGGAATGTTTTAATGAAGTTGCTTACATTGAAAACATTAACGAATTTAATCTAGACATTAAAATTGAAGATCATTTAGTTTATTATTCGGATGAGGCATTGGTTCGCCTGATTATCTTCAATATGCTGCAAAATTCTTTACAGTTTATGAAAAGCGAGCAATCTAAAGATTACAAAATTGGATTTTATATCACCGATGACCCCAAAAATATACATATAAGCTTCAAACTTTTTGACCTAAAACTGTTAGATGCCGAAACTTCCAAACTTGTTAGTAGTTTTTCAAAAGCTCAAAGCAAGTTTGAAAACATCAGTATTGGGCTTTATACAGTCAAACAGTGTATTCAAAAATTATCGGGCAGTTTCAACATGATTCTAGAAGAAAAAGAGCATACTAAATTTGAAATTCAACTGCCAAAAAAATTGAATTCTATTTCGGAAAAAAGTCCATGATTATTCATCATCGCTTACATTAATTGACATATCACCTCCAAGTGAGGTGGAAATCCCTACTCTAACTCCCCATCCTCTATATTGGAAATCCTCATACTGAGTGGCTATTTCTATACGGAAAAGATTGATTATCCCTTCTACTGAATAGCCTAACTCTGAATAGTTTTTACTATCGGGAGTATACAAATAGTTGATAAAAACTCCTTCTTTCAATCCCATAAATCGGGTGGCTGGAATTTGAGTAATCATTAATTTTCTGAATCGGTGGAAAAGGAAATTCTGGACATAAAACTGATCCGTACTAAATCGGTAATAGTCCAATAGTCTAAAGGACTTCACAGGATCCGCTTGAGTGATGAAAGAACGATTACCCGGAAAATGAGCATAATCCATAAATCCTAATGCGTTATTATTTAAAAACCCTCCAACATTGGTATTTATATAAGTCCTGCCCTTTGCACCAAAATCAAACTCATCACGATAACCTAGCTCAAGCCTGTCAAAATCCACTTCACTTCCAGCCAAATTTTTAAATCCCTTAAAATATTCAAATGAAAAGCGAGTATCTCTAGTAAATTGTGGACGCCTGACATTGTTACGGATCACATATTTTACAAAGGGTTTATAATAAGCCTTGAAATTAGCAGTCAGTGCTTTCTGACCATCAAAGTCTTCAATGGGATTAATATTTACCGGAAAATTAGGAGTAAATTCTCTTTTCCAATCAACCGTTCGAAAATCAGCATTATTCAATAATCGATTTCGTTCTTCATATTCAATTTCACCTTCTATATCAAAACTGGCGGAAAATCTTCTTGTAAAATTTAATCTCAGGAAATCCTTTTCATAGATTTTCATGAAATTCTGTTCCCAAAGCGTAGTGAAACTGGTATTGATCAAAGGTTCAACAGCTGGTGCATTATTGAATTGCTCCACATATCGCCCAACCCTAAATGCAACTTCTCCCTTCTTATACTGATATTTTGCTAATAGTTTACCTGTCACCACATTTCGGGCAACTGAATAACGAAAGGTCGGTTTTATCAAGGCATAGGAACTCCAATTGAAATAACTTCTATCAATTTCATCATTTTCTCTAGTAGTATCATATCGAATTGGTAGTATTTTCTTTAGACCAATACTATAATCCATGTTTAGCCCTTCTACCGTATTATATTGAATATTAAGGATTGGATTATAAATTTTAAACCTCCATTGCTTCAAACTGTCCAAATAATAGCGTCCTCCTAGCAGGATATCCGTAATCTGGAAACTTGACTTTTTGACATTTGCAATAGAATCTTTTTCAGCCTTTTGATCTTGAATAATATTTAAACTATCAACCTTGGCATAACCTCTGGCTTCATCAGATGAAAGTGGTATGGGCCGTACTTGTGCCCAAAATGTTGAATCCTGATTGTATGCCCCTGAATCAACTTTAAAATTATAAACCCCAATAACATCTTGTTTAGCTAAAGAATCCTGTTGAGTCTTTTTATAATCCTTCATTATACCCGATAAATCTTCAGACTTTACTACTATTTCTTCTTCCTTTTTTGCTTCCTGAAGTTGAGAAACTTCTTCTAAAATATCTTCCTTCATTCTGCCTTGCTGATCATCATCCTTATCCAAAATTCTAAGCTTTTGCGGCAAAGCAGGGTTCAATTCAATGCTGTAATTGCTCATTGAAGCCAAGTACTTCCCTTTAAAACCAAATCCCATAGGGTCTCCATTAAAATCAAATTGGTGAGTTATGGGCATCCAAGCCAAATCATTGATCTTTTGATATACCTGCCGAATCCTAACTTTTATTCCAAGATCAATCTGCGCATTCAGGTCGACCCTAAATAAGGCCCAGTCTTCTTCCACTAATTGTATTTCTCCTTCAAATACATTTGGAGCTGGCACTTTAGGTATTACTTTTATCTTATTAATTAGATTATTCCCATCCATAAAAGCTCCCAAATGCTTAAATCGATAATATCGAAAAGCTTTGGATGAAAGCGGGGAAATAACGGAAGCAATTTCATCTTGATAAAAACTCCCCGCAATGAAACGCATAGGATTTGCATTGATATCTGTTTTTTTGGAGGCGTAAATAGAAACTACCTTTTCAGAAAACTGATTGGGCCTTCTGTAGCTTACTTCGCTTACAGATTCCGTAATAATGATTGTTTCTTCATCTATTCCTTCTCTTTTTAAAACACTCGTCATATAAAAAGGAATATCTACAACCTCTAGTTTCCCTTTTACATAGACCCGAGCTGAATAAGCATCAATTTGTTGGCGATGGTAACTACTTTTGGCTATGGCTTTTCGCATCATCCAGTTAGCAGGATCAGTTGCTTTGGCTGATGTAGTTACTTCATCTAATAACAGACTTTGTTTTGGAAGTACTACATCCAACTTTAAATTCTCATTGGCAACAGTAATTTTCTTTATGACCGTTTCATAACCAACAAATTTATATTGAAGCGTATAGTCGCCCGGCTTTAGCTGTAATTCGTAATATGCTTCTTGATTAGTGGAAGTTCCTGATCCCGTTTGCTCTACATAAATAGTAGCAAACGATAGGGCTTCACCATCATCTCCATACACAACACCTCTCACACCCTGAGCCTTAATTTGAAAGATAAAACAGATTAGTATACAGAGGGTAAGATATTTCTTCATAAAATGATGCAAATGTGGTTCAAGATATTAATTGTAAGGATGAAAGTTCAAGCCTAAAAGTTAAAAACTTATATATAAAGTTTCTTTCCTTTTATTCTATCTAAAACCGCATCAGGTACTAAATATTTCACAGAGCGATTATTTTTTATGGACTTTCTGATAAAGGTAGCAGAAATATCCATCATTGGAGCTTCTACAAAACGAACATTCTCATGCTCTTTCAATTCAGAATTTTTAGCATTTGGCCGTGGGTAAACCAACAAACCATAATCTCTCAATATGATATCGCTATTCTTCCACTTAGGAAAACTTTTCAAATTATCTTCTCCGATGATTAACTTAAAATTATGATTAGGATTTTGATCTGTTAAATATGCTAAAGTATCTGCCGTGTAGCTTGGTTTAGGCATATTGAATTCAATATCCGTAACTTTCATATGGAAATGATCACCTATAGCTGCTTGAACCAAGTCATATCGATCAAATTCGTGTGCCAGTGATTTCTGCTTTTTAAATGGGCTTTGGGGGGAAACAACAAACCAAACCTCATCTACATCAGGCTCCTCCAACATGGTGTTGGCAATAATTAAATGCCCCACATGAATTGGGTTAAATGAACCAAAAAATAGACCTACGTTTTTATTCATAATTTTATTTACCAATAAAACCAGCCACCATATCTTCTGCTTTTTTGAGAGAGGTTGGTAAATCCTCATTTACCAAAGTTACATCAAACTCCTTTTCAAAAGTCATTTCGAATTTAGCTTTATACATACGTTGAGACAAACTCGATGACGATTCAGAGTTACGCTTTTTCAATCTTTCTTCCAAAACTTCAAGTGAAGGTACTTTAACGAACACGGCTAATGCGTCATCTCCAAAATATTTCTTGAGTTTTAAACCGCCTTTTACATCCACATCAAAAATAACTGCTCTACCTGAATCCCAAATTCTTTGCACTTCTTCTTTTAAGGTACCATAAAAATTCCCTTCATAGACTTCCTCCCACTCTACAAATTCCTCTTTGTCTATGCGTTTTTTAAATTCTTCTGGGGTCAGGAAATAATAATCAACGCCATCAACCTCTGTTCTACCTCTTTTATCGCGTGTGCAAGCAGAAATAGAAAAACCTAGCTCAGGATGTTGATCTAATAAATGTTGGACTATAGTGGTTTTACCAGCTCCGGATGGTGCTGAGAAGATAATTGCTTTACCGTTATTCTTCATTTGATGGAAGCTGCTGTGTCAGAAATTTTATTTTGGATGGAGTTTACCAAATCCTTGGGAGTGCCGTTAGCTTTGACGTGGCTTTTGAGACTTTCTTTGATTACTTTACTCAATAAATACTCTTCTCTGCAACTTTCGCATTCTTCAAGATGCTTCATCAACTCCTGATGTTGCTCTTTTGTAGCTTGTCCATCAATTACTAGTTGTAATAATTCTGTACACGCTTGGTTTTGCTCAACTTCCATGGTTTGCTTTTTTATTAAAAAATTAGGCGATTACCTTTTTATTCCACAAATATGCCCAAAGTTTCTTTCACCTAAAAATCTCCTATAATTATTTTCGCTTATCCTTATAGCCTAAGGAACTAGCATATTGCTTAAGCTTCTCTTTCAATAAATTTCTGGCTCTGTGCAATCGACTTCTGACAGTTCCTATGGGGATATCCAATATCTTGGCCATCTCTTCATAAGTGAAGCCTTCCAAATCACACAAAATAATAACGGTTCTGAAATCGACATCAAGTGAATTAAGTGCATTTGTGATCTCATCCCCTATTAAATGCTGAACAGTTTCAACCCTAAGGTCTGTTGTAATATTTTCATTCACAGAATCAGAATTATAGAACGACTCCACTTCCTGATAATCGACCTTATTCGGCTGTTTACTTTTCTTCCTATAATTATTTATGAAGCTGTTCTTCAAGATTCGAAACAGCCAAGCTTTTGCATTGGTTCCCGTTTCAAAAGAATTGATGAATCTATAGGCTTTCATGAAGGTTTCTTGCACCAAATCTTTGGCATCGTCCTCATCCAAAGTTAACCTAAATGCGAAATTATACATCGCATCAACATGCGGCATAAATTCCTCATTAAATACTCTTTTCTTATCTTTGCTTTCGTATGACATACGCTCTCCCACAGACTAGTTTAATTACTGTATATAACCGAAAAATGGAGAGAAGGTTATACCTGTCAATTCTTAATTTTATATAAATTCTATTATGAATATTCTTATTCTTTGTGCACAGGGCGGTGTGGCTGGTTCTACTTACAGTATTTCCTATTTAGCTAAAGGGTTGGCTGATAGGAACCACAATGTTTTTTTAGGCTTGAAAAAGGACACTTTTCTGGATAGCTTAATCGAGGATTCTAAAGTTAAAAGAGTCTATTTGCCATTTAGAAGCAAAACGGATAAAATTACTAGGAACATAATCAAAGAATTAATTGAGAAAGAAAATATTCAAATCATTAATGCACAGTCTTCTAAAGACCGCTATGTTGGGCCATTGGTGAATTTCTTGTATGGTAAAAAAGTTAAAATAGTTCAAACAAGAAGACAAAACCCTAAGAAAATGATAGGGTTAAACAAATTTTTCCAAAATGTTTTCAATAATTACTTCTGCGATAAAGTAGTGGTGGTTAGTGAAGCTCTAAGGAAAATTTTTATTGAAAGAGGAATTCATCAAGATAAGCTTAAAGTGATCCATAATGGCACTCCAACTGATCAATATCAACCCAACTTAAAACTAAGAAAAAAACTACAAGAGGAATTAGGCTACACGGATGAGGATATTGTGATAGGCTGTGTGTCTCGATATAAGAATCAACCCCAACTAGTAAAAGCTCTTCAGTTTTTACCTAAAGAATGGAAAGTACTTTACGTTGGTTTGGACGAGGAAAATTACAGAAACAGATTTCCAAATGAACCAGACATCCACGATGTTCCTCAAGAAGTGAAGTGCTTAGGAATAGTCAATAATAAAGCTACTGTTATTCAATACTATACTCTGATGACCGTAAACGTATTACCCTCCACCATGGATGGCTTTGGATTAACTTTGGTAGAAAGTATGGCAATGGACACACCTGTGGTGGCGACAAATTATGCGGGGATACCTGATGTAGTACAACATGAAGAAAATGGATTGCTATATGAAAACGAAGATTACCAGGACTTTGCCCATCAAATAAAACGCTTAGTTGAAGATCAGGCTTTAAGACAAAACATTTTGGAAAATGGAAGAAAAACTGCCTTTGAAACTTTTTCGATAGAAAATACACTAAACAAACATGAGGACTTTTTTACGGGTTTAATCAAAAGCCATCTCGTCTAAATAAAAGCGATAAAAGCACATAATTTACAATTTTTTGTATCTATAATTCGAATGAATACCCTTACATTTGATTAAATTTACGCCTCTAATTTGGAATTGAGATGAATATATTATTTGCCGGCAAATCCGACTTCAACTATAATAGAGTTCAAGTTTTATTGAGCGGTTTAAAGAAAATACCCAATGTTAATATAGATTACTTCTCTATTCCAAAAAGAAGCAGCTTTGATAAAAACAAGTTTCAATTAAAGGCCGATTGGGCAGATTACATTTTTATTCCACCTTTCCGACATAAAGATGTTGGATTTATCAAAAATCATACTAAAACACCTGTCATTTTTGATCCTTTAATATCCAAATACTTAACCAAACTGGATTATGGTCATTTTTGGAAATTACCTATTAAATTCTTTCTAGATAAAATACCTTTCCAAAAAGCTGACGTTCTACTAACCGACACAAAGGCTCATAGAGAATACTTCATCAGAAAATTCAGTTTGAATCGTGACAAGGTGTATCATCTATATATAGGATCAGATACCGATCTGTTCTTTCCTGATGAAGAATCAAATGATAAAAAAAAGATTTTTACTGTAGGTTTTTACGGCAGTTTTGTACCCTTACAAGGGGTAAAAAAGATTATTGAGGCTGCCAACATCTTGAAAGATCATATTGACATCAAATTTGAACTTATTGGAGGTGGCTATACTTTCAAAAAGGCAAAACAAAAATCAGAAAAATACGGACTTTCTAACATTAGATTTCGAGGTAGAGTGGAATATAATGAATTAAATGAGATCATAAATTCTTTTGATGTTTGCCTTGGAATTTTCGGAGATTCAGAGAAAGCAAATTTAGTCATCCCTAATAAAATCTATCATTATGCTTCAATAGGGAAAACTATCATTACCCGAGAGAGTACTGCGATTAAAGAGATTTTTACCAACCGAGAGAATATTATACTTATCGAAAATACAGCAACTGATTTAGCAAATGCAATACTAAAAGCAAAAGAAAACAGCCTACTACTAAAAACATTAGGAACTAATGCCTATCAACTGATATTGAAAAGTTATAATTCTGTTCAAATTGCTAATCATCTCCTAAACATTATAGCTGAATTCGAAAAGTCCTCAAAAACTACTAAGTGAGGACTTTTATTTCTTATTCTCCTAATTGGTTGAAAACTGATATACCGAGCTTAAAATCTTTCCTTACGGCTATGCTGTCTCTCCCTAATCTTCTGATTAAATAGCCGTGATCCACAAAATAATTTTCAGCCTCTGCATATTCCAAATCTTTTAAAAGATCACTCTCAAAAACTACAACCTTTGGCTTAAATTTACTAAGGTCATATAATTTTATCACCTCATAATCAAATCCTTCTACGTCCACTTGCAATATATCTACTTCACCAATTTTGTATTTCGTTCTTAGAAATTCAAACGTCTTGACCTCTACTTTCAACTCATCAATATATTCCGCTCTTCGCTTCGGCACCTTCAAATTACGTTCTCTAGCGATTTCGTCTACACGCCCGCTATCTACTTTAGCTTGCAATGTTGGTTTATAAAAGCTCGTTAAACCAGTAGCCCATCTTTCCCTAGTAAAACTGATTTTATACATATCCATCAAGCTAATCTCTTCTCCAATAGCAATATTCTCCATCCAAATGCCTTCATCCCGCATATAAAGTGGGAACAGTTGATATCTAAACACATCCGGTTGCGGTTCTATCAAAAGTCCTTTCCATTTGTCTCGTTTTACAAATTTATGAATCGGATCATGATTGATACCATCATTTGCACCTACTTGTATCACATACACATCCTCCAGATTTTTGGAAACCTGATCGTAAAAATAGTCTAAGCTTCCTTTTTTTGGATTGAAAAAGTATTTGTAAAACACTCTGAAAATTATAGAATTTCGTGCTGACAATCTGAAAACGAACTTCTTATAAGCTTGTGTAAAATACTTTTTCATTCGAAAAATGATTATACAATTAATGAATATGCAATAATACTAAGAATCAGGTTTGAGAAAGAAGAATTAGATAACAACTGAAACCTACCTCACTTGTAGGTTGCATTGAAACAGTTAATTAACGATCAGTTCTTTGTAGAATTTGTCGTACTCTTCAACTGTTTTACTGGTGTGAAAAACCGTTTGAATTCTGTTTTGGGCAGCTTTTCCATACTTGCTAATGAGGTCAGGATTATAAATATATTTTTTCATCCCTTCCGCTAGTGACTTTGCATTTGCCTTTGGCACAACAATGCCCGACTCCCCTGAAATCACCAGTTTTCTATTGCCGGGAATATCAGTAATCAAAGGTGCTTTGCCTAAGCCCATGGCTTCAATTGCCGCTTTAGTTATGGACTCACCGTAAAGAGAGGCCAACACAAAAACATCGCAGTTATTCTCTACTTCCAGAATATCCTTTCTGAATCCCAAAATATGAATCTTATCCTTCACAGGACTGTCATTTATCAACTTCAGAAATTCAGGCCTATCCATATTCCTACCCGCCAAGAATAATTCAAAAGGAGCATCTTTGTCTAAATAATGAGTGGCTTTCAGTAAATATTTTACGCCCTTCATTTTTCGATCATTAGCAGTACAGATAAATTTCACATTGTCGGGCTTTTGTGTGTATCCAGATAAATCTGCCTTCTCCTCTACTTGATACCAGGAAATATCATGACCCTTATTAATGGTTTTAAAAATAATCCTGTTCCCAAAGTAATTCTTTAGGAACAGTTCTTCAATTGCCTTCACATTACAGATAACTGCATCAACAGTTTTGTTGAAATATTTAAAATAAATAAAAGGATCATACCACGCAATATTTCCAGTATAACCCCTATATAAAATCACTTTTACAGGAAGGCCTTTCGCAGCTGGAATTCCACTGAGATAAGCAAGGCTATTGTACATCTGCAGAACATCATATTTTCCTCTTACTAATTCCTCCCTTATGAAAGCAATACTTTCTTTATCGCGTTTCTTTTCGGGGTGAAATAGAATGACTTTTATCCCATGTTCTTCAAATCGTGGAATATATTCGGATTCCTTATAAGTCATTACGGTAATGTCATGCCCTTTTTTCGCTAAACCGATAAAAATTTCTGCTTCGGGCCTTACCGTAACAATTGATCTGAAATTGCTGATGACTAGTATCTTCACTTTAATCTATTTAAAACTGTAATAAATCTTTTTGAGTCGATTGACCTTCTTTTTTTACTAATTTAAGCTAGCTTCCCTTATTGAGGAGTTATGGTCTGCTCCAATTCGCAGAAAATTTTGCGTAAAAGTTTTCGAACTAAGTCCCCATTTCATAATAAACTGAATTCTTCCTGTATTTTTGCCTAATCTTTTGGTGGATTTAGAACCAAAATGATAAACCAGGCTTTCACCCTTACTTTTGAAAATTCTAACACCAGCCTCATAGATTTTTTTGGAAAAATCTGGATCTGAATACATCCCCGGGCTGTACTCTATGCTTAAGCCACCCTCCAAATCCCAAAGCTCGACTGGCATGATGTTAGGCGGCCAGGTACTACCACTCCAATCTTCTCTCACCAAATTTTTATATTCACTTAATAACTTCTCCTCCTTAAAATCATCAAATCCATTCCCATAATCCTGTTTAACAACACAAGAATTACCTGTGTCAGTTGGCTCAATTAAGGTTGCTGACAGCATGAACATTTTAGTATTCAAGGAATTAATTTCTTCATAAAGCACTTTATCCCATTCAGGCAAAACGTACATATCATCATTCAAATACAGCATATAATCTGCTTCAAACAAATTTCTGCAACTATTCAAGGCATAGCAACTTCCGACATTGGTAGGGCTAAACACATAATCAAGATCGTTTTGGGATTTCACCCATTCCAAAGTGTCATCTTTCCCTTCATTGATAAATACAATGATTTGATGATTTAAATTAGAATGATTGCGGATTGCTTTAATGCAGTTTTTTAAAATATCCCAATTATTCCATGTTGGAATAACAATAGAAAAGATGGGTGGATTGTCCTTTTTGTTGCTGTATGATTTAAAATTATCTAACATTCAATCTAATCAACTAGGTTTTTGATTTAATTTTTCGGCTCTTTCTAACTCCCAAAGTTTTATGATTTTTGAATAGGTTTCAACTGCCGTAAGTAAACAAATCGTCAAGCCTCTGATACCACCAAGAAAGCCATGCTTGAGAAAATAATCTCGGAAGAACCTCCAGAACGGTTTAAAAACCAACTTTAATATATTGAATCTTTTTCCTTTATCATGAGCTGCTTTAGCTGCTATTCCAGAAAAATAATTGATCTGTTTGATGTGTTCTTCTATTGTGTGGTAGGTGTAATGCAACAAGTCCCCTTTGAGAAACTCTTTACTATTAGTTGAAAGAACAATTTTATCATGAGGATTTGTACCTCCCCATTTGGCAAGCCTCCTGTCAAAAAGTCTTATTTTCTGGTCGGGATACCAACTTCCATGTGGAAAAAACTTGCCGCAATAAGAAGATAGCCGATTGAAATAATATGCATCATATTTCCAATCAGCTTTAATTTCTAAAATAGATTCGATAAGTTTTTGAGAAAGTTCTTCATCGGCATCTAAAGAAAGTATAAAATCATTGGATGCTTGCTGCAAAGCGAAGTTTTTTTGTTGAATGTGCCCTTCAAAAGGATTTGTTCTGAAATCACATCCGAATTCCTTGCAAATTTCCACCGTCCGATCGGAAGAAAAAGAATCCACAACAATTATTTCATCCGCAACTTTTACTAAAGAATTTAAACACCTCCTGATGTTTTTCTCTTCATTAAAAGTAATCACAACTGCGGATAATTTAATCTTCAAGGAATAGGCGTTTAAAAAATTAAAAAACCAACACCTTCTTCCTAGTTAAGAACTGTGGAATCAGTGTTGGTTAAAAAATATTAATATCTGTAATACTCTGGCTTAAATGGTCCTTCAACCTCTACACCAATATAATCTGCTTGGTCTTTACTTAAAGTATCTAGTTCAACTCCAATTTTAGACAAGTGCAAGGCCGCTACTTTTTCATCTAAGTGCTTAGGAAGCATATAAACAGCATTTTCATAATTATCTTTACGTGTCCACAATTCAATTTGAGCCAAAGTCTGGTTCGTAAATGAATTGGACATTACGAAAGAAGGGTGACCAGTCGCACAACCCAAGTTTACTAATCTTCCTTCAGCTAACAGAATGATTTGTTTACCGTTCTTCATAGTAATCAAATCTACTTGCGGCTTTATGTTATCCCACTCAGCATTTTTATGTAACCAGTCTACATCGATCTCATTGTCAAAATGACCAATGTTACAAACAATTGCCTTGTCTTTCATCGCTTCAAATAAATCAGAAGTAATGATATCCTTATTTCCAGTAGCTGTAACAATGATATCAGCTTCTTGCACTGCTTTTTTCATTGGTTTCACTTCAAAGCCATCCATTGCAGCCTGAAGCGCACAAATTGGATCAATCTCCGTAACAATAACTCTAACACCAGCACCTCTTAAAGAAGCAGCAGAACCTTTCCCTACATCACCATAACCACCAACAACGGCAACTTTACCAGCCATCATCACATCTGTAGCTCTTCTAATTGCATCTACCAATGATTCTTTACATCCGTACTTATTATCAAATTTAGATTTAGTAACTGAATCGTTAACATTGATAGCAGGCATTGGTAAGGTTCCTTTCTTCATACGCTCATATAATCTATGAACGCCAGTGGTAGTCTCCTCAGAAAGCCCGTTGATGCCATCTGCAAGTTCAGGATAGTTGTCTAGCACCATATTGGTTAAGTCACCACCATCATCCAAAATCATGTTCAATGGCTTCTTGTCTTCACCGAAGAAAAGTGTTTGTTCAATACACCAGTTGAATTCCTCTTCTGTCATTCCTTTCCAAGCATAAACAGGTATACCTGCAGCTGCAATAGCAGCAGCAGCTTGGTCTTGAGTTGAAAAGATGTTACAAGAACTCCATGTTACTTCAGCACCTAAAGCCACTAAAGTTTCAATCAAAACTGCAGTTTGGATAGTCATGTGCAAACAACCCGCAATTCTAGCACCTTTCAAAGGTTGCTCTTTTCCGTACTCTTCTCTTAATGCCATTAGGCCAGGCATTTCTGCCTCAGCAAGCGTAATTTCTTTTCTTCCCCAAGCAGCTAGGGAAATGTCTTTTACTTTGTAATTCTCTGTATCTGTCATTTTAACTTATTTTCTTCTTTCTAAATGCATTTAGCAACACAAAATTACCACATTAGTTTTAATAATTAAAGAGAGTATGTGTTTATTGAAAGAAAAGACTACTATTATGACAGCAAGCGGACTTCCTTGAAATGAAATTTTTTAATAATTCCACTTTCATCTTCGATTTCCAGTACCCCATCGGGGTAAACTTTACGAATAATCCCATTGAATTTCCCGCTGGCATCTTCATAAAAAGCCACCTTATCTTTAAGATATAAGTTTGATTCGTACAGCTGATGAATGAATCGAAAATCCCCGCTTCTTAAAATTAAATAGTAATGTTCTAATCTCTGAACAATATCTAACAGGATCTTGTCTAAATTAAAATTCTTATCAAATTGCTGTGCTAAAGATGTTGCCGTTGGAAGAATATTTTCCATTTGATTAACATTCAATCCAATCCCGACAATACTTTCAGAAATTCCATTTTGATTGATGGAATTTTCAATTAATATCCCCGCTACTTTTTTCTTATTTACGATAAGATCATTAGGCCATTTAACAAAAACTTTTACTTCATCGGAAAGGCTTTTCACAACATCCAAAAGCGCCAAAGAGACCATTCTATTGAGTTCAAATTGCTGCGCTGCTTTTAGGAATTGTGGTTTAAGAAAAATTGAAAAAGTTAAATTTTCTCCATCAGGAGAATTCCACTGATTACCTCTTTGCCCTTTCCCTTTAGTTTGGTGTTTTGTAATGATAATTGCACCTTCGTAAAGCTGATTTTTGGCAGACATTTGTGCCATCAAATCATTGGTGGAATGACAGCTTGGCAGGGAAATGAATTGTTTCCCCATAAATAAGGTATTGGCAAAGATTTTATGCAATATTATTTCGTAGTTTTACAGCAAAGAAACATCTTAGATTTGAAACCAAAAAATATTTAATGAAATGAGCATGAATCTAGAGTCCCTAAATTTACTAATCAAGGGATAGGTTGCCTGCCTATGACAGGAATAGATTTATGGGAATTCCATGTAGCCGTAAAAAACCATGATATACACATGAATTCAGAAGCTTTAAGTAATATAGTAGTGAAGGGAATGCAGGAGAGAAAAGCTCAAGACATCACCATTTTGGATTTAACCGCAGTGAAAAATGCAGTAGCTGACTACTTCGTGATTTGTTCAGCAACTTCCGACACTCAAGCAGATTCCATATCTGAATCCATTGAAAAATTTGTGCATAAAGAAGCAAATGAAAAACCATGGATGACTGAGGGAAAAAATAATAAGGAGTGGATTCTGATTGATTTTGCAAATGTTGTTGCCCATGTCTTCAAAAATGACAAAAGAGATCATTATAATCTGGAAAGTCTATGGGGCGATGCCAAAATCATAGAGGTAGAAAGTGTTTAAAAATTTATCATAAACATAATGCTAAATGCTAACGTTATGCTAGCAGCATTGTAATAGTTAAAAGTAATGGCAGAAAAACCAAAAGATAACAAAAGAAAAAAAATCATACCAAAACCACCACAAAAGCCAAATTACCAAATTTGGGTAATTATTATTTTGATTTCAGTGGTGTTTGGTATTTCATTATTCAGTGGCAGTAGCAATGCCATTAAAATCTCAGAAAAGAGATTTGAGAGAATGTATTTAAGTAATGACGTTAAAAAAGTGTTGTTACTCAAAAACCAAGGCCTCGTTGAAGTGTATCTAAAAGAAGATGCCCTTCAAAATTCCAAATACATTCAAGAGCTAGAAAACAGCAACCCTTGGAATTATCAGCAAGGACCTCATTATCAATTTGAAATTCCTAGCTTAGATATTTTTGATAAAAACTACTCTGAACTTGAAAGCCAAGTTCCCGAAGGAGATAGAATTGGTTATGAAGTCGAAGAACGTACGCAATGGTCAGAAATGTTTTGGAGCTATGGCTTCTTGATATTCCTATTATTTGGTGTTTGGTTCTTAATGAGAAGAATGTCTGGACAAGGCGGTCCTGGCGGTCAAATTTTCAACATCGGAAAATCCAAAGCAGCTTTATTTGACGCAGAGAATAAAGTAAAGATTACTTTTAAGGATGTTGCAGGATTAGATGAAGCAAAAGAGGAAGTAGCAGAAATAGTAGAATTCTTAAAGAATCCTTCTAAGTTCACTACATTGGGTGGTAAAATCCCTAAAGGCGCATTATTAGTAGGCCCTCCAGGTACTGGTAAGACATTATTAGCAAAAGCCGTGGCTGGTGAAGCTGAAGTACCTTTTTTCTCATTGTCAGGTTCCGATTTCGTTGAAATGTTTGTGGGTGTTGGTGCGGCCAGAGTAAGAGATTTATTTAAACAAGCAAAGGAAAAAGCTCCGTGCATTGTCTTTATTGATGAGATTGACGCAATAGGTCGTTCTAGAGGTGGCGGAAGAATGCCAGGTTCAAATGACGAAAGAGAAAACACATTGAACTCTCTTTTAGTGGAGATGGACGGTTTCTCAACTGATTCTGGAGTAATCATTTTAGCAGCTACCAACCGACCCGATGTGTTGGATTCAGCATTAATGAGACCTGGTAGATTTGATAGACAAGTGAGTATTGACAAACCAGACATCATTGGTAGAGAGGCCATCTTCAAGGTGCATTTAGGCCCTTTAAAAGTTAGCAAGGAATTAGATGCTAAAAAATTAGCAGCTCAAACACCAGGCTTTGCTGGTGCAGAAATTGCCAATGTTTGTAATGAAGCTGCATTGATAGCTGCCAGAAGAAATAAGAAGGCAGTAGATATGGATGATTTTCAGGATGCAATCGATAGAGTAATCGGTGGTCTTGAAAAGAAAAATAAAATCATATCTCCTGATGAGAAGAAAATTGTTGCCTATCACGAAGCTGGTCATGCAGTGGCTGGTTGGTTTTTAGAACATGCAGATCCATTGGTAAAAGTCAGTATTGTCCCAAGAGGTATTGCAGCATTAGGGTATGCACAGTATCTACCTAAGGAGCAATTTTTACATCAAACAGAACAGCTTTTTGATGAAATGTGTATGGCTCTTGGTGGCCGTGCAGCTGAGGAAATCGTCTTCGGTAAAATTTCTACAGGTGCATTAAGCGATTTGGAAAGAATTACCAAAATGGCCTATAGCATGGTAAGTGTTTATGGTATGAATGAAAAAATTGGAAATGTTTCCTTTTATGATTCTAAAGATGGTGGAGATTATAAATTCACTAAACCATATTCAGAAGATACTGCAAAAGTAATTGATGAGGAAGTGAACAAATTGATTGCTAAAGCTTATGTAACTACTAAAAAGCTCTTAACAGAGAAAAGAGATAAGTTAGAAATATTAGCTCAGCAACTATTAGAAAAAGAAATCATCTTCCAGTCTGATTTGGAGAAACTTATAGGCAAACGCCCTTTTGAGCAGCAAACAACTTATGAAGCTTACACCAATGGTAAGAAGCAAGACGAGTTAAAAAAAGAGAAAGAAAAGAAAGAAAAGAAGGAAAAAGAAGAGGAATCAGTTGCTGAAACAGAAGCAAAATCTGATAAGCCATCTTCTGATGAAGCTGCAGATAAAGAAGACAAAAAAGAAGATTAAGAAAACGCTAAGTTTAAATTTAATAGCCCTGCAAGTCAATATTTGTAGGGCTATTTTTTTGTACTGATAGATTTCATCTTGCTTGCTAAGCGTTGGCTAATTTCTAAGGGAACAGATTCGGTTTCAACCATCTCCCCAGCATGATTAGTCAACACATAAAATGGAAAGTCTCGAATCTTCAGCGCTTTTCTATATTTACTAACCCTAAATGCTCTTGATTGCTCTGGTAATAAATGAAAGCCGTCTACCCTATTTTGATAAATAAATGATTTTGTTTTTTCTGGAGCTTCATATGCATCTATGCAAATGTGCACAAAATTAAATTTTTCCTTAAAGTCTTCCTTTAAACCGCTTAAAAGACTGAATTCTGTTTCCATTTTTTTATCCCAACTAGACCAAAACACTAATAAGTGCATTTTTTCAGATGAATCCCTAGCGAAATAACTTTCCATTGACGCATCGATGTCAATGCCAAATAGGAAATCTATTTGTGGGGAATTTGATAAATTCTTGACAGCTTTATTTTGCATCAAAGCCTCAACCAGAACTTTCTCTCTTTCACTTAAAGCTGTTGCAAACAACTCAAAATTCTCTTTAAGATCATTTAGTGATAAGCCAACATTGAAGAAATGATGGAAAACTAAGAATTTTGATTGAGGATCAGGAAAATCAGTTTCTATTTCAGATTGGATTTCTTTTTTATTGAAACCTTTGAAAGAATTAGTATGGTAATATTGGTAGTATAATTTGTATAGCAATTGCCAATAGTTAGCATATTCGGGAATATAGTGAATTAGGTTTTCATCAAATTGATAACTGAATGACTCTACAGCAAAATTGTATAGACGCTTGGCGGAACGACTATCCCAAACAATTGTGCTAAATGAATTTTCATATCGATGCTGCTCATTAGTTTCCGCTAGATTATTTAAACTATCCAAAGCATTCGAATAGTAACTATCAATTTCATGTACTTTTTTTATACGCTCAAGTTTTGAATCAATTTTTCCAGAGAGCCAATTACTTTTGGATATTAGCACATAATTAGTAGTGCTTGTTTCAGCATCTTCTAAATTCACATTTGTATTTAAAGTTAGGTCTTCAACCCATAAATAGTATTCCTTAGAATTAAATATTACGGAGTAAAAATGAAAATCCGTTTCTGTTAACTGAAAAATGGTAGCACTAGGGTATTGAAATGTGGGCGTATAAGCTAAATGGCTTGGGTATACTGCATCTCGTAACTTTACTTCGATTGTTTCATTATGGAGAAATGTAAGGGTGCCTGCAGAAATCTCCTTAAAAGAACTCAAACCAATAATTGTCACAAAAATTAATCTTAGCACCATAATATTTATATTATACTAAGCAAAAATATAAATATTAGTCAGTATTATTCAGAAATACCTCAATTTCTAATGTTTAATTTACTGGAGTACTAAATAACTTTTTATAAATAGGTTTTCGATATGCAAACTGAAGCCATAAAACAGGATATAGGATAAAGTCCATCAATTTGAATGGAGATTTGAACTCGATATCATCAATAATAAATGACCTATTTTCTTGTGCTTTCTCTACTATATGATGATGTTTCCAATATTTTAGAAAAAAGGGTAATTGAGTGCCTTCATCAATAAACTCAAAAACGCTTTCGGAAGTACGATCAAAAGTGATTTCGCTTATCCAGTCTTGTTTAAAAAAGATAAAGTTCAATTCTAAATGGACTTTATCTCCTTTTTCACACCCACCAAATTCTTTCAATTTAACAGGAGGAAACGGTGGATTCAATGATAAAAACAACTTTGCATCAAATCCATTTTTCACGGATAAATAATCTTGCTTAACTTCTGTCTTAAGTTTTAACTTCATGAAAAGATAATAGAAACAAGGGTAAAATGTTTTCTTTTACTCCTTATATTTTGAGCCGTATCTATGCGTAAACATCTCATCGCTCCCTAATCGCAACTCAAATATTTTATCATACTCTTTTTCATTGATTTTTTCTTGCGGACGATCAAATCCTAAAGCTTCAATTTGTTCAAGTATAGTGTTGCTATGCCCAATCACTAAGATGGTATCTGCTTTCATATTTTTCAATTGATTGGCAAATCCTTCAAAATCCATTGCCTGGTATATTGATAGATCCAGACCTTGTTGCTCAATTAAGGGCTTTGCAGTCTCGCGCATTCTAACGTAATCAGTCGAAAATACTGTGTCGATACTAATATCCTTAAACCAGCTTGCTAAGTCCACAGACCTAATCACACCATCTGTAGTTAAGGGAGGATCATTTTTTGGGAAAGCATCCTTCTCAGCATGGCGAACCATATAGACCACCTTTTTTTCATTTTCATTTGAACATGAAACTGCCATAAAGGCCACTAAAACAATTGCAACTAAAATTCTCATCGGAAATATTATTTTAAAATTAAACCTTAGGAAATGCCACTATAAATTTAGCCCCTTTACCTAATTCACTCTCACACCACACACTGCCATTCATTTCTTCTACGTATTTCTTCACAATAGATAAACCCAAGCCCGTTGAAGTTTCATCTCCTGTAGGCTTCGCAGAAAGGGTCATATATTTAGTGAATAATTTGACCTTATCTCGTTCTGATATTCCTGGTCCTTGATCCTCCATATAAACATGATGATAATCATGATGGCTTTCGGTTCCAATAAACACTGTACTCCCAAAGGGCGAAAACTTCAAGGCATTACTTACTAAGTTTTCAAAAACTTGTTTGAGGAAAAAGGGGTCAACCATAACGGTTTTTCCATTCACAATATGGGAAATATCTACTGAAATATTTTTAGATACAGCTTTTTCCTCAAATTCGGACACCGTTTCTCTCAGTATTTCTGCCATATCCACTGTAGTGATCTTATAGTTTAGGCTCTTCTTTTGAATCGACTCCAAATCTAATATTCGCTCTACCAACTCCTTTAAATGGAAATTTGAGTTCTCAAGTTTTTCAAAAATCTCAACCTCCTCTTTATCCCATTTTTCACTTTTAAAACCTAAAATAGTGATTAAGCCACTCATTTGGTTAATCGGACTTTTTAAATCATGAGCCACTATGCCAATTAATTCATCCTTTTGCTTATTTATATCTGACAACTCCTTGTTTTTTCTCTGAAGCAATTGTCTTTGATGTGATATTTCATCTTTATTTTGATTCAGTTCATTTAATAATTCCTGTAATTGTTCACTTTTCTCTTTTAAAAGTACATTGTCTCTTTGTCTCATTCGGTTTGAACGAACCAATAACAAGACTATAATTACTACAAAAACAAGACCTATGCTAACAGATACAATGATGACCCACTGCAATTCTTTTTGACGTTCAGCAGCAATTAGACTTTGACTTTGTATTTCCTTTTCCTTGTTTAGAAAAGCAATTTCGTCAGCTCTATCTGCCACATTATCTCCAGCTAGCCCCCAAATCAATTCTGAATAATCATTCCCAAGATATCTCCTTATTATTTTATCTGCTTCAGCACGGTACAAGTAACTCTCAAAGTAGTTTTTAACTGTTTGCTCCCATCCGTTCCCTAGTTGATATATGAATCTATATCCATCTCTTTTGACTTGAAACTTGCTATGCCGCTTTACTGGATTCCCCTTCCCTATTTCAATAACATAAAATGGAAGACCAACATAACCTACCATTTCCCTGTTTCGACTAACCAAACGTATGATATCCTCATCATTCGGAACGTCAACATAATTTAAGTCTAACTCAAACCTCTTACTAAGCTTATCCAAATCATCTTTATAGGTAGTACTTGAAATGGTAGCTGCTTCAAAGCCATTAATATGTGTCTTTAGAGCTTCTCCATCTTTTAAAAATGGGACAGAAAGGTGAGTAATAAACACGCTTACATCAGGCATATAGGAATACGAAAAACCTACTAGTTTAGCCCGATCCTCAGTTTTAGAAATAACTGAAATACCGAAAGCTGGAATCTCGGATTTATTAACATAATCAAACACAGAATCAAAAGTTGGGACTTGCTCCCATTCTACGAAAAGCTTTACAGAATATTTCTTTTCAATAAAACGAAGATAAGAATCCATCATTTCCTTTTCTATACCCAATAAATTCCCAATTTCATCCTTATAAATGAAAGGTTCAATTGGATAGTAGTAGACCTTGACTTTGCCCGATCCTTCATCAAGAATATCCTGAAAAGACTCTGCAGATACTAGCCTTCCCTGAAATAGAAATAGAAACAATATGATAACAGATATTCTCAAATAAAAATATATTTCATATATACAATGCTTTTAAATTGCCACATGGAATTCCCATAAATATATTCCTGTCATAGGCAGGCAAGCTATCCCTTGCATGGTAAATTAGGGACTCTAAATTTATGCTCATTTCATGTGTACTCTCTCTTCTTTAAGAACAGCCCAATTCTCTGGACAAGTATGCTACAAATCACAATCTTCTTCACTCCTCATTCCCTTTTCAGGATTTGGATTACTACAATAACTGCATCTAACATAACATTCAATTCTTAAAATAAGCAGAAAGCCTCCATTAAAAAAAATATTCGACCACTTATGGACAATATTTATCAAATGGTTTTAAAGCAAGAAAGTAAATTTTATTGAGAAAAACTGTTTGGATTAATACAGAAAGGTACAGACTTGTTATTAATCGTTATTATTACTAAAGTCGCCACGTTTGATTGCTCTGTAAATTTCAATCCACGACATTGGGTTTAGTAAAGGATTAATTCTTACAGAATTCTTAGTCTGATTGTAATAGGCTTGTTGTTGAACGAACCACCTATGATTCATGGAGCCATCTGCTGGTAAGGTCTTGTACATCTTCTGAAGGGTGGCAGGATCGAGGTTCTTGTCCATATTACTGAATTCATCTGGAAGTCTTACAGCCAAAACAGCTTGCTTAAAGGCTTCAACAGTGGGAGGCATATTATAAACTTGAACTTCATCTAACAATTCCGTGTCCTGCTGCAACCGAAAAATTACTTTAAGGGTAGTGCTTTTAATTTCAGGTACAACATAGGTTGCTTTTTTGAAACCAACCGCACTGATTACAAGACTATCACCTTCCAATGCAGGCATAGAAAAAAAGCCATATTGGTTAGTTGATGTACCTCTTCCAAACACAGGTGTATAAATATGCACCCCCGGTATCGCTGAACTATCACTGTCTAAAACTACTCCAGTAAATTGTATTACCTTTTCCGTTTCAGTTTCTTCTCCTTGAGAATAGGAAAAAAATGACACGAACAACAGTATTAATAATATGGGAAGTTTTCTTTGAACCATATTTCACAAATATAATAGATTATAAACTAAATTATTAACGATTCGGTTACTCTTTAGTTATTGTAACACTAATTTAATCCAACTTTGTTATTTTACAACACTAATATCTCTAGAGGGACGGACATATGTATTTGCACTTCTTCCAATAGAATAATGATCTTCCTAACAAAGCAAGGATAAATTATAATTGCATTTGGATTGTTAAAGTTCATTTATCGTTTTGTACTTTTACTTTTAGTGACTAACAAGCTTATGAGGCTCAAGAACTTTACTTTAAATTTCAGTGTACAATTTTATAAATGCCTTTCTGATGACTCCCGCTTGCGCATGCTATTTTTGGTGCATCAGAACCAAGAAATGTGTATCTCTGATTTAGAAATGATTTTGGATTTCACTCAAGCCAAAACTTCCAGACATCTATCTTTTCTAAAGAATAATGGCGTTCTAAATTCTAAGAAAGTTGATCAATGGGTGTTTTATTATGTGAAAGAAGAAGTAAAGGATCTTTTAGCACAAACCTTTAAATTCGTAGAAAAAGACCAACAATTACAGAAAGATTTAGAAACCTTTAAAGTGATGTATTCCAATAGAACACTAGCTTTAAATAAATTACACAGCAAAAAATGGGTGAAATAAATTCATATAAACATATTTTCTTTGATTTGGACCATACACTTTGGGACTATGAAAAAAATTCTAATGAGGCATTAAGCGAATTATTTCTAAAACATGAACTCAACAGCCTTGGAATTAGTAGTTGTGAGCAATTCAATCTTTGTTTTGAAGAAGTAAACCGAAATCTGTGGGATGATTATAATAAAAACAAGATATCTCGTGATGGAATTAGAGAGCAACGATTTTTGCAGATATTAAACCGATTTAAAATAAATAACTTCGAACTGAGTGAAAAACTTTCTACTGAATATTTAATGCTTTGTCCTACCAAGCCTCATCTCATTCCTTATACTTTTGAAGTGTTAGACTATCTCAAAGATAATTACCAACTTCATATTTTAACTAACGGCTTTAATGATGTTCAGAAACTAAAATTAGAAAAATCTAGGTTACATACTTATTTTTCAACTGTGGTCACTTCTGATAGTGCTGGGTACAAAAAACCAATGACTTCAATTTTTAAATATGCAATTGATAAGGCGGAAGCAAGGAAAAATGAGAGTATCATGATAGGGGATAATCTGCAAACTGATATACTTGGAGCAAGAAACTTTGGAATGGATACTATATATTTCAATCCAAAGAAAGAAACCCACAAATCAAGTGTTACACATGAGATCGATTGCCTAAGTCAATTAAAATCGATATTTTAATAAAGGCAAGTTCCTATCCAACTGATTGAAATATTAAACGTATCAATGAAATGAAAAAATATAATTGGAATAATAATTGCTAGCTTTAGCTGAGCTAAAGAAATATAGAGTCTATCAACAAAATCATATCAAAATGCAGAGGTTATTTTTAAGTATACTGTTATCAATAGTATTTTCATTTCAAATCTTAGCGCAAGAAAGCAACACACCAAAAGATTCTGCATTTGGTATCGGTGCTGATGCTATCATTCTATTGGATAGTGGACATAGTGTATACAACGATAATTTCGAGCTTGTTTTCACCCACACCACCAAAATCGAAATTCTTACTGAAGAAGGGCTAAGCTGGTCAAAGGTAATGATACCCTACAGCGAAAAAGACTCACTCCTTTTTATTAAAGGCCACACTTACAACTTAGGTGAAAATGACTCACTGCAGATTGATAGTTTGCAATCTTCTGACATCAGCAAAAAAATTAATGGCGGAATAGTTGAGAACTATTTCTCCATGCCAAAAGCTAAAGTAGGAAGTGTAATAGAATATACTTATCAAATTAAAATAGCTGATTGGCAAGAGTTAAATAGCTGGTATTTCCAAAATGACATACCCGTTGTAAAATCAACTTATACTACTGAAGTACCCAATTATCTATTGTTTTACAAATATTTGGAAGGCACTTTGAGTTTAGATGATTTTAGCAGAAAAACTGTTAAAAAAATGATTAAAAATAAGCAAACAGATGTTTTGATCGAAAACTTCGAAATAGATAGTATACCTGCTTATGTAATGGAAGAAGACGTTCCTGGATCAAACTACTTTATTTCAAAATTGAGATTTAAGCTAGCTGAATACACTTTGCCAAATCAGTCCACTGAATTTATCCTACCTCAAGATTATGAAGAATTAGCCTACAATTGGGCAGGCGCTCCCTTTTTCAAAAATGTATATAGCCGCAGTAGTTATCTACAAAAAGAAATAGATAAAATATACCACCCTGAATTATTTGAAATAGATGTTATAAAAGGCTTCTTTTATTTTATTAGAAATAATTTCACTATTGATTTAACATTTAATGATAAAAGCTTGGAAGAGGCGTATAAAGCAAGAAAAGGCACGCCACAACAGATCAATATGCTTTTAACTAAAATGCTCAACCAATCAGGTTTCGATGCTTATTTAATTGCTTTAAGTTCTATCGAGAATAGACCAACTTATCCAGAAAACCCTTACTTTGAACTCTTTGATGTCTACATTTGCATGATTAGACACAATGGCAAAAATTATTTCTTAGATGCTTCTGATAAGAACTTACTATTCAATATGCTGCCTCCAAATTATATCAATAATGGTGGATTAGTCATTTCACAAAAAGCACCCGGTTTTGTGCCTTTGGAATTTAATTTTGAAGATAAGGAGAAGGTAACCGGAGAATTTATAGTAACTGATACTGCAACCATTGAAGGAACTTATGAAGTAAAAAGAGAAGGATATGCGGTTTATTCTTTTGACGCAAGATTCCTTAGTAACAATAGATCATATAATGACTATTTGATTGAAACTATATTCGAAAATATGGATTGGAACATTAAAAACCATGATGTAGTTGATGAATATGATGACAATAAATATTTAAAAGAGTATTTATCTTTTGTTAGACCCGCAGATTCGGTGGCAAAAAATTATATTGAGATTCAGCCTATAGTTTTTAATGAATTTTCAAAAAACCCACTTCAAACTGAAAAAAGACAAAATCCACTTACACTTTATACCCCCCTGATAAGAATGGCAAGCTATGCATATGAAATCCCAGAAGGGTGGACTGTTTTAGAGTATCCAAAAAACAAAAGCATTGCCTTACCTGATGGTAAAGGAAAATTCATGTATCAGTTTAATAAAACAGGCAATAGTTTAAAAATAGAATATACTATTGATTATGATCAAGTAATCTATATGCCTGATGAATATTCAATGATTAAAAAATTCATGCAAGAAGTAACAAGCACTCTAAATCAAAAAATCATTTTGATTCGTTAATTGTGCTCTCTCAAATAGCGTAAGCTTTCAGCTACTACATCTCCCATGGTTATACAATCATTAAAAGACTGATGTTTATAATGTTCTGCTAACTCAGCCCTCAGGTTAGCGATATTTTCAGGTGTTGAAATTACGTCTTTTCTCATGGCCTTCATTAATTCCTTTAGGCTATGGTCAGATGCCTTCATTCTATTTACAATCAATGAGCGCTCCTCTTTTTGATATTGTTTAACCGTGGCAGGAGTCATCAACTCCAATCCTAATTCAATAATAGGATTGTTCTGTTTAAAATATTGAGGCATGTATACTGCTTTCCTGCCTTCATAAGACTGCTGATCGAAGTCGATGGATTTTATCCTGTAATGGATTTCCTCAAAATCAGGCGTGATATCGATAACAAAATTGTTGGAATGCATATCGCCTAACAATCGGACAAAACATCTTTCGGTAAACTTTACGAATTCTTTAGCTAATCTGATTTTATTCAGTTTATCGTCATTCATATAATTCCTGATAAACTGATCTCCTGGAATCCCTGGAATATGCTCTTCAATAAGTGTGTCTCCATTTACGATATAACTCATTCTGTTCGGAGAAAGAAGATGCTCTAATTCCAAACCATAAATTCGAGAAGCATCGGCTTTTTTAATGTAGAAATAATCGAAGTTATCATTGATTTGATTAACTATTCGTACTCGGAACGGATAGGTATTGCCATAAGTGCAGGCATCCACTCGGTCGACATAAAGATGTTCCATTACAGATAAGTCTCCATCTGCTTTTAAAATGGCATAAATATTCTTCAAACCATAGTAAATATGTTTCATGTCATCCTGTGGAAAAAAAAGGGTTTCCCACAGCGTATCGTTGTCCTCGCTGTCATACAAAGGAATTGCATTATTGGACCTCGTTAAATCACTATATTTGATGGGGATATCGAGTTGCCTGCCATGATTGCGCAAGTACTTCATCAAATTATTACTAACAGGAAATATTTTTTTCTTCTTACTTATTAAAGCCATATTCGAATATAAAGCCTTTTCAGTAAAATTTTATTATGCAGTCTTTTTTCGTATGTTAATTTCTTCTGTACTAAAAGTAGATGTATTGTTAATATTCAACTCTTCGACTTTTTTATGGTTTAATTTGTATGGAGAAGAATCGGCATAATAAACCAAAGACCAATTACCATCTTTATCTTCCCCCAAAGCACTCATACTTTCTACCCAATCACCTGAATTCATATAAATCAACCCATCGATTTCTTTTAATGCTGGCTGATGAATATGGCCACAGATGATTCCATCACAATCTTTAATTTTCGCAATTTCAAGAAGTTGCTTTTCAAAATCATCAATATAAGAAACCGCAGATTTTACTTTTGATTTGACCACTTGGCTGAGAGAATAATAGGGTAAGCCCTTACTTCTTCTGTATTGATTATATTTGGAATTCACCCACAATAAGAACGTATAACCAACATCTCCTAACTTGGCAACCCATTTAAGATTAGTGGTGATTGAATCGAAGAT
Organism: Marivirga tractuosa DSM 4126; assembly: GCF_000183425.1. NCBI lineage: Bacteria > Pseudomonadati > Bacteroidota > Cytophagia > Cytophagales > Marivirgaceae > Marivirga > Marivirga tractuosa. The sequence continues at coordinate 2,208,970 of NC_014759.1, forward strand.
ATCACCATGCACTACGTAGAATTTTTTGCCATTACTTTCAATTATTAAATCTCTAGTAATGGTAAGGTTTCCTACTTTAAATGGAAGTACCTGATCCAAGAAATCATCATGATTCCCTCTTAAATAAATCACCTCGGTTTTATGTTCCTCAATCATTTTCAAAATTCTATTGATAAAGCGAGTATGTTTCCTTTTCCATGTGCCGTATTTTTTGAGTTGCCAACCATCAATAATATCTCCATTGAGGATTAACCTATCACAACTGCATTGTTTAAGGAATTTAACTAGTTCTTTTGCTTTGGATCCTTTGGTGCCAAGATGAACATCAGAAATGACTAAAGTTTTGTAGTGTGTTAACATGACCTCTTTTGGTTTCCTAAAGGTCATCATTGAATATTAATCCATGATTAGTTGGTTGTTAAACAAAAAAGAAGATTTGAGGCACTTTTCAAATTTTAGTAATGTTGGTATAAAAATACCTCAACATTAAATTAATCCTCAATTTTAAAAATGTTCAATCTTACCCAATAATAGGTGGTCTATATCCTAAACTAGGGTTAGCAAGCTTAAGTTAGATTTGGGAAAACATATACCAGAAGCAGAGGCATCTCCATGCCACAGGCTTAATCTCTTTTTTTAATAACTAAGCTCCTTCTTTGGATAGAACTAAACTGTATAAATCCTAAAGGTTCATTTTCGGGATTGGTCAAGTTTTTAATATTGGAATCAGGATTTACTGGTGGTGGGCTAAACACTCCGCCATCATTAAATAGTAGGTTAATAAATTCCACATAATATTGATAAACATCTTCATTTAGCGTATAAAGCTCTAAAACTACAGAATCATCTTCCTCAAAAGATCCAGGCACTGGAAGTGCTTGAAATTCTGATCCAAAAAATTCTGATGTTAAGACAGAGTTAGAAAAATCGTTCCTAGAATTTCTCAAAGTATCATTGACAGTAACCTCAAGCTTGAAATACTCAATACCTTCATTATTCAATTTCCCGTTTACGAACATGAAATAACCATCTCCAAAAACAGGCTGACCTAGTGCTTCTAATTCTTCAGCTGACAAATAATAAAGTGAATCCAATGTAGCATTTTCCAACACATGTCCTTTTACTTCCAGAAGTTCCTCTTTCGCTTCGATTTGAATAATGTATTCTTGGCCAACAGCTAACCCGAACGGGCTATTTGATTGATAAACACTATCTTCGGAACTGTAAGTAAAATAGAATAAAGAATTATAATCAACATCCATTAACCTGACAACTGCTTCCGTATACGGTGCTAATTCAGAGGTGTCATAGTAATTTAAGCTTTCTGATATTTTTATTTTTTGGATGACTCGTTCATTAGTCAAGTTCCCTTCAATAACTAATTTTGGTTCAGATTGATCTAATTCCAAATCGATTATTTCTTGGCAGCTCCAACTGAGCAAAACTGCTAAAAACAAGCTCAATATTTTATTCTTATTTGCTTTCATCAGTTAAAAGAAAAATTATATGTGATAGAAGGAATGATTCCAAATAGCGAAGTCTTCACTGCTGCAGGTCTTGTACTAGTGACTGGCCCATCTTCTGATTCATTGAAAGTTGCATCGTTATTATTAACCTGCCTGAATTCGATTGAAAATGGATTTTTTCGATTATAGACGTTATAAAATGAAACCGTAATCTCGTGGCTATAACGATTTACATCACGAAACTTATAGGTCAAGCCTAAATCCATGCGATGGAAATCGGGCATTCGACTAGTATTTCTCTTGCTATCATCATAGTAAGGAATATTCTGCCCATTCATAATATATCTTCCTTCAGGGAAGGTCACTGCAGCACCTGAAGCATAAACCCAGTTTCCAGAAAAAGAGATTTGTTCTGAGAACTTATGAGACAATACCAATGCAATGTCATGGGGCTTATCGTAGCGAGCTAAATAAGGCTCCCCGCTAGCAACACCTTCAATCTGCCGTTGAGTCCTTGATAAAGTATAACTCAACCAACCCGTTGTTTTTCCAATATTTTTCCTCAACATAAATTCAGCACCATATGACCAAGCAATTCCATCTGCCACTGCAGTTTCAATTCTATCATTTAATAGCACATCCTCTCCAGGAAGAAAATCCACTACATTCTGCAACCATTTGTAGTAGCCCTCAACTGATACTTCCCATTTATTTTCGTTAATATTTCTAAAATACCCTAAAGCCACTTGATCTCCAATTACTGGTTTAATATGGTAGTCTGCTGGAATCCAACGGTCAGTAGGGAATCCTGCCGTTGCATTGGTCGCAACTTGTAAATATTGTCGCATTCTATTGTAGGAGGCCTTTAAACTTGTCTTAGAGTTGACCAAATATCTGACTCCTATTCTTGGCTCAAAGCCTCCATAATATTTAACAACATCTCCACTTTGATAAACATCAGTTCTTATTTCGTTCTCAGGCATTTTCCTTTGTCCCTCTTGATAGATTGAAACAGAATCGGGGCCAACTTTAGCAAAAGAGGAATAACGAACCCCATATTCTAAACTCAACTTATCATTAACCTCTTGTTGATTACTGACATAAAGCGCAGTTTCTACAGCAAAATCATTCTGCAGATTAAAATCCTGAATATTTGAATCTTTAGAGGCGATTTCTGCAGGTGCAAAGACATGGTATATAGCATTTGCACCAAAGAACAATGTATTATTGTTGTTAAGAAAATAATCAAAATCCAGTTTCAGATTATATTCCTGTAAACCTGAATTCCAATTGAACCCTGATCCGGCCGAATTCACATCAAAACCATAATCGAAATTACTATAGAGCAAGGTCGTATTTAGAAATAATTTATCATTAAATAAGTGATTCCATCGTGTAGAAAAAGTGGCATTTCCCCAGTCAAAACCAAATAAGTCTTGAAACCCTAAATTATCTCTTCCGAAATAGCCCGAAACAAATATTTTATCTTTATCACTGAACCTATAATTGAATTTCGTATTAAAGTCATAGAAATAGAGCGTATTATTTCTAATGTTTTCATCTTGAGCAAAGGCCAAAAACACATCTGCATATGTTCTTCTTCCAGATAAAAGCAATGACGATTGATCTTTTACAATTGGAACTTCTGCTGTCAATCGGCTGCTGATGGTTCCAAGGCCACCAGACACAGCAAATTTTTGATTATTCCCTTCTCTCATTTGAATATCCAAAATAGAGGAAACTCTACCTCCATACTTAGCAGGGATTCCCCCTTTATAAATTTCGACATTCTTTACGGCATCTGGATTAAAAACTGAAAAGAAGCCCAGTAGGTGGCTGGCATTGTAAACTGTAGCTTCATCTAATAAAATCAAATTTTGATCTGAACTACCTCCTCTAACGAACATACCAGAGGTGCCTTCTCCTGCTGTGGAAACACCAGGCAGCAATTGCAAACTTTTTACCACATCCACTTCACCAAAAAGAGCAGGCATGGATTTAATTCTTTCAATTTGCAGTTTCTCAGTACTCATTTTTACTGAACTCACATTTTCATCGCTACGCTTTGCAGAAACTACTACTTCCTCTAGGCTTGAAGCTTGTTCTTCTAAATTGAAATTAAGAGAGATGTTTTCTTTGAGATTTACTTTGATCTCTTTATTTGCGAAACCTACATAACTGGCTTTTAGCGTATACTCTCCTTTGGGCAATTCGAAAGAATAAAAGCCATATACATTAGTGGCTTGACCAACTCCTGGCTCATTTTTGTCTACAACGGTGGCTCCAATTAATACTTCACCGGAACCAGCATCTTTAACATATCCGCTAATAGTATATTTCTGAGCATGTAATGAAGAAGCAAAGAAAAACAGTATTATTATGATTCTAAATTTCATAAGGTTTGATAGTAGGAAAATTCACTGTCAGGAAAACGAAGCAGCATGGCTTTTGTTAATGAATTAATAAAAACTTAACAATAGCATTTATAAATGGAGAAAATGTAGGATAAATAAAAACCGATGGCGATAAATAAAAAACCATCGGATTCAATTCAAGTGGTAAAAGTAAAGGCTTTTTTATTCAGCAGACTGAATCTTTTCATCAATATACTTCACTGCTTGATTGATAGTAGATAATTTTTCAGCATCCATATCTGGAATTCTAATATTGAAATTTTGCTCAAATTCCATTACCAATTCTGCATAATCTAAAGAATCGATACCCAAATCTTTTATAAAACTTGCATCAGCTGTTACCTCCGAACTAGCAATACCTAGTTTTTCGACTAAGATACTTGTAATGGTTTTTTGAATTTCTTCTTTTGGCATTTTGACTATTTTTTCCACAAATATAACTTTTTAAAGGGTAATCACTAAAATTTTAATACAAACTCTGTACCAACACCTAACGTAGACTGTACTGAAATATTACCCTGATGTTTTCTCACTATTTCTTTGGATAAACTCAGGCCAATTCCAGAGCCGTTTTTCTTAGTAGTGAAGAACGGAATAAATATTTTTGTTAAAGCCTCTGGTTCAATTCCTGCACCATCATCTTTCACACTAATAACGACTCTTTTTTTGTTGTCGAGGTTGGAACTAATCCATATATTTTTTTCTTCCTGTTCTGAATCAAAAGATTCAGATGCATTTTTAACTAAATTAATAATAACTTGTTCGATTAATTCCCGATCGATTGAAATCTCTGGAATCCTTTCATCCAATGACTTATGAACATTAATTGACTTCCCTTTTAATTCTTTACTCATTAATAAAGAGATTCCTTCCAATAGAACATTAATATTTTCATTTTTGAGTTTAGGCGTTGGTGTATGAGTTAAATTTCTAAACTCATTTAAAAACCTAATCAGTCCTTCGCTCCTACTTTCAATTGTTTTGAGAGAATACATCAAATCCTCCATATCGTCCTTTTGGATTGGGACTTCTTCTGCACCATTCACCTTGTAGCCACTTAGCATTTCTCTTGTAGTGCCAGTTAAGGATGATATAGGCGTAACAGAGTTCATGATTTCGTGCGTCAACACTCTAATCAAGTTTCTCCAAGCTTCCATCTCTTTTTCATCCAACTCTGTTTGAATATTCTGTAAAGAAACCAGCTTAAAATGTTTATCATGTAATTGTAATTCAATGGCATAAACAGACAGCTGTCTGCTTTCTTCGCCAATGTTCACTTGAATCAACTTACTTCCACCAGTTTTTAGCTCCTTAAAAGTATCGACCAACTCTTCACTTACATTAGTTAATTGTTGGATATTATGAACCTGATAGGAAGTGTTCAATAATTTTTTGGCAGCAAAATTATACAATTGGATTTCACCTGATTTGTTGAAGGTGATAATTCCAATACCTACATGCTGTACAATATTTCTAAAATACTGGTATTCAGCTTCCTTTTCCTTCTGTCTATCTTTAATAGTGGAAATAATAGATTTATATTGCTGCTTTAGCTCCTCATTTTTTTCTTCTGGTTCAAAATCAATTTCCTTATTTTTCAATTGTTCCAAAAAACGATTTATTGAAATTTCATTTGCAGCCTGCTCTTTAAAGAATGACCTTAATTGAACTCCCGTCAACACTAAAAATATTAAACCCAAAAATGTTGATTCATTATGAACCACTACTATTGCCCATACAAAAATTGTTAAGGTCAATAAGACAAGTCTAATTAAAAATCTTTTTAAAAGGGGATTATTGAAGGTCATATTTACTTAATCTTCTATATAAAGAGGCTCTCGTAAGCCCCAACTCTTCTGCAGCTTTTGAAATATTTCCCCCATGAATTTGTATTGCTTTTTGGATAGTCTGCCTCTCAACATCTTCAAGGTTAAAACTATCGTCCATTGTTGTTGATTGCTGTGTGCTTGAATTACCACCTTTTGATAAAAAGAAGAAATCATCTGCTTCCAAAGTCGATTGGTCTGCCATTATCAAAGAGCGTTCAATAGCATGCTGCAATTCTCTGATATTTCCCGGCCACTGATATTTCTGCAATAACCTTAATGCATTCTGGCTGATTTTCATATCGCCTTTCTTATACTTTTTGGCATATATTTTTAAAAAGTGATCAGCTAAAAGTGGAATATCCTCAATTCTTTCCCTAAGAGCAGGCAAATGAATTTCAACCGTATTGATTCTATACAGTAGATCTTGTCTGAAATCGCCCTCATTCACTCTGGCATTAATGTCTTCATTGGTTGCACATATTAGCCTCGTATCAAAGGGAATAGCCTCATTACTACCCAAGCGAGTAACCGTTCTACTTTGTAGAACATTTAATAATTTTGCTTGAAGTGGCGCACTTAAATTACCAATTTCGTCTAAGAATATGGTACCCTTATCTGCAATCTCAAATCTACCTGCCCTGTCTATTTTAGCATCCGTAAAAGCGCCTTTTTTATGTCCGAAGAGTTCACTTTCAAACAAGGAATCTGTTAAGGCTCCCATATCCACGCTCACAAAAGAATGGTCTTTCCTAGTTGATTTCTTATGCAATGCCCGAGCAATCAATTCTTTTCCAGTACCATTCTCGCCCAAAATAAGCACATTCGCATCAGTAGCCGCCACTTTATCAATAATCGTGAACACATTTTGAAGTGCTCTACTTTCGCCTATAATTGACTTGAATGGTGCGTCTATGGATTCTTCCAATTGCTGCTTCTCCTGTTCCAGTCGGCTGACTTGATTATAAGAATTTTTCAATTGAGCAGCCGCATGAATAGTGGCCACTAATTTCTCATTTTGCCATGGTTTTAATACGAAATCAGTAGCTCCTTTTTTCAAAGCATTCACAGCAGTTTCCACATCGCCAAAGGCCGTTATTAAAATTACCACTGCTTTGGGATCTCTTTCTTTTATTTGTTCCAACCAATACATCCCCTCTTTTCCGCTGGTAGTATCCTGACTGAAATTCATATCCAATAGAATCACATCATAGGTTCCCTGATTTAAAAGAAATGGAATCTTTCGAGGATCTTTTTCAATAAACACTTCCTTTACATGTTTTTTCAACAGCATCTTGGCTGCGAAGAGCACATCCTCATCATCATCTATTATTAATACTTTATTGATTTCTTTTTCCATTACATTTGATTTCTATGTTGAATAAGATAAAAACAATGCCAAAACCCAAAAGGAGGTTTTCAGCTTACAATTTAGCAAATCGGATGGAATAACTGTTCATTTTCGTACATTATTGTTGCATTACCGTACAATTTTAGGATTTAAGTGAGAATATTTTTTCTTTAGGGAATGATAGTAGTAGCTTTGTGGTTTATAAAAGCAAATTACAAAAGCAAAAATTATGTCAACAGCAAAAAAAGGCGACAAAGTAAAAGTTCACTACACAGGTAAATTATCAGACGGTACTGTATTTGATAGTTCTTTGGAAAGAGAACCTATTGAGTTCGAATTAGGTGCAGGACAGATGATTGCCGGTTTTGACAAAGCGGTAGATGGAATGGCAATTGGAGACAAGAAAACAGCCGACATCCCTAGCGCAGAAGCTTATGGTGACAAAAGAGATGATATGATGGTTCCGGTTCCTCATGATAAAGTTCCTGAAGAAATCAAACCAGAGGTAGGTATGCAATTGTCAATGCAACAGCCTGATGGTCAGGCTTTACCTGTTTTAGTAGCAGAAGTAAATGATGACCACATAGTTTTGGATGCTAATCACCCTTTAGCAGGAAAAGACTTGAATTTCGAAATAGAATTAGTTGAAATCAGCTAATCAGTTTAAAAACTTAATAATGAAAGCCTGACAATTGTCGGGCTTTTTTTGTGACCAATTTTTCACCTCACACTCCTCTTTAAAATTATCTTGGCAAATAACCCTGGAAACAATCTTTTCAGGAGCACTCCAAAACGTTCCGTTCCACCAACAACGGTTTCCAACTTATCTTTTTCAACTGCACTAATAATTCTTTTAGCACATTCTTGAGCAGACATTCCGTTGGCTTGAGCATTATCCATTTCACCTGTTGGTTTTCCATCGGACCCTAAGGCATTGACTGAAACATCAGTTTTAATAAAGCCAGGGCAAACCATGGTGACTTTTATATTATCATTATGAAGTTCAGTTCTTAAAGAATCAAAAAAGCCGTGGAGCGCATGTTTAGCCGCAGCATAAGATGAACGCCAAGGCGAACCAAATTTACCCACTAAGCTACTGGTAACTACAAAGTGTCCTGCTTTTTGATTGACCATATGTGGAGCTACCGCTTTAGTCAGGGCTATAGTTCCGAAATAATCAATTTCCATAATTTTCCTGTCCACAGATAAATCGGTTTCCAATGCCATCCCTCTTTGGCTAATTCCTCCATTGTTGAAAAGAATATCAATCCTACCAAAATGAGCCAATACTTCTGCTACTTTGGAATCAAAAGTTTTAATGTCAGCCAAATCCAAAGGAAGAATCATTATATTCTCGGGCTTAGAAGATTTAGCCCTAACCTCTTCCAATAATTCCTTTCTTCTAGCTGAAATCACCACTTTAGCTCCCTTTTTAACAAGTTCAAAAACTATAGCTTCCCCTATCCCTGAACTTGCACCTGTTACCCAGGCAATCTTATTTTTAACTTTTGTCATATTTGACTCATTTCATCATCTAATAAGCGAATTTACATTATATCCACCTCATTTCGCTAGAAAAAACGCAGGAAAATTCAACTATTTAATTAGTTTTATAGAAAATTATTTTATATTCACCTTTTTGCTACTAAAACTTAAAACTGGCATGAAATATATCTCTTTAATTCTTACTATAATCTCTGCTATATCATTTACTTGTTGCAACCAAAAACAGGAAAATACTGATAAGGCATCGAAAATAAGTATCTCGATCGATTCAACCATAGTGGATTCTAATGAAGAAATCATTGACACTAAATACGGGCTGAATACTTTTGGATTTGATAAAGAAAAAGACTTTATCTATAAGTTCAATAGCAATAATCGTCATGGATTAGAGGTGATCGATATGAACAAAATGGAACTAGTAGGATTTATTCCTTTTGAAGTTGAAGGACCGAATGGCACCACAAACAGAATTACAGATGTCAATTACCTTGAAAATAATTCAATTGCTCTAACTATTCATCAAGCCATTCTACTATTTAACATGGAAGGTGAATTACTGCAGAAATACGTTATCTCAGAGGAAGATTTTGCAGGAGATTCAATCCCCAAAGATTTCAATATGGAGCCCAGTGGATTATTCCTGCCAGCAGAGAAGCTTTCCTTCAATCTAATTAATAAAGGATTTGGAGAACTAAGAGGCTTTTCTCAATTAGATCTGACAACAAACTCCAGGAGCGTATTCCTTCTTGATGAATTCAAAAAACTATCTGACTATCACATATCACTGACAATAGATGGCAGAATGATGATGTTGAGGACTTATATATATTCAAATTTTCAAAATGACAGATATATTTTAAGTCATGACATGGAGAATGAACTATTCTATTATGACTTAAATTCAGATAGTATCATTCATAAGGAATACAAAAGTGAATTGAGTGCCAATAAAAATGAGGTCTACGGCAAAGATGTTGAATCCAGAGAAGAACTAGGGAAAATCATGTCTGCCCGAAATAAAAGTATTCGATTTAAAGACATCGTATTTGATCAATCTCGTAATCAGTATTATCGCTTCTCTTCCTATTCCACTACACCAGATCAAGAGGAAGACAAATGGAATATTATCTTGACTATTTTTGATAAGGATTTAAATCAACTCTTTGAAATTGATAATATCCCTTTAGAAGAAGTGCCTGAAACCTACTTTGTGAAAGACGGAAAAATTTACATTTATAAAAACATGGAAGATGAATTAGGCTTTTTGACTTTGGCTTTCAATTAGAACTATTCAAGTTTCAATATTTGGTTACAAAAGCATCAGGAAAGCGATCTGAAATTTTTTCTTTAAGTTTATCAGCTCGTTTTCTATTGCCATAGTCACCCAATATTAACGCATACACTTTATCCCCATTCAATTCTTTTACTTCCACATAGAGTTTTGCTCGATATGATTTTTCAACGTTTTCTGAAAGTTTAAGCATATTATCAAATCCTTTGAAACTGCCCACTTGAACACCAAAGCCCGCGGGATTTTTTCTTTTAACTTTCATTTGAAAGTATGATTCATTTTCAATGTTTTGGTCAATCTGTACTGGTCTATTGCTGTTTGATCTTCCATCTCCTGCATCAACCACTTCAATTCGAACTTTAGCTAAACCCTGATTGATGAACTTCAATTTTTCAGCAGCAGATCGTGATAAATCAATAACTCTTCCGTCCACATAAGGCCCTCTGTCATTTATCCTTACTTCCACGGTTTCCTGATTATCTAGGTTTGTAACCTTCACAATTGTTCCGTAGGGTAGACTTTTATGGGCTGCTGTTAATTTTTTATGCTTATATTTTTCGCCACTTGCAGTTTGTTTACCTTCAAATTTATCGGCATAGTAAGAAGCGGTACCTGTTTGCACTTGAGCAAAAGATGCTCCAAGACTAATTAAGGCAATTGAAAAAGTAAATATTAGTTTTTTGAGCATTTTAGTTCTTTTTTTGTGTGCATGAATTTAATGTTTGTAAAACTATTTTCACAATAATTTATAAACGCTTAATTTGCCGAAATATAGAAAAATAAAAAATTGATTTCAGAAAAAGGACTTTTACGCCTCACCATACTATTTGCGGTACTCTGCTGGCTTTCGTTAGTGCTGGCTGATCTATTCTTGCTTTTTGCAGAAATCAATGAAGCAAATGCTGGGATCACCCAGGAAATCCCGCAATTATTGCTTTCCCTGTATATTATTTTCGTCTATTTCTTTTTCAAAATTAGAATACAAAAGGCAGAAAGCATCAATTTTATTGATTTACTCTGGCATGTTTTTTCAACGGGGCTCATCGTTTCTTTAGTTCAACTTGCAGTAAGCCTCTTTTTCTATTTGCTCAGCGATAGTAAGTTGATGCAAAACCCTTTAATGGTGAATTTCTTTTACCACATCAACCTGGGCGCTGTTATTATATTTTTGGTTTCCACTTTCATCGTTTGGAAAAGATTAATTCTCTATCAGAAAAATAAGCGCCTTTTAATAATATGGCAAATATTCGAATATTCATTATTGGCTTCCTTGCTCTACAGCTTCTTCCAAACTAATGCTCAACAGTGGTTATTCAATGGCCTCTTAGGTATTTTTATACTTTACGGACTAGTATTGTCTTTCAATTTAAAATGGATCGCTTATTTAAATTTCAAGCAAAAATGGAGAAGTATTTTACTACTGGCCTTAGTAATTTTATACCTCTATTATTTCATCAATAACCTTTTTGGGTTTTCTCAAGAGTTTAATTTGGTAATGGACTTATTAGATAATGTATACATTTTATCCATTGCCGGATTTATATTTATTTATGCTTTAATCTCCATACTAGTAATTCTTTTCAACCTACCGACTTCTTCTGTTTTTGAGCAAAAGATAAGTGAAGTATTAAATTTCCAGCGGCTCAGTCAATCTATCCAGAAAGGTGACAGTGAAAATCAAGTTTATGATGTTTTGCTTGAGAGCAGCAATAATGCGGTATTTTCTACCAGTGCATGGTTGGAAATTTACCAAGATGACGAACCCATTGATATTCTCAAATCCGATATAACTGATCTTAAAATCACTCAAGTTCGAAAAAGCATTCAAGACAGCGGCATTTATGCCTATTTAAACAAGCACAAAAATAATAACTTCAAGAAGGACTTAAACCTTAATAAGCTAGCCACCAATCTAAATGACCCAGATTATGGTTCGGTGCTTGTAATGCCCTTAATCATTCAAGATCGGCAAATCGGTTTGCTAGTATTGTTAAAAGATGTTTCTGATGGTTTCAACAAAGAGATGATCGATATCATAAGCTCTTTTGTTAACCAGGCTTGTATATCAATTGAAAATTTTGAATTACTTACAGAGGCATTAATAAATGAGCGCTATAAAGAAGAGTTGAAAATTGCTTCCCGTGTTCAAAAAAGTTTGCTCCCACACTCCTTGATTTCTGATACAGAATTTGAGATGCATGCTTTCTATGAATCTGCAGACGAAGTAGGAGGTGATTATTATGATTTCTTTAAAACTGCAGCACATAAAACTGCAGTGATTATTGGAGATGTTTCGGGAAAAGGAACTTCTGCTTCCTTTAATATGTCTCAGATGAAGGGAGTGTTTCATAGCTTAGTGCAGTTTGATTTAGACTCTAAATCCTTTTTCACCAAGGCAAACCATGCTTTAAGTCACTGTTTGGAGAAAACTTCTTTCATAACGGCCGCCTACTATATCATAAACTCTCAGGAAAAGAGCATCAGTTTTTCAAGAGCTGGACATTGCCCAGGGCTCTTTTATTGTAAGAAGGAAAAGAAAGCAGAGTATTTCCATAACAAAGGAATGGGCTTGGGTATAGTGAGAAACGACAGTTTTGAAGAATTTATTGATATTAACAAAATACATTACAGTAGTGGTGACATTCTTTTCCTCTATACAGATGGCATAATTGAAGCCACCAATTCTGAAGGTGAAGAATTTGGTTATGATAGGTTAAGTAGCTATCTGGAGGGAAATAGCGAGAAAAACCCTAAGGAAATTCAAGACGGACTCATTAAATATTTGTATGATTTTATAGGTTCGGAAAATTTGGAAGATGATTATACTGCTTTAATAATCAGATTTTTATAACATAGACTTCAACTTACTGAAAATAAGCACGTAATAAGATTTAAATGATAAACATAACAACAAATATTGAGGGGGAAGATCACATCATAATAGTGGAAGGTGATGTTGATGCAAGTTCAAGCATTCATTTGGATGAAGCTTTAACTGAGTTGGCTAATGATGACTTAGTGAAATTTATTTTAGTAGACGGCACACAGCTTAATTATATTTCCTCTGCAGGTTTAGGCGTTTTTATGTCTTACATTGATGATTTTAAAAGTAGAGATATCAAAATGGTAATATATGGTTTAAGCGAAAAAGTATTGAATGTCTTTCAAATTTTGGGCTTAGATCAGTTGATGACTATTGCGAGTGACAAAAAGGAAGCGAAGGAGAAATTACATGAAGTTCAATCTTAAAGTATATTGCGAAAAAACACGCCTAAGGGATATTCGGGGTTTTATCACCGAAAAACTGAAGGCATATGTTCATGATGATCTAGAAATCAACCAGATGGTTTTAGCAGTTGATGAAATCTGCGCTAATCTCATTATTCATTCTAACTACTGTAATGCAAATGAAACCATCAATTTAGAAGTGTCCGTAGAAAAAGATGGGATTACCTTTGAAATATCTGATGAAGGTGAAAAATTTGACATCAATAATTATAAGGAGCCCTCTATTCAGGAAGTGGTACAAACCAAGAAAAAAGGTGGAATTGGCTTAATGTTGGTCAGGCGAATTATGGACAAGGTTGAGTTTGTTAATAAAGAACAAAAAAACACTTGCATATTGCATAAAAGATTCAATAACACCCAAAAAGAATAATATAATTACTTCTCCGATCGCCTAATATTTTCCTGTGTGAATCCATTTGCATAAATTGCCAACAAAAATTTAGTTTAGCCAAATGCGGAACATCAAAGGTATAATTATTCCTCTCCTATTCATTTTCATAAGTTCTTGTAAGACTACCCAAAAAGCTCCTAAATCTGAGGATAGAGAACCTCTTTTTACGATAGATTCCTTGGCAGTCTATCCCGATGAATTCATGTATGCTTATGAGAAAAGCAATAAAAATAAAGGAGAAATTGAGCCCATTGACGATTATTTGGATCTGTACATTAATTTCAAATTAAAAGTAATAGAGGCCAAAGCTGAAGGTATCGATACTACAAAAGCTTACAAAAGTGAACTCAATGGCTATCTTGAAGAAATAAAAAAACCTTATCTGACTGCTGAAAAAGTAAACAAAGCATTAGTCAAAGAAACTTACGAGCGTTTACAACATGAGGTAAATGCTAGTCACATTCTCATTAGAGTTGATAAAGATGCAAAAGCAGAAGATACTCTAAAAGCTTATCAAAAAATTGAGGAAGTAAAAAACAAATTTGATGCCGGAGAAAGTTTTGAAGCACTTGCTAGAGAGTATTCAGAAGACCCTTCTGCAAAAAGCAATAATGGTTTATTAGGTTGGTTTACTGCTTTTCAGATGGTTTATCCTTTCGAATCGGCAGCATATCAAACAGAAGTAGGTGAAATTTCCCCCATAACTCGTACACAATTTGGATATCATATTATTAAAGTAAATGACAAAAGAGAAACCTTAGGCAGGATTAAAATAGCTCATATCATGAAGCGATTTCCTCCACAAGCTTCCTCAGAAGACTCTCTACAGACAGAAAAAGAACTCAAGAAGATATATGAACAGTTAAACTCAGGTGAAAACTGGTTTATTCTAGCCACAAAAGAATCAGAAGATTTAAGCACAAAAGATAATGGTGGAAGTCTTCCATGGTTTGGTGCTGGGCGTTTGCCTGCATCATTAGAAACTGTCGCCTTTGAATTAGAAGAGAAAGGGGACATCTCAAAACCAGTGGAAAGCCCTTATGGGTGGCATATTCTAAAATTAGAAGACAAAAGGGGAGTTGGGAGTTTAGAAAGCATGGAAGAAAGTCTAAGCAGACGAGTGCAACGTGATCAAAGATCTGAATTAAAAGAGGTGGAGGTTATTAAAAAACTAAAAGAGGAAAACAACTTTAAAATAAACACCGAAGCTTATGCTCTCCTAAAATCAAAAGAAAATTTAAATCCAGGCAATTTTAAAAGAAAGGAATTAGGAACGACACTTTTTAGCATTTCGGAAACGGATTTCTCCTTACTTGATTTTTTAAATGAATATGACTCTGCAAACAATATTGACTTGGAATTAGAAAAATACGAAAAATCCAAACTAATCCAGTATGAGGAAAATAATTTGGAGTTAAAATACCCTGAGTACAAATTTTTAAGGCAAGAATATAAAGATGGTCTACTTCTATTTGAAATAATGAACCAAAAAGTGTGGAGTAAAATCAGTGAAGATACTACAGCACTTAAAAAATATTATGAAGAGCATAAAAACAGATACAAAACCGATGGAGAATTAAAAGTAGCCAGAATTGTATTCTCAGATACCTCTTCAATAAAGCCATTCAAAAAGCCAATAAACGATGCATACTTTCCGTTAACAGATCAGCTTGAGTATGTTGATAGCAAAACAACATTAAAACAAATTAAAATAGATGACAACGGTGATCACAAAGTATTCATTAGTCTTGTTTTGCCTCAAAACATCAGTGAACGCGATACCATTAAGCTCTTTGAAGATTTAAATCAGACATTTAGCAATATGGATGTTGTTAAACTTATCTATTCCGATGAAAATAAAATATATTTGCAATTGCTTTCAGAAGCAAATGAGCTTTTAGCCAAAAATAATGACAGGATAGAATCCGCTTCTACTGAAACAATTGAGTCACTGGAGAATTCAAAATGGAGTGGTCTTAATGAAGGAGAGTTTACTAAAAATGTTGACAAAAGAGGGATGATTGAATTTAATTATATTTTAGAAAGTTATCCCCCAAAGCAAAAAACACTTAGTGAAGCAAAAGCAGAACTGATGGAAGATTATCAAAAACAACTTGAACTAGATTGGTTAGAGGAGCTGGAGAAAAAGTATAGCGTCACCATAAATGAAGCAGTTTTGAATACATTAAAATCAGAAATTTGAGAAATAAACATTTAACCATATCATTAATTATTTTCTCTATCTGCTTTTGGGGATGTGACTATATCAATTTGAAAAATCTTGGTCAGGAAGAGGTAGAAACTGAGGAAGTTGAAATCCCTGTTGCTAAAGTTGGTAACTCCATCTTATATCAAAAAGACCTTGCCGGAATAGTTACTAGAGAAATCGACCCAAAAGATAGTGCGAATCTGGTAAGTCGGTACGTTAATTCATGGATTAAAAAGCAACTACTCATATCAGAGGCAGCTGAAAAAATCAATTTTGATCAAGCTTCCATCGAAAGAAAAGTATTGGATTACCGTTATGCATTAATGGTTCATGAATACAAAAAATACTATGTCGACAATAATTTAGACACAGCAGTTACCGAAGAAGAGATACAAGAATATTATCTTGACAATAAGGACAATTTTGAATTAAAGCAGAATATAATCAGAGGGTATTTCATTACTGTAACTAAGGATGCCCCAAAAATTGATCAGTTAAAAAAATTGATCAACTCAAATGATCCAGATGATTTCAAAGAATTGAAATCATACTGTTTTCGATTTGCTGAGACTTATTTTCTGGAAGATTCAGTTTGGATAAACTTTGATGAAGCGATTCGAAACACCCCATTTGTGGGTGTGACGAATAAAGTTGATTTCTTGAAATCAAATAAATTCGTTGAGGATTCAAATGAGGAAAACCTTTACTTCCTACGAATAAAGGAGTACAAAATATCGGATCAAATTTCCCCTCTTGAATTCGTGAAGAATGATATTAAACAAATTATTTTAAATAAAAGAAAAGTGGCTTTAGCCAACCAATTAGAAGAGGAAGTTTTTGAAAACGCGAAGAGTTCGAATAAATATGAAATTTACAAACCATAATATCCTAACATTTTTCACATCACTAGCATTTTTGTTTGCGCCAATCTGGGTAGAAGCCCAATCGGAAGTGAAAACAGTTGATAAAATTATTGCTAAAGTTGATAATTATATCATCCTAGAATCCGATCTGGCTTTAGCTTACAAAGATCGATTATCCAGAGGCGGTCAACAAAGCGCAGAAGGGCGTTGTGAGGTGCTTGAAAGTCTGATTGTGAATAAACTTATGTTAGCAAAAGCCGAAATAGATTCTGTAACTGTTCTTGAATCACAAGTTGATGCCCAATTGGAAAACAGAATGAAAATGATGGTACAGCAGATTGGTTCTGAGGAAAAAATTGAAGAATACTATGGCAAATCATTGGATGAGTTCAAAGTAGAAATCCGTGATGATGTAAAAGAACAAATGATCATAGGAGAAATGCAAAGAACCATAACCCAAGACTTGGAAGTTACTCCTAAACAGGTTCAAAACTTCTTTGACAACATCCCAAAAGATAGTTTACCCTTCTATTCAACTCAAGTTCAGGTAGGGCAAATTGTGAAAAAACCTACTATGAGCAGGGAAGCAAAAGAAAATATAAAAGCGCGTTTAAATGGGTTAAGAGAGCGAATTTTAGAAGGGGAGAATTTTGAAGATATCGCACGATTATATTCACAAGAACCTGGAGCAAAGCAAAGCGGGGGAAATATTGGCTACTTTGAAAGAGGGCAATTAGCCCCAGAATACGAAGCTACTGCATTAAGATTGAAGCCAGGTGAAATTTCAAAACCAGTAGAAACAGATTTCGGCTTTCACATCATTGAATTACTAGATCGAAGAGGAAATGAATTCAATACAAGGCACATCCTAATCTTACCTAAATTCACCAAAAGGGACATGGAGAAATCTGTTCAATTTTTAGATAGTATTAGAAACTTGATTATAAAAGATAGTATTACTTTTGAAAAAGCGGCAGCTGAATATTCAGATGATATGAATACCTCATCAAGTGGCGGTTATTTTATTGAAAGTGAAGCAGGTGGTACTAAAATCTCTGTAGATGAATTAGACCCTAACATTTTCTTTACCATCGACACCATGGAAGTAGGAAGTATCACAAAACCTATTATTTTTAGACAACAAGATCGATCTGAAGCAGTAAGAATTATTTATTTTAAAGATAAAATAAGACCTCATAGAGCTGACATCAGAAAAGACTATCAAAAAATTAAACAAGCAGCACTGAATAAGAAGAAGAGTGAAAAATTGGCAAAATGGTTTCAAGATTCAAAATCGGAAGTTTTCATTATACTTGATGATCATTACAAAGACTGCCAAATTCTTAACTGATAAATATGGAGAAATTTGAAAATGAAGTAGAAGCTGCAAATGCTTTACATGAAAAATTCGAAAGCTTAAAAAAGGAAATCAGGAAAGTTATTGTTGGTCAGGATGATGTAATCCGGTTGGTGATTAGTTCATTTTTCTGCCATTCTCATAGTCTTTTGGTTGGTGTTCCTGGTTTAGCAAAAACCCTTTTAATCAATACCGTGGCATCTGCCATGAACCTAAAATTTAACCGAATACAGTTTACTCCTGATTTGATGCCTTCAGACATCATTGGCGCTGAAACTTTAGATAAGGACAGGAACTTTAAGTTTATCAAAGGGCCTATTTTTAATAATATCATCCTTGCAGATGAAATTAATAGGACACCTCCCAAAACACAAGCTGCACTATTGGAATCGATGCAAGAGAAAAATGTGACTGTTGCGGGTGAAACTTATGCTTTACCTGATCCATTTTTTGTATTGGCAACCCAAAATCCTATTGAACAAGAAGGAACTTATCCGTTGCCAGAAGCGCAATTAGATCGATTTATGTTTAATATCACATTAGACTACCCTTCTTATGAAGATGAATTGAATATTGTAAAAACATCAGGGCAAGAGCTTGAAGGAGTAGAAGCTGTAATGACTTCTGAAGAAATCCTTTACTTTCAAAAATTGGTTAATAAAGTACCCGTTACTAACAATGTGATTGAATTTGCTGTAAAATTAGTACATAGTACAAGGCCTAATACTGAAAAAGCATATAATATCACCAATGAATATTTAGAATGGGGAGCAGGGCCTAGGGCATCTCAATTCTTAATTAAGGGCGCTAAATGCAATGCTTTGTTAAGCGGTAAGTACTCTCCCGACATTGAAGATGTGAAAGCTGTGGCAATTCCAGTCTTACGCCATAGATTGGTGAAGAACTTTAAAGCTGATGCAGAAGGAATGAGCATCGAAAAAATTATTGAAGAGCTAATCTGGAAAGTAGAGGGAAAAGGCTAAAGTATTGATTTTTGTTTTTTGGAATCAAAAACATTCTTTATGTGTGGAAACTTGATTATGACAAGTTGATGTTTTTTAATTGGGTATTTCGTGCAGCAATAAGAAAGCATTGAGACAGCTTCTTAACAAAAAGAAATTTCACATTGATTTCACTCAATTAAAAGTTCTTCTAGCAAAGGCTTTAGACTACCCTCAAGATCTTCTGCCTGATTGTATCCTTCATGTTTCATGCGAACATTTCCTTTCTTATCAAGAATGACTAAGGCCGGAACTCCAGTAAATCCAAATTTCTTATGAGCCACTGAATTTTCATCGTAAGCTAATCGAAAATTAGTCGCTCTCTTCAAATGAAATGACAATGCTTTTTCAGGAGTATCTCCCCCCGTATCAGTACATGCAATAATAAATTCAACTTGCTCGCCATTGCTAACCAGATTGGCTCTTATACCCTCCAATTCTTTCATTTCCGCAATGCAAGGAGCGCACCATGTACCAAAAAAATCGATCACAACCACCTTATTTGAAAATGAGGTATTATCTAAATCCTTTTGCTCGATCAAGTCAAGCATTTTAAATTTCGGAGCAGGATCATTCACTTTTTGACTTAAGTTATCCGCTACAATATTGGGCACCCAGAAAAGAGCTACTACCACAGAAAATGCTGTAACCAAAAGGCCAGAGCTAAGCTTTGCTAGCTTTCCTGTATTCAGCAGCCCCAGTACAACCGCTATGGCAAATATTACGATCGATATCCACAACCCTGGAAGTTCTCCAAGGATCAACAAATAATAGACTAGACTCAAAGGCCCTAAAATTATTACCGCTTTAATCAGAAAGTGAATTGAGTTTTTAATTTGAAAAGAAGAGAGTAAGAATAACAATACTGTCCCGAGAATAATAGAATAGCTCATATTCAAACTTATGAACTTCATAAAAATGGCTAAAACCACAGGCGGTATGAATCCTGTTAAAAATAAGCTTCCAATTCTTTTCATTGAGTATCAGGTTTTATCAAGACCAGCAACTTTCAATAGTGGAAAACTAATCTCAAGGCAATTTTCAAATTACCATTACTAAGTTATGCACTAATAGGATAGCTCTAGTGATTTTTAGCCAACTTTTTTTTTCTAATTACAGCTGAGAATAAGGATCATTTAGCTAGTACCTTAACGATTCTAACTTATTGCATTACAACGTCTTTCATTAATAAATTTGTCTAATTATCACCAATAGTATAATCTTTGGCTTGGCTTAGTTCCACCTTGTATTCAAATTTCCATTTGTCTTTATATTTTGAATTCCAAACTAAAATTTCGCCTTTTTTGTCCGGAAGTTCTAATTCAAAAGTGCCATCCTTTTTTGGAACAGTACCAATTCTATGACCTTCAACAATCATATTGGTATTGATGCCGTTTTTGTTGTTTTTTTTGGAATGCTATGTGCCCAAGCATATAAGTCTTTCCATCATCTTTTTTCTCAAACTTATATTTTACCATAAAGTCCTTGTTTTGGGCGGTATGTGGGTACTCAGTTTGAAAAATGACAAGGCTAAATAATATAAGTAAGGTTTTCATTGAGTAGCGTTTTTAAGTTTAAATAAATCAAAAGAAAATTGGCTGTCATCTTCTTTTTCATATTGATAATTATTGAAGAAATATAAGCCATCCTCATTGATAAAATTGATGCCAAATGAGTACTTTTTAGCATTTATTGGGCTCTCCCCAATTATTTTAAATTCGTTATTTAAAATAATAATAGAGGCGTTTTTGCCTAATGTGCTTCTATCCGCAAATTTACTAATGGGATTATAAGCAAAACGATAATACACTTTACGCCATCTGTCATATTTTAAGCCTGAATAAAAACCCTGTTCTGCCTGAATTCTAAAGGTTCTTTCATCATCATTGTAAAGTTCACCGGCTAAGGGTTTTAAGGTTTTCATTTCAGAAGAGCCACCAAAATGCTTGGACTTATTGCCTTGGGCATCTGTCACGTAAATATATTCATCATTGGGGAAACTCATAATGATACTATTATTATCTTCATTAAAAGTAGAGATTGCTTTCCTATAGCTATGTTTATCCCAAAAACCTTCATCGTATTTCTCAGATAAATTGTATTTGGTACCTAAGGATTTCCTAGCTATATCAAATTCCACCATGCCGTAATCTGAAGAGGTAGCATTTTCCATTGGAGAGGGGTAAGTTGGTAGATAAAGTTTGGTCTTTTTAAAATATGCAGGATGAATTCCATCTGGATATGTATAATGCAGATCCTCTAATTGGAGACCGAATTGATCAATATTATTACCAGCAGAATCGACAAGATAAATTTGTTGGGGTAATGGATCAAATAGAAAGATTGAATCAAAGTTGTGCGTATAGGCAAAGTTTATACTTTTCGGAACACTTTTAGATCCTTCAAAATCAAACTGGTTTTCATTTAATAAATCCTGCGATTTCAAATCATAGATGGAAGTATATTTCCCGTGAGAATGGAACAATAACAAATATTGAGGATTTTGACTTGGATATACCTGTACACCTCTGTTATAGGCAGTTTTGGTATTATCTAAATCAAAAGTCAGTGAACTTGCAATTTCAAGTGCGAAGTTAGTTTGTGAGTTTTCTGCATTTTGATACGATTTTTGGCAGGAGTTTAGAATTGAGATAGATAGCAATGCAAATATGAAAATAGGGATTGTACGGAGGTTTTTCTGCATATTAAACTTGATCTGAACAATAGCTATTTTTGACTTAATTATAAAGCTAAGATTAAAAAAGTAATAGGGCAGTTTACTATCTAATAAAGTAAGATTGACTCTAATTTACATACAAAAAAAGCCCCTCAGATTTCTCTGAGAGGCTTTCACTAAAATTTATGATTTATTGATTCTTACTTAGAATCTTTTTTATCATCATCATTTACTTCTTCATATTCCACATCATCTACGCCATCAGCACTTTCGCCTTGTGCTTGCTGCCCTGCGTCTCCGCCTGGCTGTCCTTCAGCACCACCAGCTTCTTGCTGTGCTTGGTAGATTTCCTGTGAAGCTGCTTGCCATGCATTATTTAAACCTTCCATTGAGCTATCAATTGCTTCAACATCTTGGCTGCTATGTGCTTCTTTCAATTTAGCTAGAGCATCGTTGATGGCCGTTTTGTTGCCTTCAGATAACTTGTCACCAAATTCTTTCATTTGCTTCTCAGTTTGGAAAATTAAAGAGTCAGCTTGATTGATTTTGTCAATCTTCTCTTTCTCTTTTTTATCGGTTTCAGCATTTGCTTCCGCCTCTTTTCTCATTTTCTCGATTTCCTCTTCGGACAATCCTGAAGAAGCCTCAATTCTGATTTTTTGCTCTTTACCAGTTCCTTTATCTTTAGCAGATACATTCAAGATACCATTGGCATCAATATCGAATGTTACTTCGATTTGAGGAACACCTCTTGGTGCTGGTGGAATACCATCTAAGTGGAATCTACCAATTGAACGGTTGTCTTTCGCCATTGATCTTTCACCCTGCAATACGTGGATTTCCACTGAAGGCTGATTATCAGAAGCCGTACTGAATGTTTCTGACTTCTTAGAAGGAATCGTAGTATTTGATTCAATCAATTTAGTCATTACTCCACCCATAGTCTCAATACCTAATGATAATGGAGTTACATCCAATAAAAGAACGTCTTTTACCTCTCCAGTTAATACACCACCTTGAATTGCAGCACCAATTGCCACAACTTCATCAGGGTTTACACCTTTAGAAGGTTTTTTGCCAAAGAATTTCTCTACTTCTTCCTGAATTCTTGGGATACGGGTTGAACCACCTACCAAGATTACTTCATCAATTTCAGAAGGAGATAATCCAGCATCTTCCAAAGCCTTCTTAACCGGAGCCATTGATCTCTTCACTAAGTCGTCAGATAATTGCTCGAATTTCGAACGGCTTAATTTTCTTACCAAGTGCTTAGGCACGCCATCCACTGGCATTATATAAGGCAAGTTCACTTCTGTTTCAGTAGAACTAGACAACTCAATCTTAGCTTTCTCAGCAGCTTCTTTCAATCTCTGCAAAGCCATTGGGTCTTGTTTCAAGTCAATGCCTTGCTCATTTTTAAATTCGTCTGCTAACCAGTTGATAATCACTTGATCGAAGTCATCACCACCCAAGTGAACATCACCATTAGTAGATTTTACTTCGAATACGCCATCGCCTAATTCTAATACAGAGATATCGAAAGTACCACCACCTAAATCGTAAACGGCAATGTTTTGATCTTTATCTCTTTTGTCTAGACCGTAGGCCAAAGCCGCAGCCGTTGGCTCATTTATAATTCTTTTTACTTCTAATCCTGCAATTTGTCCAGCTTCTTTGGTTGCCTGACGCTCTGCATCGTTAAAGTAAGCAGGAACCGTGATAACAGCTTCTGTCACTTCTTGTCCTAAGTAATCTTCTGCAGTAGACTTCATTTTCTGAAGAATCATTGCAGATAATTCTTGAGGAGTATAATTTCTATCTCCTACTTTAACTCTTACTGTATCGTTTGCTCCAGATTCTACTTTGTAAGAAGCTATTTTTTTCTCTTCTGAAACTTCGGAGAACTTCTTACCCATAAATCTTTTCACCGAAGCAATTGTATTGGCAGGGTTGGTAATAGCTTGACGTTTTGCAGGATCACCTACTTTTCGTTCGCCTTTCCCTTCATCCAAAAACGCTACAATTGAAGGAGTAGTTCTTCTACCCTCACTGTTGGGGATTACAACGGGCTCATTACCCTCCATTACCGCCACACAGGAGTTGGTAGTACCTAAGTCAATTCCAATAATTTTTCCCATGATCTATTTATTTTCTAATTTTAAATTCATTTTTCACATCAAGTAACAATGGATGTGCCAATAGCAAATGAGTTCACTTTGTCTGACATTATGACATTTGTAAAAAGATTTCATGGGAATTCGGCAGATTTTATAGTCCATTGAATTTCAAAAACCTTTATTTTGTCATTCATATTATAAGCTGACATCATGATTCAAAAAGAGCATGAACATATCGAAAACACCAAGCACGACTTGCAAATCGTTTTAATTGCTGAAAATATTCGAACGCCTGAAAATTTGGGAATGATCATGCGTTTATCTGAGGCTTTTGGGCTTGAAAAGATCTATTTCGTGGGTGAGCATGCCATTGATCTGACAACCAAGGCGAAAAGAGCTTCAAGAAACACTTACAAAACCATGGACTATGAATTTGTAGTAGATGTAAAAAAGCAATTTAGCCAACTCCTAGAAGTAGGATACCACGCAATTGCTTTAGAAATAACAAAGTTTAGCGAGCCTATACATAATTTGAGAATTAATAATCAAAAAAAGGTTGTGCTTATTATTGGTTCAGAAAGACAGGGCATATCAGAAGAATTGCTTCAATTTTGTCAAAACCATTATCACATCCCTATGTTTGGAGGTAATTCTTCAATTAATGTCGTGAATGCATTATCTATTGGATTGTTCAAAATTACAGAGAATCCAAACAAGCATTAAAAAAGCCATTCACCTTAACGGAAATGGCTTATCATTATGAAAATAATCTGCTTTTAACCCTGTGATTTCGACTGAACAACGGTATCAACTTTTTTCCTAAAATCTTCATCTTGTTGATACGCCATCATTATTTTCTGATATTTCTCTTGGCTTATATCATGATTTTCAAGTGCAGCTACCATTTTTGATTGGGTCTTCTGATTGTTGGCCATAATTTCTTGAGCAGCAGCGTTGAAAGCTTTCATTTCCGCTTTGCTGGCTTCTTCATCTGATTGACCTTGCTGAATTGCCACAATTTCGTTGAACCTATCTAAATCCAAATCATTCTTTTTAATGATATTCATGGATTCCTTTTTTGCTTCTTGCTGTACTTTGGTAACATCCAAATTTGCCTCTACAAATGTCTCAATTTCCTCATCGCTATAATCTGTTGTTACCTTTTTTTGTTGCTGCTGCATTGGCATTTGCTGTTGTGCAAATGCAACTACTGCAAACATTGATAGTATAGCGGTTGTAAAAATCTTCTTACTCATCGTTTTCTGGTTTTGTTTTAATATAATTTTTCAACCATGGCAACGAATGAGAATTGCATTGTTGCCTTTTTTTAGAAGATTTTCAAAAGTTCTTTATAAACTGAAATAGATTGTTAAAATACTGAAATCAAGTTTCCGACTCAAGCAACCATTTTGGGGTTTCTGGTGCTTGGTATTGTTCCATTTTCGTTAACAAATTATCAATACTTTTATCGCTCAAAAGCATTTTTCTATTTATATCCTTCAAAAAGTCTTGTGCTGTCATCTGAGAAAGCATATCCAAAAGTGGTTGGTAGAAGTTTTCCATATTCAATAAACCAACTGGTTTTTTATGCAAACCCAATTGACCCCAAGTCAGGATTTCAAATAATTCTTCCATGGTGCCAAATCCACCTGGTAAGGCAATAAAGCCATCTGCCAAATCATGCATTTTTAGTTTTCTTTCATGCATAGACTCGACCACTATCATTTCAGACAATTCAGTATGGGCAACTTCTTTGGTTTGCAAAAAATCAGGGATGACTCCAATCACTTCTCCCTTTTCACTTAGAGCACCATCTGCCACAGCACCCATTAAACCGATTTTTGCACCACCATAAACAACACTTATATTTTTTTGAGCTAAAATTTTACCCAAAAGGAATGCTTCCTCTCGATATTTTCCGTTTGTACCTGCGCTTGAACCGCAGAAGACTGTTATTCTCTTCATACCTAATGATAGCTTTATTTTAAGTTAAAACAAATGATTTTCTTTTGCATTCAATATTCTAAAAGGCTTTGATATGGATCCCCTTTTAAATTTAATAATTCGGCAAATGCAGGCTCTGTTTTCATGCCTGATTCCTTCAAGCTGATAATTTCTTTTTTGAAGTCTTCACTTCTAGCATTTAAGATCTCATGCTCAATCAACATATGCTGAAATGCTATTTGTTGATTGGAAGGCTTACTTTGACCAAATATTTCTACAGGAAAATTGTCCATCATAAACCGCACTATTACTGTAGGTTCATCCTGAAATATTTTTTCCATCATAGAAAATTGGGGATAATTGCTAAAATCCTTTTGAATATCATCTTTAAACACCTGCTTATCTTCGAATGAGCAAACAATATCTAGATCACTATCATTTATGGCTATGTCAATTGGAATCGTTCCAGCTAGAATAGGCTGGAAATTTGACAGTTTGTCCATGACTTTATTATCAGTCAACACTTTATGAGCTTCTTTTTGAAGCTGGCTTCCATTTTTGAGATAGTTGATAGACTGGAAATTCATTTTTGTTGCTTTTATTTAACACTTTGTAATTTTGTTAAACTCATAAAACAGTTTTACAAATTGTTGTTAAGAAACAACACTATTAAACCTTAAACAACATCCTCTCTCCCGCTCCTGCTTCAATTATATTTCCCTTATCATAAACTTTCTGTCCATTCACGAAAGTGCTTTCAATGGATGACTGGAAAGTATGTCCTTCAAAAGGAGACCAACCGCATTTGGCTAAGATATTTTCTTTAGTTACTGAATATTCCTTATCTAAATCGACCAAAACGCAATCTGCATGATAGCCTTCGCGGATATAACCTCTCTCTTCTATTCTGAATAAAGTCGCCACATTATGAGAAGCTTTCTCAACTATCTTTTCAAGGCTGATTTTTCCTTGCTTATAAAAATCAAGCAATGCCATTAAATTATGCTGAACCAATGGTCCACCAGATGGTGCTGAAAAATACTTATTTTGTTTTTCCTCTAAAGTATGCGGTGCATGATCTGTTGCCAAGACATCTATTTTATCATCTAATAAAGCCTGAAAAATAGTTGCTCTATCATCTGCAGTTTTTACAGCTGGGTTCCACTTTATGAAAGTCCCCTTTTCTTTATAATCAGCATCTGAAAACCATAAATGATGAATACAGGCTTCCGCAGTAATCTTCTTTTTCTCTAGGGCGATCGAATTATCGAATAGCTCGGTTTCTTTTCCTGTTGAAATATGTAGCACATGCAATCTCGAACCGTGTTCTTTTGCCAATTTCACTGCCAATGAAGATGATAAATAACAAGCTTCTTCTGAACGAATGATAGGATGCATTTCAATTGGGACATCCTCTCCATATTCCTTTTTGAATTTTTCTGTATTAGCTCTGATGGTGGCTTCATCTTCGCAGTGAGTAGCTATCAGCATGGGAACTTTAGAGAAAATATTGTTCAGGGTTTGCTCATTATCCACCAACATATTTCCAGTGGAGCTACCCATAAACACTTTCACGCCACAAACTTTTCTTGGGTCTGTTTTTAAAACCTCCTCAATGTTGTCATTGCTGGCACCCATAAAAAATGAGTAATTGGCAATAGAGTTTTTAGCGGCAATCTGATATTTATCTTCGAGTAATTCTTGAGTTAATGCGTTAGGCACTGTATTAGGCATTTCCATAAAGGAAGTAATACCTCCTGCAACAGCTGCTCTTGACTCTGTAAATATATTTGCTTTGTGCGTTAAGCCAGGCTCCCGAAAATGCACCTGATCATCAATTAAGCCAGGTAAAAGATATTTTCCATTGGCATCAATTACTTCATCAGCCTCCTCAGCATTAATGCTGGATGCAATTTTTTCAAAGCGTCCATTTTTCATCAGCACATCTAGCTGCTGAATTCGCCCTTCATTTACTATATTTGCATTGACAATCAGAGTGGTTTTCATAATTCAGTTAATTTTTTTCTAAAGAACAGACTTCATGTCGCAAGATACCGCATCCTTTCAAGATTTTAAACTCAACAAACAATTATTCAATGCCATTGATGATTTGGGTTATCAAAAACCTTCTGAAATTCAAGTAAAAGCAATCCCTAGGATTTTGAATGGACATGATGTTATTGGCATTGCGCAAACTGGGACAGGCAAAACAGCAGCTTTTGTATTGCCACTTTTAATGAAATTGAAATATGCTCAAGGTCACGACCCCAGGGCTTTGATCATAGCCCCTACCCGCGAATTGGTGATGCAGGTATATGAAAACATTCTTGAGTTGGGGAAATACACTGATTTACGAACTGTTTGCCTTTATGGTGGAATTGGTCCAAAAAAACAAGCACAAGAAGTAGCCGAAGGTTGTGATATTATAGTCGCAACTCCCGGCAGGCTTTTAGATATTTATAGTGCTGGCGTATTACAACCCAAACAAATCAAAACTTTTATATTGGATGAGGCTGACAGAATGATGGACATGGGATTTATGCCGCAAATCCGTAGGGTTTTGGAACTTTTGCCGATGAAAAAGCAAAACCTATTTTTCTCTGCTACCTTTCCTGAGAAGGTTGAAAAATATGCTTATGAATTTACAGACTTCCCAGAAAAAGTAGAAGTCACCCCTGAAACTATGACTGCCGAATTAATTGAGCAGTCTTTATATCACGTACCCAATTTCCTAACCAAAATAAACCTCTTGAAATATCTTTTTGAAAATGAAGATTTCAGTAGGGTTTTGATTTTTGTAAGGACTCGAAAGAATGCTAATAATGTTTACAGTTTTATTGAGCGGAAAATCAGTGAGGAAGTGCGTGTGATTCATGCCAATAAGGCACAATCTACCCGAATCAATGCCATCAATGAATTCAAATCGGGGAATGTGAGGGTATTAGTAAGCACTGATGTAACGGCCAGGGGAATTGATGTTGAGGAAGTGAGCCATGTAATCAACTTTGAAGTCCCTAATAAATATGAGGATTACGTTCACCGTATCGGGCGAACTGGCCGAGCAGAACACCATGGGATTGCCATTAGCTTTGTTGACCCTTCCGATGTTTACCATATCAATAAAATTGAGGAATTAATTCAAAAGAAAATCAAGGTAATTGATTTGCCAAAAGAAATCGAATTGATGGATACCTTGCCGTCAGAGAAAAAGGATATGGAGCAGGAAATTGACCGGCAAAAGCATCTAGAAAATCCTGATTTCCAAGGCGCTTTCCATGAAAAGAAAAAGAAGAATCTAAGCGGAAAAGCCAGGGACAAGGCATTTGGCAACAAGCCGAAGGATAAGCGGAGGAAGAAATGATTTATTGATGTGCTGATGATTCGATATGCTGATGAATTAATTTTCTTACGTATATCTCTTTTTTAATTGAGTTATAGAAATAAATGGAGATAAGTTGTAGGCTATCTCATATGTTATCTTTACATTTTTTCAGGTTTATCTGTCGATATTGAGTTGTAAATTGAAATATAGTAGAAATAGAATTTTAGCACTGAATTGAACTCAGAACTTTTTGTCAATTGTTGATTGTCAACTGTCTATTTATTGGAAGTATCTGAATAAGTGGAATTTTTGAAGTCTTGGTTCTAGATTCTAGACTCTAAAATCTCAAGCATGAGTAATTGGAAAACATTAATTACAGAATATAAATACATTTTAAGCTTAGGCTTTGTATTTGCCTATTTTTCCAGTTTTGGGCAGACCTTTCTGATTTCGCTTTATGTGCCTGATATTGAGAGTTGGTTAGGGCTCAATAATACTTCTATGGGTAGTTTATATGCAGCAGCGACAGTTGCATCAGCTTTCACTTTGCCTACTTTAGGGAGCGTATTTGACCGAATGAAGTTGGGCAGTTATATGGCTATGATTTTAATAGGTCTAATGACTGCCTTGCTGGTTTTATCATTCTCTATGCATATCATCATGGTTTTTGTTGGACTTTATATGTTAAGACTTTTTGGACAGGGATTGATGAGCCATACAGCTGTTTCCACCATGTCGAGATACTTTGACAGCAATCGAGGGAAAGCCATAGGAATTGCTACAACTGGCCATCCATTTGGAGAAGCTACTATGCCTGTTGTCATTACTTTATTAATAGGGTGGCTAGGATGGCGTGGATCGCTACAGTTAAATGCGGCTATTGTATTTGTGTTTATCATGCCATTAGTTTATTGGCTCTACAGCAAAAAACAGAAAGGACAAGTCCAGGTTGAGCTGGAAGTTGGTTTGGGTACAACTAAAGTGAGTGCCTGGAAGATCTTAAGCCATAAAGCATTTTTAATTATTGCTCCCGCTGTTTTTGCTTTAGGATTTACCAATACAGCCATCTTCTTTTTCCAGTTAAAGTTAGGTGCAGCAAAAGGCTGGAGCGCAGCTTGGGTTTCTTCTTCTTTGGCAGCCTTTGCCGGAGCAAGCGCTTTGGGAATGTTTATAGCTGGACCTTATATTGATAAACTGACCGCCAAAAAGCTATTCCCTTTTGTGTTGATTCCTTATGTGATTGGAGTGCTGACCCTATTAATCAGTGATTCGCCCATTATCTACCCTTTATCTCTAGCTCTAATGGGTTTTGCTAATGGATTTGGCGGGACGGTGAAAAATGCTCTTTTCGTAGAAATATTCGGTGCAGACATTATCGGGAAAGTAAGAAGTTTATTTGTGACTGTTATGGTGTTAAGTACTGCTTTAGGTCCTTTGTTTTTCGGAGTTTTAGTTGATGCAGGATATACCTTTAATGAAGTTTTTCTACGTAATGCTCTTGGGATTGCGTTAGTGATTTTGTGGAGTTTTAGAATTAAACGCTTCCAATCATGACCCATCCATAATATCCTATTATGATATTGATATTTCATTACTAGATTAGAATTAACTAGCTACAGATTCTAGGTTCCAATTTTGATTTCCGAAACATTTTTTTATGTTCTATTACTGTATATAAAATATTTGGAATCAAAGATTTTAAGCTATGATCAACTTTATACAGTTAAAAAAACTAACCTTATTCATCCTTTCAATTATTACATTTTCAGCTGCTTTATCAACGAATATCAATGCACAAAGTGCAGAAGAAGATTTTAAAAGTCTTTTAAAAGAAGAAGCAGAGGATTTTAAACTATTGAGTCAAGAATTTATTAAAAACAATTCCAATGAGTATTTATTAAAATCCACTTATAAATATGATAATAATGGGGAAGAAATAGAGGTACCAGTACTAATGGGATATCCCAGTAAATCAAATTTAAAAGAAGCTGGAGTTAGCAAACCAAGCTCCGTTCATGATATTTATTTTGGTTTAAATTTTGAAGTTTTGGAAGGAAAGCTTGAAGGGAATAAATTATATGGATTAAAATATGAAATTGAAAAGCTATTTAAGAAGGGATACTTAATAAAGTGGCAAATTCAACATGGCGACATTCTGAATGATCAGCCAGCACTAGCTTTGTTTCCTTTAGATCTTGAAAACTTCAATATTCAAGATCTGTCAATATACGAAGGTCCTTCTTCTAGAAGTATCAGTAATTCCGTGAAGTATTTCAACGCTGAGCTTGATAAGTCTATAGAGGTGAAAATTGACCACGGATTAAAAGCGAGAATAAATTTTGAAGTTTGTGAAAAATCCGAATCCTATTCTGTAAATGGGAATGAGTACCATGTAGAAAAAAACACTTACAGAAGAAACAAAACAAGTCTTACTTTAAAATATTTTCAAAATGAGATATTGGTTACCCTTAGAACCGATGCAGATGAAAACCGTAACTTGCAAGCCGAATTAGAAGAGCTAAAACCTTTGCTAGCAGCCTTGGACATAGAAGCCATGGAGCAATTCGAATTTCTTTCAGTTCAACAACCATTTGAAAATGTATCCAAAGTACCTATGGATAAGGAGGTTTTCAAGGACTTCATCACCATTCAAAATGATGACTACCAATTGGATAAGGTGACTACTCGAGAAGACAAAATGATAGTAACTTATCATATTTCAACTCCGCCAGAAGAGGCAAATTTTAAACTTCACCTTGCATACGGTGATTTCGGAAAGGAAATCAAAGGAAGTATAATGAGTTTGTACAGAATAAAGCAATTCACCGTATTCGAAGAATTTGAATGCGATAATGCTGAAGATAATAGAAAAGATAATCTAGATAAGATAAGGGATTCCTTTTCCTTTGACAAAATAAAAATTGCCCGCTGGGAAAAAGAAAATATAGATTTTTCAAGAGTCAATTCATTAATAGAGTTAGGGCCTGCTCAAATTGGTGAATTCGAAATGACAATTTTCAATCCTAACGTGAGCGACCCTGAAGCATATTTCATTTACACAAATAAAAAAGGTACGAAAATCAAAATGGAATTTACTTATGGTGATGAAGCCATAAAAGAATATCTTCAATACCAATTGTTAACTTTTAATAAAAGTGAAGATATTAATAATGGGGTATTAAGCGTCAATGATTTCAATTACCACTATATTGTAAAAAGAGGTGGTCTTATTGTCTACACTTTTGATGACAACCTATTAATTGCTTTTTATATTGGTAGTGAAGGAAGTACCATAAAAAAATCCAAAGCAACTTTAAAATCATTTTTACGAGAATTTGAAATTGAGAAAGTCTTGAACTGGGAGCGCCCAAAAGATCATGAAATTACCTTTCCAAGTAAATCTAAAGATGGTGTCGATATATGCTTAGATACAGAGTGCATGGAAGAAAAACTAGCCAATTGCGAACCTGCAGTATTTGGTGGATCATTAACTCCTAGGCTAAGCGTATTCTATCAAATTGAAGAATTAGAAGGTAATCAGTGCAAACTCTCTATGGTTTATGATCACAATCCAAATGAAAATTGGGAAGGAAAACCCTTATATTTCACCATACCGAAAGATGGTGATTTTGATCAAGAGGTAGTTCAAAAAGTTACAGATTGCTTGGAAGGAAAAAGTAATGATTGTTCCGGTCCATTACTAGATGAAATTGAATAAGACTTTAGCAATTATTATATTTTGATTAAGAAAAGTGGATTTCCAGTCGATGATTTTGATTTACTTATAGGTGCTACTGCCGTAACAAATAATTTAATTTTAGTTACAAATAACGAAAAACATTTGAAGCGTTTTGCAAAAATTAAAATAGGAAACTGGATAAATTAAAATCCTCTGGAGATTAACTTTAAAAAGGGCATTCCAAATTATATGAAATGCCCTTTTACTTATTACGTATAACTTAATACTTATTACATACTTATTACTCCTTCAAAGTATCCTCAAACAACTCAAAAATCCTTCTATATTCATCTGTCCAGCTGCTTGGCTCTACGAATCCGTGGCTCTCTACAGGATAAACTGCCATTTCCCAATTTTCTTTGCCTAATTCAATTAGTCTTTGGGATAACCGCACTACATCCTGAAAATGCACATTGGTATCTACCATGCCATGAGCAATTAATAAATTTCCTTCTAAACCTTCAGCAAAATAAATGGGTGAACTTCTTTCATAGGCAATCGGATCATCCACTGGAGTATTTAAGATGTTGCTTGTATATCCATGATTATAATGCGCCCAATCTGTTACTGATCTTAAAGCAGCACCTGATTTGAAAGTTTCCGCTTCATTGAAAAGCGCCATTAAAGTGATGAAACCACCATAAGAACCACCATAAATCCCTATATTTTCTTCATCTACGCCCAATTCATCAACCAAATACTTGGCGCCATCTACTTGGTCACTTAAATCTTTGCCTCCCATGTGGCGGTAGATTCCCGTTCTCCAATCTCTGCCATAACCGGCACTTCCTCTGTAGTCAATATCTAAAACCGTATAGCCATTATCTGCTAGTAGATTATGGAACATGTATTCTCTGAAATAGGAGCTCCACCATTGATGAGCATTTTGCAAATAACCGGCTCCATGCACAAAAATCACAGCTGGTTTGCCATTACTTCCACCTTCTGGCTGATAAAGACGAGCATGAACCTCTGCTCCATCTTCGGCTTCAAAAGTAATGTATTCTGGAGTTCTCCAATCGTAGGATTTAAATTCATCAGAAATGGAATTGGTAATTCTTTTAGCTTCTGCATTGGGTTGATTATCCATAACATATAGTTCCCAAGGTTGAGCAGCGGTACTTTTCCTTATGGCAATTTTACTTTCATCGGGTGCAAGTGCATATTCCATTCCACCTTTATCAGAAGTCAACTGCTCCATCTTCCCACCGCTAACAGGTAATTTATATAAATTCCGAATTCCCGGGCTTTCAGGATTAGCCAAGAAATAGAAGTGATTTTTGTCATTGGATAAATTCACATCATAAATTTCGAATTCGCCTTTTGTCAATTGCTTTTTCTTCTTTTTTGTTTTGCTTAAATCCACTGAATAAAGATGGCTGTAACCACTTTCTTCGGACTGAAAATATAATGTCTTATTATCAGCCAAAAATCCTTTGGTAGACCCTCCCCATGCATATCCTACTCCTGGACCAGCAATCCAAGCTTCATCTCTTTGTCGGTCAACTAAATCTAATTTGGCTGTTTCAGGATTGAGCAAAAACAACCATCTGTCTTTATTATCAGTAGCTCTAGCATCAATCACAACGAAATTACCATCATCAGAAAATAAAGGCGATTGAAAAATCATTTTTCTGCTTTCAAAATCTTCTTCTTTTCTTTCAGGATAATCACTCCAGAATTCAGGAATTTGTTTAAGCCCTTCTACCTCATCAATGTTTACTATTTTACTCTCTCTAGTTTTGAGATTGAAAACACCCAACTCCATGTGCGCTTGTTCCCCTCCAACTTTTGAACGGGCATTTAAATCCTTTGTATAACCCGACTCGGTCACGTAATCTGGCACAATGGTATTATCATCTCCTTTCGGAGAAATGTATAGTCGGTATATAACATAATTTCCATCAGGACTGATAATGGATTCAATCAATCTTTTGCCATCTAAATAAATGGTGGGAATACCATCAGACTTAATACTTTCTTTATACTCGTCAGATTTTTCCTTTCTCTCCTTGTTTTCTTTCAGCACGCTAAATAATTCTAGTTGTTGATTATTTAACCACTCTTCCTTATCTGATTTTTTGGCACTCTTCTCTTTAGGTTCGGCTTCTTTACTAAATTCCACCAATTGGCGAGTTTTACCCGATTTCCTATCCCAGGTAAAAATATTGTTATTGACTACATAAAATATTTTCTGCTCATCTAATAAGAAGCCAGTGTTAGAAATTCTCTGTGAACTCTCAATCAAAGGCTCGATATTCCCTGTTTTAATTTCCGATAAGTATAGATTGCCATCTCTAATAAAGAGTTTCTCTGTTCTGGCTTTATTGTAAATTCCTCTACGATCAGGATATTTCAATTCCTCTTCATGGCTTATTAGTATCGCCTCACCTTTTTCAAAATTATAGGCATAAAGTGAATCATCGGGATGATCTTGGGGATTCCAATTAAAGAAAAGTTGATCGTTGTTTTCTCCCCAATAGAAATTATCGGGTGAATGCCCTATCCACGCGGGATCACGCATTATTTTCTGAACACTTAACTCCCCAATCTCCTGTGCAATTGAAGTTGATCCATATAGGATAACTAATAAAAGACTTAAAACTAATTTTTTCATAAGGTGCTATTTTAAAACTAAGGTCTTAAACTACACTTTTATGAGAGGAACTGAAAATGATATTTGATGAAAGGAGGATTTGGTTAGCTAATCTCAATAAAAAACCGCCTCCATAGGAAGCGGCTTTCCGGCTTAAAATGAAAAAACAACACCTAAACAAACACCTGTTTTGTTTAGGTCTCGCCTTATTTTCAGTTACATTTTTAGGGTAAGACCTAGAGTTAAATAGCTTAAAGCTCCTCTACCTCCTTCAGCATAAAGGGCAAAGTTATCGCTGAAATAATATCGAGCTCCTAAGGCTGGTCTCAGAAATACAAAATCAACGTCTCCTTCGAAATTTGTATCGCCAGTATAAGTAAATACTTCAAAACCAAAATTGGCTAAGATATACAAATCCCATTTAGAGTCATCAATATCAACATCCAGTTCTTCTTTCAGTAAAGTACTGTAATGGAACGAGCCTCTTGCCCCAAAAGCAATTATATTGAAGCCATAATCATCATTTAAATAAGAGTATCTCCAGCCTTTATAGCCCACATATGGACCAATTCCAAAATAATCGTGCACCCCTATTTCATAATTTGCCGTAAGTGCGGGCAAACTAAAAGTTTGATTACCTACTAATCCATATCCGTAATAGCCTACACCAATTCCAGGATTAAATAAATTATCGCCTTTTTGGTAAACAGTTCCACCACCTTCACCCTGTGCCTTACTTGTAAAAGACAAAAGACTGAGTACTGATATAAGTATTATTGTTACTTTCTTCATAGTTTAAATATTAAGAAGCGAGGCAGAAATTAAACCTACCTCGCTGACTATTTATTAATCTATAAGGACTGACCCTGATACATTCCCAGAAAAAGTATTACTTGCAGTTGCCCCTTCAACATCGTTTACTGAGGCTCCACCTGATTGATCAATAGCTATGCCATATCCACCTGAACCAGTGAATTGTGAATTGGTGATGCTAATAACCGAGTTCGTAAAAACACCAAGATTACATTTAAAATCAGCATTGCTAGGGAAAGGCATTTCTGAAAAACCACCGTTACTTATAATTACATAATCAAGCTTATTATTGGCATTTGAAGAGGCAATCCTTAGACCTTCCCATTTAATCCCACTGGTTGAAGTAAATGTAATCTCATTTCCTGCACTTCCTTCGGCAATAATTGAACCATCTATTTGAATATGTCTGTCTTCTCTTGCTTCAAAATATGCACCTGCAGCAATAGTTAAGTTTCCATTTATATCAAGATTTCCATCGATAATATATTTTGAAGAACCATTTAACTTATTCCAAGTTACAGTCTCTTCAGGAACTAATGAAGATCCAAATATCTCAACCTCTCCTTGTGCATTATTGGAAAAAGTTGTAGCTCCATCTATCTTAGATACATGAAATGCATTTAAACTTATTGCGGTTTGATTATCTGAAAAATCATTACTTGAGAAAGTTCCTAGGTCAGATAAATCATCATTAACGTGCAAACCATAACCATCACTATTAGAAATAGATGAATTAGTCAAATTCAAAAACCCTCCTGCATCCAAAGCAATATTGGCTTTATAATCTGCGCTACTTGCTAAAGCCCATTCTGAATTTCCAGCATATGATACCTCTACATTATTTAAACTATTGTTTTGATTTGAAGAACTGATGTAGATCCCTTGCCAGTGTATTCCCCCTGAAATATTAGAACTGGTGAAGGTAATAGTGTTAGATTCTCCTCCATCCGCATTGATGCTAGCACCTGAATTGATTGAAAAATAAGTATCTTCATCAAAAGCAAAATTAGATCCCTCAGCAATCGTAAGATTACCATTTATGTTTATATCTCCACTTACTCTATACTGTGTATTAGCATTCAATTTGTTCCAAGTTACAGTTTCAGTATCCGGAAGAGTCGAACCAAAAATTTCAACATCTGCATTTGCATTATTGTTGAATGAAGTAGCGCCATCAAGTTTGGCTACATTTAGCGCTCTGACTGAAATACCTCTACTATTATTTTCAAAAATATTATTAGCAAAAGTACCTAAATCACTCTGATCATCATTTACATGAACTCCATATCCTGCACTATTGCTGATGGTGGAGTTTTCAATATTTAAAAATCCACCTTCGTCTAATCCAATATTGGCTTTATAATCTGCACTGCTTCCAAAAGCCATTTCTGAATTTCCTGCATACTCAACCGTGGTGAATTCCAAACTATTTCTTTGATCGGATGATTGAATAAAAATCCCCTTCCAAAGTTGGCCTGCTGCTACATTAGAAGATGTCAATTTTACCATGTCTTCTGCAGTCCCATTCGCATCAAACACTCCACCAGAACCTATATAAATTTGTACGTTTTCATCTAAAATCACTGTGACACCCGGATCAATTGTTAAATAAGCAGAGACAGAAATGTTCCCTATCACCTGATAATCAGGTAAACTAGAGTCTTCATAAACATTTTCCCAAGTAGTGTCTTCTATTACATCAGAATCAATGATTACCGGAGAAACCTCGGCTTCAATAGTTGCTTGCGCAGTACTTTCATTTCCCTGACCGTCATCAACTGTTAATTGGATGGTATATTCACCAGCTACATCTGCTGTAAATTCCAATGTAACCGTTTCTTCATTCGCTAAAGTCGGTGTGCTTCCAGAAGGGGCTGAAGTAACTTCCCATAAATAAGTTAAATCATCATTTTCTGGGTCAGATGAGTTTGCTCCTGATAATTGGAATGTGTTTCCAACATTAATAACATTATTGTCATTTTCTGGAGCTATCAATTGACTATTTTCATCTGTGATGATAGCCTCAGGAGCTTCGTTATTATTAACAGTAACAAAAATTACAACATCATCAGTTGCTGTATTACCATCTTCATCTTCAACCGTCAAGGAAGCGGTATATTCACCTTCAAGATCAGGGACAAAACTTGCCTGTTCGCTTGATGCATCAGAAATACTTACACTACTGCCTGTGGGAGATTGAGTTAATTCCCAACTAAATGTTAAGGCACCTCCATCCGGATCAGAAGAATTACTTCCATTGAGTGTGACATTACTATCCACAAACGCATTAATATCTGTTCCTGCATCAGCCACAGGTGGTTCTCCTACAATCGGATCTTCTTTTGTACATGAAATCATGACGAGGACAGCAATAGCCAGCGTCCCCCATTTTCTTAATTGATTTAAATTTTTCATAATTGTTTAGATATAGTTTTTTCTTTTCATCATGCTATACACCAACTTTTTCTAAGTTGGGTCATATTTTAATAATTATTATAAAAAAATATCTATCACTAACAAATTCCGTTTTCTCAGGTTAGCCTTTTATCTTTGTAAGCTTATGGAAGTAGTAGAAAAAACAGATGGTCAGATAGATTTCGAAAGTCTTGACCCTAAAAAATATATCATCATAAAAGGTGCTCGGGTCAATAATTTAAAAAACCTTAGTGTTGCCATTCCAAGAAATAAACTAGTGGTAGTTACTGGACTGTCAGGTTCTGGCAAATCATCTCTAGCATTTGACACACTATTTGCCGAAGGGCAGAGAATGTATGTGGAAAGCTTGAGTTCTTATGCTCGTCAGTTCTTGGGAAGAATGGAGAAACCTGAAGTTGATTATATCAGAGGGGTATCACCTGCCATTGCAATAGAACAAAAAGTAAATACCCGAAATCCGCGTTCTACGGTTGGGACTACTACTGAAATTTACGATTATATGAAACTCCTTTTCGCTAGAATTGGAGTGACCTATTCTCCTAAGAGCGGCAAGATCGTGACAAGAGATACCGTCACTAGTATTTCAGATGAAATTCACCAACATAAGGAAGGTGACCGATTTATGATACTGGCGCCTTTAATTGTAACTAAAGGCAGGACTTCACTACAAGAATTGGAATTGCTTTTGAGCAAAGGATACACAAGGGTTATCCATAAAGATGAAGTATTGCAGATCGAAGATATTCTAGAAGAAGAGCAAGCCTTGAAAAGAAAAGAACTTTTTATTCTGATTGACAGGACATCTGTTCAGAAGGAGGATGAAGACAATCAATTTAGAATTGCCGATTCTATTCAAACTGCTTTTTTTGAAGGTCATGGAGAATGTGTGATTGATTTTGTAGAAAGCGAAGGCAAAAAAGGATACAATGACCGTTTTGAATTAGACGGAATCCAATTTGAAGAACCTTCTATCAATTTATTTAGCTTCAATAATCCGTATGGGGCTTGCAGGACTTGTGAAGGCTTTGGTAAAGTCTTAGGTATAGATGAAGATTTAGTAATTCCTGATAAAACGCTCTCTGTCTATGAAGGAGCAATTGCCCCTTGGAAAGGAGAAACCATGAAAAAATGGGCAGAACCGCTATTGAAACATGGAATTGAATTCGATTTTCCTATACACCGACCAATTGAAGAACTGTCTACAGAAGAATATCAATTACTATGGGAAGGAAATAAATATTTCAAAGGGTTAAATGCATTTTTTGACCACCTGCAATCTAAAATGCATAAAATTCAGTACAGAGTAATGCTTTCTCGATATAGAGGACGCACAGTCTGCCCTGATTGCAAAGGAACAAGATTAAGAAAAGACGCAGGTTATGTGAAAATCAATGATGCTTCGATCATTGAATTGGTTTTAAAGCCAATTGATAAATTAATTGAGTTTTTTAATGGCATTAAGCTCACAAAAAATGAGCAAAAAATAGCTGGCAGAATACTAAAGGAGATTAGCAATAGATTGGAGTACCTGATGGAAGTAGGTTTGAGTTATCTTACACTCAATCGTCTTACATCGTCACTGTCTGGTGGTGAATTTCAGCGAATTAAATTGGCTACTTCATTAGGAAGCGCTTTGGTGGGTTCCATGTATATTTTGGATGAACCCTCTATTGGTTTGCATCCAAGAGATACTGCACGTTTAGTAAAGGTATTGAAATCATTACGTGATATGGGCAATACCGTCATTGTAGTAGAACATGAAGAAGAAGTAATGCTAGAAGCCGATGAAATTATTGACATCGGCCCTGATGCAGGAGTTCATGGCGGAAATCTGGTATTCCAGGGAAATTTAGATGAATTAAAAAAAGCTGACAATACCCATACTGCTAGATTTCTAAATGGCAGCAATGAGGTAGCGGTTCCGAAAAGCCGGAGAAAATGGAAAAATAGTATTTCCATAAAAGGAGCCAAAGAAAACAATCTTAATATTAAAGAGGTAAAAATACCTTTAGAGGTTTTGACTGTAGTAACTGGTGTCAGTGGTTCCGGGAAATCTACTTTGATTAAGAAAATATTGAATCCGGCTTTGGCCAAAATGATTGGGCAAGGAAGTACGGAAAGCACTGGTAAATTCGAAAAGCTGGATGGAGATTATAAAAAAGTAAAATCTATTGAGTTTGTGGATCAAAATCCGATTGGAAAATCTTCTCGCTCCAATCCAGTGACTTATGTAAAGGCCTATGATGCTATTCGTCAATTGTTTTCAGATCAGACTTTAGCAAAGCAAAGAGGCTATAAACCTGCCTTTTTCAGTTTTAATGTAGATGGCGGAAGATGTGAAATGTGTCAGGGAGAAGGCATCCAGAAAATTGAGATGCAGTTTATGGCTGATATCGAACTGACCTGTGAAAGTTGTAAAGGGCAAAGATTCAAAAATGAAATACTGGAAATAAAATATCAGGACAAAAATATAGCGGATGTTCTCGATATGACGGTAGAAGAAAGCTTAGAATTCTTTGAAGGTAACAATCCTGTAATTAATAAATTACAACCTCTATTTGATGTAGGATTAGGCTATATCAGGTTAGGTCAATCTTCCAATTCATTGAGTGGTGGTGAAGCGCAAAGAGTCAAATTAGCATCCTACCTAGGAAAAGGAGGCGCTATAAAAAATGATCATAATCTGTTTATTTTTGATGAACCTACTACTGGCTTACATTTCCACGACATCAAAAAATTATTAGAATCTATCAATGCGTTGATTGAACAGGGAAATTCAGTAATTATTATTGAGCACAATATGGAAGTCATCAAAACAGC
The DNA here is from genome assembly GCF_000183425.1 of Marivirga tractuosa DSM 4126. Lineage (NCBI taxonomy): Bacteria > Pseudomonadati > Bacteroidota > Cytophagia > Cytophagales > Marivirgaceae > Marivirga > Marivirga tractuosa. The sequence goes on from NC_014759.1 coordinate 2,250,397, forward strand.
TGACTGGATTATTGATTTAGGTCCAGAAGGTGGAGAAAAAGGCGGAAAAGTTGTTTTCGAAGGTCTACCTGAAGAAATGGCTAAGCTAAAGGATAATTATACAGCTCAGTTTTTGAAGGACAAATTATAAACCTGAAAATAAGAAGTCAGCATAGTTCTTTTTTAAATTCTATCATGAATACCAGTTTTTTGTATCTGCTAATTGGTCAATTCATGGACTTTGTCAAAGCCTTGATCGAAAAAGAAGCGAATTAAAACACTTTATAATAAATTAATTATGAAAAAATAAAACCGAATGAACATTCATTCTTACATTTGCATCAATGAATAAAAGAGAACTCATATTAGAAGCTACACTTGATTTGATCACGGAAAATGGTTTTCATGCCACTCCAATGTCAATGATTAGCAAACAGGCCAAAGTAGCAGCTGGCACAATCTATCATCACTTTGAAAATAAAGAAATTCTATTAGAAGCTTTGTACACAGAATCGAAGCAAAAAATGGGCAGAGCCATGCAATTGGCTACAGTGAATGGAGAGAATTATGAAGCTGATTATAAGTCGATATGGATTTCACTATTTATCTTCTATGCGGAAAATAGCAAAACATTTCAGTTTCTGGAACAATATGCTCAATCTCCCTTTATCAGAAAAGAAACTAAAGAAGAACAACGAAAACATTATCAGCCAATTATTGACTTCCTCGGTGAAGGAATAAGAAAAGGATTCCTAAAGTCGATGGATGTAGAAATTTTAACTGAAATGGTGCATGGCACAGTGGTTTCAGCAGCAAAAATATTTCATCAGCAAAAAGGGCTATCTAAAAATACAATAGACGAATTAGCTCAGTTCGCCTGGCAAGCTGCTGTAGCATAAAAATTTTAATTAAAAACCGAATGCATATTCAATCTATAAATATTAATAAAATGAAAACTGCATTAATTACAGGAGCTTCTTCAGGCATTGGCATGGAGCTAGCAAAAATTCACGCACAAAAAGGAGACAATCTAGTTTTAGTGGCTAGATCAGAACAAAAATTGAATGATCTTAAAAAGGAACTAGAAAGTCAGTACAAAATCACAGCAACCGTTATTGCATTAGATCTTTCCAATCCTGAGGCTGCGCACCAACTCTTTGACTTAACCGAAAAGGACAATATTCAAGTTGACTATCTGATCAATAATGCTGGCTTTGGTGATTTTGAGGAATTTCAAAAATCAGATTTAAATAAAGCCATGCAAATGATAGATCTCAATACTAAAAGCTTAACCATTCTAAGCAAACTTTATTTAGATGGGATGGTAGAAAGAAAATCAGGGAGAATTATGCAATTGGCCTCCACAGCATCTTTTCAGCCTGGCCCTTTGATGGCGGTTTATTATGCCACAAAACATTATGTGCTGGCTTTTTCAGAAGCAATAGCAGAAGAATTAAAAGGTTCTGGTGTTACGGTTACAGCATTATGTCCAGGCCCTACATCATCAGGTTTTCAAAATGCTGCAGATCTAGGAGAGTCAAAATTAGTGAAGGATAAAAAATTACCGACCTCAGCTGAAGTAGCAAGGTATGGTTATAAATCCATGATGAACGGAAAACGTGTAGCAATTCACGGTTTTCAGAATAAAATGATGGCTTTCAGTGTGCGTTTTACCCCTAGAAACTGGGTGACTGCGCTAGTTAAGAAACTTTCTGAAAAAGGATAAACTAATCCACCTTATTCAATTTGAAAGTGTAAAAACCATAATCGTCATATACTTCTATGTTCAAGTTGTTAAAACCAATTCTAGTTGCATTGCTATAAAAACTGAAATTTTCACGATGGATATGATCAAGGAATTCCATATCAAGGGTATAAATTCTTTCATTCCCATCGTGATATTGGGTTTTGTGAAGCGTTAAAAACCAATCACCTTCAAAATAAGCATTTAATGAGGCGTCATAATATTCAGCAAATCCATCATCATAAAATGTAATTTCATCACCTCTGTAGTCATCTATTAAGTTTTTTCGAAAAAGCGCATAATCACCTTTGTAAAAAGCGCGGTCAAAATACCATCGACCTTCTATACGATTTTCTCTTCTTTCTAATCTACCTCTATCGGTGCAAGAGATGAATACGATAACAATCAGCAAAAGGAAGCTTAATTTTTTCATAAGTCTGATTTTTGATTAGTTTTTCCTAACCAAAAATCAGACCAAACTGCATTTTACCTATGTTTATGACCAGGTTCATATATCAGTCTTATGAAGCTACTTAATCGTTCCCTTTCTCTGTCTATGGGTATTCCACCAACAATACCCACCAATAAATTATTAGAAATAGATACTCTCATTTGAGGTCTAATAGTCATATCAAAATCATTTTTGGCAAGAGTTTTATTAAACTCCACCCCAATAAAATTGCGTGTATTAGGAATCATATAATGAAAGTTAGTATTGATTTCATATTCAAAGTCACGATCTAATTCACTATTGAAAGGTACAAACCATTTTGGACCAGTATAAATCAAAGAATGAAATCCGTTTCTCCAGTTTGTAGCTGTAATCAGAAATGGATTGACTACATCACCTTCAAAAATCGAGCTTGTGCTTATGCTATCTAAGGGTGTAAATACCAATTCATTTATTCCTCCAAATGCCACGGAAGTATTCATTTTTTCAGACACTAAAAAAGTCCACTGAAATGCAGTTTTGATAGATTCAACTCTATTGGAGGGTCGCATCCCATTAGTATTCTCCAATCCATTGGAAGTATAAATAGAAACGGGTACTTCAATTTCCAGACCTAATCGATCCATTACTGCCCACTCGTATTCCACCAAGGCTTCATATTTGTCATAATTTAATCTATCAAACATTCCTAAGCCAACATTCCATTCACTTTCGCCTTTTCTGGCTCCTAAATCTCGAATAAGGTCGATAAAAAGGGGTTCAGCATGTTCAATTTTTAACGGTTTTTCAGCTTGTTCCTCAACTTTTTCTTGTGCATTGACCGTGTGCAGGGCACATAATAATAGTATTGCTATAAGTATAGCTATAGATTTCTTGTAAATCATCTCTAAAATAATTTTATAAGTTAAACCCTGGAATTAGGGCTATAAATAAATTGCGACCAACTAAATTGTTGATTCTTAAGATTGTGATTTACAAAAATTGAGGTGGTGGTGTATCAATCACTTGAAACCCCTTAGCTATGCTGAAATAGGGATATATAGATTGATTCTCGCTGATATGATTATTCTTTTCAATTAATGTTATTTCCAAAGTACTGCTCACAAATTTTTGAATGCTATCCACTAAATCATCCGAACTATCATCATGTTCATCTGTCTCAACCAAATCTGTATTTACAACATCCTCTACCAATATCTCTAAAATACCTGCAGCATTATTTTCAATTTCCGTATTTGGATTGAAGCGCTCCATTTCAGGTATCAAAATATTGTTTAGCAAAATAAAAATGAGGAAAATAGACGAGACTACTTTACCTTTTCTAGATGTGATATTTTCTCTAAGTATTTTCAATATAGATACAAAACAATAAATTTTTGAAGCAACAAACGTAGATAGAATCTGTTTGGTTTAATAATTTTTCTCATATTTATTAATCCTTAAACACTCAACTAATTATTTATGTCTGAAAACGAATTATTAGAAAAAATAAAACAAAGAAATCCCAACGAACCGGAATTCATACAAGCTGTGGAAGAAGTCATTTCTTCTGTAAGTACTGTTTTCAAGAAACATCCTGAATATCACCGTTTGAAGCTTTTGGAAAGAATGGCAGAACCTGAACGACTGATCTCTTTTAGAGTGAACTGGTTGGATGATGCAGGTGAAGTACAAGTCAACAGAGGCTTTAGAGTCCAAATGAACAGTGCCTTAGGTCCATACAAGGGAGGATTAAGGTTTCATCCTTCGGTCAATCAAAGTATTCTTAAATTTTTAGCTTTTGAGCAAATTTTCAAAAATGCTTTAACTGGCCTTCCATTAGGAGGAGGCAAAGGAGGAGCGGATTTTAATCCAAAAAATAGATCTGATGCAGAAATTATGAGGTTCTGTCAAGCTTTTATGAGCGAACTCTATCGCCACATCGGTCACTTCACAGATGTTCCTGCTGGGGATATAGGAGTTGGAAGCAGGGAAATTGGATTTTTGTTTGGGACTTACAAAAAACTACAAAATGAATTTACTGGAGTACTCACAGGAAAAGGCAGAGAATGGGGCGGTAGTTTAATAAGACCGGAAGCAACCGGTTATGGATTAGTTTATTTCTCTCAGTATATGTTAGACAAAGTAGGTGATAGTTTGAAGGATAAAATATGCATTGTCTCAGGTTCTGGGAATGTAGCGCAATTTACTTTGGAAAAATTAATAGAGTTGGGAGCCAAACCTATAACTGCATCAGACTCTTCAGGATATATAATTGATGAATCAGGAATTGATGTTGAAAAATTAGAATACATTAAAGAAATTAAAAACATCAATAGAGGAAGGATATCGGAGTATATTGAAAAATACCCTGATGCAAAATATCAAGAACTCAATAGAGAAAAAGACCATAATCCCTTATGGAAAACAAAAGCCGATTGTGCTTTCCCTTGTGCCACTCAAAATGAAATTAATAAAAAAGATGCAGCGAATTTAAAGAATTCAGGTGTAAAGCTAATTACAGAAGGCGCTAACATGCCATTAACAGCTGAAGCAATTGACATTATTTGCGAATCAGAAATTTTGTATGCTCCAGGCAAGGCAACTAATGCTGGTGGTGTGGCCGTTTCAGGTTTGGAAATGAGCCAAAACAGAATTGGTGTGTATTGGTCGAGAGAGGAAGTGGATGAAAAACTGAAGAAAATCATGAAAGATATCCATGATAATTGCGTGAAAACCGCAGAAGAATATGATCTTAACCAACACGATTATTTGGCTTCAGCAAATATTTTTGGCTTTCTAAAAGTGGCTGATGCCATGAAGGCGCAGGGGGTTATTTAAATAAAAGTAAGCTGTCATAACATTTATAAATTCATTCTAAAAATCGAATAAATGTTATGACAGCTAGCAATGCTTTTAATCAGGGTCTCCACTGCATTTACAAGTTCTAGTACTTCCCGAAGTGGATGTGATCCCGCGTTTATAACCATTGTTCTCGCAGCATTCTTGACAGTCTTCGGTATAAGTTACAGGATCGCTTGATGCACCAACGCAAGCATCAATTTCTTCCCCACCACAAGAGCTAAAAAACAATCCGAATGCAATGAATATAACTGTAAATAACAATCTTCTCATAATATTCTATTTTTGTTTCTATACTCTATCACAAATTTACGAACAAAATCAGGTCATAATTTTTCGAGAATTAAAAATATCCCGATTATCAAATAATTCTTTGAATATTTAGCTTAATCTTCTAGCTTTCAATTTCACTATCAACCTTTAATAGCATGAATTCAATTTTAAGGCATCAATGGCTTAGTTTTAGAAGATCCCCAGCTTTTGAAAAAGATTTAGGGATAAAAATATTCTTAGCAATTTTAGGTCTACTTGTCTTGGTAAACTTAATTTTTTTAAGTTCCAACTTGAATGAAACACTTCAAGCATTAGGGGTCGATAGCGAACCAACTCAATTGGTTAACCAGTTTCTTCTTTATTATTTCATCAGCGAACTGGCGTTAAGGTACATTATGCAAACTGTTCCAGTTTTAGACATTGAGCCTTATTTGCATTTGCCAATAAGAAAAAAGCTGATAACACGATTCTTAGTAATTAAATCGATTTTCAATCCCTACAATTTGATTGCTCCGGCAATTTTCATCCCATTAGCTATCACCACTTTTATTCCTGAAATAGGAATTGAAAAATCGATAGTTTGGCTCGCATTTACGCTTCTACTTTCTCTTTCCCTTCATTTCTTTAATATTTTGATGAAGAAAAAATTGGAGAACAATATGATGGTATGGTTGGTATTGGCAGCTTTGGTTGTGTTAAACTATATAGGAAATCGCTATATGAGTTTTGAATTAATTCCCTTGGGCACCTGGGCAACAGCAGTTTACAATATGCCAATACTTTTACTCATTCCAGTAACGCTTTTAAGTTTCTTAATTTACATAAGTGTTCAATTTTTCTATCAAAATCTTTACTTAGAAGATCTATTTGATGCCAAAATGATGTCTGGTGAAAAATTTACTAGCCGGCTTAGCAACTGGGAAAATAAAGGTTTGATGAATACACTTATTGTTCAAGAGCTAAAACTTATCTTGAGGCACAAGAGGAGCAGATCAAGCGTTATGCTCGCAGGAATATTTCTATTTTACCCATTACTTATTTTTAGTATGGGAGAAGAAGCGCAATCAAAAGCAATGGCTATTTTCGTGAGTGTCTTTTTTACTGGAATATTTATCATACAGTATGGCCAATTTTTGTGGAGTTGGAACACCAACCAAATGGATTTCTTTTTAACTAAAATAAACCCCTACACTTATTGGGTAGAATCAAGATATAGGCTGTTGATTTATTCTGTCTTAATTACCTCAGTTCTTTCCCTACCCTATTTTTATTTTGGCTACGAAGTAATGTTGATAATGGGGGCTACAGCTTTATATAATGTTGGTATAAATAGCATGTTGATCATGCGGATGAGTCTTTGGGGTGCTAAGCCTATAGAATTGAATAAAAGTGCAATGATGAATTATCAAGGTGTTGGAGCTGCTCAGTTTGTAGTTGGAATCCCCCTAATTTTAGGCCCAATAGCTGTTTATACTCCCTTTTCTTTACTTTGGAATAACCATATTGGGATTTTAGCTATCGCAATAGCAGGTCTAATTGGCTTGATATTTAGAAAAGCTTTTTTCAATGCCATTGCAAAAAAGCTTAAAAAAGATAAATATAAACTTATTCACGATTTAACCATTTAGAACAGTGATCAATATAAACAACCTTAAAAAAAGTTACAAAAACAATACAGTTTTAAACATACCAGAAGCCGAAATACCTACAGGTCAATCGTTTGGGTTAGTTGGCAATAATGGAGCAGGAAAAACCACACTATTGAGAATCATGCTAGATTTAATACGCCCCACTGATGGAGAAGTATTAATTGAAGAGAAAGCTGTAAACAAAAGTGAAGAATGGAAAAGTTTTACTGGTTCCTTTATAGATGAAAAATTTCTTATTAATTATTTAACTCCCGAAGAATATTTTCAATTTATTTCAAAAATAAGAGGAGTAAGCAAAGGAGACCTTGAACAACATCTAAAGTTGTTTCAAGCACTTTTTAACGATGAAATTTTCGGGAAGAAGAAGTACATTCGGGACTTATCAAAAGGAAATAAAAAGAAGCTTGGAGTTGCTGCAGCTTTATTGGGAGATCCCAAGCTGGTTTTGCTAGATGAACCATTTGAAAATTTGGATCCTACTAGTCAAATCCGACTAAAGAAAATTATACAGCAGTTCAGAGCTGATGATTCAGTTACTTTCATAATTTCTAGCCATGACCTCAATCATGTTACTGAAATTTGCGAGCGCATTGTGATTTTGGACAAAGGTGAAATTGTAAAAGATATTGAAGTGACAGAACGCACTTTGCAGGAACTCACAGAGTATTTTGGGGAAAATGTTTAAAGTCTTACAATAATTTTCAAACTCTTAGGTTATAGGGGCTTTATTTTAAAAACTACTAACCTAAACCCAATTACAATATGAAACGCCTTTATTTCATTATTTTTAGCTTATGCTTTACAAATGCAATTTTAGCACAAGACGAACTCCCTCATATTCCTATTTCTTCTTACGACCCAGATAAACCTACAACAGAGCTAAATCAACTTAATTATTATTTCGAAGATGTCAGGCTCATTGGCCTGGGAGAATCAACTCACGGCACTAGTGAATTTACCCTAATGCGCCATAGATTATTTCGCTTTTTGGTAGAAGAGCATGATTACAATACTATTTTTCTAGAAGAAGATTATGCCACCTGCTTAAGAGTAGACAACTATATTAAAGGGGCTGAAGACAATCCAATTGAAGTGGTTAAATCATTTAATCAATGGCCATGGATGACGCAAGAAATGGCGGATTTAATTGAATGGATGAGGGAATACAATTCTGATAAGAAGAATGAACAATTAAGCTTTGTAGGTATTGATATGCAATATTACAAAACCACTTTAGATTTAATTGATAGTATCTTAATTGCTAACTCATCAGCTTTAAAAAATGAGTTGACGGTTTCAGAAACAACAAATGAGCAGTTCATGACTAAGTCTGATACTGATGGAATTGAAAAGTTCGAAAACATAGTAAAGGAAAGACAAGCTGCTATTGAAAATATTGACTTATCAGAAACTGTTGAAAATAAATTAAAACATCTAACAAGAGGCTTAAAATTTATAGTAGAAGAAAAGCATAATCTGGATAATGGAGCCTATAGAGATGTTAAAATGGCGGAAAATATTTTGGCTCATTTTGAAGAAGCTCCTAAAACCAAAGGGGTTTTTTGGGCGCATAATGGTCATATACTAACGGCCTGTTCAGACAAAAGCGTTAGTAAATGTAGAGCAGGGGCAAATTTGAAAGATAAGATGGGAAATGAGTATTTTGCAATTGCTTTCGATTTTGATAAAGGGGCTTTCAATGCTTATTATCTTTCAAACAATGAAGGGGATCAGAATGATAGAGATAATTACAAATTGGGCGAAGTTGCAGTTGATTCTGCTCCAGACGGCTTTATCGCATCTAGAATAAGAAATAACTATAATTCTGTAGTATTTATACCAAAAGAAAGTTTTGAAAACAGAAAAGACAGAAAGCTAGCTGGACGATTCGTAGGTGCAAAGTTTACCAATTACTCGAAAGAAGGCTCCCAACCTTATTCTGAAAAATGGTATATCAGACAGTTTGATGCAATAATTATTATTAAAAATACTAGTGCTACTCAATTACTAGTAGATTCTTCAAAATGAAAAAAAAGGTTGGCTTTTACAGCATTCTGTTTATAACCAAAAAGAATCAGGGCAAATTACTTTTCTCTGTTTCTTTTTGAATTTAAAGGTCATAGTGAGCTCATGACTTCCCCCACTGTAAGGCCCTATATCTGAAATAATAAAATCATAAGAGTAAGTGAATGCAAAATCCTCCATTGCCGAAAAACCAACTAAAGCACTAAAGCTATCATCTTGACGGAAGGAAGTACCAAACCAAAAATTGTCATCTTTTTGAGCTCTAATATTTATATCGAAGTGTCCAGAAGATGGACGCACTGATTTAAACAAGACTGAAGGAACCAAAAACCAACCTGATCTTTCATCCCCTACATCAAGTTTATAACCAACATTAGCAAAATAATGCGCCTCCAAATCAAAGGTCTCTATCTGTCTTTCTCCTGTTGGTAAAAACATTGTAGTATTACTAATGATTTGAGTCACGGATGCACCAAAGTAAAAACGGTCACTGTATAGCCATATTCCAACTGAACCATCAGGAATAAAACGTGTGGGCATAAGGCGATCGATAATTGGATCATTTGAATTTCTAAAATTCAATTGGCCCATATCAATTGTATGTTGCAAAACACCTAAAGATGCTCCTACTGCACCATTTAGATTGGACGTAAAAGGGTGGTGATAAGCGTAATTAAAATGTGCAGATGTTTGACTTACAGGACCGGTGACGTCCTTAATCAAAATCGCTCCTATGCCGTGATGTCCTCTTTTTTTCATGGTCGTTTGAAAAGGCATTTTCTTAAAGGGTGCATGATAAGTGGCAAAAACAGTTTGCGGGGCATCCTCAAACCCTATCCATTGAATCCTTCCACCCAATTTGATTTCATCCATATCTTGAGAGCCCGCAATGGCAGGATTAATCAAGAATTGATTTGTGGCATATTGTGTATACTGTGGTCTCTGCTGAGACACCACATGGTGAGAAGCAAATGCCCATAAAATTATCGATATGTAAACTATTTTCTTCAATGTATCAGTACAGTATAGTTATTGTCCCTGTGACGGCATCATAACCATCTTTTAAATCTATCACATAATAGTAAACACCAGGTGCTAATACTTCACCATTAAACACACCATCCCAAGGTTCATTATAACCTATAGATTGGAACAGTTCTTTTCCCCAACGATTATAAATTTTAACCTCAGCATCGGGGTATTCATCGATTTGATCTATTAGCCATACATCATTAAAGCTATCTCCATTTGGAGAGAAAACATTTGGTGGCTCAACAGGAGGACGAACAACAACTGTTACAGAATCTACATCAGGACAACCATTTAATGTTAAACCATCTACAATAAAAGTGGTAGTCTTTTTTGGACTAACCTGAATCCTTGCATTTCTAACATCACTTTGGATGGAAACATCATTTCTCCACACAAAACTTTGCCCATTGGTGGCCTCCAAAATTCTTGTATCTCCTTCTCTTATACTAATATCATTACCTGCATCAATCGGATCATAAGGCACTACCCGAGCTGTTGCTGGGGGAGTAGTTTGTGGACATAACCCTTGTGAATCAACTATCCTTGCTCTGTAGTATGTGTCTTCCTCTGGAAAATCAACTAGCTCAGGGTTAGAAACACCTAAACTTGTCCAATCTTCCAAATTAGTGCTTACTTCCCAATCTAATATATTATAATTACCAGGATCCAAACTTACCACTACCGAATCCCCAATACAAACAGGATTAGGGGTTGCATAAGTGTTGCCTGGATACTGATAATCTAAAATATTTGCTACTACTTCATTGGACATTACCTCATTTTCAATGACACATTTTGCATCAGAAATTAATTTGGCACTTATAATATCTTGATCAGCTAACAAGGTACTATCAAATTCATCTCCTATTGATCCTCCATTTATAAACCACTCAAACTGCGGATTACCTCCTTGATTTTCAGTTTCAACCGTTACGGATACATCAGTATTCTTACAAACAATATCAGGGACACTAATATTAATGCTAGGAAAAGAAGATGGTTCAACAGCAATGGTCTTTAATAATTGATTTGTATTACATATAAAACCATCAATATTAATAGATACATCTTTCTGCCCTGCAGAATTCCAGAATAACTCATATGGGCCAAAACCAGATCCGCTAATAACTTGTGCATCACCAAAATCCCATGTATAGCCATCATCTGCTATAGCTAACCCATCAGCCTCAAATTCAACAATGGCAATTTCATGTTGACAAATAGAATCACGTTCCACCGTTAAATTTTCAAGACTGAAAACATTCAAGCTATGAAAGGCTGTATCTGACGGACAGCCATCTAAGGTAGTCACTACATAGAGGGTTTTAATTCCACCTTCATCCCATCCTAATTCATAGGTTTCATTCCCTAAATCGTTTTCAGTTGTTGCCCCGTCAAAAAACCAATCATAAATTACTCCGGTTCTCAAACTATCGCCAAAAGAAATATCTGCTGTGCCTTCCAAACAAATAAAATCAGGCGCATTTATTGATGCAACAGGTTTTTCACGTATTTCTATTGATGTGGTATAGATATCCTGACAACCATTTTCCAAAACACTCAAGCTAACTTCAATACTCCCTGCTTCATCTAATAACAATTCAAAATCAACACTATTTTGGGTGCCTGTCTGACCATTATAATCATAACTCCATCGGACTATACTAAATGGAGAAATATCCCAATCTGGAACTAGCATGAGCAGATCATCTTCACACATGAAATTATCTGTCTGAAACTCTGCATTTGGCAACTGTTTCACCTCTATTTGGAAGGTGCTGTCTCTAACACAACCTTTATTATTGATACTGACAGTAACATTTTTAATCCCAACAGAATCCCAAGTGACATAGTAATCTTCTCTAGTATTGCTAATTTTAGTCACTTGACTTGGGTTATCAAAATCCCATTCAAGCTCACGGCCATTTACCATTGGTAGATTAAACACTATCCTTGCGCTATCGTTGGAACAGATCTCTGTATCAGCTGAAATATCAAAAGGTATTAACTCACCTACATTAATGAAAAAAGTAGTATCAAAATCCTGACAAATAGCTCCATCAATCATAAATCTTACGCTTTTCTCACCGGTTGAATCATAGCTAAAAACAAGTTCTGTGGAATCTGCATTTGACCATAAAGAATCAACTCCCTGAAAGTCCCAGCTCCAGGTAGCTCCTGGATCAAAAAACTCAGGATTAACCGATGCCATGCCCAAAGAATCAATACATAGATTTGTATCAATAAATACTGTTGAAGCTGAATTATCATATACATCTACGTTTTGAAAGGTAGTGTCAGAAATACAGCCTCCATCTTGTACTACCAGACTTAATTCCTTAGAGCCTGGGGTCGGCCAATGAACTTCAAAAGTTGAATCATTCAATTGTGTTGGAATTCCATCTACCCAATCCCAAATTAATTCACCGCCATCTGAAGTTGATCCTGTATAGGTGATAGTAGTTAAATCTCCTAAGCAATTTTCTGTTGCTCCCAATGTGAAATCTGATGTAGGCTGTTCTCCAATAACGAAGCTACTTTGAAAGTCATCATCATTACATGTTTCGCCCGTAATCTCTAAGCGAATAGTTTTTGGCCCTGTTGAATTATAAGTGATTTCAAATAATGAATCCGTTGCAATTTCATCTACGAAGTCACCTGCAGCTTCATCAAGATCAAAATCCCAGTCATAAGTAGCTCCTGGCTCAACGACTCCTGTGAACCATATGCGTGTAGTAGCTCCTTCACATAAAGAATCATTTGCAGTAGACAATTGAAATTCGGCCAAGTTATTTACCGCTATGATATCGGTGAAAGTTTGGCTGCCACAATTGTCATTAGTAACTGTAAGCGACACATCTTTTCTGCCGGGAGTGGTAAAAACCACATCATAATTTTGTGTTCCTGCAATTTGAGTTGCACTTTCCCCTGCGGCAGAGTCAAGATCAAAATCCCAATCAAACGTATCAATATTTATATCATTATCTCCAGTATAAACTATAGTTCCGGTTGCTTCCCCAGTATTTTCATCTAAGCAGAATAGCGGGGCATCAAAACTTGGATCAGGAGAATTTAAAACCCTAATTGTTCTTGTTCTAGTAGTGCTGCAACCATTTATACTTGCAGTAGCAGTCACATTAGTATTGCCAACATCTTCCCAAGCCGCTGTAATTCGAGTGCTATCTGCATTTGCAGCAAGAATGACACCGTTTGATCCAAGATCCCAAGAATATTGATAAGTGGAATCTGGATTCGAAATAAATAAATCTTGTTCCACAAACTCACAAATAGTTGCAGGTAGGGCGAAGGATACTGTAGGCGAAGGATTAATGGTAATTGTAGGGAGAGAAATGGTATTCTCACATCCGCTTTCACCAATAATATCCACGACAATAGGATAAGTTCCTGGGGTATCCCATACTACCTCATAAGCTTCTTGTCCTGACAACTTAGAAACAGAAACTGCATCATCGAAACTTGTACCCCAATCAAAATCTGCAAAGATACCAGCAGCCCCAGTTCCACCATAGCTCACTAATGTTGATTGACCCACACAACCAATATCCACTGTGATTTCTCCTAAAGGAGTTGGCAATACTTCTACAGTGGCTTGACGAGTAATATCACATTGACCATTAGAGATTGTATAGTTCACTGTTTTGCTGCCTGGTGTAGTCCAAGTCAGCAAATTCTGATTATTGGAGTCTACAATTCCATCTTCACCAGGATCTATGTCTACTAGCGTTTCACCTCCCAAATAGAATGCAATTTGATCAAAAGCACATGGTTCCCCGTCATACACTGCTAAATCTGTTGGCCCTTGTCGTAGTTCAACATCAAAACTAACATTGTTCAGACATCCATTTGAATTTTCTACTTCTATGCTTATCGTGCGTAAACCAGGCGTACCCAAACTATCATATCGAACCCTATACGCTTGTTGACCTGCAATTTTGGTTGCATAGTTTAGATCAGCGGCCTCAAAAGTCCAATCAAAATCATCTGTAAATGGATCAGCACTGCCAGTGTAACTTACAATGAATTCTTCTCCCAGACAGAAATTTGCTGGGGCATCATATGTCATAGTTGGTAATGGCAAGACTTCGACTTCTATACTAGTAACTGCCGGGCAATTGTTGTCATCCAACATTTCAACTCTAATTTCCTTTGTACCTGAGGAACTCCATGCAATGGTAGAGGTAGTATTATTAGATCCAATTTCTGTTCCACCATCGAAATCGGTAACATCAATTGCTATACTACCAGTATAATTAGTACCCAACACACCTGTATATTCAAAAGTGAATAAATCACCAACACAAACCTCAAGCGGGCTGGCATCATATACTACATCTGGCGCAGGGTTTACGATAATATCTTGAGAAAGTGAATTATTACAACCGCCTGCACCTGTTATCTGCACACTTACCGTTTGAGTGCTAACGCTTGGAAAAACCAATTCATAATCTTCATTTCCTAAATCTGTAACAGCAGCATTACCAAAATCCCAAGAAAAATCAAAGTCTGATATGGTTCCAGTTCCATTATTGACTAAGCTAACGGTGACTGGTGAATTTCTACATACATCAGCAGGTAGATCGATTTCAAAATCAGGAAATAGTAAAACCTCTACTGTACGACTCGCACTATCGATACAGCCACCATTATCCAATATCAGATTAACTGTTTTAATTCCGGGGGTTTGCCATGCAACTGAATAATTTCTGTCAGGGGTGTTTTCAACAATATCATTACCATCGTCCTCCATGAATTGCCATTCGGCTACAGTACCTGCAGGCATGCTTCCATTAAAATTAAAATCCACTTCTTCACCAACGCAGACAATATTATCACTTCTGGTAAAAGATGCTACAGGTATATCATGAACCGCTATTTGGTAATCAGCAGTATCAATACAACCTCCATTATTCACAATTAATGAAAAGTTCTTAGTTCCAACTGTATTCCAAACCGGAGCAAAAATACCGTTTTCAGGCTCATCGTTAGTGGTGTCATTTGGCATATTGCCATAGATGATTTCCACGCCATTTAAAGTACTGTTTGTTGTTAGCAAACTCATGTCATAAGCAATATTCGCTACTTCACCTACACACACATTTGCATCAAAGTCTAAAGAAGTATCAGCTGGCTCACCAATATTTACAGTAATGCTGTCTTCAATGATGTTACATTGGCCAACTATCTCCAACCCTATAGTTTTGGGTCCAGAAGTATCCCAACTGAGTTCATATTCTTCGTCTTCTACCACTTCGTTTACATTTGCCCCGGCAAAATCCCAATTAAAAGTGGCTCCATCTTCTACTACACCAGAAAAACTTATATTTAAAATATCACCAATACATCCATTGTCAGGAAAGGCATTTAATTCAATAAAATTGTAAACAGCATAATCAATAGTTTCAGTATTATTAGGACAACCATTTCCAGAAACATCTCTCACTTCCATGATCGCTTGTTTATATCCACCATAATCCCATCCGTCAAGAAACAAACTTAATCCATCCGCTGAAATTACTCCTGTTGCATTGTCATCATTAGGTACTAATCTAAAACCAATGATTTCAACATCAGTATCAGTTGACTCTACTAACTCTATTTCATAAGGATCGGGGTCGTTAATACATACTTGCTCTTCAAAATTGACGGAATAATCTGGCCCACCAGATACATCTACTGTAGCAGTTTGAACTTCCGTACCGCAGTCCCCGTCAATAGTTAAACTTATGGTTTTTTCTCCAGGAGTATCATATTCAACGCTGAAAGTAGTATCATTGACTTGTTCAAAAATTGCACCATCGCCAAAACTCCAAGTTGTATCAATATCTACTGTTAAAACATCTGGATAAGTCACAAAAACCGCAATATTTGTACAAGTATTATTTGAAGACAAGCCAAAATCAGGGTAAAAATTGACATTTATACTAAAAGTTGTATCTACAGTACAACCAGCGCCACCTGTCATTGAAAGGGTAACCACTTTTTCTCCAGGACTATCAAATTCTACTGTCCAACTATCAGTTCCATCAAAGGTGAAAGTTCCCCCCGCATTTTCAGTCCAGTCGAAATTCGTTACTTCTGCAGCATTACCTAAATATTCAATTTGAAAAGGTTCATTTTCACAAACATTAGCAGGGACATCAAGATCTCCTAATTGCGGTAAATAACCTATAGTAATAGTTTCTGTGTCTGTACTCACACATCCATTAGGAGACTGAACTCTTAATTCAATATCTTTATCACCAGGATCTGCCCAACTCATGGTCCAAATTCCAGCACCATTGTAATTATCTATTGCTCCTCCATCAAGATTCCATGTATAAGAATTATTTGCATCAAAATCAGCTGAAATATCAACTGTTACAGGATCGGTAGTACAAATAGAACCTAAATTTGGAATTGCAGCGATTGGAGCTGGTTGTACAGTTACATCTTCTTGAAAAGTTATATCACAATTTCCATTAGATATTAACGCTTCAATTGTGTAAGTAGCAGCAGTTCCAGTGACTGGAAAAGAAATTTCTATATCTCTATTGTTTCCTGAAACTTGCGTGAAAGTTACACCAGCTGGCATTGTCCAAGTAATAGCTGGATTTCCTGGCCCTTGGTAGGTGAAATTGGCTGTTTCATTATCACAGACTTGTGTTTCCGTATCCATATTATCGGATGGGATAGGGAATATTTCTATGTTTTGAATGATAGTAGAATCACATCCATTGATGGAATAGGTAGCAGAAATGGTTTTAGTACCGATGGAGGACCATACAACATCCCACACTTCTGGGTCAGCTGTTGCTGCCTCAGTTCCATCAGTTCCAAAATCATAACCTGTTAAAGTTGCCCCTGGCAAATTACTATCAAATGTTACGGATACAGTTTCATTTAAACAAGCTTCAGTTGGAGCACTTATTTGTGGGACTGGTTTCGGAGAAATTGATATGGTAAAATCTCGAACAACTGTACAACCATCTTTAATAATCTCAAGCGTTATGGTTTTGATCGTATCAGCAGGATTGTAAGTATCCCAAGTCACGTCATAAACCTGGTTTCCTAAATCAACTTCATCGTCAGCATCCTCAAATGTCCAATTGAATGTTGTTCCAGGATCATTCGTATCACCAGAACCAGCATAAATAAATCTGGCAGGCTCACCTTCACATGCAAAAGCAGGATACGTGACAGTTGTTGTAGCAGGTTCTAAGACATTAATTGTATAGGTCTCCGTATCTACGCAGCCCTCATTATCAATGGTTAAGGTCACTGTTTTAGTTCCAGCAGAATCCCACTCTAATTCAAAATCAATATCTGCATCCGTTACATTAACTTGAGTAGCATCACCAAAATCCCAAGTAAAATCGCCCCCCGCATCATTTCCACTAAAAACAAATGAAACAGTTTCATCTACACAAATTGAAGTCTCTATTGCAGGAGTGAAATCAATTACCGGTTTCTCCGCCACTTCTATGGTTTGTGATAATAAAGTGCTGGTACAGCCATTTTCTGTTACTTGTAAAGTTACCGTCTTAGTGCCAAAGGAACTCCACTGCACATCATAGGCCTCCTGACCGCCCGATTTTTTCACTGCAGTTCCATCTACACCCCAATTCCAGTCAAATTCCAATTCAGTAGAACTTAGACTTAAATTAGCAGTACCTGTGTAAAGCACTACCACATCTTCATCCATACAAGCACCTGCTGGTAAATCAAAATCGGCCGTTGGTGTTTTCCCCACATTTACTGTAAATGTTGTGTCTGTATCACATCCATCTTGATTCACGTTTAGAGTGATCGTTTTAGATCCTAATGTTGCCCATGTGACATCGAATTCTCGATCTGCATCAACAACATTCGAAACAGTACCACCATCCAATGTCCAAACAAGTTGAGCTGCAGCACTTGCAGTTCCAGTATATTGAAAAGTTGCTGATTGGCCTGAACAAACATTGGTTGGAGCATTCAAATCTGTTGTTGGAACTGGAAGTACTTCAATTGTGAACAATGAATCATTCACACAGCCTCCTTCATCAACTGACAACAAAACAGATTTCGTTCCTGGGGTATCCCATACTACCTCCGCATTAATGTTGTCACCTGAATTTACACCTCCGTCAAAATCCCAATTAATGTTTGCAATTGATGTATCTGCATTCCCCAAATAGTCAATAAATACAGAGTTTGTAGCACATACACTATCAGGAGCACTATAATCAAGTGTTGGTCTTCTGGTGATATCAATAGTGACAGAATCAACTACCAAACAATTTCCTTCTTCTATTTCAAAACGAATTGTTTTAGTTCCCAGGGAATCCCAGCTAACATCGAAATTTCTGCCCGGGTCGTTAACATTTTCAACCATACCACCGTCCCAGTCCCAAGTGAAAATGGCAGTAGGTGTAGCATCACCAAGATATTCTATATTTACTGGCTGAAGTTCACAAGCAGTGGCTGGCAAGTTCACATTTGTTGTGGGGACATTATTGACGACCACTTGAAAAGTTGTATCTCCCACACATCCGTACTCATTTGCAATTTGGAGACTTACATCTACAGTTCCGTTTGTGTCATAGGTAACTGAATAATCTTTGGTGTCTTCACCGGACTCCGAGGAGGTGGAACCCGTAGTTCCCCAAAAATATTCAGTGAGCCCCCCTGCCGGATCAGCAGCTGCTGAAAATAAGACAGGATCTCCTTCACAAACCTCAGTTGGCCCAACAATTCCTAAATCAGGATTAGGATAGCCGCTAATAACGATGGTATCAGCTATATCAAAACATTGTCTTTCACAGGGAGAAACTGCTACACCTTGAACCCAAATAGTATCCGTTTCTTTAAAAATTGTATAGGTTAAAATATCCGTATCAGTAGTATCTCCAGTACTCCAAACATAAAAAGAACGATCTCCTCCGTCTGCTGTTAAGGTAATTTCATCTCCAAAACATCCTGCCGTTGCAGAAGCTTGAATTTCAATATCATTACCTGCTATTGCAGCTAGATTTAATGATTCTATCGAAGTTGCGTCTAATACTTCATCGAAGTATCGTATGTAGTCTACAGTTACATCTGCTATCGCATCTCTAAAGCCGTTTTGCCCTCCACCTTGTGCAGGATTAAAATATTCTGTATTATTTTGAAGTGTGAAATCACCTGCCCCACCACCTGAAGCAACAGTAAACTGCTCCTCTCCATCGAAATATACAACAAGATCATTCCCGTTCGTTAAAGGCAAATGCTAAATTAATCCACTCAGTAGGCACGTCATCTGGATAATTTGGTGATACTTTATCAGTTCCACAAGTTCTATTCCCACTACCATCATCAATACAAACAAATCCATTCTCATCAATAATCAATGAACCCTTACCGCTTTGATTAGCAAAATTCATAATCAATACTGTACCATCAGGATTGGAAGCAGGTATATCATCTATTCTAAATAATAATTCAATTGTATAATTACTTTGATCCAATAAAGAGCCATTGTCGACTTGTAATCCTTGATCAGCAGACATAGAATAATGCTTATTATTACTATTTAAGCATAAATCCTCAGCTGGAATAAATGTACCGACTTCATTATTATTAGGCCCTAAGGGTTCTAAAGGCTGAATACCTGTACTATCATTATCATTTTCAAAATCATCAACAAAATTGTAACAAGCAGCAGGAACTAGTACAGAATCTGGATGAAACTGTCCCAATGTAAGAAATGGGCTGAGAAGACAGCTTAAAAGTATTAATATCGATATTTTGTGAACCTTACTTACCACTTTGCTATAAACACATATATTTATTAGACGTACACTATGATTCATTCGACAAAACGAACTTTATTCATCACAAGTACATTTATCTACAGAATCCATCTTTACCATCTAAGTAAAGGTAAATATTAAGGCTTGGTTAAGAAATTGATTTACACCGATAAACTGGCGATGTAAGTATCAATACACAAGTTTAATTTAATTAAAATTGCACATAATCAATAATTATTTTGCTTTTTTATGTATATCGATTTAGTTCTGAGGGCTTATCTTCTTGTCTAACTGCTCTATTAACGCAAATGAGATTTTTTTTAGATTTTTAAACCATATGCAGCTTTTGCAAATATCGATCTTAGCAGCTACCGCCTTTTTTGTGTTCAACTTTAAACCATCTCGATAACTCACTATCTGAATAAATCCTCATATGATTTAAAGCAATACTTTTTTTGTGATGAAAGATTTTTAAAAAGATGTGGCAATTAAGAATTGACATGATAGCCCTTTGTGTATAAAAAATAACGAACTACATATCCTATCATTTAGCAGGAGATTACTACTTCAAAGACTTTTAGCTGAGCCATGATCGATCAAAAAACCTAGCATCCCTCCAAAGTTCTTTTCTACTTCAGACTACTGTGCCACCGACCTAAGACAATTATAATATTTAAATAGTCTTTAACATATGGAGGCACGACTCCTTTACTTTTTGAAAAACAAAAGGGTAAGATCAGACCTTACCCTTTACAAATTATATTATGAACTAAATTATTCTCCAGCTCTTCCACTTATAGTCTGACCATAAAAAATAGCATTCATCAGCAATCGATTTGTGCCATACCAAAATGCTCTAAAATTAGTATTATCAGTAAATGATATAACTTTACCTCCACCAACTCGGCTAACGGTCACGGCTGAAGTTCCTTTCAATTTTTCAGCATTCTCTTCTGAAATATAGCCGTTCATCAAAGGAGATTGAGTATATCGAACCGGATTTGCATATTGATTATTAGACTTTTCCATAAACAATGTACTGTTTCTGAAAACCGGCATTTTCTCATTCTTCAATCCATAAGTAAGCGGATGGCTTAAATCCAATTCCACTTCAAAAATCGCTCCGCCAATCACTTGAGCTCCTCTATTATTGCCTAAATCTTCATAAGATTCGTAGCCTGTAGTGTCTGGCTTGTTATCTGCAAATTTAACCTTGGTCACTTTCTGATCAGAAAGCCATTTAGCAGCAGATTTATAAGCAATAATTGTCCCGCCATTTTGAGCCCACTGTTGTATTTTATTCTTTTGACCGCCAATACTTCCATAACCCCAGCCATTTGGCATAATCAAAACATTATAGCGACTTAAATCAGCTCTT
This sequence comes from Marivirga tractuosa DSM 4126, assembly GCF_000183425.1. Classification (NCBI taxonomy): domain Bacteria; kingdom Pseudomonadati; phylum Bacteroidota; class Cytophagia; order Cytophagales; family Marivirgaceae; genus Marivirga; species Marivirga tractuosa. The sequence continues at coordinate 2,271,539 of NC_014759.1, forward strand.
CTAAAATCATTAACATCAATTTTAGTAATCGGCATCTCGTAATGCTGATCCATCAAGAACCAAATCTCACCCGCATCATAAGGACTGATTCCATCGCCAATGATCATGGCTACTTTTGGTTGATTCAAAGATTCAAAAGATGGACTTCCTAAATTAATTCCATTGGTATTGCCACTTCTAACGGAATAAATATTTACTCCAGAACCTTCAATAGCTTCCTCTAATATCTGATAAATTTGAATTGGCGTTTGTTCTTGTTGTTTAACTGGAATCAAAATAGAACCAATCGCTAAGGTAGTTCCATCTTTTAAAATTACTTCCTTAGTATTCACTTTAGTCCTCAACCCTGCTTTCTGAATTTTATATAATGCTTTAGGAGCATAGAAATCATGCCATTCCATGATGTATGCATATTCACTTTTACCTCCCTTGATGTTTCCTTCAGGTCGCATCGAGATTTCAAATTTTTCTCCTAAAAGTCCAGTATTAAAGCTTCGCTTATCAAGGCTTTTATAATTCAAGTTATAAGACATTCCCATATTGAAGGCTGATACATCATAAAAAAGACTATCTGTAAAGCTCGTTCTAACATCAAAAACAGCCTTGATCAACCTGCTTTGATATTGATTCATCGGAATGATATAACTATTGTCCGTTTGAAAACCATTGGTATTTTTAGCCAATTTAAAAACATCAATCTCATGTCTGTCTAGCATTTCTGCAAAACGGTATAATTTAGAAACATCCTGATCTGAAACTACCCAAGCTTGCTCATTAGCTTCAGAAGCCATATTTACAGAGTTTTTATAAAAATCTCTTTGGAAGCCGAGCAATTCTCCTCGCATTTCATATCCGGCTTGAAGCGTACTTAATGATGCGGTAAACTGGTTTTTAATGGTGAAAGGAAATTCCAAAACTCCGTTTACACTTTCTTGTGCGTGTCCTCTAGAACTCGCCTGCTCAAAAAGTATTCCTATTGCTCCTTGCACATCTGGGAAAGTGGAGCCTTTTCCGTAATAGAAGTCATCGAAACTTTCCTTGCTGTAATAGAGTGATCCTACTCTATCCAAAAATTCAGCATGATATTCACCAATTTGACCCGTTAAATCTTGATTCTTCTGAGGAGTAATTGGGTGCGTCCTTTCTGGTATTCCGGGTTGGAAAAAGAAAGTGCTGTTTGTACCCATTTCATGATGATCTGTTAAAATATTAGGTTTCCAAGCATGGAATTGCGCAATTCTATTTTGCGACTCAGCTAATTGCACTGGCAACCAGTCACGGTTCATGTCAAACCAATAATGATTCGTTCTTCCGCCAGGCCAAGCTTCATTGAATTCTCTGTCATTTGGATCTGTCACCAGGTTCTCGCTTTTATGCATATTAGCCCATGTGGCAAATCGATTCAAACCATCAGGGTTAAATGATGGATCCAGTAAAACCACCACATTTTTTAATTTATCTTCAATATCTTGTCCTTGTGCTGCAGCTAAATAATAAGCGGTCAACATGGAAGCATTACTTCCACTTGGTTCATTTCCATGAATGGAAAAACCCATCATGATTACTGAAGGCATTTGAGCAATATCCAAACCGGAAGATTTATCAGGATTGGTTAATTGCTTATGGTTACTTTTGATTTCATCAATATTAGCGAGATTATCAGGATGAGTGATAGTCAGCAACAATTGCGGTCTGTCTTCATAGGTCACCCCCGTTTCTTCAATAGTTATCCTATCTGACGCCTCTGCAATGGCTCTCATATAGTACACTAACTTATCGTGAGTGACATGCCATTCACCGACTTGATGACCTATTACACTTTCAGGAGTTGGAATAGCAGAATCATAGGTCACACTATCTGGTAAAAAATAGGATAATTCCTTTTGAGCTAGGGCTACATTTGCCATTATGAAAATGGAAATTAAACTAAGTAAATATTTCATATTTGAATTAATTGTTTTTATTTAAAAATAAAGTTTATAGAAGCTTCCTTGTAGAATGCACATCATGAAAAAATTATCTTTTAGATAGCACAATTCTCGAAATTTCAATCCTCATCATAGAAAATTTAAAAATCAATTTAATGAATTATTTCGAGACAACTATCTAAAATTGTTTAAACGGCTATTTTCCTGTTTTTATAAAATTAAAATTTAATTCACTCGATATTAATGTTAACTTAATGTTAATTTTGTGCAACGGAATTATAATCAATAATTAACCTATCAAAAAAGGTATAGAATGATTAGGGGTTTAATTTTGCATTTAATCAAAAAAATAAAATAAGAAGAAATGAAGAGAATTTTACAGAGTTTATGTGGAATAGCGATTTTGTTAGCTTTTGCAACAGGATCGGCTTTTGCGCAGGGTGTAACTACATCGGGACTTTCAGGTGTAGTAAAAGACGACAAGGGAGAAGAGTTACCTGGTGCAACTGTGCAGGCAGTACACACTACAACAGGTACAACTTACGGTGCTGTGACCAATGTGGATGGTAGATTTAGAATGCCAAACGTAAGAGTTGGTGGTCCATACACAGTGACAGTTACATTTGTGGGTTTTCAAGAGTATGTGCTTGAAAATATAAACCTTTCTTTAGGTCAAACACGTAATCTTGAAGTTACTTTAGATGAAGAATCAACAATACTTCAGGAAGTAGTTGTAAAATCTACTAAAGGTGAGACTATTGATGGAGACAGAACAGGTGCTTCTACAAACTTATCAAATGAGAGAATTGCTTCAATGCCTACTATTAACCGTAGCATTAACGATTTTACTCGTTTAAATCCTCAGTCGAATGGTACTAGTTTTGGTGGTGCAGATAATAGGTACAACAACTACACAATAGACGGTAACTTATACAATAATAATTTCGGTTTGGGAAGCTCACAATTTGCTGGTGGAAACCCAATATCAGTTGACGCCATCGAAGAAGTGCAAGTAAACATTGCTCCTTATGATGTGACTCAAAGTGGCTTTACAGGTGCAAGTGTAAATGCTGTAACTAAATCAGGAACCAATAATATAGAAGCTTCAGCTTATACGCTTTTCAGAAACCAGAATACACAAGGTACTACCTTAAATGGTGGCCAAGATGTCCCTTTTTCAGAGTCTAAGACACAAATACATGGTGTAACTTTAGGCCTTCCAATCATCAAAGACAAATTATTCTTTTTCGGGTCATTCGAATATGAAGACAATGCTATACCTGGTGATACCCGAAGAGCAGCTAGACCAGAGCAAGGGCTATTTCCAGATTTAGAATTAGGAATTGCTCGTATGACTGCTGACCAAGCTCAATTTGTGCAAGAGCAACTACAAGAAATCTACGGATACGAAACAGGTGCGTTCGAAAACTATCCTTTTGAGGATGTTGCTACTCGAATGAATTTCAGACTAGACTATAATCTGAATCAGCAAAATAAAATTATGGTACGCTACAATAACTTCCAGCAAAGAAGAGATGTAGGAATTAATGGAAGCAGTCTTCGGTACATCAATGAGCTAAGACTTGGAAATACTGTTCGCTTCGGAAATGAGGCATTGACCTTTAGAAATGGTAATTACGGAAGTGAAGAAAGTGTACAATCGATCGTAGGAGAATGGACTTCCACCATTAATAATAACATGGCTAACAAACTAAATGTTGGTTATACTAGCTCTGTATCGCAAAGATATATTCCTGGGGATCAAAACTTTCCAATGTCTGAGATTGTTGAGTTTCAAGGTTCCACACCACTATACTTTGCATCTTTAGGGACTGAGCTATTTACAAGAGGTAATTTACTGGATAACAAAACCTTTAATATCACAAACAACTTCAACTATTTCATGGGAAAACACACCTTCACAGCTGGTGTTAATTTCGAATACATGACATTTGATAATGCATTCAACCCAATGTGGGATGGATGGTACAGATGGAATTCTTATGATGATTTTGTGGCAGCCGTTATAGATCGTGATCCTAGTGTACGTCCTGCTGGCTTTGCCATAGGATTTACTTATGATGAAAACAATCCATTTGAGCTTCCTACTGACAGAACTGAATTTGGTCAAGTAGGTATATATGTGCAAGATGAGTACCAAGCGAATGAAGACTTGATATTGACTGCAGGTTTACGAATGGAACTACCATTCTATCCCATTGACGCTCCGAGAAATCCAAGTGTTGAGGCATTAGGAATAAGTGTAGAGGATCCAAGAAACCCAGGTGAATTTATTGAGCCAAGAGTAGATCAGTTCCCATCAGTTAATCCAGTATTTTCTCCTCGTTTCGGTTTCAACTGGGATGCATTAGGTGATAAAACTTTGCAAGTGCGTGGTGGTACGGGTGTTTTCACTGGTCGTCCAATTTTTGTTCACTTATCTAACCAAATTAATGGTAATGGTGTAACTCGAGGAGGAATAGGTATTGAAGCTGACGAGTGGGGTCAAGATGGAAATCCAGAATGGGAAGGTTTTCAGGCTGATATTAATTATTATCGCCCTAATCCGGCTGAGCAAGAGCCAGGCGTATCAAGTGGTCTTTCAATTACCGATCCTAATTTTAAATTACCACAAACATGGAGAAGTAATTTAGCTGCGGATTATGTATTCAATGGTTTTGTATTTACTGTTGAAGGTATTTTCTCAAAAGATTATAACACACCATTTAGTACCAACTTATCAAGTAGACCTACAGGGGATGCTGTTATTATTGGTGGAAATGAATATCCTACCTACACCCAAGAAGCGTTGGGAGGTGCTATAAATGAATTGTTTTATTTGACAAATATTAATGACAGAACCTACGCTGGTTTAACTTTAGGTGTAGAAAAAGACTGGGGAAAAGGTATATTTACTAGCTTAGCTTATACGAGAAGTCAAGCAAGAGATTTTGGTTTAAGTGGTGGTTCACAAGCTGCGTCTTTATGGCCTAGTGATGTTCAGCAAGGTAGAAACAATCCGGAAGAAGGATTCTCACGTTTCGATCAGCCTAATAGAGTGGTTGGTTTAATTGCTTTTAATACCAAAGGATTAAACGAAACAAACAATACTTCTTTTAATTTATACTACTCTGGTGGAGAACAAGGTAGATTTTCTTACACTTATAGTGGTAACTTAAGTGGTGAAAACAATGGTGTTTCGTTAATGTACATCCCTGAAAATTTTGAAGATGCACAATTAGTGGATAGAACTAGTGGAGGAGTAATCACTCAAACTGCTGAAGAGCAATGGGAAATTCTAAACAACTATATTGAGAATGATCCATACCTAAGCGAAAATAGAGGTTCAGTTTCTGAAAGAAATGGAGCTATTTTGCCATGGTTACATAGATTAGACCTTTCAATAACTCAGGATATCCACTTAACTAAAGACCCAAGCAAGCATAAGCTTCAATTTAGAGCAGATATACTTAATGTACTAAATATGATGAATGATTCGTGGGGTGTAAGCAGACGAACTGTCCAAAGAAACTTAATGCAATTTGTTGATACTGATGAAAACGGAAATGGACAATTTACGATCAATCCGATTCAAGGAGAGTCTACATTCCCAACAGATGTTACTGTACCAAACTTTGATTTAGGTCAGACTTGGAGTGCTCAATTTGGCGTTAAATACATATTTTAATTAAAAGCAACAACTTTTAAATAATTATCGAAATGAAAAATATTTTTAAATATACATTTTTACTATTAGCAGGAATAGTGATGTTCACTACAGCCTGTATAGACGAGAATTACGATGATACCTCTGACATAGGTATAACAGATAAGCAGCTTATCATCAATGTATTGAATGATGAAAACCAATCTGGTGAATTGAGTATCTTTTTGGAACTAGTAGAGGCAAATGGATTAACTGGTGCCTTAACAAGTAGAAGAACACAAGATCAAATCACTGTTTTTGCACCCAATAATGAAGCATTTGAATTATTGGCCGAAGATCTTGGATATGACAATGTAGACGGTTTACTTGAAGACGAAGATGTGAATCTAGTAGAAATTCTGGAAACTCATCTAGCACTTGCAAATCTTACAATTAATCAAATTGAAAACGGTTCTTTTAGATCAATAGCAACATTTTCAGGTATTAACATTCCAGTAAGACGTGAAGCTGGTACTTTTGTGCTTAATGCGAATGAAGACCTAGAAATTTTAAATTCAAATACAGAAGGAAATGGTACAGTACACATCATTTCTAGAGTAATTCTTCCAATAAGATTTAATATTGATTTTTCGGAGGACTTTGGAACTGATTTTGCGGGCTGTTCTGAAGCATTAGATGCTTGGACTGTTGAAAATGTAGTTCTTGCAGGTGGATCTGGCTGGGAATGCACTGGTTTCGGATTTGAAGGACAAGGGATTCAAGCAAATGGTTTCTCAGGCGGTGCTCAAGAAGTAGATTCTTGGATTATATCTCCTGTTTTGGAATCTAATGATGTAGTTCTTAATACGTTGAAATTTAAATATGCAAGTAGATTTGACGGGCCTAATCCAGAAATTTGGGTTATTGCTGAAGAAGATTATGATGGTGAGGCTGCGATTGATATGGAAGCATGGACTAAACTAGACTTCAACTTCCCTCCTCCAGCTAGCGCAAACAATGTCTTTTCAGATTTATCAGTAGGTATTCCATCTGAATTTCACACTGATGCATATAGATTTGCATTCAGATATTTATCTGGAGCAGGAGCAACTCGTGCAACTATAGATAATATTCAAGTAGGCGAGGAATAAAATCTCTCAAATAGCATTTATAAAAAGTTGAAACCCGAAGTAGATTTACTTCGGGTTTTTCTTTTACCATGATCTGGTGATAATTAAAAAATGCACATAATCACCCAATTATTTTCAGGCAAATTGAATTATATCATGAATCTAATAATCCAGATTCAAATTAAAAGGCTCTTCAATTCACCTAGAATGACACAAGCCGTATTAAAAAAATATAAGTATACTTTTGAGGCTTAACAGCTGACATGGATCGAAAAAGATATATTGACATCAAAATCTTGGGTTATATTAATCTATACCATTAAATTTGTCTCTTAAAATATTACCGCAAATACTAGCCATTAATTCTCACTAAACTGACCTTAATGTCTATAAAATTAATACTTGAAATGAAAAACATCTTACTACTTATAAGCTTTACAATTATAAGCACAACAGCATTTTGCCAGCCTGATGGATACTACGAAGGAACAAATGGATTGACCGGAGAACCTCTAAAAACAAAACTTCATCAAATTATTAATAATCATGAAGTGTTTGAGTATGGAGATTTTCGAGATGTGATTCTACCAGACCTAGATCAAGACCCAAATAATGAAGAAAATATTATACTCTTTTATAAAAACGCTTCAATTCCAATTCAGAATTTTGCTTCCAACAATGAACCAGATTTTTGGAATCGAGAACATACATGGCCATCATCTCATGGTTTTAATAACGAAGACACTGCCTATACTGATGTTCACAACTTAAGACCCTCTGATGCCACGGTAAATAGCTCAAAAAGTAATAAAGACTTTAATGATGTCGAAAATATTGAAGCTAATGAAGAAGGTGAAGCTCCTGATACTTATACTAATGCGGATTTTTGGGATCCTAGGGATGAAATTAAAGGGGATGTTGCCCGTATTTTATTTTATATGGCTACACGTTACGAAAGTGAATCACTTGACCTTGAATTGGTAGATAGAATTAGTTTTTCGGGTGAGCCTGAATTAGGTATTTTATTTACTTTAATCAAATGGCATAATCAAGATCCAGTGGATAATGCTGAAAGGGAGAGACATGAAGGGGCTTTTGGATATCAGGGAAATCGAAATCCATTTATTGATCATCCTGAATGGGTAACTGAAATTTGGGGAGATGCTACTGCACCAAATCTCATCTTAAATGATTTAAATTTTAGTAGTGACTTTGGTAGAGTTGAGTTAGGATCGACAAAAGACCAACAATATCAACTAAATGCATATAATTTAACTAACGATGTATCTGTTGTTGTAGAACCTCCATTTTACGTCTCTTCTGACGGAGAAAACTACTCTGATAGCATCGGATTTTCATCTGATAATAATCCTGAACAAGTATTTACAGTTCATCTTCGATTTGATCCAGAAACGGAAGGTCAAGACGCTACTGCAGAGGTATTACACAGTACTAATGGTGATTCAGAAGTGCTTCATGTACAAGGACTAGAAGGTGCAATTGAAGTAATCAGAATTGCTGATGCAAGAGAACTATCACTGGGAGAAATTGTAAATGTGGCAGGAATTGTAATTGACAATGGAAACAACAGCAGTAACAATAGAGTAATTTATGACGGCAGTGCCGGAATTGTTGTTAGAAGCTTTGATGCTGGAAATGAATCAGCAAATCTTCAATTAGGTGACAGTATTATTGTAACTGGTGGCTTGGAAGAATATAATAACCTCTTACAAATTGCTGAATCACCAATTACTATTACAATAATTGAACAGGGAGTGAATCTTCCTGAACCAGAGATTATTGAGATCACTGATGTAGGTGAAGAATTTGAATCCCAACTTATTAAAATTGAAAATGTGGAATTTGTAGAAACAGGCAATTTTATGGGAGGTGGTTCTGACGGGAATTTCACCATTACAGATGGCGAAAATGAATTGATCTTTAGAATTGGTTCAAGTGAGCACCCCCTAGCTGGAGAACCAGTTCCTTCAGGCACATACAACGTCACCGGTTTTGTAGGACAATTTGGTGATGACTATCAACTTTCTCCTCGAACTATTGATGATTTGGAAGCTGTAGAAGATGAAACGGATTCAACTGAAAATCCACCACTTGCAGTTGCTGACTATAAATCAATAGATGGTTTGATTTTTCCAAATCCTGCCAAGGATGTAGTATTTATCAAAACTGAAAAAACAAACTTTAACCACCCTGTTACAGTAACGATCTATTCAGCTGATGGTAGAGTTAAGAAAAGATTGAGCAACATCTCAAAGAATTACAGCATTAAAATCAACGATTTAAGTGCTGGTATTTACTCTGTAATGATTTCAAGTGAAGATCAACACTATATTCAAAAGCTAGTTAAATATTGAAATTACAGTGAATTAAATAAAAGAGTTCTCTGCATAGATAGGCAGAGAACTCTTTATATCCAATCATCCCCATTTCCCACCGTTAGAGAGAAAGCATTCTAAATCAGTAACCTTATCGCTTTAAGTAAGTTCTAACTATTTGTATGTTTGTACATCCAACTAGCTCTACACTTTTTAAAATTTTATCATGAATAAGATCATTATCAGGATTATAGCCTCCGTAGCAGTTTTGGCTATCATTATATATTTGATATTCCCTAATATTTTCTCTTCTGAAGAAAAAAGCAAAATAGAAACTCCAGCCACAGGAGGAAGCACTAAAATTGCTATTGATGCGCAAATCGTGAAGTATGAAACCTTTGAAAACGACATAGTGCTAACGGGTTCCCTATTAGCTAACGAATCGGTTCAACTTGCTAGTGAGATTTCAGGAAAAATCGATGATATCTATTTTAAAGAAGGCGAATTTGTTAAAGAAGGCAAATTATTGGTGCAAACTAATGTAGCAGATTTAGAGGCTAACTTGCAAAGACTCAAGTATACTGCAAAATTAAATGCGCAAACAGAGCAGCGGCAAAAGCAATTATTAGAAAAAGAAGCTATTAGCAGAGAAGAATATGATATTGCATTCACTAATCTTAAAACAACACAAGCAGAAATTGATGCTTTACAGGCAGAAATAGATAAGTCAAGAATTCGAGCACCATTTTCAGGTTATATAGGCTTAAGGTACGTCAGTGAAGGAAGCTATATCACACCTACGTCTCAAATTGCTTCACTATATAATGTAGATCCGATCAAAATTGAATTCTCTGTTCCTAGCAGATATAGTGGTTTGGTAAAAAAAGGAAGCAAAATCACTTTCTCATCAGAAGCTGAAAATAAAGACCGAAATGCAAACGTGTATGCTATAGAACCACAAATTGATCCAGTGACAAGAACCTTAACAGCAAGAGCAGAAACGCCCAACCCCAGTAACGAATTGATTCCTGGTCAATTTATTAGAATCAACCTGAGCTTGGAAAATAGAGAAAATGCTATATTGATTCCTACCACAGCTATTATGCCTAAAGCAAATGGACATACAGTATTTATCATCAAGGAAGGGAGAGCACATCTCAAAGATGTTGAATTAGGAGCTAGAACATCCAACAGAGTTGAAATTCTTAAAGGAATTAGCAAAGGAGATACGGTTGCAATTGCAGGAGTTCCTCAATTGAAAGACAGAGCGGAAGTAGACATAAAAAAGCTGGAAAAATAAAACAATGGCATCATTATCAGAAGTAAGTATTCAAAGACCGGTTTTAGCCATTGTGCTTTCACTGGTTATCTTGATTTTTGGCTTTATCGGCTTTAATTTTTTAGGTGTAAGGGAATATCCGTCCGTGGATCCTCCAATTATAACCGTAACCACAGATTATGCGGGTGCGAATGCCGATGTAGTGGAATCCCAAATCACGGAACCGCTTGAAGAGGCTGTAAATGGAATTGCCGGTATTAGAACCATCACTTCTACCAGTGCTGAAGGAAGAAGTAGAATTACAATTGAATTTAATTTAAGTGAGGATTTAGAAGCTGCTGCAAATGATGTACGAGATAAAGTTTCAGGAGCTAGAAGAAGATTGCCGGAAGATGCCGAACCACCTACAGTAAATAAAGCCGATGCCGATTCCGACCCCATCGTTTTTTTGAATATAAATAGCGAGCAAAGAAGCTTATTGGAGTTATCTGCGATTGCTGAAAATACCTTTAAAGAAAGGCTACAAACCATCTCTGGAGTTAGTGAAGTCAGGATTTGGGGAGAAAAGCGATATGCCATGCGACTATGGATGGATCCCATCAAATTAGCCGCCTATCAATTAACACCATTGGATGTATTAAATGCCGTAGAAAGCCAAAACGTAGAACTACCTTCAGGAAGTATTGAAGGGGATATGATTGAGCTAGTAGTTAAAACGCAAGGGCAGTTATCTACCGAGAAAGAATTCAATGACCTCATAATTGCCGAAAGCAATAATAGTTTTGTTCGCTTTTCCGACATTGGATATGCTGAATTAGGTCCTCTTAATATGAGGACGGTACTGAAAAGGGATGGAATTCCGATGGTGGGTGTTGTTTTAATACCTCAGCCCGGCTCTAATAGTATCGATATTGTCGATGAATTTTATAAAAGGGTTGATAATATTAAAAAAGACTTACCTGAAGATATCAATCTGGGGATCGGATTTGATCAAACAGAATACATCAGAGAATCCATAAATGAGGTACAGCAAACGATCATTATTGCATTCTTACTTGTTATCTTAATCATTTTCGCCTTTTTAAGAGATTGGAGAACAACCGTTATCCCAATTGCCACGATTCCAGTTGCTTTGATTGGTACATTTTTCGTTATGTATTTGGCAGGATTCTCCATCAATGTTTTAACCTTATTGGGAATTGTTTTAGCCATCGGACTTGTAGTGGATGATGCCATTGTGGTATTGGAGAACATATACACTAAAGTAGAGGACGGAATGGAACCGATGGAAGCAGCAAAAAAAGGAGCTGTAGAAATATTCTTTGCTGTAATTGCTACAACTGTGGCACTAGTAGCAGTATTTATGCCCGTAATCTTTCTGGAAGGAATCACAGGTCGATTATTCCGTGAGTTTGGGGTAGTAGTGGCGACTGCAGTGATGATCTCTTCATTTGTGGCGCTTTCATTGACGCCAATGATGAGTAGTAGAATATTAAAAAGAAGAGAGCGCCATAATTGGTTCTACAGAAAAACAGAGCCTTTCTTTGTTTGGCTAAATAAAGGTTATGCTAGAAGTTTGGATGGCTTCATGAAAGTGAGATGGATGGGGATCTTATTGTTCCTTGGAGCAGTTGGTTTAATATACGGTTTATTTAAAACCCTCCCTTCTGAATTAGCCCCATTAGAAGATAGAGGGATGATCTCAGTAAGCACTACTGGCCCTGAAGGAGCCACTTTTGAATATATGGGAGAGTATATTGATAATTTGGTAGAAGTGACGATGGACACTTTACCTACTGACGGATTAATATCTGTTACTTCACCAGGATTTGGTACTCAAGGAACCAACTCCGGTTTTATGAGAATTATGCTTGTTGATGCCTCAGAAAGAGAAAAAAGTCAACAACAACTCTATGATGAATACACTCCCATTTTGAATGAGTTTCCTGCTGCAAAGGCTTTTGCATTTCAGCAACAAACAATTGGAGGTAGAAGAGGCGGATTACCTATCCAATATGTAATTCAGGCAACTTCTTTGGATAAACTGCAAGCAGTACTCCCAGCATTCATAGAAAAAGCGAGTAATAACCCTACCTTCACTATAGTAGATCAAGATTTAAAATTCACTAAACCGCAAATTGATATTCAAATCGATAGGGAAAAAGCTCGTTCATTGGGTATTTCGGTAATTGATGTAGCTAGAACTCTTCAGTTAGGGCTCAGTGGTCAGCGTTTTGATTATTTCATAATGGATGGTAAACAATATCAAGTAATTGGACAAGTCCAAAGAAATGATCGAAATGCCCCAGTAGATTTAAGGTCACTATATGTTCGTGCTGAAAATGGTCAAATGCTACAATTAGACAATTTGGTCACTTTAGGGGAAAGCTCTACTCCTCCTTCTTTGTATCGCTACAATAGATACATCTCAGCAACTTTATCTGCAGGTTTAGCACCAGGTAAAACAATTGGAGATGGAGTTGAGGCAATGGATGCCATAGCCGCTGAGGTTTTAGATGAAACTTATAGCACCTCTTTGTCAGGAGCATCATTAGATTACTTTGAAAGTTCATCTAGTTTATTATTTGCATTCGGGTTTGCTATTATCTTAATCTATCTAGTATTGGCAGCGCAGTTTGAAAGCTTTCGAGATCCAGTCATTATCTTATTTACAGTCCCATTAGCAGTGGGTGGTTCATTTCTATCACTGTGGCTATTCGGTGAAACCTTAAATATTTTTAGTCAGATTGGAATTATCATGCTCATAGGGCTAGTTTCGAAAAATGCCATTCTGATAGTGGAATTTGCTAATCAGAAAAAAGCACAAGGATTGAGTCTTAATGAATCAATTACTGAAGCTGCAAAATCTAGGTTCAGACCTATATTGATGACAGCACTCTCTACTATTTTAGGGATTTTACCAATCGCACTAGCATTAGGTGCAGGTTCGGAAAGTAGGGTTTCTATGGGGATCGCAATTATTGGAGGTCTGATATTCGCAACCGGTTTAACGCTATATGTTATTCCAGCTATTTATTCTTTTTTCGCTAGTAAACATGCACGTGTATCACGTGTTGAATCTTAAATTTTTATGATAAAGTATATAAGTTTATCTTTTTTAATGTTTTTGGGATTCTCCCTCAGTGCCCAAAACATCAGCTTAAACGAAGCCATTACAACTGGGATGGAGAAAAACTTTTCCATCAGGACTTCTAAAAACACTGAAAAGGTGGCCATCATAAATTCCAATTATGCTTTTGCTGGTTTTCTACCGATAGTAGATGTTACTGGAGCCAGAAACTTTGATGTAGAAAATGTTAGCCAACAATTTAGAACTGGGGATACCAATGAGTTGGATGGTGCTCGATCAAATAATTTTAATATTCGTGGTGATCTTACTTGGACCTTATTCGATGGAACAAAAATGTTTTTGGATTACAAATCTCTCCAATTGGAGCGAAATCAAAGTCGATTTGAAACACAAGCAGTAATTGAAAATACTTTAGGGAGTATCATTCAATCTTATTTTGAATTGGTCTACGAGCAATATCAATATTCCGTTTTGCAATCAGCTGTGGAGCTCTCAGAGCAAAGGTTAGAAATTGCCGAGGCTAATTATGAAGTGGGTAAATTTTCTAAAACAGAATTGCTCTCAGCAAAAGTAGATTTAAACACAGATAAGAGCAATTTATTAAATCAAGAGGAAATAAAACAACAAGCAAGAGTAGCACTTAACTTACTATTAGGTCAAGACCCAAATCAAGAATTACTAGCCACGGACAGCATGAAAATTGATGAAAGTTTACAGTTAAATATGTTAATTGATGATTTGACCGAAAGGAACAAGCAATTGCTTGCACTGATGCAGCAAGAGAATATACTGCAGCTACAGAATAAATCCGTTATGACTGAATTGTTGCCTCAACTTGATTTCAATTTAGGTTATGGTTATACTAATTTCAATTCCCAAGCTGGCTTTTTATTGCAAAATCAATCCATAGGTGTTAATTATGGCTTAAGTCTCTCATGGAGAATTTTTGACAGACTTGACAGATCCAGAAGAAATCAAACTACACAAATAGCTGTTGATAATAATGCTATTGCGATGGAGGAATTAGAAAATCAATTGACCGGTGATCTATCCTCTGCCTATGTGAGATATAGAAACAAACTAGATTTAATTGAACTGGAAAAAGATAATTTGGAAGTAGCCAAAGAGAACGCTGAGATTGCAATAGAAAGATACAGAGTAGGCCGTTCCAATGCAATTGAGTTAAGAGAAGTTCAACTCAATTCAATAGAAGCGGAAAGTCGTTTGCTTAATGCCATCTTCTTGGCCAAACAAGCCGAAATCAATCTTTTAGCCATTAGCGGGAATTTACTCAATAAAGATGAAGTCAATTAAATAAAGTATGTTTTTAAAAAGATTTTAATTGCCCGAATCTCTTTTATACAATATTTCCTAATCATTGTAAGCAACTGACCTTATCTTTGGGCAAAATCAAAACAAATGTTTGAGAAATTAAAAAATAGATGGGAACTAAAGTCTGGATGGCAAGTATTTATTGTCTTAATAGTATTTGCTTGCACAGGGTTTACCGTGATGTTTTTAAAGGAACCCATCTTGTCATTAATAGCTGCAAAAGAAGAAAGAAATTGGATATTTACAACCATTTACTATATCCTCATTCTACCCGTATATTTCATTATTCTTCTTTTCTACGGTTTCATATTTGGGCAAAGTAAATTCTTCCTTGGCTTTGTCAAAAAAACCTTTAGCCGATTTAAAAGAAAAAATAAATAAGCTGATTTTAGTTAAAATTCTAAACTACTTTTCATATAAGCCTTTTGGGAATTGCTTGAACAGCTAAGTAGTTACAATAGAAGAAAGTAGTTCTGAGATAGTCCAATATTTCAATTCTACTTTGTAAAAGCGTCAGACCGAATTTCCTTCTACTTCCTTGGCTTCATTAAAAAAACCTTTAGTAGCTTTAAGAAACAAGACGAATTATAAAATATAAATTTATTTACGATAAACACTAGTAGCAGTAGCACTGTACAATTTAGGTCTGGTCTGACCTACAGCACTGACCTAAGTGCTATTCATCCCTCATTTAGCACTTAGCTGCCAACTATTTTCTCCCATGTCTCAACAATTGATGCAGCCAATTCCCCGCCAGCTGGCGGGTTAGGGGGCTCTAATTTCCCCTTTTGGGGCTAGAGGGCTTTAACGCTCCACCTTAAAGTTTACTCTTCTATTTTTAGCTCTATTTTCTCGAGTATCGTTTGGATAAGCTGGTTCATTTTCTCCTTTACCTAAATATTCCAATCGTTCCTCATCAATACCGTTCTGCGTTAAATAATTAACCACTGATTGAGCTCTTTTTTCTGAAAGCACTTGATTATATTCCTCTGGACCTGTGCTGTCAGTATGGCCAATGATAACTACTTCAATCTGGCTGTTATCATTCATTACCTCCACCATTCTATTCAGCTCAGACTTACTGCTGCCTAACAATTCGTGACTATCAAAAGCAAAAAACACGTTATTTAAAACGATCTCGGCCTTTTCTTTAATAGGAGCCATAATCATATCATTATTAAAGCTTTTTGATTCCTTCTGATTAGTTAAATCAACATTTTCACTAATTGGCAAATATCCCTTCACTTTTGCGATGTATTGGTATTCTTGCCCGGCCGGAAGTGTAATTTCATACTCACCAGTAGTAGGATCCGTTTCCACCTTACCCACTTCTACTCCATCTTGTGTCTCATAAGAAACAATTGCAGCCAATGGCTTTTGCGTTTCCATATCAACCACTCTGCCTGAAATTGTAATAACTGGATCTAACTCATTAAATAATGGCATTGGTAAACGGTAAATATTCATATCACCTACAGAATCTTCCTTTGTGTAGTAGGCAAAATTTCCCTCTGCCGGCATACTAAAAAACAAATCATCTCCACTGGAATTCACTTGAGGCCCCATATTGTAGGGCTCACTCCAATTTTGCCAAGTATCATCCAATCTGCGAGTCATATAAATATCATTTTTTCCGAACCCTATATATCCAGATGAAGAAAAGAATAAAGTTTTATCATCAGCTGCCAAAAAAGGAGAAGTCTCATCTGTTGCAGAATTTACATTTTCGCCCAAATTCATAGGGGCTGTCCATGTGCCATCCCTTTTTTCAAAACTCACATATAAATCTCTATCACCAAATGAATCATCTCTTTTGATAGACATTATTAGTGTCTTCCGACTGTTAGCTAAATAAAAGTTGGCTTTTTCTGCCATGTTATAAAAATCATCTATCTCTAGGCTTTCTGGTTTAGACCAAGAATCTCCTGCTTTAGAACTTACTGAAACACCAGAAAACATCTTATCTCTTTTTTCATCATATTTATTTCCAATCAATAAGACCATTGTATTCCCGTCAGGGGTGATGGAGCTAACCCAATTTGGCCCGTCACTATTAAGTGGTTCTCCTAAGTTCTTTGCTTCTTGCCACTCATTGCTAACCGTATCCAAATCACTAACCCATATATCTTCATAATCCTCTATCCCGCCTACGTTGTCTGGATGAAATTTCCTACCAAAGAATAATTGCTTTCCATCTGGACTTAAAATAGGCTTCAGTTCCTCATATGGACTATTCACTCTTTCATCTAATTTCTCAGAAACTAATTCCTCTTTTACATTAGGAACCAATTCCAACTGTAAGTCTATAGGAGTTTCAGAATCCGTTATTCCAATAGCATCGATACTGTAATATCCTGGCACTGCATTTCCGTCAAATTCCAGCTTAACAGCCGCAACATTAAAATCAGTGAGCTCCGTAAATAATCGAAGAAACCTACCTGGCTGATTTACAATTACAGGCTCTCTTTCGATCATTAGGTATTCATTCCCTGCCTCATCGTAGAAGAATATTTTTGTTAAGGCACTTGGATTATAAGATTCAGCAATGGCAATTTGTCTGATAGGCTTAGGGTTATCGAAACCAACCTTCACAAATTCATCTCTTCCTGGCCTACTTGGAGTCCACGCACTTGGACTACCTTCACCCCAAGGATAAACATTTGGTTTGCCCAATAGCTGCTTTACAGAATATTGTGTTTCTTCCAGTTCAGAAGAATACTCTATAATTCTATCTGCCCAATTCGCATCTTGAGCATTAGATTGATAAAAAGATGTGCAAAATATTAGAAATACTAACAGTAGTGGTAATTGTCTTTTCATTGTTTTTTCTATTCAGCCTTCAATATTCGAGCTTCTACTCTTCTATTATTTAACTTTGCTTCTTCAGTACTTTCTCTACTAAGAGGTTGGGTACCACCGAACGCTTTTGTTTTTATTCTATCAGAACTTACGTTCTTGGAAGTCAAATAAGATTTAACAGCGTTAACTCTTTTTTCGCTTAATCGCATATTCGCAGAAGCACTTCCACGGAAATCCGTATGTCCTTCCAATTGAATTTCCATATTCGGATACTCCTTCATCATATTGAGCAATTTATCCAGTTCGCCATATGAGTTTTCAAGTATTTCTGCTTTGCTTTGCTTAAAATTTATGTCTAATCTTAAAATAGCTCCAGCACCTGATGGCATAAGGGAGAAAACCAATTGATCCATATCTTCTTTAACAGCGATTTCTTCTTCAATTGTTATGTACCCTTCTGACTCTACTTTTACTTTATAATCGTTATTCTCTTTAACTTTAAATGAAAAATCACCTGTTTCTTTCTTGGAATGGAAAACTCTTATATCGCCTCCATAAGGCAAACTTTCTAAAGTTATTTTCGCCTCAATAGGGCTTTCCAATGCCTCGTTAATGACTTTTCCATCCAATGAAATCCAATTACTACCCGGCTGTCCATAAGCTAATTGACAGCAAAATAGCAAAACAAAACTTAATTTAAAGAACAAACCTTTCATATGGTAATTTCTATTGAATTTTTATTAAAATAATTGTGCAAAACTAACTTTTATAATTGGGAAATATGAGATTATTCGATGAAAATATTGGAATTCTATTCGAGTGGCTTCTTATTAAACATCAAATACCCTATATTAAATAATAAAAGGAAGGGTGTTTGATCATCATAATAATGTCCGGAAACACTTATAGGTCCAATTGGCGATTGATAAAATAAAGCCCCCATGCCAGAAAAGTTATAATTAGGTACCAACCCACTTCTACTAACTATTGCTTCATTTTCTTCCCAAATAATAAGTGGCTTAAAGGCATGTCCTTCTAAGCGAAAATGAAAATCTTTATACAGCTTAATCTGATACTTCAGACCTCCGGCCATAAATAAAGGAGAACGGAAATTTTCAAGATATAAACCTAAACTTTCAAATGTTGGACTATAGGCTGGTGTGTTCAATAAGGTGCCTCTATAATTTGAAAAAGTTTTTAGATTAGAGGCTTTAGCTGTTAAAGAAAAACCTAAATCTCCAAATTTTAATGAATAGTATTTTTCGACTTCAGCATTAAGTTGAAACCAATTATGCTCTGTTTCATTTTCTTCTTGTTCGGAAGTTGAGCCAGGAATAAAAGTTTCCACGCCATAATTATGGGATAAGCTCACAGCAATTTTACTACCGCTTGTCGGGAAGATTCTATCATTTAAGTTAGAGTATGAAAGTGTCAAGTCATGATTTAAGCCATAAAACCTGTTAAAATCCAATGTATCGGTAGTAATGTAATCTTGATTGTTGGTATATTCATTCACCTTCCTTAACAAGCTGCTTTTGAATTCTAACTTCATCCTATCAAAAATTGGTATACCAATTTTAACACCGTAGTTCCTATCAAATTGATTAATAGGAATGACTCTTCTGTTGTCAAGAAAATTTCCTGTATTTAAGAAATCCCATCCATTATATTTAAAAAATGGTTCTGCATAAAATTGATAGCCAAAAGGAAATTGAATTTTTAGATTATATTGAAAACTTTTGTAAAACTGTCCTATGCTAAGTGAAGTATTATGGTTAAACAGTAAATAATTTAAATGGTCAAATCCTGCGCCCAAATAAAAATTACTTAAACCCGAACTGGCTACATTACCACCAAAATTAAGACGGAGGTTTTCTTCACCTTCAGATGATAAATCAAATTTATAATGCTGGCTTGCTGAATCAAAACCAATTGCAGGGAATACACTACTAAAATAAGGATCTGCTACTAACCGAAAATAATTAGCTTTCAATTCTGCTATGTCCAATTCATTTTTATCTAATGGATTAATGATTTTCTTAATATAATTTCTTTCGTCATCTCGAAAATCAGTGAATCCAAAAGCAGAGAACTTTAAAGGCTTCATATTTTCCTTAAAGGTCTTCCTCTCCTTTTTTAATTCTTCTTGTGATCTTCGCTCTTCAATACTTTTTAGTAGACTTGGCATCACCTTTGTTGCTGCAGCATATCCGCTATCAATGATTTGGGAAGCTTTTGAAAAATCAAATCCAGTTATGCCTTCCAGATTGGGTTCAATAAATGCGTGCTCCTCTCCTAAGTCCTTAGGGTCAACTTTATCCATTATCATATATAATAAGGATGTAGAAATCAACTTTTTATCATTTTCTGGGTACTCCTCAAAAATCTTGGTTGATACATTTACTCCGATAAGAAAATCAGGCTGGTATGCTTCACGCATGTAAGTGGCGGGGAAATTATCATATATACCCCCATCAAAAATAAATTTACCATCTATTTTAACTGGCTTGTACACAAAAGGGACTGACATGGTCGCACGCAAAGCCTCTCCTAACTTGCCGGAATCCATATAAATAGACTTTTGAGTAAAGATTTCAGCTCCTACTGCTTTAAATGGAACAAAAAGCTTATTAAAATCTTCTCCAGCAACCTGGTTGGCCTTAGCCGTAAATTCAGCTAAAGTGAAATTCAATATCAAATCATTTGCTACCTGGGGCCGAAAATTTGCTTCAAAAGTAGAATCTACTCCTAAATTAATTTCCAGCCAGCTAGGGTTTGGAGCCCCTTCAAAATAGAAAGTATTAAAATTATCAGGAAATGTGCCGTTTATCCAGCTTTGAAATTCCGGAGACCTCGCAATGGAGTCTATTTCAAAAGCATTGTAGCCAGAAGCATAAAAACCTCCTACTACCCCACCCATT
This sequence comes from Marivirga tractuosa DSM 4126, assembly GCF_000183425.1. Taxonomy (NCBI): domain Bacteria; kingdom Pseudomonadati; phylum Bacteroidota; class Cytophagia; order Cytophagales; family Marivirgaceae; genus Marivirga; species Marivirga tractuosa. The sequence continues at coordinate 2,292,001 of NC_014759.1, forward strand.
GATGTACCAACAATGTAATCTATGGGAATATCATTTTCTTCTAATGCTTTTAGTACTCCGATGTGAGCTAAGCCTTTAGCTCCTCCACCGCTTAGTACCAAACCTACTTTTTGAGATAAAAGTGAGTGGTTGATAGTGATTAAAAATATGAAAAGCAGAAAGCTTTTTGCGCAATTCATGTGGTTCAGTATTTATCTTCTTTATGTTAAAGTCAAAAGATAAAGAACTGAATCCATTTTTATTGCATCCCGGCCATTAAAACTTCTTCTTCACTTTCAGGATAAGGGATTTTATCCAATTTAGATTTTACAAATCCTTTATAACGATTGAAATTAGATAAGTAATCTTCTTTAATAGGTTCAGAAGGCGGTAAATCTACTTTCATGGCATCCACCTGTCTTCCATTTTTCCAAAAACGGTAGCATAGATGAGGCCCAGTGGCTAATCCTGTTGATCCAACATAGCCAATCAATTGACCCTGCTTTACTTTTCCTCCTGGTCTAATGCCACTTGCAATACGTGACATATGCAAATACTGAGTTGAATATGTAGCATTGTGCCGGATTTTTACATTTCTCCCATTATATTTTTCATATTGTGCCTTGGTAATCACTCCATCGCCCGCTGCATAAATTGGCGTGCCATTTGGCGCAGCATAGTCAGTTCCTAAATGAGCCTTATATCTCTTTTGGACTGGGTGATACCGCTTTGCAGTATACCTTGAACTAATTCTTGTAAATTTTACTGGATAACGTAAAAATGCTTTTCTTAAACTTTTACCTTCTTCATCAAAATAATCAACTCCATCGCCTTGGTCAAATGCAATGGACAAAAACGGATTGTTATAATGCACTAGTTCGGCTCCTATTATTTCTTCTATCCCTACAGGTGTTCCATCAATAACCCTTTCTCTATACAGTACTTTAAATTGGTCTCCTGGATAAATTTTAGTGAAATCAATTTGCCATCCATACATATCGGCCACTAAATCGACCAATTCTGGAGTGCCTCCATTGTTCAAAATTTCTTCGTAAAGAGAAGAACTAATTGTTCCACTAATCGATTTTTCCTCGATTGTAACAGGTCTTTTCTCTACATAAACCTTTATTGAATCTTTTAAATTGAAAACCACATATTCTTCAGGGTTTGGCTCGTAAACCAGCGCTTTGGCTGATGGAAAAGAATCCTCCTCCTGGTAAATGACAGTATACTTTTTATTAGGAGCTATTTTCCTAACATCAAACACATTTTTGGATAAATTGGCTAACTGAAAAATAGTTTGGTGTGATACATTGTAGGCTAACAAAATATCAGAAATACTTTGATTCCGTTTTACGGCATGTTCCTCTACTTGAAAAGAATCTACTACCATACCATACAAAATAGTAGGAGCCATCTGTAAAGGTTCAGAGGCTAAAGAATCTGACGTTGTCTCAATTTTGGATTGAATTTCTCCTATTGAATTATATTCAAATGTGTAAAAATAAGCTAGCGACATGACAGCCAAAACAACGACTGTGCTCAGTATTTTTCTCATCATTTTATTCTCACCTATTATTTGCTGATTGCAATATTATTATATTTTATTAAAAACCAATGGATTAGCTACAATATTTTAAAGTAATGATTTAAAATTTAAAGCATTTAATTGATATTTTTCTAAATGTAAAAACAAATTACGGCTTAGCTATGGGTAAATCACATAAATTTTTAATCATTTTATCCCTTGTTAGAAAATAATTTAAAATCTATGATTAATATCAGTTTAAATCAAATTAAATCAATACGACCCGAAATATCTTCTGATAAACCATTCACCAAAAACCAAAATGAAAATTAATAAATAAGGGATTATGTTTTGGGTAAGTGGTACGGTTTCACTTTCCCCGCTAAGTACTCTAGAATATTCTTTAGCATTTAAATAATCGCGTAATTCATTTGTTTGGCTGGAATTAAAAAATTGACCTTGATTTTTATCTGCCACTCTTTCCAATAGTTTAAAGTTGGCTTGAAGATTTTGACTTTCCATATCAAACTCTTCCACTACAAATTGCCCCATACTTTCAAATCCTTTACCTTGAATCTTGGTAGATGCGGTATATTCATAAATTCCGCCAGGCAAATTTCCAAGTACAAAGTCTGGCTTCAATCGGTCGGGGGTGAATTCATAATTAAAAACACTATCTTCTGAAGATTTCAATTGCAATTGAACTGGAATTCCATATATGCGATCATACACTTCATTGTACATCTCTACTTGAAACTCAAGCTTTTCATTATCAGCAAAAGCCTCTTTTTTTGGAAACACTTTAAAGCGGTCTTTCTGATTTTTTGCTGTTAAATAACGAATGCTTTTCATCACCCAATCATCAAAAAAATCGTGGCCTTGGGTGTTTAGAAACTCCACCATACGCCAAATCCTGAAATTTTGGACTAAGAGTGTTGCTTGTCTAATGTCATTATTGTTATAAAAAACAAAAACAGGCTCTTCTGTATTAACATTCCCTACCCTTTTAAGGAATAGTTCTCTTGACAAAGGATGAAAATCATGCTTTGCAAATGGCATAGAAACAGGCGGCAAATCTCCCAACACCTCTTGCTGCTCATTACTCAATTCAAACAAGTCAAAATTTGAATTGACAACCGCAAAGGCTTCATCTGATTCTGAAGAAGGTGTCAGATTCACAGATTCATTCAATTCATTGTGTCGTCTAATATTCAATTTTGGGCCTGTAATAAACCATAATGGCATCTCCGAAATTTTCAACCTCCTTATTTCAGCATCGAAAGAATTAGCTATGTTGGGAAGATGGAATAAAATTGCAAGATCGTACTCCTCTATATTTTTAATTTGATCCTCACTGATTCCGGCAATAGCCAAAGTGAAATCATAATTTTGATTTCCTTCTATGGCTGCAGAAAGAGCCTTAATATCTGGGTGAGGATATGGAGCTAAAAGTAAAATATTCTTTTTCCCTTCCACAATATTGATGTAGGCATTTTTAGTATTATTCTGAGCATTGAATTCATCTTCCAAAACTTCCACCTCCACTTTATAATCCTGAAAGCCTGTTTTTTTTGCATCTACTAGAAATTGAACTGTCGACACCTGTTGTTCATTTTCAAATTGAATTGTTTTTTGGGCAATTACCTCGCCATTATTGCGTAGAAACACCCTAGTGTTTCTACCCGAAAAGCCTGAGTGCAGAATATCTGCTTCTATAGGAAACTGATTACCCTCGTAAGCTACCTTATTATATCTAATTTGTTGTAAATTAATATCCTTCTTTTGGGTTGTATCTCCTAAGCCAACTGTGGATAATTGAAAAGGAAATGCATAATAATCTGGAGAAATGCCTTGATTATAAATTCCATCTGAAAAAAGGATGACTTCAGAGATCAGGTCATTATCAAAATTCTCGGCTACATTTTTAATTGCAGCATTTAGAGGGCTGGTTTTCCTCCCATTTTGGATACTGTCCTGCCCAGACAAATCATTCCCGTCTAGATCTATGACAGGAATATCAACTCCTTTTTCTTTTTCTAAGTCAATCCGGAGCGCTTGCAAATTTTGCCAATAAGATTGTAAACCGCTTTCGCTTTTATCAACTGACTCGGAATCATCCCAAAGAAATACGATTTTGGATGGTTCTGAAGTAGTTTTCTGAATACTTAAAAAAGGTTCTAAAAAAAGATAGCCAATCAGACTCACCACCAAAAAGCGTAACGCAAAAAGTACCTTATTCCATACTGGAGTCCAAGGTTCTTTTTTACGACTATACAGCAAGTAAGCGTAAGCTAAGCCCAGAACTAAACATAAAATAAGCCAATAAGGAGAGTAAGCAGTTTTTAACATATCAGTTGGCTAATTTTATCATTTATCATCATTATTAAAAAGAATTTTTATAAAGCTTTCAAGCAGTGCTGTTTTTAGGTAGTTAAAGCCACCAAAGCCTTTCCCGATAAATACGGGACTACATCATAAATACTTTCCTGAATACAATAAGAAATATCTTTTTTAACATTCAACTTGGCCAATCTTTTTGCATGAGAAGAATCTTCCATATACTTTATCATATCTTTTCGAGCTGTCAAATACATTGCTTCTGCTGCTAATGGAGCATCGCAGGCAAATTGGAAATCACTTTTTAATTGATGGCAAAGTGCTCCAGCAAAAAGTGTATCTTCTAAATTAAATTTTCCTTTCCAGCCTGCACATAATACTATAATGTCTTCCTCTTTGTTTTTAAGATAGTTGGTTACAGCTTCTAAATTCAAAAAAGCCCCAATCAGAACTTCTTTTGCTTTTAGGCTTTTTGATATGGCAAGTGTTCCATTAGTGGTAGTAACCGCTACCTTTTTACCTTGCACTTTTTCATCCATATATTCAAAAGGGGAATTTCCCATATCAAAACCTTCTGCTTTGCTTCCGTTTCTTTCTGCTGCAGCCAAATAACCTGTCTCCTGCAAAGCTTTGCATTCCTCTAAAGTTGCTACTGGCACGATTTCTTTAACGCCATTTGCCAATCCGCTCACCATACAGGAAGTGGCGCGCAAAATATCCACCACCACTACAATCTTATTCTCCAGTTCATATTGGTGCAATAGGTCTGGCGTTAAGCAAACATCTATATTCTTCATTATTTGGATTTAACTGAGTTGAAATGCAAAAATTGCAAATAAATTTGAATTTATCCCTCTAAGAATCCTTTCATTCGAGTTTGAGTTGTTTGTAACCTCAAGCCATCTCAATCTTTCCAGCCAAATTCTGGTCAGCCTTTGGCTTAAAATAAATTAAGGATTAAATCCAGAAAAAGCTAAATATATCTTCCAGTTAAATGTAGCAAATTACTGTTTACTTTTAGGTCCGAAGGGCTGATATATCATAAGGTATGGTGAAAGCCCTACATAAAATAATCTGGCTACAAAAGCCCTGAAAGGGTGCAATATTACGCCCTTTCAGGGCTTTGGAGTGAGTTTGTTTATAACACAGGGCTTCACCCTGTGTTATAATATGACGTCCTTTCAGGACTAAAAAAATAAAAATCACTCAAGTAAGATAAGAATTTAAAAAGGATTCAATTTCATACAAAGCTTAACTTAATGATATCAACAGTGCGGGACAGGTTATGCGAGACCTTTTAAGCGTCAAAGACGCCTGCTAACATATTTTCTTTTAAGAATAGTCTCTGGAAAATAAAAAGCAACTTCTAAATATATCCGAATAGGTAAACCCGTCATTTTCATTAATTTTGCGGTCAATGAACAGCTTATTATTCCGGTATAAATAGTGAAATTCGTGCAAAATATTAAACAGCTATATATTAAACTTTACTTCCTAACTGCGATATTGTTTACAATAGCTTGTGATGCCCCTAAAGAACAGTCTGATGTTCAAAAAGGGAAAGAGCTGATTCAATATAGTCAAAACCTAAGCATAGAGGAATTTGCAGATTATTATAAAGTGAAAGTAATTCAAGCTGCTTCTCCTGACAGCATTCAATTCAATTATATATTCTATAGAAATGAGAAGCCTGAGATAGAAGCTGATGCCTTTATTTCAATTCCCATTGAAAAAGTAGTTTGTCTTTCCACCAATCATTTACCTGCATTTACAGCACTGAATAAAAGTGAAACTGTAGTTGGCTTTCCAGGAATTCAATATATTTATGAAGAAGCTTTGCTAGCCTCCGCAAATAATGGAGGTTTAAGAGATGTAGGACAAAAAAGCGGTGTAAATATTGAAGTTTTGATGAGTTTACAGCCTGATTTGGTTATGGGCTACACCATGGGTAGCAGCTTTGAACAATTAAAACCAATCCAAAAATCAGGAATTCCAGTGATTTTAAATGCTGATTATCTGGAAAACAGCCCACTAGGTAGAGCAGAATGGCTTAAACTTACCGCAGTTATCCTCGATAAATATAATGAAGGAGACAGCCTCTTTACAAGTATTGAAGAAAATTATCTAGCCACTAAAAAAATAGCTGAAAAGGCGAATCAAAAGCCTTCTGTTATGACTGGAGTGATGTACGGAGATGTTTGGTATGTTCCAGGTGGCGAAAGCTTTGCTGCCAAATTTATTGAAGATGCTGGCGGAAAATATTTATGGTCGGATAATCCAAAAACTGGCAGTATAGAATTAAGCTTTGAATCGGTTCTAGAAAAAGCTAAAAAAGCAGATTTCTGGATTGGAGCAGCTTCTTTTACTAAATTAGAAGAATTGAAAAACAGCAACACCAACTATTCATTATTTGATAGCTTTGAAAATGGAGAGATTTATTCCTACACTAAAAGAGTCAACAAAAACGGAGCTAATGACTTTTTAGAATCTGGTTATATGCGACCTGATTTAATCCTGAAAGATTATTTAAAGATTTTGCATCCTTCCTTATTACCTGAAGGAGAAAGCACCTATTTCCAGCCATTGAAGCCTTGAAAACATTGACAAAATATCAATTGATTATGATACTGCTACCAATCTTGGCAGTAATTTTTGTATTGTCAATTAGTTTAGGCTCAGTAGTTATTCCATTTAGTGAAATATTGGAAATACTGTTGGGGAATGGCTTGAAGGATAGTGCCAATTATCACATTATTCAATCTTACCGCTTGCCCAAGGCTCTAACTTCTATGTTTGCTGGTGCGGCACTAGGATTCGCAGGCTTACAAATGCAAACGCTTTTTAGAAATCCTTTAGCAGGACCTTTTGTTCTAGGAATTAGTTCTGGAGCAAGTTTGGGGGTGGCAATTTTAGTTTTATTAGGCGTTGGTGTTAATGGCGCTTTTGCTTATTGGGGAATGGCAATAGCTTCTATTATTGGCTCTTCTGCCGTTTTACTTTTGGTGGTTTTGGTATCAATACGTTTGAAAGATAGTATGTCCCTCCTATTGGTGGGCTTAATGTTTGGAGCATTTACTTCCGCCATTGTTAGCATAATGCAATATTTCAGTACTGCAGAAGATATACAAAATTTCCTATTTTGGACATTCGGAGCGACTGGCAATTTGAGTTGGGAAGAACTGCAAATTTTCATTCCTGTTATCATCATTGGAATTTTATTAGGTTACTGGCAAGCCAAACCATTAAATGCCTTATTGATGGGTGAAAATTATGCTCAAAGCATGGGTTTAAGAATTCAATATGTGAGATTATTTTTAGTCATTTCTACCAGTATTTTGGCGGGAATAGTTACCGCCTTTTGTGGTCCTATAGCTTTTCTGGGCTTAGCTGTGCCGCACATAAGCCGGATCATTTTCAAAACTTCTAATCATTTTATCCTTGTTCCATCAACTTTACTTTTAGGGGCTTGCCTATTGTTGATTTGCGACTTAATTGCTCAACTGCCAGGCATTGATTTAATCTTGCCTATCAATGCCGTCACCTCCTTATTTGGAGCACCAGTCGTGATTTGGCTAATTTTAAGAAGAAAAAATATAAGCAAGAATTTTGGATAATCTCAACTCGATATTGACCCTTTCTCAACTTTCTGTTGGCTACAAAAATGGTCAAGAGAAAAATGTCTTGATGGAAAATCTAAATCTGGAAATTCCAAAAGGTAAATTCATTGCGTTGCTGGGAGCAAATGGAGTAGGGAAAAGCACGTTGATTCGTACCCTTGCCAATCTTCAAAAACCTTTGTTCGGAAAAATATTACTTGCAAAAAGAAATATCAATGAATACGATTCCAAAGAACTTGCCAGACAAATAAGCTTGGTTCTGACTGATAGAATTCAAGGTGGAAATCTCAATATGCGAGAATTAGTTGAAATGGGAAGATATCCACATACCAACTGGACAGGTAAATTAAGAAGTCATGATCATGAAAAAGTAGAAGAAGCCATCCATCTTTGTGCTATTGGTTATTTGAAAGATGCCAATATTTTCGAAATAAGTGACGGTCAATTACAAAAAGCTATGATTGCAAGAGCACTGGCTCAAGACGGAGATCTAATGCTATTGGACGAACCCACTGTACATTTGGATGCTAATAACCGTTTTGCTGTAATGGAATTACTAAGAAAATTAGTTGATGAAACACAAAAGTCTGTTTTAATGAGTACTCATCAGGTAGAAATGGCACTCAAAATGTCTGATGAGCTATGGCTTGCAAATTGTGGGGAGAATATAATAACAGGATCACCTCAAGAATTAATTTCACGAAAGGAAATTGAAAGAACATTTCCTTATTTACAGAAATTGAAAAACTGAATACTAAATAAAAGCCCTTTTGAGAGAAAAAGAGCACAGGAAGTCATTATGAATAGTTATAAAAACTCCCTATAGCCACAGATTGATTTTTTTATAAAAATGTTACATCCGTTATTTAATCGACCGCCTATCTTAAAAAAATCCAAGAATTATAATTAATTTTGAAGTTTTACAACGTACTATCAACTAAACCGTGAGAAACTTTTTTAACAAGACTATTAAAATCAGCGAAGAGAAATACTATCTGAAAGTTGTCAGTGAGGGCGATCGTTCTGATTTTGGTGTAGTTCTGCGAAATGCTGAAAAAATTCATAATGCAATTCAATCTTCAAAAAAAGAACTAATCCTATTAGATTACACTAAAACTATATTCAAAATGCCCCACAACGAAGCTTTCAACTTGCTGAAAGTTTTCGAATTAAAATTAACTGATTTCAGAAAAGTTAAGATGGCTATTATCATTAATGCTAGAACTGAAGAAATTGGTAGTTTCTGGGCTTCTATTTGCCAAAAAAGAGGATTTGATTTTAAAATTTTTCAGGATACAGAGGAAGCCGAAAGCTGGCTCCTTGCGAAGGATTAATTTAGCTGGCATTCTTTGCAAACCCCATTCATTGTATAGCTTATGCTGTTCAATTGGTATCCATTTTCTAATTGAACATCAGGAATTTTTACATCCTCCAAGCAGTAAGTTTGATTACATTCTTCACAAATAAAATGGGCATGTTTGTCTTGATGAACGTGTTCAGGGCAACTATCAGAACAAATAGCGTAGCGCATATTACCATTTGGATCAGGAGTTTGATGCAAAATCCCATTTTCTTCAAAAGAATTCAAAGCTCTATAAATCGTCACTCTATCATGACTTGATTTTAAGTCTTTCTCTATATCATTAACAGATAAAGCATGTTTCGAACCCATGAAAATCTGAAGCATTTCCAAGCGGATCTGCGTTTTACGCAAACCATTAGATTTCAATATGTTTTCTGCTTTCACTGTGGTTTCCATTGCTTTCTATTCTACTTCAAATATCGGAAAATTAACAGAAAATTCAAATAAACGCAATGCCTTTGCTTTTGCTGAATATCTGCCGAATAAACGAAAGACATAATTTTATCAAATGTCTATTTTAGTCAAAAAAAATACTATTTTTATTCCTTTTCAACACTTTCTCCCTGCAATTGCTTATTGTATAATTCCTTATAAGGCCCTTCCCTTTCTAAAAGCTGAGCTTCGGTCCCCTGATCAACAATTTCACCATCATGCAAAACTATGATGTGGTTTGCCAGTTTAGCGGAACTCACCCTGTGAGAAATGATGACACTGGTTCGATCTTCCATTATCTTTTTCAATGCGTTTAGAATAGCATTTTCTGTTTTGGTATCAACAGCTGAAAGTGCATCATCCAAAATCATGATTTTAGGATCTCTGGCAATAGCTCTGGCAATGGAAACTCGCTGCTTCTGACCACCAGATAATGTAATTCCTCTTTCCCCTAATTCAGTATCATATCCTTTAGGGAAATCTAAAATATTGTTGTGAAGATCAGCATCTTTAGAGGCCTTAAGAATCTGTTCTTCATTTAGCCCCGTACTGCCAAAACTGATATTATTACGAATGGAATCCGAAAACAGAAATACATCTTGCGGAACATAACCTATTTGGCTTCTTAAATTTTCTACTTTAAAATCAGCAATAGGAATATTATCAATAGTAATATCACCTTCAGTAGGGTCATACATTCGAGTAATTAAATTGGCGATCGTACTTTTCCCAGACCCTGTAGTTCCAATAACCGCTAGGGTTTCACCTTGCTTTACTGAGAAACTGACCTTTTTTAATGCCTTTATTCCGCTATCAGGATAAGTAAAGCTCACCTTTTCAAAGCGGATTTCACCGATAATATCTTTCTCAAGATTTTTATCAGAAACAATTTCTGTTTTTGTATCCAAAAATTCATTTATACGCTTTTGAGAAGCCGCTGCCCTTTGAATTATACTGGTTACCCAACCCACTGAAGTTACGGGCCAAGTCAATAAATTCACATAAATAATGAACTCTGCAATATTTCCAGCACTAATTGCGCCATTCATAACCTCTACTCCGCCAATGTAAACAACCAATATCACACTTAATCCTACCATACCCATAATGAGAGGAAAGAATAGGGCTTGAATAAAGGTTAATTTTAATGCCCTGAATTTATAATTATTTGTTTCTTTTGTAAAGTTTTGTAACGAATCTTCCTCTCTTACAAATGCTTTCAAAACCCTAATTCCCGAAAATGCTTCCTGAACTAAAGTTGACAACTGAGATTGACTTTGCTGGATTTCCTCTGAGCGTTTGTTGATCAGATTATTTACAAAATAGATACTTACTGAAAGGAAGGGTAAGGGGATTAATGAATACCATGTCAGAGTGGCATTCACTGAAAACATGATAGGAATTACAATACAAAAAAGGGTCACCAAATTAACCGAATACATTATGGCAGGCCCTAAATACATTCGAACCTTGCTTACGTCCTCGGATATCCTGTTCATGATATCACCGGTATTATTTCTTCTGTAAAAGCTTAATGGTAATTTCTGATAATGGTTATAAATCTCATTTTTCAAATCATATTCAATATGGCGTGACATTACAATAATGGTTTGCCTCACTAAAAAGAGAAATAATCCTCTACCCAGTGCTAGTAAAATGATAATGCCTCCATAAATCAGGATAGCAGAGGCAAAAATCTCATAATAATTGGACTGCAATTCAAAATTTTCGAACATGCGGTACATTTCAATATTTTCCTTCACCAAATTGAAGGCATAGCGCACCACCTGAGCAGGAAATACTGCAAAAAAATTGGACACAATCATAAAAATTATGCCCAGCAATAGCAGATACTTGTATTTTAAAAGGTACTTATTTAGATGTTTTAATTCTTGCACGAAAATTACAACGTTTGATAAAGTAGATGGTTCAAAGTAAAAGTCTAAACCCCAAGACTGAAGATATTATTTGCAAATATACTATTCCACTTACGGATTGCTTTGATTTTTAGGTCTATTTATCTAAAAGATTCAAATTATTTACCGTAGCCTTACAATTTACAAAATACTGCTAAACTTCCACAAGCAAAATTAAATTTTACACAAACGTATTTAGATAAACCATCATTTTGCAGAATCAATTTTTTATTTGATTAATATTAGATTTATACAATTTTAAAGAAAATTGATTTGCCCGAATAATTCCATTATTTTTGCGCATGAATTCCCAAAAAGCTAGGGGAAACGGAAACGACATAAAGACATTAAATTAATTCCAAGATGGTTGAATTAAATGAACAAGAAGCACAAAAAACATTCTCAGCATTCAATACTATAGCTGAAATGGGGCATGAACAAGTGGTTTATTGCTACGACAAACCAACTGGCTTGAAAGCCATTATTGCTATTCACAACACCATTTTAGGGCCTGCGCTAGGAGGAACAAGAATGTGGACTTACCAAAATGATCAAGAAGCTTTGATCGATGTGCTCCGTTTATCAAGAGGGATGACTTATAAAGCTGCTATCTCTGGTTTAAATCTAGGAGGAGGAAAAGCAGTCATCATCGGAGATCCTAAAAAATTAAAGAATGAAGCTTTCTTAAGAAGATTCGGACGATTTGTGGACAGCTTAAGCGGCAGATATATCACTGCTGAAGATATGAACATGAATACTTCCGACATGGTGCACATCTCATACGAGACCAAAAACGTGATGGGCTTGCCTGAATCTATGAAAGGAAGTGGTGACCCATCCCCTGTTACTGCTTTTGGTGTTTACATGGGATTAAAAGCAACTGTTAACAAAGCCTTTGGGATTGACAGCTTGCAAGGGAAGAAAATTGCCGTTCAAGGCGTTGGTCAGGTTGGTCATTATTTAGTTGATCATTTAATTGAAGAAGGTGCAGAAGTTACTATTACCGATATAAATGAAAGCAATATTAAAAGGGTAACTGACAAGCACAACGTTAAAGTGGTGCAACCTGAAATGATTTACGATGTAGATGCTGATATTTATGCACCATGTGCAATGGGTGCAACCATAAATGATGACACCATTCAAAGATTAAAGGCCAAAGTAATTGTGGGTGCTGCCAATAATCAATTAGCTGATGAAACAAGACACGGCAAAATGCTAATGGATAAAGGCATTTATTATGCACCAGATTTCTTGGTAAATGCAGGTGGAATTATCAATATTTTCCCTGAATTGATGAAAAATTACAATAAACCTCTGGCTTTAGAGCAAACTGAAAAAATCTATGACAAATGCTTAGAAATTTTGAATAAAGCTGAAGCAGAAGGTATCTCATCGCACCAAGCAGCTATTGAAATTGCTGACAAGCGAATGGCAGACATGGGAAAAGTTAAATTAGCTTACTAAAATCTGAATTACTAATTTTACAGGGAAGGCAAGAGTTTGCCTTCCCATTTTATTTTATTACCGTTCTTTTTATTACTGAATTATGCTGAACAGAAGGTCCTTAAGAATTAAAGTTATGCAAGCGCTTTATGCCGTTCAAAAGTGCGAAGACGCCAACTTCGAACTGGCAAAAGATTATATAGATGAAATCTTCACTCCTGACCTTAATTCTATGGAAGTGCAAGACAAAGCACTGCTCAAACAAAATGCAAAAACCGCTAAGAAAATCTTTCAAAGCAATTATCGGGCTCATCAAATAAAAGAAGAACAGGACACCAATCCTGAAGTGCGTTCGGCTGTTAGTAATGCCATTGATTATTTTCGAAATAACGTTAAGAAAGACATGTCTTTTATTAAAAAAGATATGCTAGAAGCTGTAAACAAGCTTTTGGAAAATTATTACCTAAGTTTAAAGCTTCTAGTTGAATTTTCTGAGCTCACCAAAGAGGACATCGAGAAAAGACATAAGAGATTAGCCGAAAGCGGGAATCAAATTTTCGAAAGTGAGCTTAATCTTTATAAAAATAAAGCCATCAAAATCATCAATGAAGACGATGCACTACAAAATGAATTTATCCGATTTGGCACTAGCTGGAAGGATGATGAGCTTGATGTTCAAGAGTGGTATAGAGATACACTGAGAAAAGCAGATTTTTATAAAGAATATACGCAGAAGAACAATCCAACTTTTGAAGATGATGTTGCGGTATTAGACCAAATCTGCAGGCAAATAATTTTAAAAAACGAAGCCATTACAAACTTTATGGCTGAGCGTGATTTATATTGGGAAGAAAATAAATCCGCCTTAAAATCAATGCTGAAAAAAACCATCAAATCAATTGATGAAGATACTCAGCATTTGGAATTAATTGAATTATCAGCCAATTGGGAAGATGACAGTGAATTCTTTAAAGACCTCTTCACCAATACGATCAACAATGACGATGAATATGAAAAAATTGTCTCAGATTTTGCAAAAAATTGGGCTTCAGAACGAATAGCCATAGTTGATATGATCATTCTGAAAATGGCGGTTAGCGAAATGTTGAATTTCCCGAGCATCCCTGTTAAAGTGACTATTAATGAGTATATTGAGCTCTCGAAAAACTATAGTACACAAAAAAGTAAGATTTTTGTAAACGGAATGCTAGATAAAATTTCTGCAAAACTTGAAAAGGACGGCAAAATCAAAAAAAGCGGAAGAGGCTTAATTGATAATAAATAACCATGCATTCCATTATTCGTAAGACTAAAAAACTTTTGCAGGACATTTGAATCGTTTTTAATGTACTGTATATTTACAGCTAAAGTAAAAAATCATGAGCAAAGGAAGTAATTTATTCGCATTCATAGCCGGGGCAGCAGCCGGAGCCATTGCAGGTATCTTGTATGCCCCCGATACCGGTGTGAACACTAGAGACAAGCTAACATACCGCTTGGGCAAATACAAAGAAATGCTAGAAGACCTATTGAATGACATTTCAAATGGAGAAGAGATAGGCTTAAGTGCTGCCCGCAGTGATGGAGAAAAGGTAGTCAACTCTGCTAAAGAAAAAGCAGAACAACTCCTAACTGATGTTGACGATCTATTAGGTCAAATTAAGAAAAAAGAAAAATAATAAAATCAGTTTTTAATCTAAATATATAATCAAATTATGAAAAGTGTATTATATGCATTTTCTGCAGCAGCTTTGCTTACATTAGCATCTTGCTCTGGAGATCTTGAAAAAAGAGTTACTGACCTTGAAAGAAGAGTAGCCGCTCTTGAAGGAAATGGAGGGAGTACAGCAAGTAAAAACACTGCATTAGAATCAGCTATTGAAGCAAAACCACAGGCTCAAAACAAAACCCCAAATCAAAAACCTGAGGGTCCTTTACCAAGTATGGAGTTTGAAGAAAAAACACATGACTTCGGCACAATTACTGAAGGTGAGGTAGTTACAAAAGTGTTTAAATTCAAGAATACTGGCGAAGCTCCTTTAATTATTTCAAATGCTACTTCTTCTTGCGGATGTACAGTACCATCTTATCCTAAAGATAAGCCAATAGCACCAGGAGAAGAAGGTGAAATTGAAGTTAAATATAACTCAAGAGGAAAGAAAAACCAGGATAATAAAGTAGTAAGAATTACTGCTAACACTTGGCCAGCAACAAATAACATAACAATCAAAGCGTTTGTTGAGCCGAAGGCCAATGCTTCTGGTTCTGGACCCGTAAAACAATAATAATTAATGATACAATTTATTTTAGCACAAGCTACTACAGGTGATGATAGCGCTTGGATGAGCCAATTACTTTTATTTGGCGGTATAATTTTAGTCTTTTATTTCTTTATGATCCGTCCGCAGCAAAAAAAGCAAAAGGATCAAAAGAAATTTATTGCTGAAATCAAAAAAGGAGATGCCGTAGTTACTATTGGCGGCTTACATGGAAAAGTTTACCAAGTAGAAGAGGACAAAATTATTTTAGAAGTTGATAAAGGCACTAAAATGATTTTTGAAAAGTCTGCAGTATCTTTAGAACAAAGTAAAAAACTTCAAGAAAAATAAGTTATTGAAGCAATTTGAAAAAATATGGGATTGGTTGAGCAATTATCTGTTGCCTCAATCAAATGAAACTATAAAAGTGGTAGTCTTGTGCATAGTCACAGCTACCACTTTTTGGTTTTTCAATGCGCTTAATGACAATTATTCTACAAGAATTACCTATCCCATAAAATTCACATACCCTGATTCTGCTCTAGTACAAGTAAAGGAAACACCTAAAAAGGTGAGTATTAATGTCAGCGGAGGAGGATGGAATTTATTGAGAAAAACGTTCTGGTTTACTATTACTCCTGTTGAAGTTCCCTTAGAAGACCCAGTAGAAACAAAATATATACTAGGCAATTCTCTATACAGCCTCATTGCGGATCAAATGACAGAAATTCAACTGAATTTTGTAGAAAATGACACCCTTAAAATAGATATTGATTCGCTAAAATCTACCAAATCTAAATTAACAGTTGATAGCACAAAGATCAACTTGGCTGAAGGTTATCAATTTACCTCAGAAATCAAACTATCACATGATTCCGCTGGCTTTACTGGCCCAGCTAGATTCATTAAAGACATTCCAAATACTATCGCTTTAGATATTGAAGAGGAGAATATTACAAGTGATTACTCAAAAGAACTATACCTCCCAACCTTTGGCTCTAGCCTTGTAAGCAGAAATCCAGTAGAAGTGGAAATTAGTTTTTCAGTTGCGAAGTTTATCAAACAAGAATTAATGCTTCCTTTCGAAAAAATCAATGCTCCGAATGATTCCAACTTATTCATTTTTAAGGATAGCTTAGCTCGGATTAGTTTTGAAATCAGAGAAGAATTAGCTGGAAACTATGACTTAGATAGTATTAAATTAATTGTTGATTACAATGATATTCAATCTTCCGATTCTACAGTTTTACCAAAAGCTAAAATTCTACCATCTCAATTGAAAAACAGAGAAATTGCTTTTGATAGCATCCATTTTGAGTATTTAGACCGATGAAAAAAGTAGGGATCACAGGTGGGATTGGAGCTGGTAAAAGTCTTATCTGCGAGGTTTTTCAACTCTTAGGCATCCCTAATTATCCAGCGGATTTCAGAGCGAAATGGCTCCAATCAAACGACCCAGACCTTAAAGCTAAAATAGCTCATCACTTTGGAGAAGAAGCCTATTTCGAAAATGGAGACCTCAATAGAGATTATCTGAGCAAAGAAGTCTTTGGTGATGATGAAAAATTAAAATTACTCAATAGCTTAGTGCACCCAGCAGTAGGTGAAGATTTTGAAAATTGGTGTGCCCTGCATGCTGACAAACCCTATACCTTAAAAGAAGCGGCTTTATTGTTTGAAACGGGTTCTTATAAACAATTAGATGCCACTATCAACGTCCATGCCAGTCAAGACCTCAGACTAAAAAGAACATTAGAAAGAGATCCGCAAAGAACTAAAGAAAGTGTTTTGGCTATCATGAAAAAACAATTTTCGGATGAGAAGAGAATGGGTTTGGCGGATTATGTGATTTATAATGATGAGAGTAAGTCTGTTATTAAGCAGGTGATGGCTTTGCATGAGCAATTGGCGGGGTGATTTGTGGGTTCTCTTTGCTTATTAAGCACAAGCGGACGCTTGCGCTATTTGATGGTTACTTAATTTAAAATCTATAATTTTAGCTTCTCTGGATTCTGACGATTGTCCCAAAATATCAAAAGCTCAACCTCATTAGATTGAATTTTATAATACAAACTCACCTGCTTTGTGACAACTGCTCGATATCAATCTTTCTTTTTTGAATAGAAATACAGTTCTGGGTTCTGACTTATAAAGTTTATCACTTCATCAGTTCTATCAATAAACTTTTCAATTTCCTTTGAAGTCCAATTTTCCTCTAAATACTCTAATACTAAAGCATAAGTCAATTCAGCTTCAGGTAACCATTTAACAGTGTAATTCACTTTAGGTATTTTGATTTGATTTCACTCATTACCTCGTCATGTGGACGTCCCTCCCCTTTTTTTGATTGTTCCAAAGCTCTATCTAAAGAAACTTTTAAATTAGGATGCAGTTCATCCCACCAATCACCGCTTTTGTCTGCTTCTATCATGCCAGTGATTAATGTCAAAAATCTATCATCAGCTTGATCTACATATTCATGAATTTTTTTTCTTAGTTGTACTGTATCCATAGGATTCCATTTTCTACAAATTAACAATTTTTAAGGATTATTTGGTTCAGGTTTCTAGAACACCTGTTGTAAATAACTGATGTTAGTTGTTTTTTTATTCTCTAACAAAGCAGAGAGATTAGTTATCACCTTTTAAAAGGTTTTCAAAGACTTCTTTTTCATCAAAGGAAAGTAATAATGTATGAGATTTTTTCATAGGTTTCAAAATTGTAAAATCCCAAATCTGCTTACCTTCAATCTTATCATTACTTTTAAAACTAAGCTCATATTCTATATTACCTAAATAAATAGACTCCTCCCCAAAACTGAACTTATCTGAATCGATTTCAATTTTATGCTTCTTCACATTCTTAGGAAACCTAACAATGGAAAGAACTACTAAGAGTAATAAAAGAAATATCACAAAAATAGAAATTGGATAAGCTATACTTGGTAAATTAAGTCTTTCAATAAAATTAGTTGAAGAATTTTTTGGGTTTAAAGGAAAGCCAAGAGCAATTGCAAATAAAACTATAAGTGCATATCTATTGTATTTTTTTAAACTATATTCTGACCAATTTATTGAAGTTACAATCATTTTGAAATTAAATTTCTCCACTAATCTAAAAACTAAACCTCAATTAGCCTTGTAATTGCTTCAATTTAAGTCAAGATCCGAGCAAGGATGCTCGAACCAAAACGGTAAAATAGCATCACAAAATTATTAAATCATCAACATTCATATCCACAATTCACCTTAACCCACACTACCATTTCATTTTAGCCTAAATCTTACTAAATTAAGTTCAAAATAATTTAGAGAAACAGCTAATTGATATAATATGAGTGATAGAATTCATACCCTTAGTGGGTACATACACGAATACCAAAGAAGTGTGCACCAACCAGAGCAGTTTTGGTCGAGAATTGCCGATTCGTTTCACTGGAAAAAAAGATGGGAAAAGATAGTGGAATGGAATTTTGAGGAACCAAAAATTGAATGGTTTAAAGGTGCCAAACTGAATATCACAGAAAACATCTTGGAAAAACATCTCTTTACGATGGGCGATAAACCTGCTATCATTTGGGAACCCAATGAACCTGGTGATGAAAATCAAACCATCACCTTCCGACAGCTCTACGAAAAAGTAAACCAATTTGCCAATGCCATGAAAGCAAAAGGCATCAAAAAAGGCGATAGAGTCATTATTTATATGCCAATGGTGCCAGAAGCAGCCATTGCCATGCTAGCTTGCGCTAGAATTGGAGCAGTCCATTCCGTGGTTTTTGCAGGCTTTTCCTCAAATGCATTAGCTGATCGAATTAATGACTGTCAAGCTAAAATGGTCTTGACTTCAGATGGAAATTTCAGAGGTGCAAAATCAATTCCTGTGAAAGCAGTGGTGGATGAAGCTTTAGTAAAGACCAAAACCATAGAAAATGTCATCGTTTTTAAAAGAACTGGTGAAGGGGTTGAAATGAAAGCGGGAAGAGATATTTGGTGGGAAGATGCCATTAAAGGTCAATCAACCGAATGCTCGGCAGAAGTAATGGACGCTGAAGATATGCTATTCATTCTCTACACTTCAGGATCAACAGGAAAACCAAAAGGTGTGGTGCATACTTGTGGTGGTTACATGGTATATACCAAATATTCCTTTGAAAATGTATTTCAATACGACCAAGGCGATGTGTATTGGTGTACCGCTGATGTAGGCTGGATTACCGGTCATTCCTACATTGTGTATGGCCCACTTTTAGCGGGAGCCACCACGGTGATGTTTGAAGGTGTTCCTACCTATCCTGATGCTGGTCGCTTTTGGGATGTGGTGGATAAATATAAAGTAAATCAATTTTACACAGCCCCTACTGCAATACGAGCTTTGCAGGCTTACGGCACGGAGCCAGTTGACAAAAGAGATTTAAGCTCGTTAAAAGTATTAGGAACGGTGGGTGAGCCTATCAATGAAGAGGCTTGGCATTGGTATCATTCCCATGTGGGGAAAGGCAAATGCCCTGTAGTAGATACTTGGTGGCAAACAGAAACTGGTGGCATCATGATTTCTCCTTTAGCTGGAATTACGCCTACAAAACCTTCTTATGCTACCCTCCCACTTCCAGGTATTCAGCCTGTGATTGTAGATGCGGATGGGAATGAACTAAAAGGAAATTCAGTAGAAGGAAATCTATGTATGAAATTTCCATGGCCAGGCATGCTGAGAACCACTTATGGCGACCATGAAAGATGCAAAAATACATATTTCGCTACTTATAAAAATATGTATTTCACTGGTGATGGAGTCAAACGGGATGAAGACGGTTATTACAGAATTTTAGGTAGAGTAGATGATGTAATCAATGTTTCCGGACATAGAATGGGAACTGCTGAGGTGGAGAACGCCATTAACGAGCACCCTAAAGTAATTGAATCAGCAGTAGTTGGTTATCCGCATGAAGTAAAAGGACAGGGCATTTATGCTTATGTGATTTGTGATTTAGAAAACAGAACAGAAGAAAACCTAATCAATGAAATAAGTGAAACAGTTCGAAACATAATCGGAGCTATTGCTAAACCAGATAAGATTCAGGTGGTTTCCGGATTGCCTAAAACACGATCTGGTAAAATTATGCGTAGAATATTAAGAAAAATTGCTGAAGGGGACACAAGTAATTTGGGTGATACTTCTACATTATTAAACCCTGAAATAGTGGATGAGATAAAAGCAGGAGCTAAATAAACTAAAATACAGCTCCTGCTTTTTTCAGGAGCTGTATTTCAATTCCCTTTTGAATAGTACTTATTTTATACAAATAAAAGTAATTATTATTATATTGGAGTTTCTATGAAAACTCTAATCCCCCTATTCATATTTCTTATCCTGAGCAATGCTTCATTAGCTCAAAATCCTGATAGTTTAGAGAATTTATTATCAACAGAATTATCTAAAGCTGACAAACAAAATGTATTAATAGCACTTTGTAAAAGCTACCGAAATTCAAACCCCAATGCTATGAGGCTGTACGCTGAAGAACTAATAGCATTATCAGACACTGATACATTAAGTAATAGCTATGGGTGGGGTCAATATTATTTGGGTGATTATTATTATTTAGTAGATGATTTTGCAAATACAGAAAACCATTTACTAACAGCTTATGAAATTTTTAATAATAATGACAATAAGCTGGGAGAGCTTGAATCGTCTACTTCCTTAGCCAATATATATTTTTATCGGGATCGCTATAAAACAGCATTAAGTTTTGCTGAATCTTCATTGGACTTAGCTTATAGCTTAGAGAACAAATCTCAACAAGCAAATCTATTAGCTTTAATTTGTGATATATATACCTATATGGAGCGCTATAATTTAGCTATCCAGCACTGCATTCAGTCCTTAAAAATAAAAGAGGAATTGCAAATTAGTCAAGGTAAAGAAATAACGCTAAATTCAATAGGTCTCATTTATCAAGAAATGGGAACTTATGAAAAATCTAAGGAATATCTCCTAGAAGCATTGGCATTAGCTCAAGAAAATGGAGAGCCTTACAATATTGCTACCACCCACAGTAATATTGGTAATTTCTACCTTGCCACAGGTAAAATTGACAGTGCATTGCAAAGCTTTAAAAGAGCAATGGAAATTGATTCCGCAGCCAATGACAAAACTGGTTTGGCTTATTCTTATTTTGATATAGGGAAAATTTATCAAAGCAAAAATGAATTTGACATGGCAAAACAGTATTTCAGAAATGCCAAAACCCTAGCAAAGGAGCAAAATATGGCTGAATTAGAAGCTCGAATAGGATTAGAAACAGGTGACATTCACATCAATGAAGAAAATTACCAACAAGCTATAGCAGAACTAAAGAACAGTTCCACTATTGCACAAAAAATAAACTCATCAAGCATACTAAAGGATACCTATCAAAAATTGTCTCGCCTATATGATAAAATGGGAGATAAAGATAATGCCTTAATCTACATGAAATTATACATGTTGGAATCTGAAAGAAAATTCAAAGAAGAAAATATTAGGGCAATAGCAGAAATTGAAGCACTCTATAAAATTGAGAAAAAGGAAAAGGAAATTGGGCTATTACAAAGAGACAACAACATCAAAGAATTACAAGCAGAGCAAAGAAGCTTTTTCATTATAGCTCTAAGTGCTGGCTTAGTGCTTCTGATAATTTTAATCCTTATACTTTACAATAGAAACAAACTAAAAAACAGGGCAAACCAAGCATTAAACGAACAAAATATAGCCATACAAGAACAAAAAGAGGAAATCGAATCCCAAAAAGAAGAATTGGCTGAGAAAGGAAATTCACTTGCAGCTAAAAACCAACAAATTACCGATAGTATAACTTACGCAAAACAAATTCAAGATTCTCTTCTGCCTCAAATATCAACAATCAAAGAGGTATTACCTGATTCTTTTATATTGTTTAAGCCTCGAGATATAGTAAGTGGTGATTTTTACTGGTTCACGGAAATAGAAAATAAAATTGCCATTGCCTTAGTAGATTGCACTGGTCATGGAGTTCCAGGTGCTTTTATGACCGTATTGGCCAATTCCCTTTTAAATCAAATAGTTATTGAAACGGGCATTACCTCACCCGATTTAATTGTCTCCTTACTTGACCAAAAAATACAGCAAAATTTACATCAGAAACAATTAGAAAATGCCAATACTGATGGTCTGGACATCAGTTTAGTAATGCTAGATAAAAAGAATAAGAGATTAGAATACACAGGGGCTAAAATCCCACTGTACCTACGCAGAAATGATGAAATTGAAGTCATTAAACCAGATAGATATAGCGTGGGAAGCAGTCAACAAAAAAATAAGGTATTCTTAAAAAAAGAAATTGATTATAAACCTGGCAATACTATTTATCTAAGTTCGGATGGTTTTCAAGATCAATTTGGAGGGTCTAAAAACAAGAAATTCATGAAAAAGAAGTTTCGCGACTTACTCCAAGAAATTGGTGAATTAGGCATTAACGAGCAAAAAGATCATCTTGAGGAATCTTTTATCCGTTGGCGTGGAAGCAATCCGCAAACAGATGACATATTAGTTATTGGATTTAAACTACAATAATGGGTTTTAGAAGTTATAAAAGACTAATTTATTATCTACTCGCCTTTGTTGCAGTATTCCTTTTTTTAGTATTTAATCTACTTGAATTCGAATTGCTTTCAGAAGATGGCAAAATAGATAATTTATCAGATGCCTTCTGGTATTCAATAGTAACCTTAACCACTGTTGGTTATGGCGATTTGGTGCCTACATCGACAGGAGGAAGAGCAATTGGTTACATTCTGATCCTTTTAAGTTTAGGAGTATATGGTTTATTAATAGGTCAGGTATCTTCAATTATTGCGAAAATAAAGGAAAATAAAAAAATTGGTATGTACGGAACAGATTTTAAAAACCACATTGTGGTTATCGGTTGGACAAATTTTGGGAAAACCGTGATTGATCAGCTCATTAAAGCTGGAAGAAAAGTAGCTATTGTTACTAAAAACAGGGAAAATATAGACCTATTAAAAGAGCTTTATCAGGATAAAAACTTATTCATTTTATATAGCGACTATGAAAATTTTGAGTTACTGGAAAAAGTCAATATCAAAAAATCCAGTACTGTTTTTATCAATTTAGATGATGACACAGAGAAATTGGTTTATATTTTAAATCTCAAAAAAGAATATGAGGGCTTAAATTATACTGTTACACTCGAAAATTCTAACTTAAAACAGACCTTTATGAGTGCCGGAGTAACTCATGCGATTTCACGAAATGAAATTGCTAGCCGATTATTAGCCAGCTATATGTTTGAGCCTGATGTAGCATTATTTTCAGAAGAAATTTTAGCCTTCCCCACCACAGATTCTGATTATGACATGAAACAATACAAAGTATTAGAATCAAACCCCTATAACGGACAACAATACGACAAAGCCTTTTACGATTTAAAGAAAAATGAGAATGTAATCCTATTAGGCTTGGTAAGGATTGAAAACGGTAAAAGAATAGTATACAAAAACCCTTCTGATAATTTCAATATCAAAGAAGGTGATTATTTGCTTATGTTAATGAATCAAAAAACTGAAAAAATTATAAGGAAAGTATTCCAATTACATGAAGGGGTTTAGTCTTCTAGGCCATAAAATTCGAAATCCTTGCCTTTCCCGTATGCTGTTAATTCACTTAGATTAAATTCTTCCAGAGTGGTTAAGTCTTTGCATACGAAATCCTTGTGACCTGTGGCTTTGGTTACTCTAAACTCATGGACTTCTCCATAATTAATTAGATAATAATCCTTTCCTACCCTTACCGTTTCTATTGAAATCGACATTAATAATCTTCTTAATTTCTAAACCTCTTTTAAATATTCAGTTCATTGAACTTGCAAAATTATATTAAGTTTCGATAAAATTCAGAAATGCATTTAACTAATCAGATGAATTTGATTTTTTTTAGACCAAAAAAAATAAGATCAGAATTTCAGCGAATGGTAAATCAATCAAAGAGGATATTTTAAGAAAATAACAGATGAGCAGAAAAATTAAATAGGGCTTGCTAAAAAACAGCTAACATAAAAAATATAATGAATATAGTATATTAGAGATGATTATTGGAACATCGTTTTTAAGCAGGCCCTAAATAGAATGTCTACTTGATTTCAACTACCTCAAAAGGTGTTATCATACTATGCATTGGGATATCAAATTCCCCTGCAAAAGCATCACCCTCTAGCAATGGCCCTAAAGTAACCCCTACAAATTGCGTTGTGTCTTTGCAACTTTGCAAAAACCTATCGTAATATCCTTTGCCATAGCCAATCCTATGTCCAGTTTTACTTCCGACCACCATGGGTACTAGTACACAATCAATTTTATTAATAGGATAAGGGGCACTATTTTGTGGCTCTGGAATCCCCCACTTATTTTCTAAAAAAGTAGTGCCTTCTGTGATTTGTACATGATTTAGTATTGGGCTATTCAAATCAGAAATAGCGGTAATGACCTCCACATTGCTTTCGTTACTCCATAAATACTGAATGAAAGGAAAAGTATCGGGCTCCTTGTTTTCTTTGATAGGAATAAAGGTATGGATACAATGAAACTGATGTATTTGCTGAAATTCAATTAGCCGATGGTAGAGCAAGTGATTTCTTCTTTCGTATTCAGATTGACTTAAAAATCTCCTTTTTTCTAGATAAACTTTTCTTAAGGTATTTTTATCCATCCCATCTCATTATATGGAATT
Source organism: Marivirga tractuosa DSM 4126 (assembly GCF_000183425.1). Classification (NCBI taxonomy): domain Bacteria; kingdom Pseudomonadati; phylum Bacteroidota; class Cytophagia; order Cytophagales; family Marivirgaceae; genus Marivirga; species Marivirga tractuosa. The sequence goes on from NC_014759.1 coordinate 2,316,642, forward strand.
GCAAGTTAAAAGGATCAAAAGCTTTTGTCAATTTCTTAATAAACTTATCATCCGCTTTATAAAAGCTTAGAAAATTCTCCTTACGCTCTTGAAGCCCATTCCCTGGAAATAGAAAATCCTTTATCTCATCAATTTGACGCATTTTATCAGAATGTTTCCTTTTCTCTGCAGCCATCATCTTCTTCTCAATCTTATCAAGGGCATTGCTCACTTTCTCTGTTTCGGCCTCTGTCATTTGAGATAAGCTCCCATCTACTTCTCCTGCAAAGTGCTTAATTTTTTCCAAAATCACATTTAGCTCTTGACGCTCTTCATTCAAATTCAACTTTTGGGCAGTGATTCTCTTGGTCACCTGCTTTTTCAACAACTCCCTTTCAGTAAAAAAATCAAGCTCATTTAATTTTAATTTCTTAACCTTATGACGAATCCTATTAGGAATGATCATTCCAAAATTTCGAGGCAGCAAAATTGGGAAAGGGATTTGAAAATCTTCAAAAACAGACTTCAGCTGCATCCAATAAGCTACTTCAGCTGGCCCTCCGGTATAAGCCAAATTGGGTAAAATAGCTTCTTGATATAAGGGTCTTAAAACAACATTAGGACTAAACCTTTCTGGATGATTATCAATTTCTGATTTTATTTCTGCTTCAGTAAATTGAATTTCGGTATTTAATACTGCATACTGACCGTTTTCCTTTACAATTCTTTCCCTTAGATTATCTTTCAAATAAAAGAAATTGATCTCTCGAGGGAAAGACTGGGTCTTATATCCAATTCCATCCAATGATTTAGAGCAGTTTTCTACCAGTTCGTTTGCAGTATTATGAACCACATCCTTATGAATCACATTTTTAAATTCTGCCTTTAAATTAGTATTATCAGCATCTAACACTATCAAGCCATATTTCCCATAAATGGCATTCACATATTCCCTAACTGCATCTGCTAAGTTATCTGCTTGTGAGTAAGCTTTGTAAAAAATGCTGCTTTCTCCAGTAATTTCTTTCGCTAACTCGTCTAAGCCCTCAGTTTTCATCCTTCCAACTGCACCGGTCTGCTCAGTATTCCATTTAAACTTTTTACCCTCAAGTTGAACACTCTTTATCTCCTCCAAATCATGGTCTTCTGATGCCATCCAATAAACGGGTACAAAATTATAATCAGGATATTTCGTCTTTAATTGCTTTGCAGCATTGATTACTGTGATGATTTTAAAATGAAAATAAAGTGGACCCGTAAATATATTAAGCTGATGTCCGGTAGTAAGTGTAAAGGTTTTATCAGCGCCCAAACTCTCCATGTTCCGCTTTACAGCCTCCTCAACCATAGAAACTTCAGCATATTGAGCTTCCAATACCTGAACAAGTCCTGATCGATTAATCTTATGTTGTGATTTCTCCTGAATTTGCTCTTGAAAAGCTTCAAGGCTTGGGTAGCGATGGTAGAATTTTCTGAGTTCTTCTTTTTGTTGAATAAAATCATTAAAAATAGGAGCAAAAAGCCCTGTTTCAGCAAAATCAATACACGCTACCTTCATATTTAATTGTTATTTCAAATTACCGTATAAATCAAACTCAGTGGCATCCGTGATCTCCACATCAACGAAATCACCAATTCTTACATAGTTTTCAGTGGCATCAATAAGTACCTCATTATCCACTTCTGGTGAGTCATGTTCTGTTCTGCCTACAAAAAATCCACCTTCTTTTTTATCGATCAACACCTTAAAAGTTTTGCCAATTTTCTCCTGATTCAACTCGTGAGAAATTTGAGTTTGTAATTCCATTACGGCATCTGCTCTTTCTTGTTTGATTTCTTCTGGCACATCGTCTTCAAAACTGTAGGCATGTGTATTTTCCTCATGGGAATATGGGAAAATCCCTAAGCGATCAAATCTTGTATCCCTTACAAAATCCATCATTTCCTGAAAATCTTCTTCCGTTTCACCAGGATGCCCCGCTATTAAGGTAGTTCGTAAGGCAATTCCAGGAACCTTTTCTCTAATTCTTTTAATTAAAGCGGCTTGCTTTTCATGGGTAGTACCTCTACGCATCATTTTCAACATTTTGGTAGAACCATGTTGAAGCGGCATATCTAGGTAATTGCAAATATTATCTCGCTCTGCCATTACATCCAGAATATCTTCAGGGAAACCCGTAGGGAAAGCATAATGCAATCGAATCCATTCAATACCTTCAACATCGGAAAGTTGCCTTAACAACTCAGCTAGATTTCTTTTTTTGTATATGTCCAAACCATAGTAAGTGGAATCTTGAGCAATAAGCAAAATCTCTTTAGTACCATTTCTAGCCATATTTTTAGCTTCTTTCACTAATTCCTCAATTGGACGTGAAACGTGCTTACCACGCATAATGGGAATCGCACAAAAGGAACACGGACGATCACAACCCTCCGCAATTTTCATGTAAGCAAAATGATTGGCAGTGGTAGTTATTCTCTCCCCTACTAATTCATGCTTATAATCAGCATTAAATTTTTTCAATAACATGGGCAATTCCATAGTACCAAAAAAAGCATCCACCTGTGGAATTTCCTTTTCTAAATCATCTTTATATCGCTGTGAAAGACATCCCGTTACATATAATTTCTCAATTATACCCTCTTCCTTTGCATCAGCATAGCGCAAAATAGTATCAATAGATTCTTGTTTTGCATTATCTATAAAACCGCATGTATTCACCACAATAATGTTAGAATCGTCCTTATCTGATTCATGGGTAACATCAATGCTGTTTCCTCTTAATTGTGTGATCATCACTTCAGAATCCACCAAGTTTTTGGAACATCCCAATGTGACTACATTCACTTTGTCTTTCTTTAATCCTTTCGTCTTCAAAATTTTCTCCTCTTTTAAAAATATATCAGTAACAGACTACACTTCATCGTGCGAATTAATTTATAAATACAATTGAGATTGTTGTTCAAGCATTTACAAATCGCATTAAGCCTGTTTCAAGATGCAAAGTTAATCAAATATTAGAGGAATTGTTTTCTGATGTGATGAATTACAATCAATTCCTTTATAAGTCGTTTAGCTTGTCAGAATATATAATATCTTTGCACCCTCATGGAGTCAATTATCAAAAAAAGCGTAGTTTTGTTGTTAATCACCGTCATCTTTGCTTGCGATGTGGATAGCAACTGTGGAAGTATAAATGTAGATTATGTTACTTTCAGCACAGTAACTCTAAATGCAAATCTTGAAGAAAGACCAAAGGAAGTTAGATTTGACAGTATATTTAGTCCACAGACCGATAGTATTTTCATTCTTAATGACACCGTTACCATTTCTAACTTCAGGCTGCCTTTGAGCCCAGTAGAAAATCAAACAGATTTCTATTTTTATTATTCTATAAATAATGCTGGCGACACTATTAGTTATGGTGATACCATTCAATTCACTTATGAGAAAAGAAATAGAGTTGATTCACCAGAATGTGGAATTGATATGGAATTTTTTGGCATGGATACTGCTTTTCAAACTTTTGATTCACTTGTTATAGTAAATGATACATTAAAAAGGACTGTAAATGCGCCTAATATTAAGTTGTTTATTTTTTAGTCTTATCAGCATTTCGCTATTTGGTCAAGTGCCAGATAGCAGCGAGGAAATCGATTCTGTTGAGCAAAACGTAAAAAGACCTGAAAGTTCTAAGGTACCTAAGTCTTTTTTTATTCCAACTGGAATTCGCTTAGGCACTGATTTAGTTGCCTTAGGAGTGAATGCATTTGGTAATAATAGAATGCGATATGAATTTCAGGCTGACATTGATTTTCATAGAATCTACCTTATCGGGTCTTATGGAATAAATACCTACCAAATAAGCACTGATGAATTTGATTATAAAAATAATGGAAGTTACTATAGAGTAGGCTTAGAAGCAGATTTCCTAAAATTTGATCCTGATCATAATACTTTAACATTTGGCCTCCGATACGCTAGAGCAAATTTTTCCGAATCACTCAATACTACTTTAAACAGTCCAGTTTATGGTCCATATGAAGAATCACTCAATAACGATGCTGTAAGTGCAAGATGGTTTGAAATGACAACAGGCTTGAGGGTAATGGTTTTGAAAAATCTTTATATGGGATATACTTTTAGGATTCAATTAAACAGAAAGATTTTTGATGCAACTGAGTTCCGTACCTATGACATTCCTGGTTTTGGCAGAGCGGAGTTTAAGAACAGGTGGACATTCAATTACTATCTGACCTACAGAATCCCTTGGAAAGAAAAACAAGTTATGGAAAGGTCTAGGTAAAATTAATTTACATGACCTTCCCTATCTTTTTCATTTAACACTAAATCCCTTTACAGCCTCTATAAAATATTTAACATGATCCGGGTTTATATCCGGGTAAACACCATGTCCTAAATTGGCAATATGTCTGCCTGCACCAAATTCTTCAAGCATTTTTTTGGTATGCTTACGAATTGAGGCTTTATCGGCATACAAAACACAAGGATCAAGATTACCTTGCAAAGTCTTATTTGCTCCAACAATATCTCTTACCTCAACAGGGTTCATTGTCCAATCTAATCCGATGGTTTGATAATCAAGCTTGCTTAAATCTGAAAATGCTGCATGTGCATCCTTTGCAAAAACAGTTTTAGGAACATTCTGGATCGCATCAGCAATTTTCTTCAAATATGGAATGGAGAATTCCTTATACTGCTGATGAGATAAAATTCCTGCCCAGCTATCGAAAACTTGCACTAAATCGGCTCCCGCTGCAATTTGAGCTTTCAAATAAGCTATAGTACTATCTGTAATTTTTTGTAACAGTTGGTGTGATAATTCTGGATCGGTATAAAGCATTGCCTTTGCTTTAGAAAATGTTTTGCTTCCTGAACCTTCCACCATGTAAGCAAAAATAGTCCATGGCGCGCCAGCAAAACCAATTAAAGGCACTCTCCCATTTAATTCCTTTTTAGTGATCTGGATGGCTTTAGTCACATAAGAAAGACTTTCTTCAACATTTGCCACCGATAATTTTTCAACATCAGCTTTTGACTTAATCGTTTCCGGAAAGCGTGGCCCTCTTTTTTCTATCATTTCATAAGGCAATCCCATTGCTTCAGGAATGACCAGTATGTCAGAAAATATAATAGCGGCATCCACATCTAGAATATCAACCGGCTGGATGGTAACTTCAGCTGCAAGCTCAGGAGTTTGAGCCAGTTCAATAAATCCACTTACACTTGCTCTTACTTTTCTATATTCAGGAAGTATTCTCCCGGCTTGTCTCATAAGCCAAACAGGGGTTCTTTCTACTTTTTCACCTTTTGCTGCCCGCAGCAGCAGATCATTTTTTAATTCCATGCTGCAAATATACATTGATATTATGCTTCTGAATTATAATAATGCTAAACTTTTATGTTTCTTTGCCGATTAAAGTACTAGGTTAAATCTATACTGCTATGTCAATACTTTTTAGTGCATTTAAGGAATGGAAAGAATACTGTGAAGAGAAAGGTGTTAAACTTTTTGAGCCAGTATTAGAATATGAAAAAGATCAGAAGGGCAAGGATGCTGATTTCGTATGGGAAAACCTTCAAAAGGCATATGATGTGATGCGCGATGCGGTAAAAACCGGATTGGAAGAAGACATGCAGTCTCGCTCAGGAATGATCAATAATGGCGCTAAGAAAGTATATCAAAATCCATTGACTGTTTTAGATCCCAATTTTCAGAAACTGATTGCTCGGGCTTTAGCCGCAAAAGAAGTGAATTCATGTATGGGGCGAGTTGTAGCTGCACCTACTGCAGGAGCAAGTGGAATTTTGCCTGGCACCATGTTCACGCTACAAGAAATTCACGGATTGGAAGACAGAAAGATATTAGAAGGGCTCTTAGTAGGAGCTGGAATCGCTCTAATCATTGAGCAAAAAGCTTCTTTAGCTGGTGCAGTTGGAGGTTGCCAAGCCGAAACAGGAAGTGCTGCAGCCATGGCATCTGGCGCTATAGTTTACTGCCTTGGAGGAGATATTGACCAAGTTTTTAATGCTGTTGCCATTACTATTCAATGCATGCTAGGCTTGGTTTGCGATCCTGTTGCAGGACTTGTGGAGGTGCCCTGTGTGGTTAGAAATGCTAGTGCAGCAGCTATTGCGAATTCTTCGGCTCAAATTGCATTATCAAATGTGAGCGGTGTAATCCCAGTAGATGAATGCGTGGATGCGTTAGGTGAGGTAGGACAAAGCATGGAGACCAAATATAAAGAAACTGCAATGGGTGGTTTAGCAGCTACATTAACTGGGCAAAATATTTCTAAAAGAGTATTAATTCAGGATATAGAAATGCTTCCTGATGAAGAAGAAAATGATTGATTTCTTGATCTAAGATTAGGAGATAACAGAAATAGTGTAGTAGAGGTATATCCCAACTAATATCAAACCTTCATAACGATCAACAATTTTATTTAAAGCCATAAATGGCAATATTATCAAGGTAATTCCCATCATCCATATCATATCTGAATTAATAATTACCTCACTTACCTCTATTTCCGAGATTAAGCTAGTAATTCCTAATATAGATAGGATATTGAAAATATTGGATCCCATTAAATTGCCTAAGGCCATATCGGTTTCCTTCTTAAATGCGGCTACAACAGAGGTTACCAATTCCGGCAAACTAGTCCCTAATGCAACTACTGTAATTCCTACTATTCGCTCACTAACTCCCATATAAATAGCTAAGTCCTTTGCACTATTAACAAACCAATCAGAGCCAAAATAAAGCCCAGCTCCGCCTATTGCTATCAGGGATAAATCTTTTATCATATTCTTTTTAGAGCTTGGGGTTGGGGCTTCCACCTCAATGCCAAGATCTTCCGGACTCATATGATTTTTCCTTGATCTTCTTATTATAAAAAATAAATACAAAGCCAATAGTAAAACAAACCCTATCCCCTCGTAATCATTTACATAACCTTCCTGAACAAGGAAATACAACAATAATGAACAGCCCATTGTCATAGGCCAGTCAATTTTTATAGAATCGGAGTTAACTGGAATGGGTGCAATCAATGAAGTAACTCCCAATACTAGTGCAAGATTGCAAATATTGGAGCCAATCACATTTCCCATAGTAATGTCCGGGCTTCCCGCTAATGCGGCCTGAATGCTAATCAACAACTCCGGAGCAGAGGTACCAAAAGCTACTATGGTAACCCCAACAACTAAAGGGGACATTTTCAATCTCAAAGCAATTCTGGATGCACCTCTAACCAACAACTCTCCACCTAAAATTAGGACAGCCAAACCAACTACGAGCAATATGGTGTTTGTAAGAGGCATATCTTAATGTGTGTGTTTTGGTCCGTAACTTAAGTCTCCAGCATCTCCCAAGCCTGGTAAGATGTAGGCCTTTTCATTCAGCTCTCTATCAAGGGAGCCTAAATATAGCTCATAACTCTGATTAAGATTTTTATCGATATATCCCACACCTTCTGGAGTACCAATTGCAGCAGCAATTATGATCTTTTCTGGTTTTGCAATTTGCGTAATGTGATCAATTGCTTTAACTATGGATTGTCCAGTAGCCAACATAGGATCGGCTAATATTAAACTTCTTCCATCTAAAGGAGGTAGTGCTTCATAGCCCATTTCGATGGTGAAATTATTATCATCTATGTGCTTTCTGTAAGCTCCAATAAAACCAGAATCTGAATGATCGAAGATATTTAGAAACCCCTGGTGAAAAGGTAAACCAGCCCTTAAAACACTCACTATTACTGGAAAATCATGCATTAAAGCTACAGAGGTTTTCTCCAATGGGGTTTGGATTTCTTTATATTGGAAATATAAAGATTTCGAGATTTCATAAGCAAGTATTTCAGCAACTCGCTCAAGATTTCTCCTAAATCTATAGCGATCTTTTTGAATATCGACTTCTCTCAATTCAGCCAAAAAGTGGTTCGCAATGCTATTTTCTTTATCTAAAATATACATTTATGGTAGTAGGTTGACATTAATTGGTGTCAGAACCTAAATATAATTTTATTTTTTAAGAAAAAAATTAAAAAATGGAAATATCCTGAGAGTAATTTCTATTCTCCTCTGAAAAGATTTTAACTTTGCCCCAATGAATAATTACAAACTACTTCAGCAATTGTGCAATATTCATGCTCCTTCAGGAGAAGAATATATGATGAAAAATTTCTTGCTTCAATACATAAAGCAAAATCAGTCGAACTGGAAAGTGCAGCCCAAGCTTCATCATGGTGAAGATTTTCAAGACTGCCTGGTATTGGTTTTCGGTGAGCCTACAACTGCAGTTTTTGCTCATATGGATTCGGTGGGTTTTACCGTCCGTTATGAAAACCAATTAATCCCTATTGGCGGCCCGGAAGCAAAAAATGGTTACAGATTGAAAGGAGAAGACTCTTTAGGGCCAATAGCATGCGAATTGGAATTGAATGAAGAAAATCAAACCTTCTATAAATTCGGAAGAGGAATTGACAGAGGTGCCAGTCTAACTTTTGACTGTGATTTCAGGGAAACGGAAGATTATGTTCAATCTTGCTACCTGGATAACAGGCTAGGAGTTTTTAATTGCCTCAAATTGGCTGAAACCTTAGAAAATGGCATGATTGTGTTTTCAGCTTATGAAGAACATGGTGGTGGCACTGTTCCTTTTTTAGCCAAATTTATGGTTGAACAATACGGCATTCATCAAGCCTTAATTTCAGATATCACTTGGGTGACTGAAGGAGTTCAGCATGGAAAAGGAGTAGCTATTTCAATGCGAGATCGAAATGTTCCCCGTCAATCCTTCGTACAAATGATTCAGAACTTGGCAGAGAATTCAAACATCCCTTATCAATTGGAAGTTGAAGCAAGTGGTGGAAGTGATGGCCGGGAATTACAAGAATCGCCTTACCCCATTGATTGGTGCTTTATTGGTGCTCCAGAAGATAATGTACATTCCCCTGATGAAAAAGTGCATAAGAAAGATATTGAGGCTATGATAGCCATGTATGAATTCTTAATGAAGGAATTATAAGATGATCAAAATTATTGATAAGGATTTCACGCCCTATATTTCTGCTGAAGAAATAAGCAAAAGGATTAATGAGCTTGGCGCTGAAATCAGTAAAGTTTATGAAGGTGAAAAACCGCTTTTAGTAAGTGTATTAAATGGCTCATTTATTTTCACAGCTGATTTGATAAGAACAATTGATACTCCCATAGAGGTAACTTTTATTAGAGTAGCTTCCTACGACGCTTTAAAATCAAGCGGGAAAGTAAGAGAAATTTTAGGTCTGAAAGAAAACGTTTTCGGAAGAGATATTTTAATCTTAGAAGATATTGTAGATACAGGAACCACTTTGGAGCATCTGATGGAAGCTTTTCAAGATTTGGGAACAAAGTCCATAAAAGTGGCTACATTATTACATAAACCGGAGGCTCAGGAAAAAGCAAGTAAGCCTGATTTTGTAGGTTTCGAAATTCCCAATAAATTCGTTGTCGGTTTTGGTCTAGATTACGAAGGCTTTGGAAGAGAATTAAAAGAAATTTATCAATTAGTGTGAGCTAGACCATATCAGCCCATTAAAAAAGAGTTGGTTATCTTGGTAACGATTGAGCTGAATTAATTTTTCTATCAAAATAAAATTATCCGCGATCTCTTTCTTAGAAGTTAAGAGAGATAGAAGATAAATTTGACAATTTTAAACATAAAACTTTTATATTTGATTTTCTATTAAACAGAAACTAATCATTAATTTCACAAAAATTGATGACAAAGTACTGAAAATAAAATAGTTGTAGATTTTACTCATGTAATAGCTCAAGAGGCTTTATTTAAATTACAATCATGTTAAATATTATATTATTTGGCCCTCCCGGAGCGGGAAAAGGCACACAAAGCGAAAAAATAATTGATCAATATAAATTAACCCATATTGCCACGGGCGATTTATTCAGAAAGCATTTGGGTGAAGGAACAGATTTAGGGAAATTAGCTCAAAAATACATGGATGAAGGCAATTTAGTGCCTGATGAAGTGGTAATTGGCATGGTAGATGAAAAAATCAAAGAAACTAAAGCCAATAGCAGCGGCTATATTTTTGATGGTTTCCCAAGGACAGTACCGCAGGCAAAAGCTTTAGACACCTTGCTTAAAGAAAAAGGAGAAAAAATTGCTGGAATGATTGCTTTGGATGTCCCTGAAGAAGAATTGAAAAAGCGTATCAAAGAAAGAGGCAAGACTTCAGGTAGAACGGATGATCAGGATGAAGCCAAAATTGAAAATAGAATTAAGGTATACCAAGAAGAAACTTTACCTGTAGCCAACTATTACGATGGCGAGGGTAAATTGGTAAAAATCCATGGAGTAGGCTCAATAGATGAGATTTTCGGAAAAATTTCCAGCGAAATTGACAAATTAAAATAGATTAAAATCATTTCTACAGAAGCCGGCCTATTCAAAATAGGTCGGCTTTTTTATTTCCTGCTTAAATTAAACTAAATTTGCGCCTTAAAATTTAGTCTCATGGCCAATCCCAATTTTATTGATTATGTTAAATTCTGCTCTCGTTCCGGTAAAGGTGGCGCAGGTGCTGTTTCCATGCGCAGAGAAAAGCACGTTCCTAAAGGCGGACCCGATGGAGGAAATGGTGGCCGTGGTGGAAATATTATTCTAAAAGGCAGTACACAGCTCTGGACCCTTTTACATTTGAAATACAAAAAACATGTGATTGCGGATGGAGGAGAAAATGGTAGTGGTGCCAGAAGCTCAGGAGCTGATGGTAAAGACATCATTCTAGAAGTACCTTTAGGAACAGTTGCCAAAGATGCAGAAACTGGAGAAATCAGATTTGAAATAACCGAAGAAGGTGAAGAGAAGATATTAACGGAAGGTGGCCGAGGCGGACTGGGGAATGCCAATTTCAAAACAGCCACTAATCAGACTCCGCGTTACGCTCAACCCGGTGAAGATGGAAAAGAAGAATGGATTATTCTAGAACTAAAGCTATTGGCTGATGTAGGTTTAGTAGGATTTCCAAATGCAGGTAAAAGCACCTTGCTTTCTGTGGTTTCAGCCGCCAAACCTGAAATTGCCGATTATGCCTTTACCACTCTAACCCCAAACCTAGGCGTGATTCCCTACCGAGATCATAGGTCTTTTGTAATGGCAGATATCCCTGGAATAATTGAAGGCGCTGCTGCTGGAAAAGGATTAGGCACCCGTTTTTTAAGGCACATCGAGAGAAATTCTATTTTGCTATTTATGATCCCCGCTGATAGCAAAGATGTTAAGAAGGAATATCAGATTTTAATTAATGAACTGAAGGAATACAATCCTGAATTACTGGATAAAAACCGATTGTTGGCAATTACAAAATCAGATCTTTTGGATGAAGAGCTCATGCAAGAATTGAAAAAAGAATTGCCCAATGATTTACAGCATATTTTCATTTCATCTTTAACACAATACAATATAAACGAACTTAAAGACATGATTTGGAAGGCTTTGAATGCCTAAGCAGTGTCAAATGTCATCTTGTCAGTGAACTATCATTTGGCAAACTCCTTGTTCCCCTATGCTGAAAATTAGATAGAATAACATCATACAGTTATGGCTAAAGAAGAATTAGACGAAAAAGATTTGAATAAAGAAGCAGAAACTGCTGAAGATATAAAAGACGAGCATAATCCTGAAGAGGAAGCACAGGACAATAGATCGGAAGAGGAAAAGCAAGCCGAGGCAGAAGCTCAAGCTAAAGATGAAGAATTGTCAGATTTCGAGAAATTGGAGATAGAACTGGCAGAGTCAAAAGATAAATTCTTGAGGTTATATTCTGAATTTGAAAATTTCAGAAGACGAAACGCCAAAGAGCGATTGGAATTAGTAAAAACTGCTTCCGAAGAAGTAATTTCTGATCTTTTGCCTGTTATGGATGATTTCGAAAGGGCAGAAAAGTCTTTCGAGGATCAAACTGACAATGAAGGTTTTAAAGAAGGTTTCAGCTTGATAAAAAATAAATTTGAAAAGACCTTAATTAATAAGGGATTGAAGGCTATGGACAGTGAAGCAGGAATCGAATTTGATCCTGAAATTCACGAAGCCATTACTAAAATACCGGCCCCAGATGAGAAATTGAAAGGCAAAGTGGTGGATGTAGTGGAAAAAGGATACTTATTAAACGATAAGGTTATTCGTTTTGCAAAAGTAGTTATAGGAGAATAACTATAGCCTTAGAGGCAATAAATTAAATTCAATAACTATTTGATATTCAGCATAAAACAAAAGCATTTGTGTTTTTAACTATAAGATTATAGATAAGATGGCTAAAAGAGATTATTACGACATATTAGGTATAAGCAAAGGAGCTTCGGATGCAGAGATAAAGAAGGCTTACCGAAAAGTAGCCATCAAATATCATCCCGACAAAAACCCAGACAACCCAGAAGCAGAAGATAAATTTAAGGAAGCAGCGGAAGCTTACGAAGTTCTTCGTGACCCGCAAAAACGCCAGCGTTATGATCAGTTTGGTCATGAAGGCATGAAAGGCGGAGCTGGTGGCTTCGGTGGAGGAGGTATGAACATGGAAGATATCTTCTCTCAATTTGGCGACATCTTCGGAGGTGGCGGAGGTGGCGGCTTCGAAAGTTTCTTTGGCGGAGGCGGTGGAGGCCGAAGAAGCAGAGGAAGAAGAGGCTCAAACCTTAGAATCAAACTAAAGCTTGACTTGAAAGAAATTGCCCACGGCAGTGAAAAGAAAATCAAGGTCAACCGATTGGTATCTGCAGACGGGGTAACTTATAAAACATGTGATACTTGTGGTGGGTCTGGTCAAGTAAGACGCGTGACCAATACCATGTTAGGGCAAATGGTTTCAGCCAGCACCTGTCCTACTTGCCATGGATCTGGTAAATTTATTGACAAAAAACCACCTCATGTTGATAACACTGGTTTACAATCCAAAGAAGAAGTTATCAGTGTTAAAATTCCAGCTGGCGTAACGGATGGCATGCAATTATCCATGTCTGGAAAAGGAAATGAGGCTCCCATGGGAGGTCCTGCAGGAGATTTAATCATTTTGATTGAAGAAATCGAACATGATGTATTGAAGCGTGATGGCAACAATATTATTTATGATCTTTATGTAAACTTCGTGGATGCCGTTTTAGGAACTACAGTGGAAGTTCCGACCATAGACGGAAAAGTGAAAATTAAAATCGAGACTGGTACGCAATCAGGTAAGATTTTGAGGTTGAGAGGAAAAGGAGTTGGCGATGTAAACGGATATGGTAGAGGAGACCAGTTAATACATGTGAATGTTTGGACTCCAAAGAAAGTATCCGATGACGAAAAAGAAATGCTGGAAAGCATGAGGGCTTCGGACAACTTTAAACCGAATCCAACAAAAGCTGATAAAGGCTTTTTTGATAGAGTGAAAGAGTTTTTTAATTAAAGCTTCATTCTAAATAAAGCACAAGCTGAAGCTTGCGAAATCTGACATTACCATTAATCTAAACCACTATTCTAGAGAGAGTAGTGGTTTTTTTATATAAAGCAACAACCTATTGAACTATGTGATCGTAATAGGGTCATTATGGCTAAGGCTTTACATCAAATACTACTTTTCACATCATTATCTTTAATTGCTTCGCCCTTAGTTGGGCAAGAATTACATAAGCATTTTGAACTTACGGAATCGAAGGGTATCGATAAAATTGAATTAAAAGTTTCCACTAAAGCTGGTAAGTCTTTTTTAAATGCGGTTGATGAAGATGAGCCCTTATTAATATTAGGAGCATCAGAAAATGATGTAGCAGCCAGCACATTCAAAATAGAGAAAACAAGTAACACACAAAAGGTTGATGCTGAGCTAACCTGCAAAAGCCATATGGGTTTAAATTTCACAGAATCAGTAGCCAATAACTTTTTTTCAACATCGGATCAGGTTCATGATATCTGGCAAATCAATTTATCGGAACATCAAGCATTTAACCTGAATTTAAACTATTTGATGGGTGAAGCCAATGTGGACTTGAGTAGACTAGCAATAGAAAGGCTAAAAATCAATTCAGCAAGTGCCGATGTTAAATTAACCTATAAAGAGGGCATCATGAATAGTGTTGCCATGGATACTTTTTTCGTGAAAGTGAATTTTGGCAATATTGAAGTAATAGATTTAAATTATGCTTTGGCAAAAGAAATTATAGCAGAGGTTGGCTTTGGCACTTTATCCATTGATTGCGGCTCTGATTGGAAAATGAACAGCAGAGTTTCGGCCTCAGTTGGGGCAGGCACCTTAAATGTTGTACTTCCTCCTGCAGAGATACCTGTCCTTATCAGAATAAATAACTCTCCACTTTGCAACATAAAAATGGCCAAGGATTTCGAAAAAATAGGGCATAATACTTTCGGTAATCAAGCATACATCAATAACCCTGATGAAAGTATGGAATTCTTGTTGGATGTGGGGATGGGAAGTATAGCTTTTAAGAATCGATAGGTGTCTATTTGTTTAACCGCATATTGGTAAAGTGTCTGCTCAGGCCAATCTAGAATTGCAAAATTTAAGCTGAATTCATGTAAGCTTGCCACTGCACTAAAACAAAACGGTGAAGTTTTTTTCTTTTATCAAATTTCCTCAAGAAACCATATTCATAACAAAACAGATACACATCCCCTTTCTCATTTTTCCAATAGTTGGTAAAATATTTAGGATTGAAGCCTTCATCCAAAAGTGATTCTTCCCTCACTGTAGTAACTCCAATTTTGTTATGTTGCTTTAATATTTTCCTGTTCAGTTTTAATTGTTTGTCTACCTTTTCAAACAATGATTTAGGCTTTTCTTTCCTTTTTAGATATTGGAAGGCACTTTTGCAATAAGGGTCACAAAATATCTTATCAGCACGACCACTTAATGGTTCATTACAGTATTTGCAATTTAAAGTTGTTGTCATAACAGAATATTATACGAATAATATACATATAAATATACTAATAATATTGATTAAAGTAAATTTTAAATCCTTTTTAGCATTTGATAAAACGCTAAAAAAGATGGAATTACAGAAACAAATAACACTTAAGCATTTATTAATCGACAACCAAAAGAAAATCGGTATCCAATTCTATCCTGACAAAGTTATTCAAGCTTTGATTAAATCCCTATCAGGTGTTAAATGGAGTGAGAAATTTCAAATGGTATATCTACCAAATAATCAACAGAATTTCTATACCATATTGAAGACATTTAAAGGGGTTGCATGGGTAAACATGAAGTATTTCGCTCGAAATAAACCAGTAAACACTTATGGAGAAGAGTTAAAGATTGATGATTTAAGAAAGAAATACCCTAAGATTCCTGAGGCTTACTTTCAGAAACTGGAATTAAAGCGGTATGCCCTAAAAACAGCAGAAAATTATACAGCTTGCTTTGACCGCTTTAAAAGGCACTTTCCAACAAGAAAATTAATGAGTATAGACGAAACTGACATTAAAAATTACCTAAAAGGACTAGCGCAAAGAAAATACTCTGATTCTTTCGTCAATCTATCCATAAACAGTATCAAATTTTATTATGAAGTGGTGGAAGGAATGCCAAATCGATTTTATGATATTGAGCGTCCAATGAAAACCGAGCGTTTACCTGAAATTTTGAGCAAAGAGGAAGTCATAGCAATGATTAACAAAACCTTTAATATTAAACACCAATGCATAATTAGTATATTGTATTCTTCAGGACTAAGGAGAGGTGAATTATTAAATTTAAAATTGAGTGATATAGATGGTAAGCGGATGACGATAAGAGTAGAACAAGGAAAAGGAAAAAAAGACAGATACAGTATATTGAGTGAAAAACTTCTTTTAAAATTACGATTATACTACAAACAGTATAAGCCAACTCATTACCTATTTGAAGGAAAAAAAGGACAGCCATATAGTGGCAGTAGCGTGAGGCAAATAGTTGCTAAAGCTGCAAAAAATGCCAATATAAACAAACCGGTAAGACCTCATATGCTCCGACATTCCTTTGCTACTCATTTACTTGAGGCTGGCACTGACTTACGCCACATTCAACTGCTCTTGGGACATAATTCAACAAAAACCACAGAGATTTACACTCACGTTGCAACTGACACTTTTAAAACAATTAAAAATCCACTAGATTGCCCATAAAACTATAAAAGATATAGTGACAACTTTTATGTCACTATCGAAATGTTATCTTCAATAGAGTTCAAATGAAACTAGTTCTGTTAATAACCTTACTTATACCTCTGCACTTAAAAGCACAGTATGATTTTGAGCCTGATAGTATTAATCAGTTTAGAGCGAGTAAGTTAGGTCAACCTAACACAGATAGTATCAAATTCGAATTTAGACTTTGGAATAGCGGCACACATTTTTCAATATTTTCTCAGTTAACTTTAAACAAAACCGACAAATGGAACTATCGAACTGGATTTGAAAATCATGATGGGGAATTCGTTTTCTTTGAAAATAATCCTGAAATCAATGTTAAGAAGATTTGGACTACCCTAGATTCGCTTGGAATTAGAAACTTGCCAAACCAATTTGATATCACAGCAAGTTTTGAAAAGAATGGATATGTTCATAAGCTATCAATTGAACAATTCGAGAAAATGATTGGAACAGATGGGTCTGCAATAACAATTGAGTTATTTAATGAGGGAAATTTCAGGACATATTCCTACATTAATCCCCTTTCTTTATCGGAGTCCTTTAAGAATTCGAAAGATAAATGGATAGCACCCGAACATCATGCAATTGCAGAAATTGTCTATGTGGTTAACAGCAGGCTAAAAACTTTTGATGATTTCAATCAATATCTAGTTGACCAAAGAGATAAAAGAAGATAACACTCTGTATAAATCATGGCTGGTTAGTGCTTAACGAAACTTTGGCTCTACGTAGAAAGCCCGGCAATCCGCAGGATTGACTTATTTGTGAAAATTAATTTAATAAGCCAATACTGCAGATTGCCTCGGTAATTAACTGAAAATTTTATACTTTTAATCAGCCACGAATTTATACAGTGGCGTTGGGCACAATAAACGCTACTCATAGTCTGTAGACTTATAGTCTTCTAAACTTGATCTTTGAGAAAAAAAGATTTGTCACCTGAAGAAAAGTTTGGAGCAACATTAAAAGCAATAAGGCTTTCAAAAGGGCTTTCGCAAGAAGAATTAGCATTTAGTGCTAATCTCCATAGAACTTATGTTGGAAGTGTAGAAAGAGGCGAACGAAATGTATCAATTCGAAACATTTTTGTCTTATGCGAAGCTCTCGATATAAAGCCAAGTGATTTTTTCAGGGAAATCGAAAAAATCAAAGGCTCAAAATGAAATATTGCGGTAAATCAATTCCTAGTAGGTCAAAATATGACAAAATCCAACCAAGAAAATGTCACCTTCCCGAAAACCATAAAGGAAAATGTGAAGAATTTCCATTTCTAAAAGACTTAACGAAATCACATAAGAGAGTCTCAGACAAAATAAAAAGGGACTCCACTATGACCACAGGTGCTGCTTGGAAAAGTGATGATGCAGGTCCCAACAGAATCCTTAGATGGGTAATGCTCTTAAATGATGAAGAGCTTCTCAAATATGGAATTGACATTAGTGCTTTAAAACCTCAAGTTGTTTCTAAAATCAAAGAAAAGGGTGCTGATTATGATTCTTGTATACAAGTAGCCATCAAATTAACATGGCTTGCTTATCAAATGCCAGGTGCTCCAGATTGCAGTCAAGCCATCAAAGAATATTTGATAGAACATTTTGGGGAGTTGAAAAATGAAACTGTATGTTCAATATGCCTTGATAACTTGCCATTTGATCTATTTCATTCTGCACAAAGAGGAAAAGCTAACATAGAAACTTGTCACTTAAACCCAAGAATTCACAATTCGGAAAATGTTGGATTTGCCCACAGAGAATGCAATATTGCACAAGGAAACAAAACACTCGAAGAATTTTATGAGTGGATAGCAGGTATTCTTGATCGAGCCAATAAATCCTGATTAATCTATTTCATCAAATGTGAAATTGTGAAGCTTTTGAAGGAGCCTATTTCTTTCAATTAGAGTTTGCTTAAACTCATTAATTCTTTCATTCCACTGCTGGTTTTTTAATGGAACAGGTAGTACAAGCTCGTTTAATCTATTCCCTACACTACCAAGCGTGGATTGAATAAAGATCAACCTTTTTATTTCATCAATAACTTCCTTTTGATTTAGTAAGTATAACAGTTCAAAAGCATTAAGGTAATTGTTATCAAGGGTTCGTATTATTTTTAGATGACTTTGTACAACACATTTCGTCATTCCGTTTAAGATCATTGATGTTTTTCCAATTCTAAACCTACCATCTGCAACCATTAATATGTCAAATTCCTCAATTCGTTGAAGTTTCCTATATTTTTGATAAACCTCTTCACTTACTGATTTAGTCGGATCATAATTGATTTCAAGGTTTATTATATCTGATGTTCTGACGAATGGAATCTGACCAGTACCGTATGCTTCTGAACCTACTTCGTTTCCCTTTTTAATAACAAGTTTTTTCTGGTCTACTAACTCCTTAATACTGATGTGCCCGGCTATTTCAAATTCATATGATTTATTCAGTTGATCGCGGCTTATGCAATATCTAGGTACTAAATAATAAGGATCTTGAACTGTCGCGTGTTTCCAGATTTGATTATCATCATTAAAAGAATTTTCTCCAATAAGAGTAAAATCGTCATCAATTTTTTTCCCAGAGTTGTCCAGTTGGCGACCTCTTTTATCATGTCCGCAAGTCTCTGCAATTGCAACTTTAAATTTTGTAGAAGTATTAGAAGACTTCTCGAAAAAGAGAATATTGGTTTTAACGTCTGTGCTAGGTTGAAATAATGTTCGGGGGCAATCAATCATACCCAATATTTTTCCATTGTTTCTTATATAGTCCCATACATACCCTAAACTTTTATTTCCAAAAATCCCTTCTGGAAGAACAATCCCACACTTACCTCCTTTTTTCAGAAGCTTAAAACATAATTCAAGGAACAGAAGCTGAGGTGATTGCTCCTTTAGAATTTGACTAGTCTTTATCCACTGACTTTCCGTTTTTGAAAACATCCAGCTATGACCAAAATCGTATTGCTTCAAAATCTTCTTCTCTTTAACACCGATTTTTGCACCAAATGGTGGATTGGTAACAACCAAATCAATTTGACCCAATAGCTTTTTAAGTTTATCATTTTCTATGTCTAAGGAGTTCGAATTGATGACCTCAAAATTTGATTTTGAATAGATTTCCAAAATGGCATTTGCTGTATTGGCAAGAAAATCATCTTTCTCAATTCCGATTAACCTTCCATTAAAACTAATATTCTTGGAAATCTGCGTGATACTTTCAATTAAAAATCCTGCGGTACCGCATGCTGGGTCACAAATTGTATGATTTGCCTTTGGGCTCAATAATTTTACCATTGAACTTACAACTGATTTTGGAGTAAAGAACTGACCTTTATCCCCTCGTAAGTTTGGCCCAACCAGTGTTTGAAATGCGTCTCCAATAATATGTGCTGGAGAATTAGATATATCTATTTCTTGAAATTTATTCAAAGCATATAAAACGCTTATGTCATCAAGTTGAAATGAGCCGAAATGATCCTTTATATTGGGGTGCTGCTTGATTAAGCTCTCAAGGATTTTAGAAGGACTAACCTTTGTACCTCCACTATTTTCCGACAAACAATACAGTAGTATTTTGCTTAAATCCTTAATCAAATCCTCGGCTCTACTAATGTTGCCGTTTGAATATAAGTGGTAATAAACATCTTTAAAAACTCTTAAATGCTCATCCTTACTTGTCACTGGAAATGCTAAATCTGCCTGCATAATTAGAATACTTTAAGTATCGTTTCACATCATGACAAAGATAAAAAAAATACTGTGCCCAACAAATGATATGAACGCATGCCTTAATCTGCTATCTTGTAAGTCATGTGCAAATCCGATACTTTAGAGGAAATTTGATAAGTATACAGGCACGCGTCATATCTGGCCGTTGTGGGCAATTGAAGACACGATACTGCAAACATAAAATTACATCATGAAAAAACTGATTTTTATAATTGTGTTAATAATAAATTCAGGATTATTACTCGCTACAGAACAAGAACCTGATTTTGTCCACTACAACGGAAAAAAATTGACCCTATCAACAGGATGGGGACACCCTTCTCCGCTTGAGACTTATTATTCTCAAAATAATATTGAATATCCTTTTACAATGTTGCATACAGCCAATTATCGTGGACATGTAGCCATTTGGGAGATTTCCGATGATAAATTATTCTTGAATGAAATACAAATCGAAAAAGCAAAATATAAACCTGAGAAATTTGATGTAAAATCTCAATCAGATTCTTTATCGTCTAAAGATAAAGTATTCGCTGATTGGTTTACTGGTGTTATTATTGGAGAAGAACGAAGTAAGAAAAACTATTGGGAAGTTGAAAAGTCCTATTATTTCTATGTCAAGTATGGTAAAGTAGTTGATACACAAGAGTTGACAGAAAAAGATTTTAAGCAAATTGAAAAAATTTCAGATAGAGATACTTCGGACCATGATTTAATGGCAAAATATTCAATGCTATTTCTGAACAATAATTATATCTCATACTACTTTCGGATACATGGAAATGACACGATAAAATTTGATACTAAAGGTGGATATTTAAGTGGCAACTCTGATTTGAGTCCTATTTTGTCATATTTCGATAACGACCACCTGAAATGGCCATACAATTGGGAAAACTTTGAGAAAAGTGGAGCACCTTTCTGTACATGGATTATTAACAACGATAGTTTAATGCTTTCAGATATAGAGTTACACACCGGTACAGGTTTTTACTCAATTGATAAATTCTCGGTTGATTTAGTGGATATTTTCCCAAACAAATTAAATGACAATAAAGTATTTGGTGATTGGATTTCTGGGATTTTTGTTGTTCGTCATGGTAAAAATGAGGAAGATGAAAATTTACCAGGATATTTCGAATTTAAAGTATCCGAACTAACATATTTGAGACTGAAAGATGGAATTGTATTAGAGAAATATACTGTTCCTGCAGATTTTGACTTTAAAAATATACCTGCAAATACTGATGAAGGATTAAAGAAAATATTAGAGGAACTAAAGTAACAACTGCCCACAACAATGTATATACAAAATAGGCGAAATAGTAGTAAATTCAACGGTTGCAGCCCGCTTCAACTTCATCTCGGTTTGATAAGTTTGAAGCCCGCAATCGCCTACTTTGCATATACTAAACGTTAGTAGCAATTCCAGAACTTGCAAATGAAATTCTTAACGGACAGATATATTAGATCCTTATTTTTGATCGGGTTGGGTATTTACTTTATCGTTGAACACGAGATACGGGAAAGACCGCAATCAACGGAAGACCTAATCGACCTTCATGGGACAATTACTGATTATTCATTTAAGGATAATACAGGTTGGAGAGGAAACGGACGTCAGTATTATATATATTTGGACGGTTATCCAACTAAATTTCAAGTAAAAGCAGACTATCTAAGATTTTTTAATAAACAACAATTTGAGTACAACTTTAAACGTGATAGTCGAGTAAAACTGAGCATCCCTAGGTATCAAGAGAGCTTAGTAGGAACAGACGAGAATGTTTTTTTGACATCAATTTCAGTTAACGGATTTGAATTTCTTTCAAAGGATGAGACAATTAGTAGAGAAATTACCATGGCAACTTCAAATTCGGATTACATTTTGGGTGGCGTTTCTATTGTAATAGGAATATTGATTTTCCTATTCTATGACAAAATTAAAAAAAGCTACTAACATCACCTATGAATGAATGGGGTTTCATCAGTCAGGAAATTTTGGCGGTACTTGGAAAGTCAGCCACAATGTGTAAATTTATTAATTGCTGTGGCTGTGTGCAGATGGCAAGCTTAGTAGTTTCAAAGCCCCACTCATCATAGCTAGGCGTTGGCAATAATATAAAAGTAGAAAATCTCAATCAAAGTATTATCAAAAAATGAAAAAATTCACCTTAATTCTATTGACTTTAATTACACTATCTTGCAGTGACGATGCTACCAATATCGAGCCTTCTACTATTTATGAAGGCAATTATGAAATCCGTTCAGAAACCGATTTAATATCTTTCTCGGAATCAGGATATACAGAAATTAATGGCAACCTTGTTATTAACTACACCGAAGATATAGAAGACCTGAAAGGCTTAGAAACATTAAAAAAAGTCAATGGTATTCTCATAAGATACAACGATGAGTTAAAATCACTTGAAGGTCTTGAGGGCCTATCTCAAATTGAGTTTTTCACTCTTTCATATAATTTAAACCTTAATTCATTAAAAGGTCTTGATAATTTGACAAAAATAACGTCAAGCATTATCATCGAGCAAAATGCAGATTTAAAAAATTTAAACGGCCTTGATCAACTAACAGAAGTAGGTGGCGATTTTTTTATTTCACATAATGACAGATTAGAAAATTTCAATGGTATAGAAAGTTTACAGAATGTCTCAAGGTTTTTAGTTTTAAATAATATCAACTTGATAGATTTGACTGGACTTAGAAATATTGTTTCCACTAATCGACTTCAATTTGACTCAAACGACTTATTAAATGATTTTTGTATTTTAAGTAATTTTTTAGAACAAAATCCAGACCCTGAATTATTTGGAGCAAGACAAAATGATTATAACCCAACAGTCGAGGATATTTTGAATGGAAACTGCACTGAATAAAATACTATTGCCAACAATGTATAACCGCAATTACGGCGGATTCGACTACGTCCGAATCCACTCGGAATTGCAAAGTCAGTGCTAAACCGAAAATTAACGCATATTAACCCGTAACTGACGGTTATACGAGACCGTTGTAGGTAATCCTGTATATAGCCAAGCGATTTACTTTGAAAGTTACAGTTAGAGCCGAGACATTTAGAAAATTCATGAAAATCAGTTGAATGCAAATTATTGATATTCCAAACCTTATTCAGAATTATCACAGTAAGACAGAGTCAATTATGTCTATAGCATAAGATTTCCAAACACTATGGGTTCACTTGATAAAAGATATTATGAGATTGGTCGAAAATATGAGAAAGTATCTGAGAATTACAGAAGACCGTATATTTTGGGTGTCGATATCAATGAGACTGAAAAACCATTTATAATGGTAGCAGGAGACCATCATTCAGACATTGGTGTAAAAGTAGTCTCGTTGGAGGAATTATTTTCAGGTAAATTGGATACTCATATAGCAAAAGCAGGTTGTATAGATTTTGTAAATAGATTAAAGAATTCTATTTCAGCAGGAGAATCATTCCCGCCAAGATTTTTAAAGAATTTAGTCAGTGTTGAAGAATAAACTACCTACAACATTCTGTCATAAATCATGGCTGTTCAGTAGGTTATTGTAGCTTCGGCTCTTTGTAGATAGCCCGTCAATCCGCATGATTGACTTATTAGTCAAAATTAATTTAATAAGCCAATCCTGCGGATTGCCTCGGTAGTTAACTGAAAATTTTATACTTTTAATCAGCCACGAATTTATACAGTGGCGTTGTGCTTAATTACTTCACTATGAAGAAACTACTACTCATAATTTTCACTTTATCTTTTTTGACCAACTGTCAATCCATTGATCAATACGAACAAGAAGAATCTCGAGCTATTGAAGATTTTGCAAATGATTTTCTAACTCACTATCCAAAATTAGCTCCATCAGGTCCAAATTATGACAGTTCCACTGATACTACGAATGATCATAAAATGAAGGTATATATTTCAGACGCACTGTTACCAATAGCTCAAATAAAAGAGGATAACGAATGGATGTTTGATGACAATTACTTTGGAACAGAAAATTCCTCTATTTTCAGAGAGATAGTTACTTCCAGAAAATTTGACGAGCTTGAATATAGGGAGTTTGACAAAGAGAAAATAAAACTTCTACAGCCATTCAAACAAATGCCAAATTCCAATACTGAATTAAAATCCGGAGAACAATATTCAATTATTAGCTTTTCTCGTGTATGCTTTGATGAGCCTAAAGAAAACGGAATAGTTGTTATTGACTACAGAATTGGTTCCAATGTCGGGACAATGGGTGGCTATAACATGGCTTTACTGATAAAGAAAGAAAATGGAAAATGGAGATACATTCCAAGATAAAACTAAGCACAACATTCTGTAATAAATCATGGCTGTGAGCAGGTTATTGTTCCTTTTGCTCTTTGTAGATAGTCCGGCAATCCGCAGGATTGCCTTATTGGTGAAAATTAAATTAATAAGCCAATCCTGCGGATTGCCTCGGTAGTTAACGCAAATTTTTATACTTTTAATCAGCCACGAATTTATACAGTGGCGTTGTAGCTCATAACCATGCAAAGTCTACTTGTAATTATAGCATTCATTATTTTAATAACTCTTCTTGTCTGGAGCTATGTAAATCCGTGGTTGCAATTCAAGAAAGTCGGTGTTTCACTGACTTTCAAGGAATTAATGAATCCTGCAATCAAAAAGGATTTGCCGCTTCATAGACAAACAAAGAGACTTATAAAATCTATGTCAATTGCACAGGACAATAACCTACCGATAAGACTCAAAGACCTGCTTGATGCAGAGATTGCAGGTGCAGATTCTCATTTACTTGTTGACGCTCAGCTTCTAATTTCGGAACACGGACTGCACATTGACAATGAAGACCTGCATACATTGATTTTAGCTGACATTGATTTTACCGATGTAGTTAAAAATAAAGTGCGAGGACAGAAAATATCTGCTGTTGAGGAACTTTCTAAATGAGTAAAGACGAGCTACAACATTGTATAAAAACCCATTTGCTCACCACCTTGTAGCCAAGCGACTGCTAAATAGCCCGTAATTTATGCTTGCTTTTCTTAGCTGGCAACCAAAGATAGTGCGCTGGGCAAGTATGGTGCTTAATTATTCTAGGCTTTTGCAATTAATGAAGTGTATCAGTTTGTGGAGAAAGCATAAATTACTACTTTCAGTATTTTATAGCCTAGTGTAACAAACGGGTTTTATACAGGCGTTAGGCTTCATGCAGTTTATCATGTAGCCATTTATCAAAGTCCATTTCATCTACCTCGCACCATTTTTGCCAAACTTCTTGAAAGCACGAAAGCCTAACACGGGCTATATTCAATGCTCCATTTGCTGCATAAAAACCAGCTTTAAAATCCTCTGTGGTGCTTTCTTCTTCGATGGTTCCTTTTATCCCATGAGCTTCCATGTACTCATTTAGTTTGTATTTAAATTCTTTCATTTTATTTAATTTATAGTTAATAATCCGCACTGAAATATAGCCGTAACCGTTGTGTGTAATTACGGGAATGACAAATAAGTATCGGAAATATCTCGACCAATTCTTTGAGAATCTTCTCTATAACCGACATATAAGCGGACGAATCACCAAAGTATTTCAAAAAGACATAAAGGAATACACTTCCGAAAAAGCCAAAATACATTTTGCCTCAGCTTTGGTCATCAGTGATTGGACTGGCCCGACTGACAATGGGTGGGAAATCAATTTTCATACTGGCATTGTTGCTGAAACCACAAAGGACAATTACGAAACAGAAATTAATAGAATTTTATCAAGACAACTTTGTCTTCTCTATTCTCAATCTTTTGAGTCATTTGAAAGATTCTTAAAGGATTCTCTCTTTGAAAGAATGAGTCATGATGAAATTTTACGAGAATACACTATCTCACTTCTTCCAAAAAAACAAAAATCATCATTCTCAAGAACGAAAATGCCAGGAGGTGCCAATCTTTTCAAAGTGCTCAAAAAAGCTGGTGGAGAATCCTTTAAAACTTTTACTTCGGAAAATAACTTGAAAATCAAATTCAGTGAATTGTGGACAATCTTATCTGAAGTAAGGCATTCAATAACTCATAAAGAATCATTAATTGAATCAGAATTAATTAATAAATCAGAGCACCACTCTGGAATATTTAAATTTTTATTCAATTCAAAACCCGTATTCGATGATTTATTGTTAATAGAACTGGATTACAAGAAGTTTGAAAAGCTTATTAAAAGATTTTCGGAATTTGCTTTTCAAATTTTTAAGATTTTATCAATTGAAGAAAACTTAGGGTGGAAGAATTAAAAGCTCATGAACTTATTCTCGTCTGAACATCAACTTGAATCCAAGGAAAAATTTAGTGAGAAGATCCGCGAACATTTTCTCGAACTGACTGATGGAAAACTTCCGAACCTCTTATTTAATGATTTATGTGAACTGATAACCAATTATCAGTATGATCAGAACAAAAGATTTTGGAAGCAATACCCTAAGTCAAGAAAAAGATACTCACAACTCAAAATTGAAGATTTGAATCACCCTTTCATTCAATATCTAATTATTGACTACCTCAAGCCAATGGCAGATTATCGAACTTTTGCGAAGATTCTACTTAATATGAACGATGAGGAGTTAAGCGCTCTGGAGGTAAGTAAGCACCAATACGAAACGAAGTAAAAAAACTACACACAACAACTAAGCATTCGTGTGGTCGGTACGACCCAACATGAATGTAATGTTGAGCGAATCTTAGGCTGGCAAGAACTGCAAGCCCCTATGGGAAAACCGAAGTAGTGTTGGTGGATTTCAAGGCTCAAAAGCAGGTGCTTTTGAGCTGGAGAAAAGATCAAATCAGGTTTTTCATTACTGTCGATTTGATCTTTTTGGTTTTGTAAGGTTAAAAAAGGCCATTTTTCGGGTCATTTGGTGCTTTTTGGGCATAGCTTTCCTGTGACGCCCACAGCCGTTTGGTTTTTTAATGTGACTTTAATCGAGTGAGCCAGTGCTTTGGTGGCCCTCTTTGGTCGAATACGGCCACCGTCTGCAGCCTTCCTTTTTTACAGGATGGACAGATACCTAGACATGTGTCCTTAAACTCGATGGCTACAATTTCCAGTTTGCCTATCTGTGCATCAATGATGGCTTTGCATTCCTTTTTGCATCCGCCCGATAAAATACCATAGTGCCTGATCCTGGTAAAGCCTTTGGGAAGGATATGCATGGCAAACCTTCTGATAAATTCCTTTGGCTGTAAGGTCACTACATGCTTTTTGCCCCCTTTTCGGTAATCTTTGGCAGAGAAGCTGATCCCGTCCTTGTCCACATCGATCAACCGGTGGTTACTAATAGCAATCTTATGGGTATACCTGGCTAGGTATTCCACCACTTGGGCAGGTCCAAAAAATGGTTGCTTGCAATAGATCACCCAGTTCTTCTTGAACAGCTTTTGGCCTTCCTGCTTGGTCAGCAATTCTTCTTTTCTTAATGAGGCCACCATCTTTGCCCGGAATACCTTGCTCATGGCCTTTACAGGGAAAAGGAATTTGCCCTTTCCTTTGCCTTCTTTCCATTTTCCAGATTTGCCCAGTCCCCCGGCTGGAATAATGCAGTGCAAATGGGGATGCAGGCTCAAGTTCTGTCCCCAAGTATGCAGCACGGCAATCATGCCGTTGTGGGCTCCCATAAATTTAGGGTTGGCCGCAAAATCTCTAACCACTTGCCAAGCTGTTTTGAACAATAGTGCATATAGCAATCTGGGCTCTCCCAAGGCTATTGGGTTAAGTGTGTCAGGTAAGGTGAATACAGTATGGAAATAAGAAGTGTTGAGCAGGTCCTTTTCCCTTTCCCGTACCCACTTTTGTTGCAGGTGACCCTGGCATTTTGGGCAGTGCCTGTTGCGGCAGCTGTTGTAGCTAAGGTGAAGTTTCTTGCATTTTGGATTGTCGCAACGGTCGATATGCCCTCCCATTGCAGAGGTCCGGCATTTTGCCAGGGCATACAACGTCCTTCGCTTCCAGCTGTTGTCAATCAGTACGGGCAGTTCGTGCAGCTGTTGTTGCAGGATTTGCTGTACTTCAAAAGCAGGCCTCATGACTGGTACAATTTCTCTAAAGGAGAAAAGGGCAATGCCCTGCCCACTCTTGCTACATGCAGGTAACCTAAGGTAGTCTGAATATCCCCGTGACCGAGCAAATCCTTGAGCGTCATGATATCGGTGCCCATTTCCAACAAATGGGTCGCATAACTGTGCCGCAGGGTATGGGCGGTAATTTGCTTCTTGATGCCCGATTGTTGCCTAGCTTGCCGCATGACCCATTGCACTCCCCGTGTGGATAGTTGGGTATGTCCCCCATCTTCATCAGGTTGTCCGTTGAAAAGGTATTCCGTGGGTTTTTCAGCTTGGAGGTAAGTGTTCACGCCACGAACCAGCAAATCGCAAAGCGGAACATACCGATCTTTCCTTCCTTTGCCCTGTTGGACATGAAGCTGTTTCCTTTCCAAGTCTAAGTGGACAATTTTAAGGTTGCAAAGCTCAAAATTCCTCAATCCGCAACCATAAAGCAGGGCCATCATTAACCGATGCTTGAGCAGTTTGGGCGTCTTCAGAAGCAAGCGCACTTCCTGTTGGCTTAATACAACGGGTAGAGCCTTCTGTCTTTCAATGGAAGGCAATATCACCCTACTTTCCCTTTGCTCGAATATCCTATAGAGATAGCGGAGTCCGTAAACGGTATGCATGAAAAAGCTATCGGAAGGGGTCTTCCTTTTAGACTTCAGCATATACAAATAATCGAGGATCTGCTCGTCATCGAGTTCCAGCAAATCACATTCAAAATACAGGCCCATGTGCGCCAAACATCTCCCATAGTTGGTCAAGGTACTTTGGCTCTTTCCAGCAATATCGATACTTCTTCTCAGCCTTTTGTACTGCAGGCCAAAGCCCGGCACGTTTTCACAGGCTTTTTCAATAAGGGTTTTACTTTTTTTTCATAACTTAGAATTTAATGAATGAATAACTCAACCTAAGTTACGGAAGTCTGAACAATACGGCAGGCTTCCGCCCTTAGGCGGGTTCGTTCAACAAGTGCTATGAATGAATGGGGTTTTATAGGTCAGGACAGTTTTGTGGCGCTTGGAAAGTCCGCCACAAGTTTTAAATTTAAATCAAGGCGTAGCTATGTGCGAGACGGAAGGTTAGTGCTTTCTAATCCCCACTCATCATAGCTGGCCGTTGTGGTTAATTAGAGCATATGAAAATCAGGCTGATAGCATTGGTAATTATTGGATTCCTATTCATATTAGCGGAGAGGTGCTATTTTGGCCCGTCAGCCCGTGACCGAAAATTCTCGAACATCGAGTTACCAGAAGAACATGGCTTTAAAATAGCGCCAGAGAATCTTACTGCTGTTCAGACTGACTCCCTCGAGTCAATTCAAGCAAAGGACAGCAAAATTGAAATTATTGGTTCCGGCTACACTGGTTATGACTTCTACATGTGGCATCAACCGACAGAAAAAGGAGAGTTATACATTAAAGCCTTTGAAGTTACTACCAATGAGAGACTCTCTTCAGACGAACTTACCGAGAGGACAATGCATTCCATCAATGAATTTTCATCAAAGTATAAATTGTACAATGGACAATCAGTTATTTATGAGGGGACATTTGAAAAATATTATCCTGCAAGATTTGAGCTCTGGTTCAAATCTTCTGAGAATGGTAAAGAACAAAAACTGACCGAAAAGACATATCTAATTGATGGCTGGGATAGATAAATAAACCACAACATCCTGTCATAAATCATGGCTGTTTGTAGGTTATTGTTCCTTTGGCTCTTCGTAGATA
The DNA here is from genome assembly GCF_000183425.1 of Marivirga tractuosa DSM 4126. Lineage (NCBI taxonomy): Bacteria > Pseudomonadati > Bacteroidota > Cytophagia > Cytophagales > Marivirgaceae > Marivirga > Marivirga tractuosa. Next base: position 2,346,400 of record NC_014759.1, read on the forward strand.
GTCCAGCAATCCGCAGGATTGCCTTATTGGTGAAAAGATAATTTAATAAGCCAATCCTGCGGATTGCCTCGGTAGTTAACGCAAATTTTTATACTTTTAATCAGCCACGAATTTATACAGTGGCGTTACCCATAATAACTACTATATAATTTGAGACTAATAATCACATTTATTCTATTCGTGCTTTTGGGCTGTCAGACTAAAACAAGTTCTGAGGAAAACGAGACGAAAGCTGTTATTAAAGACTATGATTCGTTAGAAAATAAAAACACTGTAGCTAATCTAGACTCTGTTAAATCCAATCAAGACAAAAAATCAAAGTCTCAAAAATCTAAACTTCCTGTAACCTTATTAACACTCACAAACTTCGAACAGAATGGTGATAACCGCTCTTCCAAGATAAATGATAGTTTATTTGCTGAATTTTTGAAATCTTTCACGGCCTATCAAGACAATATGAATACACTTCTATTTGATAATCCTAAATATGACACATACAACACTTTAATTTATGCAGATAAAGACCAAATTGATACAGAGGCGAAAGAATTTAAAGATAGCATTCAAAATATAGGTTTTTATATATCAATTTCCGAGGGAATGATTTTTCTAGAAAAAGACCCTGAGTTTTTGAAAAAATTCTCCCCTTACCTGAGCGAACGGATGAATACATTTAGGATTCAATATTCAAAAGAAATTAAAAATCCACTAGCAGAAGATGGCGGAATTATTATATCCACCTCCGAACTAATTCAGAGAATGCTGTTTTGGGAACAATTCGCTAGTAATCATAAAGGTTTTGAGCTACCAAATTATGCGAATGACCAATTTAAAATGCATTTATTTTATTTGATGTTTGGAATGGACAATACCCCAATTCATAATTGGAGCGACTCCTTAAATATCAGACCAGAATTAATAAAAGCATACAAAGATATTATTGATAAACATCCAAATTCTAAATCTGCTATCTATCTGTCAGACTACCTATCCTACCTCGAAAAGAAGAACTATCAATATGATAACTCATTCCATAAATACGGAAGAGATAAGTTTCCTGACATGTATAATAACTAAACTATGGGTAACACTAGCTATGAATGAATGGGGTTTCATCAGTCAGGAAACTTTGATGGTGCTTGGAAAGTCAGCCACAATTTGTAATTTTATTAAATGCTGTGGCTGTGTGCAGATGGCAAGCTTAGTGGTTTTTAAGCCCCACTCATCATAGCCTTAGCGTTAGGTTTAATTTCTCCCTGCTCAAAATGATCTTTATAACTTATAATTACGAAATTCAAAACTATGCGAACAAAGGATTTGGATATAAGTAAGTTTACAAGCCTAACTGACGTTCACAGTTATTTGGATGAAAACGCATCAAAACTGAGCAGTAATTGGGATATCACAGATCTTTTCGTCAAATATCGAGATCAGACTGTAATCAGTAAGGAAAAACAAAAAGCTCAATGGGAATTGGAGTGCTTCCTTTTTGAATTTAGAGGCTTAGAGTTAATGGTATTCTCGTATTCTTTCAATGAGGAAAAAGATGAATTTCCAAAATATCCAAACTTGGATGAATTCCAGTCTGAAGCTTTTGAATACATCAAAAAACGTGCACAAGAAGCTAAGAATGCTTTACTTATCGCTAGGTACAACCACATTCTTTGGAAGGGGCCAAAAGGAATTAAGAATAAGAAATATGCTCAAGTTGCAATAGTCAACTATTTAAATGCTGTTAGGAATTTCATCGAATTATCCAAGCAAAAACCTGATGGGAAGTATCTCTATCAAGCAGTTACAAAATATGAACTGACTTGTAGCCTTATTTCTGAATGTAAGGAGGAAGTCAAATCACTTAAGTTGCTAACCTCCGAACTTTTGAATGACTCTGAAGTCTCATTTTGGGCGAAGCATTCGATATTGGATGATATGATCAAACATCCCAAGATATTCAAAGCTGAAGATTTTAAAGGGTCTCTTAATTTATTTAAAAAAGAACTAGATGGAGCAAATAAACGGACTGACCATTTTCTACTGGTCAATAATTATTTACCAACAGCATTAAGAATTGCTTCGAAAACAAAATCTGACAATAAGTATTGGTATGATCAAATTGGTGAGTGCTATGTGCAGATGGCAAATGATGAAGAAAGTCCTGACCGATTATGGATAAAACAAGATAATTATGCCAATGCAATTGATGCTTTCGGGAATTCAGGAAACATTCAAAGGCGAAAGGAAATAGAACAAGCCTATTATGAACTAAAACCAAATGTAAAACTCCCTTCTCATAGAATAGAGGTTAAGTTATCAGAAGAAGAATCAAAGCTTTTTAAAGCATATGAGGAGGAAACTAGGCAAAAAATAGAATGGCTTCTGACCTTAGATCCATCTAAAATTTACATGTACTTGAGCAGTAGTGTCTATTTTCCAAAGTTTGCCACCATCAAAGAAGCTGTTAGCAATCAGAAGGAAAAATGGATGGACATGTCAAGAACCATTGAATTTGATTCAAACAAGAACATACGAAGTTTTCAAGGAGGAGGATCGGATAAAATGTATCAAGAATACACCCTTAGAATTCAATTAAGTGTTCTACCATTCTTGAGACAGATTTTTGCAAAAGGAATCAAAGAACGAGTTTTAACATTTGAAAATTATTTGGAGTTTTTGAAAAATTCTTGGTTAGGGAAACCTTATACGGAAATTGACCTTGGCGGAGATTTGGTTGAAACCAATTGGATAGGTCTTATAGCCCCTTCTGTAGTCGAATACTTTGTTCAAAGTGAAAGCTCATTAAATGCAAAATACTACAAACCGAATTATGTTCTATGCATAGATAGTTTGACCTTGAAGTTTGAAGGATTATTAAGAGACTTCAGCAGTAGGTTGAACATTTCAACAAGCACTAGAGGAAAGAAAGGAATGCAAGAAAACTATGCACATGACATTTTAGGAAATGAGATTATAAAAAAGTACTTCGATGAAGATGACAGACTACTTTTCGAATACCTATTTCTAAATGAAGGGCTAAACATTAGGAATAATGTGGCGCATTGTTTTTACAACGAAAAGGAATACGACTTGAACAAGATCAATCTTTTACTTGTGACTTTATTGAGGATTTCCAAATATGATTTTACGTTAAATAAAAATGACTAAACCTAACACTAAATATAGATCATTGGGCAAGTAGTGCTAAAGTTGAAAATGATTACATTTAAGAAAATATGTAGGGAATTGGTAGTTTTGAGCCTTGAATTCCCCAACGCCCCATATTCTTAACGTTAGGAGCAACAAATGGTAGGAGAGTATTATATCGATCAAAATAAAGTTCGTGACTATTACAAAAAAGGATTAATCTCATTTTCACTGATTCACGTCTATGCATCATTATTTTTAATTTCTGTTTTCTTTATCCAAATTCGGTCATTTACACTGATTGGTGCAGGTATAGTGATCGCTGTATCATTAGTACGAATTGGAGTATGGATGGCAAGAACGGGCGAGAAAACTTATGAAAAGACACAAATCATTATCGAAAATAATAGAATTATTAGAAAAGGAGAAGGCCTTATTACTGTAAGAATTCCGTTTTCCCAAATAGGCAGAATTAAATCTCATAGAAATGCAATAGTGGTTGTAAGAAAGGGAGTATTACCAGTAATACAGTATTATTTTGATAGATTTTGTTTTATATCCAATCAGGATATTTTATATATACCTAGTATGTTAGAGAACTTTAATGAAATAAAAAAACATTTAAAGTATCAAAAATGATTGAAAGAATATACGCATTTATACCACTAGTAATTTCGCTAAGTTTCCTTTATTCTGCTTTAAGATTGAGTAGAATCATTAAACATCCCGATAAAGAAAGGCAGGCTGATTATGAGGAATACCATCAATCAAATAATAATTCATTAAGAATAATTGGAAGTGTTTTAGGTGGAATTATTTTCTTTTTATACTTTCTAATGAGTTACTAGAACAGCTCCTAACAAGGTATAAAACCCATTTGCTAACCACCTTGTAGCAAATTAACTGCTAAATAGCCCGTAATTTATGCTTGCTTTTCATAGCTGGCAACCAAGGATATTGCTTTACTCAAGTATGGTGCTTAATTATTCTAAGCTTTGGCAATTAATGAAGTGTATCAGTTTGCGGAGAAAGCATAAATTACTACTTTCAGTATTTCATAGCCTAGTATAGCAAACGGGTTTTATACAGGCGTTAGCGGTAATTCCACATATAGGTAAGCCATCGACTTTGCGAGCTAACGGTAGAGCATAGAAATGGAAAGAATTAATAAAAATATAATGATTGTAAAATAATCGATTTTCAATACATTAATTAAATCCTAGTCAAAATTAGAGATGATCAAAAATTTTTTAACCTTTTTTATATAAAACTTTACTCAACCTTAAAGCAAAAAATACCGAGTGCCTTAGGAGTTGAAGGCTCAGCCTCAGCATTTATATCATCATTACTTTTCTTCTTCAATTTTATAGTAATCTATTATGTTGTATTCTTCCTGATGTTCAATTTTAATCTTTCCTCCATAAACTGGCTCCCTTTATTAACCTATTTCATAGTTCCAGTATCATATTTCACAATCATAATTTTCGGTTTCTTTTATTTCAAAGAGCATCATCAGAAATTATACTCTCAGTATAAGAACCAAAAAATTAGCATTAGCTTTCCCCCTGTTTTATATATAATCTACTGTTTAGCTACCTTGGGGGTATTCATGCTCTCAACTTATTACTTCTTTTCATCTTTGAAATAAAAAAAACCGCCAACATTCCATAAAACCTATTTTCTCAGCAACTTATAGTAAACATGCTGTGAATAAGCCAGCAATTTATTCTTTCACTTTGTAACAACTGTTCTGTTTTCAAGGGGACTCTACGGTAATCAATAGTGAGCCTTGGTAGAAACCGCATAAATTGCTTAGTTTAGCTTTTCATAGCTTACATTAGCGGTAATGTGAGTGCAAAATGGAAGTAAATTTAAACATTTAAGAAAAATCGTTTTCAATAATTTAGACTTTGAAAATACCGATGAATATGACAAATATTAATTACGTAGACATCATGATAATACTTTGCTGTATTTCTATTTTTGTTCTAGCTATTGTGAAAACTATTAAAATATCAAAGACTGATAAACCTGATACTGTTGGACTATTTAGTATATGGTTATTTGGATTATTTGCTTTCTTGCTTGGTCTGATTGAACAGACACTCAATATGATATCAGTATTTGATGCTGTGGCAGCTTCTGGCGACATAAATCCATCAATAATTGCTGAAGGTGCTAGCGATTCTACAAAAGGAGCGGTTACAGGAATTTGGATTCTGATAGTCTCTCTAATCCTTTGGGGTACAGTTAAAGGATTAAAAAATTGGAAAATTAGAAAGTCAAAGTCAGCACACTAGAGAAACTCACAGTTAAGACCAAGATTTATATAATAGAAAATACCGCTAACATTACCTAAAAATGCATTTGCTCACTGCTTCTAGCAAATTGAGCTGGTAATTCTCCACAAAGCCAAACATTTATTTTCATTTATAGAGAAGAGAGATAAACTGCTCCGCTCTTTTTACTGCTCCGCAATTGTAGTTATGGTTTGGCTTTGCTACTTTAGTGCTTCGTCAGCGAAGTGTAGCAAACGCATTTTAGCTAGGCGTTACCTGTAATGAACGTTAAATTCAAATGATAATCAATAGAAAGAAGGGTAAAAGTATAGCCATGTTTATTTTTTTGGTTCCTGTTTTACTGATGTTCTTTTTCGGGGGCATTTATGCAGTTTTTGAAGGAGAAATAGCTATAGGCATTATTTTCATTGTAATAACAGTAGTTGGTCTTTCAGGTGTTCCAAAATCTATGATGAAAATCATTTCAGCTAATCCAGAATTTGAAATAACGGATAATGATTTATTTATTTATGACAATCCTCAATACGAATGCATTTCTATCCAAGACATGGTAGAATGCAACATTTATAGTGGTTTATACAACGATTATCTATTAGGAATTTCTTTAAAAAAAGATTCGCAGATAAGGAGTAATTTAAAAGAATGGAAGAAAACGTTTTTAAATATTCCAGAGGAAAAATCTAAAATAGTATTCATTAATTTAGAGCATTCAGATATCAAACCTACCGAATTGGCTAATATTCTAAATAAGAAAATCTCAAAAATTAACTCTCATTCTAAAAATACAGGTAACAACACATAAAACCAATTTGCTCACCACCTTGTAGCAAAGTCAGTAGTAAAAGCCAGCAATTTATGCTTGCACTTTGTGGCAGCATTCCTGAGCTAACAGGTACTCGTCACTAATCAATAGGGAGCCTTGGTGAAAATAGCATAAATTGCTTAGTTTAGCTTTTCATAGCTTACACTGGCAAACAGGTTTTATGTAGGCGTTGTGTGTAATTTTCGGTACAATTAGGATTGGTTTACAAAGCCAATTCAAGAAGTTTTTACTCATACAAAGAAGTAAAAGATTACAGCTACCTGTGATTTATATTCTTTAAAAAATATTGAAAGATATATAAAATGAAAAAGCTACTCAAAATAGTATTTATCATAACGAGTATATTCATTGTATTAAAAATCTTTTTTCAAATATCATTTTCATATGACTTAATAAATGAAATCATACTCACTGCATTTGGACTATCTGGGGCAGTTTATTTGACAATATTATTTCCTGAAACTTGGGTTAAAATATTATTTGTGTGCGTCATTGCAGGAGTAGTTATAATTGGCTGGTATAGTAATTTGATCTTCGGGTATGAATCTCAAATACATAAAAAATGGAACTTTGACAATTATAATATTCAGCTGGAAAACCGAATTCAAATAGCTGGACCAGGTTGCTTTTGGTTTTTAGTAAATAAGAAAATCCTGGGTGGCGTATTGGAGAGAAGAATTGAAACTAGAAAATACCAAGCAGTACTACCTGATCCTCCCCAAATATTTGAGTTTGCAACCAAAAATGATCCACTGAAAGTCGAATGCTGTAAAAACAATTTAATAATATTACCTGACAGTATGTCTTTGGAAGAAAAGTTAGATTACATCAAATAAATGAATAATTGAAACCACACACAACATTCTGTATGAAATCATGGCTGGACGGTAGGTAATTGACACTTTGGCTCTTCGTAGGAAGCCCGTCAACCCGCAGGATTGACTTACTGTGTTGAAATAATTTAGTAAGCAATCCTGCGGATTGCCTAGTTAGTAACTTGAAACTTTTGTACATTTAAATCAGCCACGCTTCATACAGTGTCGTTAGGCATAATAAAGCTTTATATTTCTAATTATTTAACTTTGTATCTATGACATTTATGAGTCACATGAAGAAGGAATCAACCAGAAAAGCCTTCGATAAACAATCAAAGGTTAATGGTACTAGTAGATATGAAGGTTATGATCCTAGCAAAGTAAAAACGGATTTTGAAGAACTAAAAAGACTTAGAAATAAAAAGAAAAACAGAACCTGGAATCTTTTAAAGGCTATATTTTTAAGCTTAGCTTTTATTTTAGTTATATTTATGCTCCTCAACTTATTTATTGGCATACTTTAAATACGAGTATCAGAACATATACAAACAATGCCTAACAATGAACTGTGCTAAAATCCAACCTTTCGTAGTGAATTTTTCTTTTGGACAGCCCGTAATTTATGCTTGCTTTTCATAGCTAGCAACCAAAGATAGTGCTTTGGTCAAGTGTAGGGCTTAATTATTCTAAGCTTTTGCAATTAATGAAGGTCATCAGTTTGTGGAGAAAGCATAAATTACTACTTTCAGTATTTCATAGCCTAGCATAGCAAACGGGGTTTATACAGGCGTTGTGGGTAATAGTTTGTGCCGTTCAGATTGGCATTAATTTGTATATTTGTTTCGAATGAAAAAACCATACGTCATAGCTGGATGCAATGGTGCAGGTAAAACAACTGCTTCTTATACAATTCTGCCAGAAATACTTGATTGCAAGGAGTTTGTCAATGCAGATGAAATTGCTAAGGGCATTTCACCTTTTCAGCCAGAAAAAGTGGGGATAGAAGCAGGTAGAATGATGTTGAAAAGAATTAAAAGCCTCTTGGAAGCAGGTGAAAGTTTCGCATTCGAAACTACATTATCGACCAGAAGCTATGTTGCATTTATTGAGAAAGCTAAGCAATTAGGTTATCAAGTAACCTGTTTGTTCTTTCTGCTGGACTCGGAAGAATTGGCTATATCCAGAGTAGCTACTAGAGTAAAAGAAGGAGGGCATCATATTCCAGAGGAAGTGATAAGAAGAAGATATAAAAGTGGATTAAAGAACTTCTTTAATCTATTTCTTCCAAGAGTGGACAATTGGCTATTTGTAAATAACTCTGGAGATAGCTATGAAATTATTGCAGAAGGGTCGATGAATGAAATTACAGTCAACAATGTTTTGCAATGGAAGGAGTTAAAAGAAAAATATTATGGGAACTAAAGAGCAATTAAAAGAAGAACGCGACAAAATTGTAAAAGGACTTGAAGAGACTTACAGAAAGCTAGTTCGCTTCAAAAGAGAAAAGAATAGTCCGATGATTGTATTGAGAGAAGGGAAAATTACTGAAGTAGACCCGAACGATATACTACCCACAACATTGTATAAGCGTAATGCGGGTTAAACAGTAAAATTGAGCATTTTTGCTACTAAGAAACTTAGCGCTAGGCGAAAAATGAATCGCTCTAAAAGCCGCGCTTCGCTTATACTAATCGTGACAAAATCTGCAATTTGAAATACCCCCATTAAGTTATACTCTTACTACTCTGTATTTCGTGAACATACGAAGCTAATTGTATTCAATTCAGTTTTCAAAAAATGTACTGCTTCTCAAAATCCTTTAATAAAAAGTTCTCTTTTTAAGAACTAAATTTATATCTTTGTTGTAATTTTGAAGCTTTTACATGGATAGAATATTTGCTAAAAGAATCTTAAGAGAATTTTGGGAAAAACATGCTGACTCTGAACAATATCTCAAAACATGGTATGATACAGCTATTAACAGTCAGTGGAAAACCCCGAATGACGTGAAAAACACTTATGCAAATGCTAGTATACTAAAAGACGAACGAGTTGTATTTAACATCAAAGGAAATTCATACCGACTTGTAGTAAAGTTCAATTTTGAAAAGCAGTGGATATTTATCCGCTTTATTCGGACGCATGCCGAATACGATAAAATTGATGCCAACAACATTTAAATAAATAATTATGACACTAAAGCTTATAAAAACAGATGTCGAATATCAAGAGGCCCTCAACAGACTTGAAGAAATCTTTGATGCTAAAATTGGAACTCCAGAAAGTGATGAAGCTGATATTCTAGGACTTCTTATTGATGAATACGAAAAAGAGCATTACCCGATAGATGCCCCAGACCCCATTGAAGCAATTAAAATTAGAATGGAGGAGATGGATTTGAAACAGAAGGATTTAGTCGGTGTAATTGGTGGCAAAAGTAGGGTGTCTGAAATTCTTAATCGAAAGAAAAAGTTGACTGTTGGTATGGTTCGCAGCTTGGCTTTAAGATTAAATCTATCAGCGCAAATTCTAATAAACGACTACAAGCTATTAAAATAATAAAGTTGGCAAGATTAGCTAAAAACAATGGCGGTTAGCTGGTAATTTAAATATTCTCAATATTTGCTACCTTTATCTGAGATTGAATGTGAGTGCTTTTATTCCGACAAAGTTTTTTAGCCATATCTTTGACGGACATAGGCGAACGAAGAAATAAGAAATTTCGTACCTTTAAATATGGAATGGAGAAAACACATAATAGCTGATGAAACTGTACTACTTGGAAAACCTACAGTAAAAGGAACTCGTGTATCTGTTGAGCATATCATTGGGCTACTTGCTCAAGGGTGGACAGAACAACAGATTCTTGAAAATTATCCTCGAGTGAATCAGGAATCACTACAAGCTGTTTTCTCTTACATCCAAGAATGCTTAAAGGACGGACTTTTATACACTAATTCTTAAATTCAACCACCTTGAAGTATCTAGCTAATGAGAATGTACCATTCTCCAGTATCACCTATCTCAAATCAAAAGCTTACGACATTAAGGCGATTGGAGTTGACGACCCTAGTATTACGGATGAACAGGTTATGCAGATTGCTATTGATGAGAACAGGACTATTATAACTTATGACAGCGATTATGGCGAATTAATATTCAAGCATGGATACAAACCGCAAGCAGGTGTCATTTTCATCAGGACTCAGCCAACTGAACCATTAGAGACAGCAAAGATTTTAGAAGAGCTCCTTACTAAAAAAGCTATTTCATTTGAACACAATTTGACTGTTATCGATTCCAACACGATTAGACAGAAAAATAATTAACGCTTACCATCATTTGCTAAAAATGCATTTGCTTATTGCATCTAGCAAAGTGAAGAGGTAATCTGCCACAAAGCCAAACCGATGATTTCATTTAGATTTAGGCTAAGTATTCGGCAAGGTTCCCTTATTTGTGAAAAAAGCAGTATAAATTTATTCAAAGCACTAAAGAATAACGAGTCCCTTAAACCGAATATTTGGGTTAAGACAAATACGATTCAATTAATTTTCATAATACGATAGGGTTTTGAACTTGCAACGACTTTTCCGGAAGGACTCGACTATGTTTGAGAGATGATGACTTGTGGAAATGTTATTCTCATGTTTCAAACATTCGAGAGTTTGGGTACAGAACTAAATGAAATAGCTAGAAAATTGGGAGCTTCGCTATTGGCGAATAGCCAACTAAATGAACCAAAAAAATAAGTAGAAAGCAACAATCCAAATCAAATTAAACCAGACTTATTATTAATTGAGCTCATAATTTTCACTAAATTGACTGATAAATTACCTTTGGGGGGAGGTATATTATGGAAAATTTTGCAACAATTAACATTCGAGAAACAAATGAATCAAAAAAAGTAAAAATTGCTTCTGATTCAAAACCTGAGCTTGTTGATGCAACACTCAAAAAATGGCAGGTATTAATTGACACACTCGCTAGCATTGTAAATGTCCCTTCTGCTTTGATCATGCGATTAAATAAGGACAATATCGAAGTATTTCTTAAGAGTAATACAAAGGGCAATCCCTATAAAGAAAATGAAAAGGTTGACTTGGTATATGGATTATATTGCGAGAATGTTATCGGAAAACAGGAGCAATTAATTGTACCGAATGCCAAGAAAAGCAAGGTATGGAGAAAGAATAACCCCGATGTTGATATTAATATGATTTCCTACCTGGGAGTACCGATAAACTGGCCTGATGGAGAGTGCTTTGGAACAGTCTGTGTTCTAGATAATAAAGAGAATAAATACAGTAAGGATTTTGCAGATTTAATAAATCAAATGAAGCTTCATATTGAGCTTGATTTGCAGACGCTTTTACAGAATCTGGAGCTCCATGAACTAAATGAAGTCAAATCAAAGTTTTTATCATTGATTTCTCACGATATCAGAGGGAGCATAAGCAGTTCAGATGAATTTTTAAAGCTACTCATTAAGCAGCCCAAAAATAAAGATTACGATGATATGCTCAAGATGTTAGATCATCTGAGTGTCAATTTATCGCAATCAAGGATAGCATTGGACAACCTATTAGGATGGTCGAAAAGTGTGGTGAAAAACATCAAACCTGAAAAAAGTAGCTTTGATTTAGTTATTGTAATGGATGAGTTGATAAAATTTTTCTCTTTGCCAGTAAAAATAAAAGAATTAAAGATAGAGAAGAGCTATTCTGCTAATCCGTGCCAAATTTTTTCAGATAAAAATATGCTCACCATGAGCATTCGTAACATTTTGTCAAATGCTATCAAATACTCTTTTAAAGGTGGTTTAGTAAAAATTAATATAAGTAAATCCAACGAAGATAGAGTGATTATCGAAATAATAGACTCAGGTATAGGGATGAATAATAAAACAAAAAATAGATTGTTTCATTATGCCGATTCTCATCAACAGCAAGGAACTGAGGGAGAGTCTAGTGCAGGAATTGGCTTAATGTTAACCAAAGAATTTTTGGATAAAATAGGAGCTAATGTAAGCGTTGATAGCGAAATTGACAAGGGGAGCACATTTACAGTTTGTATTTAATTTTCATATTAGATTTGGAACTAAGCTTGTGAAATTTTAAAGTAGGTCCAAAGACGGGGAAGTTCAATACGGTATTCAGATCAACACTCAAAAAACACTACTCTTATGTTAGTTAAAACTTTAGAATAAGATTGCTGTTTTACTTTTACCAATTCCTTGTGCAATGATTCTATAAAATCAACAAATCAAGCTAAATTGGCAATCTCGAATAAAATATTTCATGAACGCAATTATTATAGGAGCTGGAATTGGGGGCATAGCCACCTCTATTCGTTTGGCGAAGAATGGTTACAAAGTAGATGTGTACGAGCAGAATAGTTACCCAGGTGGGAAACTTTCTCTTATAGAGCAAGATGGATTTAGGTTCGATGCAGGCCCTTCCTTATTTACTTTACCAGAATTGGTGGATGATTTGGTCAAGTTGCAAAATGAAAACAGTAATATTGAATTCCCCTATAAAAAATTAGATGAATCTTGTCGCTATTTCTGGGAAGACGGAAAAAGAATAACTGCTTATACCGAACCTAAGAAATTTGGGGCTGAAGTGGAAAAAGTTTTCAAAGTTCCAGCAAAAACTATAACCGATTACATCAAAAATGCCGAATTCAAATATGAAAAATCTGCTCGGATATTTTTGGAAAAATCGCTTCACAAAACCTCCACTTTTCTATCGAAAGAAATACTTCCTGCCTTATTGAATATCTATAAGTTTGGCTTGTTTGAAAGCATGAACCAAGTCAATCAAAGGAAGTTAAAAGACCCAAAATTGGTACAGCTTTTTAACCGATTCGCCACGTATAATGGTTCTGATCCTTATCAAGCGCCAGGAATTTTGACCTCAATTGCTAATCTAGAATTAAACAAAGGCACTTTTTATCCTAAAAACGGGATGTACCAGATTACGGACACGCTGGTGAAAGTAGCGGAAAGTTTAGGCGTGAAATTTCATTATAATGCTGCTGTAGAAAATATTAAAGTAGAAGATAAAGAGGCCAAGGGCGTGGTGGCAAATGGTGAATTTATCTCTGCAGATTTAGTGGTGAGCAATATGGATATCTACCCTACCTATAAGAAATTACTAAGTAAAGAAAAGCAACCCGAGCCTATTCTAAATCAGGAAAGAAGCAGTTCTGCCTTGATTTTTTATTGGGGTATTGCTAGAGAATTTGAGGAGTTGGGATTGCACAATATTTTCTTCAGTGAAGATTATCGCAAAGAATTCGATCACATTTTCAAAAAGAAAGCAGTAGCTCCAGATCCTACAGTCTACGTAAATATCACTTCTAAGCATTCCCCTGAAGATGCGCCAGAGGGAATGGAAAACTGGTTTGTGATGGTGAATGTGCCAGCCAATAATGGACAAGATTGGGACAAGTTAATTCCAGAAATTAAAGAATCGGTACTGCAGAAATTAGAGCGGATGCTGAAAACTGATATCAGCAGACATATCAAAACAGAAAGCATTTTGGAACCCCGGACGATTGAAAGCAAAACCTCCTCTTACCAAGGAGCTCTTTATGGAAGCAGTTCGAATAATCGATATGCTGCTTTTTTGCGTCATCCTAATTTCCATCAAAAGATAAAAAATCTGTACTTTTCAGGCGGAAGTGTTCATCCTGGTGGCGGAATTCCATTATGTTTGTTGTCAGCCAAGATTATTGATGATTTAAGTCCTTCGGCAAAATGAACAAAACACATGCGTTGACTATTATTCAAAAGATAAAATCCCGTCCGCTCATTGGTGGAATAATCATTACGGCCTTTTATTTTTTCGGAATACTCGGGATTCTTTCAGAAAGTAAAGATTGGTTTATTGAAAAAACAGCTTTCAACCTGTCCTTATCATTCTTAATCTTGGTTTTCTATCAAAAAAACTATAGCCTAAGCTTACTTTGGGGATTCCTGTTTTGCTACTTGATTGGTTTTACGGCAGAATATCTAGGGGTAAATTTTGGATTGATTTTCGGTGATTATATCTATCCTGAAACACTAGGGCTGCAACTTGGAGGAGTTCCGATGATTATTGGTATCAATTGGTTTTTGATCACCTTCTGCGTTGCTGCTATCATTTTTCCTCTTAAGCTGAATATCATGCTAAAAATATTTATAGCTACGCTTTTAACTGTTCTAATTGATTTTTTGATTGAACCAGTGGCCATGGAATTGAATTTCTGGAATTGGGAAACCAATGAAATCCCCATTCAAAATTATGTGGGCTGGGCTATTATTTCTTTTTTAATTTACAGCTTCTATGCCATCATTAAATTACCGCTGGAAAATAAGATTTCATTAGTTCTATTAATTTGGCAAATAATATTCTTTGCTTGTTTGAATTTATTTTTGGTAAGTTAATTTAACTTTTAGATCAATTAAATCAAAATCAGACACTATTAATGAATTGCCATAAACACCCCTATGATCCCCTCAAGGGGATAGTTCTCGCAGATTTGCTGTTTCAGAAAACAAAAAGTTTTATTAGTATTTTGCTCAATAATCCAGGTGGCTAGGGAATCTTTAATCTACCAAAAACTTCTTACTTACCACTTGCCTCCCATTTCTTAACTGTAAAAAGTAAAGCCCTTCGGACAGACTTTGAACATTAATCAAGGACTGCTGATTTTCAAATTGACCTTCCAATTTGACTCTCCCTTTAACATCCAAAATTTTATAACTGACTATTTCAGCTGTTTGATCTTCCCATTTTATAAAAATGCTTTCCTGGGCAGGATTAGGATAAATTTGAAATTCATTTCTAGGATTGAAGGCTGAATCAATAGCTGTAATTGGACTACCCAACTGATTATAAGTGTTTAAAACTTGATTCTCACCTTCCTTCAATCGGTAAGTGCGAAGTTTATCACTATTTGGAAATTCTTCTCTTCCATTCTCAACTTCATTAATACCAAACTTAAACTCAATGGCTGAACCAATAGTAATATCTGCTAAAGAACTTGTATAAATTCCATCCCCATTTTCATCATTTAAAGACTGTTCTTCAGCTCCCGTTTCGTTTTCACTTGAAATCAAAATCACCGATTCTGAATCAGGATCAAAGCCTCCATCTTCAATTAAATCATTCATATCTACCATTAATTCAACTGATGTGGTGGTTTCCTCGGCTGTCATCAACTTATAAATATGAGTTGAATGAGCTTCCATTTCAGCTATATCCAAGTTGAAACTACCACCAGAATTAATGGTCAAATCCACTTGATTTCCACTGAGCAAATCCACTAATTGGTAACTTCCCGCAATTAAGCTGGAACTGTTTAAATTTATCGCAATATTGCTTTTGCTACTACTTGTTAAATTAGCCACCACAATAATTTGCTCTTCATTTTCTTGTCTGATAAAGCTGAATATAGAATTGTCAGATGAAGAAATAGAGCTGTAATTTCCTGTTCTCAAAGCTTGCTGGCTATTTCTTGTTGAAATCGCATCTTGATAGACTCGCCAGAGCGATTCGGGTGCTGTCTGTTGCTCAGCTACATTTTTATCTGGATAATCTGATTCTGGTGCTCTCCATGGGCTTCCAGTAGTGAATCCAGCATTAGAAGCATCACTCCATTGCATGGGCAATCGGATATCTTCATCAGGTTTTTGCCCTAACATCCCGATTTCTTCTCCATAGTAAAGATACGGTATACCTGGCAAGGTCATTAATAATTCAGCTACTTGCTTGGCTTTGGCTTTATCGCTTCCTAAAACATTCATCACCCGATCCATATCATGATTGGTTAGGAAGGTGCCAAACTGAAGATAAGGATAGCTGCCCATCACTTCCTGTGATTTTGCCACTAAACCATCTGCATTTCCATTGATTACAGCACCAATAATAGCATTGGCTAAATCAAATTCAAATACATAATCTAAGCCATCCTTACCAACATACTCTCTTGCTTTATTTGTCGAAGTCCATGCTTCACCAACTGAAAATGAATTTGGATTTATGGACTTATAATGCGTTCGGAAATCTTTCCAAAACTGAAAGGTTTCTTCCACGTCTTCCAAGCCTTCCTCTGTTTCATAAATATATTTTACTGCATCCAATCGGAACCCATCAACATTCATTTCTTCTAGCCAGAAAGTAGAAATATCAAACATTTCTTCTTTTACGCCTGGCGTTTCATAATTAATGTCAGGCATTCCTCCCCAAAAAAGACCGTAATAATAATCTCCATTGCTTTGATGCCAAACATTTTGTCCCCAAGGACCACTTCCTCCTGGATTGCTGTCTTCCCAAACGTACCAATCTCTTTTTTCATCAGCAGGATTTTTGGAATCTCGGAACCATGGATGTTCACTGGAACTATGGTTCATCACATAATCAATGATAACTTTTATACCGCGTTCGTGAGCTGCAGCTATAAATTCCTTAAAATCTTCATTAGTACCGTAATCACTTTCTAGCTCACGATAATCGGTTACATCATAGCCATGATAGCTGGGTGACTGATGAATGGGCATTAACCAAATGCCTTTAACGCCCAAATCATGATGCGTTGCAGGATTCCCATCATTAAGGTAATCTAATTTTTGAATGAGCCCTTGAAAATCCCCAATTCCATCGCCATCAGAATCGTAAAAACTGCGAACAAATATTTCATAAAATACCGTTTCATTCCACCAGTAAGTATCGGTGTTTCCTATGGTGACAAAATTTTCAAAGACTTTAGTCTCACTTTCCCCATCTGCATTTTGAATGCTTAGACTCACATCAAAACTTCCTTCATTGGCATAACTGACAACTGGATATTGTTCTGCACTAGAACTGGGTGTTCCACCAGCAAAGCTCCATTCCCAGCTGGCAGGGTTTCCATTTGATAAATCTGTAAACTGAATCACTTCTCCAGGGATAGCAAAATTTGAAGAGGCAGAAATATTGACTTGGAGGACATCATTTGGGACTTCATCATTATACCAAAATGCTATCACATCATTTTCTTCAATCGTGAAACTACGATTAGCTCCACCTCCAGGGAACTCTTCAGTTCCATCCCAGCTGCCATTGATTCGGGCTTTTAATTCAATTTGTTGTCCAATATTAAATGTTTCTTCAGCTACATAAATCCCATCTGAATTATCATCACTTAAAACTAAAGCAGGGCTTCCCCAATCGTTGAATGAACCTGCTATATCAACAAAATCAGCATTGGGATTAAAATTTCCTTGAGTGATTTGCTCCTTCATATTCACCTGAAATTCGACAGTAGTGGACTGAGACAACGCAGCCGAAGGAAGAATGACTAAAAAGAATAATAGAGTAGATTTTAAAAATGTCATAACTCAAATTTACTAAAATATAGTGAGATTGATTATTGATTAAATCAAAATAGTGGGAACGCACCGCCTCTTCTAAAGGCAGAAGTATCTAGCTGAATCTTTTGACCGCCTTTCATATATTTCTTCTTAGCCATATGAAAGAGTTGATTGATCATATCAGCTTCAGCGCCATTCCCTCTCATTCTATGCCCCCAATTGGAATCATTTACTTTTCCTTGATGAAGGTTTTCAATTTGATGCCAGACTTTTTCAAATCGATCAGGAAAATAATTTTCTAGCCATTTCTTAAAAATTTCAGCTATTCTGCCGTTCAATCGAACAACTGTATAACCTGCGTCCGCAGCTCCATTTTCAGCTGCTTTTTTTATGATTTCAGGAATCTCACTATGGTTTAAGCCGGGAATGATTGGGGCATTCATAATGGAAACAGGAATTCCTTTTTCACCCAAAATTTTGATGGCTTGTAGCTTTTTTATAGAAGAAGCAGTTCTGGGTTCCAAAACTGACCTTAACTTTTCATCCAAGCTGGTGATGGATAAAATAACTCGAACTAAGTTATCTTTTGCCAAATCTTCCAGAATATCCATATCCTCCAAAAAGCCTGTGTTTTTGGTGATGATTCCCACGGGATGTCGATATTTCGCCATTACCTTTAATAGACTTCTAGTAATTCTGAGCTTTCTTTCCAGTGGTTGATAACAATCTGTATTCCCGGAAAGCACAATAGGCTTAACTTTCCATTTAGGGTTTAAAAGCTCTTTTTCAAGTAGTTCAGCAGCATTCTTTTTGACAATAATTTTGGATTCAAAATCTAGGCCTGCATCCCAGCCCCAATATTCGTGGGAATTTCGAGCATAACAATAAACACAACCATGTTCGCATCCTTGGTAGGGGTTTATAGAGTAATCCATACCAACATCCGGACTGCTCACTTTATTAATGATTTTTTTCGGGTGTTCGTAAAATATTTGAGTGCTTGGCTTATCTAAATGCGTATATTCATCAATCCCCTCGTCCCACTCTGTGCTAAATTCTTGTTTGGAAAATGAGTTGGACAATCGTTGCTGCGCGCCTCTTCCTTTTATGTTTTGCGATGGATTCACTTAGCAAAAATACTAATATTTTTAGCTTTATACTAAATATTGAATCATTAAATTTATAGGAAATATTATCTAAAACAATTCATCAATTGTAACTTAGAGGCTCTAAATTCAGTAAACTTACAGCATGAAAAATATTTACCTAATCTTTGTAGCGCTATTTATTTCCACTTCGGTTTTTGCACAGGATGAAATCCCGCCAAGACCCAATCCTCCGAAGTTGGTGAATGATTTAACAAATACCTTGAGCAAAGGGGAACAACAACAATTAGAACGTAAACTTGTAGCTTATAACGACAGTACTTCAACTCAAGTGGTGATTTTGATTGTTCCGACTTATGGCCAATACGATCCTAATCAATTTGGAGTGGCCGTATTTGATAAATGGAAGATCGGTCAGGCTGACAAAGACAATGGCTTACTGATTACTGTTGCGATGCAAGATCGCAAAATGTTTATCAACACAGGCTATGGATTGGAAGATGTGGTTCCTGATGGCGCAGCAAGTACTATTATCAACGAATACATGAAACCAGCTTTCCGAAATAATAATTATTACAAAGGGTTGGATGATGCTACCAGTATTGTTTTTGATTTAGCTTCTGGAAAATATACCGCAGACAAATTAGCAGATAATGATGCCGGTAAAGGCATTGGCCTTGGGGCATTTTTAATATTTTTCTTTATTATCATCACCATTATCTCCCGAATAAGAAGAGTTAGAAAACATCACATGGGCGGAGGAAGTTTAGATATGATCACCTTAATGATGCTATTAGGTAATAGTGGAAGAAGTCATGGTGGAACTTTTGGAGATTTTAACTCAGGTGGAGGAGGCTTCGGTGGAGGCGGTGGTTTTGGCGGCTTCGGTGGCGGAATGACCGGAGGTGGTGGTGCTGGAGGAAGCTGGTAAATTAGCTCTTATAAACCCTTTTCTTTTGGCACTGTTATAGTATAATCACAGCCTATACTTCAATTTTTTATGTACAGATTCTTAATTTTTCTCATCTGTTTTTGTGCCCTTATGGGTTCAGTTCATGCACAAGAAATCAGAAACGACTCCATCCTAGAAGTGGTAACAGTAACGGGTTTTAGTAAAGGAGAGCAAATCAATAAACAATCTGCCCCGATTGCTTACTTAAGTCCAAAGGAATTGGATAACTTTTCTCCACACAATCCAGTGATGGCCTGGAATACATTGCCTGGGGTTAATTTAGAGCAAAGAGCTATTTCAAGTTACCGAGTCAGCATAAGAGGAAGTTCTATTCGTTCGCCCTTTGGTGTTCGAGACGTGAAAGTCTATTGGAATGGCTTACCTTTTACTGAAGCTAATGGATCAACGGCATTAAACTTATTTAGCAACACCCAAATGCAAGAGTTAGAAGTAGTGAAAGGTCCTGCAGGAAGTTTATTTGGCGCAGGTTTGGGAGGCGTCATGCAAATAAACAATTTTCCTTCTCAGCAAGAAAGCCCGCTCCAAATTCAAGTTTCAGGAGGAAGTTTTAATCAATTGAATGCTGGTGTAAAAGGACAAATTGAATCTGGAAAATGGTCGACTTTTTATGCGGTAGACCACCAACAAAATGATGGATATAGGGATCATAATGCTTTGGATCGGCAAAATTATCAAATTTCTTCTCGCTATCAAATCAATGACAATCACCAACTGGATTTCCATCTTTTGTATAATGATTTGTTTTATGAAATACCAGGAGGTTTAACAGCTGAGCAGTTTGCAGAGGATCCCTCGCAAGCCAGAGCGGGCAGTGCACCTCAAAATTCTTCAATTGATCAAAGAACCGTTTTTTATGGAGTGGGCTATACCAGTTTTTTTGGTGACAATTTAAGTCAATCTACTCATATTGCTGGAACTTACACCTCGTTTCAAAATCCATTTATTTTGGATTATAAAGAAGACCAAAACAGAGAAGTTGCTTTGCGCCATCAGTGGACTTATGATATGAATTTCCAGAATGTAGATTGGAAGTGGGATGCTGGTTTAGAATGGCAATATGCCGATAATTCGGCCAATAATTACGGAAATGTAAACGGTAGAAAAGATACCATTCGCTTTGCAGATGATTTGAATATCGACAGGAAATTATTTTTCCTGCAAACTCAGATTGGCTTTGAAAAATGGCAATTAACTTTAGGCTTGAGTAGTAATTTATTGGAATATAAAGTTGATAGAAAGGTAAATGCTTTTGCCGAACCATTCGAATTCAATAGAAATTTTGATAATGAAGTTATTCCAAGAGTAGCATTACAATATCAATGGACAACCCAAAACATGACCTTTGCTTCCTTAAGCGAAGGCTTTTCAAGTCCGACTTTGGATGAAATAAGGACTAATGAAGGTAGTATCAACAGAAATTTGCAGGCAGAAAGAGGAAGGACGTATGAATTGGGACATAAATATTATGGGAACAGGATACAACTAGACGCTACAGTTTTCTATTCGGCCTTAAGAGAAACGATCACAACTTATACCAATCAAGACGGAGTGGTGCTTTTTCAAAATGCAGGCGCCACCAATCAATTGGGCACGGAATGGGGCTTGAATGTGAATTGGCTTGATAATCAAGCAGGTGTCCTCAATCAAATAAATAGCAGAACGAGCTATAATTTTTACGAATTTACATTTGATGATTACCAAAAAAGAGAAGAAGATTTTTCAGGTAATTTATTGACGGGTGTTCCCCAGCACACTTTCAATCAGACAGTAGCAATTGGATTGTTGAAAAGCGTAAAGCTCAATTTGCACTTCCGCTATGTAAGCGAAACTCCCCTCACTGATGATAATGAAATATTGGCCGATCCCTATCATTTGCTAAACGCCAACATTGATTATCAACTACCTATTGAGCAAAAAGTCAATTTATTTGGTGGGATGGAGAATATTTTCAATACTACCTACAGTTTAGGCAATGATCTCAATGCTTTTGGCGGAAGATTTTATCAGCCAGCTCCTGGACGGAATTTTTATATGGGGGTGAAATGGAAGTTGTGAACCAGAATTTATTCTCTACTTAACTCCCAAAGCTTCAAAACCGTCTTCCAATTTCTTGTGGTGGCTTTTACTTTTAGTTTCTTTTCGAAAAAGGCATTGGTCAGTTTGGATTTATGATAGCTGCCTTCGCAATAAATGAAGACATTTTTCCCCATTATTTTAAATTGGTCAGGCTTATAATTTACAGTTTCCAGTTGCTCCTGTTTGTCTTGTTCGGGTATTTTATTTAAAAAAGTAAGGTGCAATTTATTGATATCAGCATCTGCAGTATAAAATGGATTGTTGGCTATAGCACTTTCAATTTCATTTTTTGACAGTACAATTACTGGCACTTGAAAATCAAATTGTTTTAAAATAGCAGACTCAATATTTTCAGCTAATTGGTCATTTTGCTGCCTTTCACCTGCTTCGAAAATCAAATTTCCACTTTGGATATAAGTTTGGATATTTTCATAGCCCAGATTCTGCATCAATGTTTTCAAATCTGCCATGAGGATTTTTCTTTTACCGCCAACATTTATTCCTCTCAGAATTGCAATTTTTGTTTCCATATTTGCGAACTTAAACATTATAATAGTGACATGCATGCTTCTGTAGGAAGATTTAGACAATGCTCACATAAGTAAGTAAATCTCATTTCTTGCTATTGTTTTTATTAAGAAATCCTTACCTTCTAAAAAATAAATGAAAGACTATGCACTTTTCCTATTTTGTCCAACAAAAACTTAAATTAGCCTCAGCTTTAGCCATCATTTTAATCATTGTCTTGGTTAACAACAGATTGCAAAATAATAATCTTACAGAGTTAGGAGAGACATTTGGCTCCGTGTATAAAGACCGTCTGCTTGTGGAGAATTACATTTTTAAGATGGCAAATGCCACCCATGAAAAAAAGTATTTGCTAACACAAATTGATAGAAGAAAGGATCAAGCCATTAAAGAGGAAATCAATTCCATTAACCAAAAAATGGATTCCATAATTTCCGATTACCAAAAAACCTACCTTACAATTAATGAAAACAAGATTTTCAAAGATTATCTCAAAAACAATACTCGACTTAGGGTATTGGAGCAAAATCCAGAATCTCAAATTTTTCAACTGAATGATTTGTATAATAGAAATGTGGCAATGTTGACAGAATTATCCAAAATTCAGATGATAGAAGGAGAAGCATTGTACAATAATTCTCAATCAATAGTCACGAGCAATGCCAGCATTTCCTATTTGGAATTGGGTTTATTAATCATATTGGGCCTTATATCACAAGCATTGATTTTTAATTCAAAATCCCTCAATAATAGGTTGAGAAAAGATCAAAATAACCTGCCTTTAAATTAACTCTTCATAAAGTTTTTGATAGCATTCCAACCCTTTCTGTAGTTTGGTTGTCTTTGATATAGAAGGTTTTGGTTGAAATCTTTCTGTGGATGGCTGGTTACCGTTCATAGTTTTATGGTTGTAGGCGAAAAGGGTAGTAGCAATACTGCCCTTTTCTATTTTTCCAACTATTTGCTTTTACCATTCCATTGGAACTTCCATCAGCAGCATTTCAGAATCTTCGTTTGCTTTTATATTTACTTCGTCCAGATTTAACAAACCGATTCCATCGCGCTTTTCAAGCTTTTCACCTTCAATTTCAATTTCGCCCTCAAGCAAGAATACAAACAATCCGTTATCCTTTTTTTTCAATTCATAGCTTTTTTCAAATCCCTTTTCAAAATCAGCTAAGTGAAACCACGCATCTTGTTGAATCCAAGTATCTAATCCTGCTTCTTTTGGTGAAACCACCATTTGGAAACTGTTTTTTCTCTCTGCCACAGCATAGTGCACTTGGCCATATCTAGGTTCGATATTTTCTTTATTTGGGAAAACCCAGATTTGCAAAAATTCCGTTCCAATATCTTTATTCGGATTAAATTCTGAATGTGTGACTCCAGTACCGGCTGACATTACCTGCACATCCCCTTGCTTAATAGTCGCCTGATTTCCCATACTATCTTCATGAGCCAAATCACCTCTTAATGGGATAGAAATAATTTCCATATTTTCGTGTGGGTGCTTTGGAAAACCTGTTCCACTTGTAATTTTATCATCATTCAATACCCGTAGTGCCCCAAAATGAATTCTATCCGGATTGTAATAGGATGCAAAACTGAAGGTATGATGCGTATCTAGCCATCCATGATTAGCGTGGCCTCTTGAATCTGATTTATACAGTATTTTTTTCATTGTTTTAAAATTATATGTAGATACATGTAATTACGAGACAACAGAAAAGTTGTGTCATTTTTGAGGGAAATAATTTTTTAATTATCATTCCGACTTAAAGTTCGTAGAAATGAATCTGAAATTAAGGAATAAATACAAAAGCGTTAGGCTGGCAATTTTTTCAGGTACTATAACCAGAATTGAATACCCATATTGCTTGGATTTTGACGGTCATGAACCGATTCAATATGCTGGTTTTAATAGTCCCAATAATATTGTATTCCATTTACAAGCAAAAGACGATACTTTAAAAGAATTTCAATTTCATAATTCCTGCTTCGATTTTAGAGAAGGTCATAGTATTAGTGTCATTACATCGGTCAAAACTTCTCTTCACAGGCTTGTAATTAACCATAATACGCAAAGATATTGGTTAACAAATACCGAATCTTTATCATCTGAATTGCTGTGGGAAAAATATGTTCTTGCTTTCACACTGCTTTTCTTCTACTTAGCATTTTTCGTTTCAGCATATTTCATAATTATTCCATTTTTTGACAAGACCAATGTTGCATTAATGGTATTGACAGGAGTTGCAGTGCTAACTGCTACATTTATTCTACCTAAAATTTACCGACTTATTAAAATCAGTAGAAATCAATTTTTATTTGAAAAGAGGTTTCGTCCGCAGTTGCAGACCATTGCAAGAAATCTTTTAAATGATGAACAATAAATTTTTAGCTACATCAAAAACATTCACTTTGGTAAGTTTTCAGGTTCAAATTAGAAATAACACACTTATTGGACTTTAATTAGTATCTTCAAAAGGCCTAATATTGCTGCCTTATATCAAATTTTAAAAATCCACTTAGCAAAACTATATTATTTATTCATATTATTTTATAATTTTAATCATTCGCACAAAAACCATAAATAATGAAAATGTATTTAAGATCGATAGTATTTGTAGCCTTATTGGCAGTTGTGGCATGTAGCCCACAAAAAAAAGAAAAAGAAAGCAGTAATTCAGAAGCATTTGAAAAAGCTCAAGAGGAAGTAAAAGAGCAAATTTCTGGTGTGGTGAAAGAAATGCCAGCTCCTTCTGAAATCCCTTACTTATTAATGGAAACAGGCGCAGACTTCAATGAAAGTTTACTTCACAATGTAAAAAGCGTTGGAAATTACAGTCAGAATAATGAAGCTGCTGTTAACTTAGGCGTTTATGCAACTGATGTGGCTTATTTAAGTGCCTATGAGAAATCACAAAAGGCATTAAACTATATCACCGAAATAAGACCATTAGCAGATCAATTAGCACTATCAGGTTCGTTTGATCCCAAAACTGTTGAGCGATTTGAAGCTAATCTATCTAACACCGATTCATTGGCAATGATTGTAAATGAAGCTATTAACAATGCAGATGATCATTTAAGAAAAACAGATCGTCCTAAGGTTGCCGCTTTATTATTGGCAGGTTCATTTATTGAAGGCTTATACATTGCTACTGCATTAGTTGAAAATTATCCTAATGAACTTCCTGATGAGGCAAGATCATTAATTTTGATTCCTTTGGTTGACGTTATTATCAAGCAAGAAGAGCCATTGATTGATTTAATTGAATTGTTAAAAGGCGTAGATCAGGATGACTATATTTCAACCTTAATTACAGATTTGGAAGTACTTAAAGCTGAATACAAAAAATTAAACGTTCAGAAGTTGATGGATGAAGGCAGAGGAAACGAACTATTAAAAGATGAAGCTTTAGACAATATAACCAATCAAATGGGTAAAATCAGAGATGATGTAACCGGATGATAACTATTTAAAACAAAAAATTAAGAAGGGCTGATTATCAGAGGCATTGCCTTTAAAATCGCCCTTCTTTTGTTTAATTCGATCCTTACATTCTCATAAATTACACTAATATTCTTAGCTAAGCCATGAGTGAAAATCTACTAAAAGCCTTACTCGAGTTATTTGCCATCATTGCCAAGGAGGGCACTGTTACCGAAGATGAGCGAAATAATGTGAAGAAGTTTCTTACTGATACCCTTTCAGAAGAATCTGCAGCACATCATCTTACAATGTTTGATCAATATGCACAATCAATTGAAGGCAATGATAAGAATGAAAAAATCGCTCGTATCTGTAAAAAAATTAATGAAGAGTTTACCTACCCTCAAAAAATCATATTGGCTCTCCAATTGATTGAACTGATTCTAGCTGATGGCGAAATTGCTGAAGAAGAAACCAAAATACTTGACGATGTCAGTGGAAAAATCAGGCTCTCTCCTGAACTTATTGCATACATTCAAGCCTTTGCGCTAGCCAAAAACATTGAAGACTTTGAGTCTGACAAATTTCTAATAGTAGCAGAAAATAATCATAAAGTTCCCGCCCCTACTTATTTTATCCAAGAAGATCATTTGGATGGCTTTTTGGCAGTGTTGAAGCTTTCAGGAACTGAAATGTACTTTGTAAAATATCTGGGGAATACTCAACTCAGCATGAACGGTATTCCACTTAGAAAAAATGCCATTACCCTCTTCCCTTCTGGGAGCACAATAAAAGGTGAAAAATCACAAACCGTATTCTATAGCGATGTAGCGAGCCATTATAAAACCGATAGCAGTTCGTCAAACATATCGTTTGTGGCTGAAAATATTAGTTTCACATTTCCAAATGGGCATAAAGGTCTTCATAATGTAAACATTGCAGAGGATACAGGTAGATTAGTAGGACTAATGGGTGCATCAGGTTCAGGTAAATCTACTTTGTTGAATGTCCTGAACGGAAATGAAAAGCCTACGGAAGGCAAAGTAGAAATCAATGGAATTAACATCCATGAAAATCCAGATGCTATTAAAGGAACAATCGGTTATGTACCCCAAGATGATCTATTGATAGAGGAGTTAACCGTTTATGAAAACCTGTACTACGCTTCTAAACTGTGCTTTGACGATAAAACAGAAGCTGAAATTGAAGAATTAGTATCCAATACTTTAGCTTCATTGGGACTATCAGAAACCAAACATTTGAAAGTTGGATCCCCTTTGGACAAAACCATCAGTGGTGGACAAAGAAAAAGACTGAATATTGGACTTGAATTATTGAGAGAACCATCCGTTCTTTTTGTAGATGAACCCACCTCTGGATTATCTTCCAGAGATTCAGAAAATATCATGGATTTGCTGAAAGAGCTAAGCTTGAAAGGCAAAATGGTTTTTGTGGTAATCCATCAACCTTCTTCTGATATTTTCCGCATGTTTGATAAGCTCGTGATTTTAGATGTTGGAGGCTTCCAAATCTATTATGGTAATCCGGTTGAAGCCGTTTTATATTTCAAAAACCAGATCAATACCATTGATAAAGATCAGGCGGCATGTATTGAATGTGGAAATGTAAATCCTGAGCAGATTTTCAATATCATTGAAACCAAGGTGGTGAATGAATATGGAAAAGCTACCGATGAAAGAAAAATCAGTCCAAAAAAGTGGTTTAGCCTGTTTGAAAATCAACTTAACATCCCAAAAGTTGAGAATCCAGATCCATTGCCAGAACCCGAACTAAGAATACCAAGTTGGGCAAAACAAGTTGGCCTATTTTTCCGAAGAGATTTTAAATCCAAATTAGCCAATAAACAATATTTGCTAATTAACTTATTGGAAGCTCCAATTTTAGCAATGCTATTGGCGTACATCATTCGATACTATCCTGAGAATGAAAATAATGAGTATTTATTTATAGACAATCTAAATATTCCAGCCTTTTTCTTCATGAGCATAATTGTAGCCTTATTTATGGGGCTAACTGTCAGTGCGGAAGAAATTATCAAGGACCGAAAAATATTAAAGCGAGAATCCTTTTTGCACTTGAGTAGAAGCAGCTATTTATTCTCTAAAATTGGGATTTTATTTCTTTTTTCTGCTGTTCAAACTTTCACCTACGTAATAATAGGAGACCTAATATTGGAGGTTGATGGCATGAGTTTAACGTATTGGGCGATTCTATTCTCTACTGCTTGCTTTGCTAATATGTTAGGATTGAATATTTCTGCAGCCTTTAATTCAGCCATTACAATTTATATTTTAATCCCCATTTTGCTGATTCCACAACTAATTTTGAGTGGTGTGGTGGTGAAATTTGATAATCTTAATCCACAAATCACCACCCCCGATCAAGTGCCGCTAGTTGGTGAACTGATGGCTTCTCGATGGGCATTTGAAGCTTCAATGGTAGCTCAGTTTAAATCAAATGAATATACCAAGCCTTTTTTCGAATTAGAAAAGCAAATGGCTCAATCGGAATATAAAACGGTTTACTACTTGCCAAAACTGAAATCAAAATTAGATTTCCTGAAAAATAATATTGAAAAGCGGGATAACCCTGAATTTGAAAATGCATTAAACCTTTTAAGACGAGAAATCGGTTTAGAACTCGAAATTGTTGGAGAAGATAAATTCGATGCCTTCCATAAATTGACGATTGAAAAATTTGATAGCTGGACAGCTGATAAGACAGAAGTATTTTTAAATACTTTAGGTAGATTTTACAATAACTTCTTTAACGAAGCGAATACCAAAAAAGAGAAAGCAATTTTTATGCTTACTCAAAGCCCAGAAAAGAAAAAGCAATTCGAATATCTAAGGGATAATTACTACAATAAAACAGTTGCCAATTTGGTGAAAAACACAAATGACCCTAATAGAATTATAGAATATGATGGCAGATTAATTCAGAAGATCTATCCTGTATTTATGGAGCCACAGCCTGACCATGCACTGGATTTCAGAACACAGTTCTACGCAGGGGAAAAATATTTCGGAGGTTATATTTTCAATACTTTGCAATTTAACTTGGCTGTCATTTGGCTGATGAGTATTATTTTATTTGTAATGCTTTACTATGATGTGCTTAGGAAAATAGTGGCTTTTAAAAAGCCATTTTGATTTAACCACAAAGTTAGACTAAGATTTCACTAAGTTTCACAAAGGAGAATTAAAACAATTTAGTTTAAAATCAATTTACAGATTATGAAAAATATACTACTGCTTAACGCATTAATCCTTACAATTCTTGCTTGTCAGCCAACCGAAAAAACGGCAGAACAGCAAGAAACAAAAAAAGAAGATTCTGCTTCTTTCGATGAAAGTAATTCAGATCGAAAGGCAGTTGAGCTTGCTGATAAGGTCATAGCTGCTCATGGAGGAGAAGAAAATTGGAATAATACTCGTTATATTTCATGGAATTTTCTGGGTGCCCGTGATTTGGTTTGGGATAAATATACAGGCAATGTTCGAATTGATTTTCCTTCTGAGAGATCTACTTATTTGATTAATATCAATCAGGATACAGGAAGAGTTAAAATCAGTGATAGAGAATTAACAAAAGCTGATTCTTTAGACAAATACATTGAAAGAGGAAAGCAAATTTGGGTAAATGATTCTTATTGGTTGGTATTCCCTTTTAAGTTGAAAGATCCGGGTGTACAATTAAAATATGTGGGACAAGACACTACCAAAAATGGCGAAGAAGCTGAAGTGATCAGCTTAACTTTTGAAAAAGTAGGATTTACACCACAGAATAAATACAAAGCTTATATTGATCCTCAATCTCATTTGATCCTGCAATGGGATTTTTACAGAAATGCATCAGACAGTGCTGCTAGTTTTCAAAATGTATGGACTGATTATCAACAATATGACCAGATCATGCTTTCTTCTGGAAGGGATGAAAGAGAATTGGGAAATATTAAAGTAGCGCAGGAATGGGATGACAGCGCTTTTGAAGAGTTTTAAAGTAGTCCCGTCATTCTATAGAAATCATACAAGCTAACACGAAAAGCTTCCTTTTGATCTGCATCCGGAAATAGAGGGAGCTTTTTATCTCTGTAGATCATATACATTTCTACCTCCTCAGTCATCTTGTTGTAGAGTTTGGTTGTAAAAATCATTTCATCCCTACGCTTTTCGCCTTTCATAGCAATGCTGCCTGTTTCATTAGATTCAATTGCTTCCCAATACACTTTGAAATTTTCTTTTTCAATACGTTTAGTCATTTCTACCATTGGATAGACCTTATTTGCCCTCCAATTGACTACTAATGAAATATTGAAATAAAAATCGGTGCTATCTTTTTTTCGATCTTCATGACGGTAAATGCGCCAACCACCTTCTTCCATCACCTCAAGGTCATAATTAGTTTGACGCATATTTCGAAAAAAGATATAGGCATCATCAGTATAACTGAACTTTAGCTTTTCCAGCTCCACTTTTTTGGAAGTGTTAACCGAGCAAGCGAAGATTGCTAAGACAAAAAGTAAAAGAAAATTCTTCATGCTTATTAAAACTGAAAAGGACTCTTCAAGTTTGAATTTTGATCATTTCTTAGCCCGATAGCCTTTAGGTACCATAGGTTGCCCCTGGTCATAAGCATTAATATATAAGGTATCCGCCTCTTCTTTTTTGCCTTTAGGATAAACAATCCATACATCCAACAGTCCGAATTTTTGATCGGCCCCTATGGTTTTGCTGTTTAATGTCTTAAACGGACAACAACTTCTTACTCTTTCATATTCTACCGGAGTACCGTCCTCCATTTCAAGAGCATTTAAAAATCTCATTCGGTTTTTACCGCCTTCATGGTGATTGGTAACGCCTACAAAAATGGGGTTTTTCTCGCTTCTTCCGTAGGATTTATCATTTGTAGAAATTCCCAAATAGATGGTAGAGTCATTCAGCATTTCATAGCTTTCCACTGTGTTTTTCTTCTCAGTATATTCAGGATAATCACGATCAAATTTGCTTGGAGGTGGTTTGCAAGCAAAAGCTAAAATCCATAAAAATAAAATGGAGGCAGTTCTATTGTTCTGTAAATAGCTCATCTATAGAATTGTTTTTGGTTAAATCGTTTAACATTTTTTGATTGATCGGATTAACAGGCATGGAATTAACATCATCAAAAGTAATCCCTAACCTTTTGGTAGGTTCAAGCTCATATATATCATAATCATGTGCAGCACCATCTCGCCAACTGATTTTTTCATAATCCTTGTTTTCAATGACATACCATTCGTTGACTTGTTTGACAAAGCCAGTTTTTCCTCCTGTGTCATACATCTCTTTCATATTTGCAACCCCAAAGATCCGACTGGCATTATTGCCAACCGCTGCATCACGAATATACTGAACATAATATTTTCCATCATTGGGATTTTGTTTCCATTGAATCAGATAATGTGAGCGAATGCCCTCGCTGACTGTTTGCCCTGTGAAAATGTTTCTTTCTTTTCCCTCCACTAATTCCTGAATCTTTTCAAACTGTACTATTGCATAATCATCTTTACAAATGACCATTTTTGCAACTGGTTTGATTTGCTGCCATAAATATAATCGTGATGTATCTTCGATTATGGTTTTGATTTCCACATAATCTTTCCCTTCGCTTTTATATTGATTTATGATTTCAAAATAATTCTCTTGTATAAATCCATCATAAAGTAATCTTTGAGGGTGCTCTCTTCTTTCATCTGAGATAGCATTGCATAATAGATAATCATTTAAATCAGAATTTTTGGTTCCTTTTGGTTTTGTAGGATTTGCTTTATTAACTATGTAAGGCCCTAAATCCTGGTAAAGCCAGTTTTGAAGGGATCGATGCCAGCTAATATTTCTATTGTCCTTGGTCTGACGTTTTCTTAAGATTTCGTAGCGTGTATCTTCGGATTTTCTATTAATGCCCCGCTCGCTCAAGAACACAATAGCATCCAACATTCGGGCATAAGTAGTATCTCGAATAGTTGCTTCTCTATAAAAAGCAATTTGGGAGTGTTTTCTTCTAGGATAATTCTTTCGAATATTCTTAATCGCTTTTTCTACATACCAGCTAGCAGAATCAAAAGTGCCTTTCACTAAAACTTCATCCATTGAAATTTTACTACTCTTCAAAATGAAGGTCTGCATCCCATCAAAATTCAATTCTTGTATGCTTATGCTCTTGCTTTCATAGCCAATCGAGCTAATGTTTAAATTTTTATACCCTTTTTTAATTTTTAGATGAAAAAATCCAGAATCATTCGTGATGGTGCCATAAGAACTATTGTCTAATTGTATATGAGCATAGGGAATGGGTTCTTGATTTTCATTTAACAGCCTACCCGATAAATTTTGAGCTGAAATGGCATAAGTGTTGATGAAAAACAACAGACAGAAAAATAATTTGTGGTTCATTTTAAGATTGATTTAGAACCCAAACATATTGTTAATTTCTTAAGGTGACAAAAATCTTTAAGTCATTTCCTTAATCAACTCCCATGCCCGTTCCAAATGATCTTTTTTCAACTCAGGATGTCCGCCTACTAACCTCAAGGTATATTTTCCATCTAGTTTGGTGTGGGTGATGAAGATTTTGCCTGTTGCATTAATGCTTTTTAATAATTTTTCATTGAAGGCATTTAGTTCTTGCTCATTCATTTTGCCATCATTATATCGGAAGCAAAGCAAATTAACGGATACTGGGGCCAACATTTCAAAATCTTCAGATGCTTCAATTTCACTTTTCAACCATTGCGCCCATTCGCAATGGTTTCGGATTATAGTCCTTAAGTTTTCCGCTCCAAAGCTTCGCAACATAAACCATAATTTCAAGGCTCTGAATCTTCTACCTAATTGAATATGCCAGTCACGATAGTTATTGACTTCATGATCGGTATCCGTTTTTAAATATTCTGGAGTTATGCTGTAAGCCTGAGTTAAGGATTTTGGATCTTTAACATAATAGAGGCTACAATCAAAATTTACAAATAACCATTTATGCGGATTGAATACCATACTATCAGCCAACTCCATTCCCTTACTCATCCATCGCATTTCAGGGCAAATCAATGCGGCACCTGAATAGGCAGCATCAACATGAAACCAAATTTTATGCTTTTGGGCAATTGTCCCAATTTCATCTAATGGATCTACAGCAGTTGTACCTGTAGTGCCCATAGCTCCTAAAATAAATAAAGGCTTATAGCCAGCTGCAAGATCACTTTCAATGGCTTTTTCCAGTTCTGAAGATATCATGGCAAAATTTTTATCCACAGGGATTTTAACCAGGTTTTCATAGCCAAAGCCCGCTATTTTCACATTCTTATCTATAGAACTATGCGCTTGCTCAGAAGCATAAATCCGATATCGCGGCATTCCTGCAAATCCTTTTTCATTGATCTGAAAATCAGAAGCTTTTTCTCTGGCAGTTATTAGCGCATTGAAAGTACCAGTGGAGGCAGTATCTTGAATGGAGCCAGTCCAGTCCGTTGATAAACCTAACAAATCACGCATCCATTCCATCATTCGATCTTCAAGTTCAGTAGCCGCTGGAGAGGTAAGCCAAACCATTCCTTGTGTGCCTAAAGCACTCATCAGCATTTCTCCTAAAATGGAAGGCTTGCTTTTAGATGCAGGGAAATAGGCAAAGAAATTTGGGCTCTCCCAATGAGTTATGCCTGGCATGATTTTATTCTCAAAGTCTTTAAAAATAGCTTCGAATGCTTCAGGTTTTTCAGAAAAGCTTTTGGGTATTTGAGCTTTAATTTCTCCTGGCTTTACCTGAGCCATCACTGGATATTTTTCTACATTATCTAAATAATCCGCCATCCAATCAACCATGGAATGCGCATGCTTTCTAAATTCTTCTGAGGTCATAATGAAACTTGCTGTTAACGGGCTAAATTTAAAGAAAAACGAACTTGCTTAAGCCACTCATCCTCAAAAATAAGCTCATTATTCAAATTCTTTCCTCTATTTATATTTATGATTAACTTAAGCCGTTAAATTTGTTCTATGAGTTTATTCAAAAGTATTATTCTGTCAATTGTAGTATCAATTTTATTTTTAGCCTGTGAAGCGGATTATTATCCTAAACCCAATGGCTTCAACAGAATTGATTTGCCCGATCATGAATATAAAGCCTTACCCGATTCTTTTCCTTATAGTTTTGAATATTCTACTCATGCAAAAATATTACCTGATTCCTCTTATATCCGAGAGCGATATTGGTTTGCTTTGTTCTATCCAAAATTTGTCGCTGAGGTTCACATCACTTACAAATCATTGAATAATAATCGCGATAGTTTAAGAGCCAATATTGACGATGCTTATAAATTAACAACAAAACATCAAATAAAAGCCAGTTCAATCCAAGAAACTATTTTGATGACCCCTACTGGAAAAAAAGTATCAATAGCCGAATTAAAAGGAGATGTTCCGAGTCAGTTTCAATTTTACACTACGGATTCCACC
Source organism: Marivirga tractuosa DSM 4126 (assembly GCF_000183425.1). Classification (NCBI taxonomy): domain Bacteria; kingdom Pseudomonadati; phylum Bacteroidota; class Cytophagia; order Cytophagales; family Marivirgaceae; genus Marivirga; species Marivirga tractuosa. The sequence continues at coordinate 2,380,447 of NC_014759.1, forward strand.
GAGCATTTTTTAAGAGGAGCGCTTTATTTCCGAACCGCTACAGAAAATGATTCTCTGGCACCTGTAATTGAATATGTCAAAAAGGATATCATTCATAGTTTGAATACTCTAGAGTGGGATTAAAATGACCTCCTTTTTTAAAACACCCATAGAATTTCTGAAAGGATTGGGGCCACAAAAGGCAGCCCACATCAATAAAGAGCTAGGAATCTTCACTTATGCCGATTTATTACAGCATTATCCTTTTCGGTACGAGGACCGAACTAAATTTTATAAAGTAAGAGAGCTGAACGCAGAAATGTCCAATGTGCAAGTGAAAGGACAAATCCGTTCGAAGCAACTGATTGGTGCTGGTCGAAAACAGCGATTAGCCGTGCAATTCGCTGATGAAACGGGCATTATGGAATTAGTTTGGTTCAGTGGCATTAATTGGATCAGTCCAAAATTAAGAACTGGGGTGGATTATGTGGTTTATGGTCAGCCCAAGCGTTTCGGAAGCAAATACACCATGGCGCATCCGGAATTGGAAATTTTAACTCCTGCTGTCTCACAAAATGAATTTCTACAACCAGTTTATTCTACTACTGAAACTTTAAGAAAAAGATATTTAGACAGCAAAGCGATTTTCAAGTTTCAAAAAACATTGCTGAAAGAAGCTTACAATCGAATACCTGAAACACTTCCCCCTCATATTTTGCAGCAATATGGCTTTTTGGCAAAGAGAGATGCCGTGGTTCAAATTCATGTACCCAAAAATCAGCAACTGCTTCAAAAAGCACGCTTCAGAATGAAGTTTGATGAATTCTTTTTTATGCAGCTTCGATTGTTGATGCAAAAGAAAGTCAGACTTGAAAAATTCAAAGGGCAACTGCTTCAAAAAACAGACCTGCTTACTGAATTTTACCAATCGCATTTGCCATTTGATTTAACTGGGGCTCAAAAAAAAGTAATCAAAGAGATCTTCAGTGATTTTAAGAGTGGCAAACAAATGAATCGCCTCCTGCAAGGCGATGTAGGAAGTGGAAAAACCATTGTAGCTTTTATTTCTGCACTTATTGCTATTGACAGTGGCGCTCAAGTTGCTTTAATGGCCCCCACTCAAATTTTAGCTAATCAACATTATGAAGGTTTAAAAGAATTTGCGGACAAAATTGGGGTGACCATTGCTTTACTAACAGGATCTACAAAAACCAAAGCCAGAAGAGAAATTCATGAAAATTTGAAATCTGGAGAATTGAAAATTTTGGTAGGAACCCATGCGCTACTAGAAGAAGTGGTGCAGTTTCAAAATTTAGGTTTAGCCATTGTGGACGAACAACACCGCTATGGGGTGGCTCAAAGGGCTCGTTTATGGAAAAAGAATGAAAATTTCGTGCCTCATGTATTAATTATGACGGCAACACCTATTCCCCGAACCTTGTCCATGTCTGTCTATGGAGATTTAGATATTTCGATAATAGATGAATTGCCAAAAGGTCGGAAACCCATTAAAACTATTCATCAATACGATGCGAATCGACTGAAGTTAAATGGCTTTTTAAAAAAGGAAATAGAAAAAGGTCGGCAAGTTTATGTAGTTTATCCACTGATTGAAGAATCTGAAAAGTTGGATTTGAAAGATTTGATGGATGGCTATGAAAGTATTGCAAGGTCATTTCCAGAATATCCGATCAGCATTGTACATGGCAAAATGAAGGCAGCCGATAAGGATTTTGAAATGGCTCGATTCGTAAAAGGTGAGACTAAATTAATGGTGGCTACTACTGTGATTGAAGTAGGCGTTAATGTGCCAAATGCCTCAGTAATGGTAATAGAAAATGCTGAGCGTTTTGGTTTGGCGCAGTTGCATCAGCTGCGAGGAAGAGTTGGACGTGGAGCTGAGCAATCCTACTGCGTTTTAGTAACGAGTTATAAATTAAGTAAAGAAGCCCGCACAAGAGTTGAGACCATGGTTCGTACCACTGATGGTTTTGAAATAGCGCAAGTGGATATGAATTTGAGAGGTCCAGGAGATATGATGGGCACTCAACAAAGCGGCCAATTGGATTTATTAATTGGAGATTTGAGAGAAGATGAACCCATTTTATCTATTGCACGGCAAAGTGCACAAGCTATTATAGCTAAAGATCCCAATCTTGAATCAGAAGAAAATGCCCTCATTAGACGACAAGTGGAAAACCAGAAAAAGAAAAATCTTAATTGGAGCAGGATATCATGAAATGAACATAGATTTTCGAGAAGCAAAAGGAAAGCCTAAGGCTTTTTCTATTAACCACAAAGAACAAAGAATTCGCAAAGAACACAAGGCAACAGCTAAAGCTGTTTTTTGATTCTTTTCGTACCAAATTGTCCAATCAAAATCATTTGAATCATTAATATCTATGAAAATAAAAAATCAAAAACTTTATTTGATTTTGCTTTCCCGATGAATACGGGACAAGTTGTGAAGCTTAGTGTAAGCCTCTGTGCAACTCAGTGGTTAAAGCAATAGTAGCCTTTGGCTACTGGAAAGCCTAAGGTTTTTTCCTTTAACCACAAAACTGCTCTAAGCATTTCACAGAGGAACACTAAGGAATAGATATAGCTGTTGTTAAGCACTCAAAGAATACCAAATTGCTTAATTAAACATTATTAAAATATGTTTGATTCCTTTTTAGATAGGAAGTCATGGTAAAGAAATTCAGCTTTTTCTGATTATACCTTTGTGTTACTTTGTGAAAGCCTCTGTGCAACTTCGTGGTTAAAATACAAGTAGCCTTTGGCTACCTAATGTTTTCTCCTGAACTTTTGTGGTCGAAAGTGATCAGTTTATCTTTTTATATTGAATTTCCTGATTTTTAATTACATTTGCATCCCAAAGAATGAAAAGAAAAAATAACATACAATCAGTTAAGCGATCAGGCAGTCTAATTTTTGGACTGGCTATGGCTGTTTTGTTGTTTTTTCAGCAACCTTACGTAACTGATATTTCTGATAAGGTTGAGAAAACGGAGCAAAGCGAAAAAGAAAAGCCTCAAGCTGAATACAGGATGCTGGCTTATGATGTGCTTTTACCTGTTATGCAATTCAATTTATTTCATTCTTTTGATCTATTGTTAGAAATTCCAAATCTCAACACAGAGGATTTTACAATACTTGAATCTGTAGAAAAAGCTTATCATAATTACTTTCACACACTATTTAGGCTTATTATATCACCAAATGCGCCCTAATAGCATAGACTAGTCAATTCAAGATATTGATCTAAGCAGATCATTTCATACAACAATTCGATAACTAATTTCTAATTAATCAAAATATAAAACTGTGAAATTCCATGGTTTTATAAAATCATTTCAAATAATATACACATGAAAAACAGAGGATTTATCGTGTTCATGACCGTTATAGTTACATTATTATGTATCTATTATTTGTCATTTACATTTGTTTCGAACGGCATAAAAGATGATGCTACTGCCTACGCTACAGATCAGGCAGGAAATATTGATTATTCAAAAAGACAGAATTACCTAGATTCAGTTTACAATATTCCTGTTTATAACCTTTTAGGTGTTGAGTTTACTTATAAGGAAGTTCAAGACATGGAATTGAACCTAGGACTTGATTTACAAGGTGGTATGCATGTTACTTTAGAAGTATCACCAGTGGATATCATCAAAGGACTTAGTGGAAATAATGAAGATGAAGCGTTGATTAATGCTTTAGAGACTGCAAGAGAAAGACAGAAAACTAGTCAAGGCTCTTTTGTGGATCTCTTTTACCAAGCTTTTAAGGAACAAAATCCTGATAAAAAATTAAGTGAATTCTTTGCTACCTCTGCTAACAGAGATAGAATAAGTTTTGAAACAGAAGATAGCGAAGTATTAAGAATCATTCGAACTGAAGTGGATGATGCAATAGATCGTTCTTTCAATATCCTAAGAACGAGAATTGACCGTTTTGGTACTTCTCAGCCAAATATTCAGAAATTGGAGAACACAGGTAGAATTCAAATTGAATTGCCAGGTGTTGACAATCCTGAAAGAGTGAGAAAATTATTGCAGGGTGTTGCAAAGTTAGAATTCTTGCAAGTTGTAGCGATCAATGAAGTATCTGATGCACTTGCAGCAGCAAACGAGATTTTAGTTGCAGAACAAAAAGCCAATCAGAAAAATGAACTAGGCTCTGATGATTCTACTGAAACATCAGAAGAAAGTGGCAATCTAGCAGATTTATTGCAAGACGAAGAAGCTGACACTACAGCAACTGAAGGACAAGAAGCCGATTCTGCGGATGCAAATCTAGATTCTTTAGAAAATGCTCAGAATGTATCACCACTATTCAGCTTGACTAGAAGTCAATATGGATTAGTTTATGAAGTTACAGATACTGCAAAGATCAATGATATCATACAAAGAGAAGATATTCAAGCGTTGTTCCCTAGAAACACAAGACTTTTATGGGATGTGAAGCCAAGAAAATTGGATGATGGAACAGAGCTTTTAGAGCTTTATGTAGTGAGGACTCAAAGAGGTAACCAAGCTTTATTAACTGGTGAAGTGGTTAATGATGCAAGACAAACATTTGATGAAGTTGGACAACCTGCTGTTGACATGAGCATGGATCCTACAGGAGCCAGAAAATGGGCGAAAATCACTAGAGAAAATATCAACAACAGAATTGCAATTGTTTTAGATAACTATGTGTATTCTGCACCGAATGTAACGCAAGAAATTCCTAATGGTAAATCAATCATTTCGGGTAATTTCACCATGGAAGAGGCTAAAGATTTAGCCAATATCCTAAAAGCGGGTTCTTTGCCAGCCCCAACCAGAATTGTGGAAGAAGCCATCATTGGTCCAACTTTGGGTAAAGAAGCTAGAGCACAAGGTATTATTTCTATTGTAGCTGGTTTGGCTATGGTATTGATTTTCATGGTTGGTTATTACTCTAAAGGTGGTTTTATTGCCAACATCGCTTTAGTATTTAATATATTCTTTATTTTAGGAATTTTAGCGCAGTTGAATGCAGCACTGACCTTACCTGGTATTGCAGGTATCGTATTGACAATTGGTATGTCCATTGATGCCAACGTACTAATTTTTGAACGTATCAGGGAGGAAATGCGAGCTGGTTCGCCATTATTGAAAGCCATTTCATCTGGTTATTCTAAAGCTTACAGCTCAATTGTAGATGCTAACGTAACCACTTTCTTAACTGGTGCTATTTTATATTGGTTAGGCCAAGGTCCTGTTAAAGGTTTTGCTATTACTTTAATGATAGGTATTGCATGTTCCTTCTTCTCAGCGGTATTTATCACTAGAGTTATTGTAAGTTGGATGAGCAAAAAAGGCGATCAAAGCAAAATTTCTTTTGCTACGCCATTCTCTAAGAACTTATTGAACAATATTAGTTTCAATTTTATGAGCAAAAGAAAAATGGCTTATATCGGTTCAGGAATCGTTATTGTAATTGGTATTGTACTAATGGTGACTAAAGGATTAACTTTAGGTGTTGATTTCACGGGTGGTCGTTCTTATGTAGTGAGGTTTGCTGAGCAAGTTGAAACTACTAGCCTTAAAGTTGCTTTAGATGGCAAATTAGAAGATGCTGGAACTGAAGTAAAGACTTATGGTGCTAATAACATCCTTAAAGTCACGACTTCATACTTAGTAAATGAAGAATCAACAGAAGCAGATAATACGGTTAAGACTAAAATCATTGATGGTATTGCGGAAGCAACTGGAATGAGCTATGTGGAAACGGAATCTGCCATGGGAGATAATGATTTCACAATCAGTGGTTCTTCGAAAGTGGGAGCCACCATTGCCGATGATATCAGAAACTCATCTCAGGAATCTGTGATATTTGCTTTGATTGCAATTTTCATCTATATCTTAATCCGATTTAGAAGATGGCAGTTTGGTTTAGGTGCAGTTGTGGCCTTGTTCCACGATACTCTATTTGTATTGTCAGCATTTGCGATAGCCAAATTACTAGGTTTCTCATTCGAAATAGATCAGGTATTTATTGCGGCAATCTTAACAGTAATTGGTTATTCCATTAACGATACTGTGGTTGTGTTTGATAGAATCAGAGAAACTTTAGGTATTAAATCAAAAGCAACTAATGAAGAAACCTTCAATACTGCGATTAATAATACTATAAGTAGAACTGTAATGACCTCATTAACTACTTTACTGGTTATCTTAATTCTATTTATTTTCGGTGGAGAAGTATTGAGAGGATTCTCTTTTGCTTTATTGGTTGGTATCTTAGTGGGTACCTATTCTTCAATCTTTATTGCAACTCCAGTAGTATTGGATTTAGCGAAGAGAAAAAAGAAAGCAGTAGAAGCTTAAAATTAAATTACACATCATAAAAAAGCCTTTCAGAATCTAATCTGAAAGGCTTTTTTGATTTTAACACTAGAGCCAGAATATATCGTCACTACGAGCAAAGCGAAGTACTCTAAAGCTTGCTTGTTTCTGCCATAATAGTTTCGGAATTACGGTAGTTGTATTTCCATCGCAAGGATGCACAGGTTGAGAAGGTATGCTTTATAGTGGACAGCGTATAATTACAGTATATTGCAAAAAAAATAGCACCAGATGACTATCTGATGCTATCTATTCTCTAAACAGAAATTCTATTTCTAAGCCATAGCCTCTTCCGGTTTATCTTCGTATTCAGATACCGGAATACAGCTGCACATTAAGTTTCTATCACCATAAGCACTGTCAATTCGGCTCACACTTGGCCAGAATTTGCTTTGACGAACTGATTCTAATGGGAAAACTGCTTTCTCTCTTGAGTAAGGTAACTCCCATTTCTCAGCTAAAGCTACCGACATAGTATGCGGTGCATTTTTCAACACGTTTTGCTGCGTATCTGCTTTTCCATCAGCTATTTCTTGTATTTCTTTTCTAATTGAAATCATAGCTGTGCAAAATTTATCCAACTCCATTTTACTCTCACTTTCAGTAGGCTCAATCATCATTGTGCCTGGCACCGGAAATGAAACGGTAGGAGAATGATATCCATAATCCATTAGTCTTTTAGCGATATCTTCTACTTCCACACCAAATTCTTTAAACGCTCGGCAATCGATGATCATTTCATGAGCAGCACGTCCTTTCTGATTAGTGTAAAGTACAGGATAGCTTCCCGCTAATTTCTCTTTAATGTAATTAGCATTTAAAATCGCTAGCTGGGTAGCTTTTTTAAGGCCTTGGCTTCCCATCATAGAGATATAAGCGTAACTTATAGCCAAGATGCTTGCACTGCCCCAAGGAGCAGCTGAAATAGCTGTAATAGCCTGATTCCCTCCTGTTGGCACCAACGGATTGCCCGGTAAGAAATCTTCTAAGTGTTCTGCCACACAAATTGGTCCCATCCCTGGTCCGCCACCACCATGTGGAATACAAAACGTTTTATGTAAATTCAAATGGCAAACATCAGCTCCAATATTAGCTGGAGATGTTAAACCTACTTGAGCATTCATGTTGGCACCGTCCATATAAACTTGACCGCCATTATCATGAACTATTTGACAGATTTCTTGAATACTTTCTTCAAATACTCCGTGGGTAGAAGGATAAGTTACCATTAAAGCAGCCAAATTATTTTTATACTCTTCAGCCTTTTCCTTTAGGTCCTCTAGATCAATATTCCCTTGATCATCACATTTTGTGATCACCACTTTCATTCCAGCCATTACCGCACTTGCAGGATTAGTACCATGCGCTGATGAAGGAACTATGGTTACGTTTCTGTGTTCATCTCCTCTACTTTGGTGATATGCTCTGATCACCATTAAACCGGCATACTCACCTTGAGCACCTGAATTAGGCTGCAATGAAGTAGCGGCAAATCCAGTGATTTCAGTTAGCATATTCTCCAACTTGATGAACATTTCTCTATATCCTAAAGCTTGTTCTTTTGGTGCATAAGGATGGATATGTGCCATTTCAGGCCAAGTGATTGGAATCATTTCAGCCGTTGCATTCAATTTCATAGTGCATGATCCTAAAGAAATCATAGAATGAACCAATGATAGATCTTTATTCTCCAGCCTTTTGATATATCGCAACATTTCATGCTCAGCATGGAACTGATTGAAAATTGGGTGCTCCATGAATCTGCTTTCACGAATCAACTGTTTTGGCCAGTCCAACTCTAATGAATCAACTTTATCCTCTACCGAATATTTATTAGCATCTTCATCTACTACCAAAGCGAAGATTTCAATTAATTCTTTTATATCATGAATACGAGTAGTCTCATTTAAAGCAATCGATACAGTATGAGTACCCGTTAAATTTAGATTGATCTTTCTTTCATATAAAATTGAATGAAGTTTCTCTCTCAATTTTTCAGATTCAAGTTGAACTGTAATCGTATCGAAGAAATTTTTATTAGTCACTTCATACCCTAAAGTAGTAAGACCATTCGCTAATAACTTTGTCAGGGAATGAGTTCTTACTGCAATTTTTTTCAAGCCAACAGGGCCGTGATAAACACCGAACATACCTGACATAATTGCCAACAAGACTTGAGCAGTACAAATATTAGAAGTTGCTTTCTCCTTTTTAATATGTTGCTCTCTAGTTTGAAGTGCCATTCTGTAGGCTTTATTTCCTTCTTTGTCTACAGATACGCCTATTATTCTTCCCGGAACTTGTCTTTTATAAGCCTCTTTAGTTGCAAAATAAGCAGCATGTGGGCCGCCATATCCCATAGGAATACCAAAACGTTGAGAGGTACCCACTACACAATCCGCTCCCATTTCTCCTGGAGGAGTTAATAAAGTCAATGCTAATAAATCAGCGCCAATAGTAGAATGGATATTATTTTCAGTTGCAGCCTCAATGATTGGCTTAAGGTCGATCACCTCACCTTTTAAGTTTATTTGTTGAGCGTAAAATCCAAAAATATCAGGATCGGTAACATCTAACTGAGATAAATCCGCAAATCTTAATTCAATTCCCATAGGATTAGCCCTAGTCTTAAGGATATCAACTGTTTGTGGGAAAGTATTTTCATCTACAAAGAAAACAGTGGCTGATTTCTTCTTGCCTTTTCTTAAGCCATAGAACATGCTCATTGCTTCGGCAGCAGCAGTACCTTCATCCAATAAAGAGGCATTAGCAATTTCCATTCCTGTCAAATCAATCACCATGGTCTGGAAATTAATTAAGGCTTCTAATCTACCTTGAGCAATTTCAGCTTGATAAGGTGTGTAAGCCGTATACCAACCCGGATTTTCTAATATATTTCTTTGAATTACACCTGGTGTATGCGTATTGTAATAGCCTAATCCTATATAAGATCTAAAGATTTGATTTTTTTGAGCGATTTCTTTAAACGACTCTAAAAATTCAAATTCAGTTTGCGCTTCAGGAAGGTTCAAATCCTTCTTAAGTTGGATAGCTTTTGGGATCGTTTCATCAATAAGATGTTCCAAAGAATCGGCTTTCACCATTTTCAGCATCTCCGATATTTGCTGATTATCCGGTGCATTATGCCTCACATCAAATCTTTCTTGGTACAGAGGGTTTAATTTCATAATATTTGAAAGTATCTTTAATAAAAATTTTAGATATTCACGGACTGTTTCGTGCCACAAAAGTACAATATATTATTTAGGATTTTTGTTCACTTTACAGTAAAAAATTTAAATAAATTTACCTTTAACCCCTTAATTATGAAGACTTTTTTCTCTACTCTTATGATGAGTTTCTTGGCTGTTAGTTTGCTGTCAGCTCAAGTCATGGAAAAGCAAGCAAGAAAATATGCTAAAACTATTTCAAATGATGACTTAACCAGACATTTAACAATACTGGCTTCCGATTCCTTAGAAGGAAGAGAAACAGGTAAAAAAGGCCAGAAAATGGCAGCAGAATATATTAAGAATCATTTTGAATCTCTAGGCTTGAAAGCGCCTGTTGACAATTCATATTTCCAAAAGTTTAATTTATATCAAACTTTTCGAGGGGACGCTGCAATGGTTGTCAATGAAAAAACTATTTCAAATCTTGGGGAAATGGTCTATTGGGCAAATGTTCCTTTCGAAAAGAAGGAAATCGACATTGTATATGTTAATAAAGCCCAAGAAGAAGATTTACAAGATATAGAGGCTGAAGGAAAGTTTTTGGCTTTTCAAGCTGAAGGACAGTTTACTCCTACATTAAAAATTATCGAAGACCTTGGAGCACAAGGAGCAATAGTTTTTGCAGAAGATAGTAGTAGAATGAATATGGTTTTACGTTATGGCCAATATTATGCTACTCATGGTGCATTATCTAGAACTAAGCCTTCAACTGAAGGGCTTGCAAGCTTAGTGATGTACAAAGAATTGGCGCAAGAAGTTTTTGGCAAACCTATTTCAGAATTGAAAATTGGAGATACTGCCTCTGCCGAGCTATTTGCTGAAATCAATACTGAAATAATGGAAACTGAAAATGTATTGGGCTACTTAGAGGGTACTGAAAAGCCAGATGAAATCCTTGTTTTAACTGCGCACTATGATCATGTTGGGGTTCAAGATGGAAAAGTGTATAATGGAGCTGATGACGATGCCTCTGGTACAACTGCAGTCTTGGAAATAGCCGAAGCTTTTGTAAAAGCAAAGAACGCTGGTCATGGACCCAAACGAAGCATTTTATTTATGCCTGTAACTGGAGAAGAAAAAGGTTTGTTAGGTTCTGCTCATTATGCAGAAAATCCTGTATTCCCATTAGAAAATACGGTTACCAATTTAAATATTGATATGATCGGACGAGTAGATTCTATCCATATGGATGACAGGGAATTTGTATACCTAATTGGTTCCAACAGAATTTCAACTGAATTGCATGAAATCAGTGAAAACATGAATAATAATTACACAAAACTGGAACTAGATTATACTTATAATGCTGAAGATCATCCAGATAGGATTTATTACCGTTCAGATCATTGGAATTTTGCAAAAAATGGCGTTCCAATCATTTTCTATTTTAATGGTACTCATCCTGATTATCATCAGCATACTGATACAGTCGATAAGATTGAATTTGATTTGTTAAAGAAGAGAACCGATTTGGTATTCTATACTGCTTGGGAAATTGCAAACAGAGACGAGCGACCTGCAATTGATCCTAAAGAAGAAAAAGAAGAAGAGGAAGAATAAATATAAGAGTTATGAAAAATAGACTATCAACCCTAGCATTAATACTTTTAATAAGTTCATGTGGATTAGTGGAAGTATGTACTACTTGTACAGAACAAAACACTCAAGTCAGTGATGAATTTTGTGGATCCCCTACTGAAGTGCAAGAACATGAAGATGAATTAAAAGAGCAAGGCCAAGCCTATAATCAAGATTGGGTTTGCACTGGAAGTTGATATTGATTGCCAAACAAAAAGATAAGCTGAAGTTTTCAGCTTATCTTTTTAATAAATTTTCGACTTCTATTCCTTTTTGAGCTGCAACAGCTTCAATAGCTCTTTTCAATTCAATTGAGGTCTCTTTACGAGTTTTATAAGGAAAGTATTGTAAACCAGTTTTATCTTTTATTCCAATTTTATAATAGCCCAATTCCACTTTTTTAACCTCATCCCAATTTATGAACTCAGGTTTTTTTAAAACACCAATTTTAATTTTTAAACCGTTTTGTGTAATAAGGAAATGAGGAGCATACTTTGAGGAAGGTGATAGTTCAAATTGAGCTCTAAACAAAAACATAATAGCAGATACAAAAAATAAAATACCAGAAATTATTTTAAAACTATCCTCAGCACCAGCATTGATAAAGCTGATAATATAGTAGAGAGAAGAAATCATCATCAATCCACCTGCAATGTAATTCAACTTTCTAACAGTGCTTTCAGACATACTACTATCGCCTGATCCTAAGGTTATTCTCTGACTTTTCTCTATTGATTGTGTTTCCATTGGTTCCGGAGTACGGTTAATAGTTCTTCGTAAACTTCTGACGAGCAAGATACTATTTCTCTTCCAAAAATGAAATCATCATCACCATTGAAGCGAGAAACTTTGCCACCTGCTTGTTGCACGATAAAAGCTCCTGCTGCCACATCCCAGGCGTTGAGATTGTATTCGAAATAAGCTTCATATCTTCCGCAAGCCACATAAGCTAAATCCACTGCTGCACTTCCAAATCTTCTTAATCCATGGGTGTTTTGCATCAAATGCTTGAGAATGGATAAATAGTCATCCATTTTGTCAAAATCATTATAGGGGAAACCGGTAGCAATCAAACTTTGAGATAAATCTAACCCTTGAGATACTGAGATTGGCTTTCCATTTAATCTTGAATTTTCACCCTTTACAGCTTCAAAGCATTCATCTCTATTGATCTCTAATACAATCCCCGAAACCAGCTCATTATTTTGTTGTAAGGCAACGCTTATGGAGTAGACCGGCAGACCATGAACAAAATTTGTAGTGCCATCCAAAGGATCAATTATCCAATTATAAGTGTCTCCTTTTTTATTGGAAGTACCTTCTTCCGCTATAAAACCTGATTCAGGTAGAATTTTTCCTAAACCTTCCACTAAGCGTTTTTCGGCTTCTTTATCTACATAACTGACCAGATCATTAAAACCCTTATGCTCTACCTTGTTAGTATTGAAGTTTTCTGATTCATGCTTTATGAATTCTCCTACTTCTTTAACTAGTTTTATGGCTTGATGATGGATAGTATTCAAATTCATTAGGTATTCATTTTTTTGGTCCTATACAATAAATTAAAAGACTTAAAGGCAAAATATAAAACAATAGGCAACACGGCTACATGCATGGCTTGTGGTAAAGTATAGAAAAAACCTAAAACCATAAATTGAAAAATCCCGAATATAGCATAAAATGCCGTATGCCACTTTTTGGCTGGTTTTTTGAACAATAAAAAAGCAAGAACTACATTTAGGGGAAACGCCCATATCATGTTCCAGTTATTAACCGTAGCCATATGATCTGATAAAAACCATAAAAAGAAGATTAGACAGCCCACAAGGCCAGTAATGATAAATAATAATCTATTAAACCAAACATCACTTAGTTTAGATTTATGGTGCCTTACACTTAAGAAAATCCCAAATAGACAAAGAAACCAAGTAACATATTCAGGTAGAATTTGAAAGCCCACACTAGCTTGCTCTTCTTCTGCCTCGTAAATAATAATTTTATCCTCCACTATTGGTTTCCCATTATAAGTAGCCTCATCAAAATGCATCATTAACATATCAGGCAAAAACATTTCATTTCTTTTATCTGCAATTTCATCGGTGGGTTGACCCAAAACCAGATCAATTCCGAAGTCTTGCCATGGTTTATTGGCTAAATAAATGTCCAGATATTCTCTAAAAGTAAGTCCTTCTGCATCTCTCTCCCAAACTAGTCCCTCCCCCAAAACATCTTCTAACAAATCACGGAAGCGGGTTGAACAATTATCAAAGAAAAAGTCATATTGATAAAATCTATTTTCTGGCTTTATATTATTTAAGAGGAAATTATAAATTTCATTTTTCTGAGCTATGCTCAAACTGAGCTTTTGTTGAATAACAGTTCTTTTTTCTGCTTTAGCTGAATTAACAAGATAGGATAATCTGCCAGCTGAGAGCATGTAATCTAGTTTTCCTCTCACAAACTTCATGTAGAAGCCAGGAGTGTCAAAATCAAAAGTACCGTAATTAAAAACAACACTTAATCCTGTACTTTCATCTTCTATCCAAAGTGCAGAATGTCCAAATCCTGAATAAAGCTCATCACCCGGAGCTACTGTAATCAAGCTCATTTCAGCCATTTCAGAAAGTCTAGTTTGACCAAAAGCTCCAACTGAGGCAAACATCAGTAATCCTAATAATAGTTCTTTAATCATGATTTAGCATTTAATACCAATACAATTTCTCCTTTAGGGGCAGTCTTTTCAAAATGTTCAATTAAGCCCTTAAGTGTATCCGTTAGCGTCTCTTCATATAGCTTTGTAAGTTCTCTGGAAACAGAAGCCATACGGTTCTCTCCCATTACTTCAGCCAATTGCTTTAAAGTTTTGAGTAAACGGTGAGGGGATTCGTAAAAAATAATAGTCCTATCTTCCTCCTGCAAATTTTCAATTCTAGTCTTTCTGCCTTTTTTGTGAGGCAAAAAACCTTCAAATATAAATCGATCGTTAGGAAAGCCTGATTTGATGAGGGCAGGAATTAAAGCAGTAGCTCCAGGGAGAGATTCTAACTTTATATCATTTTTCAAGGCTTCTCTGGCCAATAAAAAACCCGGATCAGAGATTCCGGGTGTTCCGGCATCGGATATTAATGCCATTACTCTTCCAGCTTTTAATTCTTCAATTACTTGTTCTACTTTTTTATGCTCATTATGAATATGAAAGCTCTGCAGCGGCTTTTTAATATCATAATGCTTGAGCAGTTTCCCAGAAGTTCTTGTGTCTTCTGCTAGTATTACATCTACACTATTGAGGATATTAACTGCTCTATAAGTCATATCCGCCAAATTGCCAATTGGGGTGGGCACCAAGTACAATTGAGTTTCTGATTGCTCCATCCCCAAAATTAAAGATTTTATTAAACTAAATTATCAATTTCGTCAGCTAGCTTCTTATCTTTTTCTGTAATCTTGTTCCCTTCATCATGCGTAGTCAATTCAAAGCTAACTTTATTGTAGACGTTTGACCAATTAGGATGATGTCCCATTTTCTCAGCAACTATTGCTACTTTGGTCATAAAACCGAAAGCTTCAGTAAAGTCTTTAAATTCAATTGTTCTTTTTAACGTATTGTTTTCTTCTTTCCACATATCATTTTCCTTTTGTATTTCTAACCACTATGAAAAAGATTTGTTACAGTCCTGCAGATTATAAAGCAATCACTCCTTCAACTTTATTAGTTTCTAAATACTTCTCAATAATCTGCTCTGCGGAACTGGCCAACATCTTAATAGTTAAACTAACATATTTCCCCTTACTTGAAGGCTTTACAATCACTTCATGATTCTCAAATATATCTTTAATCTCTTCTTGTTTTTCAGCTTCTACAATAAACTTGAACATATAAAGACTAGGCCATTCCGAAACAGCTTCCAATTTTTCCCTGAATGATTGAATATCTTTTTCTGTACTCATACTTGTAAACTTTTAATCATAAAAAAAGGGGCTAAAAAGCCCCTTAAAATATTAAATACATAATAAATTAATAGAACTTATATCTTTCATCTACTATTTCTGCTTTTTCTTCAATCGCAGATTTAATAGCAAATGATACATTATTACTTCTGTTTTGTGCTAATTGATCCTTATAAGAAGTATAATCAGCAATTTCAGGTGCTGGAGTTCTATTCAACACTTTTACGATTACTATACCATTATTTGCTTCCAAAGGTTGCGATTGAGTGTTCAATTCCATTCCAAAAATAGTACCTATAACTTTAGGAGCTTGCCCCACATTTGGCAATGAATTGGAAGAAATATTTACATCGTTAGAAGTATACACATTTGCATCTGCACCGTAAGCGCTGGCCATTTCATTTAGTGTACCTGATAATCCCGATAATTTCTCTTTGATAATCTCTCCTTTTTGTTTCTCCTTCACTGCTCTAGAAACCAAGGCTTTCACTTCTTTGAAATCAGAAGTCCCTTTTTCGGTTTCACTAGTTAAAACAGCCACAACAAAGTGAGTATTTGTTTCAAAAACATCAGACACTTTTCCTTCAGAAGCATCAGTAAATGCCCATCTAACAATTTCTCTAGCCGAACCTAATGTCCCAATACTTCTTTGATTAGGAGACATTTTACCCGAACTTCTGACACTATAATTATTTTCCTCGGCAGCTGCAGTGAATTCGGCATAATTTTTATTTGACGCAGCAAACAAATCCGCTTTTCTGTATAATCTATCTCTAGTAGTTTCAGTAGGAATAATGTCTCTGTGAATAGTTGCTATCTCGTAAGTTTTAGCTGTTTTCTCTTCCGTTACTTTAATAATATGATAGCCATATTGCGTTTTGATGACCTCATTAATAACACCAGTTCCTGATTTAGCAAAAACGGCCTCATTAAACTCATCTACCATTTGTCCTTCTCTGAACCAACCTAAATCACCACCTCTTGTAGCAGATGGTCCATCGCTAAAGTCTTTAGCAAGTTCTGCAAAGTCTTGACCACTTTGAGCCTTTTGCAATACTTCCCGCGCTTCCTTCCTTGCCTGTGCATCAGCCTCATCGCTATCATCTTCTGCTTCAATCAAAATATGACTTGCTTTTACGGAAGAAACGGTATCTTCAAAAATCTTAGATGCTTTATAAAGCACGTAAGCTCCTTCATCAATAAATGGCCCTAAAACATCGCCTTCCTTAATGATATTAGTGTTAGAAGCTAATATTTTTGGGAGCTGAGCAATCGGATAGGTTCTGTACGAATTACTTCTATCAGAATTTAAACGAGCAAATGCCGAATCGTCATCAACCTTCTGGAATTCAGTCTTAAGCTCTTCAATTTCCTCTCTCATCATGGTAGAATCTTCACCGGAAGGAAGTAATTCAATACTGATATAGCTAATTGTTCTAGAAGCATCTGTTTTATACTGATCTTTATGCTCATTGTAGTAGCTTTTTAATTCTGAATCTGTTGGCGTAACCAATGAATCCACTACTGAATAAAAAGGCACATATAAATACTCTACCTCAGCATTCTCTGTCTCTTTCTTATAGGCTCTTTCAGCTTCTGCTTTAGTGATATATGTAGAACCTCCTAATAACTCATCATATTTTGCTCTTGCTCTTGCAGGAACTAATGATGATTCAAAAGAGTACCACTGAGCTTGTTGTTCAGCTGGAGCCTGCGCAATATTTCTAATCATATTGACAACTTGCTCTTTATTGAACTCCCCTGTTTCAGGATTTGTAAAGTTTCGTTTCACTATAGGGCTGATGTTATCGCCTTGAACCATGTCTACCAATTCTTCATTGGTAACTTCCAAGCCTAGTTCATCATACTGCTCTTGAAATGCCTTCTCGATAATTAGAAAATCCCATGCTTGCTGACGGATAGAGTTCATTTCCTGATCGGAAGGTGCTCTACCGTTTCCAGCCCTGAAATTATTTCTGAATTCTTCCACTTTACGCTGATATTCAGGTAAATTGATAGTTTTACCAGCGATTTCTCCAACATCATTGGATCTTCCGCCACCTAATAGCATTGAGTCTGGCCCAAGCAAATCAGTTAGCAAGAAAGCTAAAATGGATAATCCTATTAGGGCGATCAATACCGACCCCATCTTTACTCTTAATGTATTAAATACTCCCATGTTTGTTTATTTCAAAGATTCGCAAAATAATAGTATAAATGATTAATATCAAAGTGATTCCATTTATTACTTTGAGCTTAATTCGAGTTTGTGATAATTAATTTTACAAGATTGATCCTGTTTTCTTCCATACTTTCAATCACAAATCGGAAAGGAGGCCTGCTCACCTCTTCATTTAGCTGTGGGAAATTTTCCGTTATGGATAAAATAAAACCTCCTAAAGTATCGTAATCCCCTTCTGGTAGATTTAAAAAATATTTATCATTTATATAGTCTATTTCCAACCTGGCGCTAAAAACATAGGTGTTGGCGGAAATCTTCTCCTCTACCAAATCTTCATCATCATGCTCATCTTGGATTTCACCAAAAATTTCTTCTATAATATCTTCCAAACTCACAATCCCAGAAGTCCCACCAAATTCATCTACCACCAATGCTAAACTTTTATGCTCTTGTATAAATTGAATCATTAATTCATTGGCTGGCATGGTTTCCGGCACTATTATGATAGGTGTGAGTATTTCCTTGATCGTTAAAGGTTTTTTAAATAAGGCAAGTGAATGACAATAGCCAATCACATCATCAATAGTATCTTTATAAATCAAAACCTTAGAATGGCCACTATCATTAAAAGCATCCTTCAACTCTTCTATGGTGTCTTCAATATCTACTGCAACCACTTCGGTACGTGGAATCATACACTCTCGAACCTTTATAGTTTTAAATTCCAGCGCATTATTAAATATTTTCTTATCTAATTCCACTTTGCTTTCTTGATGATCAAGCTGAACAGTGTTTTTCACAAAGTGATCTAAATCGGTTAAGCCAAACACCGGCTTGTCTTCCTCATACTTTAATCTCAACACATATTTTATAAAGAGTTTTGATAAACTGACTATAAAAAAAACAATTGGGTAAGTGATATAATAAATAAGCCATAACGGTAGAGCGAAGAAAGACAACAAGCCGTTAGGGTTTAGCAAAAAAATACTTTTAGGAGTGAATTCAGCTACAAACAATACAAAAATGGTTGATATAAAAGTCTGAGCCAATAGAATAAAGACATCATTTTGAAAGAACAAGGGTAAATTTCCAATCAAAATAGGTTCTATCATTTTTGCCATGTAAATACCATAAACCACTAAAGAAATGGTATTTCCGATCAATGTGGTTCCTATAAATGAAGAAGGCCTTTCTAGAAATTTCGAAAGAATTTTACCTGAAATAACTCCTTGCTGGCTTTGTAGTTCAATATGCAGCTTATTAGATGATACGAAAGCAATTTCTATTCCTGAGAAGAATGCGGAAAATAGTAGAGATATAATGATATAGATTAAATAACTGCTTTCCATTATTTTTTAAAATCCTGTTTTTGCTGCTTCTTTTGTTTGAGATATCTATGTAAAAGTAACAGACTTATGGATAACATAAAAATCCAGTAAGAATATTCAAACCCCACTGTGATGGATTGATGTATACCTATTACAAAGAAAGCAAAAGCCAAGCCTATAATAATAAAATTCGGTTTGGTGCTCTCAGGGCTGCTGTTTTTATTTTTCTTTTTAGGAGGCATTTTTAATATACTCAATTAGCGGGTTCAATCTTCTTTTGGGTTGCTTCCTTATCAACTTGCTTTTTCGGTTGCTCCTGTGCGCTTGTGTCTTCATCCAAATAGATGGTTCCACTTGGATTTAATATCCTATAGCTCGAAAAATCCTGCTTTGCTACTAAACCAGTTCCAGTAGATATTTGATCCTCAGACTGAATACGTACAAATTTATCAGTGTAAATCTCCTCTTTTTTTGGTTCCCAGAACAATTCTTCAGAATTCATTTTGCGAGGCTCTATATAACCTATAACCTCTACATCACCTTCAGCTTTATAAAGATCCTCTTCTTTAGTATAATAAGCGGAATTTGCTTCTAAAGTGGAGGACATGGTTCCGTCAGGCTCATAAAATTCTATAAATATATCATTTGGAAATTCCCTATCGCCATTTTCATATTCATATTGCTTAGTAGCTTTCACTATAACACGTACCACTGCTGAGTCCGAATATATTATTTCTACGGTATCCGCTTCCATTATTGGGCCAGTATATTCTTCAAATTTTTGTTTAGACTCTAAACCAGAAGAACAAGATTGAATGATTAATATAATTAATGAAAGATAAAAATATTTCATGTTACCAGTTTATTCTCAATGACCAACCAATTTCAGAAGAATCTGAATATTTCTGCTTAAGTACATAATGTGGGATCATGCTTAGCTTCATTTTACAAAAATAAAAAAGCGGTCAAGATAATATATAATCAAGACCGCTTTAATTTCCTATGCTTTTTATTAGTCCCTAATTTGAACTTGGACTGTTTCTCCAATCCAACATCCAACTGAAACTTCATCACCTACTTCATAATCGTAGTTAAAGATGTCTTCATTTGAAGGAAATTGCTCCTTGGCAACGCTCATTCTATTGGTTGCCCCTCCTTTTTGATACATCTGATAAGCGGCTATATAAACTGCTCTATCTTTCACAACATCTTCTCCTGCTTTACACTCTTGGTAGCTTTTCAAATATAAATCTCCAATTATTGTATAAGCCTCTTTTCTTGAAGGATCAGCATCCAAAGCATCATAAGCATAGCTTCTGGATTGCGTTTTATTTCCAAGTTTTGAGGCAACATCAGCAAGTTCAACATAAACATCTGCGGTTTTAATGTTATCTTCTGTGTAGTTCAAGGCCTCTTTAAAGTACTTCTCAGCCGCTTCCAGATTATTATTTGCTTTTGATCTCAAAGCAATCATTCTAGCTAATCCAAATTCAGGAGCATTTTTCTGCACCACTTTAGCAGCATCCAAAAATGAATCTGAGCCAGTACATCCGCCTGCCAGAGCAAATTTCACAATTTGTTCAGCATCTTCTAACTTTCTTCCCTCTTCAACAAACTTTGGATAAAGCTTTTGATCAATGATATTACAATCGATAGTGACTGATGCAGTAAATAATTTTTCAATGAAATCTCTAGCCTTTTGAATATTCTGTTGGCTCTCACCATTAGCTAACATCTCATCTAAAATATCTTGAACTTGATCGTATATTTCAATTACTTGCAAATCTGTAACTGGACCACCAGTCAATTTATACCTTCTGGCTGCATCCATGTAATGCACAGTATTTGAAATGTAACCTTTAGCTCCCAACATCTCAATAGCTTCTTTATGCAATTCAAATAAGTCCTTATATTTATCCTTCCTATTTTTCCAGACATTATAAGCATCATTTGCTTTCCTGTTAGTCACATTTTCTACATCATTAAAATATTTCATTCTCAGGTCGTACAAAAGCACAACTGAATCTTGCAGGTTTTCTTGCTTCTTTCCTGATGTAGTTTCTGCTAAATTTTCATACACTTTCACTCCTTGTATGTAAATAGAAGGGTTAAGGTCTGGAGTTTCTTTCAATAACCAATCCAATGGTGGTTTTGCGGCTTCATATCTTTCAGCAGTAAGCATATCAGAATAAAGTGCATTTTTCTCCATTGCCAATGCTTTCTTGTCCGGATCTTCCGGCCAGTTCCAACCATCTTGCCCAAACATTGCAGCCTGAACACCTATTACTAATGCTAGTGTTAATAGAATTCTTTTCATCTTTCTTATAATTTAATCAAACTGTCTTCGTAAAAACCATCTATCGTTAAAAGTAAAACTTAAATTAAAATTTAAATAATTTTCTTGTACTAAACTGTTTAACAAGGTTCCTCTTTGCCCCACTTCAAATGCTAAATTAATATTTGAAATTCTCGTTATTGGTAAAGTAGTACCAAAAGTAATGCCAAAAGAATTTATCTCATTGTTATTTATAACCAATGGACCATTGGAAATGTTAATACCAGCTCTGTAAGTGACTTTTTCGAAATATCGCGTACCCGACTGCATATTAGGAGTATACTCACCTCCAATATTAATTTTGGTCTGTTCCACATAATTACTTTCTGCACTTCCAAAACTACG
The DNA here is from genome assembly GCF_000183425.1 of Marivirga tractuosa DSM 4126. Classification (NCBI taxonomy): domain Bacteria; kingdom Pseudomonadati; phylum Bacteroidota; class Cytophagia; order Cytophagales; family Marivirgaceae; genus Marivirga; species Marivirga tractuosa. Next base: position 2,401,758 of record NC_014759.1, read on the forward strand.
ATATTGCCTCCAGTCCTGGTAAGAAAAATCTGCCATAATAGCCCATTTATTTGGACTCATATAGGATAAGCCCGCACTAATTTTTTGTGGCATAGTGGTAGTTCCTTCATCTCCAGCCACTATAAAAGTGGAAGAATCAGTTAATTGGCTAATCGGAACTTCAGTGGGAGAAAGCAACTGTAAATAAGTATTTCTAGTCGTGTTCAAGTTGGCTTGTAAATCATAGGTTACTCCTAATGAAAGGTAATTTTTCCCTACTTGTTTTGTCAATTTTGTACCGAACACAAAAGAGAAGTCAGAAAAATTATCTTTATTTTCTGCAGAAATTAAGTACGGAATTGCTACAGTATCCTCCCCATTAATGACATTCTCAAATATTGTTTTATCAGTTAAATTCCCGAAATTATAATTAGCTTCAAGTCCAATGGCAATATTGTCTGTTATATTCCATCCGTTTGATAAACTAAATTGGGAAATTGTGCCACTTCCTTCAAAACGAGCCCTTTCAGCCTGAGGATCGAACGCCTCTGACCTTCTTCTCTGTACGATTTCATAATTCTTAGAACTCAATGGCTTTAATGATATGGACAAGCCATATTTACCAGGAACAATTGGGAATGCCAATGAGATATATTTCAATCCGCCATTGACTTGTCTAAATCTTGTAACTTCATCACTAATATTATTCTGAGTGATACTCAGACCTGCCTCAAAAGAACTAAAACGCTGTCCTCCTAATAAAGCAGGATTCAAAGCTGGAATAAACCAGGTGCTTTGATAAGCTAAGCCTGCATTTCCCATTCCATTATTTGCAACAAAGCCTTTTTCAGACATCATACCCATTCCGTAAGCTGAATATGGAGAGTTCAACTCTTGAGCAAAAGATGATGAAATAAAAATGATAGATATTATACTGGCTACTAAGCCCGTTCTAAATTGGTACATTATATCGTAAAATCGCATTTAAACCCATTAAAACTAATTCAGGGATTGCAAAGATGGTAGCTTTTATTTTAGATTCAAAGAATTTTGCATCTCCACCTGTGATTATTACCGTGAGCGGTGCATTTTTCCTTTCAACTTCCTGAATATAAGCATCAATCTCAGCCTTGATCCCATGGACTACACCGCTTAGCATAGCCCCTTCAGTGGATTTGGATATCCATCCATCCACTGACTCCGGTTCTACCAACGGTAAACGAGCCGTAAAATTATGCATTGCTTTAAAACGCATACTCATTCCTGGTGATATAGCTCCTCCATGATAGACTTTTCCTTGCTCAATAAATTCATAGGTAATGCAAGTGCCTAAGTCAACCACCAAGCTATTTTTATTGGGATATAACATTTGAGCACCTGCCACAGCTGCTAACCTATCCAGCCCTATAGTCTTGGATTTATATTGATTATCGAAAGGAAGCGCGGTTTCAATACTTAATAATATAGGATTGCTAAGGACCTTCAATTCTTGTAATATCTCATCGTAACTAGTATTTACACTAGATATAATAGCTGATTCTATTTCTTTTGAAGCAATAAACTGATTGAGTTCAGATAATGAATCAAAAGTTTTAAAATATTCTAATCGGTCCTCCTTAAAAAACCCTATTTTAGTTTTAGTATTGCCTACATCTATGGCTAAGTTCATATTTCCTAATTTCAGATTTAAAATTAATTAAATTTATGCAAAAGCTCACCTATAATGCTATTGGCTTAATGTCTGGAACTTCACTTGACGGACTTGATATTGCCTTTTGTAAATTTCAAATGTTGCCAGATCAGAAGTGGAGCTGGGAAATAATCGAATGCGCAACAAAACAATATCCCGATGACATCAAGATTAGATTAACTAAGGCAATACATCTAAGTGGGTTAGATCTACATAGTCTAGATGTTGATTTAGGAAGGTGGATGGGGTCGTCAGTTAAGGAATTTATTACTAAGAAAAATTTAACAGTAGATTTTATTGCTTCTCATGGACATACTGTTTTTCATGAACCCGAAAACCAACTCACCTTACAAATAGGGAATCCTAATTTCCTTCACGCTGTTACCGAACTGCCAGTCATTTCAGATTTCAGAACTTTAGATATAGCGAAAGGTGGACAGGGAGCTCCATTAGTGCCAATTGGTGATGCTCTATTATTCCATGAATATGACTTTTGTATCAATCTGGGGGGCATAGCTAACTTATCGTATGAAAATAAAGAAAATAAACGAATAGCTTATGATATATGCGCCTGCAATATCTTATTGAATACTTTGGCGAATTCAAAAGGTTTGGAATATGATGATAAAGGTAGTTTAGCGAAGTCAGGAAATATAATTAAATCACTTTTAAACGAATGGGATGATTTTCCCTACTTAAAAAAGAAGCCACCAAAAAGCTTAGGAATCGAACAAATTGAACCTGAAATCTTAGTCAAAATAGATGAAAATAAATTTAAGGTTGAAGACATGATGGCAACTGCCGTAGAGCATATTGCATCTCAAATTAGCAAAACATTAATTTCAGCTAAGAATGAAGGCAAAGCACTATTTACTGGTGGTGGAGCTTTTAATAGTTTCTTGATTGATAGAATTCAATCTAAATTAGATCATAAATACGAGTTAGTGTTGGGCGATGAAAAAACTGTAAATTATAAAGAAGCCTTGATTTTTGCATTTTTAGGAGTTTTAACTGTCAGAAACGAATGGAACACTTTGGCTTCAGTTACCGGTGCTCATTCCAATAGCATATCTGGTCAAAAGCTAGGCGATATTTGAAATATATTTTTGTAGTTTTGGCGCTTTGGAAACATAGATGAAGTATTTCATCATATTTTTTTTACGAACCGACTAAACTGAATAAAAATGAAAGAACTCTTAGAGAAATTTGAGAACAAACGACCCGAAATAGTATTTGAATGGAAAGATTCCGAAACAGAAGCAGAAGGATGGGTAGTTATTAATTCACTAAGAGGCGGTGCAGCAGGAGGCGGTACTCGTATGAGACCAGGCCTTGACAAACACGAGGTTGAATCCTTGGCTAAAACAATGGAAGTGAAATTCACTGTTTCAGGCCCAGAAATTGGTGGGGCTAAGTCAGGAATTAATTTTGATCCAAATGATCCAAGAAAAAAAGGAGTATTGGAAAGATGGTATAAAGCAGTAATTCCTTTACTAAAAAATTATTATGGCACTGGGGGTGATTTGAATGTAGATGAGATCCACGAAGTAATTCCCATCACAGAGCAGTATGGTTTGTGGCATCCTCAAGAAGGAGTTGTAAATGGACACTACAATGCAACTGAGCCAGAAAAAATCAAAAAACTTGGTCAATTAAGACAAGGAGTGATCAAAGTAATTGAAGCCCCTAATTATAGTCCAGACATTAAAAGGAAGTATACAATTGCAGATATGATTACAGGCTACGGAGTAGCTAAGTCTGTGGAACATTATTATCATATTTGGGGCGGTAATTTAAATGAAAAAAGAGCTATTGTTCAAGGCTGGGGAAATGTAGGGGCTTCGGCTGCTTATTTCTTGGCTCAAGCTGGAATTAAAATCGTAGGAATAATTGATAGAAATGGTGGCTTAATCAATAAAAAAGGCTTTAGCCTTGAGGAGCTCACTGAATTATTCTTAAATAGGAAAGGAAATGAATTAATCTCTGATGATTTAATCCCTTTTGATGAAATAAATGAAAAAATTTGGTCGCTAGAAGCGGAGGTATTTATTCCTGCGGCTGCTTCAAGATTGATCACAAAGCAGCACCTAGAAGAAATGATCGCTTCAAAATTGGAGGTGATTTCAGCTGGAGCAAATGTTCCTTTTGCAGATAAAGGAATATTTTTCGGTCCTATCGCTGATTTTGCAGACAATAGAGTAGCTGTAATCCCAGATTTCATTGCAAACTGTGGCATGGCAAGAGTTTTTGCCTATTTGATGACCACAAATGCAGAAATTACGGATGAAGCTATATTTGAGGATACTTCCAGAACAATTGAAAGGGCGCTCCGTAAAACATTTGAGGCTAGTAACTCTGATGTTAATATTTCAAAGACTTCTTTTGAAATCGCCTTAAGTCAATTAATTTAACGTATAATTAATCATTTCCTCATAAGATTATTCATAGGAATCTTCCTAAATTGAGGACACTTGAAAAATCATTTGCATGAGAACATCATTATTTTCTATTTCAGCAATATTTTTAACCCTAGTATTTACCACTATTTTTGTTCCCAAGTCTTTTTCAGCGGAACCTATTTCTGCTGCCGAATTGGTGGAAAATGGTAATCAGGATGAAGTTTCTGAAGGAGTAGAAAATGAAGAAGCAGGGCATCATTCAGCTCCTGCATGGACGGTAATCCCTTTTGTGCTACTACTGCTCATGATTGCTACAGGGCCGCTGTTCTACGAACATTTCTGGCATAAAAATTATCCTAAAATTGCCGTTATTTTGGCGGTTTTAGTAGTGAGTTACTACTTGTTTGTGATTCACAATGTGCATAGTCCAGTCCATGCTGCTTTCGAGTATTTTCAATTTATCTCTTTGTTGGCTTCCTTATATATTGCTTCGGGCGGTATAGTAATCAAGGTCAATAAAAAGTCAACTCCCATGGTGAATATCATCATGCTTTTGATAGGATCAGTAGTAGCTAATCTAATTGGAACTACAGGCGCCTCAATGCTTTTAATACGTCCTTTTATTCGTCTTAATAAAAACAGGATTAAAGCTTATCATATCATATTCTTCATTTTTATGGTAAGTAACATTGGGGGGTCTTTAACGCCAATTGGTGATCCACCGCTATTCTTAGGTTTCTTAAAAGGAGTACCTTTCTTCTGGACGCTTGAACACAATTGGCCTGCCTGGATATTTGCATTGATCATCCTTTCTGCAGCCTTTTACTTCCTCGATAGAAGAAATAAATCAGGAGTAGAAGAGGACGAGAGTGAAGTTTTTGATAACAAAATCACTATCACTGGTAAAAGAAATTTTATATGGTTGGCCGTTATTATTGTTTCTGTTTTTATTGATCCAAATGTTTTCTCTTGGGTTCCGGGCATAACCTACGATGGTCAGCAGTTCTCATACATACGGGAGGTAATTATGCTAAGCGTCACCTACCTTTCTTATAAATTCGCTAAGGATAAAGTTCACGAGCTTAATGAATTCAGTTTTGAACCTATTAGAGAAGTGGCCTTTATCTTTATTGGAATATTTGGTACGATGATGCCTGCATTAGATTTGGTAGGCGATTTCGCTAAATCTGAAACAGGAGCTGCCCTAATCACTCATAATACGCTTTATTGGGGAACAGGAGTACTTTCAGGTTTCTTAGACAATGCTCCTACATACTTGAACTTTTTAGCAGCCGCTATGGCTTCACAAGGTGGTAGTATTTCAGTATTGACAGAAGTAACGCAATTTGCAAATGGCGGTGTCTATCATGACTCAGTTGCTGATTTAACAGCCATTTCAATTGCAGCCGTTTTCTTTGGTGCTATGACTTACATAGGGAATGGCCCCAATTTCATGGTAAAATCTATAGCAGAGCAGGTAGGTATTAAAATGCCTTCTTTCTTTGGTTACATTATTAGATTTTCAATTCCTTTCTTACTGCCTTTACTCTTCTTGGTTTGGCTTTTATTTATCAGATAGAAATAGGGCAAATGTGCAATTCTAATTAGGGGGGCACCCTTCTGCTTATGGATTTATCAAAACCTTAAGGACAGGAGGCGGTCAACTATTGCACACCAATAGACAGTAACAAACGCAGACATAAATCTATTTTTTTAGTTTCAAGCGTCCTAATAATACAAATGCAACTTATTTTCCTGTGATATGAAATTATATTTATGTTATGGCCATCCTATTTACAAGCTACGGTGTCTATTATCTAGTAAAACACGACTTCAATGAAACATTTTCTAGTACTTCTCCTACCATTATTTCTTCTCAATTGTTCATAAGTTGAAAACCAAGGCATTAAAGGTGACTTTAAATCACTATTGAATATTCCACAATAGTCACCGTTGGAGGCATTGCTGGTATTAGAGAAAGAACCTTTCAAATTGGGGAAATTTACAAAGGCTTAGATGAGGGGAAAGATTCTATTTCCATAAGAATCGCGGAACACACCTGTTTAAACAACGATTGTCCTAATCCTTCGTGCTATCAAGAATTTTTAGATGTCCCTCGTGAATTTCTGAAATTGGTGAAGTAAAGCCAATCAAGACCTGTCTTATCAGATAGCTTTTTTTAAACTCTCTTAAAGAAAGAGTCTACAAATTCCATTTTGTTGAAAACTTGGAGGTCTTCTACTTTTTCGCCTACCCCAATATATTTCACCGGGATTTTAAATTCTTCTGAAATTCCAATAACTACTCCGCCTTTGGCAGTCCCATCCAATTTTGTGATGGCTAAAGCGGTCACTTCAGTGGCTTTTGTAAATTCTCTGGCTTGAATCATTGCATTTTGGCCTGTAGATCCATCCAAAACTAACAAAACTTCGTGAGGCGCCTCACTAACAAACTTCTGAATCACCCTTTTAATTTTGGATAGCTCATTCATCAAATTCACTTTGGTATGCAATCTGCCGGCAGTATCGATGATGACAATATCCGCTTCTTCTTGAACACCCTGTTTTACAGCATCAAATGCAACCGAAGCAGGATCTGTATTCATTCCATGGGAAACCACTGGAACCTCTATACGCTCTCCCCACATCTTCAACTGGTCCACAGCCGCAGCACGGAAAGTATCGGCAGCACCTAAAATTACTTTTTTACCTTGTTTTTTATATTGAGCAGCCAGTTTACCAATAGTAGTAGTTTTACCTACTCCATTTACACCCACCACTAATAAAACATAAGGCTTTTTAATATTCTCAGGTAGGGAGAAATCTTTCAAATCCTCTGTATTATTCTCAGATAAGAGTGCTGCGATTTCTTCTCTTAGTATCTTATCCAGTTCGCTAGTGCCCAAGTATTTATCTCGCGCTACTCTTTCCTCTATTCTATCAATAATTTTGACGGTAGTATTTACTCCTAAATCAGAACTAATTAAAATCTCCTCCAATTCATCTAAAACATCCTCATCCACTTGGGATTTCCCTACTACGGTTCGTCCAAGTTTGGAGAAAAAACTTTCTTTAGTTTTTTCAAGACCCTTGTCTAGTGATTCTTTTTTTTCTTTAGAGAAAATCTTAAAAATACTCATTATATCGTGGTTTAAAGGTAATGATGGTTAGAGGCTTATAATGATACGAAATTAAAACACTAAAGTAACTGAGAAATGTAAAAAGCAGAAGTGTATAAACAAAAAAAGTCCCTAAAGAGGGACTTAAATCAATTTAAACCTTAAAAACTATAATTATTTTTTAAGTGCCTCTTTGGCCATATCCAAAGGTACCATTTCCTCACGGAAAGTATAACCTCCGTTTTTTGACTTTACTGCCTTGATTACTTTAGCGTAACCTTTAGCATCTTTATCTTTTAAACTTGCTACTACTTTCTTAGCCATGATTACTTAATTTCTTTGTGAACAGTATTTTTATTCAAAATTGGGTTGTATTTTTTCAACTCCAATCTTTCTGTAGTGTTTTTCCTGTTTTTAGTAGTGATGTAACGAGAAGTACCCGGAGCACCACTTTCTTTATGTTCAGTACATTCTAAAATTACCTGAACTCTATTTCCTTTCTTAGCCATTGTGCTTTATATTTTTGAGCAATAGAAACTTATACTAATATATTACCGTTTTCACGTGCCTTCTTCAAAACTGAAGTGATACCATTTTTGTTGATGGTTCTGATTGCGCTAGCAGATACTTTTAATGTAATCCACTTATCCTCTTCAGGAAGGTAAAACCTCTTCTTTTGCAAATTTGGCAAAAACCTTCTTCTGGTTTTGTTATTTGAGTGAGAAACATTGTTCCCCACTTGAGGTCTTTTTCCGGTTATTTGACAAACTCGTGCCATATCTATCTAAATTATTTTTGTTGTCGATTTCAAATTGGTCTGCAAATATCGGCAATATTTTGATAATCACAAACCTTAGCGGAAAAATACATCCTAATTTTTTTGGTTTTCCAAGGGATTGCCGTCCTGTTTTGTTAGATTTACATTTTAAGAGAGTGCAATTTACGAATTTTTAAACATTAAAGCTATGATTGAAGAAATCAAGAACAGTCAACAGGCCATTGACATGGAAAACAAGCACGGAGCTCATAATTATCACCCCCTACCTGCTGTATTAGCCAAGGGAGATGGTGTTTTCCTTTGGGATGTAGAAGGAAAAAAATATTATGACTTTTTATCTTCATACAGTGCAGTTAATCAAGGACACAGCCATCCGAGAATTTTAGAAACCCTTAAAAAGCAAGCAGAGACTTTGACTTTAACCTCAAGGGCTTTTCATAACAATATATTAGGTCCATTTGAAAAATATATTACGGAGTATTTCGGTTTCGATAAGGTATTAGCCATGAATTCTGGTGCTGAAGCAGTGGAGTCAGCATTGAAAATTGCCAGAAAATGGGCGACTGAAAAAAATGGAGTGGCTGCAAATGCAGGGAAAGTAATAGTTGCTGAACAAAATTTCCACGGAAGAACTACTACCGTTATTTCATTTTCCAGTGATGAAACTGCCAAAAAGAACTTTGGGCCTTATACTCCTGGCTTTATAAAAATACCTTATAACGACACTGAAGCTTTAGATAAGATTCTACAAGGAGAAGATAATATCGTTGGATTCTTGGTTGAGCCAATTCAAGGCGAGGCAGGCGTTTATAGACCTGACACTGACTATTTAAAGAAATGCAAAGAAATCTGTAAAAAACACAATGTTTTATTCATAGCTGATGAAATCCAAACTGGAATTGCCAGAACTGGTAGCTTATTGGCTGTTTGTGGTGATTGTACTTGCGAAGGACATTGTGAAAAGCAATCTACTTATGTGGAACCTGATATTTTGATATTGGGAAAAGCACTTTCTGGAGGTTTCTATCCTGTTTCTGCAGTTTTAGCCAATGATCACATCATGGAAGTATTAACTCCAGGAACTCACGGTTCCACCTTTGGAGGAAATCCATTAGGTGCTGCCGTTGCATTAACTGCTTTGGAAGTAGTAAAAGACGAGAAATTAGCTCAAAATGCTCGTAAATTAGGACAGCTTTTCAGAGACAGAATGCAGAAGTTTGTTGACAAATCTGAATTTGTGAGCTTAGTAAGAGGAAAAGGTCTATTAAATGCCATAGTAGTTAATGATTCTCCGGACAGCTCAACTGCCTGGGATATTTGTATGGCTTTAAAAGAAAATGGCTTGTTGGCAAAACCAACCCACGGCAACATCATACGGTTTGCTCCACCATTAGTGATCACTGAAGAGCAAATCAATGAATGTTGCGATATTATTGAGAAAACAATAAGTGAGTTTAAAAAGAAATAAACCCATTTAGATCAATCTTAAAAAGAGAGGGTGTCCGAAAAGTCGAGACACCCTTTTTACCCAATAAGTAATTGAAAATATTATCTTCTTTTACCTTTTGACGGCCTAATATCATTTACAGGGCCAAAATGCTTAAATTCTAATACCTTCTTCTTTCCTTTTATTAATTTTATTTCAGCAGGAGCTAGCTTTAGATCAGAAGTCTTGACAACAGCTCCATCAAAAAAAGTTTTGGCCTGTTGAAATTCTCCCTTGTCAAAATCATGGCGCTCCTTGTTAGATTTCACAGGTACCCCAGGGATAACGTGATACAAATCTACTTCAACAGCATATGTTGGCTTTAATGAAGTAATAAAACCTTGAACACTTTTCTTAATACTTTTGATCATACACTTAATAATTTAAAAGCTTTGAAATAGCTTAAAAATATTGGCTTATGCAAGTTTGAAAGCTATTGCTTTAATTACATATGAAGTAATTTAAAAGGAGAAATTTTGTATTAAAACACTCATTTCTGTACGAAAATCATCATTCCAAAATAATGTTTGGATTGCTGCTATGTATGTTATATTCGAAAATTGCCGAATACGTCATTCAATTAATAGCTTAATTCTAGACCTTAGAAAGTTAAACCGCTGCAACATAAATGGGAATCTGTTAACTTTATCATAACGGTTTTATAACTCGTTTCAAAAAACTGTCTATTTATAGCATAGTACTAATTATATATTAAAATAAATTCATTTTTCATCTCGCACTGTTATTTGCCTTTGCTTTTTCACTAACCATTTTGTTGGTTGTGTGTAAAGAGGATGTCGAACCTTGATAATGATCTGGACGATCTTAGTTTAAATTTTGAAGCAAGCGAACCGTCAATTGAAATCCCATCAGGTTTGGCACAAAATACCAAACAATATGCTTTTAAAGATAAGGGTTTGGCTTTAGCGCTGCTTTTCCTCCTTTCAAAATCGTGCTGACTGAGCTAAAAAGTGATGAGACATATTCTTATGACCAAAAATTAGTTTACTTTCTCCAATCCCCTTAATTTTGAGCAAAATTTAGAATCATGTCCGATAGATATAACCAACGCGGAGTTTCTGCCTCCAAAGAAGATGTTCACAATGCGATCAAAAACCTTGACAAAGGACTTTTTCCGCAGGCCTTTTGCAAAATCGTGCCTGATCACCTAACGGGTGATGAGGAGTTTTGTACCATTATGCATGCGGATGGAGCCGGTACTAAATCTTCATTGGCTTATATGTATTGGAAAGAAACTGGCGATATTTCTGTTTGGAAAGGCATAGCGCAAGATGCTATCATCATGAATATTGATGACTTACTTTGTGTGGGCTGTACCGATAAAATTTTGCTTTCATCTACTATTGGTAGGAATAAAAACTTGATTCCGGGTGAAGTGATTTCTGCTATTATTAATGGTACGGAAGAAGTCTTGCAAATGCTGAGAGATAATGGCGTGAACATCATCAGTACGGGTGGTGAAACAGCTGATGTGGGTGATTTGGTAAGGACCATCATCGTAGATAGTACCGTTACTGCTCGAATGAAGAGATCAGAAGTGATTTCAAATGATAATATTAAAGCCGGACATGTGGTAGTAGGTTTGGCTTCTTATGGACAAGCTACTTATGAAAATGAGTACAATGGCGGAATGGGAAGCAACGGCTTAACTTCAGCACGTCATGATGTATTCAGCAAGGAATTGATGGCAAAATATCCAGAAAGCTTTGATCCTTCTGTTCCGGATAATTTAATCTATACCGGTTCTAAAAAATTAACCGATAAAGTAGCAGAAGTAGATTTGGATGCTGGTAAATTGGTTTTATCCCCTACCCGGACTTATGCTCCCGTTATCAAAAAAGTATTGGAAGAATTACCTGGAAAAGTAGCCGGAATGGTGCATTGCAGTGGCGGGGCCCAAACCAAAGTGCTTCATTTTGTGGAAGGATTGCATATTATAAAAGATAATTTATTTCCAACACCTCCTCTTTTCAGAATGATCCAAGAAGAGTCAGGAACAGACTGGAAAGAAATGTATAAAGTTTTCAATATGGGGCATCGAATGGAGCTTTATGTGGAAGAAAAGGATGCTCTATCTATCATCGACATCTCTAAATCATTTAATATAGATGCTCAGATCATCGGTAGAGTCGAAGCTTCAGAACAAAAGCAGGTTACGGTGAAAAGTGAGCATGGGGAGTTTGAATACAAAGATTAGTCATATCAGTTTTACCGAATGATCTGATTTAACTGATATGAAAAAGCTTAATTTCCTTTAGCTAATTCTTCGTCAATGTGTGAAATAAGCTTTTGAGCCCGCTCCACATTCACAGCATATTCTTCGATTAGTAATTTCAACAATCCTATTCGGTTATGCAAATAATTTTGATAATATAGATCTGACTGTAAATCCTTATAATTTTCAGGAATCATTTTGGGCAAATACCTGTATTCGGATTTACTGAATTTTTCACGATAAATAGTATTATAATCTTCAATGGAAGTGTCCCATTCTGAATCAGCAAGTCTTTTCAAGAACACATAATGATTTTCGTAAAGCTCAGTAAGCTGGCCTCTAAGGCTGTCATTTTCAAGAATTCGTACCCCTACATCAACAAGGTTATTGTATGCTGACTTAGTGGGTAAAAATTGTGGGGTTACAATTACCTTCCCAAAATGGAAATACATGCTATCACTTACCGGAATTTTTTCATCAAATGCCTTTAATATTACTTCAGCTGAATTGATAGCACGCTGATGAATTTCCTCGTTAGCACTCATATCTTCTATATCCTCCTTGAGATTCAATTGCATCTCTTCCAATATACTATCTCTTAATTCGGCTTGCTTTTGTTCTTCATTCAGATTATTAATTTTTACAGCGATTAGTATCCCTAAGACCACTAAAACAATCTCACCAATTGCATAGAAGATATAGTTTCTGATTTTATTGTTACCGATAATTTGTCTTCTGAATTTGTTAAAAAGCTTCATACAATCAGAGTTAACCCCAGATGTTTTTTGATTCCTGTCTCCAAACAATTTAATACTATCTCAAGAAATTGCAAAAACAACTGCTGGCGAATATTCAGCAAGGAGAATCTAATTACCATTAACGTAAAGTTTCAGGATTAACAATTTAAATCAACTTGCTGTCTGACCACTTTTTCTTTGTAAGTAATTCTATTGCTAAGTTCTCATATAATTTCTGTGGACTGGAGCTAAAAAAGAGTCGGCCAGAAAGTATATTTCTTTTCGGTAAGCTCTACTGGGAAATCTTCGCTATTGATGACGGTTGAGCTAATTTTATACACCTTTTGGTCTCTTGTCTTAATTTTAATATAGGAATAATTTGACCAAGGAGTGATGATTCTAAATTTGCCATCCTCATTACGTTTCTTTGAAAGTGCTAAATGTTCTGTACATTCTAATGAAGCAAGATCATATTGAAGCTTCTGCTCTTGATCTATAGTAATGAGCCCATTATCCTCATCTATATAAAGCTTAAGGTTTTTATTTCTCCAGTAGTGTGAGCTATGTATAATCAAGGTTGGGATACAGCCCAAAAGCACAAAAGCACCTAAATTGAACAAGGGACCCACTTTTACAGACATCTCTAAACTAAATCCTTTAACATAATAAGCTATTGGGATAGAAAAAAGCATTAAAAAAGGCAAAAGGAAGAGATTTCTTTTTAAGTACTTCAGAGATTGAAGCGTGCAGATTTTATTTCGAACGTGTAAATTTCCCAAAGTGAAGAAGAGTCTTAAGAATGAATGATTCTGGTGCAAATGTACGCTTCATCTTTTGAAATAGAATTATTAAAAAAGGAATTTTAGTACTTCTTATAAGCTCTACTTTTATTTTATTTTCTTTATTATTTCGAGTTTATCAAAATATAAAACGAATATGCTACCGACTGATGAGAGAAAATCAAAAGTCGCTAAATATGGTTACCTTACTTTAAAAAAAATGCTAACATGGCTAAGCAACATCACTATCAATTAAGCAGCACTACGGGAAAATGGACCCTCGCTGCTTGTATCATTGCAAGTTCAATGGCATTCATCGATACCTCTGCACTTAATGTAGTGTTGCCTTCTCTCCAAGAAGATTTGGAAGCTACAGGCACTGACTTATTCTGGGTACTAAACAGTTACTTAGTAATGCTTTCATCCTTGATTATTGTTGGTGGTAGCTTAGGCGACAAATTAGGTAGGGTAAAGATATTTCAATGGGGTATTATACTTTTTATAGCGGCCTCCATTTTATGTGGACTTGCCACCACAATTAACCAGCTGATTTGGTTTAGGATACTGCAAGGAACTGGTGGTGCTTTGATGATTCCCGGCAGTTTGGCTATTATATCGGCTACTTTTTCAGATCAAGAAAAAGGAAAGGCCATCGGCACTTGGTCAGCCGCAACTGTATTAGTCACTATGGGTGGCCCAATATTGGGTGGGGCACTTGCCGATATCGGTTTATGGCGACTAATATTTTTTATTAACGTTCCGCTAGGTATCATCACTGTGATAATGCTGTTTCTGAAGGTGCCAGAAAGCAAGGCGCCAGAAAACAAACATCGCATTGATTGGAAAGGAGCATTTTTTCTAGCTTTTAGCTTAGCAACCTTCACTTTTGGGTTTCTCAATATTCCTGAATTAGGTATTTCAAATATTCGGTCATACCTGCCACTATTAATAGGTATAGTTTCATTTGGCGCATTCCTTTATGTGGAAAAGAAAGTAGAGGCTCCGATGATGCCGCTTGAAATTTTCAAAAATTTGACTTTTTCGGGAGTAAATCTCCTAACCTTTTTTCTCTATGCGGGACTTAGTGCAGTGATGCTTTTTCTGTCCCTCAATATGATTCAGATACAAGGCTATACACAAATGCAAGCTGGCCTTACTTTTCTCCCCTTTACACTATTGATGGCTTTAATTGCAAGAAAAGTTGGTGCACTTTCTGACAAATGGGGCTCTCGTAATTTCTTGATTGTTGGCCCACTTGTGACTGCGATAGGTTTTGTAATGCTGGGTTTAGTGGGGAAAACCAGCGGTATCGAAGATTTCTGGACTAGTTTTTTCCCGGGTATTTTGCTTTTTGGGTTAGGAATGTCAATTACAGTAGTTCCACTGACTTCAACCGTAATGCTATCCATAGGAAATGATCAGGCTGGAATTGCGTCTGGAGTCAATAACAGTATAACCAGAATTTCTGGAACCGTAATTAATGCTATTTTAGGTGCTGGGGCTGTGTTCATTTTCACTGTCTTAGTAAGTAATCAAGTTGAAACGCTTCAACTTTCTAGTCCACTATCAAACAGCATTATTCAAGAGTCTATCAATTTTGGAGAAGCGCAGGTGCCGTCCAATGTTCCTTCCGAACATATTAGAGATGTTCAACAAATCTACACTACTAGTTTCATTTCCACCTATAGATGGGTATGCTATATTTCAGCCGCAATGGCTATTCTTGCAGCAGCATTTGCTGTTTTTATGTTAAAGAGCCGTTCTAAATAGAATTTCAATCACTTATAAATTCTAATTTTTTACAATATCTTTTGCTATAGAAAATTCAGTTATCACCAAGAAGATTAATACAATTGCTTCTGCAATAAAATAGAGTCTGCCAAGTAGTTCTAACTGTGAAAAGAAGATGAAAACCAGTATAGAGGTCAATATTGTGTAAAAAAGATTACCAAAAGCAATAACTCGTAGAAAAGTACTTTTGGGTGCCTTTAAAAATAGGTGACATCCTAATGAGTAAACAAAAAACACTACAGCAAGTAAAGACAAGGCCATTAATATTTCAGTAGGCATTCCAATGAATTCCTGAAATTTTACGAAAACTGCAAGAGTTGTAGCCGTCAATAATGCACCTATGGCATCAATAATAAATATTTTCCTAGGAGGAATAAGTTTCTTGCTGATCATTTCCGTCTAGTCTAAGTTTCATCAATTACTACAGATTTCCAGGCATTTAAAGCCAACATATTCATCCACAGTACCTGTGCTTATTCAGTTCAACCTCAACCTTTTGCATCATCCGAAAAGTTATTCCAAGCTTCCTTTTAGTCACTACAAGTCCGTCAAATTCTTACTAAAGATAATTTAATTGATGAATAAAATTGCAAAATTACACTTCATAAAAACTGAAACTGATAGCAGTATCTGAACCTTAAGAAAGAAAATCGCCAGGATCGATAATTTGCGAAAAAGAATAGTGAATCACTAAGATTTCCAACACACTACGACTGCTTTTTCATCCATTCAAAAATAGGCTCATACAGCTCCTCAATTTTCGGTTTACCTTTGCTTTTATATAGCCTAATTAACTCTTCGTTAAATTCTCTGAATCGTATGAATTTACGTGTATCGGTGATGAAGTCAGTTTGATACTTAATGATTTCCTCAACATTTTCCTCGCTGTAGGTATCTAACGCATATAAATTAAATATGCCCCAAGTCATATATTCATTAAAAGTCTTATACTTCGATTGATAAGACCCACCGTTTTGACCATTCCAATCTTTGTAATTGGTCATGTCCGATTCTAACTCTTCTAAAAATTGGTCAGTAACAGGATTGACATAATTATGATCGATTTCTGTGAAAACTACTCTTGAAGAACGGCTGGATACAATTTCAAATTCTTCTGAAGACAAGCTATCAATATTTTCCCTCGGAGCACTTACAAACATTAAAGTTTGATTCGTACGTTTGAATCTACTAGTACTATGGAATCCACCAGTTAATGGCGAAAAAATAATCCGATAGGACTGATACTTAGATGAAAACTTATTTTCTAACCAAGTTTTCATACCTTGAAAATCGCAAAACTCAAAATAGTTATTAATTAGCTTCTCGTAGTAGCTATTATGCTTTTCATAAAAATCTTTAAAATCTGATTGTCTTGCAAAATCCTCAATTAAATCTATATGATTCGATATTATAAATTTTTTATCAGGATCTCGATTCGAAAGCGGAATAACAAACTTCTTTAAATTCACAATATAATTACTGTCTAAAGTATAGTTTAAAGAATTTAAACGTATAGCGTGTTGACTTCTTGCTATTCCATATTTTGTAAAGTAATCATTGATGGTGAGCACTAACTGATGATTTTCAAAATTTTTGAAATACTTGTAAACATCACCGTAGTAGTCACTATTTTTTCTAAGTAAATTAGAATCATCCTGAAACGATCCCGTTAAACTACAAGCTATCTGCAAAAGCTCATAAACTTCAGGAACCTCCACCACAATTTTACCTCTATATTTCTCACTTATTTCTATTGGAGGGTAAAATAAGTTGAAAGCCTTATCTTTAACATATTTTGGATTCACCAAATAAGCTATACCCATTATAACTGCTATCAATAAAAGCCCTAGCAACAACCAGCCTGTATATGTTTGTACCTTTTTGTTCATTTTTGTTTTTGAAATCAATAAACCTAATAACTCAAAATAGTTAAAAACACCATACCAATTAGGGCCAGTATCGCATATAGAGGTAACATAAATTTTAGGTATTTTTCATATCCAATCTTGACCAATCCTAATGACGCCAAAACCAATCCAGTTGGGCTAATGCTGTTAAACAAGCCATTTCCCAATTGATAGGCATTTACTATTACTTCACGACCTATATTCACATTGTCAGCAAGTGGGGATAGGATTGGCATAGTTAATACTGCCATTCCTGAACTGGATGGGATGAAAAAAGTCAAGCCTTGATAAATAAAGAAGAGCACATTTACGAAAACGCCTTTATTCATCCCAGTTGTAAATTCACTTGCATAAAATAAAATGCTATCACTTATTAATCCATCATTCATCAGGATTGTAATGCCTCTCGCAAGTCCTATAATGAAAGCCACGCCAAGCAAGTCGCCAGCACCTTGTATGAAAGAATTGATAAATGCACTTTCTTTCATTTTGGCTATAAATCCGATTACAATTGACCCTGCAAAAAAGACCGTGGTCATTTCCACAAACCACCAATCCCATTGCGAAACTCCCATTATCATAATGATGAAACAAGCAGTGAAAACCAGCAGAATTGCACGCAATCTTAATGTTAAAGGAATTTCATTGTCTTTGCTGGCTTCATTAATGTAACTTAAAGATTTGGTAGCCTCAGCATCCACCAATGATTTTGCTGGATTCCTCTTTACCTTTCTAGCATAAAGTAGGATATAAATAATAGTGACCGACATACAAATCACATAAATGGCCATTCGCCCATCTAAACCACTCGTCCAGCTAATGCCTGCTGCATCGGATGCGATGATCGTGGCAAAGGGATTTACTGTGCTGCACATTACGCCAATAGCAGAGCCTAAGAAAATACTGGCGAGTCCAACCATAGAATCATACCCTGCTGCTATGAAAATTGGAATCAATATGGGATAAAAGGCCAAAGTTTCTTCTGCTAATCCAAATGTGCTTCCTCCCAATGAAATCAATAAAGTTGTGAAAATGATTAATAAAAACTCCCTTCCCTTTAATGCTTTCGACAACCAACTCATTCCTGCATTAAATGCTCCTGTTGTATTCATGATGCCGATCATCCCACCAATAATCAAAACCAGGAATATGATATCTGCTGCTTCAATAATTCCTTTTATAGGAGCAGATAGAAAGTCGATCGCTCCTTGCGGCTCGGAGGGAAGTTGCTGATAAGTGTTGGGAATACTGATAGGTTTATAAATTGCCCCACTTGTGAATTTCTCTAAAGGAATCTTAATGTTTATGTCTTCTAAACTCGATTGGCTGGCGGGCAAAATATAACTTGAATCTTGACTATTTATGCTAAATTGATCTGAAGCTGTATCATAACTCAATGAATCATAACTGCCAGCTGGAATTAGCCAGGTTAATATAGTGACTAATGCTGCAATGATTAAAAGAATACTTTGTGCCGCAGGGAATTTCATCTGTATCTTATTGTTTATTTTAGCCACATGGAATCTTTGATTAAAAATTCTTCTTCGATTTGTGTAAAATTGGAAGCTGAATTTTTAATGTCGATTTCATTAAGCTTTGCGATTAGTGAAAAACAAATATAAGAGTATTCACAATAATTCAACCTTTGTATCTATTATTCATTTGTTCCAGCTACTCTCCCCGTAAAATCTTCTCCATCTTCTTTCCTTTTGCTAATTCATCTACTAATTTATCAAGGTAGCGCACTTGCTGTGTTATCCTATTTTCAATTTCCTCCACTCTGTAGCCGCATATTACTCCTGTAATCAACCTAGCATTAGGATTTAAATCAGCTCTTTGGAAAAACTCTTCAAAAGTCACTTTCTCTTCCATGAGTTTTTGCTGCAAGCTTTCATCAAAGCCCGTTAACCACTCAATGACTTGATGTAATTCTGCTGTTGTTCTGCCTTTTTTCTCCACCTTGGAGACATAATGTGGATAAACCGAAACGAAGGTCATTTGAGCTATTCTTTCATCGTGTTTGTGTGTGGTTTTCATCAGAGGCTATTATATAAAATTATCAATTGTTATTATTTCAAGTTAATAAATTTAGCTATAATTTACTTGATGTCTCCTTTAAAATGGCACCAATTACACGCTGACTTTATCGACAAATTTCTCAAAAGAATTATCATTATTTTTCAATACTGGTCCATGGCCAAAGCAAATAATCCGAGGATTTAACTTCGATAACTCCTTTAAAGAATTGATGTTTTCTTCTTTGTCTGAAGTGAATATGGCTGGTGGAAGATACAATCCTGAAATAGTAGTCAATAAGTTCATATTTGTTGCTACATCTCCTAATATCAACACCCCATCCCTTTCTCTAAAAAAAGAAATGTGTCCAGAGGAATGGCCTGGTGTTTCAATTACTTTAAAGCCTTCAACGGAGTCCCCATTTTTCAATGTTTTAGTTACTATATGACCGGATCCTGCCCAATATCTTTGTTGAAATCGAGCAATAATACTTTTATTCGATGGATATTCACTGGTAACTAAACCGGTTTCTGTTCTGACAACTTCCTTTTCATGACACAATAATGGCACCCAATGCTTTTTGCAAATCAGATCACTACACCCTTGATGATCTGGGTGGGCATGCGTTAAGGCATGACTATGAATGGAGACTTCTTTTATGCTTTTTTGAATTTTATTATATGAAGTTCGGATACCTGAGTCAACTAAAACGCCCTCAATTATGTAACAATTTATACTGTTTCTTGGCATTAATGGAATGTGAAAAACATCCTTTGCGATTTTCTGCATTTTTTTCTCTTTTTATGCAAATCTACCGCAGCATTTAGGATACAAAAAGGACATTTGTCCTATGATGTTGTATAGATAGTATCTTTCCTGACTCTGCTTAACGTTCTATGCGTGACACCTAAATAAGAAGCAATATAGCCAATTTGTACTCTTTTGATGATTTCAGGTGAGTGCGTTAAGGTATGAAGATATTTTTCTTTGGCTGATTTATTATTGAGGGTTCTAAGATGTTGCTCTTTTTCAAGGTATTCTTGTTCCATAACCCATGCTAAAATGGATTGCCAAGCGGGATTTTTTTTCAATAACTGATGAAACTGCTTGTAATTGATTACTTGTAATTCACAATCCTCTATAGCTTGAATACTTATTTTTGAAGGCTTTTTCTGGCTAAAGCTTTCATAAGAAGTGATAAACTGATCCTCAAATTTAAAGCAAGTCGTATTTTCCTCGCCATCGGGTTGAATAGCAAAATTTCGTACTGCTCCTTTTATAACAAAGCCGATTTGATTGCATATTGATTGCTCTGCAACAAAAAAATCCCCCTTTTTGAGTCTATCCAGTTCAAATAGTGAAATGGAATAGTCTAGCTCTTCCTGACTCAAAACATTGAATTTTGATAGATATTTATGTAATACTTGGCTCATTTTTTCCCATCAAATTTGATTTATTAATGCTATCATAAAATGCTAATATCACCATTTCCTACAAGGGATTCAAGACTGATTCCCAGGTTTCATATGAGCGCCTTCCTCTTCCATCTTCATCTAACAATCCAGTATCTCTCCATATCCGCCCAAGATCTTTAACTTCCTCGGGAAATGTTTCCCAAAGCGCATCAAAATCTCTGTGAGCCCACCAAATGATATATTCGTAATCGTGGATTTGCGCCTGCGTAAATAATGTCTTCAGATAATCATTTTGTTCGGATTCATTGCCTGCAATAAACAGATTCAATGATTCAACTGATAAATCTTCTGCCAAATGGCTTGTTTCTGCTATTGCAATGGGCTTTTTGATTTTTTCGTGCAAAAAGTCAAATGCTCTCTTAAAGTCTTGCTCTGACTTTAAGCCTTTAAAAAACGGATAAAAACTAATCGTTACTAAATCCATAGTGTTAGCATAATTAGCTATTTCTTCAATAAAACCATCCGGATTAGGAACATCTGGCTGGTAAAAATTGTGCAAAGTAATTGACTCTGAAATTTGCAGGGTGGGAAACTCCTCTTGAATTCTCGGTCTAATTTTAGCCATTAGTATTTTATAGGCCTCCCATTTTTCAGGGGCATTTTTCAATAATTCGTTCACCTCTATAGCTAACAACAGATAATCAGGATTTAATTGCTCAGCTATATATTGTAAGTGCTGAAAATAAGCATCTTCAATTTCCTTATCATTTAAGGCCGTATAATTCGGTATGCTCCCGTCATAATCAAATGCCAAGTCACTTCTCGAACTGTTCAACAAACTTACCGATACGGTGAGTTTGGTATTAGTTAATTTCTTGGAAGCTCTAGACGCTATATCATTTGTAAACTCAGCAGGTAAGGACAAATCATTGATCCATGCATTCCAAGGGATATTGGAATCAATATGTTCTGAATAGATATCACCATTTTCTCCAATGAAGTCATAAGTGTTTTCAACAGATGCTATAGTAGAGGCGTAGGGCCAAGTGCTAAAACCCATTTCAAAATTCCTGGAGTCGAACTCACAGAAAAACTCCTCATTCTCACATTCTGCTACGGGATTATCCTTTTCAGTTTTGCATGAGAAGAAAAGCACCATGACGATGACTATCAAAAATAGATTTACTTCAAATTTCTTCATCCTTCTAAATCTTAAACTAAATGTATCTACACATCTATATTTCATCATTAAGTTAGTTAAAATTTCACAAAATGATTTTCAGAGCTCAGATAGGCAAAACCGCAAATGATCCATCTTTATTGCTCTTCACATGTAGAATGCCATCCATAGCTCTAGAAATTGTGACCTACTGTGCTAGTTTTTCGGTATTAGAAAGTGAGGGAGTAGAGGAGCTAAAAGTTCATAAGAGTACTTTGACTACAGTAATAATTTTAAAAATAATCAACTAAAGCCAGCACTTTCTATTTCAAAGCTCCTTTCACCAGCTTATATAATTCGTAGAGCAATAAGGCAATAACACCCACTAATAACCCTACAATCAGTTCCGCCAACATGGAAGGCAATGCATGAAGAAGTTCATGTAAATACGCTATGTTATGAAGGAAAAGCCCTCCACCAACCAACAGCATGGCAATGGTACCCAAAACTGTTAAGCCTCTTATTATTTTGGGTAAGCTTTTGACCAGAGCTCGACCCATTTTAGCCATGAAGTCTGTTTTATCATCGCTTCGGGCAATTAGGCCAAGACCTAAGTCATCCATTCGTACCAGCAGGCCAACCAATCCATAAACCCCAACAGTAGCTAAGATCGCCACAATAGTCACCACAATAATCTGCATCAAAAGCTCCTCATCCTTCACATTTCCTAAAGCAATCATGACAATTTCAGTGGAAAGGATAAAATCTACCAAAATAGCAGATTTGATCTTTTTCTTTTCAAAAGCTAAGATTTCTTCCTTGCTCATTTTAGCTTCCAAATTTTGATGCTTTTTCTCTTTTTTATGAAAAAAATAAGCATAAATCTTTTCTACACCCTCAAAGGATAAGTAAGCACCACCAATTAAAAGTATGGGCGTAATGACTACAGGTAAATATGCGCTTAACAGAAAAGCGATGGGCAGTATAATCAATTTGTTAAGAAATGAGCCTTTTGTTATTTCCCATAATACTGGCAATTCTCTAGCCGCCACAAATCCAGAAGCCTTTTCTGCATTAACAGCCAGATCATCAGCCAGTAGTCCCGCAGTTTGTTGGGTAGTGCTTTTACTCATTGCTGCCACATCATCCATAAGTGTGGCGATATCATCAAAAAGGGCAAAAAATCCTGAAGCCATAAGCGGTATACTATTTAAAAGGCAAAACTAAGGTATTTTTACAAATTAGCGATTTTTAAGGCTTAAGACTTAGTATGGTCTAAAAGCTGAAAAATACTTGATAAATGCCTGATAAACTTAGAAGGAATTACCTAAATTTAATTTTAAACATAGACCTTTTGGAGTATTACATCAAAATGACAGGCCACTCCTCTTTTATCGATCCAGCACACTTAAGAAATAAAATGATCAATAAGTGGTGGTCATATTATTATCTACGCAAATAATAAAATCAGCAATATTTTTATTCTCGTTCAGCAACTTATTCACGTTTTCTTGGGAAACCGTGGTGATGGTACCATATTTTAAGTTAGGTTCTTTTCTTTTTAAATACCATAAAATCCCTTCATAATTGTCTGAGTGGTACGCTCCATTATAATGTATAAATAAATGTTCTTTCTGATAATTCTTTAAAATAAAATGTGCCATTGTTGCATCCTTTGTGGCTTGTGCTTTTACTAATTCTGGAGTACCATGATCGCCCATCATTTCCAGTATATTTTTATATGTTTTAAGCTCACTGTCAAAGGGTATAGGTAAAGGAGCTATCCATTCCTTCTCCTGATTTGAGAGGGAGTCAAGCACCTCAAAGCCTCCTTTATAGACCTTGTTAGCATATCTTCTTGGAATATTCGTTGCTATAAATGGCAATTGATTATCTTTTGCATAATCAACTAGTGGAGCATAATCCGTTTTATAATTAGGCCATAGTCGGGCAAGCGAATCTAGTGCTTGGTAATTAATTGAGTCTTTAAGATATTGATTCAGTAACACTTGATTGTCTGCTTCTAGCATCTCAGCACCAAGAATTAATTTCCGGCTTGCATTCAAATCATGAGTAAGTTCGTATTGCAACCAGTGAGCTATTGGGTTATTATGTAATTCACCGAATAGCACAATATCCTTATCCTCAAGTTCCTTAATCATCTTTTTGTAAGTGACTTTTTTGCCTTTGGAATTATATATTAAATATGCAGGTTTTTGGCTGTATAGGTTACCAGCGAACAAAAGTAAAACTAGAGCGACTACAATTCTTTTCATTTATTAGTGTTTTTATTGACGGTAACAGCTTAATCAAATCCCCCCTGATGACTAAAAGGAAATGGACAAAATCCAATTTTAAATTACAAGCCTGTATTTTACATTAAATTGAATGCGCTTGGCAGCATACAATACCCCTCCAATCAATTAGATAGGCTAATTTACTTCCGTAAATTCTAAACCAAAAACTCCTTTAAATCAGCAATTTTGATGTTTCCTTCATAATAAGCTTTTCCAAATATTACGGCAAAAACACCCATATCATTTAGCTTACGAATGTCATCCACATTACGTACTCCCCCACTGGCTAAAACGCATATATCAGGAAATTCATCCAAAATGCTTTGATATAAATCAAATGCTGGACCTGACAAAGAACCTTCTTTGCTGATGTCAGTAGTTTTTACATATTTTAAGCCTCTATCATAGAAATAACGGATATGCTCAATAATATCAATATCAGTGTTTTGCATCCATCCTTTATAGGCAATCTTACCATTCAGGGCATCAGCTCCCAAAGTGATTTTCTCCCTTCCATAAGACACAATCCAAGATGCAAAAAGCTCTTTTCTTTCTACCGCAATACTGGCTGCTGTAATATAGTCAGCACCGTATTCGTATGCTTTGCTAATATCACCATCCGTATTAATCCCTCCTGTGAAATCAAGCTCCAAATCGGTGTATCCATGAATGGCTTCCAAAATGTGATAATTCACTGGCGAACCTCTATGTGCGCCATCCAAATCTACTATATGAACGACTTTGATACCACTATCTTCCAGCTTTCTAGCCACATCTATTGGCGAATCATCATACACTTTAGCACCAGCAATATCTGCGCCCTCAACTCTAATAATTTTACCGTCTCTGATGGCGATGGATGGAATAATTTGAATCATAGTTAAAATGGTTTTAAGAGTATGATATTATAAAAAGTTGGCGATTCTACAAGCCTTAGCCCTGTTAATATTTAGTTAAGCTTTAAAGGGCTTTGAAATTACAGCTTAAAATGGAATTTACAAAAGAAATGAGAAGAGAAAAATTCATCTGTATGAATTTAAAATCATGGATTAAGTGTATTAAAAGCAAATTTTACAAGATTTTCTACTTAATTTTGAGCACTTTATGACGCACTACGAAAAACAAATCCACCATAGAATAAGTCGCTTCGTTCCTGAAAATTCTGTTGGTTTAGCTTTTGGTTTGTGGAAGAAGAAACCTTTTCGCTTTGTAATTGCCAAAGCCAGAAATAGCAAACTTGGAGATTTCAGAAAAAAACCTAGCGAAGATTGGGCAGTAATTACGGTAAATGAAAATCTAAATCCTTATTCTTTTCTGATCACCTTTGTGCACGAAGTAGCGCATCATTGGGTTTATGAAAAACATAATGGCAGAGTCTCCCCTCACGGTAAAGAATGGAAAGATGCCTTTAAAGCATTAATGTTACCATTTCAAACACCGGATATTTTCCCAGAAGGAATTTTACGAGCATTAAATCTTTATATGATAAATCCGAAAGCTGCTTCTCTGTCGGATATAAGGTTAGCAAAAGCTTTAAAAGCTTATGACCCAATAAATCCTGATGAGGTTAGTTTATTGGAATTAGCACATGGACAAAAATTCATGCTTGAAAACAGGCTATTCGAAAAGCAAGAAACCCGCAGAACGAGAGTTAGATGTAAAGAAGTAAAATCAGGAAAGTATTATCTAGTTCATAAAATGGCGATGATTATCCCTGAGTAGGGTTCAATTCCGTATAGTTAGGAGCCTCCCTTACTGCGTGTAATTTTCAACCAAAACAAATATAAAGGTAGCCAAAGGCTACTATTACTTCAACCACGGAGATACACAAAGTTTTTCACTAAGTTTCACAAAGAACATAATTTATTAATGACAGCCTTAAGCTGTTACTTTGTGGTCCCTGTGAAATTCATAGAGATACTCGAATGTTCACAATTGTTAAAAATAATAAGGGTTGATTATAATTAGAAATCCAATCTTTTCATCACATGCTCTTCCACCCTTTCACAGAAAACTTGCGGCTTCAAGGTTCGCCAATTTAAATGCTCAAACTGTCCTCCGCAATTGATATAATTATCTACATTGAACTGAGCCCATTCTTCTAAAACAAAATCTCGGAAATTCACACCCACTATCCATCCGTCTTCTACTTCATCGAACCATTCGGCATAATATTCATCATCAGAACCGTGGAAATTCAATATATTTTCGCCTATCAAAACAAATTTATTGATGCCCTGCAATATCATATGCTCAATAATATTCCTTTTCAAATGCATGATGTCATTATGCAAAGTATCATTCCATTCACCGATCAGTTCAATTACTGCAATTCCATCATCATAATTGGCATAAAGAATTTTGATATAAAGCGTTTCCGAACCAATTGCATCCCAAGCCGGATCTATATAATAGCCATAAATAGTATCAGTGTATAGCTCATAATTATATTCTTTTCCGTGGAAAGGAGACAGTTCATCGGATGATGAATCATAATATTTTAGCCAGTTGTAGTAGGGCTCGATGTGGTGCATTTTGCAGTACTAATTTATAGGTTTTAAGTAATGAGTTTAAGAATGGTTTTTGGGACAAAAAAGTTTTAGAAAATCGTGATTTGTTTTTTATTTGGAAGCAAAATTAGAGAGGTTTTACAAGTTTTGGTAAATTATAGATTTTAGTTTCTGGTCGGTGTGCCACCGACTTGGGTAGAATCCGTGGTTGTGTGGCACACCAATGTCGTTAAAGTTTTGGTGAAAACACCAAAACGGGGGACAGTGGTGAGTTGAAATATTCATTTAACGAACCCCTCTTGGAGGTGTTTTCACCTCCAATTTCAAAGCTTTGATTCTTTTCTTCTCTCAACAGCCTTCCTTACTGAGCCATGTTCTAGCAATAGTTTCTTGGCTTCTTCATATCCAATTTCAAGTTCATGCATAATCATTTTTGTGCCTCGATCCACTAACTTATCATTGCTCAGTTGCATATCCACCATTCTATTGCCTTTCACATGTCCCAGTTGGATCATGGCAGTTGTAGAAATCATATTTAATACCATTTTTTGTGCTGTACCCGCTTTCATTCTGGTGCTTCCCGTCACAAACTCAGGGCCAACGGGAACTTCAATCGGATAATCCGACACTTCCACCACTTCAGAATTTGGATTGCAGGTAATACAAGCCGTTTTAATTCCTTTTTCCTGCGCCATTTTCAAACCGCCAATTACATAAGGTGTTCTTCCAGATGCGGCAATTCCAATTAAAAAATCTTTCCTAGAGATATTATATTCTTGCAAATCTTTCCATGCCTGAGATCTGTCGTCTTCTGCAAATTCAACAGCTTTTCGTATGGCACTATCTCCTCCTGCTATGAGACCAATAACCTTGTCATAACCAACTCCAAAAGTAGGCGGACATTCAGATGCATCTAAAATCCCCAGCCTCCCACTAGTGCCTGCTCCTATATAAAAAAGTCTGCCGCCCAATTGCATCTTTTCTACTATTTGCTCCAAAGCTTTCTCGGTTTGAGGCAGTGCTTTTTGAACGGAGTCAGCTACGGTCTGATCTTCTTGATTGATTCCTTTAAGCAATTCGCTAATAGAAAGATTTTCTAAGTTATTGAAATTCGATTCTGACTCTGTTATACTCATGAATGTTTATTTTTATGATAAAGTGTCAAACCTGCTATGGGGCTTTCCATAAAATTTCCTGCTGTTAAATTATTTTTTGTCAACACCATTCGCATGATGGTATTGGCATTAAAGGCCACTCCTCCTACAAAATGAATAGGCAAGTTCTGGTGACTGCTAAATTTCAAAACGGATTTTTCCAGAAATAATTGAAATGCTTTTGAAATGAGCTCAAAAAAGAACCTCTCCTTCTGATGCAATAATGCAAATTGAAAAAATTGAGCAAAAAACCGGTTTGGATATGGCTTCTGATAAATATGTTCTAAAGCAGTTTCCAAATTGATCTCAGGAAAATCATTGCTAAACTTTTCCGCAAGTTTGCTCGGAATTTCATTTTCCAAAAATGATTTTACAGTTAATTTGCCAATATAAGCCCCGCTCCCCTCATCGCCTAAAGCGTATCCTAAAGAAATCATTCTTTCTGAAATATTCTTCCCATCATAATGGCATGCGTTTGCTCCAGTTCCTAAAATACATACAATTCCTTCTTCACTACCACAGCTTGCCCTTGCTGCAGCTAGCATGTCGTCATCTACAAAGATTTGATCGCAATTGAAAAACTCATTAAAAACAGATTTTATTTTTTCTCTATTTTTATGTTGACCGCATCCCGCTCCATAAAAACTAATTTCTTTTATCTCTCGAAAAGCGATATTTTTAAAATCAGCCTCTAAGCTCTCAAAAAGCTCATTTTCTGAAATCAAGTATGGGTTTATCCCACTTGTTTTCAGCTGCTCAATGGTATCATCTTCCTTAATAAGGCGCCAATCTGTTTTACTCGAACCACTATCTGCTATAAGCTGCATTAATCTTTATAATTATTTTACCGTGTAAATTTAACATGAACTGAAATTTATATAACTTAGGAATCAATTAATAGGTAAAGTTGTGAAAAAAAGTAAACTGTTAGGACTTTTGGGACTAGATAAAATAATAGAATCATTACAAAAATTGCTTGAAGTACGCATAGCAATGATTAGAGAGGAGATTGAAGAAAAAATAGCTGAAAAATTAGCTAAGCTTCTGCCACTACTTTTAGTATTTGCCTCCTTAACTCTTCTCATTTTGTTTGGCAGTTTGACCTTGGCATTTTATCTAACAGAAATTATGGCAAGTTATGTTTATGGATTTGGCATTGTCGCCTTAATTTACCTATTATTGACGGTTTCTTTTTTTATACTAAAGGACAGTAAGTTTCTTAAGAAAGTATTTAGTGATTCTATAAGCAAACCAACCAAAGAAGAGTAATTTTAATTTTTAAATTCGAAAAGCATGAGTAATCAGGAAAAGCTATTGGAAAGAAGCAAAAAATACGAACAAGACCTATCGGAACAACTAAAAGAATACTCTGGTAAAGCTGAAAAGTTTGGTAAAAATGCTTTGATGATTGCTGGAGGAGTGTTTTTGGCTTATCAGGCTGTTAAGCTTATCACAGGAGGAAGCAAAAAGAACAAGAAATCACAGGTTTATAAGGAAGTGAATGAAGATGAAAATGAATATGATGACTCACCCCGAATTATTATAAGAAGAGAAGAAAGCAGCGGTGGTGGAATTATGGATGCTCTCAAAGCTGAAGTAGGCGGGATTTTAGTTGCCATAGCCAGAGAAAAAATATTAGAGTTTTTAAGTCAATTAGAAAATCACAAGTCAAATGACAGAGAAGAAGAAGCTTAATCATCTAATTGAGGGCAAAGCAAACGGACAGAAATTTTTTGCTTTGCTTATTGACCCCGACAAGGTTCATGACAGAGCTTCACTGCAACGCTTGATCAATGTGGCTATTGAAAATGAAGTAGACTTCTTTTTTGTGGGGGGAAGTCTCATCGTTTCAGATTTTCTAAGCAGCTGCATTTCCGATATCAAATCTGCCACAGATATTCCCATCATTCTATTTCCTGGTAATAATCAATATATAGATTTGCAATCTGATGCTATCCTGTACCTTTCTTTAATTTCAGGTCGAAATCCTGACTTACTTATAGGGCAACATGTTCTTTCTGCTCCCATATTAAAAAGAAGCAAAATGGAAGTTTGGCCAACGGGCTATATGTTAATTGACGGTGGTAATAAAACATCAGTTTCCTACATGAGTAATACCAACCCCATTCCTCACGATAAAAGTGACATTGCTGTAAGTACTGCAATAGCTGGTGAACTATTAGGACTTCAACTTATCTACATGGATGCTGGCAGTGGTGCAGATAAAATGATTAGCGAGAAGATGATCGCCTCTGTGAAAAGAGCTATTGATATTCCCTTAATTATCGGTGGTGGTATAAATTCAGTTGCTAAAGCAAAAAACGCCTGGAAGTCAGGTGCTGATGTTGTAGTGGTGGGTAATGCCATAGAGCAAAACTCTCAATTATTGATAGAAATGACTGAGGCAAAAATCTTGCTGAATCAACAGTTGCAGAGGATGCAATAAGTAGTATTTAAAACTTGATCATTAAACTTGGGATATTTATCCCGACAGGAAGCTGCCGGGATAAACTTGACTAAAGAGCCCTATTAAACATTCATTAAAGATTCCCTTCTTCTCATCTTCCCAGCAGGAATACCGAACATCATTTTAAATCTTCGGCAGAAGTATGCAGTATCTTTATATCCAACTTCATGACCAATATCTCTGATACTCTTTTTAGAAGTTCTCAGCAGTGTAACGGCTTCTTCCATTCGTTGATATTCGATATAATCCTGAGGATTGATACCTGTCAACATTTTAAAATATTGCCCTACATAATCTTCGGAAACATTTGCTACCTCAGCAAGCTTCTTATTTGATAAATCACCTCCTAAGTGTTCATTAATATAATTGAATATATCAATTAAGCGTGGATCTTTGAAATAGGTACTATTAGTAGCCAATTGCTCCACAAATAATTTATTGCGAACAATATGTCTAAATAATTCTACTAATAAGTATTCCGTTAAAACCTTTACCATACGATCCGAGCCAGGCTCGTCACTTTTCAATTCATCAAACACCTTATCGTGTAAAGATTTGATGGTATCATTACTGAAAATAAATGGAGGAATATCAAGAGAGGCAAAAAAGTTTACCGAATCAAATACTTTAGCTTCAAAAGAAATATAACTAAAACTGTCACCACCTTCAACCAATAATTCATCATGGCTAATAGAATTAAAATATTCCGATTTTCCAGTAATGAATTTATCATTTGTGATAGTTTCAATTTGGCTACCTCTTCCGTAAGTAATTTGATGTACTTTTCCACCAGGAATAAAAGCGAAATCACCTTCCTTCGCTAATAGTTTTTCTTCTCCCAATAGTACTTCTCCTTTATTTACCCAAATTACTTTGTTCTCTACTTCATAGAGATTATTTACTGTTACAGGCTTTTGGATTTTGATATTTTTTGCTTTGACGAATTTAACGCCCAAAGACTCAATGATTTTGTTGTAATCTTCCATTTTCTTGTTTTATGAATGGATTAACTATAAAAAGTAAAAGTATTGTTTTGAATAATTGTATAAATCTAATGAATAATAGCTTTATATCAAAACAAATAAAAAACGCACAACCTATATTTGTATGTAAGGTTGTGCGTAATAACGAGGTTTTTATTGAATTATTTTAAGATTAACACTATGTGAAACCTCTAGATCTTAAAAACAATATGGCTTACTTCAGTATATTTCTTGAGATAACAATCTTCTGGATTTCCGATGTACCCTCGTAGATTTGAGTAATTTTAGCATCTCTCATTAATCGCTCAACATGATATTCTTTAACGAAACCATATCCACCATGAACTTGCACTGCTTCTACAGTAGTATCCATTGCAACTTGAGATGCATATAATTTCGCCATTGCACTAGCTTGGGAGAAATCTTGCTTTTGGTCTTTCAACCATGCTGCTTTCAAGCAAAGTAAGCGAGCCGTTTCAATTTGAGTTGCCATATCTGCTAATTTGAAAGCGATGGCTTGATGCTGGCTGATTTCTTTGCCAAAAGCTTTTCTTTCTTTCGAATATTTTAAAGCCAATTCATAGGCACCAGATGCAATACCCAATGCTTGAGCAGCAATACCAATTCTACCACCGTTTAAAGTCGACATTGCAAAGTTAAATCCAAAGCCATCTTCACCAATTCTATTCTCTTTTGGAACTTTCATGTCTTGGAACATCAAAGAATGCGTATCAGAACCTCTTATTCCTAATTTCTCTTCTTTCTTCCCTACTACAAAGCCTTCCGTTTCTCTTTCAACTATTAAAGCATTGATGCCTTTATGACCTTTTTCTTTATCAGTCTGAGCAATTACCAAATAAACAGAAGCACTGTTTCCGTTAGTAATCCAGTTTTTAGTTCCGTTTACTAAATAATAATCTCCTTTGTCTTCTGCGGTTGTTCTTTGAGAAGTAGCATCAGAGCCTGCTTCTGGCTCAGAAAGACAGAAAGCCCCTAGAATTTCACCAGTCGCTAATCGCTTCAGGTATTTTTCTTTTTGCTCTTCAGTTCCGTACTTTTCTAGTCCCCAGCAAACCAATGAATTGTTAACAGACATGGCTACAGAAGCAGAACTGTCTACTTTGGAGATTTCCTCCATTGCCAATACATAAGAAACAGTGTCCATTCCGCCACCATTATATTTGGGATCCACCATCATTCCCATGAATCCTAGTTCTCCCATTTTCTTAATCTGTTCAGCTGGGAATTTTTCGTGAGTATCTCTCTCGATTACTCCAGGTAATAAGTCATTTTGTGCAAAATCTCTTGCAGCAGCTTGTACGGCTAACTGCTCTTCTGTCAGTTGAAAATCCATCTATTATTTATTTTTTAGTCGTATCGGTGCAAAAACAGAATGTTCCTGCAAAAGTTTTGCAAATATAGGAAAAATCCATTTAATCCCGACTGCCTAGGAACATCATCACATAGTAAAGCAATGTAACTAGTGAAGCAATTGCTGCAACTAAATAAGTTCTTGCCGCCCATTTTAAAGAATCTTTGGCCATATCATGCTCTTGTGGAGTCGTAACACCAGAGGTGGTCATCCAAGCTAGTCCTCTTTTGCTGGCATCATATTCTACTGGTAAAGTGATAAATGCAAATAATGTAAATACAGTATAGCACCCGATTATCACCATCAAAGCTAATTGAGGATTGATTAATTGCGGTAAAGCAAAAGCTCCGAAAAGCATTGCCATAAAAACAAAGTTAATGATTTTAGCACTTACATTCTGCAGTGGCACCAATGCAGAACGCAATTCTAAGAATGAATAAGCTTTTGCATGTTGAACAGCATGACCTACTTCGTGTGCAGCAACTGCAACTGCTGCTGCAGAGCGGTTATTGTAAACATCTGAACTTAAATTTACTGTTTTATTTGCTGGATTATAATGGTCTGTTAATTGCCCTTCAACGGACATTACTTTCACATCATAAATACCATTATCTTTCAGCATTTTTTCAGCAGCCTCTCTACCTGAAATACCAGAGCTTAAAGTGATTTTAGAGTACTTTTTAAATTTACTCTTCAACTTGGATTGCACAGCATAACTAATGATGGCGAATCCGATAATAATTACAATCAAAAACATTCTATTATTGGTTTATTTTATTAATAATATTGGTAGTGGAATAGCCCTCTACCAACTCAATAGTCTCTACTTTTCCACCGTTTCCCATAACGACATCTGCTCCAACAATGTTGCTGATTTTGTAGTCACTACCTTTGACTAAAACATCGGGTATAAGTTGTTTAATCAAAGATATTGGGGTCTGCTCTGAAAAAAACACAACGGCATCTACAAATGATAAAGCGGCAATTATTCTGGCTCTTGCTTCTTGATTATTGACAGGTCTTGTTGGCCCTTTTAGTTTGCTAACTGAAGCATCAGTATTTAAGGCTACTATCAATTTATCTCCTTTAGTACCTGCCTTTTCTAAATAATCAACATGCCCTAAATGCAAAATATCAAAACAACCATTAGTAAACACCACTTTCTGGTCTTTCCAGTCTTGTCTTTTTTTTATCAGAGCTTCTAACGAATATATTTTATCAGCTGTTGGCATAAGCTTGATTTGATTTTCTTTTAGGTATGATCATACTTAAGAATAAAGATAGTGACCCTACTGCAATAATTGCTATTGAATTGGTAGTATGAAGGACAAAAGCAAAAATAATCCCTTCTTTTTCTGGAACACCATATAATAATAAGCCTGCTCCAACCAAATAATGGAAGGCTCCTATCCCACCTTGAACTGGTGCCGCCATTCCAATCCCTCCTAAAACTAACAAAATAAAGCCGGCTGAATACCCAAGATTAGCAGTTGATTCCATGCTAAAAAACACCACATAGGTCATAAAGAAATAGCAAACCCATATTCCTAATGTGGCCGTCCAAAACAGTAATGGACTTTTTAATTTTCTTACGGAGGTGATACCTTCTACTAACTGCCGCAGAAAAGCAGTTAATTTATTGTAATACTTATTTTTTCTTAAAAAAGCTTGATTTCTTTTCAGCAGAAAGAAAATTACAATAGCACCAACTAAAAATGTGATCCCAATTGCGGTTAAAGTAAGAAAGTTTTCCTCCAAACCAGTAGCTTTATCCAAAAAGAGATCTAAGAAAAAGTCATTTAATCTTCGAAATTCAATCACTAGCGTAAATGCAATGATTGCAAGCAAACAAAGCATATCGAAAACTCGCTCAGTTACCACACTACCAAATGCCCTACTAACAGAAACATCATCCGTTTTCTTTAAAATACCACATCTAGAAACCTCTCCCATTCTGGGCACCACAAAATTGGCTAAATATCCCACCATCACAGCCAAAAAAGTCCTTGATGTCTTTAAGTTATAACCCATCGGCTCCAACAACATATTCCAGCGCCAAGCTCTTAATAGATGGCTGACCATAGCCAAGGCTATCGAAAGATATATCCAATTCAGATTTGCTTCTCTGAACCTTGCCACCATATCATTGAAATCAATATCTTTATAGAGATACCAAAACAGAAAGACCGCTATTGCTAAGGAAAAAGTGTATTTAAGAAATGATTGAAGTCCTTTTCTCAATTATCAGGGAAGTTTATTATTGGCATCAGGAAATATTAAAGAAGGCTTGAATGATTTTGCCTCTTCAAAATCCATATGTGCATATCCAATGATGATGATGATATCACCTACTTGCACTTTTCTTGCAGCAGGACCATTTAAGCATACCATGCCAGAGCCTCGCTCTCCCTTAATGACATAAGTCTCCAATCGCTCACCATTATTGATGTTCACAATCTGGACTTTTTCGTTTTCTATAAGATTAGAGGCTTCCATCAGATCTTCATCGATGGTGATGCTTCCAACATAATGTAATTCTGCCTGAGTAACCTTTACTCTGTGAATTTTTGATTTACAAACTTCAATTAACATACTATACTCTTCAAATTGGGGTGCAAAGTTATGAAATTAAATAGAGCCTATAAGGCAATTACATAAGATAATATTATACCTATTGGAAATTCAGCTTCAAATCATAATTATTTATAAAATCGAATACTAGTTTTCATTTAAGTACATATTATCTATTAATCTCACATTTCCCATAAACCCTGCAATGCACAGAACGGTATCTGGTGCCAAGTAGTTCTCTGTTTTTGGAAGTA
Organism: Marivirga tractuosa DSM 4126; assembly: GCF_000183425.1. NCBI lineage: Bacteria > Pseudomonadati > Bacteroidota > Cytophagia > Cytophagales > Marivirgaceae > Marivirga > Marivirga tractuosa. Next base: position 2,436,856 of record NC_014759.1, read on the forward strand.
AATCCTTGTCGCTTACAATTTCAAAATATTCTAACTGCGCTTTATGATTGCTGAGGAGCGAATTTACTTTTTCCTTTGCTGCTACCGCTGATTGGCCTTCCTTTAATATTGCTTTTGCCTCTGATAATGCTTTGTAGAATATTTTTGCTTCCTCCCGCTCTTCTTTACTTAAGCGCTCGTTCCTTGACGACATTGCCAAGCCATGATGCTCCCTTTTGATAGGGACGGAAATTATTTCTAAGTTAAAAAATAATTCCTCTACTAGCTTTTTGATAATAGTCAACTGCTGCAAATCCTTCTGACCAAAAAAAGCACAATTAGGAAGAACTATATTAAAAAATTTCGATACAATTAAAGCCACCCCACTAAAATGTCCTGGGCGAAATTTACCTTCCATTACTCTATCCAAATCCCCAAATTCAAATTTAATAGTATTTCTCCCCGCATACATCACTTCATCAGAAGGTAAGAAAAGAAGGTCGCAGCCATTTTCAGCTAGTAAATTTTTATCCGCATCAATATTTCGAGGATACTGCTTGAGATCATCTTGGTTATTAAACTGAGTAGGGTTAACATAAATACTGCAGACAACGATATCCACAGTTTCTTTGGCAGTAGCAACTAAACTCAGATGTCCTTGGTGCAAAGCGCCCATCGTAGGAACGAAACCAATTTTTTTTCCCGCAGATTTAAATTGAGAGATAAGAGCTTGTATTTCAGCGATTGAGCCAGTTGATATCATAAAAAATGCGCTAAATTAGAAAGTTTTGGAACAAATCTAGCTTATTAATCAAAAAAATAATGGAAAGTGAGTATTTTTTTGTATTTTTGTGCTTCGTTTATGAATTAATCAAATCCAATAAGCATATGTCAAAGCTTCGAATTCTTTACGTAGCCAATGAAATCAATCCATTTTTAAAAACATCAGAAGTAGCAGAATTTGTACGAAAGCTCCCTCAAGCCATGCAGGAAAGAGGAATGGAGATTCGTATTTTAGTACCCCGCTTCGGACTAATTAACGAGCGGAAGAACAGATTACATGAGGTAGTCCGTCTTTCGGGAATCAATATCTCTGTAGGAGAAGAAGAAAAACCTTTAATTATTAAGGTAGCTTCTATTCCAAACGCTAAACTTCAGGTGTATTTTATTGACAATGAAGATTACTTCCAGCGTAAATTTGTATTTCATGATAAGGAGAACAATTTTTATCCTGACAATGATGAAAGAGCAATATTTTTCTGCAAGGGAGCGTTGGAAACAGTTAAGAAACTAGGCTGGGCACCTGATGTAGTACATTGCAATGACTGGATGACCAGTTTGATTCCAATGTATTTAAAAACCACTTATAAAAACGATCCAATATTTAAAGATGCAAAATCTGTATTTACTGTGTATAATACAGAATTCTCTCATAAATTTGGGACAGATTTAGTGGACAAGGTAAAAATGCTTGATATCGATGATAGCATGCTGTCCAATCTAGAATCAGCCGATTATGAAGGGTTCATAAAAATCGGTGCAGAATATGCAGACGCAGTTATTAAAGCAGGTGATGAGTTTAAAGGAAACCTTGATGAATTATTTTCAACATTCGACAAAGAAAAGAAAGTTGACACCATTGAAAAAGGAGAAGATTTTGAAGAATCCTATTTCAACCTATATACAGAATTGGCAGGCTAATACCGCCACCTCAATAATTACAGGGCCAGCTCTCCTGCTGGCCTTTTTTTTCGCCTCTTGTGAAGAGCCAATAGAAGTAGAAAGCGACTTAGTCCCTGGGGGAAACAATGCTGAAATCCGGTATGTTGAAATCCCCTTGGAAATAAACCATGCTGCCTATGATACGCTATTGGTCAGCACAAATGTATCAATACTGGAGGGAGCCAGAGGACAAGTTTTTGTAGGACATCAAAACAACCCAGAAATAGGAAATTTCTCTGCACAAGCCTATTTTGGCGCTATTTTGAGTAATAGTGTTAATAGAGATAGTGTTAAATTTGGAAGTGAAGTTATTGAAACAAGACTTCACTTAGGTTTTAATTACTATTATGGCACTGAGTATGGCAATCCGCAGAAGTTTAGACTCTACCAATTAGCGGACACCTTGAAATCCTCTGGTATAAAATCGATAGAAAATAATAAGGTTAATTATTATACTGTAAATGACGAGTTGAGCACTTCGGAAGAGATAGCAGTGAACGGCACTACTATTATTAATCCTAAAGATACCATTCCTGATTACATCTCTCTTGGAAATAACTTTGGAAATGATCTATTAGACTTAGTTAGAGACGAGGATTTAACACCAGAAGAAATCTATAGTACCTTAAAAGGCTTCAAATTAGAGGTTGAACCAGGTCAAAATAATTTACAGGCCTTAAGTTTAGCGGGTCAGAGCTCATATTTTGAGGTTATCTACCAATCACCCACTGCGGATACACTACAAAGTGTGACCTTTAATTTATCTAGTTCAAGTTTCACACATGTGGATTTCCAGCCAGGAAGCCTGATACCTAGTACGTTTAGCGGAAATAATTCTTTCGATTTAACTGATCCAAGTAAAGCTTACTTCAATAACTTACTTGGTATCAGTCCAAAAATTAATTTGGATCCTTATTTATCTTTTATTGATTCTGTAGATTACATGCAAATTAATAAAGCTGAAATAATTATTGAAAGTCAAAATTTCACCACTTTGGATACTCCTTTTGAACAAGTACGACCCGCTCAAGCAATTATTCCGTACATTCTTGAAGAAACTGGAGGATTTAAAAAGCAGGGTAGAGACTTTTGGGCAATCCAGTCAAATTTTACTTCCAATGGAGGAATAGCAAACCAAAGTGCAGGTACCTCACCAACAAATTTAAGCTATGATGATAGCAAAAATCAAATTAGAGGGGATATCAGCTTTTTCTTACAAGAAATTTACAATGACCCTTCGTTTTGGACTGAGGGAAATAATTTTGTTTTCACTGGTCAATTCATCCGAGTAAACAATGATGCCTTTACAGAAAATCCAATTATCAATATTGGAAACTTTGATAACTTTTTAGTTGACAAAGAGAATATAAAATTAAGAATATATTACACTACTTTTAAATAAATCGCAATATGTGTGGAATTGTAGCATATGTAGGTCATCAGAATGCTTCTGAGATCATCATTAAAGGATTAAAAAGATTAGAATATAGAGGTTATGACAGTGCAGGTATTGCACTTATGAATGACGGTCTTAAGGTTTATAAAAAGCAAGGGAAAGTTAGTGAACTTGAAGCGCATCTTAAAGATAAAAATACTAAAAGCACAATAGGAATTGGTCACACAAGATGGGCAACTCATGGTGCACCAAGTGATCTAAATGCTCATCCGCACTTTTCTGAAAGTGGAGATTTAGCAATTATTCATAACGGAATTATTGAAAATTATTCCTCACTTAAAACTGATCTAGAGAATAAAGGCTATACATTCAAAAGTGAAACCGATTCTGAAGTATTCATCAATTTTATAGAAGATATCTATAAAAATAATGATGGAACATTAGAAGAAGCAGTTAGATTGGCTTTAACCAAAGTAATTGGTGCTTATGCGATTGTGATAATGTCAACTAATCATCCTAATCAATTGATTGCTGCTCGTAAAGGAAGCCCTTTGGTAATTGGTGTGGGTAAGGATGAGTTTTTCTTAGCATCTGACGCAACGCCTATAGTAGAATATACCAATGAAGTGATCTATGTAAATGATTACGAAATTGCTTTAATTAAAGATGGCGAAATCAGTATTAGAGATACTAAAGATGTAAAAACCACCCCATACATTCAAAAAGTGGACATGGAACTAGAAGCTATTGAAAAAGGTGGGTTTGAGCATTTCATGTTAAAAGAGATCTTTGAGCAACCAAAATCTATTAAAGATTGCTTTAGAGGAAGGTTGATTGCTGATGAGGCTAAATTAGTTTTGGGCGGAATAAGAGATTATGCCACTGCTCTAATTAATGCAGAGAGGATTGTAATTGTTGCTTGTGGTACTTCTTGGCATGCTGGGTTAGTAGCTGAATACATTTTTGAAGAATTTTGTAGAATTCCTGTCGAGGTAGAGTATGCTTCAGAATTTAGATACAGAAATCCTGTTATCAAAGAAGGAGATATTGTATTTGCAATTTCTCAGTCTGGTGAAACAGCCGATACCTTAGCTGCTATGGAATTAGCAAAATCAAAAGGAGCTATTGTTCTTGGAGTTTGTAATGTAGTGGGTTCATCCATATCAAGAGTTTCTCATGAGGGAGTTTATACACATGCTGGACCAGAAATTGGGGTTGCCAGTACAAAAGCCTTTACAGCTCAGTTGACGGTGTTGACTATGATTGCTTTAAAGACAGCTTTAAGAAAAGGAACTATTGCTGAGCAGCGTTATAGAGAAATTTTAGTTGATTTAGAAAATATACCAAAAAAGGTAGAGAAAGCTTTAAAAACTGACGAACAGGTTAAAAAGATTGCTGAAATTTATAAAGATGCTAGAAATTTCTTGTATTTGGGCAGAGGTTATAATTTTCCAGTTGCTTTGGAAGGTGCTTTAAAATTAAAAGAGATTTCTTATATTCATGCAGAAGGCTACCCTGCTGCAGAAATGAAGCACGGGCCAATTGCTTTAATTGATGAGGAGATGCCAGTTGTAGTAATTGCAACTAGAGATAGTTCTTACGATAAAATTGTTTCTAACATACAGGAGGTTAAAGCAAGAAAAGGAAAGGTAATTGCAGTTGTTTCAGAAGGCGATTCCTTGATTCCAGGCATGGTAGATCATACAATTGAAGTGCCCGGAACCCACGAATCTTTAATGCCAATGGTTTCCACTATTCCTCTTCAATTACTTTCTTATCACATCGCAGTTATGAGAGGATGTAATGTAGATCAGCCGAGGAATTTGGCAAAATCTGTGACTGTAGAGTAAGGTAATTACATATGCATTTCGCACAACATTAGCTGGAAAGTAAAAGCTAACTTGAAAGACCGAAGCAAATTCTGCTTCGGTCTTTTTAATTCTAACGAGAAATATTTTGCCGCAATTTCGTCTTTATTTAAAATCTCAAAACATTGCGATCAAACAAGACATTTATTAGGTCTAATCAAAATGTTATCAGTTTATGCCAAATTTTACAATCGTTTTCAAAGATGATTCTATAAAGGAGATTGAAGCAGAAAGCAAGGAAGCACTTATCAGAGATTTCAGTTTAGCAGATGCAACCGCTTTTCAAGAAATGGGGTTGTTTTTGAATTGTTTGCGTGAAGCAAAATAGGCTATCGTAACCATGAGGGGAATGGAGATAATATTAGAACCCAGTAAGTTTCCTAAGCCTATATTTGATACACCCCGGGCAGCACTGGTGATGTTAACTGCTACTTCGGGGCTTGCCGTTACAATCGCCAAAAAGCAGCTCCTGCCGAAGCGGTGAGTCCCCATTGTTTCCGCAACATTTTGAGCGGTGTAAGCAATTGGTCAGCTCCCCAATGTGCAGCCCATGCGGCTATTACTAAAACTCCTACCCATAACCATGCATTCATATCTTCTATTTTTATCGGTCAATTATTTATTTAGCTATTTTCAATATCCTTACAGCCCCTCGCATTACGAAGGTGAAAACAATTGCCCCAATGGCCAAATCGGGCCATTTGCTATCAAGAAAATAAACTAACACACCGGCCAGGATCACTCCGCCATTTACAATAATGTCATTGGAAGTGAATATGGCACTAGCCTGCATGTGAGCTTCATCACTTTTAGCTTTATTGATCAGCCAGAGCGAAACCAGATTGCCGATGAGGGCCAGTACTGATATGATAATCATCCATTGAAACAGAGGTGTTTCGCTTTCTCTGAAAAACCTGCGCAATACTTCTGAAAATCCTAATAGCGCCAGTACCATTTGAAAATAACCACTGATTTTGGCTACTTTTTTCTTGCGAGACATTGCTGCACCTACAGCAAATAAGCTCAGGCCATAGACGATGGAATCTGCCAGCATGTCAAGTGAGTCAGCTACTAACCCCATGGAACGGGATATCCATCCGGTAGTCATCTCTACCACAAAGAATCCGAAATTGATACCCAGTACCCACCAAAGTATTTTCCGCTGTTCGGAGTCGTCAGCAGCCAACGGCAACTCAGCTTCATCTTCCGTACTTTCTAACCGGTCATTGAGTTTAAGTTCAGTAATGGCCTGATGGATCTTGTCCACTTCGTCTGTGTGATATACTTCCAGTCTGCGATTGGGTATATCAAATGAAAGTTGCTTTACCTCATTATAAGGCTCCAGCTTCATGCGGATCATTTGCTCCTCTGAGGGGCAGTCCATTTTACTGATATGGAAGGTGGTTTTCTTCATAACTTTTTTAGCAACAACTCCTGTCTTGCTGAATTGGTGGACATTGTTCTGTACCATAGCTACAAAATACACAACAGTCTCCTTGTTTTGGTTTCAGTACTGCTTTGCAGCTTTGACATTCATAAAAGAACTGACAAGCGTCAGTTGGCATTTCTTCTTCTTTTTGATATCCGCAGTTTGGACAGTTAACAATTGATTTATTCGTTATTTCCATCTCTTTATTGCTCTTTTCATAAGTCTTGCGTCTCAGGTAACTGCAAATGATCAAATCAAAAAACTGCCTTTTTATACTTTTAAATAACACGAAAACCTCAGAGATTTTTTCTACCTCTGAGGTTTATTTTAAATTGATTGCAATTATTCTGCACTACACTGCCTCAGCCTTAAAACCCGCTTTCTGTACCGTTTTCTTTACTTCTTCTTCAGTCAGATCAGAAGTTTCTACAGTAAGTATGCGGTCATCACTTTCAAGGTTGACATCCCATTTTTTTATGTTCTTTTCCTCGTTCAAGAAGGGAGTCACTTTTGAAAGGCATCCGCCACAATTGATATTGGTTTTGAATTTTAAAGTGTTCATTATTTAGTCTATTTAAAGTTTATAATTTGATTCTTAAATTTTTGCTGCTTTCAACCGCAGACTATTGGCTACTACCGATACCGAACTGAAGGCCATCGCCATGCCCGCAATCATCGGATCAAGTAAAAAGCCGTTTACCGGGTATAAAAGCCCGGCTGCTATCGGGATACCGATAATGTTGTAAATGAATGCCCAAAAGAGGTTCTGACGAATACCCAATACGGTTTTCTTAGATAGCTTAAGTGCTTTGGGTATGGACTGCAGGTCTGAAGTTATCAACGTCATCTTCGCCACATCCATTGCTATGTCAGAACCTTTGCCCATCGCAATACTCACATCGGCTTGTGCCAGAGCGTGTGAGTCGTTGATGCCATCTCCAACCATCGCCACAATTTTTCCTTTGACTTGTAGCCCTTTTACAAAATCTGCTTTGTCGGAAGGCAATACTTCTGCTTTAAACTCCTTAAGGCCTACCTGTTCGGCAACTGCATGGGCTGTTTGCTGATTATCACCGGTGAGCATGTACACGTTAATGTTTCTTTCCTGAAGGGTTTCAATAGCTTTTTTAGATGTTTCCTTAATCTTATCGGCAATTGCCAGCACAGCTAAAGCCTGATCTTGATTGGCAAAAAAGATGACTGTTTTAGCTTCCTCCCGAAGTGTTTTGGCTTTTTTGTCAAGTTGATTACTCACACTGATATTATGTTCGGCAAGCAATCTTTGGTTACCGATATAGAAGCTCGTGCCATTTTTATACTTTGCTTCAACCCCCCGCCCCGTAATGCTGTTAAACTGTGAAATGGTTGTAGATTTAATGCCTTCCTCTTTTAGCTTTTGAACCACCGCTTCTGCCAAAGGATGTTCCGATTGCGACTCCATGGCCAGTACCATGGGCTTGAGCTTTTCGGATTGCTCCTCATCTTCCCAAAAGATATCCGTAACGACCGGCTTCCCTTCGGTGATGGTGCCCGTTTTGTCTAAAACAACAGCATTTACCTGATATCCTAATTCCAGGCTTTCAGCGTCTTTGATCAGAATATTGTTTTCAGCGCCCTTTCCGACACCAACCATAATAGCCGTTGGGGTAGCTAGCCCCAAAGCACAGGGGCAGGCGATCACCAATACAGCTACCGAGGTAAGCAATGCATGCGTGAAGGCATCATCTCCACCTACCAACATCCAGGTAATAAAAGTCACGATGGAAATAACCATTACTATCGGCACGAATATTCCGGCTATCTTATCCACCAGCTTTTGAACCGGGGCTTTACTCCCCTGGGCTTCTTGCACCATTTTGATTATTTGGGCAAGTAAGGTCTCCCCGGCTACTTTCTCAGCCGTAAAGCGAAAGCTACCTTTCTGGTTGACCGTCCCTGCAAACACTTTTTCACCTTTGCTTTTCTCCACCGGTATGGGTTCTCCTGTAATCATGCTTTCATCCACAAAAGAATTTCCCTCGGCCACTTCACCATCTACAGGTATCTTCTCCCCCGGACGAACCAAAATGGTATAACCCACCTCAACCGAGGCAATGGGCATTTCCACTTCCTCTCCATCCACAATCACTCTCAATGTTTTCGGCTGTAAACCCATTAGTTTTTTGATGGCAGAAGAGGTATTGGATTTCGCTTTTTCCTCCAATACTTTTCCCAGTGAGATGAAAGTGATGATTACGGTAGCCGCTTCATAATACACATGTGGATGTATGCCCCTATTGTGCCAAAACTCAGGAAATAAGGTATTGAACAAGCTGAAAATGAATGCAATCCCCGTACTCAGGGCCACCAACGTATCCATGTTGGCCTTCCCGTGCCTGGCTTGTTTATAGGCATTAATGAAAAAACTTCTGCCAAACCAGAATAAAACCGGAATGGTAAATGCCAGAGAAATCCATCTGCCCGGCACCCAGTCCATGTAGAACATGCCCAGAATGAATACCGGTAGCGTTAAGATAGCAGACCAAATGGTTCGTCTTTTTACTTCCTGATAATGCTTTTCCTGAAGCTCCTGCTGCGCTTCTGATGGGTTTTCAGCGTCAACAATCAAATCATAACCAACTGACTGTAGCGCCTTACGCAAATCCTCTGAGGTGAGTGAATCGTTATATTCTACTAATACCGAACTATTAGCGAAATTGACACTTGCCTTGGCCACACCTTCAGTATGGGTAAGGATGGACTCCACGCTGGAGGCACATGAGGCGCAAGTCATCCCCGTTACAGGAAAGGATTTTTTTAGTGTCTTGTCCATCTTTTGAGATGGTCTTCTTTTTGGTTCAATAATATCTATGGCTTCCATATATCATTTTTAATCTATATGTTCTGAGATGAACAATACAAAATTAGGAAGTGCAGAAGGAATAAGTACTATAGGATTTGCTGAAGGTTTTACAAAATTGTCAGTATGCCGAGCACACGGGATTTCAATATTGAATAATTATATGTTTATATGTTATCCAATGTGTTTCTTTTTCTATCAATAGTACTTTTAAACTGAGAAGGTGTCATACCAGTGACTTTTTTAAATTGACTACTTAAATGTGCCGAACTGCTGTATCCTAACTGAAAGGCTATTTGGCTCAGTGTAAGTTCATCATAGATCAGCAATTCTTTGATGCGCTCAATTTTCTGGCGGATGATATATTGCTCAAGGGTAATGCTTTCTACGGATGAAAAAAGCATGCCGAGATATTTATAGTCATAGTTGAGTTGGTCAGCGATCAAATCAGCCCACTTCACATCTAAAACCTCCTGTGAATGATGAATCTTTTGAACAATCAAATTTTTCATCTGCTCTATCAGTCTGCTTTTGCGATCATCTATAAGCGAAAAACCCACTGTTTCCAGCCCTTCATTTAACCTGCTTTTTTCCTCATCCCCTAATCCTTTTTTGAGTTCAATCTTACCCAGTTCCACATTTTGAAAGGGTATCTCTAATTCTTCCATGAGTTGCTTAACCGCTGTTATACAGCGCGGGCAAACCATATTTTTAATATGTAGAATTTTACTGTCTGTCATTTAGATATGGCATTTATCATCATTTAAATAAACACTTTTTAGTGCGTTATGATTTATAAAATTCGGTGTTTGATGTACGAAATTATTGGCTTATACGGTTTGATGGTTCACTATTTTTATTCAATGAAAATACTACGAAAAAACAATTTTACGAGCGCATATAAAACTCAGTATTGGATTGACTATAATAGCCAGGAATGGTGACAGTCCTATATCTAAGAAAGGTACAACAGGCATTCTTTCATTGTAGCTCCAAAAGTCTAGTTCTACAGCCACCCACTCTGCTGTTAACGAGACTAAGCTGGCCATTATGAGGACGATTAGCAATATTTTAAAATTAAAATTTCTAATCCAGTACTTGTCTTTGAGGACAACAGCAACAAGGCCGTATATGATGAATGTGAGTACAACATCTCCAATCGTGCATCCGAGGAAGTAGATGCTTTTCATAAAGAGATTGTACTCATTATATAAACCGGCATGAAGGTTTTCCCAGATAAAGTTCAGAACGAAAGCTATCAGCGCCATCCATGTTAATAAACTTTTAGCTTTAATTGTCTTAGACTCCTCCATGTTTAAAGTTCAGGAATGGCTTTAATGCAATACCATTCCTGCTATTCTGATTTTACAGTGATTTCACCTCAAAAGAAACCTTCAGCTTTTCCCATACGATAGTTACTTCTGCTGTTGAATTGCCCGTTTCATTCACCGCATAGGTAAGCGCTTCCTGGTTTTCTGATAGTTTCTCAGGGTTCACTTTTATTCTTACTACATCAAGGGATGGATCATAGTCATCACTCATGTGCTGATCCCAGTTTTTATTGATGATCAACGTCCATTCGTTTTCACCAGGAATAGTGAAAAAACCATATTTTCCTGCTGGAACTTTGGTGTTATTAATCTCTACATCTTCTGAAAAATTGATGGCTGTTGCCCTGTGTGCGCCAGTGGCCCATACTTTGTCATATTCTACCAGGCCTCCCCAGATTGTTCTACCCCGCACACTTGGGGAAGAATAATCAATGTGTATGTGTGTATCTCCTGCATTTCCCATAGCTGCCGTCTTTGGACTCTTGGGTTTAGACTTATCATCATTATCTGCACCATGGGCAGCATGATCGTTTGCAGGCTTGTTACAACCTCTGGAGAACTGAAGGTGAACAATCTTCCACATACCTTCCTCTACCTGCATGGAAAGGGTTACCAATCCGGCAGAATTAATCTGCTGGCCTTGCATCTCGCCCTTAATCAAATAATTGCCTCGCAATAATGTCATCTCTTTGTTGACCAGAGATTCGGCAACTTCAACAGAGAATGTCATCTCCTGCATCTCCTCAATTTCTTTTCCCAAATGACCGTCTCTGTAGTGCTCCCAGGAATCATCAACCGATCCCTGTTCGTATATTTTTGCTTTTGGAGAGAAAACTGCATTCAACGGCTCCAGATTTTTATCATTTACTGAACTGACAAATAAGTCCAGCACTTCGTTGGCTGTATTTTTGGGTTTGACTGAATCATTGCAAGAAATCATTAGTACTGATAAAGCCAAAATAGCGGTGGTAAATAATTTTTTCATTATAGATTATTGGGTTAGTTATAAATATTTAAGCAATAGTGATTTTTTCATCCAGGTAAACCTGCTGGATCAGATTAAGCAGTTCAACACCTTCGTTTCTAGGTCTTTGAAATGCTTTTCTTCCTGAGATAAGGCCCATTCCTCCGGCTCGTTTATTAATAACAGCCGTTTTTACAGCTTCAGCATAGTCCGAATCACCGGATGATGCCCCTCCCGAGTTGATCAGGCCTATCTTGCCCATGTAACAGTTGGCTACCTGGTAGCGGCACAGATCAATTGGATGATCCGAAGTATATTTCTCATACATTTCTTTAGAAGTCTTACCAAAATCCAAAGCCTTAAAACCGCCATTTGTTTCAGGCACCTTTTGTTTGATAATATCTGCCTGAATGGTGACTCCCAGATGGTTGGCCTGGCCTGTGAGGTCAGCGGCTGTATGGTAATCCTTGTCCTTGGTTTTGAAGGCTTCATTTCGGGTATAACACCACAAGATAGTGGCCATCCCTAATTCATGGGCATAAGCAAAGGCTTCTGAAATTTCACGGATCTGCCGGTTTGACTCTGCCGACCCAAAGTATACGGTAGCCCCAATGGCGCAAGCCCCCATATTCCAGGCATCCTTTACCGTTCCAAATAAGATCTGGTCATGCTTGTTGGGATAGGTTAGAAGCTCATTATGGTTGATTTTTACGATATAAGGAATTTTATGCGCATACTTTCGGGCGTTAAGCCCTAATACACCAAAGGTAGAGGCTACACCGTTACAACCTGCTTCCAAACCAAGCTGTACAATATTCTCCGAGTCAAAGTAGTCCGGATTGGGGCCAAAAGCACTCCCAGCGGAATGTTCAATACCCTGATCTACCGGAAGAATTGACAAGTAGCCCGTGCCTGCCAGGTTACCACTATTATACAATCTTGATAGTGAATTAAGCACCTGCGGATTTCTGTTTGTATTCAGAAAAACCTGATCCAGATAATCCGGTCCGGGTATGGTAAGCTTTGTTTTGTCAAAGGTTTTGCAGCTGTGCCCTAACAGGTATTCAGCCTGATCTCCTAAATATTCATTTATCTTTTTCATATCCATTCTATTTACAGTTGACAATTATTGACGTTTTGTACTTGTAGATTTTAACCTCGGGACGACCAGAACGGTTACAAGTAGTAATACTGTTCCGATGATCGGGTATGGCCAGGATTTGCCAAAGGTGTACAACCAAATACCCAAAATAGGCCCCAGTACCTGACCGATGCTATTAACAGATGTTTGTAGCGAAAGATTAGCTCCGGTATGATTTTTATCAATGAAAGAAATCATAGCGATAAGATTTGGCGTAACCATGGCTCCTCCTACCGCAAAAACGATGATCATAGCGTAGACAAACAAGTTGTGTGTCCAGAAAGAAAAAGCGAACATGGCCAATGAGGCTATTGCAAAGCCGATAAATAGTTGTGTGTTTATAGACAATTTTTTCTCATCAAGACTGGCAAAGAGGGGCTGTAGTGCCGCCATGATCAAACCACAAAGCATAAAGCCCAGGCCTATCTGTGAAGTAGTAAAAGTAAGGACATCCTTAGCGTATACGGAAAAGACCGTTTCAAATAAGGTAACTGCTAATTGAATAACCAATGACATCAGTAACAGTAATATAAAATCTAATCTGATGCTCAATCTTGATTGCTGTACTTCTTGTAGAATATCAAGGTTACGTCTTTCGGGATTTTTCAACCATCCGATGGTTAGAAACAAAATCAATACCCCTAATAATGCCACCGCAAGGAAAGGAACGCTGAATTTATCTAGCAGTAAATGCCCGAAGCTGGTATTAAAATGCAGGTTGGTTTGAGCGAGATAACCACCGATCATCGGCCCGGCTATCACTCCCGTACTTACAGCCACCCCGGACCATGCCAAGACTTTCCTTCGCTGCATGCTGTTGGTAATGTCACTGAGGTAAGCATTACCAACGGGGATAACCGAAGATGAGAAGATCCCTCCAAGGATACGGGCCATGTACAGCATGGTTAAAGAAGTAGCCAGGCCGGTTAATGCCTGCATAACAACAAAACCTGTCAGCCCCATAATGATGAGTAGTTTACGACCGAAACGGTCAGATAACTTACCCCAAACTACCGCAAATAATAGTTGAAAAAATGGGTATATGCTGGTAAGGATACCAATGTGATAGTTGATATCCTCATCCGCCACTACACCGGACTTTAAAGCAAGTCTTTCCGTATAGTAGGGTAAAACGGGCAGCAGTACGCCATACCCGCTCATAACCACAAAAATACTCAACAGGACAATTATTATCCTGCCAAGGATTTCTCTATTACCCATTACTTGCTACCAATTTTTTTCTTTAAAAGTTGGGCATTGATTGCCACTATAATGGTACTCAAACTCATAAATACCGCACCTACAGCAGGCCCTAATACAAAGCCGGATGTGTAAAGCACCCCTGCCGCAAGAGGAATGGCAACCGCGTTGTATCCCGTAGCCCATATCAGGTTTTGGATCATCTTATTGTAAGTAGCTTTTCCAAACAGGATCAGATTGGCAATGTCTTGCGGGTTGCTATTGACCAAAATAATGTCGGCTGTTTCGGCTGCCACATCGGTTCCTGAGCCCACGGCAATACCTACGTTGGCCTGTGCCAGTGCAGGCGCATCGTTCACCCCATCACCGGTCATAGCGACAAATTCATTCTTAGCTTGTAGGTCTTTTACGATTTCAACCTTCTGGTGTGGCAATACCTCTGAGTAGTATCCGTCCAGGCCTAGTTCTTCACTTACTGCTTTGGCGACTGTTTCATTGTCACCGGTAGCCATCATCACTTTAATGTTATTGTTTTTGAACACTTTAATTGCCTGGGCACTTTCCGGCCTGATCTCATCGGCCAGGGCGATGTACCCGGCCAGTTTATTATCCACCAGCACAAATACAACTGTCTCCGCAGCACTGCTGTAGGCACCATCAGGTAGGGAAATATTCTCATCTTTCAGATAACCCGGGCTCACTACTTTTACATCTTTTCCTTCCACTTTTGCTTCTACCCCTTTACCGGTAATGGCATTGAAGTTTTCCGGTTTGGGTACGGCTATGTCTTTCTCTTTTACTTTTTTGATAATACCAACGGCAATAGGATGTTCCGAACTTTGCTCCAAAGCACTGGAAAGCCGAAGTAGTTCGTCTGCCTCAAATTGCTGATCTACCGCTTCTACACGGGTAACGCCAAAATCGCCTTTGGTCAGGGTTCCGGTTTTATCAAAAACGAGGGCCGAGATCTTTCTTGATTCCTCAAAAGCAGTCCTGTTTCTAATCAGCAGACCATTCTGTGCCGAAACCGCAGTGGATATGGCTACCACTAATGGTATGGCTAAGCCAAGCGCATGCGGACAAGCAATGACCATGACGGTAACCATTCTTTCCAGGGCATATACGAAAGGAAAGCCTAAAAACAACCAGGTAGCCAGCGTACCAAAACCAATGGCCAATGCAATATAGGTAAGCCACTTGGCGGCACGGTCTGACAAATTCTGCATTTTTGACTTAGACTTTTGCGCCTCTTGTACCAGCGTAATTACCTTATTGAGGTAGCTGTCTTTACCTGTATGCTCTACTTTTACTTTTAGTGAGCCATTGCCATTGAGTGACCCTCCGATTACTTTATTCTCAAGGCCTTTTTTTACCGGTTTGGATTCCCCGGTCAGCATAGACTCATTCAGGTAACTTTCCCCCTCTACGATAATGCCATCAGCCGGAACTTTTTCACCGGGTTTAATCAAAATAATATCATCTTTTTGCAAGTCTTCCAGCTTCACATCTTCTACCGTGTCACCTTTGACCCGATGCGCTTCTGAGGGCATCATGCTTACCAATAACTGCAGGGCTTTTGAAGCTCCCAGTACGGATTTCATTTCCAGCCAGTGGCCGAGTAGCATGATATCAATCAGGGTGGCCAGTTCCCAAAAAAAGTCTTCTCCTTCAAGGCCGAACACTGTTGCGGAACTATAAAAATAGGCAACACTAATGGCCATGGATATTAAAGTCATCATGCCCGGGGCACCTTCCTTCAGCTCATCCTTCAATCCTTTCAGAAAAGGCCAGCCTCCGTAAAAATAAACGATGGTAGAAAGCCCGAACAGAATGTAAGCATTGCCCGGCAGCAGCCACTCATAACCGAAAAATCCCTGGATCATTGGCGAAAAAACAAGTATAGGGACAGTGAGTACCAGCGATATCCAGAATCGCTTTTTGAAGTCCTCTATCATCATTTTATGATGATCATGTCCCATTTCACCATGCCCGGGGTTGTGACCCGAATGACTACTATGCCCATGTCCTTCATGTCCGGAATGATTTTCATGCTTTTTACTTTCTTCGTGCTTATGGTGTTTGTGATTATGCTCTTTATGATTTTCCATAACGTCTATATTTTATTTGTCGGGGTACTCTAAATTAAGTTTTTCAAGCTGTTCGGCTAAAATTTTGGCAGCTGTATAATTACGAAACCAGCGCTTGTCTGCAGGGATGATATGCCAGGGCAAGTGATCACAGGCATTAAGTACTGTATGGTATACTTTCCTAAAATCATCCCATTGTTTGGGTATCAGTTCATCTTCCTTCGCGTACTTCCAGCGTTTGTGTGGTTTCGTTTTACGTTCTTCAATACGCTCTATCTGCTCATCAGCAGATATATGCAGGTAAAATTTTAATATCAATGTATTATTGGCCAGCAGGTGATGTTCCAGTTCGTTGATCAAATTGATACGGTGCTCCAATACTTCAACTGACAGGCTTTTATTGACGGTAGGCACCAAAATGTCTTCATAGTATGAGCGATTAAAGACCTTGATCATTCCTTTTTCTGGAAAGTGGGGATAAACACGCCATAAGAAATCATGCTTGACTTCATCTGCGGTAGGTTTCTTAAAAGATTTAACCTGCACTCCTTGCGGGTTCATACCGCTAAAGGCATGACGGATTGTACCGTCTTTACCTGAAGTATCAAGACCTTGTAAGACGATAAGCATGCTGTACCTGCCATCAGCGTAGAATTTATTCTGCAACTGAAAAAGCTCTTTTTGAAGTTTTTTCAGTGTTTTTTTAGTTTCCGCTTTATCAGCATGCTCAGGTGGAAGGGTGGATATGTGATCTAGCTCAATCATCTATCGGTCATTTTAAGTCTTTGAACCATTGCTTCATTTAGGCTACTACTGTATAACCCATAAGCATCAACCAATACACCCTTCATACCATTCTTACCGCTTATGGCAAACACAATGCTATTGTCATCAGGGTTACTCATGCCTTCGAACCGATAAAAAGCATCCACTTCAAAATCTTCCGGATGTAATTGTAGTTTGGAAGTGAGGCATTCCAAACATTCAGGCTTTAGATTGAAGTCTTCTGTATAACCTTCTTTTCTCAAGGCGTTAGTAGCTTCGCTCAGTGTGTCGTAAGATGTATTGCTATTTGCTTTGGTCATGATTTTTAAATTTTTAGTCCTTCTCATTTGTTTCCCATTGTAAAAACCACCTTTCTCCAACAAATACTAAAAACATTAGTACGATGGAAACCACTATTACCAAAGGATCACTGGAGGCCTTTATCCAGAGAAATGCACTCAAAACAATCAGATCAAGTAGAATGGCGATCATGACAATTGCTACGTTGACATTTACTTCTTTTCTAAGATTTTTTAAAACGCCCCACTGGAGTATTATATCCATGGTTAAGTAAAAAATAGCTCCAAGGGAAGCAATACGAGACAGGTCGAAAAATGCCGTGAGCAAAATGGCAATTATTACAGTATAAACTAACAGGTGCTTTTGCAACCCACCGGGCATTCCAAAATGTTTATGTGGGATTAGATTTATTTCCGTAAGCATAGCGGTCATCCTAGAAACGGCAAATATACTGGCAATAACTCCTGAAATAGTAGCTACAATGGCTATACCCACAGTAAACCATAAACCATATTTACCAAATGCAGGTTTAGAAGCTTCTGCTAGTGAAAAATCTTTTGCAGCAATAATCTCTGGGATTGACAAATTAGCTGAAACTGCCAAAGCCACAAGTAAATACACCAGAGTGCAAATAAAGAGTGAAATCATAATGGCACGCCCCACGTTTTTATTAGGGTTCACGATTTCACCACCACTGTTTGTGATAGTAGTAAAGCCCTTAAAAGCCAGAATGGTGAACGCCAAAGCTCCTATGTAACTTGTTAACGTATAATCACCAGAAATGGAGGAAGGTAGGGCTTCACTAAATGAAAAACCTGCTGCCCACAGGCCTCCAATAGCGAAGATGGCTAAGCCTCCTATTTTGATAACTGCCATCATCAGGGAAGACCGTCCAATCACCTTATTGCCAGAAATATTTACTAAAAAAGCAACTACTAATAATAAAACCCCCAAAATAGGTATCCAAATACTATTTTCTTGTACATCAAAAAGCTGTAAGGTATAGGATCCAAATGTGCGTGCCACTAAGCTTTCACCAATCACCATTGAAAAAGCCATTAAAAGAGATCCTGCGGCAGTGATAGTACCTGGCCCATACGCTTTTTTCAGGTACATGGCAATGCCCCCGGCTGATGGATAAGTATTGGATAATTTTATGTAGGTATAAGCACTAAAGCCAGAGATAATGGCACCTACCAAAAAAGCCAGGGGAAACAAATCTCCTGAAAGATCCGCCACCTGACCAAGTAAGGCAAAAATACCTGCACCTATCATCACTCCAGTACCTAGAGCCACAGCTCCAGTTAGACTTAAGCTATTCTTTTTGTAATTTTCCATACTTTTCGTTCAACTATTTAGACACTAATAGCTATCGTCATATTCCATCGTAAAATAAGTTCCATCGTCCTGTATGAATTTCTGACGTTGCAATACAAAATTTTCAGTCAGATATTCTTCAACTGAATAGTTGATGGTTTTAATTTTCAATCCCATCATGTACGCTTCTATCACTGCTTTACTCCTGATAACCAAATTACCATTTTCTGTCCTCTTATCTCTATCTTTTATTGTAATTAGGCTCTTAGAACCGAAAAAACTTAATATTCCTGACTCTATGCTCATCTTCAAATGGATATCCCTCAATTCAGGACTACGTTGCAAATCATACAACTGTTTAAAATCTTTCGAAGTGACATCCACTGTTATCTTTGCATCACGAGGATCGGCAAACGGAAATACATTCAATAGCACATCAAACTCATTGGGATTGCACTTATATGTGGTCGTGTACTTTTCCGTAAGCCGGCCGCTTTCGTCATAGAGCTCGGTTATTACCTTTATCCGATAAGTTTTACCCTGCTGCTCTAACTCACCCGTTAAAAATATCTGCTTGCCCTGCAGGTCTCCATTTTGATCATAGTTTTCACGTACTATTCTTTTTTGCGCTATTTGCTGAATGAACATTTCTTTCTCCTGACCATACAAAATTGCAGGGGCAAGTTGCAGACACGCTATTAAGGTGAGTAGCGCACTACGCATGATGCTTCATCAGTTGGTTAATCTCTTTTGCCAGAATATCTGAAAGGTCAATCTGATTACTTTCATGAGGGATGGTGTTGCACGTGACGACCTGTTGTACCCCTGCATTTTTTAGATCCGCATAGGCTGAGCCAGCAAATACGGCATGTACCCCAACACAAACCGGTGGGTGCATTCCGGCTTTTTTTAAATGGCCGACTGTCTCTATCATCGTTCTGGCGGTGGAAATTATATCATCCACCAGTACCGGGGTGTGGTCTTTGTATTTTGCTACATCGGGGACGGACACTTCCACATCCCTGTCACCGTGCCTCACCTTCTCTAACACCGTAAAAGGTGCTCCGGCTTCTTCTGCTACCTGAGAAACCCATTGCTCACTTTCACCATCCGGGCCGATGAATACCGGCTTTTCAATATTATCGCTCACCCATTTTGAAATGTGTGATGCCGCATGGATCAGTTTATTAGGTACGGTGTAAATCTCACTTAACGAACTTCTACGGTGAAGGTGTGGGTCAACGGTGGTCAACGTTTCTGCAAAGCCTGATATTAATTCAGCAAAATACGTAGAGGTAATACCTTCTCCCGGATTAAACTGCTTATCCTGACGCATGTAGGCCAGATAAGGCGCTACCAGGCACGTACAGGCAGCACCAAGTTCTTTGGCCGTCTTACTTAAAAAGTACAGGGGCAGCAATTTGGCATCCGGCTCGTGTAATGTGCATACCATTACCACGCATTTATCTTTAACCTCAGAGTGAATCTGCACATAGCTTTCCCCATCGGGAAACTGCCGGATGGTTGCCTCTCCCTTTTCAGCCTTAAGGTGTCCTGCTATTTTTTTTGTAAGTTCTTCGTTGCCCGGTAAGGCAAAAACTATCATTTCCATATTTTAAGTCGCTTTGATTTTAATAATTTGTTTTTGTGCATCCAGGTAAGAAAGGGCGTATTCAAGCTCTCCTTGTGACTCAGCATGGATTTCAAACAGAGTATCGTTCTCTTCCACATGAGTACCCAATGGTGTAAGCAGCAAAATGCCTGCTGTCATCGCACCTGGAGCACCGGCCAGCTTAGCCACTTTGGCCAGTCTGCGATTATCAATTTCTGAAACTACTCCACTTGCTGCGGATCTAATCCTATGCTTATGGGGCGCTACCTCAGGTTCCCTGAAAAAACCTTGTGCCTCGCAGATAGCAGTGAATTTTTTGTAGGCGGCTCCACTTTTCAAAACTCTCAAAGCTTCAAGAGTACCTGACCCTTCGGCTGCTTTTCCTCCCATTTCAAGTAACCTGCCTGCCAATATTATTGCTCTTTCTCGCAGGTCATCAGGTGCATTGTTTTCATTTCTCAAGACGGATAAAACATCCTTAGCTTCCAAGGCAGGCCCTATACCCCTCCCCACAGGTTGTGACCCATCGGTTAATACAATATCAATATTCAGCCCGATGGCTTTGCCTACCGCAACCATCTTTTCTGACAGATGCACAGCAGCCTCCTGCGACCGCACCTTAGCCGTAGCTCCAACAGGAATATCAATCACCACATCGGTAGAACCTGCTGCCGCCTTTTTAGAAAGCACGGAAGCGATCATCTGCCCTTCGCTATCAATATCCAAAGCTTTTTCTACACGGATGAGTATATCATCTGCCGGACTTAGCTGTACTGATCCGCCCCAGGCAAGGCAACCGCCTTCCTGTTCCACGACATTTTTCATTTGCCCGGTGGTGAGATTTACGTTGGTGACTACCTCCATGGTGTCAGCAGTACCGGCAGGAGAAGTAATGGCACGGGAAGAAGTTTTAGGGATGGTCAACCCAGCTGCGGCAACAATAGACACTACCAATGGAGTAGTTCTGTTACCAGGCAAGCCACCGATGCAGTGTTTATCATAAACTTTATCCTTGCCCCAGTCCAGTTTAAAACCCACGTTAATCATGGAACGGGTCAGGGCAATCACTTCGTCCTGATTTAATGAGTTTCCAGTGCTGGAAGCCAGAAAGGCGGATAGTTGGATATTGGATAGATTCCGATTGACAATATCTCCGATTATCCTGTCAAACTCGGCTTGGTTCAGTCGGTGTCCATAAATTTTCTTACGGACATCACTCATGGAATCAAGCGCATCTAAATGGCTCAGCCTAAGTAAGTCACCTTCTTTAGTTTCCAAGGCTTCAATAGCGGCATCAGAAAGGCCCAATTGGTCATGACTTAATTGTGACTCATCATCCCAAACGATAAGAGATGCTACAATGGTTTTTTCTCCTTTTGTAACTTTTATACGATTTAAAGCCTCAAACCCTTCCGATATACAAACCGGGCAGTCCTTACGCATAAATACCATATATTCATTGCGGGCATCTATGCCTAGTCTTACTAGTTTTAATACGTTATGTCGGGTATCCTTTGCTTCCATCACAATTCTACCTTTTGATTAAGTTGAGGGATCTCACTGTCCCATTGGTATACTTCTTTGATGTGCTGCTGAAGGGCACTGGCTTGCTCTGCTTCCCCATGAATAATAAACACCTTTTCGGGTTGTTTTTTAATTTCAGAGAGCCAATCAATCAAATCGTTTTGATCACCATGGGCACTCAGTCCTTCAATGTGTTCCATCTGCATGTTGAATGGCAGCCATTTGCCATACACTTTAATTTCTGTTGCACCTTCAAGTAGTTTTCTTCCTCTTGTTCCTTCTGCCTGATAACCTACAAAAAGTAAGGTGTCGTTACTATTGCCTGATCTTGTTTCCATGTAGTTGAGTATTCGTCCGCCCGTCATCATACCGCTACCGGCAATGACGATCTTGGATTTATTGTCTTCCCGCAGTGCCAGGGTTGCCCGATAGTTGCTCACTACCTGAAAATGAGAACACATTTCATCACATTCTTCCGGCTTTAGCTTGTGCCAGTCCCTGGAAGCATGAATTAGATGGAGTACATTAGCACCCATAGGACTATCCATGATCATGGGTATTTTCGGAATCTTTTTCTCTTTCAAAAGCCTCCAAAGCATTAGCATCATGAGCTGAGTGCGCTCTACGGCAAAACTGGGAATGAACAAGCTTCCTCCACGCTCTACCGTTTCGTTGACTATACGTTCCAGTTCCGGGACAATACTTTCTTCTTCAGGATGAATCCTTCCTCCATAGGTGGATTCAATAAGCAGGACATCCGCTTTTTCAGGTTTTTTTGGCGTATACAAAAGCAAATCTTTTTTTCTGCCTATATCACCTGAAAACACCAAGCGGCTATCATTGGTCTCTACTTCAATAAAAGTTGATCCGATGATATGGCCATTGTATTGCCACCTTACTTTAAAGGCATCATCAATTACATGCCATTTACCTTCTGAAACAGGGTTGAAAAGCGGAAGGGTATTTTCAACGTCTTTTAAGTCATAGAAAGCCTCTGCCGGACTGTGCTTACTATAACCCTCTTTATTTGCCCTGGCTGCCTCTTCTTCCTGTATTTTAGCGCTATCCTTTAAGATAATTTCTGCGATCTTAAGTGTTGGAGCACTGCCATATATTTTTCCATTAAACCCAAGCTTAACCAAACGAGCCAGGTAACCGGTATGATCAAGATGTCCGTGAGTAAGCAGGACAGCATGGATAGATTTAGGATCATACTCAGGCTGTTCCCAATTGAGTAAACGTAATTCTTTTAATCCCTGAAACATACCGCAATCCACCATCAGTTTTTTATTTCCGGATTCAAGTAAATATTTGGAGCCTGTAACCGTACCAGCGGCTCCTAAAAAGTTTATGGTCATTTTATCATTCATTTGTTGTGTTACGTACTACCTGAGCAAATTTCCTCTCCCTCTTTGATGATTCTTTTGACTCGTGTATGAGAAATGCCCATTTCTTCAAGTACTTCGGGTTTATCGCATAGCTCCTTACAAAGCACGATCATCTTATCAATCAGCTTTTGCTTCTCAGCCTTTGTAAGGCTGGTAAGACATGTAACAGGGTGCAGACCAGACATATTTATCCGGTCGCTAATGCTTCCTTGCTGTGGATAATCCCAACCTATCAGTATTAGACCTGAACATTTGCCATATTGGATGGCATCTTCGGTAAACCGGGTATTGGTCACCACCCAGCCTTCATGAAATTTTGTCGCGTGTCCTTTGCGCTTTTCCCATTGCTTTTTCACATCCTCAAACCGGGATTTGATATAAAGTGGAATTTTCACATCACACTTATAACCTTGGCGGTTATGAAATTTGCACTCCACCATGAAGTGCTGATTATCTTTCTCAGCCTCCACATCTATTTCATGAGAGACGCAATGCCCCTGAATGATTACCCCGACTTTAGTACGGTACCCCTGATGTTTTAAAATTTCACCTACAAACTTTTCAAAGGGATATCCTGAAGGGCCCAGCTCCAGAATCGCCTGCTTGATCTTATACCTGCCTGCTACAGGTTTTGAGTGCTTCCGTAGCATGGAGAATGCTTGGCTGTAGATTTTCTTTGTGGACATGCCCTCAACAAGCTGCGCTTCAATCTCACTCACAATCCGATCAATAACGGCAGAACCGGCCCCGGCCCTTTCAAGGGAGTGCCTAAGTTTTGTTGGTGAAAATGGTGCTTTTTCTCCGGAAGCCTTGGTTATTAAAACGGTCTTTTCTGGCATTCAGTCT
This sequence comes from Marivirga tractuosa DSM 4126, assembly GCF_000183425.1. Classification (NCBI taxonomy): domain Bacteria; kingdom Pseudomonadati; phylum Bacteroidota; class Cytophagia; order Cytophagales; family Marivirgaceae; genus Marivirga; species Marivirga tractuosa. The sequence goes on from NC_014759.1 coordinate 2,460,564, forward strand.
ACTTTAACAATCGAATGTTAAAGTTAGAATTTTACACTCGGAGGTATTTATGATATCTCACTTTCGATGTACGAAATTATGCTATTCAAAGTCAGTCTCTGATCACTAGTTGAACACCTAAAATCAAGCCTCAAATAAGTCTTGATTTATTAGTTCCACGTATAGTATCTAATAAGATCTTCCTGATAAATCCAGAAAAATTTACTTATATCAAAGTAGTTCAAAGGAGCCAGGTTGTGCTTTGATTTCATTTCTTTAACTACGGCACCATACTCTAAATAATCATCGGGAGAAAAACAACTTTGAGAAAAAGCTTCAGCAATTTTTAAAGAATGACTGTTCCATAGTGGAAAGTAAGCAGGGCAATGAACTGCACAATATCTTGAGGCAAATTCTATGTTTTCATAATCGATAGAGTTGTTCCCGTTTTGAGCCACGCTAACTGCAATTAATAGCTCACCTTGACCTAACGAACTATCAATTTGCAATTTTTTGATATTATTTTGGAAACCACACCTTATGAAATAATCAGCTTTATCATGGTTGGCCACTGCCATCACCTTTTCTTTGATCACATCAATATCCTGATTGCCCGGTCGGAACCTGATGAAATTGATGAGTTTTTTATCAGTAAGAAAGTAGCCACGAATATCTTTAATATGGTTGATATGTTCCTCTATCATCTTATCCATCTTCATTATCAGCTATTGAGGTTTTATGAGTCATCTTGTTTTTGGTAATGCTACCATACCATTGATTGAAAACCACACAAGCAGTCAGGTCTCCCGTTACGTTTACTGCCGTTCGGAACATACCCAACAAGCGCTCCACCCCAATAATAATGATGATACCTTCGGCAGGAATACCTGCACCACCAAGTACGGAAGCCAGAATAACTACACCTCCACCGGGAATGGCCGGAGTACCTATTGAAGCTGCAACAATGGTTACTATTACCACAATGATGTTCAACAAGCTCATCTCCAGCCCATACGCCTGGGCGATAAATAAAGTGGTTATGGTTTGATAAAGTGCTGTACCATCCATGTTGACGGTAGCGCCTATAGGGATAATAAAGTTGCTGATTGCGGGATCAACTTTCAGTTTTTCTTCTGCTGTTTGCAATGAGAGTGGCATAACGGCTGCCGAACTGGTCGTAGAAAAAGCCAACAATTGTGCATCCCTGATTTTTCCTAGAAATTTTAGTGGATTCCTTCTGCCTGGCAAACTCACTATTAACAAATAGATACCTACAAGAATAAGTAATCCGGCTAGTACAACGGCCACATAATAACTCAGTCCGGCAAGAGAACTTAAGCCTACACTGGAAGTAAGTTGAGCCATAAGCCCAAAAACAGCAACAGGCACTAAAAGCATGGCCCACTTGACTACTGTCATACAAATTTCCTGTATTGCACTCAGCAGCAACCTCACAGGTCTTAACAAGTCTGAGGGTAGTGACAGCACTGCCACCCCAATGATAATGGTGAAAATAACAATACTCAACATTTCTCCGCTAACCATGGAAGCCAGGGGATTTTCGGGGAGCAGATCGGTGATGATAGTTGGCACATCGTTTATCCCAAATGACAATTCTGCACCTTGAGTTCCTTTTGCCAAGGCCTCTTCATGTTCAGCTGCTGCCTGCTGGTGCAAATAGCGTCCCGGTTTGAAAAGTGTGGCCAGGACAGTTCCAATGCTAACAGAAATAATGGTTGTTGCCACAAAATATAAGAGTACTCCTCCTCCAAGCTTTTTGAGGTTGTCTTTGTCATTGCTGGCAATGCCTGTAATGATAGATGCCACAATCAATGGAATCATGATCATCTGCACCAGCTTAAGAAATAACATGCCGGGCAGGGCTAGCCAGTTGCCTAAAACATCTGCAGTAGCTTTGCTTACCCATCCATTTTGTGGGCTTAAAATAAGACCAAAACCCACTCCTAAGAAAAGTGCAATGAGTACCTTTAACCAGAGCTTACCTGCTACCAGTTTTTGAAGATAGGTATTAAGTGATTTGAGAGATTTTATTTCTGTATCAAACAAGCTCATTATATAATCCCTAAACTTTCATTCGTCTTTTTAATAGAGCTTACTGCGCTTTTCTCTATTCCCGTCAATGCCCTTATAGCATCAATTGTTTCCGGTATAACAATAGCCTGGTTATCGACCACATACGCGTAATAGAGTTCATCTCCCTCGACTTTAAGCATATCTTGCCAAAGGGCTACTTCATACATATCGCCCCAGGGTCGTCCCATATCCAGGTACTTTTCTTTGATCGTATTATTGGAAACCAGACCATCGCTGTAATTGATCAAGGTGATTCGCGTAGATGTCTGAAATGCTTCTATCACCTCTTTTTTATCAGCTTTCCAGGTAAGGCGGACATTCCAATAATGCAGGTGGCTAAGGGTTTGAGGTACTTTCACAGCCATGGTTACTATATCCAGTTCAGAGTCCACGCTCTGAGCGTCCGGCCCTTGGTGGCTGGGAATATCTTTCTCCGGAACGAGCGTATTCATGATGCCACCTAAATGGCTTTCCCAGGGATCTGTAGCCCTGCGTAGCAGAGTACCACGAGCACTCTGCAGCAGCCCTGCTTTTTTAAGAGCGGTAAGTGTACGCAAAATGGAGGTAGTGTTGCAAGAGACTACTCGGGTACTGTCCCGGTTCAGGGCAGATGCATAGTTGTTTTCTGCGCTAAAAGAATGGCCGGTGGTTTCATGTTTTTCTCCACCTTGCAGGATAAATTTTATTCCCCGCTCTTTATAAATTTCTACATTTTGTGCAGCTATCTTCTTTGGTGTACAATCTACCACCAGGTGAGCAACCCCTAATAGGTCTGCCATATTACCAGCCAGGGAAATACCGGCCTTTTGCATACTATCTTGGGCATCTTCAGTAGCTGCATATACAGAGTACCCTTTCTTTACTGCAGTTTGTATCCGCCAGTCGCTGATCACATCACATACCCCGGCTAATTCCATATCGTCTTGTCGCGCGATTGCATCGGCTACTCTTTTGCCAATTACGCCATATCCTATAAGTGCTATTTTCTTTTTCATCATGTTATTGATTTCTAATTGTAGTATGAATGTTATTTATGTTGGACAGTCCGAATACGATCAGCACAAAGCTTTGACCGATCTCCATCATCACTAAAATTTTGGCAGGGGTAGTTATTGGCACAACATCTCCATAACCGATGGCAGCAAATGTTACCACACTGAAATAAAATGTCTCGAATAAATACTCGAAGTAATTGAAGCTTTCAAATAGTTTAAACCCCAGAAAAGAAGATCGATTGGCAGCGACCAAACAAGTGAAATCTGCCGCATAGGAGAAAATAATGAGCATGACGAGCAGTCCGAAAATCCAGAGAAGTTGCCCAAAAGAATGACAATGTTTAATGGACTTATTGACCTGCCTGAAGGTAAAAAAGGTAAAGTACCCAGTCTTGATAAAGGCCAGAAAAATAACAAGATAAGGCACCCAGCTTAGGGCATGATCTACAAACTGCATAAGATAGACATACACAAGTGCTACAGTTGCGACCAAAACGAGTGCGGAGCGCATCTGTTTAATAAGTTGTTTTAAAAAATTACTTCTGGTTATTTTATAAGTCATCATGTATCGTCAGTTAATTACCTTTTGTTTTTTGATAATAGCTACTTTCCGGGATTGTCGAAGAATACTTACACCTATCACTCCGGCAAGCACCGAAGCAAATAAAATGGTTAGCTTGGCAATGAAGGTATACTCCTCATTCTGGAAGGCCAATTCCGTGATAAACAGTGACATGGTAAAGCCAATGCCTGCTATCATGGATACTCCGGAAATGTGTCTCCAGGAAACCCCTTGCTGCAACTCTGCCAGCCTAAACTTGACTAAAAGCCAACCGGCTCCTAAAATCCCGGTAAATTTCCCTACCAAAAGGCCAAACGTAATACCCATGCTTACCGGGTGACTCAAAATTTCAATTATATCCCCATGAATATGAATACCGGTATTGACCAGGGCAAATATTGGTAGTATGAAAAACCCTACTATGGGCGCCAGGTGATGCTCTATCTTTTGCAAAGGAGTTTCCGCGTCATCTGATTTTTGTTTGATCTCTTCCAAAATCCCAAGTTGTTCTTCCGAGATGAAATTGCCCTTGATGGCCTTTGTTTCTAAAAATTTTAGATGAAGCTTTTGAAGGTTTTTCAGGTAATCCTCTTCCTTGATTTTGACCCTGCCGGGAATCGTAAAAGCAGTGAGAATACCTGCAATCGTAGGATGTACTCCTGAGAAGAAAAATGCGAGCCAAACACCTCCAATCCCGATAAGTGCATAAAACCAGGCTTTACGAACTCCAATATAATTACCGCCAACCAATAGCAGTATGAACAGTACACCATGAAGTAAATCCACATAAGAAATACCGGAAGTATAGAAAATAGCGATGATGAGTACGGCACCAAGGTCATCAACTATGGCTAGTGCTACCAAAAAAACTTTGAGCCCTGCCGGTACTCGATCTCCCAATAATGAAAGCACTCCAATGGCAAAAGCAATGTCTGTAGCCATGGGGATACCCCAGCCGTGCTCTGTAGGGGTATTTAAATTGAAAATGAGGTAAATGAGTGCCGGAACAACCATGCCGCCAATAGCTGCTCCGATAGGCAAAATAGCTTTTCTGAAAGAAGACAGTTTTCCTCCTATAATTTCCCTTTTCAACTCCAGGCCTACCTGTAGGAAGAAGATCGCCATTAAGCCATCATTCACCCAAAGTAGTAAAGTCTCGGAAAGGAAGAATGAACCAACACCTATTGATATTTCGGTGTGAATAAAATCCTGATATGATTCTTGAAAGGGAGAATTGGCCCAGATCATGGCTGCCAGTACCGCTAGAAAAATCGCAATACCGGAAGCTGACTGGTTGTTTACCAGATTATTTAAGGAGTTGTTTAGGCGGGTAATCATTCAGGTGCATCCTTTTCCAGGTCTTTTTGTAGTGTAAGCATTGGGCTTTTTTAATTATACCAGGACTGGTTTAACCTTTATTGGTCCTTGCGCCCCTACAGTATTCACAAATAAATCTTTCATTACACCACATATTTATCCCACAGGCCATATTTTTCCTTTATTTTTCCTTTTGAAAAAGAAAGTGCCATTACCAAAAGTCCGGTTAAGCTTGTGCTCAACGTAAACGCTACATTGATATCTTCAATAAACCATGGCAATACGACCAGTACCAGGCCGAGCAATACATTTAAGTAGCGTAAACTTCTAATTACTTCAGCCATGGCCATTACCGCAAATACAATTGCAAGGGCTCCTCCCAAATGATTTAAATCGGCAAATGGAGTTTCTATCCCAATCCCGAAAACCGTGGGAGAGACCATCAACCAAATCCCTAAAACTGTTGATATCGTCAACATCCAAGGGAAGCTCATCCCCCAGATTGAAGATTTAAATACCTTCCAAGGACTGTCATTAAATTCTGCTATTTCGGGGGAACGCTGATCCGTTTCAGTGGACAGTGCTTCTCCACCTTTCCAAAACACCTTCCATAAGGAATCCCCTTTTTGTTTTCTTTGAACCATATGTTGCCACATGGCAATCACTTCATCAATTTGTAATGGGATCATTGGAAGCATTACAATAGCTGAAAACAGGCATATCGAACACCATGCCCCTACTGAAAGCGGCTGTGAAACAATTAAAAAAATACTCACGAACCCAAGTGGGATTACCAAAATCCCAAAAAGGGTAACCATCCACGGCATAGTACGCCAACGGGAGGTTCCACCCATATATCCCATCAGAAATTCTAAGGTATATGCAAGTGTTCCCAATGCAGCATCAGAAATTGGAAAAGAGTGAGACATATCGGAATCTAAAACGGTCATGGTGCCGTCACCAAAAAAAGGATCCCAGGCATAATCTATATACCCTAATTGAAAAGCTCCCAGATACCGGGATGCCAGCCACCCGATAAATGCCAGGCCAATCATAATAGAGCGCTGTGGCCAGCTTGAAGGATTATAGCTCCAACCCGTAGGTACGTCACCGCCCATTTTCATAAACATGATCATATTGGGCATACCAGGAATGAGAATCGACAAGGCAATAATCAAGGCACCGACCAGGGTACCGTTATAATAGGCAACAGCCGTTGGAGCCCAGAAAATAAAGGGAGCCATACTGATCCATATCCCGATAAAACAAAGAATCCAAACGCTATAGGGACGGTTAGGCTTGAGGGAACGCCATCCAAAAATTACCAGCAATATCCCACTGATAATATCGCTCCAGCGCATTGCGGCAATACGATCACTAAGGGAAAGCCATACATCTCTTCCGCCACTGGGGTCGACCACATTCTTTCCATAATCAAAAGTGAGTGGTGAAGTAATCATCCAGAAACCAAGCAATACGATTGTCCAGTAAACCCAGAGCGTTTGCTTATGGTGGTCTTGGAGCATCGTAAGGCGGTCATCAGTAGACATTTTCATACCGCCCATGTCCATGTGTCCATGACCGCCATGCTCTTCCGTATGCATCATAGGACGTGTGATGCCTCTTGAGCCCATACCTTCCATTTTGTGGCCTGACATTTCGGTTTTTGCTTCGTCCTTTTTCACTAAGGTCATTCCGCATTTCGGGCACTTGCCTGGTTGATCAGTAACGACCTCAGGGTGCATAGAACAAGTGTATTGTATCTTTTTAGAAGATTTATCCCCATCATCCTGATGGGACATTGAGGAGTGGTCGTGGCTTTTCATACTATGACATAATTAAGTGTTTGGGAATCTATTTATAGCTACTTTTTCAGGTTATTCTCTTGATAAAATTTCTTGGGATTAGCCTTTAAGTTTTCAATCATCTTGGGCAATGTCTCTCGTAAACCGTGTTTAGGCTTCCAACCCAGAATCATTTTAGCTCTGGAACTGTCCATTTCAAAATGATCATTAGCCAGATCAATCATCCAGGGTTTAATAAAAGCTTTGCCAAACAGGTTCTGCATAAATGCCCCCATTTTGGCAAACCACTTAGGAATTGAGATGATAGGCATTTTCTCACCATGGATTTCTGTACTGATGATGTCTTGCAACTCCTTGTACGATAAAGTTTCGTCATCTCCAATATTAATAATCACTTCTTTCGGGAGCTCTTTTCTTTGGTCTACCGCCAAAGCCATTGCATCGATGACATCATCTCTGTGTACATAGGTGCTGCCATGGGCTGTATTGGCCGGATAGAGTCGTGCTGAAATTTGTTTTTCGTAAATACGCTGAACCTGATTGGTGATAGGTATTGAACTACCATCTTCGCTGTATACGCCTGCTATGCGCATCATCACAACAGGTATTTCGCCCCTTTGCTCTTGCATCACTTTTTCTGTAGTAACTTTTGATTTGGGATAATCCCATTTAGGTTCTAACGGTGATTCTTCTGTGATAAGTACTCCTGGTGAGGATGGTTTATAGACCAGCATACTACTTGAGAAAATGAATTGCTCCACTTCAAAATCCTGTAGGAATTTCAATAATCGTTCTGTGCCTTTGACGGTCACTTTATCGTATAGATCGGAGGGTTCCCCTAAAAAATCATAATAGGCGGCCAAGTGCACCACCGCAGCTATTTTGTTGCCGTAGGCGTAGCGGATTCTTTTGAATGCAAACTCCATTCGCTCATCGCTGGTGAGATCCACACATACGCATTCTGCTTCTACGGGCGGAAACGGATAGCCATCTTTGTCGAATCCAACGACATGGTATTTTTCAGCCAGCTTATGAATTACAGAAGAGCCTATCATTCCACTACTTCCTGTTACAATGACAACATCAGTTTTATCTTTCATTTTATAATTATATTTCTTGACTTTTCATGCACTATCAAACTAACTCAATCATCGGTACTTTTTATTAAAAGATATATTGTAGACCGTAGCTATCAGTGCTCCAAATAACCAGCCCAGAATGAACATTTCTATCAGTCCGATGAGTGCTTCAGTCCAGGGCACGTCCATTCTAATCACAGCACTTGTATCCAGCCCGTGTAACAGGCTATTAAAAAACAAGATGGTACCCTCACGGCCTACTGTTGTCATTAAAATAATACAACCCAGGTAAAATATGGCTCCTGCTACTCCCCAGGCTAATGCGAATTTCTTAATGTTGATGTGTTGCATGATCGTTTTCTTTTTTTGATTGTTTATCTTCATGACTTCCGTGCCCTCCATGTCCCCCATGACTGCCCATCATAAAGAGGTGAGCTACGAAAAATATGATGATGAATATAAAAAGTGAATTGGATCCGTTGAACCCAAAAACGGGTAGTAGGAACAGTAACAGGAATATCCCCAGACACCCTATTAACATCCATAGCATGTGATTTTTCATAGTTTTTGTGTTTTAGTGATGGCCAGCATGTTTTTCTGCCCCAATCTTTTCTTTGTTCTTCATCATTGTTTCCTTATCCATCATGCCTTCTTTGTGCATCATCTCCATCATCTGCCCCATCATATTGGGTTTATCTTTCATCATGTCCATCATATGGGCACACATGGACGAATCCGAGTCAGCCATGTTCATCATGTTGCTCATCATATTATGCATCATATCAGGCTTATCTTTCATCATGGCCATCATTTGATCATTGTCTGACATCATCATACCCATCATCTGCTCATTGCCTTTCATCATCATTTGGGTATGATCATCCTCCATCATTTTGGTCATCAATTGTTCAGCGTATTCATGATCGGAAATGATGGTATTAAAAATTTCATTTCGGGTGTCATCATTTTCTAACATTGTGCTTACATCCTTTTGTTGCTGACAGGCAGATAAAGCCGCTATCAATAAAGTGAGTGTTACCACTGTTTTGAAAGTATTTTTCATATCGTTATCGGTTAAGGTTAATGCTTAGTATAGGTATATCGGCATGGTTAGCCAGGTTTTCAGTAATGCTCTTTCCTATCAGGTTAAAAAAGCCGGACCTGCCATGTGTAGTTAATGCAATAAGGTCAGCATTTACAGATTCGGAAAACTTAAGAATGCCGCGTTCTTCATTTAGCGAATTGTAGATGTTGGTGGTGCAGGTTCCTCCACGAGGACAGGTTTCATGAAAATCATGCATTTTCTCAAGGCTCCTGTCCGTCTCCTCAAATGAAAATGGCACATTGACATAAAGAAGGTGAATATTGGATTCGTTGAGATCAGCGAACTTCACCACCGTTTTGAAGGGTTCTTTGACATCTTCTTCAAAATTGGATGCAAAAACCACATTTTTAACGGGCCACTTAGACTTTTCTTTGATGATCAAGACAGGAACCGTAGCGTCTCTTAGTACCTTTTGGGCATTAGACCCGACAAACAATTCTTTTGCACCAGATGCGCCATGGGAACCCATGACCACAAAATCATGATGATGAAAGGGAATATGTTTGAGGATTTCCTCTCTACCCACATCAAACACGAGAAACTGTTCAGCTTTCAAACCTTTGTTTTCCGCTTTCTTTACCAGCTTATTAAGCTCGCTCTTCGCATGCCCGATTTCCTTTAAAGTTTCGGGAAATCGCTGCTCCTTCTCCTTATTAAGTTTGACCCACTGCACTGGCGTGATCTGTAGGTGCAAAAAATGAATCTCCGCACCTGATTTCTCGGCTATGGCAATGGCAATATCCGCAGCCCGGTTAGCTGTTTCTGAAAAGTCGGTTGGAACTAAAATATTTTTCATGTGTATGTAGTAAATTTTCAAAGGCCACATGGAATTCCCATAAATTTATTCACCCTTCCACTGGCATATTTAAGGATGCCTAAAGTTTATGCTCATTTCATAAGTCTCTGTTCTCCAAGTCGGGTTCTAATGTTTTTACTTTGACCATCTCACTAACCTCTGTGATATAAATAATACCGTCCCCGGAGTGTGCTGTTTTTCCATTTTGATGTATAATCTCTAGTGATTTCTTCACTTTCTTGTCGGGTAAAACAACTTCCAGTTTTGCTATTTTAGCATGTGAAAATGGATGCCTCAAAGACGGAAAATCCTTACGCTCATCGGTATAGTGACCGGTTCCCTCTCCTTCAAAGACCGTTAAGCAACAAACTCCTTCTTCACGCAGATGATTTACAATATCAGGTAATCGATCCGGCCTGACGAAAGCCTTTATTTCTTTCATTTTTGCAACGTCTTTTTTATGTCTTCATACTCTTCTTTGCTGATTTCTCCTTTGGCATACCTTTTTTTCAAAAGGTCTAACGGTGTTTCCTTTTTCGTTCTTTGTCCGGGTATATCCCATGGTGTGGCGAAAATCCAGATTATAAATATCACCCAGATCACCCACCAGATGATGTGCATACCCCAATAGTGTCCTTCAAACCAATGCATGATTTCTTATTTTATGATTTCAAATAATTTATCAACCTTTGCTTGTTGGTTGTTATTCAAAATTACGAGAAAGTACCGCTATCTATTTTTGAAATCTTGTCTTTGATGTATGATATTTTGCTATCAAAACATCAATAGCTTAGTGGTTATCACCACTTAGGATCATAACCGTACCCATACCTACTACCATCACTCCGACCATTACAGGAACCCACCATTTACCACGAAAAAGTCCGTGTCTGTCCCCTGAAGCCATACTGAATTTTTCAGGGTTCTTCTTAAATACCTGGAGACATTCTTCACTGTCGAAGTAATACACGTCATCATTATATGAATACTGAAGTGCTGCGTTTACGTCAACGTTATTCTCACAAACAGGATCAGCATGTTTCTTAGATGCCTGGTGATGACGACCCACCGAGCAGGAGGTATTTATGATCACTATAGGCCACACCAAAGTATATAATATTGCTTTTCTTAAGGTTAACATGACCTATACATTTTGTAAGACATCGAGTAATTTCTGGCGAATATTCAAAGCCACTATTTCAAGGTCTTCATTGGCAATTGCCTGCATAGAGCTTATCGGGTCTACAACTGACACCTCGATATGACCATCCATAAGATCCTGCACAATCACATTACAGGGTAACATGGTGCCTACTTTATCTTCGGCCTTTAATGCTTTAAATGCGTACTCGGGATTACATGCACCTAATATCTTGTAGGGATTAAAATCAATGTTAAGTTTGTGTTTCATAGTATCCTGAACATCGATCTCGGTTAATACTCCAAAACCCTCTTTGCCCAATTCTTTAACCACATGATCTACTACATCCTGAAAAGAACTGATTTTAACAAGTTTACTGTGATAATACTCCATGAAAAATCTTAATAAATTATAGTGTTTGATCTAATACCAACTGGTGAATATGTACTTTAATATTTTTGCTTTCCGAAAGCCTGTTTTGAAGAAATTCTGCACTAACCTCAAATGTTAACCCAAGAACACATTTGAGGTGTGACCCTCCTTCAATATGTTCCAGGGAACCTGTTCCACTTATTGGCAGGTCTGACGTTTTATAGTTAAGGGTTGCCCTAAACTCAAAAGTTTTAGGTGGATGCTTGCCTGTATCTATCTTATCTTCACCGCTTTTTGTGATGTTCAGCTGCCCTGCCAATATAATTTTAGCATCCTCCATAGAGGAAATTACAGCGTCCAGAGAATCTACACCGGAATACAAAGAATTGGCGGGAAGGGTCATTTTAAAATAAGCCTCTTTGTAATCCAGTTCTGCAAATAGTTTTTGAGAATGCAGGTTGATCACAGAGTCACCAACTGGGACGATTAATAACACACGGCCATTAGTTGTATGGTATAAATCCTGAGCTTTTGCCATATTTACGCTAAAGAAAATCATACTCGTAATTGCCAATGTGTAAAGTATATTCCTAGTAAAAGAGTCATTTCCCATTTATGAACGAAATGTTAAAATTGGTTTGATCATAGCTTTCCTTTTTATTCAGTCTCTATCAAAAATAAGTGGATTAATGCATGATCTTTTTTCGAAATCTTGTCTTTATTGTATGAGATTAAGGTTATCATTTTCAACCCATTTTTTCACCAGACCCATCTCTCAACTTGTCAGAAAGTCTCCTGAATAGTGCCTTGTTTTGAAGGTTACTATTGTCAATGAGTAGTCCTTTCAAACCATCTTTTGTTTCGATCCCATAAATAACAGACTTACCTGCTGCATCTTCATTTTCATCAAACCGGTAGAACTCTGAAATATTCAATTCCTCAATTTGAAAGCTGGCACACAGATCCTTACATTCCAGGCAATCTTCCTTCCTGTTGAAATTATAGGTGTAGCCTTTTTCTCTTAAGTCGCCCAGTGCTTCAGATAAGTTCTTGTAGTACCGGTTCTCGTTTTTCATTACTTCTTTATAATCAGATACAGAAAGACCGGTAACACGCTTAAATTGACTGGATAGGTAATGGACGGAACTGTATCCGAGCTTAACAGCAATCTCACTTAAGTTCAGTTCATCATACTTTATCAGTTCTTTCACCCTGTCCACTCTTTTGTTTATGTAGTAGGTCTCTATCGTAAGCCCCTCAATTTTTGAAAAGAGCTTGCTTAGAAAATTGTAGTTTTTACCTATTTCGTGTGCCAGAAAATCAGACAACATGATCTCTTTGGTAGATTTTTCCAGCATTTCTATATAATGTTGAATTCCAAGCTTAATCTGTTCCATCAGGATTTCTTCTTTGTCTTCAAGAAGTTCAAAGCCATAAGTATCTAATCTGGACGCAATTTTATCTTTGGTCAGGGTCTCAGGCACTTGTATTGTAGCATGGCCAAGCTGAATTGTTGAAATAAATGCTCCGAGTTCCTCTAATTCATTTTTTACAACCAGAATGCATCTCGGACATACCATATTTTTAATGTTCAGATTTAATGTTTTCATCTGTTATAGGGGTTAAACTTCTTCTGATCCTGGATTAAATCCAGTGAAGGAGTATGGGCCGGTTAAAATCTTTGCTTATTGCGAAATGAATTACTTCAACAATAATTTTTGGCCGGCAATAGATTGCTCTGCGCAGAAAAAGTGATTAAGAATTTTTGAAAAGAATAGAATAAGGCTGAAAAAGCATGGAAGCTAGAAAATGGCAAACTTCATGATTAGCCTAACAGATGAATGCTAATTGAGGAAGGATTGAATAAAAATACGAATATGGTTACCACTAACGGGTGGTGGCAAATTGGTATATAAAAACGGGAGTAATTGTTTATTAAAGATCTCTGCTTCAACATCTAAATTATAAATACGATAAAGCATTTGAAAGGCTGGAGCCTCAACTGGTGTTTGCTTCAACTCATATTTGATTAATGAGGCATACAGGTTATTCACTACTTCGTCACAGCACTCCTCCTCGTCAGCATCATGGCTATGCTTATCATCGTGATGATGATCTTTAGGGGCATTGTGATGATCATCAAGGTCATATACTTTTATTGAATGATGAACCATCTCATTAGTACTAGTTGGGTAATTGCCCCAAGAAATCACTCCAAAATCACAAAAAGCATCACAAACAAATACACTAATAAAACCTGTGAGGAGCAAGGTTACTATGTATTGTTTTATGTTGTGCAATTTTATCATCATACCAATAGAAGTGATAACTACTGCATAAATGTCGGTAAAAATTAGGTATAAATCAAATGATAAATGTTAAGTAAAAACATGATATAAGTCACTATATTGACAAAAAATTTCAATGAGCATGTCCTTCTTCAGATTCAAGGAATTTGCCTTGCGGTCCTACCGCTTCTATATGTACCAGTTGTGCCCCGTAATGACCGGTGCGCGACACCACATAGCCGGAAGCAATAAGTAACAAGGCAACCACTGCTACAGCCCAACGTTTCTGTCTAAAAATAAATTGACTGACCGCCTGAGCCACAAAGCCGGCAATGCTCAAGTATATAGTCCAGTCGGCCCATAGATCATGCTGCGCAAGCACCTGTTTCGCATGCTCCGTTAAATCATGTGTGTGTGGGTGGAACGTTCTCCCTGAAAGATAAGCACCCAACGCACCTACTAAAACCATTCCCGTGATGACCCAATCTACTTCTTTTTTTAGGAGAATCACGTTAACAATAGCTAAGACAGCTCCAATCAATAACAATACGATTGGGAAGTGAACCATAAGCGGATGCAGATTAGGGAAATCGTCCAGGTCTGCTGTGACTTTCTTAGTCTCATGCTCATCGTGTTCATGCTCCTGTTGTGCTTGTATATGAGAATAATCCACTTGGGGCTGCTCCAAATGTGTGGAATCTTCTTTTGTGCTTTTTTCATGTTTCTCCCCTTCATGAGCAGAGAGCACAATGCATGACAACATGAAGTATAATAGTAGTCCTAATTTTTTCATAGCCCTTCAATAATTAAGAAAATTTAAAGCTATGCCCTTTGCCTGGAAACTTCAGTACAAAATCTCAACTTAGATGTATAATATTCTTCAGCAGACTAGCGATTAACAACCAATTTATTGATCATTGCTTCACTCAACGCTTCGGAATAAACACCATAGGCATCTACTAATACGCCTTTAAGTCCATCGGTAGATTTAATGGCGTAAAGAATGGAGTTATCATCCGGGTTGCTCATGCCTTCAAACCGATATACTTCTTTTACTTCAAACTGCTCAGGATGTAGCTCGAGCTTATCGGCCGGGCATTCAATACAATGCGGTTTGAGATTAAAATCGTTGGAATATCCTCTTTCTTTCAGGTCTTTTAATGCTTCAGATAGTGTTTCGTAGGTTTTCATTTTTTTCTTTTTGAAATTCATCCCAGTTACCATGCCATTCAACGGATTATAAAAGGAATATTACCAAGCCAATGCCCACAATCAGTACGAAAGTATATACAACGACTCTTTTGAAAGAAATACCGCCACCTCCGTGTTCATGATCATGGCCTCCATCGGTTTCCATCTTTTTTGTCCTGAAATTGAAGTATAGCATGAGTGCAGTAAATGCAGCAAACACGATGTTAAAATAGAAAGTGTAATCAATCTTGAATTGTGTCACTTCTTTTACTTTCCGGCTGCCTTCGGGTAATACGCCTAATAGATCAAAGCTATAATTGAGGATCAATGCCGTAATGACAATGCTGACGTACATCACCCCTGCAATGTAAAGGGCTATGCGGGTACCATAATATTTTCTATTCATATTGACCAGCGGTGGCACCATTAAGTCAGAGTAAATAAAGCCCATCAATCCGGCAAACAGAATGCCGTTCTCGTTGAGCACAGTCGCCAGCGGTATGTTTCCCATGGATCCAATGAATGTAGCTGCCGCTACAAATGGGGCTACCAGCGCGTTTTCCAGCCGGATCACAAAATCAGGTAATTCCCCCTGCATACCATTTAAAAAAATTGCTTCCCAAAAAGACTGAGGGACTAATACAGAAACGAACCCCGCGATGGTAAAGCCAATAAGAATATCCTCCCAGGCCATTTTCCATTCCATCACAAATTTCTTTCCCACTAAAAACCAGCCCTCTTTCGACTTAATCCTTTCCTTCCAATCAAAATCCTCCTCTTCGGCAGATTCATCCTCAACTTTCTCTCTGGCAGCTTTAATCCATTTTTTAGGGGACGTAAGCTTGATGATAAGTCCACTAATAGTTATCAAAATTAGTCCTCCTATTACTTCAGCTACTATAAACTGCCACCCTAAGAAAATGAATATAAGGATACCAAGCTCAATGACTAGATTGGTGGAAGCAAACATAAATGCGACCGTACTTATGAAATGTGCTCCTTTTTGAAAAAGAGACCTCGCTGCTGCTAAGGCAGCAAATGAGCAGGAAGAAGAAATGGAACCAAACAAAGTAGAGAGTGAAATACTTTTAACATTTCCTTTACCCATTTGCTGAGTCAATTTCTTCTTTGGAACAAAGGCCTGAATCATTGAGCTTATTATATATCCTAACACAAAAGCCCAGCCTGATTTCCAGAAAAACCCAATTGCAGTTTTTGAGGATTCTCCCTACAGATCTAATATATCATTCATAATTCCCATGATTTGATTGTCTTTATTGAAATTTTATAAAATAGCTTTAGGCCACAATAATTTCATTATTCAGGTAAACTTTTTGAATCAAACGAAGCACTTCAATCCCTTCCTTTTGGCCTTTTTTTCGAGCTATGATCTCGTATTTTTCATAACATTAAATGGTTAAACGGATGATTATTCGAAATTAGCTTACAGGTAAAAATTTCTTATTTACCTTCATTTTTGTAATGCTTATAATTCTCAAATCCTTTGAAAACTTTAAAACACCCGACAGCAGATAGAGCTAAAGCAACGATATGGTAGATAAACATTTCAATTTTACCTAAATACATAAGTGTTTCAATTAATCCAGCTAAAAAAAACCACATCATGGCATAGCCAATTTGTCCTTTTACTTTATTTAATTTTGCTTGTTTTTCGTGCTTCATAATTAAAAGTCTAAAATAGTAGTATACTACCCCATTCATATTTTTCTTCTGCTTATGAGAAATATGATCAACGGTAAAATAGAAAATTGTAGGACTGGTGAAAGGCCAACTTCTATGAGAGGAAGCATTGGCATCGTATCAGCATATGACCAATCTCCTCGCCATGTATGCCAAAACTCACCTAAAATAGCCCCTAGAAACCCTACAAGTACTAATAGTAAAGTTCTGGTAAATTTTAAACGTCTGATCCAATAAACGTTGTTGTATATAAGTCCGAATAAGAAGAGTAAAACCAGAACCATGAGCACATCCGCTATTGAGGCCAATGCACAAAAAGAAACGTGTTCAAGATCGTATTGAAAATTTTCATACAAAAATCCGTGAGCTACCTCCCAGCCAAAATTTAGCACAAAAGCTACAACAGATGTTCTAGCTACGAAATACTGATAATTACGCTTATCTGCTGCCTTCCTGAAAAAATGGATATATAACATTATAATCAACGTTAACGTAATAATCGGCACAACAAAAATACCAAAGCTTAGATTATCCATTACTTACACTATTTTAAAATTTCGCATCATTCCCATGTCCTCATGCTCCAGATTGTGGCAGTGGTATACAAACAAGCCTTTAAAATCTTTGAACTGCATGATAACTTTGGCACTCATCCCCGGCATCAACAAAACGGTATCGTGCCAGCCTTCATCAACAAAACCATCTTTTACGGCATCCCATAATTGGGGATCTACATCAGTGACATTTCTTTCTAAAATATTGAACTGCACCTGGTGAATATGGATCGGGTGGGGCATCTGCATCATATTGCCCATCATTCCTCCCCCGCTCATCATACCATCGTCACCTCTCATCATGCCCCCATTATCCATCGTGCCGTGACCATCCATCATGCCGCCACCATCGTCATCATTGTCCATCATACCTCCGCCATTGATCAGTTCCCAAACTTCAATGCTTCCAAGCTTGACGATTTCTTCATCAGCTACTTCAGTCGTTTCCCAGGTACGTCCGTTAATCGTCCATTCCATGTGGCCCATCGCGAAGGTAAATTGCCGCGGGGCGTTTAGATTTCCAGCAGTTGAGGGGTCAATGTAATCCGGCTGAGCTAATTGCCGCGGTAAGGTATAATCATTACTCCCCGAAGCATTGGCAAGCACGGTAAACACAGGATATTCGCTACCTTGTGGCAGGACACTTTTAGCACCTTCCATCATTCCTCCATTGCCCATCATTCCACCAGACATTAACTCAAGAGGGAAAGATGTGTTTTTCATGGTCAATTCAGTGCCTTCGGGTTTGTTGGTCAAGTCCAGCCAAACGTCCGCCCTTTTTGCCGGGCCGAGCATGAGATAGGATAATTCTTTGGGTGCATTTAACAAGCTTCCGTCCATGCCAAAAACAGTCACTGGACTTCCATCTTCCCAGGCCAGTTTGTAGATCCTTGAGTTTGACCCGTTCAGTAACCTCAACCTGTATTTGCAACCTGCTTTCAGGTTTAACCTTTGTTCAGGTCTGCCATTAATCAGTATCCGGTTTCCTAAAAACCCAGTCATGCGGCCCATCTGGCCATTTTCAAGATAGACCAGTTGATTATTATCATCAAAAGTTCGGTCTTGGATCACGACCGGAAGATCAAACTCCCCTTGCGGTAAGTTGAGTTGCTGTTCTTCCTCATCGGTGACCAGTAGAAGGCCTGCCAGACCATTATACACCTGTGGACCGGTGCGTCCATGTGGATGGGGATGAAACCAATAGGTGCCTGCCCGGTTCATTACTTCATATTCGTAGATGTATGTTTCTCCACTATCAATTACATCTTGCGGGTGGCCATCGTACCGTTCCGGCACATGCATGCCATGCCAGTGGACAATACTCTCTTCCGGCAAGTCATTTTGAAAGCGAATACGGACTTTCTGCCCTTTACGTACTTTGATAATCGGTCCCAGATAGCTCCCTTGCAAGGGTAGGAGTGCCTCTTTGTTGCCCTTAATTAATTTTCCTTCATACACCCACACCTTTGTTTTTGAGCCTGGTAAAATAGATAAGTCGCGCTGAACCGCTTTCAGTTCCAAATCTATATCAGGCTGAAAATCCTTGCTGAGTTTAGGCTTTGCTGTAGTAGAAGATTGACTGTCACAGGAAGAAAAGAAAGGCCATATCATGGTTACCGCAGCCCCTGCTCCAGCCTTTGCCAAGAATTTTCTTCTGTTTATTCTGAAAGGTTCTTTCATATCTCTTTAGGTTTAAATTATTTGCGTATCTGCTTTACCAACCAGACAATCAAAAGCACCAGCACTACCAGCAACAGCCCCCAAAAGAGCCACATCCAGCCTCCACCGTGCATACCAAAATTTGTTCCCTGATCCATCATGATTTTCTGTTTTAGTTATTACTTGATTCCACCTTAAATTTCCTCATTTTCAAAAACCACTTTTCACCTGCGATAATCAGGGTTAGCAAAACTGCCGATACTATAATCAGTAGCATGTCACTCTGTGCTTTCATCCAAATGAAGGCTGCCAAAACAACTACGTCAAGCACAATAGTAGCTAAAAGTATGGCTCCATTAGCCTTTATTTCTTTCCGTAAATGTTTAAAGACACCCCATTGTATAATAATATCCATAATAAGGTAAAAAATTGCTCCTAAAGATGCAATCCTGCTGAGATCAAAAAATATGGTTAGTGCAATGGCGATGACTATGGTATAAGTCAACATATGCTGTTGCAGGTTACCCGGCATACCAAAATGCTTATGAGGTATCAGCTTCATTTCGGTAAGCATCGTAGTCATTCTGGAAATAGCGAACACGTTGGCCAAAACACTGGATACGGTAGCAATGATGGCGATTCCAACAGTGAACCATAGGCCATATTTTCCGAAAGCCGGCCTGGCCGCTTCAGCCAGGGAGTAGTCTTTTGCCTCTATAATCTTGGGAACGGAAAGATTGACTGATACCGCAAATGCGACCAGCAAATAGACAATGGTACAGATAATCAGTGATATCCATATCGCCCTTCCTACATTCTTGTGAGGCTCAACAATTTCTTCACCGCTATTGGTGATGGTGGTAAATCCTGCGTAAGCCAGGATAGCAAGCGCGAGGGCACCTAAGTAACTCCCTACGGAATAGTCACCTGAGATTTCTGAAGGAATAGCTTCTCCAAATGAAAAACCAGCCGCCCAAAGTCCACCAATCGCAAAAATGGCTATACCGCCAACCTTGATGATTGCCATGAAGAAGGAAACTCTGTCGATGACCTTATTGCCAGCAAGATTGATCAAAAAAGTGATGACCAATAAAATCACACCCAGCAAGGGTATCCAAAAATCGTTCTGATTCCCATCAAATAACTGCATGGTATAAGACCCGAATGTACGTGCTACCAAGCTCTGGTTAATGACCATGGCGAAAGCCATCAATAGCGCAGCTACAGCCGTGGTAATACCTTTACCATAAGCCTTCTTTAAGTACATGGCTATACCCCCGGCTGAAGGATAAGCATTTGACATCTTTATATAGGCATATGCACTAAACCCTGCTATGATTGCTCCGACCAGAAAAGCTATCGGAAACAATGAACCGGATAATTCAGCCACTTGTCCCAGCAAGGCAAAAATAGCTGCTCCAATCATCACCCCGGTACCTAAAGAGATAGCTCCTGTGAGTGATAGGCTGTTCTTCTTATATTTTCCCACTTTCTATTTGGTCTTTTTCAGTTCTGCTTTTTTTTCTTCAAACTCCGCTTTGTCAATTTCTCCTCTGGCATAGCGGTTTTTGAGTGTCTCCATTGCTGAATCATCATGGTGACTGTCAGCAGTTTCTCCGCTGTTCTTTTGGAAGATACCGCCCCTGCCCAACGCCACAATTAAAACTACAATGAGTATTACCCCAATAATCCATCCGTACATCATAACCTTATATATTTATTTAGTGTAACAATTACAAATATTTTACATGCTCTATAGGTTCACTTGATAAAATAGATTGTACAAGCCTGTCAATGTTGAGCCTGAGCCTTACTTCTTTTTCGCTCATCATTTTTATACAGAGATTTCCTCTACTGGTAAACCTAATGTAATCCAGTCATGCATCCCTCCTCTATAATATAAAATTTTATCAGCTGGATAGCCTGCCTTCAAAAGGTTCTTTATAGCTGTTGAAGATTGAGGGCATTGCGGGCCATTACAAAAAAATATACTGGGATGATTTTTATCTATTTCATCTATTCTTTTTACCACTTCATCGAAAGGAATATTCTTTGAACCAGCAATGCTTATTGCGTCATTTGTATCTGGTTTTCGCGCATCAATAATAGGCAGATTCATTTTTTGGTGATAATGTACTTTCAATTCTTCAACTGTAAGGACACCATGTGCAACCTGCATTGGCTGGATACTTCCCCACGTAGTATCAACCTCTACTAAACCCGGCTCAGCTTTTACACGGTTGGGGATCATGTGGTTATTATCCCTTTTAGGGATTCTTATTTGCGATAGGTCCACATTTCTTGTTTTTAACTCTTCTATTTTTTCCATTCCTGGCATGCCTATAGATTCTACTTGCTCATCTACTATCAACAATGGGGAATGTTTTAATTGATATTTTTCAAGCAGTTCTGGATGCTCATCAAAGTAAATTACTTTGAATGGCAGCCGTGCATGCTTAAGCTCATTTTCAAGAATTGGCCGGTGTGGACACGTCTTGGTTGCAGCTATTGAAATTTCCATAAAAATCTTCTTAAATTAAAAAATCTATTTCTCTCTAGTATTACCTCCTCGCTACGGCAATTTATCTTCATTAACAAATTCGATAACACTAATTGTTTCTTTTTTTTGACCACTCTTAATACTCTAATACAATGTCACACTATACCGGAAATGAGGATTGTCGGGAAAAACACTTGACTTGTATATTTTTGAGTTCAGTATCATTTCTCCAGTTAAGTCGTTATTTCCTAAATCTCAACCATGTTGATTTCGTTCTCAGCATAGCTATCTTTCGATGTTGTCCAGTGCCACTCTTTATTACCTGCCTTACCAAGTATATCGGAATTCCCAAGACTAATAAGCCAGATGAGCAATACAGTCCATCCAAACATCGTAGTATTTCATGTTTGTTTTAATGATTTAATCCAAGAATCATAGCCAGAGTCATCCCAACCACCATTATACCCCCTGTCGCAGGAAGCCACCAACCCATATGTGAAGCATTTACATTCCAGTTTCCACGTGAATCCTTGATAAATTTATTTGGATTTTTCTTAAACACCGAAAGACACTCTTCTGTATCAAAATAGTAGATAGTCCCTTGGTAAGAATAAGAAATAGCCGTATGCTCGTTAACAACTATTCCGCACGTTGGGTCCATGTGTTGACCTGCTGCAAGAGCTATATGTTGACTGCTGCTACAAGAGACCTGAGTAAGCAATAATGACATCAAAGCCAAATATACTGCCATCCTATTGGATTGTTTGAAGTATTTCATAGTGTTACTTTTTAATAATGAATACAAAGATTGTTATACTGTGTACTATTGTATTTTTAATGATGATCTTGAGCACTATCTTTCATTTTATCCATCATTTCATTCCCCTTCATCATTGAACTTTTGTCCATCATGCCTTTGTCATGCATTTTTTGCATCATCTTCTTCATCATTTCGGGATTATCCATCATTTTCTCCATCATTTGGTCGTGGTGTTTTTCCATCAACTGTTGCATCATCATGTCTTTCATGGATTTATCTCCCATCATTTTCTCCATCATTTGTTTTCTACCCTCTTTGTCACCCATCATGTTTTCCATCATCATCTGCTTTTTTTCTTTATTGGCCATCATCTGTTGCATCATCATCTGGCCTTCCTCCCTATTTCCCATCATATCTTTCATCATCATCTTTCTGTGCTCCTGGTTTTGCATCATTTGCTGATGCATGGCCTTCATCGCTTCAGGGTTACTGGAGAGTTGTTGCATGAATTTGTTCATCATCTCACTATCATTCATAATAGTAGTGAATACCTCTTGCTGCTTATTCTCTTTTTTCATCATTTTTTCCACGTTTTGCGCATGCATAATGGTACTTAGTGAAAAGAAGAATAGAGTAGTAGCAGTTGTTAAGATTTTAGTATACATGATTTTATTGTTTAGTTAAAAAATAGATTTATTTTCAATTTGGAATATGTTGTACCATACAGGGTACTATCATCGTTCCATTTCATCGTTCATGTCCATCGAAGTGGTATCGCTCATTATGTGTTCGTCAGACTGCCCATCCTCATGCATGTGATCATTATCACCTTCCATCATTTCGGTCTGGTTATCCTCCATAACATCGCCATGATCCTGGTTTCCATTTCCCCCGGGATTATTGCACGCAGTGGCAAAAACACCAACCAGCATGACCATTAGGACATTTAAAATTTGATCTTTTGTCTTTTTCATAATTTATTGTTTTGATGTTCAACTTCATTTAATGCTTTTTGCAATTGGTCCTTAGCCCTCTTTCCGAGTGATTTTAGTTTTCCATTATCAGCTATCTCCAATGCGGCCAACGGGTCGGTTACAGCTACTTCCAGCACGCCCTCTTCTCCGGTTTCCTGAATGATGATATTGCAGGGAAGCATGATACCCACTTTGTTTTCTACGGACAGTGCATCTATTGCTAATGCAGCATTGCACATGCCCAAGAGTGTATATCGCCTGATGTCTTCATCTAGTTTTTTTTAATATGATTCTGTAAGTCAAAGTGCATGACTACTTCAAAACCATTATTTTCAAAAGCCTTTTTGGAATAATCGATAGCTTCCTGGAAGGTCATGGAACCGAACCTCTTGCTGATGCAATAGCTGGTCTCCATGCTTTCCTTATAATTTTCCTTAGCTATTTTATTTTTATCGCTCATGACAGGAAGTTATAGACCTTCAATAACTGATTCCAATTTGGATTGAATTTCTTCGGCTATTACGGCTAGGTCTTTGTTATCTACTGCCTGCATGGAGGCCAGCGGATCTACTGCCGCAACCTCAACGCCATCATCAACTTGCTGTACAATTACATTGCAGGGCAGCATCGCGCCAATCTTATCTTCGGCTAATAATGCTTTATGAGCAAAAGGCGGATTGCAGGCACCCAGAATCTTGTAAGGCCGAAAATCTTCATCCAGCTTTTTCTTCAGGGTTTCTTTTACATCGATCTCGGTAAGGATACCGAACCCTTCTTCCTTCAGAGCATCCGTTACTTTTTGAATCGCTTCTTCAAAGCTTACGCCTTTTAATGTTTTTTCGTGGTAGTATTTCATGTTTTTAGCTTTTGTTCTTTCTATCTATATAATGAAATTTTGAGTGAAAGTCTGTAACATTTATTACATAACTATCTTACCTAAACTCATAATTAAAAACGGATGGACAAGCCTCCACCTGCACCAAAGCGGTTATCGTAGCTGCCCATTAGTGAGAAATTTCTAGACAGAAAATATTCTACTCCTGCAGACCAAGTGGTTTCTCCTTTATAGTCAATTGGTTCGTTAGTTCCTTCATCCGTCAAAGTATTTACCCAGCCGAAATCGGCCTGATACTCGTAGTTTCCAAAAATGGCGGTTCGCGGGAAGATCATGATCTCCCGACTTATCCTGATTTCAGGCCGTAATTTATTATCTACCCTTACATCAAGATTGAACATATAGGGAGTGAAAAATCGAATACCTGCTATAGCGGTTGCTGAAATTTCATCCAGGCTGTTCTCCGTTTCATTCTCCAGGTTAACTCCGGCAAATACTCGAAAGTAGTCGTATAAATACCGCTCATATGTAAATTCGGCTTCCATATTCTCATTGTAACCCACTTCGGTATTCAGGTTGAATTGATTTCTTATATTGGAGGATACAAGGTTCAGTTCAGTCATGTGCGAAGCGACATCAACCATCCCCCAGTTATAAAAGCGGTTGCCTTCTTTAAATAAGTTTTTGGCTGGATATTTTGCCATACGTGGATCACGTTCTGTATCATAGCTCACTGCTCTGGCCATACCACCAATCATGTGATAAAGCACATGACAATGCAAAAACCAATCACTATCTTCAATAGCGTCAAATTCTATTACCGTCTTTTGCATTGGCGGCACATTTACCGTGTGTTTTAAGGGAGAATATTCACCATGCTTGTTGATGACCCTAAAAAAATGACCATGAAAGTGCATAGGGTGGTGCATCATCGTTAAGTTATTGAAAGTGATTCGCACTTTTTCCCCTTTGGAAATCTTTATCATGTCAGCCTCGGATAGCGGGACACCGTTCATGCTCCAGATATACCGCCACATGTTACCTGTCAGGTTGAGCAAAACGTCCCTTACGGGTTTATCCTCATCTATAACGGTACTGGAAGGGGCTTTTAAGTAATCATAATTATACTCGGAGAACATGTCCATTCCCCGTATTTGATTTTTTGATGAAGCTTTCTTCATGTTCTTGTCATTTTCGAGTTCCATTTGAGAATGATCCATCTCTTCCATTCGAGAATCTACTTTATCACTCTTCATATCTTGGTTCATCTCCATATTCATTTCATCATCCATCTGCATTCCCCAATTTTTCATTAATTCATGAGGCTCCTCTTCAGCAGGATTAAATTTCATAGCGGGAGCGCCCATACGCATGTCCATCTGTGCCATTTGTTTCATCATTCCAATTTTGTCTGGTCTTTCAACCTCAGGTGCCACAATGACCTCACCCTTTCCTAAGAAAGCTGAAGTATATCCCGATCCATCTTGGGCAGTAGCTCTAAATTCAATTTTACCTTTTTCTGGAATGGTGACTATAAAATCATATGTTTCAGCAATCCCGATAAATGTTTTATTATGTTTAACCGGTACCACATTCAATCCATCTGCAGCTACCAAAAGCGGGGCTTTACCTCCAAAAGTCATCCAGTATTGGGAAGAAGCCGAACCATTGATGATGCGCAATCTTACCTTCTCACCCGGTTCAAATTGAGGATACTCTTGTGCTTGTTCTCCATTGGTCAGGAATGCTGGATAATAAATATCTGCTATATCAGCACTTTCCATTCGTTGTCTCCAAAAATTTAACTGCGCACCAAAGGCTCCCCGTGCTATGACCCGATTGAGTGGTGTTGCAGTTCCTTTTTTAATGTTGTACCACTCATTTCCACGCTTGAGGTTTCTCAGGACATTCATTGGCTTTTGATTGGTCCAGTCAGAAAGCACCATGACAAGTTCTTTATCATATTCTAAAGTTTCACCTTCTTTAGGGTCAATGACAATGGAACCGTACACTCCGCTTTGTTCTTGCAGCATGGTGTGTGAGTGATACCAGTAAGTACCAGACTGTATCAAGGGAAACTCATACTTTTGTGTTTCTCCAGGGTGTATAGGCGGTGTCGTTAAATAAGGAACTCCGTCATAAAAATTAGGGAGCAATAAACCATGCCAGTGAACAGAGGTTTCTTCCTCCATTTCATTTTTCACGTATATTATGGCATAGTCCCCCTCCTTAAACCTCATGGTAGGTCCTGGAATGTCTCCATTCACAGTCATGCCCACAACTTCTTTACCAGCTTTATTAACTGTTTCCTGTCTTATGGTAAGGTTGTAGACAGTGGTGTCTATTTGCGCTGACGCAGTAAAACCAGTTAGAATAAATAAAATAATTATAGTTAAGCTATTTTTTATTTGCATAAGTCTAGTTTTCTATGTTGCTATTTAGTTGTTGCTCCAAGATTACGTGAATTTTTAACGTTTGAAAGCTTGATATGGGCAATCTAAAGATAGATTTTATGTATAATATTGTGTTTAATATGTATAAACTTCATACCCAATTGCAAAATCTAAACTAGAGGCCATCAAGAAAAGTCCTATCTGTCCCCGATTTCTTTTTATAATCTGATATTGAAAAGCCAGTGACGTTCTTGAATTGGTTAGATAAATAGTGGACACTGCTATATCCCAAATTCACGGCTATTTCAGAGACGTTGAGCTCATTATAATCCAATAGTTCCTTGACCTTCTCCACACGTAAATTGATGTAATATTTTTCCAATGTATCACCTGTTTGCTTTGAAAATACCTTACTTAAATAATTATAGTTCCTCCCGATTTGGAGGGAAATATATTCGGACAGTTTTTTAGCCCCTTTACCTTTTGAATGTACATGCTTTAGGTAATCCAATATAACTATCTTAATCTGCTCTGTCAATATGCCTTCCGGGTCATGAATAAGCTCAAAACCAAACTTTTTCATTTGCAAATCAATCTGCTCAAGAGTGAGGGTAGCTGGTATTATTACATCGGCATATCCCAACTTAACATCCCTTACCTTGGCACCTAAGGTTTTCAACTCATTTTCAACGACCATAATGCACCTTGGGCACACCATGTTTTTTATGTGGAGCTTAGTTTTCATCCTTTTTCAAGTAAGCCTCCATATTATTTTTAGAAATGAAGTAAAGAACTTCCTTGCCTTGACCTGGCTTCAGCGTAATAAATGCCACTGCTTTATCTACTTTTTCTCCTGAATAGGGATCTGTAGTGTACCGAACGTTACCGGTATTTTCGAGAATCTTGCTTACACACATCTGGCAGCATCCATAGTAAGTTTTGCCATCCGCTTCAACTGGAATTTGCTCTATCCCCATGAATGCGTCATTGACCATACATACCAGTTCATTAGGGATTTGTTCCTCTTCGCTAATATCGACCGGTATTTGACTAAAGTTAAATGAAAACGACCGAAAGAGGGCAGCAATAATTATCGCACCAAATATTGACAGGATTAATATCGATTGCCTATCCATTTTGGTTTTTATCCTGTTCGATTCTCTTTTCTTATTCATGCCTCAACATTTCAGTTCTGTGATAAGGGTACCAGCCAGATTTCACCACCAACCTCTAACTGGGACCACTTGGTCAGGAACTATTACTTCCTAATGTGTGCTAGTTTCATGATCATCCATTAGATCATCCATTGATTGGTGATCGTCATCATGGTGCCCATCTCCCTGATCGTGGCCATTCATCGCATTGGAGCCCATGTGCATGCCGTCTGCATCATGATGATGGTCGTCATGGTCGTTGGAGTGAGAATAATCCTCATGATGTTCTTCAAACAACCCCTCATAATGGTGAAAAACTGAATCATGGAAGTGAATTCCATCAAAATCACCTTGTTGAATAGATCCTTTTAATTCCAAATTTGCATCACTTGCCCTTGTATAAGCTTCTCTGAAACCTTCGAGTGCCACGATGTCATCTTCGGACAGCTTGTTTTGCATGTCATCATCATTGCAGGAATAAAGGCTAATCGATAGTCCCATTACTGCTGTTAATATGATCTTAGTAGTTTTCATAATATTGTATTTTAATTGATTGTTTCTTTTACACTTCCGCACTTCAGCATTTTGTCACCGAAGTAGGGGTTTTTGATTTCCTTTTCGCTTGATAGCCAGTAAGCACCAGTATTTTCATTTGCCATCGGGCAATATTCCAAGTATATTTCACCCATAGAAAGTTCACCACCTTTCACTAAAGTGGACATTTCATTACTCAATGAAGCAAAAGCTTTGCGCTGGCCATCTAAAGTAGCAGCTGAAACCACATTTGCCGCCTCCGCCTTAGCTTCCTGCCCGGAATCTACCGAGACTAAAGATGCTTCTAGTTTGGTTGCAGCCTTTCTTACCTCATTCATCTGTGAGGCAACCAGGGCTTCTTTCAGATGGATATAATGACCGTAAGCAATGCCCAAATCTTTGTCCTTGAACATAGGTTCCATTTTTTGACCCATTCCCTTTTGGTCATCATGATTGCCATGATCGTGCTGTGCAAATGCTCCATAGCTTACTAAGGCCATTGCCATTACTACGATTGTTTTTTTACTCATTACGTTTTTCATTTCATTAACTTTTAAAGGTTTAACATTTAAACAGGGGCTATCCCAGTCATCAGAAGGACTACTGTACCCCAGACGATTCGTCCAGCCCATATTCTTAATTTTGAAGGGGCTTTTTCATTCCCTCTTTTACAGCATTCTTTCATTTTATTTGATATTTTCCTGTACCTCTCCGCAAGTGAGCATAGATTCTCCGAAGTAGGGATTGCGGATTTCCTCTTCGGTACTCAACCAATTTGCTCCCTTATTATCATCTGCCATAGGGCAAAACTGAACGTACAGTGTCTGATCCATGGGTTTAAAGGCTTTGGTCATGGCAATCATTCCTTCAGATACCTGCTGAAATGTAGTGCGTAGTTCGGCTATCGTTTTAAGGTGCTGAACATGTTGCAGTGCATTTTTCAGGTCGCTGCTATGACTCATCCAAGCATTGTGTGACTCACCGGTAAAAGCAGCCATATTCACCTTATCCAGTGTTGTTTTGAGATCAGAAGCGGCTTTTTGAGCCTGATCAAATTCATCAGCCGTTAAGGCATCCTTAAATTTGAGGTATTCAGTATAAAGGGGCCGCAATGCTTCTTTCGCCTTCTGACTAATTGACACTGGCTTAGTCTCTTTTTTATTGACCTGGCCTGACGAAGCTGGCGTATCCATACCCCCGTGGTTATGCCCTGTCATTGCCGGGCCTCCTTCCGGATTCATCATGCTTGGCTTACCAGCCAACTGTGCTGCCGCATCAATGCTGAAGGTGCCATTGACTGCTATCTCTTCACCTTCTTCAAGGCCACTCTCCACAATAAAGCTGTCACCTAAACCCGGCCCAAGCGTCACATCACGCATCATGAAACTTACTCCACTACTAGTGGTATTTTTTACATAAACTACCGAACGCTTGCCTGTCCACATAACAGCAGTTTTGGGAACCACTATGTTATTTGACTTTTTCGGCAATGTAGCTTCTACCGTACCGGATGCAAACATTTCAGGTTTTAGCTGATTGTCTTTGTTGGGCACTTCTACCCTTGCTTTTGCTACTCTTGTCTTAGGATCAATAACAGGATCCAGGAAGGTTATCTTACCTTCAAATGTCTCTCCCGGTAGAGAGGCCACTGTAAAGTTTACCTTATCACCTTTTTTGATCCAGGGCATATCCGATTCATAAACATCAAACAATACCCATACCTTTGAAAGGTCTGCAATCTCATAAATAGCCTCTCCCTTTCGGATGTAATCACCCAGATTTACCATTTTCTCAGTTACATAGCCCGAAACATCAGCTTGAACAGCAAATTCCTCTTTCGGTGTCCCCACTTTGAGAATTTGCTCTACCTGACTGTCGGAAAGTTTCCAATTTTTGAGCTTTTCTTTGGCGGAATTAAACAATTGCGGCTGTGTATCTTTAATTTTTTGTGCTTCAAATAATTCCTCCTGTGCAGTAACCAAATCTGGAGAGTATATATAAGCAATGGCCTGCCCTTTCCTTACGAACTCACCTGTGAAATTGACCATCAGCTTTTCTATCCTGCCCGGTATATGGGAAGACTGAGAAAAAACCAGTCGCTCATCTTCCTGTACCTTTCCGTTCAGTCTAACCGACTTAACCGGATCCATGGTTCCTACAGCGGCAGTTCTAATATCAGCCAGTTGCATGGCCGTTGGAGACATACTAACAGCCATCGGGTCTAGCTCCTCACCATCATCATTATCCAATGGGATCAAATCCATACCACAAATAGGGCAGTCTCCGGGTTCACCCTGACGGATCTGAGGATGCATGGAGCAGGTCCACACGGTCTCTCCGGCTATTTCTGTAGTGTGCTGGTGCTCATCATCCATTTTACTTTCGGATGATGAACCACCAAAAATCAACCAACCCAGCAATAAACCTATTGCCAGCGTTGACAGTGCTATGATTATTATTTTTTTATTTGTGTTCATCTTAATATGTTTTTGCAGTTAAGTAATTGAGTTTGGCCAGGGCAATTTGGTACTGCGTTGCGGCCGTTGCCTTCATCTTTTCATATTTTAAGAGCTGCTGTTGCATACGCAGTACCTCTTCAAATTCATTTCCTGAATTACTGTAAGCCGTAAATAATAGATTTAAAGCCTGATTGGATTCCTGAATTTGTTGATCGTATAGCTCAATCAATTCTTGCTGTTGTTGAATTTCAAACCAGGCCATTTCGTAGTTTGACGTTAGGGTATTGGCAAAGTCCTTTTTTTGGAGTGAATAGCTTTCCTGCATGAGCTGTGCTTCTTTAACAGCGGCTTTATATTTACTCCTGAAAATGGGAATGCTGACAGAAACCATAGGCATTAGAATGTCCTGACCATTGTCGGGAAGTTCCACTTCAGGTCTGTTTCCCACAATAGCATAATCCAATCCTACACCAAATTTTGGAAGCCCTTGTTTGTAAGCGACCTCCTCACTTGCCTCACTGGAGGCTATTTTTAAGTCCAGTTCTTCCAGTACAGGGTTGTTCGTAAGCAAAGAGTCCTTTCTGAAATTATCAGGCAAGGCTTGAGCAACGAGTGAATCCTCTACGGTTACCAATGCGTCCTCCTCTCTGTTGAGTAGTTTATTAAACCGGGTCAGCAGAGGAGCTTCCTTATCGTTCAGAATGGAAAGGTTTGTAGTGGCGTCTTTCAACATAATATCCACACGCAAGAAGTCAACCATCGTACCCACTCCATTTTCAAACTTTTTGTTGGTAATGGTTTTATAAGACTCCAGTATTTCAATATTCTCCCGCTCAATCTCTTTCCATTGATTAAGTTCATAAAGCGGATAATAGGCCGCTGCCACTTGGTAATACAACCTATTCCGAGCGTCTAAGAAGGCTTGATATTTTGCTTCCGCCATTAAAGCTGCGGCATTTCCCTGTGCCCGTAGCGTCCCAAACCAGGGGAACATCTGCGTTAGGGAAAACCTTGCCTTTTGTGGTCCTACCCTCGTTTCCACCGGTGAAATGAAATAACCAAAAGAGAAATTAGGGTCCGGTAAAGTATTTACCTGCTCCACCTTCTGTATGGCCGCTTCAAATTCCCGATATTTCGCCTGTAATCCCGGATTGTTTTCCGCTGCTATTTTAAAATAGTCATCCAGGACCTGCGCCTGACTTACGCTGGTTCCGAGAAAAACAAGTATTACAATATTTACAATAATCTTCATGGTTGTGTCTTTTTAAATTTTCTTTCTTCCCTCATAGCGTATAAAACCGGCACGATGAAGAAGGTGACAGCTGCGAAGAACATACCTCCGAATGCTGGAATAGCCATTGGGATCATGATGTCTGCTCCGCGACCCGTTGAGGTAAGTATAGGCAGCAAGGCAATGATGGTGGTGGCGGAGGTCATCACGGCAGGTTTTATTCTTCGTTGACCAGCTTCCACTGTTGCCGCTCTTATTCCTTTCAGACTGTCTGTTTTATTACGATTAAAACTTTGATCTAAATAAGTAGCCATTAATACCCCATCATCAGTGGCTATACCAAACAAGGCAATAAACCCGACCCAAACAGCCACGCTCAAATTGATAGTATGTATTTGGAACAAGTCTCGGAAATTCGTACCGAAAAGGGAGAAGTCCGCAAACCAGGTCTGGCCATACAACCATAGCATGATAAAGCCTCCACTAAATGCCATGGCAATACCAGTAAACACCATTAATGAAGTCGCTACAGACTTGAATTGGAAGTAAAGGATGAGGAAGACGATACCCAATACCAACGGAACAATGATTGAAAGCCTCTTTTCAGCCCTTACCTGATTTTCATAGCTTCCTGAGAACTTGTAGCTGACCCCGGCAGGAACGACTAAATCACCTGTATCTATTCTTTCCTGAATAGCTGCCTGGGCATCATTCACCACTCCAACTTCCGAGTATCCGTCCCTTTTGTCAAATAGTACATAACCCACCAAAAAGGTTTCCTCACTTTTGATCGCCTGTGGTCCCCTCACATACTCAAAGTCCACCACCTGGCTGATCGGTATTTGTGCTCCTGTAGGTGTAGGCAAAAGGATCTTACCCAATGCTTCAGGATCGTCCCTGAGTTCGCGTGGATAACGTACCCTCACTGGAAAACGCTCCCTTCCTTCCACAGTTGAAGTAATTTTCATTCCTCCAATGGCTGTTTCAATGGTCTGCTGTACATCTTCCACATTAAGCCCATAGCGTGAAATCTCATCCCTGTTGATGTTAAGATGAAGATAGGGCTTACCTACAATTCTGTCGGCAAACACGGCTTCCGCTTTTACCGAAGGAACATTTTTAAGCACTTCCTCCAGTTGCAGCCCAAAGTCTTCTATCGTTTTCAGATCCGGACCATATACTTTGATACCCATGGGGGCTCGCATACCTGTTTGTAGCATCACCAAGCGGGTTTCAATAGGCTGCAGCTTAGGTGCTGAAGTTACTCCCGGTATTTTGGTGACCTTAACAATTTCATTCCAGATATCATCTGGAGATTCAATTTGCGGCCGCCAGTTGCGGAAATAATTCCCGTTATCATCAGGGATGAGTTCCTCCAAAACAACACCTCGGTTAATGGCTTCTTCATTAGAAAGGCTATCACCGCTATTGAGTATGAAGCGATCTTCCTTATCAACTTTGAACCTTATTCGGTGCCCTTTTTCACTGAGCATGTACTCCGGTTTATAGTTGATGACATTTTCGTACATGGAAATAGGTGCCGGATCAAGGGCAGATTCTACCCGTCCTAATTTGCCTACCGTTAATTCTACTTCCGGGATGTTGGTCAGGAGCATATCCAACTGACCAACTACTTTACGGTTGAACTCAATACCGGAATGTGGCATGGAGGTGGGCATGAGCAAGAAACTTCCTTCGTCCAGAGAAGGCATAAATTCTTTTCCTACACCCGGGAAAGTATGGGTCAAGCCTGACCAAACTGTAGTTGTCCGGACATCCCAGCCGAGATTGTCCAATGCTTTAGGAATAAACCCGAAAATGGTATTAAAACCCAACCAAACATTAGCGCCAAGCAAAATCAAGAAAGTAGGTATCAATAAAAAAGTTATTTTATTATCCAGGCACCATTTTAATATAGATTTGTAGTAATATTCTAAAAGCGTGAACGACCCCAGGATAAATCCTACCAATAAGGTCACAAAAACAAAGTTGAGTAACAGAGACTTTGAGGCTCCTAGCGGTAGCCAGTATTTAGCTAAAAGCCAGGTTACGCCAATTAGTACAATGATCAGCTCGGCATAATTGAAGAGAAATAATACAGGCCTGGAAAAGCGTTCCTTTTTAGCGTCAAAGATATTCTTTACAATTGCGATTGCACCAAACAGTACCAGCAGTACACCACCCCATATCTGAGCGGTAAAGAGCCCTATAATTCCAAATAATACTAATGCATAACCACCATATTTCTTAAGAAACCTATTATTGATTTTGAACCCAAAGAACCAATGTGCCAAGGTAGGCATGATCAATAGACTCACCAACAGCGCAGCTACCAAAGCGAAGGTCTTTGTGAATGCCAAAGGCCCAAATAACTTTCCTTCGGCAGCTTGCATGGTAAAGACCGGAATGAAGCTGACAATTGTGGTAGAAACAGCGGTGAGAATAGCGGTACCCACTTCTGAAGCTCCATTATAAATGGTATCTATCAGTTTTTGACCGGGAGGAGCTTCATCTATATGTTTAATAATGTTTTCAGAAAGTATAACTCCCAAATCCACCATCGTACCAATGGCAATGGCAATACCTGAAAGTGCAACTATGTTGGCATCAACACCAAAATAGCGCATGGCTATAAATACCATCAATACCGCAATCGGCAGGATACTTGAAATGAGAAATGAAGCCCTGAGATTATACACCATCACGATCACTACCAAAATGGTAATGAGCACTTGAAGCGAAATGGCTTCTTCCAGGGTTCCCAATGTTTCATAAATAAGCTCGGAGCGGTCATAAAACGGAACGATAGTCAACTGGCTTTCCCTTCCATCTGCCAACGTTTTTTTAGGCAGTCCCGGGGCTATTTCTTTGATCTTATCCTTGACGTTGTTAATGACCTGCAAGGGATTGGCACCATAGCGGGCCACCACTACGCCACCTACCACTTCAGCACCATCTTTATCCAGCAGGCCTCTACGGGTGGATGGCCCCAGGGTAACTACACCTATGTCTTTAATACGGATGGGAACATTTTCCTGAACGGCAACTACGGCCTTTTCAATGTCTTCTACTTTTTTGATGTAACCCAAACCACGCACCAGGTATTCTGCCTTGTTTATTTCAATGGTTTTAGCCCCCACGTCTTTGTTTGATTTCTGTACCGCCTGCATTACTCTATGCAATGGGATATCATAGGCTTTTAGAGCATCAGGGTTAACATCAATCTGATATTCCTGTACAAAGCCACCAATAGAAGCCACTTCCGAAACGCCTTCTGTTGCGTTTAATCCATATTTGACGTAGAAGTCTTGTACGGTACGGATTTCGTGGAGATCCCATCCTCCGGTAGGGTTTCCATCCTTATCTCTGCCCTCAATGGTATACCAATACACCTGGCCCAGTGCAGTGGCATCAGGCCCGAGTGCAGGCTGGACCCCTTCCGGTAATAAGCCGGAAGGCAAGGAACTTAGTTTCTCAAGGATACGGGAACGTGACCAGTAAAACTCTACATCTTCACTGAAAATAATGAAGATACTGGAAAAGCCAAATATAGAAGAACTCCGTATAGATTTTACGCCCGGAATACCTAATAAATAGGTAGTCAGCGGATAGGAAATTTGGTCTTCTATGTCTTGTGGTGATCGGCCCTGCCACTGGGTAAAGACAATCTGTTGGTTTTCTCCTATATCCGGAATAGCATCTACCGGAACGGGATCAGAAGGTAATGCGCCTATCTGCCAACCGAAAGGGGCGGTCACAATGCCCCAGGCAATGAAGCCAATTAAGATGAGAACGGTAACTAATTTATTCTCAAGAAAGTATTTAATAATTTTATTTAGCATATTCTTAATATTCAAATTTGAACGGATTTACAAGGCATATTAATCAGGCATATCAATAATGCCTAAGGGCTTAACGAACTAAGCCTTGACTGCAATCAAGTGAATGGAATGCTTAAATAAGGAACGACTGAACGAGCACAGGTATATCACGTTCAATCAGCGGGGGAGCATAATTTGTAAACTCTGCTTTATGCTTCGTAGAAAGAAATGACCTGCCTGTAAAAGTAACGACAAAAGTAGAGATGAATTCTAAGTTCAAAGAACTACCAAATACTTGATGCTGAAATTCATCTGCCATCTCAAGAGATTGATACTCATTTTCACAGCAAGGTTTTTTCTTGATTTGCTTTTCTTCGGAAGAACCGTTTTCACAAATCTTATCCATATCGGACATTCCACAATTTAATTCGGCATGACCGAGAACAAATTGCGATTCCACGGCCGATCCTCCACAATAGTGAGTAGCTACTGCCAGACCGGAATTACCGATAAGCAAGATAAATAGTAGCGTTATGGAGATTGTTTTTTTCAAAAAGTTGATTTTCGTCCTGTTAATAGTTTCTGAAACGTAAAATTAAGAATAAATGATTCCAGATTCTGTTTAATATCATGTTTTAAATGTATGAAATTTCGCTCCGACATACCTTCCTCTCAAAGGTAATACCGCTATTTAAGCAATTCATTCAACTGACACTTTTACTATAATTTTTGCAATTAACCACCTTTAATCGGTCTTTCCGTTACCTGATGACTTGCGTGAATTATTCTCAAACCTTTCATTATACCATTGATCTAGTAGATCGGCTTTCTCATCAGAAAGAGATTTCAAGGCTTTTTCATACTCCTTCGTTAAAAGTGTTTTATCAAAACTCACTTTTTTAAGAATATCTTTACAGTATTCAAGCTTGTCCATTTTGTAAATCAGTATTCAGAAAAGTGCCGGAAATAGTATCCGGCACATCTTCCCCTGTTTAAAAGCTAATTACTGCCTCAATGTTGATACCATCAAATTCGCCCCCATTATATTTGGTGCCTGTCCAGCCTTCACCTTCATACTTTTGATTTACATATTCCAGTTTGGCCATTACGTTTTTGGTCATATACCAGCCACCTCCTATATTCAGCCGATTTATTTCTTGCGTTAAAGCACTTTCTACCATTTCTCCGGAAACAGTGTTGTATCGTCCTCCCAGATAAAACTGTTCCGTACTTCCAAAACGATAAAGAAGTTCTCCTGCTAACTGTGTAAAAGCTCCTCCGCCTTGATCGTCACTGTTTGAGGCTACCTCGTATATGCCAAAAAATTCCAAACCTTTATATTTGATAAACGGGTTGATCTGAATAGCAGTTAATTCTCTGAATCTTGGGTTAAATCGTCCTTCAAAAGGCCCTCCATCACCATCTAAGGTCTCCATTACGTTATAATATCTGCTCCCTGCACGGTCTCCACCATAGATCCAGGTTCCTGTAGTGGTTCCTTTGTTAATATACCAGGAGCTTGTCAAACGCAATCTGAAATCATCACTCAACTGGTTATCATAACCCAGTTTTCCGAAAAAGGAAGCTTTGTTGTCAGAGTTGTCATTGACTACTACATTTTGATTCAATTTACCATTTGTTATTCCAATGACTCCCAAAAAACCATTTTTCATAATAGTAAGCTCACCGAAAGCCTCGGTAGAAAAAGCATCCATGATATAATTGCCTACAAATGGGTTAAAAATGGCCCGTGCATTATCACTTCTTCTGAAGTGGGCATCTCCATAATTGAACTCGTCCAAGCCAATGGTTATACGGGCTACATCCATAAAACCTTGTAGAAAACCCGGTTTTATAAAGTCTAATTTGTCAATTTGAAGATAACCTCCTTTTACCCATGCCTCCTGGTGATTTTTGGATGATAAATAAGTTCTCAAATGCATTCTCAATCCATCATATAGCTGGACATCAATGTTAAGATTGGCTGTAGGGAGGTTGAAATTTGTACCCAAATCTACCAGACTATCCAATGAGTTGGTTTGGTTTATACTTTGGAACTGCATGGCAAAATCACCTCCGATTCGTACTCTCACTCTATCAAACTCCACGGTGTCTTGCTTGGAAGGTTCAAATACATTAAGCCCGGCTTTATTATTAGGCCGGAAATGCTGTAGGGCAGGCTGCTGCGCATATGCTACACCTGTTGTAAGAAGCACCATTGAAAGTATGGTGGTTCTATACCAATTGTTGCTCGTTTTCATCATTATCTGAATTTTAATTTATTAACTTAAATGTTATTTTAAAGGAAATTTCTAGTTCATCATCGGCTTTGATTGTTCCAAATACAGCTTTTGGAGAATCAATTTTATATTGCGTGAAAGTAATGGGAAATCCCTTACTAACGGAATCGCCCATTCCGAAACCTTGTACTTAATTTGAAGTGGTATCATGCAGGTGCTGGTTACTGCAAGAGTGATTTCACCTTCTCCCTTAAATCCCTGATTTGGGGCAAGTACAAGGGTTTGTTGTGCTATTGACTGCCTGCCCGACATCAACCAAACAACCAGGACAAGAATCCAAATGTATTTTCTAGTGCGTCTCATTAGTTATTTTAGTTTCGTAATCATATCCTATAGGTATATATGAGAAAAAATGCATGATTATTATCTTTTTAGAAATCCCCTTCAAATGTATTTAGATATGCTTGAGTAAGCTGTATAGTATTGTGTCTATTATGTATGAATTCTTGTTTTGACAGGGCTGAATGAAAAATATTGATTTGCCCTGCCTGCTAAGGTGACTCCGGACGAATGCCAATATCAGGAATGGAAGGTGTGAAAGAAGAAGGGCAGGTACAATGGTATAAATTGTATTTGCGGAATTACTGATTAGTATTTAATCTCAGAAGCTAAAAAGGAAATTGCAATTAAGAACATATAGTTGATTTCAGATTTTACGTTTTGATTTCAACACCTTTTTTAAACCATAGATCCGATATCAGATGCCATAGACGGATAGGAATAGACCATGTCCCTGATGTCCGAGACCTTAAGCTTTGCCTTAATTGTCATAGCAAAAAGGTTGATCATTTCTTCAGCATGAGGGCCAATGATGTGGGCTCCTAAAATGTACCCTTCTTTATCGGAAATGATTTTATAAGCATAAGTTGATTCATTGATCCGTTTGGCATTGTACCAACTTGATGCTGAGCTGGCTTTTACCTGATATTCTAAACCTGCCTTCTTTGCCTGTGCTTCCGTCATGCCAACTGCGGCAAGTGTGGGCAAGGTAAAGACTGAACTGGGCATTTCCGTGTAGTCAGGCTTTTTGGAGTTACCCCGTATAATATTGGTTGCCACTGCATGGCCTTCCATAACTGCAACAGGTGTGAGATTGAGACCTTTGCTATCAGCCGCATCACCTGCTGCATATACCCGTTCATTGGTTAAACTTTGTAGGTATTCATTTACGTCAATCCCTTTCTTGCCGTAGGAAATGTTTGCCTTTTCCAGGTTCATGCCATCCAACTCCGGTACTCTACCTGCTGCATTCACCACCAAATTCGTTTGAATAGTTTTTTCACCCCCTTTTGATTCTGCCTTTACGGTATAGCCACTATCCTTTTTTTCAACTGCAACCACATCCCACTCAAGGTGAAGTTCAATCCCCAATTCCTCAGTAGCTTTGACCAAGTGCTTCACGATATCAGACTCAAAGCTTTCTAAAGGCATTTTGCCTCGGTGGAATATGGTCACTTTACTTCCGGCCCTGACAGCCAGGTGGGCAAACTCCATCGCTATATATCCGCCTCCAATAAAGGTGATGTGCTCAGGGAGTTTTCCCAGATTTAGAAAATCTGTGCTGTCAATTGGTAAATTACCCCCTGGAATATCAAGAACAACAGGTCGGGCACCTGTAGCTATCACTATTTTATCAGCTTCCAGTAGGTCGTCTCCGATGCGCACCGTGTTTTCAGATTCAAAGCTGGCTGTTCCATGATACATTTCTACACCTGACTTTTCATAGCCTTTCTCCACATTTTTAGGCATTTTGGAAACTAACTCATTTTTGTAAGCCATCAAATCCTGCCAATTGATGGAGATATGTCCTTGAATACCGATTCCCTTCATTTTATTGGCCCGGTCTATAATTTCAGCAGCTCCGACTAATATTTTCTTAGGATCACAACCGCGTAGTGCGCACGTTCCACCATACGGTCTGGAATCTGTAACGGCAGTCTTTAGTCCTTTTTTAGCACATTTATTGGCAATGGTCATTCCTCCCATGCCTGATCCGATTACAATTACATCGTATTTTTTCATCAGCAGCAATTGTTTTTACCACCTTCCTGAATGGGAGGACAGGCATTTGTTCCATAGCTGCAATACACGCAGCAATCACCTTGTTTTGGCTTTAATACTTCTTGGCAGTTTTCACATTCGTAAAAGTATTGGCATGCATCCGTAGGCATGATTTCTTCTTTTTGATGTCCACAGTTTGGACAGGTAATGGTGGATTGTAATACGATCTCTTTTTCCATTATTAATCGATTTTAGGTTTTAGTACTTCTGCTTTATAGGTTGTTTTTTCTTCAATTGCTGCAATAAGCTGTTCAGGTTGGGTTTGTTTGGGGTCATAATCCACTACAGCTATATCTCCGGGATATTGCACTGAGTTGTCAATCACCCCTTTTGTTTCTTTCAAAACCTTGTAGAGATGACTGGCACAACCGGCACAGGTGAGCCCGGTGACTTTGAGCTTAACTGTCTCACTTTTCTGAATAGTTTTGACTGTTTTTTGAGGATCAGCAGATTGTGCCATTCCATGTCCTGCAAGCAAGAAGATGAATGCTAGGCTGAAAATTATGGGTTTCATTTTTCTATTAATTTAAGGTTACTTCTTTTATAATTTTCTTGCCAGTGACTTTATAGCCAGTGGCTTCCTCCACCGCAGTTGCCAATTGCTCAACAGATACTTTTGATTGATCAAACTTTACCAATGCAATACCGTTTTCGTAGGAAGAAGAAGCTTCGAGAACGCCTTCGCTATTATTAAGTGCTGCATTCACGCTATGCTCACAACCGGTGCAGGTCATGCCTTTGATACTAAGCTCAGCATTCAGAATATCATTTTCACTTACCACGATAACATTGGATGTATTGCTATTGTCAGAGAAAAAGATGCCGGAATAAGTCGGAAAAGCAAGCATCAATACAGCAAAGACGGTAACGATTCCAAGAAACTTCTTAGACTGCCAAAAAGTGGGCTGTTCATCGTCCTCGCAAGCGCATTCAATTTCTTCCTGTGTCCTTGGCTTTAATTTCTGGTACCAGGCAAACCCTAACACCAAAACTGTAAGACCTATTAAATAAGGCCTGAATGGCTCCATCCATGAAAAGGACGATGCAATGCCTCCTATGCCTGCGAGTGTCGCAAAAACAGGGGTGACACAGCATAGTGAAGAAGTGAATGCCACTAACAATCCGGCTCCAATGTTTTTTGATGAGGTATTTGATTGGTTTGAACTACTCATGATATTGGTTCTTTCTTATTGTCAATAAACAAGCTCTCTAATACATGTCTTATGATCTGGATACTACCTTCTACCAAAAAGTAGAACACGGTTTGCCCCACCTTCTCACTTGTTACAAGCCCACCTTCTCTCAATTTCTTCAAATGTTGGGAAATGGCAGGTACGGTCATTTCCAAAATGTCGCTCAGGTCACAGGGACAAAGTCTGGTTTCTTTGTTAAGCAGGTACAGAATTTTTAATCGGACTTCATTGCCCGACAGTCTCAATGCCTTAGCTGCCGTAGTTATTGATGGTGCGACTCTGTTAATTTCTTCTTTGCACTGTTTGATCTGTTCAACATCTGCAAAAACTCTGATACACGATTTACTCATACTTCTAGTTATTTAAGCAACTACTTAAACAACGAAGATAAGAAATAAAAGTTTAAGCAATTGCTTAAATAAAGTGAATTTCAAAAAAATAACTTTAATGCAACTTCGTATGCCAGTTCAATGCCTTTTGAGAGTGTAAGCCTCTGCCACATTGCAAACATTTGAAATGTCTATCTTGCCCGTTTACAGTGTGGCTTTTAGGTTTGTAAACGGGTTTTCTTCTAGCTGATAGCAGATTTTCTGCCACTTTTCCAACAAATAGCTCGGCATAGTTATAGCAGGTCACCGCCAGTACTCCGGATAAAAATACTTTGGTGAAAGCAGTGATTAATTATGGTTCGAGGAATGAAAAAGGATTGTTGTAGGAGCAGCTGATTACGGATTCCTATTTTGAGCGTTACCTGCTTCATTTACTACTGCCGGATTTTTTTGAAACCATTGCGATCATTGATGGGATGAAACTAGGGGTGGGGTTTGGGTATCCGGTGATAGGGGCTTCTCGTCAGCCAACGAGCCACTGTGTTGATTCTGCTAAATGCTGTTCCTTGGTAATTGAGCCACTCTTTTTCTGTGCCATTCCTTTGAATCCTGCCGTAAGTCTTCTCCCAGACCAGTTTGAGGATTTATCGTTCTTCCGGCTCTGAAAACACTAAATCTAGATAAAGCACTTTTCGGGTATACTCCCAGAACTGCAGGATGAGTGAAAGTAAGAAAATACGCCCCGCCTCTAGCTTTTGTTTCTGTTTTTCGGCATTATAATGTCTAACTTGCCTTTTTAAGGTAGCTTTAGCATTTCTTAGAATTTAATGCTTCAAAAGCACCTCAAAAAAATTGGGTTTAAATAGTAATTGGAAAGGATTTTAAATCGTGATTTTATTTAGGGATAAATATTTCGCAAGTATTTATTAGCTTTGAAATGTTAATGTTTGAAAAAATCTTATTATAAGTCTAAATTAGTAACTAATACCTTTGATTCATTTCCTATAGTTAAGATTTTTTGTTCAAACTTTTTTAAACAAAGTCTAAAAATTATGTTCAAACCTTTTTAAACAAGTGTTCAAACTTTATTGTTGAGCCCTATAACTTTAAGGAGCTTATTCAGCTCCTTTTTTTATTTCTTTTTGAATCTATTATTTTAATTTCATAACAATTGGCTAAAGTAAAATCAGCATATTTCTGTCAGGAATGCGGACACGAATCACCTAAATGGGCTGGGAAATGCCCTTCTTGCGGACAATGGAATACCTTCGTGGAAGAGGTAATCACCAAAGAGCAATCCTCAAGTGGCTATCAATCATCTAGCAAAAGAGCCAATAAACCAGTAGCGATACAAGAAGTAGAAAGTACTAGTGAAGCCAGAATCAAAGTAGCTGATCGCGAACTAAGTCGTGTTTTAGGTGGAGGAATTGTACCTGGTTCATTGGTTTTAATTGGCGGGGAACCCGGTATTGGAAAATCTACTTTGATGCTTCAGATTGCCCTTCAACTTTCTAATCTTAAGGTTTTATATGTAAGCGGTGAGGAAAGTGCTCAGCAGATTAAAATGAGAGCTGATAGAATGGAACATGATTCCAAAAACTGCTTTATTCTGACCGAAACCCATACTGCTGATATTTTCAGGGAAGTGGAAGCTTTAGGGCCTGATTTGCTGGTGATTGATTCTATTCAAACTTTACATTCCCCAAAAATTGAATCTGCTGCAGGTAGTGTTGGTCAGGTGAAAGAATGTACCGCTGAATTAATGCGATTTGCTAAGGAAAATAAAATCCCCGTATTTTTGATTGGACATATTACAAAAGATGGAGCAATTGCTGGACCTAAAGTTCTGGAGCATATGGTAGATGCTGTATTGCAATTTGAAGGGGATCGGCATCTTACTTATCGTATTTTGCGGACCACCAAAAACAGATTTGGTTCTACCAATGAATTGGGAATTTATGAAATGATGCAAAACGGTTTGCGTCAAGTTAGTAATCCATCCGAAATACTAATTTCCCAGAAAGATAAGAACAGCAGCGGAACTGCAATTGGTGCTACTTTGGAAGGTAATCGCCCTCTTCTAATTGAAATTCAAGCATTGGTAAGCCCTGCTACATACGGTACTCCCCAACGATCTGCAACAGGTTATGACAACAAAAGATTGAACATGTTGCTGGCAGTTTTGGAAAAAAGAGGAGGCTTTCGATTAGGCATTCAAGATGTGTTCCTAAATATTGCAGGAGGAGTTCGAGTCGAAGATCCCGCTATTGACCTGGCAGTTTGCGTAGCCATTATTTCTTCCTTAGAGGAAATCCCTTTGTCTTCCAAAACTTGCGTTGCCGCAGAAGTTGGATTAAGTGGAGAAATTCGTGCTGTAAACCGTATTGAAAACAGAATAGCGGAAGCAGAAAAATTAGGCTTTACAGAAATATTGGTTTCCAAATTTAGCATGAAAGGAGTAGACACTTCTCGCTACAGTATAGAAATCAAAACTTTTAGTCAGCTTAGTGAGGTAGTGAGCTATTTATTTGGGTGAAAATTGAATTCTAAGGTCTTCTGATTAAAGATATAACTCCTATCAGTAAATACTTTTACAAAATAGATTTGAAATGCTAAATAATCCGGTTCACTGAAAATTTAATATGAAATTAATGGCCTTTGACCGATACTATGGGCAATTACAATAGCGGTGGTTCCATTTGTCGGATGGAGCCTTCAACCGTCCCGAGGGCTTAGCAGGTTTTTTGATTATTTTTACTTCTTAAAAAGAAAGTCATCCCCCGCAACCCATGAACTTTTTAAAATCCATCCCTTCTGGAATAATTCCGTTTCTCTCCTCTTCTTCTTTTTTAGGCTTTTCTTGCTCCTTTTTTTTAGGAGTTATATTTTCAGACTTCTCCTTTCTTTTAAATTGAGTTTCCTTATCCATACATTAAAATACGGGAATCAAATCTATTAGTTCTTAAAAAAAGCTGTCTTTG
Source organism: Marivirga tractuosa DSM 4126 (assembly GCF_000183425.1). Lineage (NCBI taxonomy): Bacteria > Pseudomonadati > Bacteroidota > Cytophagia > Cytophagales > Marivirgaceae > Marivirga > Marivirga tractuosa. The sequence continues at coordinate 2,504,727 of NC_014759.1, forward strand.
CTAAATATCATAAACATCGATAAAACTAATTGCTTTGTGAATTTCCTGCCTTTTCGTATCTTTTGGTTTTAATACTAAATTTTATGCTCAAAAAAAGAATTTTTGTAGGTCTTGCCATCAGCTTAGCTCAGATTTTATTGTTTTATGGGGTTTATCAATCGCTTTTTCTATTTGAATCCTTCTTTAGTGAAGAAGCAAAAAGAACAGTTTTTGAGAACCTATTTCTAGATTGGTTTTTTAATGATTACGTTTTGGTATTTGCTTTACTTATTGTTTTGCAAAATACTTTGATCATCATCACATGGCGTAAAAGATGGACTTTTATTCTTCGCATCATCACTAGTATTCTGCATGCCCTATTCTGGATCCAAAACATGGATGCGCTTTACAGTGAGTCTTTAATTTTAGGAGGAACGGGTATTTTACTTATTTGGCTTGGCCCTGCTTTTGAGACAATTTTAATTTCTGCACTTGGTATTAAACATCCTTATAGAGAAAGAGAATTTTACGAAGATTTAGATCAAAAGGAGAAATAGCTTACTAGGACATTTCTTTATATTGCATATTATGTAATTGATGATAAAATCCACCTTTTTCAAGAAGCTCTTGGTGTGTACCTGTTTCTTTGATTTCACCTTTGTCCAAAACAATTATTTTGTCGGCTTCCTGTATGGTAGATAATCGATGAGCTATCACTATACTGGTCCTTCCTTTCATCATTTTCTCTATCGCATTTTGAATCATTTCCTCTGTTTCCGTATCCACAGAAGATGTGGCTTCATCCAAAACAATAATTTTAGGATTGTAAACCATTGCTCGAACGAAGGAGATTAGTTGCCTTTGCCCAACTGATAATGTTGCTCCTCTTTCCATCACATTATAGTCATAGCCACCAGGTAACCTTTCAATGAATTTTCTTGCCCCCACTAGTTCAGCTGCCGCTTTCACTTCCTTTAGGCTTATATCCGGGTTTCCTAAAGTGATGTTGTAGAGTATAGTATCCGAAAAGAGAAAAACATCTTGCAAAACCACTCCTATATTTTGGCGTAGTGCATATAAATCATAATCCTTCAAATCTTTCCCGTCCAATGTGATTTCTCCTTTTTGGATATCATAAAATCTGCTTAGCAAATTAATGATTGATGATTTTCCGGCCCCTGTTGCACCTACTAAAGCAACAGATTGACCTTCTTTTACATCAAATGAAATATTTTTCAATACTACATCTTCTTCATTATAGGCAAATTCCACATTCTTAAATGAAATGTCTCCTTTAACCTTTTCAGGTGCATAATCTCCGCTATTAGGGATGTTCTCTTTGTTATCCAATAAGTTTAAAATTCTGGACGAACTCACAATCCCCATTTGCAAAGTGTTAAATCGATCGGCAATCAAGCGGATAGGTCTGAAAAACATTTGAATATAGAGAATGAAAGCAATCAACATACCTAAAGTAATGCCGGTTTCTACTTCATTAACTACGCCTTTGGCACCATACCAAACCAATAATCCTATTCCGGTTGCTTGAATTACTTCCGCTACAGGGAAATAAATGGAATAATATAAAACAGAGCGAATATTGGCTTTTTTATGTTCCATATTGATCTTTTTAAATTCCTCATATTCCCTTTTCTCAGCGGTGAAAATCTGAACAATAGACATGCCCGTTACATGTTCCTGCACGAAGGAATTTAAATTTGAAACTGCATTTCTTACTTGATTAAAGGCAACTTTCACTTTTTCTTTAAAAATATAAGTGCTTAAGAATAGTAATGGCAAAGTGGCCAGAGAAACCAATGTAAGTTTCCAGCTCATGGCAAACATCATCCCCAGTATAAAAAGGATTTGAAGAATATCTCCAATCATGGCGGCAAGCCCTTGACTAAACACATCGGAAAGCGTTTCCACATCGGATACATTTCGGGTAACTAATCTTCCGATCGGTGTTTTATCGAAAAATTTCAAACGTAAGTTCAGAAGGTGGCGGTAAAGTTTAATCCGGATATCACGAATGATATATTGACCCAACCAACCAGATAAATAAGTGTGGCCGTATTGTACTATGGCTTGCATAACTAGTAGACCGACCAAAATCAAAGTCATGTTTATCAGCCCCTGAAAATCTCCCTGTGCAATGGGGTTATCTATAGCTTTTTGAATAACAAACGGCCTGGCTGGAGCTAATACTGCCAAAGCTAAGGTTAGAAACACTAAAAAGTAGAAGCGACCTTGATAGGGCTTAACAAATTTGTACAAGCGCCTCAGGACACTAGTATCAATTATATTTCCACTTTTTATATCGTCTTTCTTCACTACCTTGTTTTATAAATAAATATCCTTAGGATATTGAACTTCGGTTAAATATAAGCCATGAGCCGGAACTGCTCTCCCCGCTGATTTTCTGTTTTTAGCTTTTATGATCTCCTCAAAATTCTCTATGCTTATTTTATGTTGGCCCACATCCAATAATGTACCGACAATAGCTCGTACCATTCCTCGCAAAAACCGATTTGCTTTGATGTGGAAAACCAAAGAATCTACCTCTTGTTTCCAAATGGCTTCGAATATACTGCAGTTGAACGTAAAAACGTCTGTTTTCACTTTGCTAAAGCTTTCAAAATCTTGATAGTTTAACAATTTTTCTGCTGCCAAATTCATTTTTTCAATTGCCAGCTCTTGAGTAAAAAAATAAGCTTGATCAATAGCAAATGGATTTTTTTCAGTCACAATATGATATTGATAAGCTCTGCTTTCAGCATCAAAACGAGCATGGGCTTCCTCTTTCACAAGCTTCGCATGCTTTAAAGCTACGTCCTTAGGAAGCATTTTGTTGGCTTTAAATACCAATTGCAGTGGATCCAACTCTCCAGAATAATCAAAATGGAATACTTGAGCGGTAGCATGCACGCCACTATCCGTTCTTCCACTACCTACAATCTCTGATTTTTGGTTTAGTATGGTCGAGAAAACTTCTTCAATTTTCTGCTGAACACCAATGGCATTGGGCTGCTTTTGCCAACCATGATATTGTGTGCCTTTATATGCTATGGTGAAAAAATATCTCATAAAAAATGAAAAGCAAATTTAAGGGATTTTATAGGAGTGAGATAATAATATTGATTCTATCTGTTTAAAATTATCGAACCATGTATAAAAAAAGTCTTTGGTTAACGCTGTGCTAAACCAAAGACTTTAAACTCAACCTACAAATATGGTGTTAGTTTTTACAAGACTTTAACATAAGCCTTGATGTAACCATAAGGGTTTTCTTCATTGTATTGAATCTCATAATCCCCAGCTAAAATCATCATTCTTTTAAATTCTGAATTTTTCGATTTTTCCCGGAATTGCTCAACCAACTTATCAGATAAAGGACTGTCTTCTGCAAAGCTTATGGTATTTACAATGGCTTTTGCTAGGCTTTCTTTATCATCAGATTGTACCTCTTCATCTTCCTTCAGCTGTTTTAAAACTTCCTTATAACTTGGAGCATCCCTCTTATCAAGAGCAATATTGACAATTCCAATATCACCTGAATTGATTTCAACAGGATCTCCGTTTCCTCCACCTCCTGAGGTACTTCCAGTCACTATTATTGTTCTACAAAAGCCATTTGGAAATCTACATGGTACAATAGTTTCAGAAACTGGGTCGCAAGGGATGCTATTTCCAAATTCATCTTCACAAGGTCCAACGGGATAAATCCTAACCAGACCTCTAATGGCTGGCAGATCTATGTCAATGTCAATCCAGCCATAGTAAGCATATTGAGCTCGTTGACTTTCAGTTTCAGGTTCATTACCATCTGGTTTAGTCGGTAATTTCAATTCCTCTTCTTGGCAACTAATCATTAAACCAATAGTGATTAGCGCAATCAGCGTTAGTGTTAAATTTTTCATGATTTTAAAATTTATAGTTTAAATAAAACCAAGCTTCGTTGCCTGATTCACTAACAGATCAAGCATTTTTAAAATTGTTACCTGTTTTTTTATTTTTTTTAGAATGTGGCTTTAAAGGTGCTTAAGTGGGCATATTTCATAACTTAAAAATGTCTAATCGAGATATTTACTTACTCTATTTATTAAAAATAACTAAGATTGTAGCATCAAAATATTAGGCTTACTCATTACAATCCTGAATTAATCGTATCGTTCTAATGCCCGAAAGCATGAAATTTCTTATTTTCGCCTCTGTTATAAAAACAAAATTATTTATGATGTCATATCAAAAGATTAACAACATCAGTGGCTGGATCATTTTCTTGATCGCTTCTGCCGTTTATATCTTCACTTTAGAGCCAGTAGCCAGCTTTTGGGACTGTGCAGAGTTTATTGCAAGTGCCTACAAATTGCAAGTTCCACACCCAGCAGGAGCTCCCTTCTTCTTACTTGTTGGCAGGATGTTCTCCATGTTTGCCAGCAGTGATGTAGAGTCGGTAGGCTTTGCGGTAAACCTTGTTTCGGCTTTGAGTAGCGGGTTTACCATTCTTTTTATGTTTTGGTCTATCAACTTGCTTTCTCATAAAATCATGAAGGTTAAAGTTGGAGAAGCAAATACGGCTCAAACTATAAAAATTATTGCAGCAGGAGCTATTGGTAGTTTGGCCTTTACTTTTTCGGACTCATTTTGGTGGTCAGCAGTAGAGGCAGAGGTATATGCCATGTCTTCTTTCTTAATTGCCTTAGTATTTTGGGCAATGTTGAAATGGGATTTGATTGAAGATGAATCTGCAGAAAACCGATGGTTAATTTTGATTGCTTATATCATTGGTATTTCAATTGGAGTTCACTTATTAAACATAGTGGCGCTTCCTGCGCTAGGATTGATTTACTATTTCAAAAAATATAAAAATGTAACCTTCAAAGGAATTTTCTTTGCGCTATTAATCAGTAGTGCAATCCTTATCGTCATATGGCAATTTATCATTTTAGGTGTTCCTAACTTGATTGGTAAATTTGAAATCTTCTTTATTAATTCTATTGGTTTACCTTTTGGTTCAGGTGCTTTAATATTTGGATTATTAATTATTGGTGGACTTACCTATGGAATTTATTATGCGGTTAAAAATGAAAAAATAACACTTCACACATTCCTTTTAGCCTTTACATTTATTCTGATTGGGTATTCTTCTTACTTTATCGTTTTAATTAGATCCAATTACAATCCTCCGATCGATCAAAATAATCCTGAAAATGTAATGACCTTATTATCTTATTTAAATAGGGATCAATATGGATCAAGACCTTTAATTCATGGCCAGTATTTTGATGCTGAAGTTGTTTCACAAGACAAGGGAGAGGCTGTTTACAGCAAAGGTGAAGAAGAATATGAAGTTACAGATTATAAAATCACAACTCAGCACGATCCTAAAAGAACCACTATTTTTCCTAGGATGTATAGTGGCGCTCCCGGTCATCCGGAAGAATATAGAAGGTGGACAGGTTTGCGTCAAAATGAAAAGCCAAACTTTGCAGACAATATCAAATTCCTATTTCGCTACCAGTTGGGTCACATGTATTTCCGTTACTTGATGTGGAATTTTGCAGGAAGGGAAAGTGATATTGAAGGTGCTGGCTGGAAAACCATGTTTCAAGACACCAGTGAAATGCCTGAAATAATGAAAGAGAATAAGGCGAGAAATAATTTTTATATGCTTCCCTTCATTTTAGGTTTAATTGGCATATTCTTCCAATATAGAAAGGACGTGAAAGGCTTTAGTGTGGTGGGCTTATTCTTTTTCTTAACAGGAATAGCCTTAATTCTCTACTTAAATTCACCAGCAACCGAGCCTCGTGAAAGAGATTATATTTATGCCGGTTCTTATTATGCTTTTGCTATGTGGATAGGTTTTGGTGTATTGGCAGTGGCCTCCTTAATAGAAAGAGCCCTCAAAAAACCAAAAGTTGCAGGTGTTGTAGCCGGAGTGATTTGTTTGATTGTGCCTGGTATTATGGCATCTGAAGGTTGGGATGATCACGATCGTTCTGATCGATATTTCTCAGTTGATGCAGCTCGAAATTACTTAGCATCATGTGAGCCAAATGCAATCCTATTTACTGGTGGAGATAATGATACATTCCCGCTCTGGTTTGTGCAGGAAGTAGAAGGCTTTAGAACTGATGTTAGAGTAATCGTTTTAAGTTACTTTAATACAGATTGGTACATCAATCAAATGCGTCAGAACGCTTATGATTCTAAACCATTGCCATTAACTTTAAGTGAAGAACAAGTAGCGCAGGGTGGTAAAAATGATTATTTACCTTATATGGGCAACACAGGTATATCGGGCGCAATTCCTATTGATCGATATTTAAGTTTAATCAGAAATAATAATAAGAGCCTAGAGGTACCGACTTCAGTGGGTAGCTACAACATGCTTCCTTCTAAAGAATTAAGCTTGAAAGTCGATACTGAGCATGTCAAAAGTTTGGGTATTGTTCCTGAAGATAAAAAAGATATGCTAGTAGATAGAATGGTTTGGAATGTGAAAGGTAATGGATTGGAAAAGAAAGACCTGATGATATTGGACATCATGAATGAAAATAATTGGGAGCGACCAATTTATTTCAACACTACCTCACTGAATGGTATCAAAATGGATTTAAGAAAGTATGTAATCCAAGAAGGATTGACATACCGTTTGTTACCAATTGAAAGGAATGATGTTCAATCTGAATTTGTCAATACAGAAGTGATGTATGAGAATTTGATGAATGACTTCCATTTCACTAATACAGCTGATCCAGATGTTTATTATAATGAAAATTATAGAAATTTCTTCTTAAATCATCGCTCTGTTTATACTGCACTGGCCAAATCATTGGTGGCAGAAGGTGATGAAAAGCGAGCGCTTGAAGTGATTGATTTCATTATCAAAAAAGTACCAAATGAAGTTGTACCGTATGATATGACGGCATTAGATTATGTTCAAGTTTACCTAGCAACTGGAAATGAAGAAAGAGCTAATGAAATCATCAATATTTTATGGGAGCAAAACTATGAGCAATTCCAGTATCTTGTGAATAATGAATTGATGTATATGGGCAGAGAAAGACAGATTAGCTTTGCAATTTTAAGTCAGATTGTCCAAATCATGCGACAATATGGAATGAATGAACAAGCGGTAGAATACCAAGATCAACTTAGAGTACTTTATGAGAGGATGTGATATTCAATAGGTAAAAAAAACCATTCTAAAATTGGAGTGGTTTTTTTACTTATCTTTTAAAAAGAACACTTTAATTACGCTCAATATTTAGTTGCATATTTAAGGGTTCTCCCTTATGATTTAAAAGCTGTTTTTGATACAGTGCTTTTTGATAAAGAAACTTTTCTAATACCCCTCTTTTTTTCCCATCAGTTCAAAATTCATTTTAAGATTTTTTGGTATTAATTTTCCATTACTCAAAAGATGATACTGTTGATATATCTCTAGCTTATCAATAGATTTAAGTTTACGTTTTGTTGCTATTCTAAAAAGCGACTTGAATACAAGTTTTTTTGCTTGTAAACTTTCACTTTTTGCAAGGTCAAAATGTAATTCTAAAGCTAAATTAGTTTTGATATCGTAGCATAAGTATCCCAACTTTTCACTTTTTTCCATTATGTAAAGGGTATCTACCCTAGAACTGCCTCTATAATTAGAAAAATCCAAGTGGATTTTTTCATCATTCAGTAAGTTTTCAAAAAGCAAATGATTAAAATAAATGGAATTGTACAAATCAGTTAGGTTACCATATGAAAAGGATAAACTTCCCATAGTATTAGTTAACTCAACGTCATAACTATTAAGTTTAATTTGGCTATCTCTTACATTTACTATATCATCTTCTCTTGTATACTCAATTAAACGTAACTGCTCCCATGCTTTTTGGTCATTTAATGAGGCTTCATAAATTTCATAATAATTTTTGTTTTTTTGTTCAGATAGAGCTTGGCTAGTTTCTTTTTTTATTTTGATAAATATTTCTATTGGGGTTAATGAGTAGACTTCAATGCTTTCAAGCTCCTTTTTTCTCGAATGCAAAGTAATACTGTTAAAGACTTCCAGATTTTTGTATGGAATTTTTAGCGTTTCAAAGCTTACATGACTAATAATCAGCGTATCTTTTTTATCAAGCTTTTGCAGTTGTAATTCAAATTGTCCAGAATCACTACTGTAAGTTCCAACCTTGGATTGTTGAAAATAAACATGGGCATAAGGTATTGCTCGATTTTCATGGTCTTTGATTATCCCCTCTGTAATTTGGGCTTGGATATAATTAGGAAGGAAGCATATCAAGCCAATCATTAGGATATTTTTTATTATTTTTTCTAGTCTTTTAATAAAAATATCACATTGGGGTCTAGGTACCATGTTCATAATTTATCTTTAAGATTAATTGTTACAATAGCATATGATGCTTTCCTATGTTTTTCAAAATCTTTTTCATTAAAATGTAGTCTTTCGCTTTCGTTTTTAACTTCAAAAAGTTGTTGGATAAGTTCTATTTCAGCTAAAAACTTAATGCTATTATTTGTGACTAAATTTTCTTCCATTAGTGCTTCTAGTATTAATAAATCAAACATGTTCATGTTGCTTGGACTTAAATAATAGGAACCATTATCAAGATTTTGTAGTAGTACTTTTACTTTTCCATTGTCTACAATAACTGAAAGAAAGTAATCCTTTAACATGGCCGGATATTCCCACAAAATAGTTCGGTTTCTCTCATTATACTCATCTACCTGAGATGCGTTGGTAAAGGTAGATAGATCGATATCTTTAGCAGACTTAGATTGAAAGTCTAGGAGAAGTTTATTTACAGTATGATTCTTTTTGTTTAAGTAATAAAGAGTGTCATTCATCCACGATGAGAAGTATATCGCATTTTTGTTCTGAAAAACAGCACTTGCGGGTTCTCGATTAAATTTTTCTTCTATTGATTTAAATGGAATTTGGCTTGCTGTTAGCCCATAATCGTTGTTTAAAAGATTGTAGCGATGAAAATTACCTTGTTCAAGAGGTCTTGAATCATTCCAAACAATATAATTATTGTCAAAATAATCTAAGCGATCAGGATTATAATTAAATGGCACTGATCTTAGAAATTTTCCATCAAGATCATACTCAATCATTTTTTTTAAATCCATTATAACGAGCTTTTCCTTTTTGGCAATATAAATCACATCGTATATTTCAAGGTATTCCTTAGGTCCTCCACCAAAGGCATTAATTATATTTATGACATGCAGTTTGTTGTTTAAAACATATATTTCCTGCGCATTTTTTGAGTCAACTAAAATTAGTCCATCATCATATTCAATAATTTTGTCAGGGTAGCCTTCAATAGGAATGACGGAGTCATTTATGAAATCTACTTTAAAATCATGAATGAATTCATCCACACTTTCTTTTCTTTGATCTCCATTTAAGTCTATTCGTATTTGGTTAGTTAATTTATTTTCCTGTGGGGTTTGTTTTGAGCAGGAAAAGAGAAATGTGATACCAATTAAATATAAATACTTCTTAATCATCTACTATGTTTTATGAAATAAGAAAAACAAGAGCCTTGAAACTATGGCTCTTGTTTTAAAAAAATTATCCACAAAGCTGAGGCGTACATGAGCCAGATCCTGATTTGCATTTGACTTGACCTCCTGCCTCAAATGAAACTTCAATAGCCCCATCGCCAGTTGTGTTTCCACCAAGTTTAATAGAGAAACATGCAGCTGTTTTCTGACGATACTGACAATCATCACAATCTTGGGCTTGAAGCTTGGTCGGTGTATTTGCTGTTATCAAAAAAAGGACAGCAAATAAGGTTAATAGGTTTTTCATAAAACATTTATTAATGGTTAAAAAAAATTTAAATCAACTCAATTAACCCTTAATTGTATTCAAATGAAAATTAAATATATCTTTTGGCGCCTTCAAGATAGGAATAATAGTCATTTGCTTTATAAGGGTTTGCTCCAGTTAAACGGAGATAATCTTAACTTTTTACAGTTAAAATTATGTTGATAGTCGAAATAAAAAAAACAAATTACCTTTCCAAACTAATTATTGAAATTTTCAAGAATTATTATATAAAACCTTCTAGAAAAATTATTTATTAAGAGACTTAAAGATTTAAAGAATGTATTGAGAAATATTTACGATCTCCATTCAGTATTAATTTTGGTATGAACATGACAGTGCAGATTGTTATAGTTTTCGAACTCTTTCGTCAAATAGCATTTATTTTATGAAGAGGAATTAGCATTTCCCACAATAGATTCGGAGTTTTGTCATTTAATCTATCATAGTATGACAGCATTTAACAAAAGACCAAAACTTAACGATAAGGATTATATTTTCGGCACTCGTGCTGTCATTGAAGCTATTCATGCCGGCAAGGAAATGGATAATATTTATATTGATAAAGAGGTTCGAAATGATTTGGTGAGTGAGCTGATGGATTTATGTAAAGAACAAAAAGTGCCTTTCACCAAAGTCCCTATAGAAAAATTAAATCGCATCACCATGAAAAATCACCAAGGAGTCATTGCTATGGTTTCTGCTGTGAGTTATGCCTCTTTGGATAATGTGATCAATGAAGCTTATGCCAAAGGGAAAGATCCATTGATCTTGATTTTGGATCGAGTTACGGATGTGAGAAACTTTGGCGCCATTGCCCGTTCTGCAGAATGTGCGGGAGTAGATGCGATAGTAATTCCATTCAAAGGAAGTGCCCAAATAAATTCCGATGCAGTAAAAACTTCTGCTGGAGCATTGCATTATATTCCTGTTTGCAGGGAGAACAGTTTGAAAAACACTGTAGAATATTTGCAGAAAAGTGGCTTACAAGTGGTGGCTTGCACGGAAAAAGGGAAAGATTTAATTTATAATACACCTATGGCACAGCCATTAGCCATCATTTTAGGCTCAGAGGAAGATGGAATTAGCAATGATTTAATCAGAACAGCTGATTTTCTAGCCAAAATTCCCATGACCGGAAAGATAGCTTCTTTGAATGTTTCCGTATCTTGTGCGATTGCAGTTTTTGAAGCGGTTCGCCAACGTAGTGTAATTAATAATTTATAGTTGGATAATTAGTAATTGACTTTGTTCAATGCATTGTTAAAGAGTTCCTAATTATTAATTCGTAATTACGAATTAATAATTAAATCAATTGTCTTTTATTTTAATCTTAATGGTAGGCTTATCTTGTTGCTCTTTACTGTTGGCCTTATTATTACCTTCAGAATTTGGTTCTGGTAAACGTAATTGTTCGTCCAAAATCTCCTCAGTGATCATGCGGTTATTCAGCTGACTAGCATAACTTCTCCCTTTTTTATTTCCATAATCAACATATGATCTTCCAGCCCATTCATGTGCCAGAAATAAGTCTCCAATGATTTCATAACCTACCGCAATATTATAAGCCATTCTGCCTGACTCCTTCCTATCATTAGAATTTCTTAAACCAGTTTTCCATGTATCAATGGCTGATTCCCATTGATTAACACTTGCTTGCCTGGCACCTTTACTTAAATAAATATTATTTTTAGGTTTCGCATAATAACTACGAGAAATCCTAACAGGCATAGGGGCAATTTTGCCAGCATAGGTATTGCCAACAGACTGGGCTAGATACTTTGTAGCTTGTGATTTACTAACTAGTTGAGCTAAAGCTTCTTTTAAACTTGTAGCTGAAGCTTCCCAAGTTTTATTTTGAGTATAGATATCCTGATCAATCACTGTTCTATTTTTAGCATCGTATAATCGAATACCTATTCTGGTGTTTCCAACGCCTTCAGCAAAAAATTCAGTAAATTCTTCTTCTCTTTTATTACCATCTTTATCTTCAACAGTTCTTGTATTCTTCCTTTTCCCATTGGTTACTATAAAGTTGCTGTCAAATATTTCTATTGCCAACAAGGCATCTGTATTGTACTTTCTAGTTAATTGATCTACCTGTCTCCAATCGAGTGGGTCGGGAAAAGAGCCTAATATATTTTGACCTCTTAGTTTTTCCGATGCTAATATCACATCAAAACGAGGAGAAACCCTTAAGCTATTCTGCAGACTTGAAAACATCACCATCACACCATCTTGATCTTCATTAATTCCTTCTCCAGTGAGGATACCTTCAATTACACCAACAGCATCTCTATCGTAAGCAGTTCTGTCCACTAATACTATAGACTGTATATCATTGGGAATAGTAATATCTGCTGGACGTAGCGTATTAATGGAAACAGATTTCATACAAGACGAAAAACCAATTGCCAACAGAATTATAAAAATGGAATATCTCTTCATAAATTTAATTTTATTTCAACAAATATGCGTTGAACAGAATAAATTTAGCTAATTACCCATAAATTAGTCGCATGTCTGTCAAAAAATTCTTTACACCTGACCATGTACCCATTCAAAGAGTTCAGTTTGCTGGATTGATATTTGATATACTTCGCTTAGACAAAATACATGAAGGAGCATCAGGAAACAAGTTTTTTAAACTCAAGTATAATTTTCTTGAGGCAGAAAAGAAAGGGTTTAAAAAAATCTTGACTTTTGGTGGAGCCTTTTCAAATCATATAGCTGCTACCGCCATTTCAGCAAAAGCTTGCGGGTTTCAATCTATAGGAATAATCAGGGGAGAAAAAGTAAATAATCCTACCTTAGAGCTGGCTATAAAGAACGGAATGCAACTGCATTTTATTGATAGAGAAGATTACCGAAATAAAGATCAAAAAGATTTCTTAAATGACTTAAAAAACAAATACGACAATCCTTTCATAATTCCTGAAGGTGGAACCAACGAGAAAGCTATAGCAGGAACCTCGGAAATCCATGAATTTATTCCTGATCATTATAATTTAATTACCGCTTGTTTTGGAACTGGAGGGACTTTGGCAGGCTTAATAAATGCTAAAGCTAGTCATCAAAAGATTTTGGGGTTTTCAGTTTTGAAGGGGGATTGGGTCAAAGATGAATTAAGAAATCTAGTAGATCAAGAAAAAGAAAACTGGGAATTGTCTATTCTCTATCACTTCGGTGGATATGCTAAATGGAAACAGGAGTTGATAGATTTTATAATTGAATTTTATGAGAAAACGGCTGTTCCTCTTGACCCCGTCTACACTGGCAAAATGATGTTTGGACTAATGATGGAATGGAAGAAGGACAACATTTCTTCTGATGACCATATTTTAGCGGTTCATTCTGGGGGATTACAGGGTATTGAAGGCTTTAATAAAAGGTTTGGATTTGACTTGGTTAATAAATAGTTGACTCGAGCATATTCCCAAGCCCTATTTCTAAAGCCTTACTTATGCGTCAAGCCATTTTAAGGCTTCCTCCTTGTTATTAAAATTTTTCTTTGGCATTCCGCTCTCACTAGACACTCCGTCCAATTGCATACTTGCCACACTCTTACTATGCAGTTCTGCTACTTTTTTTACCCCGGCATTAATGATTTTTTCCTGTGCTTTAGAATGAACATCTCTCACATCACCAGGATGGATAGTCATATCAGTAGCATCTGTTAATAAAGTAAAGTCTTTTGTTAATTTATGGATGGCCTCATCCCAATCATGCAGATAGCCAGGAATGTCTTCTTTATTTCTCCAGAAACCATTGATTTTCAAGAAAGCTCTGTTTTTAGAGATATCTACTTTTAAAGAATACTGCGCATTTTCTGCAATTGTGATCATATTAAAAAATTTGTTTGATTCAAATATCGCACAAATGCCTATTTTTGTTTAGGCATAAATGCCTTTTTCGATAACCATTATATTTAACCGGATAAGTAATTGTATTATATTGATTTAATTTTGTTTTGCTTTGGGATACCGCTTTTTATGGGTTACATAAAGCCTTGGTGGGTGCTGTGGTGGAATGATGCACCAAATAGACTGAAGGTGCTGAAATACTTTGGAATTCCTTTTTTGCTTTTACTTATATTAAGATTTATTATTTTGATTCAATCCGGTCTGACTATCGTCTGACCTAAGGAACTATAAAGGTCAGAAGGTAGTCAGACCAGCCTTTTTTACCTACTCCAAACCACCGAAACTTTTATATTTTTATATCAATTTCTTACTTCACAATAAAAATAAGCTAATGCAAGCTCCCAGATCGTGCTTATTTCACCTTTTCACATATCAACAGAGCTTTCTCTTCTCCTTTCATAGTGGTAGCAAAAAGATAATGCTCCCCGCCATCTTTCAAACCCAACTTCTTCTTCAACTGCGCAATAGGCATAGGAAAATTTCGGCTAGCTAAATTGGCTTTCATTTCAGGTAAATATTTTTTCAGCTCCTTTTTTTGCACTGGAATCTGATTTTCTATTTTGAAAACCCTGCCCGGAAAATCTTTTTTAATTTCCTGGCAAGTAAATAGATGAGTATTGGGATGTAGCTTCGAAAGTTGAAATTTTTGAGCCAATTGTTTGAATAACCCTGCTTTCATCATAACTGGAGAAGGTTCGTATAAAAATTGTTGAGGTATTCCGATCTTGATGGAGCTTTCCTCTTCTTTTAGTTTATCCCCGTTAAATGAGAAAATAGGCTTTCCTTCATCCGATAATTGAACTGTATGAATTTCCGGATATTCAACTGCTTCTTTATTTAAAATATAAAGTAATTCCTTTACTTCGCCTTGCCATTCGATGATGTAAACCGATTTAACTTTACTTTCAAGTTCAGCTATTGCTCGGCTAATGTCCTGCATTGGCGCAGCTTTTACCAAGATGTTTTGTGCTTTTTCGAAAATTAGCGGCAAAAGCTCTACTAAGTTTGGGCTGCAATCTTCCCATAAAAAAACTTTCTGGTTACGATCTCCTCTTCTAGCAGGATCAAGGTAAATCCAATCAAGACGGTCTGAGATGGAGGAGAGAAATTGCTCTGAACTTATATTGTGAACAGAAATATCAGCCCCTAGTTCCTGAAAATTATTTTCAGCTAAATCACATAAGTTTTGCTGCTGTTCTACATAATGCCTTTTGGCAAAATTTTGGGATAGATAGTAGGTGTCAATTCCAAAACCACCCGTTAAATCCGCAAAACTACTTCCTGAAATTAGATTTGCTTTGTACTTTGCGGTAGCCTCAGAGCTGCATTGCTCTAAAGACAGTTTGGGTGGGAACCAAACTTTTTCAGAATACCATTCTGGTAATTTCGTCTTTGCTTTTTGTCTGGCCGCAATTTGTAAAGCAAGCTCTTTTAAAGGTAAACTAGGAAATTGCTTTTGCTTTAAAACCAATTGAGCAGGATTATCCTGCTCATGGTCTTTTATAAATTTCCAGTATTCTTCGTTTTTAACGTTCAATTCCATAAGGATGAACTAAGCTGTGCTCAATCATATATTCTGCAATCTGTACGGCATTGGTGGCGGCTCCTTTCCGGAGGTTATCCGCAACTATCCACATATTTAAGGTATTAGCAGCCGATTCGTCTCTTCTGATTCTACCAACAAAAACCTCGTCTTTTCCATGTGCATTCAATGGTAATGGATAAAGGTTATTTTTTGGATCATCTTGCAATACTACTCCCGGAGTATTGGCTAGAATTTCTTTTACTTCTGCGACATCAAAATCATTTTCAAAGGTAACATTGACAGATTCGGAATGTCCGCCCATTACCGGTAAACGAACACATGTGGCGGAAAGCCCAATGGAATTATCACTAAAGATTTTCTTGGTTTCGTTTACCATTTTCATTTCCTCTTTGGTGTAATCATTTTCCATGAACACATCTATATGAGGTAATGCATTCATATCAATTGGGTGTGGATACACTTTCTCACCTACTTTTCCAGCTCTTTCATCCATTAATTGGTCAACCGCTGCCTTTCCCGTTCCAGTGACGGATTGATAAGTGGAAACCACAATGCGTTGCATTTTATATTTTTTATGCAAAGGAGCTAAAGCCATGACCATCTGAATGGTAGAGCAATTTGGATTAGCGATAATTCTATGGTCAATTTTCAATTCATGACCATTAATTTCTGGCACAATCAATTTGATGCGGTCATTCATTCTCCAGGCCGAGCTGTTGTCTATTACCACAGTCCCAATTTCTTCGAATTTTGGAGCCCACTCCAAAGAGGTATTACCTCCGGCAGAAAATAAAGCTAAGTCAGGTTTGGCTTCCACGGCTTCTTCCAAAGTGATAACGGTATATTCCTTACCCTTAAAGCTCATTTTCTTACCCGCAGAACGAGCAGAAGCTACTAAGAGTAATTCATCAAATTGGACATTTCTTTCATCCAAAACCTTTAACATTTCACCACCCACTAAGCCAGTGGCGCCTACAACAGCTATTTTCATGTGTATATCTTTTTAATCCCTATTACAATTTAGCTCAGAAATTTGTTTCGTTTTATGATTTAGAGGCAAAAATAGTATATTTGAAACAGAACCAAGCCAAAACCTGATGATAAAAAACTTACTGACCCTGAGTCTTTTATTTTTCTGTTCATATTTCAACCTGAACGCCCAATTACTCCAAGATGATTTTTCGGATGGTGATTTTAATAATAATCCTGAATGGACAGGAGATACCAATGATTTTATTGTAAATGAATCCTTTCGATTACAACTGAATTTTGAAGAAGATTCATTAAGACCGGCTCATTTATCCACATTAGCAGAAAACGGAAAACTCGATGAAAAAGAATGGCGTTTTGATGTGAGTTTGGATTTCAGTCCTTCCAATTCTAATAAAGTGGAAATTTATTTAGCCAGTACCACTTCCGATTTACGGGATTTTGAAAATGAAGGGAGCATTCAAGAAGGGTACTATTTGGAAATTGGAGAAAACGGAAGTGATGATGGTATCAGTCTATTTTATAGAAATGGAGATAACAAAACATTAATCTCTAGAGGAGGTGACGGAGATTTTGCCTCTGTTTTTGATGTTCGCATTCGTGTGAGAAGGGATGCAGATGCGAATTGGGAAATTGCAGTTGATCCAAACAAAGGTGAAAATTTCACTACAATTGCCGCTGGAAATGAAGCCAGCTTAAACGAACCAGGGTCTCTGGGTTTTATCTGTTATTTTACTTCCAGCAGAAGCACTAGTTTTTATTTTGATAATGTCTATTTGGGAGATTATGTTTTTGATACCATACCTCCGCAGATTTTGGAATATGAAATTTTAAGTGAAAATGAAATTCAGTTATTGTTTTCAGAGGAAATTGCAGAATTATCAGCAATGGATATAAATAATTATGTTTTAAGCCCGAATGACATATCAGCCGCAAGCATTCAACATAAGGAGGATACTGTTTGGTTGCGATTTGAAAATGATTTTGAAAGTGGATTAGATTATAGTTTAGCCATTGAAAATATAAGCGATTTAGAAGGAAATGTATCTGAAAGCGATACCCTTGAGTTTTTCTACTTTATAGTCGAGCAGGCTGAAATTGGCGATGTCATCATTAGTGAATTTTTCCCAGATCCTACTCCAGTTTTGGGTTTACCGGATGAGGAATTTGTGGAAATTTATAACCGCTCCGATAAGTTTATTGATTTAAATGATTGGGAAATCTCCGATAATACAAGCTCTACAGGAATTTTACCAGCTTATATTTTATATCCTGGTGAATATTTGATTTTAGCGCCTTCCTCAGCAGAAGAAAAATATGCAGCGTTTGGAGAGGTGTTAATTCCTTCATCCTGGAGAGCTCTGAATAATGGAGGAGATAGTGTGACCATCTCAAATGCTAAAGGTGTGAAAATTGATAGATTGGGCTATAATTTAAGCTGGTATCAAGATGAAGAAAAATCGGAGGGAGGCTATTCTTTGGAAATCATAAATCCTGATTTAGCATGTTTTGACCAACAGAATTGGAAGGCTTCAGAAGCTACTCAGGGAGGAAGCCCGGGAAGCCAGAATAGCGTATTAGATTTAGAATTTACCGGTAATGCTCCAGAGATCCTTTCAGTAATAGCAACTTCCTCCACTCAATTAGAATTACAATTTAATAAAAGCATGAATTCAAATTCCTTATTGGATGCAGAGTATAATCTGACTCCTGGAAATGATATCTCAGAAGTTTTGGTGGAGGAAGCCGATAATTTAGTAAAATTGAATTTAGCGAGTGAGCTGGTGAATCAGATTAACTACGAACTCAATATTAGCGAAGTCGAAGATTGTCACGGAAATATTTCCACAAATCTATCTTCAAGCTTTTTATATGATATCCTACCACCACAACTGGATTCTTTACTATTCCTAGCCGATTCTCTATTGCTTTTAACCTTTAATGAGTCATTGGATACAGTAAGTGCAGAAAATACTGAAAACTATGCTTTATCTCCTCAAATTAATCTGCATGAGGCCAGGCTATGGAGTGAAAACCAAGTGGTCTTGATATGGGGAAATGATTGGATAGCTGGTTTTCCTTATAATTTAAAAATAGATGGGGTATCCGATTTATCGGGAAACCCAATATTTGATTTTCAAGAAGAGATTATTTTGGTAAGCCCTGCCAAGCCGGGTTTTAATGAACTCATCATCACAGAAATTATGGCCAATCCTAATCAGGATCAGGAACTGCCCAACAGACAATATTTGGAAATTTACAATTCGACTGATGAATTATTGTCTCTTGTGGATGTAAAATATATGGATGAGCGAGATACTGTCTCATTAGGTTTGAATTATATTGAAGCTGGGGAGTATTTGCTCTTAGCCCCTAGTTCGGCTGTAGAAGATTTGAACCCTTATGCTCAAGTAATTGGTTTAAGCCCTTGGCCCAATCTGAATAATAGAGGAGATGATCTACAGTTAATAACCGATGAGACCATTATCAATCAAGCCTTTTATAGTGATCAGTGGTATAAAGAAAATATTAAATATGATGAGGGAGGTTGGTCGTTGGAAATGGTTGATGTCCGAAATCCGTGCTTGGGCATTTCGAATTGGAGAGCATCTATAGCCGATGCACAGGGGACGCCAGGAATGGAAAATTCGGTGACAGAAGAAAATATAGACCAATCTGGTCCTGAGCTGGAAAAAGCTTTTGCTCCTAATCCAAAAACAGTATTTGCCTATTTTAATGAGGTAATTGACATAACCCAAATTCGAAGAAATCAATTTCGTATCAGCCCTTCCATTCAAATTGAAAGCGCAGAAATGCTTGATTTGAGTTCAATAAAACTAACCCTTGCAGAAGAATTAAAAGTAAAAGTTCGCTACAGTTTAAATACTAATAATCTAACGGATTGTGTCGGAAATATTATTAATTCTAATGCTAATCAAGTGAATTTTGCTTTAGCAGAACTACCTCAACAGGGAGATCTGGTATTGAATGAGGTGCTCTATGATCAAAAATCTGGTGGCGCAGATTTTATAGAATTGCTTAATATTTCTGATAAATATATTAATCTCAGCGGTTGGACAGTAGAAGGTAATAGCGATGAAAATGTGATTCTGGAAAATGAAAATATAATCATTGCACCGGGACAATACTTGGCCTTAACACCTGATAAAACAAGTATCATTAAAGATTATCCTACATCTCATAATGAGGGAAATATAGTAGAAGCCAACTTGCCTACATTGACTAATGGAGAAGGAATAGTGAGAATAACTTCAGCCAATAAAGAATTGGAGGAATATTTAGAATATTCAGATGACTTGCATTTGCCTTTTTTACGCACAGTGGATGGAGTTTCATTAGAAAGAATTCATCCCGAAGCGCCAATCAATGAAGCGGATTCATGGAACTCCGCTGCATCAGCGGTAGGTTATGCCACACCGGGTAAGGAAAATTCCCAACTGACGGATGAAAATACGAGTTTTGGAAATATTGAAGCCAATCCAAAAACCTTTGCGCATAATCAGCCCGGCAGAAATTTCACTTTAATCAATTACAGATTAGATGATGCTGGAACAAAAGCAACAGTAAAAATATTTGATATGAAAGGTACCATGGTTAATACCCTAGCTAATAATGAAACCCTCAGCAATACTGGTTTTTTCCGCTGGGATGGAGTAGATTTTGATGGCAGAAAAGTAAGAACTGGTTATTATATTATTTATTTTGAGCTTTTCACAGCGGAGGGAAATAAGAGGGTGGTGAAGGAACGAGTAGCTGTGGGGTTTTAGACCCAGCCCCTTAACCCCCAATGGGGGAAAATCGCTAGGAATTTCTCTGGTTTTTTAATTTGATATTGTTGTCTTGAGTTCAAAGAAGTATTGATTTAAACTGAAATACAAAATTAAATCGGAGCGTCAGTCCTGCGAAGGCAGGAATCTTTTCTTATTGAAACGAAATTTCAATAAGCTTTTGTAAAGCAGAGACTTTATTATCTAAACAAACCCATGGATAGTTTCTTATTAATATCTAATCATAGATTAAAATGGATAGATTCCTGCCTTCGTAGAAATGACGGACAGTGAAAAATAATTAGACTAAGATAAATCATGTAGCAAGGACTTTTTGTTTTCGTACTGATCATTCAACCACTTCACTCTCAATAGAAAAAATCACCTCATCTTTCATGGCCATTTTTTGACGACCGTAGATTTTGTAAGAGTCTAAAACACTATAGTCTTCAGATTTTTTGAAGTTGATTTCAAAATTTCTTTCTGAAACATAAAGTGCGTTATTTTCATGATAGCGGGCTTCCAGTTTGGTTACCGTACTATCACTGTCGAAGTATAAATATAAATACTCTATTCCTAAAGATGGTTTTTCAGTGGTATATCGCCAGATTTTTCCCTCGCTGGTCTGCTCCTCTGTAGCTTCATAAGCATCATATAAAGTAGGCTTATTGATGTCCGCTAATTTGAAAACTTCCAATTCATTTTTCCAACCTATTGAATCGAATTCCATAGTGTCAGTCTCTTGTTTTCCATCTACTTCTATAGACTTTTCAATAGTCGGTTGTAGTTCAGTCAGTAATTGGGACTGTTTGTCAATTAAGCCATCCACATCATAATACTCATTGATGGGTTTTTCCCTTACTGCTGTTTCGCAAGCAAAAAAGGAAACTATAATAATTGCAAAAAGAATACTGTTGAGGTTTTTCATATTTTATAAATGAAAATTGAAAGGGATTTGTTTTTTCAAACCCCTTTTAGATTTATTAATTGATCAGAATATCGCCCGTCATTTCTTTAGGGATTTCAACATCCATAATTTTTAAAATAGTAGGCGCTAAATCTCCTAATTTACCGTCTTTAATGGTGCCATCAAAACCAGGGTCAACCAAAATACAAGGCACTAAGTTGGTCGTGTGAGCAGTATTTGGACTCCCGTCTTCATTCACCATATAATCGGAATTTCCGTGGTCAGCAATAACAATGGTTGCATAGCCATTTTCCATAGCTGCTTCAGTCACTAATTTAGCACAACTATCCACTGTTTCACAAGCTTTCACGGCTGCTTCGAATACTCCGGTATGTCCCACCATATCAGGATTTGCAAAATTCAAGCAAACGAAATCAGCTTCTCCTTTTTTTAATTCAGGGATAATTTTATCACGAATGTCTCCTGCACTCATTTCGGGCTGTAAGTCATAAGTAGCCACCTTTGGTGATGGGCACATAATACGATTTTCCCCTTCAAATTCAGTCTCTCGACCACCGGAAAAGAAAAATGTTACGTGAGGATACTTTTCAGTTTCGGCAATTCTAATCTGCTTTTTACCGTTTTTTTCCAGCACCTCACCTAAAGTGTTGGTCAAATTATCTTTTTCAAAAAGCACTTTCACCCCTTTAAATGTATCATCATATTTAGTCATGGTAATATAATGCAGATCTAAAGGATGCATGTTTTGCTCATGGAATGCTTTTTGAGTTAAAGCTTGGGTTATCTCTCTACCTCTATCAGTTCTGAAATTAAAAGAGATGACTACATCCCCCTCTTCAATTTTTGCAATTGGCTCTCCGTTTTCTGTATTGATAATAGGTTTGATGAACTCATCCGTCACGTCTTCATCATAGGAAGCTTGAATAGCATCTGAAATGGACTCAGTTTGCTTTCCTTCGCCATGAACCATCGCATCATAAGCTAATTTTACTCTTTCCCATCTGTTATCACGATCCATTGCATAGTAGCGACCTGTAACAGAAGCTATTTTGGCCCCAGTTTCTTTTGCATGCTTCTCTACATCTTCCAGATAAGCTTTGCCGCCATTTGGGTCAGTATCTCGTCCATCAGAAAAAGCATGTACAAATAACTCTTTTACGCCTTCTTCATGAGCTAAAGTCATTAAACCTTTCAAATGCCCGATATGAGAATGAACCCCACCATCAGATACTAAACCAATGAAATGGACTTTTTTATTATTTTGTTTGGCATAGCTCATCGCTTCTGACCAAACGGGGTTTTCTTTAATAGACTTTTCTTCTATTGCTTTATTGATTTTCACTAAATCCTGATAGACGATTCGACCGGCACCAATGTTCATGTGGCCTACTTCAGAATTTCCCATCTGTCCTTCGGGCAAGCCCACTGCCAGACCAGAGGCATCAAGTTTACTGTTTTTATATTTTCCATAGAGGCTATCCACGAAAGGCGTGTTAGCTTTGTCTATTGCAGAAACTTCTTTGTTGGTGGCTATGCCCCAGCCATCCAATATCATTAAGATTACTTTTTTGTTCATGTTATTGTAGGTCATTATTTAAATAATCTGATTTCATTTGATGTAAAATCAATTCATAAGTGTCTAATTTACCCTTTAAAAGAAAATTAGCATTAATTAATATTAATTCTATCCAATCATCAATTTTTGAATTTTCATTTGTTGGTGTGTTCCAAAATCCTGACAATTTTTCCTCATCAGTCTCAGTAATGTGATTAAAAACTGATTGAATATTGTTCAATAGGTTAAAATATATCTTGGGTATTTTTTTTAGTTTATGGTTTTTATATTTGAAATCCTTTTTTCCGCCTGCAGTAAAAACATCCCTCAAATTAGGACAAACGATTGACTTTTCTTTAACGAGCCAGATTGCAATTCGCGCAAATTTATCATTGCTATTACCAAATATTTCAGGAAAATATATCATTGATTTTATCATCAATTCAGATTTGTGATCTTGCGATAAGTTTTTCCAAATATTGATGACAAAAGTTTTCGATGAGTCATCATCTTCCCCTATCCACCATAAATCCTGACCAGGTTTCAATCTATTTTTATAATAATTAACAATAGGCTGAATAGGTTTGCTTTTCATTCTAATTTCATCGTAAGGGATTTTAATTTTGTCAAAAATTGTTTTCCCCTCTTCAAGCTCCATATCGATCAAATATCTTGGAGAATGTGTAACTACCACCTCAGCTAAACATTCTTCATATTTTCTAAATTTAAATTCTATTGGCTCTCCTAATTTTCCAAATAACATAAAAATTCTTTCCACATCCTCAACTCTTGTGGATTCCAGTACACTATTTCCGGTCGTTTTCCAATGATTTTTAGTGGTAGTTTTAACCTCAACCCCAAAATATTTATTGGCAATTATATCGGGAAATTTTTGTCCTCCTATTAATTCTATGGTGTTTTCAAATGCTGTCCCAATAGCATTTTTAGCCATTATTTCCTTTATGTACGGTTCCAATTTAATACCGCTTAATTTTTCAATCGAGTTTTTCGAATCTTTTGAAAGAACATTCAATTCATTTACAGTCTTTTCTAAGAGATGTTCGAAATCTTCCAGATTTGAATCAGAATTTAAAGAAATCACCATGCCTTAAATGAAATAGTTATCCCAAACTTCCTCAATTCTTTTAGCAATATTATATGCAAGTAGTGGAGGTACAGCATTCCCAATTAATTTATAAGCTTTAGAGGGACTTACTAAATAAGAGCCTTTCCTGCCGTTTTTGTTTTCGATTACAAATTCATAATCTGAAGGAAATGTTTGAATTAATGCACATTCCCTTGGGGTTAATCTTCTTTCAGCTAATCCGTTTCTTAATTCACTAAGATTTTTTCCTCCGTTTTCAATGGATAACCTTCTGAATTCAATATTGCCATGATGTTCAGCTCTGATTGTGGGGCCAATATGGTTTAATTTTACTTCTGTTTGACCTTGACAATGCTTCCCCATAAACTTGGCTTTGGAATAGTGTCTTTGAGATAAGTCATCGGACTGCTCAGGTTCTTCCAAACCATTAAGAATATCATTTAAGCTTACTGGCTTTTTCAAATAAGGCTCATCTTTTGTGAATGAATGAGTAGGGCTTGGATAGGGGTCAAAAGCAGAAGGAATATAATCATTGCTCAAAGCCTCAAGTGCCTCTTTTTTTAATGCAGATTTTTTAATCCCTATAAAGAAAACCCTCTCTCTTGATTGCGGAACACCATAATCAGCAGAATGCAATACTTTAGGTTTTAAAACTATATATCCATTTTTGCCGATGGTTGAAAAATCTTTTTGAATAATCTCTTTTACGTTCTTTAGGTTGACTAAGCCTTTTACATTTTCAGCAATAAAAATTTTGGGTTTAGTAATTTCAATGACTTCCTTCATCCACATATAAAGATGCCCTCTTGTTTCTGTAGAGGGGTTGTTTTCAGAATATAAATTACCTCTATGGTCTTTATTGGAATTGAAGCCATTTCTTTTCCCAGAAACACTAAAATCTTGGCATGGAAAACCGCCTGTTACTACATCCACATTTTCAGGGAATACATTGACGCCTGATTTATGCAGTTTAACTAAGTCCACTATGCTATCAGTATGAAATACCTCTGGATTAGGTTGGGATTTTTTGAAATAATGCACCCATGCATTTCTTGCCTCTGTTAAAATATCATTTGAAAAGGTCGTTCTAAATCGTGTTTTTTTTAGTTTAATATAACCATTGGCACAAAAACTTTCTATAAAGTCTTTATTTAGGATTTCGTTAACAGATTCTTTTTTTACCTTAAAACCACCTTCAAACCCCAAATCCATTCCACCACAACCAGAAAAAAGTGAAACCACATTTAATTGGCCTTTCTCCTCCTTTTTTTTGGAGACATTATGAAGTTTAAGGGCAATTTGTGGCTCTTTTACTTTACTAATAGTATTGTCTTTGATTTGATTAATCATTCCTAAAGTTAAATATAAGCAAGATTATTTAAGTTATTAAAATAGTCTTTATTAAACAATATATAGTTTAACTAAACCGCCCCGACTTCTTCCCCAGCCATATCAAATATGATCGATTTGGCCTGTTCTATATTTTCTATGTTCTCTATTTTAAGTATTAGTCTGCCTTTATAGTCTTTCATTTTGCATTTTTTTGAATGCATTTGCACGAAAGTTAAAATTCTGCCGAAAATATCTGACTTAAAATATTTTTCATTATCGGCTGGCACGAAATAAGCTTTTAAGCTACCATTTTTAATTAGCAATTTCTCAAAACCAAGGCTTTCAGCTTTCCAGCGTATCCTAACAGTCTCAATTAAATCATAGACTGGCTCAGGAATTGGTCCAAAACGGTCTTGCATGGATTTTTCAAAAACGCCTAATTCTTCTTCATTTTTGATATTATCCAATTGAGAATATAGACTCAATCTTTCCGTGATATTGCCCACATAATCCTCAGGAATCAGAATTTCCAAATCAGTTTCTATGGTGCAATCTTGAGCGATAATTTTAGCCTTTTTGGCTAATTCATCTTTAAATAAATCGGCAAAATGACTTTCTTTCAATTCGGCAACAGCATCATCCAAAATTTTATGATACATATCAAAACCTAAATCGGTGATAAACCCACTCTGTTCTGCGCCCAGCATATTCCCAGCTCCACGGATATCCAAATCTCGCATTGCCACTTTAAAACCATCTCCCAAATCGGAAAATTCTTCTAAAGTGGTCAGCCTTTTTCGGGAATCGGAACTTAAGCCGATGGTTGGCGGAGTTAACAAATAGCAAAACGCTTTTTTATTGGAACGTCCAACTCGTCCGCGCATTTGGTGCAAATCGGACATGCCAAACATGTGGGCATGATTGATGATGATGGTATTCGCATTGGGGATATCCAATCCGGATTCAATGATATTAGTAGAAACCAACACATCATATTCTCCTTCAATAAAGCGCATCATTACTTTCTCCAATTTGGCACCATCCATTTGGCCGTGCGCTACACCTATCCGAGCGTCAGGCACTAATTTTAGAATGATATTGCCAACCTGTTCTATATCTCCAATTCGGTTGTGCACAAAAAACACTTGTCCGCCCCTTTGCAACTCAAAAGCGATAGCATCTCTTAATATTTCTTCATTAAAAGTATGGAGAGCAGTGGTGACGGGCTGCCGGTTAGGTGGAGGCGTCTGAATTACGCTCAAATCCCGAGCTCCCATCAAACTGAAATGCAATGTTCGTGGAATTGGGGTGGCTGTTAGGGTCAGAACATCAACATTAACGCGGAACTGCTTGAGTTTATCCTTTACCGAAACCCCAAATTTTTGCTCTTCGTCAATCACCAATAAGCCCAAATCCTTAAATTTCACATCTTTGTTTACAATTCGATGCGTTCCGATAAGAATGTCCACTTTTCCTTCCTCGGTGCGTTTTAGAATTTCTTTTATCTGTTTCGTGGATTTAAATCGGTTGATGTACTCTACTGTAACCGGCATTTTTTCCAGTCTTTCCGAGAAAGTTCTGAAATGCTGCATGGCTAAAATGGTGGTCGGCACTAAAACCGCGACTTGTTTATTGTTATCCACCGCTTTGAAAGCCGCTCGAATAGCAACTTCTGTTTTCCCGAATCCTACATCACCGCAGACCAACCGGTCCATAGGATGTGGCTGTTCCATATCTGATTTTACGTCCGCTGTGGATTTGGCCTGGTCGGGTGTATCTTCATAAATAAAAGAGGATTCTAATTCGGCCTGAAGGAAACTATCATCATTGCATGCAAAACCAGGAGCCGATTTTCTTTTTGCATAAAGCTCAATTAAATCTTTTGCAATGTCCTTAACCTGCTTTTTGGCTTTCTTCTTTTTATTTTCCCATTCAGGTGAACCTAATTTGCTTATGCTCGGAGTGCTCCCTTCTTTTCCACTGTATTTTGAAATTTTGTGGAGGGCATGAATGCTGACATAAAGCAAATCATTATCACGATATATTAAACGGATGACTTCCTGCTTCTTACCATTATTGTCCACCTTATCCATCCCGGCAAAACGCCCCACACCATAATCAATATGGGTCACAAAATCTCCCGGCTGAAGGTTTTTCAACTCACGAATGGTGATGGCTTTGGATTTGCTTTGCTTGTCTTTAGTTTTATATCGGTGGAAACGCTCAAATATCTGATGATCTGTATAGCAGGCTAGTTTTAATTGTTCATCAATAAATCCAGCCCTTAAAGTGTGGGGCAAAGACTGAAACTTGATGAAGGGATCAATTTCTTCAAAGATATTTTTCAGTCGCTCGGTTTGCGTTAAAGATTCCGAAGAAATGATATTGATTAATCCCGCTTCTTGGTTGCTAGAAAGATTATCCGCTATCAAATCAAAATTTTTATTGAATGAAGGTTGTGGTTTCGCTTGATATTCAAATTCCTGATTTGCCTTTAAATAAAAACGATTGCCAAATTCTATTTTTAGATATTTTTCCAGTCCTTTTTTGAAACTGTCGGGCGTTTCAAATAACATATGGGGCTCTAGGACCACTTTCGTTTGCTGTGTGGTTTCCAATATTTCTTTGAAAGACTGTGAAGCTTTGTCGTAGTATTGCGCTAGCACATCTAACGTTTGCTTATAATCCTTGAACCATATTTTTGTATTGTTAGGAATGTATTCCAGTAAAGATTCTCTGCTTTCTTCCAATAGCTTCGTTTGCACATTGGGAATAATATTGATTTGTTTTACTGTGTCGGTAGAAAGTTGGGAAGCAACGTCAAATGTTCGAATGCTATCAATTTCGTTCCCGAATAATTCTATTCTGTAGGGTTCATCACTGGCATAGGAAAAGATGTCTATAATACCCCCACGAATGGCATATTGCCCGGGTTCGTACACAAAATCAGTAGGCTCAAAATCGTAAGTCTGTAATAATTCTGCAATGAATTCCACATCCAAACTTTCCCCTACTTTGGCAGAGAAGGTATTTAACTTTAATGATTTTTTATTGATTACTTTTTCAGAAAGTGCCTCCGGATAGGACACAATAATTTCTCCTGTGGAGGATTTGTTATTGATGCGGTTTAAAATTTCCGCTCTCATTAGCACATTGGCATTTTCTATATCATCAAACTGATAGGGTCTTTTGTAAGAAGTGGGAAAAAGCAGAGGCTCTTTAAAATCTAAAAGGTTTTGCAAGTCATTTTGAAAATAAGCGGCTTCCTCCTTATCATGCAAAATAATAAGCTGGTTCTGATGATTTAATAGATGTGAAACCGCAACGGCTATGGCATCCAAACTACCCACTAATCCTTTAAATTGGATAGTCTGGTCTTCATTGGGTTTGAGGGAAGCCACCATCGTTTGCAAGATGGCATCATCTCTATATAATTTTAGAAAGTCTTTAATCTTCAATTTATGTGCTATTTAAATTTTGTGCTCACTTTTTCGTTCTAAATTCGTAAACACCCTGCAAAGGTAAAACAAACTAATGGGAATGGGGCATAGTTCAACTTTCACAGAAGGATTTAACAATAAAATAACTAAACGCATTACAAAGAGTTATGAATGAAGAGACTAAAGAAATCAACTGGGATGATTTTTCCAAGATCGAAATGCGGGTTGGCACAGTAGTTAAAGCGGAGGAATTCCCTAAAGCCAAAAAGCCTGCCTACAAATTGCAAATTGATTTTGGTCAGTTGGGAATGAGAAAAACTTCCGCTCAGATTACCAATCTCTATAGTCTGGATGATTTACCAGGTAAGAAAATAGTAGCGGTTGTTAATTTTCCGCCTAAACAAATTGCGAACTTCATGAGTGAATGTTTGGTTTTAGGAGCAGTGGATGGAGACGAAATTAGTTTGTTAAGCGTTGATAAAGACGCCAAAAATGGATTAAGAATTGGATAAATAAGCAAAAGTGTTTTAAAGAAATGGATAAGAATACGAAAAAAGAGGATTTATCATTTTTTGAAAGGGTAGAGAAAATGCACCCTTATAAAATGATTTTTATTTTGAGCTTATTGGGAAGCTCTTTAATCTTTTTATTTCTTCTTTTTTCATTTTTTATGAGCTTGGGAAATGAAGGGCAAAAAGACATTGAAATCCCTGCAGTTTTTGCCTTAAGCACTGTTTTGATTGGGGCTTCTAGTTTTATGATTCATCCTATTCACAGTCTTTTCAAAGCCGAAGAGATTTCATCCTTATTAACCGCCTTGCGATTCACTTTCTTTTTGGGCTTAGGCTTTGCTTTATGTCAGTTTCTAGGCTGGAAAGCCTTGAGGGAATCAGACGTACTATTTTCATCTGACGTAACCTCTTCCTTTTTTTATGTCCTGACTGGCGTGCACGCTCTTCACTTTTTAGCAGCTCATACTTACTTAGGATATCTAATCCTCCAAACGCAAAGAATTTCTAAAGATCCTGTTCAATATCTGATAGCCGAAACGAATCCCTTTTGGCATTTGAAATATGAACTGCTCACCAAAGGCTGGCACTTTCTGGGTATTTTGTGGGCTATTTTGATATTAAGTTTTTGGATTTTTCTTTAGCCCAGCTCCAGCCCCCTAGCCCCGAAAGGGGGAACAGCGCACTGAAATACTTTCGGTTTTTAATTCAATTTAGTGTCGCTTTGTTCATTGTATTGTAAGATCATAGAGGAAAATAGTGATAGTGTCTTAGGTTTTCAACAGATGTAAATCCGTGAGAAAAATTCCCCGCCAGCTGGCGGGCTAGGGGGCTATAATCTCAATCCCCATTTTCCTCATCAACGGCACGGCATTAAAAGTATGGCATGGAGCATTATGCAATTTGTAATCAAATAATATTTCCTGTCCGCTTACATCACTGTTGAAACTATAATTTTGGAAATTATCTAACTCATTTTCCAATTTGGCGAGCGACAAATCATGTGTAGAAATTAAGCCCATACTATTTGTTTTCATCAATTGCCTGATTAAACTTTCAGCGCCAATGTTTCTGTCTTCAGAATTGGTTCCTTTTAAAATTTCATCTAGTAGATAGAAAATGGGACGCTCTTGCGGTACTTTTGTCATATCCACTAATTGTTTTAATCTCTTCAGCTCGGCATAGAAAGAAGAAGTATTTTCTTCCAGATTATCTTGAGTTCGCATGCTGGTAAATAATTGTAAAGGGCTTAATTCAAAACTTTCAACGCAGCATACAGCCCCCATCTGAGCCAAAATCATATTTACACCAAGAGAGCGCTCAAATGTACTTTTTCCACTCATATTCGCACCAGTAATTAGCGTAACTGCACCTGGTCCTGTCATGTTGAAATCGTTGCAAACCCTTTGATCATGAGGCAAAAGCGGATGTCCTAGGTCTTGAGCTCTTAATTCACACTTGGAGTCAGAGATAGTAGCATTTTTATAGCTTTCATGAGCAAAAGCAAAATCAGCCATGCTCATGATGGCTTCCCAATCGCCAATGGCAGTAAACCATCCTTGAATTGATTTTCCGTATTGATTTTTCCAGTTCACTACATTATTGAGCACCCAATAGTCAATCAGCAGAAATGGATTAATGACCCAATACATCATACCTGCTCTAGAATGCATCCAATTAAGGATTTTGGATAATGTATTGATTTTCTGAGAAGCATTAGGATTTTGAAAATGATTCTGTAATCTCTTAAACAACTTTGCTTCCACTTTCTTTTCCTCTGCCATCTTGAAGAGGTTTTTATGCTGTTCCAAATGAACTGCAATCTGTTCCGTTTCAGACTGAAGCCGCATAATGGTTTTCTGAATGGGGATTAATAGCAATATGTTGATAAGAAAGCCTAAGCCTACAAATGACCAAGGTAAAAAGCCAGTCAGTGATAAAAGGAAAAAAATTAACAATTGAGCAATAGCTATAAATGGGATGAATTTGAACACCGGTTTAATTTTTTCCTCTTCTGATCTGGAGAAAAAGTTAAAAAGACCTTTTAGGTCCTCTTCTTCACCCTTTCCTTCTTTCAAACGGCTTTCTGCCCACCACTCTAACCGCCACTCGAATTCATGCTTAATTTCTTCTACTGCTTCCTGTCTTTCTAAGATTTCCTCCTTCTTAGCTGGATTTTTAAACCAATTCGCTAAGCTTTCCTGACCAAAAGTTAAAGCACTTCTATTGACCAATGAAAATACAGAATGTCTACCAAAAATATCCATATCTGGTGCGTATTCGTGCAAAGTTTCATTAAATCGAGCACCTCTTGGAAGACTATCCAATTTTAAATATAGTCGATCAATTTCTTCATTTAAAATCAAGATTCTGTTTCGACCAAGCTCCAATAATCTTTTCTTCGATTTATGTCTATTGACCAGCCATCCGAATACTAAAGGAAAAGGAATAAGCACTAAAGAAGTAGCGAATCCATCTCTTTCATTGATGAAATAAACAGACAAAACAATGGTGGCTAAAAAATAGAAAACACGAAAAGTCCCGAATCGATTGGTAAGCTTTCGGTATTTTTCAACTTCATTTTTAAATAGGTTTATTTTCTTGCTGTAGAATTCAGATTTATCAGCTATAGTCATTTTAATGGCTTTTACTTTAAACCGTAAAGGTAGGGCATGAATGGCATTAAATCTTAGTATTCCTTTACTTCTTTATATCTAAAACAAGAAGTTAAGTGATCATTAACTAAGCCACAAGCTTGCATATGGGCATACATTATGGTGCTACCAACAAATTTAAAACCTCTTTTCTTTAGGTCTTTGCTTAAAGCATCTGATTCGGGGGAAGTGGCAGGTGCATCTTTCATAGATTTTAGTTGGTTGATGATGGGTTTATGATTGACGAATGACCAAATGTATTTATCAAAGCTCCCAAACTCTTTCTGTACTTCCAAAAATTTCTGAGCATTGATGACTGCAGCATTTACTTTTAATTTATTTCGGATGATACCGGGATTTTGTAGTAATTCATCAATTTTATCTTGATCAAATTCAGCCACTTTTTTAGCGTCAAAATTGGCAAAGAGTTTTCTGTAATTTTCTCTTTTCTTTAAAACAGTAGCCCAGCTTAGGCCTGCCTGAGCACTTTCCAAAACTAAAAATTCGAAGTGTTTTTCGTCATCATGAACAGGGACTCCCCATTCTTCATCATGATATTGAATGTATTGCTCAAAACCCAAGCACCATGGGCACCTTTCCTTTTCTTTTGAAATATCAGTGAACATAACTTCCAGCATTAATATCAATAGTAGTTCCAGTGGCGTGATCCATGAGGCCAGACATCAGCATGGCAATAGTGGGGGAGACATCTTCCGGCTCAGTTAATTTTGTAAGCGCAATATCATCCAATGCAAATCCTTCCCCATATTGATCTATAAATTGTTGCGCCATATCCGTTCTGACAAAACCTGGGGCAACGGTAAAGGCTTTTATATTTTGTTTTCCAAAAGCTCTAGCAATGGATTTGGTTAAGGACACTATTGCCCCTTTGGAAGTGGCATAAGCCAAATAATCTGCAGTATCGCCTCTAAAAGCTGCTCTAGAAGAAATGTTAACTATCCTACCACCACTTTCTTGTTTTTGAAATTGTACTACACTTCTTTTACACAATAGACCAACTGCATTAACATTTACATCCATGGTTTTCAACCAATCGTCTGTCCATTCTACAGCATTTTTATGAATATCGGATGATAGTGCGATTCCTGCATTATTCACTATGCCATCTAATCTTCCATTAAAATATTCTAAAGTTTCGCTAAATAATCGGGCTACTTCCATAGCTCCTGATAAATCTGCTTTAATGAGATGGATGCTAGAACCTAATTCCTTTTTTAGCTTCTGAGCACACTCTTCATTTCTATTGTAATGCGCAACAACAGTAGCTCCACACTCTATTAAGGTTCTGGTAATTGCCGCACCAATTCCTCTGGTCCCGCCTGTTACTAATATATGCTGATGTGAACAATCGATTTTCATAATTTTAGGGAGTAGGTTTATTTCATTTCAATTTAGTAAAAATTAAATTCTATTGAAGTCTTAAAACCTGAATTCGAATATTAATTTAGGATTCAGACCGTTTGTAAATAGTGAGTTTAAAACTAAAATCATTGAGCAGGATTTGCCTCGAAATACGCAATCTCACCTTCTTCAATTTCTAAACTTATTTGTAATGGATTGCAGCAGACTTCACAGTCTTCAACATAAGATTGGTTTGAAACACTTAAATCAATCAGCATACTGATTTCCTGAAAGCAATGTGGACAATGAAAGAAATGTTCCAGCATAGGTTTTATTTTCTAAATGATAAAAGTGCTCTTTGTATAGGTAGCTCCAAAAATCTATAAATCAATACTGCTAAAATATTTAAACAGATAAATCGAATGAGTAAATTACTGGAGATTTGAAAATATACAAACTCCGAAAAATAGCCAACATGAATAAGATAAAATGCATAGGCTGAATTGCCCAAAAGAATCATGAATGGTGTGGATAAGAATTTGGAGAAATAAGTTCTTTCAGCGCAAAGCCCTATTAAAAATAATCCTATTGAAAAAGGAAGAAGAATGTGGTTTAACATTAATCCAATAGGATGAGCTATCCCATAAGTATTTTCAGCATCTTGAAAATTTGAAATGATAATTAGCATAATTAGATAAATGAGAGCGCCAGCAAAAGTTGGTTTGAATTTGAGAATTCTTTCGGACATTCTATTATACCATAATTTAGCTACCAGAGTCCCAATTGTAAACTCAAATACTCGCCCGAAAAAGGTATAAATCATTAGGAAATCAAAGTTTGCTAGAAATCCATGAAATGAGATAGTGGAAAAGGAAAACATTAAGCCTAAACCTAAAAGCAAAACCGATAATGGCCAAAACAAAAACCAGTAGTTATATTTCTTAATGCAAAAGAAAAACATTGGCACAGTAAGGTAGAACATCAATTGGACGGGTATAGTCCATGCTTGCCCAACGTAAGCAAATTTAAAATCTTCAAAATAGCTTTGTAGAAGAAGGAACGACAGGATAAAAGATTTTATGGATTCCCATTGCCAAATAGCAGCGATCAATAAGAGAATCCAATATAGTGGCAGAAGTCTTGCTAGGCGCTTTTGAATAAATTTTTTAAATGAGAACTCACTATTATTATACTTATCAAAATAAAGGATGTAGGTTAAGAAACCACTAATAGTAAAGAATATACCCACATGGAATTCTTTAAAAATACTGCTTAGCCGACCGATTTCTACTTCTCCAGCAATATGATGTAAAAATATCATCCATGCTGCTATAATTCTAATTCCTGCTAATGCGGGGAAGAATATTTTGTTTTCTGATTTTTGCATTCTTGCAGCAATTTAGGACTAAAAGCATATTATCAAAAAGTACTATGGGCTATGTGTTTGAATTTTGTAGTTTTGAATAAAACAGAAATCAATAACCAACGTTTCGAATTGTATGAAAAGATTAAGCTTAACACTCGCAGCCTTATTTATTGTAATTAACATATCAAACGCTCAAGTTGGAGATTCTTTTCCTGAAATGACGGGAACCAGTTTGACAGATGATGAAATTACTGTTCCATCTGCCACTCAAGATAAGATGACTCTGATTGGTATTGCATTCAGTAAAAAAGCAGAAGATGATTTAAAAACCTGGTTTCAGCCAGTATGGGAAAGATTTATTAGAGAAGCAGATCCTAATGCATTAATTCCTGAGATGAAGCCTGATGTAAACGTGGTCTTTATTCCAATGTTTACGGGTTTAAAAAGAGGTGCCTCGGGATCAGCTTTAAGAAAAATGCAGAAAGATGTTGATGAAAAATTACACCCGCACGTGATAGTTTATAGTGGTAAAATGGGAGACTATGAAGATCAGCTGAACATGACAGAGAAAGACCAACCTTACTTTTTTGTGGTGAATAAAAAAGGCGAAATCATTTATGCAACAGCAGGCCGATCCTCAATGAAAAAATTAAATGAGGTGGAGGAATTGGTAACAGATTACTAAAGGATTCCCATATATTTAAGAAATTCAAGTACAATATTATATAAGCCAAAAATTGCAATGGCTAATACCAAGATAGCAACAAAGCCCTTTCTGAATGGGGCTTTTTCTTTTTCGAACTTTCTATTTTTCATTTCTGTGAAATTACCCTGAGTGCTCC
Source organism: Marivirga tractuosa DSM 4126 (assembly GCF_000183425.1). Taxonomy (NCBI): domain Bacteria; kingdom Pseudomonadati; phylum Bacteroidota; class Cytophagia; order Cytophagales; family Marivirgaceae; genus Marivirga; species Marivirga tractuosa. The sequence goes on from NC_014759.1 coordinate 2,539,905, forward strand.
TTGAAGAATCTCGGCTTTAATTTCTTGATTTACGCCTTTAAGCTCACCATCAATCTGCAATAATTCTGCTTCCTTACAGTAAATCTTCGCTTTTTCAACTTTATAAATTTCAACGTAGGGAGAACTTTTAATATCTCCTAAAAAGGATTCTAAGGTTAAGGAAAGTAAATCTTTTAGCGGAATAGGTTTGAAAATAACTAGCTCAAAAGTGCCATCATCTAATTTGCTTTCAGGATTAATCACAGCACCGGTACCATAACTGGAAGCATTTGCCATCACGATCATTTCCGCCTTTACCGTTTTTTCTGAGCCGTTAAATTCAATTCTAAATTCGTTAGTCTTTTTCTCCATCAAAGATCCAAAAAATGATTTGGCATATGAGAGCATTCCTCTTTCACCACTTTCTTCAAAATCTTTAATCATTTTAGCGTTAAAACCCAGATCACTTAAATGAAGACAGATGAATTCATCATTAATTTGAATTACATCCATTGAAATCGAATTTCCTATCATCAGTAATTCTAAGCTTTCTTCAACATCCTCTTCTATATCCAATTCATAGGCCAATCCATTGGCTGAGCCTAAAGGTATAATCCCCAATTGTGCTGGAGAATTTAACAAAAGCTGTGCAATCATATTTACAGTTCCGTCTCCACCGCAGGCTACCAGCGTATCCGCTTGATATTCATCCTGTTTTTCTTCTATTTTTTCCTTATCATTTTCGCCTGTGGTATAGAAAAGAGCATATTCCTTCTTATTTTTATCACAGACTCTAGAGATTTGCTTTTCCAAAGTGGATTTATCATTATTACCTGACTTAGGGTTGATGATGAAAAGAAGCTTTTTGGGTTGCATAAAAATAAAAATTAGAAATTATTCTACGTACGCTAAATATACGATTTGCCCTTTATTTAAAGCGACTATTAGGTATTATTTCTCCACCTAAAATTGTTCCTTTTATGGGCTATGGAAATCAAAATCTGATTTACCTTAAAGGCGGAGTGCTTGAAAACAGGCCTGAATTTTATTCTAAAGCTACCGATAAGAGAAGAAAGAATTTCAGAATCATGTTATCGCGTTATTTAAGCTCTCCAATTCCTGAAATGAAAGTACTTATTACTTTAGGAGAAGAAAAATTCACAACTCAAACGGATGATTACGGCTATTTCAGCGCATGGATTGAACCTAAACAGGCTTTTAGAGCTGGTTGGCATCAGGTGACATTCAGTATAAATGATGAGAATGAAGAAATATGTCGAGTTCAGGGTGAGTTTTTGATTATTGGAGATAAAGCTGAATTTGGCACAATTTCAGATATAGATGATACCATCTTAGTATCCCATGCCACTCAGCTTTTCAAGAAATTTCGTCTCATCATGACTAAAAATGCTAAGACAAGGCTACCTTTTGAAGGCGTAGCTGAATTTTATAAAAAATTAAAAGGCGCAGAAAACCCTTTTTTCTATGTAAGTAGCAGTGAATGGAATCTATATGAATTCCTACAGGATTTTTTCAAAGTTAGAAATATTCCGAAAGGTCCCTTTCTTTTACAAGAGTATAAATCTGGATTGCGAGATTTGCTTTTTACAGGAGGAGGTAGTCACCAACATAAGCAAGATAAAATTAAAAGACTAATGACACTCTTACCCAATCTTAAATTCATATTGATTGGAGACAGCGGGCAAAGAGATACCGAAATTTATAGACAAGCATTGCACGAATTTCCGAATAGAATTTTAGCAGTTTACATCCGTAAAATTGGAAAGAAGGATGATTTTGATGAAAAAACCACTCAGGAATTTAAGGAAAAAGGAGTGCCTTTGTTGCTTATAGAAAACACCGAAGAGGCAGTAGCACATGCTAAGAAAGTCGGTCTAGTTAAGGATTGATTATCAGTATGGTAGCTAATGTTACATTAAGATACATTTAGGCAAACACATCCCTAAACAAAGCGTTATATTCCTATAATTTAACAAACCAAATTTAAAACTTATGGGACTTAGAATAGGAGATACCGCACCGAATTTTCAAGCGGATACTACAGAAGGAAAAATTGATTTTCATGAATGGTTAGGTGATAGCTGGGGGATATTATATTCTCACCCAGCAGATTTTACACCTGTTTGTACTACAGAAATTGGAAGGACAGCACAATTAAAAGATGAGTTTGCAAAACGTAATACGAAAGTGGCTGTGGTTAGTGTGGATGATGTAAAATCACATAATGAGTGGAAAAAGGATGTAAATGAAACTCAAAATACGACCGTAGAATTTCCAATTATAGGAGATGAAAATAGAGTAGTCGCCAATCTTTATGATATGATTCATGAAAATGCCTCAGCGACTGCTACCGTTCGTTCCGTGTTTTTCATCGGGCCAGATAAAAAAATAAAAGCAAGTATCACTTATCCGGCCAGTACAGGAAGGAATTTTGCTGAGATTTTAAGAGTGATCGATTCGTTGCAGTTAACTGCAAAGCATCAAGTGGCAACTCCTGCTGATTGGAAGTTTGGTGAAGATGTTATCATTACTCCTGCAGTAAAAGATGAAGAAATAGCAGCCAAATTTCCAAAAGGTCATACCATAATTAAACCATATTTAAGAACTACGCCCCAGCCAGAATAAAGAGTTGTACATAAAAAAACCGAAGTTTACACTTCGGTTTTTTTATGTACAATATTAAAAACTGCCTCCAAACGGATAGTTATATAATCCTTCAGGCAGAATTTTTAACGTATTGATTTTCTTGAACTAATTCGAAGTACTCTTCAAATAGAGATTTTGAAATTAATTTGCTTTCAGTTCCTGAGCCCCATTTTGCATTTATTTCAAATAATCCGTTATAAGCTCTTCCTTCGTAATTCTCACCTAATTTAAAACCACTTAATCCAGTTTTCTGGTCAGGTAACTTATTACAAACAAAATTTATTCTATACCTATCCATAACTTAAAAGTTTTTGTAAAACTATACACTAAAGACCAAGATGTGTGCCAAAAGGTTGTGATTTCTAATTTATTTATCGATTAACAGGGTGAATTTTAGGATGAGTAAGAAAACTATAAAATTAAAAGAGGAAGAAAGTGAACTTCATTGAAGTGCAAAAATTCATTATAAATCAGTTGAAAAGCCACCTATCGCCCTCCCTTGCTTTATGTATTAAATTACATTTATTTAAAGCTTGTATAGCTTCATAATTATTTACCTTTGCATTTATGAAATTTAAAGGCCTCTTGCTTAAGTTTCTTATTTGGCGTGTTAAGCATGTCAGCACCACTAATTTTGTAATCATTACTAGTGGGATTATTGGCATTATAGCTGGCTTGGCTGCTGTAACGCTTAAGGAAAGCGTACATGTGCTTCAAAATTTTTTAACTCGAGACTTTCAGCAGGAATTTGGGAATTACTTATATCTCAGTTATCCACTCATTGGCATTGTACTTACACTCCTTCTATCTAAATATATTTTAAAGGAAAAATTGGGGCACGGTATAACTGATATTTTGTATTCCATTTCCAAAAAGTCAAGTATTGTGAAGCGCACTAAAACTTTTTCGAGAATGCTTACCAGTACGCTTACTGTTGGTTTTGGCGGATCAGTTGGGCTAGAGGCACCTATTGTGGTGACTGGTTCAGCCATTGGTTCAAATATAGGACGACTAGTTCACCTAAATTATAAACAGAGAACATTACTAATTGGATGTGGATCAGCTGGTGCAATTTCAGCTATATTTAATTCGCCCATAGCAGGTGTGATTTTTAGTATTGAAGTAATATTAGCGGAAGTCACCATAAGTTCTTTCATTCCACTTTTGATAGCCTCAGTATGTGGAGCATTGGTTTCCTTGACTCTACTAGGAGATGATGTCCTTTTTTCTTTTAACCTAACGGATGAATTTATTGCTTCCGACACTCCTTTCTACATTTTCTTAGGAATTTTTACAGGCTTGGTTGCTTTGTATTTTACTAGAGTTGTCGGAAAAGTAGAAGGAATGATAAAAAATGTGAAAGGTGATTTAAACCGAGCAATTTTAGGTGGTGTATCCTTAGGCTTTTTAATATTCCTGTTACCGCCTTTATATGGAGAGGGCTATGATACGATTACCAAATTACTGGAGGGAAATGCACAAGACATCTTAAATAACAGCTTGTTTTTTGATGATATTGAGTCATTCTTTTTAATAGTGCTCTTTGCTGCAGGTATTATACTAGTAAAACCTGTAGCAACTGCTTTAACTATAGGTTCTGGCGGTAGTGGTGGAATCTTCGCTCCTTCTTTGTTTTTAGGTGGCGTTACAGGATTCTTATTTGCATATTTGATCAATAAGACGGGAATTACGGCTCCTATTAGCCTTAGTAATTTTACTCTGGTCGGGATGAGTGGTGTTATGAGCGGAGTTTTGCATGCACCGCTCACCGCTATTTTCTTAATAGCAGAGATCACCAGTGGTTATACCCTTTTTGTTCCTTTAATGATCGTATCAGCCATTTCTTATAGCACTATATCTTATTTTGAAAAGTTCTCTATCTACACTAAGCCATTGGTGGAGAAGGGAGATTTGATTTATCATGATAAAGATCGACAAGTATTAAGTTTAATAGACTTGAAAAAAGTAATAGAAACAGATTTACTAACAATTGATCCTGATGCTACCCTAGGAGAGCTGGTCGACTTGGTTAGGTTCTCAAAACGTAATATTTTTCCTGTTGTAAATCAAGAACGTGAATTGATGGGGATAGTGACCTTGGATGATATTCGAGAGATCATGTTTGATGAGGAATCCCGAAAAAATATTATTGTAAACACACTGATGCACAGTCCGCCAACCTTCGTTACTGGCAAAGAAAACATGCGCTCTGTCATGATGAAGTTTGAAAAAACTGGAGCATGGAACTTGCCAGTGCTAGAAGAGGGTAAATATGAAGGATTTGTTTCCAAGTCTAGAATATTCAATGCCTATCGCAAAAAACTGATCAGGCAGCAGATCGAATAAGCTAAATTTATAAAATATTACATCTATTACTTCGGTAGTTGTTATATGCTTGGTTTTATGCTAAGTAGTTGGCTTTCTGATCCTTGTCCACATTTTACAATACGCTATAAATATTTTAAAATACTGACCATCAACCATTTATATTATAGATGTGGATAAATGTGGATAACTTACTCATATTGTGGATAAATTATTCTTTGATAACTTGAATCTTTTTTTTGTTAAATATACTGGCTGGTTGCTCCTTCTAATGTAAGGTTTTATAAGCATGGTAACATGTTCTATTAAAGTGCGAAATAATTAAACAAAACACGCCTAAGTAAAAATACTTAAGTTAAGATTACCCCATTTTTATCAGTATGAATTAAATGTTTACTTTAAGTTAACTTTTGCATGAATTGTAAATACTAAAATTCAAGTTGAATTAACATCGGAAAATGGTTTAGACTAGAACACCACCTTATTAGAAAAGTACAATTATTGATCTTTAATAAAATTAATTGCTTCTTCAATCATTCTGTCTTTTCCTCCAGCCAAGTCAGCGGAATCTAATTCTACTGCTATTTCAGGTTTTACACCAAATTCAATGTTGTTTCCATTTGCATCTAAAGTTCGAGTAGAAGAAAACCTGTATCGCCAACCATTTGGTAGTTCATTGTTGATAGGTAGACCGCCACCACCACCAGTTTGGTCACCCATAATTGTGACATTTGGTAAGAAGCTCATCATACTAGCAAAGAAATTTGCCGAACTATAACTGCTTCTATTCACCAAAACTACAATTGGCTTATCAAATTTATACTCCTCATCACCTTCAAATTCAAGGAACTTTTCTTCCGCTTGGGAAAATTCGTCATGTTCTGGACCTATTTTATAAAACCAATCGGCAACTTTTATTTTTTCATCTGCAAATCGATTGGCTATTGTAAAGGCATTACTGATACTGCCACCGCCATTATTTCTCACATCAATTATTAAGCCTGCCACCGGTCCTTTTAAACTATTGAGTTCAAAACTTCCTTCCCGCTCATTGATTAAAAATTTAAATACTAAATAATCCATTAAGGAGGTACTTACATTATCAGAAAAGCTTTCATAATACATATAACCAACCGAGTCGATGATAGTATTATGGATCGGACCCGATATTTGATAATCTTTACTTGGTACTAAATAGTTTCTTTCAATCACATCAAAATTAAAATTCGAAGGATACTTTAAAAACCAATCCCAATTTCTTGATAAGTCAATTCCTGCTGATATATTGACATGCCCGTCTTTCAGTATAAACAACATGTCAGCCAGCACATTAAATAGCTCTATGCTATTCCTTGCTTTTACGGCTTTTGGTCTAAAAACATCTCTGGCGGAATCCCAATCAATACTCTTATCTATGAAAAAGGAGTATTTTTCATCTACAGTTTCCCATAAATGATCAAAAATCACGGCATTCTCTGGTTCTGTTTCCTCTTTCATAAAAAGTCTTTCACAAGAAGAAAAACCTAGAGATATGATCAGTAATATGAGAATATGTTTTTGTTTCATATTTTAAAGAATGTACTAATCATGATTGAATGTTCCCCAGTCTTGATAGGGTTCTGTGCTTTATAGCTTTCATAACTCCACAAATAATCCAACCTTAAGCCATTTCCATTTTTAAAAGGATAATACAAATAATATTGAGTAGACCATTTAAAATAATTGCCAAAACTTATGATTTCCCCGTCACGCACATAATCAAAAAATCCGATTTCCTCTTTATTGACAGAGGCTGGAAAACGAGTAGAAGCAAATAATGGGCGTGTTGCATACGTAAGCAGGGGAACACTATAGAATAAACCCAATTCAAAATTTCTATCCCAAAGTTCAAATGGTCTTGCCAGCATAAGGGCAGGAGCCACAGAAAATCGGGTTTCAATATGTTGGCTGTTGTTCGTAAAACTAAGATGTTGCCTTAGAGCCCATTTGGCTGAAAGATCCAATCCTGACCTTATTTTCCAACTTTTATTGGCGTCATCTGACAATTTCCAGTATCGCTGATAATGTCCTTCTAATCGATAGGTATACATTTCAGCATTGCTAATGCTGCTGGAAGGATTATTGAAATCAAACTTTGCAGAAGAGGTATTTATACTATTTTCTTTTTCTTGAAAATGCCCCAAAATCACATTTCCTCCAATGCCTTTATAAAGTAGAGGGGAAATGCCTTCATCAATCACATTGACATAACTCCCTCCAATCCCTGTTATAAAATGCGTTTGTTTTACCTGCCCCAAACTTGGATGGCAAAAAACGAAAGTAGCAAAGGCGAGGGAGATTATGTATAGTTTATTCAAAGTCAACAATTACTTGGTTTCTTAATAGGTCATCTAAAGACTCTCTTTTCCGAACGAGTTGGTCTTTACCCTCATGTACTAAAACTTCTGCCGGTCTATATCGAGAATTATAGTTAGAAGCCATTGAAAAGCCATAAGCACCAGCATTTTTGATGGCTATTATATCGCCTTGTTTAACTTCTGATAGTCTTCTGTCTGTTCCAAAAGTATCGGTTTCACAAATATAGCCCACTACCGTATAAACCCGCTGTGTATCCGATGGATTTGAGATGTTTTCGATATGATGGTAAGCATCATACATCATGGGGCGCAATAAATGGTTCATTCCTGTATCTAACCCAACAAAGACAGTAGCAGGTGTGGTTTTTATCACATTTACTTTAGATAGAAAATATCCTGCTTCTGAAACCAGAAACTTCCCTGGTTCGAACCATAGTTCTAGATCTTTTCCTCTACTTTTGCAGAATGCCTTAAACCTCTTGCTTACTTCTTTCCCAAGTTCTTCTATGTCTGTAGTGACATCGCCTTCTTTATAGGCTACTTTAAAGCCACTACCAAAATCTATGAAATCTATATTAGGGAAATCTTCAGCTGCTTCAAAAATAATTTCTGTGCCTCTTAAAAAAACTTCAGAATCTAAAATGTCAGAACCTGTATGAATGTGTAATCCCACAACATTGATATTGTAGTTTTCAATAACTCTCAACAAATGACGCATTTGCAATATGGAGATACCAAATTTTGAATCAATGTGACCAGTAGAGATTTTAGAATTTCCACCTGCCATGATATGAGGGTTCAACCGAATGCAAACCGGAACTGTATCGTGGTATCGATGACCAAATTGCTCTAAAATGGAAATATTGTCGATGTTAATCATCAATCCTAAATCCACAGCCTCTATAATTTCATCTATGGAAACACAATTAGGTGTGTACAATATATCTTTAGGCTCGAAACCAGCTTTTAGTCCCAAATAAGCCTCTTGAATAGAAACAACATCTAATCCAGTACCATGTTTCTTCATCCATTTCAACACAGAAACATTACTTAAGGCCTTGGTAGCATATTTAAGCTTTAAATTAATACCTGAAAAGGCATCATTAAGTCTCTTAATTTGAGATGCAATTTTGTCTGCATCATAAACATATAAAGGGGTGCCGTATTTTTTGGCAAGTGATGTTAAAACTGTATTCTCCACTGAATGAAATTTAGTATATAATTGATTCTAAAGTAACTCTTTCAAATGCTGATTTTATCGTAAAATTGTTCCAAATCTTCGGGTTTACCAAATACAAAAATGGTATCTCCTTTTTTTGGAGTGGTTTCCGGTCCAATTTGGGTAGTTAAATCACCCTCTCTTTTCAAACCTATCACTGTAACACCGAATTTATGGCGAATGTTAGTTTCTGCTATCGGTTTATCGGTGATTTCATTGTGGTCTTTTTCAATTTCATAGCAAGCGGTCGTTAAATTTGGAAATTCCTCCGTCAGTTTTTGCATTGGACTCCTTTTGAGAACACCTCTGAGCATTTCATAATTATCTGCTCGTACATTACGGACAAACTCTTTGATTTTTTTCTGGGGGATAAAATATTGATTCAACACCCTGGTGAAAATTTCAACCGAAGTTTCAAATTCCTCTGGTATAACTTCATCTGCTCCTAAGCGAAGATTCTCTTCGGTTTCAGCTATGAATCTAGTTCTCACTATTATATGAATAGTATTGCTAATCGTTCTGATTTGAGTGACAATTCTCTTAGTTGCCAGGGGATCTGAAATAGCAATAACCACTACTTTTGCTTTATAAACGCCAAGACCTTTTAAAACTTCAGGCTGAATAGCATCTCCGTAGTGAATCGGTTCTCCCAATGCTTTATATTTTTTGATCGTATCAGGATTCATTTCACAAATGACATAAGGAATGCCTGCACTTTTAGCTGCTTTAGCCACGTTCTGACCATTCAGTCCAAATCCTATAATCACAATATGTTTATCTAGCTCTTCCTCTGGTATTTCAGCACCTTCTTCAGGGGCTTCGGGAAAAGAGAAGAACATTCTTTGTGTCTTATTACCAATTGCAGAAGCCAATCTACTAGCGGCTAACTTATCTGCCAATTTTGGAGAAATACTCATCATAAAGGGAGTAATTCCCATGGTGAAAAGTGAAACTGATAAGAAATATTGATAGGTCAAATCTGAAATTACAGCATATGTAATTCCTACTGTGGATAAAATGAATGCAAATTCACCTACTTGAAAGATTGAAAAGCCAATTCTGTAGGAAGTTCTCCCTGGATACCCTAAAAAAGCTCCAGCGAGTGTAGCAATTAATGACTTTCCAATTACGGTAGCTACCATCAATCCAATTATGATGAGGAAATGATCTGCTACAAAAAAGATATCCAAAAGCATCCCTATTGACACAAAAAAGAAGGAGGTGAATAGCTCATGAAAAGGTAAGATATTGCTTGCTGCCTGGTGACTATATTCTGATTCAGATACAATAAGTCCAGCTAAGAAGGCACCGAGTGCAAGAGATAGTCCTAAAGCAGAACTCAGCCATGCTATGGAAAAACAGATTAATACGATTACGAGTATGAACAGCTCCTTACTTCTGGTTTTAGCAATTTGATAAAACAGCCATGGCACGATATATCTTGCACTTACTAAAACGAATGCAATTAGTAATGCTGCCTTTAGCACCATCATGAGGATTTCCATCCAGATGTTTTGAGATTCCCCAGCCAAAAGGGGAGTAAATAACATCATTGGGACTACTATGATATCCTGGAAAATCAATATAGCCAAAATGGTTTTCCCATGTGGAGTAGTAGTTTCTCCTTTATCTTGAATGATTTTGAGTACAATAGCCGTACTACTCAGTGAGAAAAGAAAGCCAAGAAAAATAGCGGCACTCAAATCAAATCCTGTATTGAGTGCAATAAGCATTACCAGCAAAATAGTACCCACCACTTGCACTGTTCCGCCTATGAATACGGCACGTTTGATGGAGATTAAGCTTTTGATAGAAAACTCAATTCCAATAATAAATAACAAGAGGATTACACCTATTTCTGCAAATACTTTTACGCCTTCCGTGGCATCAATCAACTGGAAGCCATAAGGCCCAGCTATTATACCCGTGATTAAGAACCCGATGATTGGCGGCACTTTTAGTTTTCGGAAGAGAAGAATTACAAAAATAGAAAGTCCTAAAATGACTACGATGTCACTTAAAATAGGAATATCTACACTGGCAGCTAAAATCATAGGATCTTTAATTTAACCTCAAAAATAATCATATATACTAAACTTTTCAGTTGAATGCCCAACTCAATTATAAATTATTTGTCTTTTATCCTCCATGATAAATACGGTGGAGAAAAATTCAGTTATGATTTTTACGGATTCATCATGAAAATCATCGTCTTGAGTCAGTATTTTTATTTAAGAAAGAATACTCGCCTTTAATTTGCTAACATAAATCAACAGAAATTATGCGAGCTATGAGAAAAATAATTATCACCACGATATTATCCATGACCATATTCATTGGATTTGGTCAAGATGAAAATACAGAAGCAGAACTTTCGCAAAATGTAAGGGGAACCATTGTCGATAAGGTGACTCAATCCCCGCTACCGGGCGCTAGTATCAAAATTATTGATAGTGATCCACTGATTGGTACCACCACAAATGTAAATGGTCAATTTTTGCTTAAAGATATTGCTATTGGGAGAATTAGCCTAAAAGTATCCTACATCGGATATGAAAGCATTTTTATCAATCAGCTGCAAGTTACCAGCGGAAAGGAAGTTGTATTAGATTTAGAATTGCAAGAAAGCATTGAGCAATTGTCAGAAGTAACGGTTAAGGCTAAGCAAAACCCTCAGAATGCTTCTAACGATTTGGCTTTAGTAAGTGCCAGAGGATTTGATATGGAGGAAACCAACCGTTATGCAGGGGCAAGAAATGACCCTGCGCGGATGGCGCAAAACTTTGCGGGTGTTAGCGGAGCCAATGATTCTAGAAACGATATCATCATCAGGGGAAATTCTCCAAGTGGTGTTCTGTGGAGATTAGAAGGAATCGACATTCCTAATCCCAATCACTTTGGTGCTTTGGGAACTACAGGCGGACCTGTCAGTATTCTTAATAATAACCTTTTAGCGAAAAGTGATTTTATGACTAGTGCATTTCCAGCGGAATATGGAAATGCCACGGCTGGTGTATTTGACTTGAAAATGAGAAAAGGTAATTCATTTAAGCGAGAACATATTTTTCAGGTAGGTTTTAACGGCTTCGAATTGGGAACAGAAGGCCCCATCGGAAAAGAAGGCGGAGCATCTTATTTATTAAATTACAGATATTCCACCTTAGCTTTGATGGATGATGTTGGTTTATCGCCCGGAACTGGAAATGCAGTCCCATTTTATCAGGATTTTTCTGCCAAAGTAGATGTGCCAACCGAAAAACTGGGAAAATTTAGCTTGTTCGCTATCGCAGGTAAAAGTAATATTGATTTGCTAGGATCGGAAACCGACTCTACAGAAACTGATTTGTATTCTGAAGTATCTCAAAATATATATAATTCTGCTAAAATGGGAGTAGTAGGACTTTCCAATACGCAATATTATAATGAAGATGCATACGGAATCATCAGCCTTTCTGCTGACTACACTTATACTGGCAATATTGTGGATTCATTAAGTACTGAGAATAGAAATCCGCAGCCGTTTTACAGAAGTAATTATGGATTGACCAAATACAGAGCGCAGTATCATTTTCATCAGAAGATTAATGCAAAAAACAACTACGTGGCAGGTTTCAACTATGATGTTTTATCTTTCAACTTACAAGATAGTATTTATAGAGCCGCGAGCGATGATTTCAGAGAACTGAGAGATGAACAAGGTGTTTCGGGACTAGCTCAAGGATTTTTTCAATGGCAGTTAAGGCTAAGCGAAAAACTGGAAGCAACAGCCGGATTACACTATCAATATTTTGCTTTTAATGGCGCTCAACAACTGGAGCCACGATTAGGGGTGAACTATCAAATGAACAACCGCAATAGCTTGAAACTGGGTTATGGTTTACATAGTCAACTTCAAGCGATGCCGATTTATTTCCTTGAATCGGAAAGGAACGGAGATAAAATCAGAACAAATGAAAATTTAGATTTCACAAAATCACATCATTTTGTTGCAGGCTTCAATCATCAGTTTAATAAGAATTTCAAATTGAGAACGGAAGCTTATTATCAGCATCTCTATGACGTGGCAGTGGAAAGAAATAGCAGTTCTTTTTCAATGCTAAATGCAGGAGCAGATTTTGGCGTTCCTGATGTGGATAGCTTAGTCAATACTGGAATAGGTCACAATTATGGGTTAGAATTGACCTTGGAAAAAAGCTTTAGTAATAATTACTATTTCTTAGTTACCGCATCAATTTTTGAGTCAAAATATCAAGGAAGTGATGAGGAATGGAGAAATACAGCCTTTAATAGTGAGTACGTATTCAATGGATTATTTGGAAGAGAATTTGAATTGGGTTCTAAGAACCGGGTGTTGGCATTGGATATTAAAAGTACTTATGCAGGCGGACAATATGTAACGCCTATTGATTTAGCAGCTTCAAGACAAGCAAAAGAGGCTGTTTATGATACTAAAAATGCCTATTCGATGAAAAATCCGGACTATTTCAGAACTGATTTTAAAATTAGTTTCAGAATGAATAGTAAACAATTGACCCATGAATGGGCGCTGGATATTCAAAATGTATTCAATACGCAAAATCTATTCAGAAGAATCTATAATCCTGTAACGGAAGAAATAGTAAGAAATAACCAATTAGGAATCTACCCAATTCCGCAATATAGGTTAACTTTTTAACAAGATGTTCAGCACTAAAACACCCCTATAATCCCCTCGAGGGGATAGTCCTCACAGATTAAAATTAGAAGTAAATCCGTGTGACTCCCCCCTTGAGGGGGGCGAAGGGGGGTGTTAATTTTGGCAGAGTGCTTTTTAAGAACATCGTTAGCAGAAAAAATATCTTTAATAAAAAAAATCAAATTATGTCAAAAATCCAAAATTTGGAAGGAATCATGAGAAAGAAATGGAATAATCTAAGCAAATTAGAAGTAGCAATTTTTAAGATAATCATTATACTGCTATTAGGACTATTCATTTTTACAATGGGCATAGAAGCAGGAAATACAATTTATAAAGCCATTAATTAAGGTTGAAAATGAAAATTAGGGAGCCATACGATCGATATTTAATGATGCTGGGATTAGCGACTGTCTTAACAGCCACTAATCCCAAAGGCTCTTTTTGGACAGTATTTGTCATCACCCTTCTCTTTACTTTTGCCTATTGGGAAGGCAATTATCATATAGTAAGTTGGGTAAGAACAAAATTTCCTGCATTGAAAGACACCAAAAAGAGGATATCTACCCAAATAACCTGGTCTTTTTTGTACACAATTGCCGTTGCTAGCTTTTTGGTTGTTTTACTACACTTTTTAGGATTTGTGCCCTATTCAGCGAAGTATCACCTATTCAACCTGGCACTTGGATTGGGGATTACCGTGATCATATCCATCATTTACGAAACGATTTGCTATTTCCAACTTTGGAAAGAGGCACTTTTAGAAAGTGAAAGATTGAAGAAAGTAGAAGCTCGATTGCAGTATGAGAGTCTTAAAAATCAAGTCAATCCGCATTTTCTATTCAATAGTTTAAATACGCTATCATCTTTGATTTCGGTCAATCCTGAGAAAGCAGAATTGTTTGTGCAGGAGTTTTCCAAAATATATAGATATGTGCTGGAAGTAAGGGAAAAAAGTTTTGTGCCGCTTAAAAATGAAATCGACTTCGTGGATTCTTATATTTATCTACAGAAAATCCGATTCGATGATAATTTATACTTTGAAAACAGTATTAAAACCGAATTAGATGACTTATTTATTCCACCCTTAATCCTTCAAAATTTAGTGGAGAATTGTATAAAGCATAATACTATTAATGAGAATAATCCACTCAAGATTGAATTGAAGTTGGAAAAGGGCATACTAAAAGTAGTGAATAATTTACAGCAACGAAGTGAGGATTACCCTTCAACGAAAACGGGCTTATATAATATCGAACAAAGATTTAAACTACTCAACGGTGAAGCGCCAAAATTTTATAAAGATAATGGGCATTTCATAGCAGAAATTAAACTTCAAACCCTAAGTACGGGGAATTAAAAATGGAAAGGATTTATGACATATTGTTGGTTATTCATATTGCAGCAGGGTTTGCAGGTTTGTTAAGTGGCCTGCTCAATATGAGTATGAAAAAGGGAGGCAAAACGCACCGAATTGTAGGTAAATTCTTTGTGGGCGGGATGATGACTTCTTCGATTATTGCACTAATCATGGCCAGTATCAAAATCAATTATTTTTTGTTTGTGGTAGGAATCTTTACGATATACCTCGTGGGTACAGGCAACCGCTATATTTATTTAAAGATGTTAGGCAACTCTCAAAAACCAAAAATGATAGATTGGCTATTGACAATAGGAATGTTTTTAATGGGAATAGCTTTTATCATGCTTGGCGTTATTCTGTTAAAAGACCAGAATAATTCTTTTGGGATCGTCCCAATTGTTTTTGCTTTTGTGGGATTTGGAAGTGTGCGTGAGGATATTTTAAATTATAAAGGAAGGATAAAATCACCAAAATTTTGGCTTAAAGCCCATATTTCTCGTATGTCCGGAGGCTTTATTGCGGCTTCAACCGCATTTTTGGCAGTGAACGCAGCTAAAATACCTTTGGAAATTCCAACATTTGTGTATTGGTTGCTTCCGACCATTTTGATTACGCCATTGATTTCTATGTGGCAAAGAAAATTAAGAGCAAAGAGATGAATGCAGTAATTATTGAAGATGAAAAATTAGCCGCTCAAAAGCTTCAAAAAATGCTTGCTAGAATTCAACCTGGTTTGAAGATAGTAAAAGTGATGGGGAGCATTGAGGAAGCAGTGGATTTTTTTCAAAATGAGCATGATGTAGAATTAGTGTTTTTAGATATTCACCTTTCAGATGGCAGTAGCTTTAATATTTTTGATAAGATTGAAATAAAAGCACCTATCATTTTCACTACTGCCTATGACGAATATGCCCTTAAGGCATTTAAGGTTAATAGCATTGATTATCTTTTAAAGCCTATAGCCGAAACTGATTTATTGAAAGCTTTGGATAAGTTAAAAAACATCACTGAGAAGGAAGAGAAAGTAAATGTGGAAAAATTTCTGTCTGCCTTTAAAGAAAACAAACCAGCCTTCAAGCAGCGGTTTTTAGTTTCTTACGGAAGCCAGATCAAATCAATAAAAGCAGAGGAAACAGCATATTTTTATGCAGACAATAAAATGGTGTTTCTGGTTAGTCATTCTGGTCATAAATATGTTACAAATGACACTTTGGATCACTTAGAACATTCTCTTGACCCCATGGAATTTTTTCGAGTCAACCGAACATTCATGATAGGAATCAATTCAATTAAACAAATGCACACCTATTCTCGAAGTCGCATCAAAATCGATTTACTTCCAGAATGTGAGAAGGAATGTATAGTCAGCACAGAGAAATGCGGTGGTTTTAAAGAATGGTTAGGTAAATGAAAGCTATTTTGTCATTTCAAGCAAAATAGCTTTCCAAGTTATGCAGTCATTCCCCCGTCAACAGGATTAACTGTTCCTGTAATAAAGCTACTATCATCACCTCCTAAAAACAACATCAGTTTTGCTACATCCTCGTTTGTAGCATAGCGCTGCAAAGGGATGCTTTGCTCAAATCCTTTTTTAGCTTCTGCTCCTGCACCGGGTGCAAAGCCTTCTTCCAAAGAACGCATCATTCTATTATCGACTGGAGATGGGTTTACAGTATTCACCCTGATTTTATGTGGAGCTCCTTCCAAAGCAGCAGATTTCATCATGCCAATTACTGCATGTTTGCTAGTTACATAAGGTAAAACATTGGGTGTTCCCATTAATCCCGCTACTGAAGAGGTGATGATAATACTTCCGCCATCTTTATTTTTCTTCATAACTGGAAATACATGTCTTAATCCATAATAAACACCTTTAATATTGACATTTACTAATTGATCAAAGACGTCTAAAGGATAATCATCTAGTGGCGATACCTTTCCTTCAATTCCTGCATTATTATAGAAAACATCTATGCCTCCCATCTTGTCTACAGCATATTGAACATATTTTGCGACTTCAGTTTCTTTAGTTACATCAGCTCTAAAGGTAAAAAGTTGCTCTGAAGCTAATTCAGATTTAGCTGTTTGTAAATCCTCATCCTTGAGGTCGGTAATCAAAACTTTGGCTCCTTGGCCTAATAAAGCTTTAGCAAGTGCCTTACCAATTGCCCCACTACCTCCAGTAATTACTACTCGTTTGTTTTTCATGTCTATTGAGTTAGGTTCTAATAATCAAAACGTTAGGATAGCAATGGAGTTGGTGAGCTTAGTTACATTTGGAAATGATTTATATCATGCTTTTTGAATCTAAATAACATTTGACGATAGCTATTGAGCTAAGATTTTATTTACTTAATTTTGTATTAGTAATTTCTATAAAGTCTATAGCAATACATTCTTATCCAATCTATGCAGGATTCCTACTTCATAAAGTTCAAAACTGACACATCTGAATACTCACTACCTGAGAAATTTACATTCCCTTTTTCATATGAACCTCACCCGCTCACTGAATTAGCAGCAAATGAATTGCAAGAAAATCTGAAAGCTGCTAATATTAAAAATGAAATAAGTGGCAAAATGTATGGCGTATTAGTGGTTCAAAATCAATCCGGTGAATTAGGATACTTAACATCCTTCTCAGGACAGGATTATGATGGTGATCCACCTGTCAATTTTGTTCCTCCCATTTATGATCGGTTGGAATTAAAAGGATTTTATAAGAAAGGCGAAGAAGAACTGGTGAAAATCAACCGAAAAATCAAACAACTTGAGGAAGACCGAAATTTCAATAAATTGATGGCGGAGCTTAAAGAGCAAAGTAAAAAATCAAATTTGGAATTAAAATCCGCACAAGAAAAAAAACAAATGGCTAAGGCTTTAAGAAAGGAAAAACGAGAGGAAGGCATGGTCAATCTTAGCCCTGAAGCTTTTGATAAATTGGATGAACAGCTGCGAAAAGAAAGCATCAATGAAGATTACAACTACAAGAAATTAAATAAAGGGTGGAAAAAGAAAATTGCTTCCATACAATCCAAAGTAGCGGTTTATGAATCTCAAATTCAGCGATTAAAGAAAGAACGAAAGCAGAGATCCATCAAATTGCAAAAGCAGATTTTTGATCAATATCAATTTTTAAATGTAAAAGGGCAAAGAAAAGGCTTGGAAGAAATTTTTGAACCGCTTGTTTATCCTCCTTCTGGTGCAGGAGATTGTGCATTACCCAAATTGCTGCAATACGCCTTTGTAAGTCAATATAAGCCAATTGCCATGGGAGAATTTTGGTGGGGAAAAGCACCAAAATCAGAATTACGTAAAGAAGGTAGGTTTTATCCTGCTTGCAGCGGAAAGTGCAAACCTATTTTAGGTCACATGTTAAAGGGCTTAAATCTAGAAGACGATCCTTTGCTACAATACACAGCTGAGGACAAAGTGATTGAAAAACTTTATGAAGATGAGCAAATAGTAGTAATAGTGAAGCCAGCAGGATTGCTTAGCATTCCATCGAAAGAGATAAAAGATTCTGTATTAACTAGAATGCAGAAAACATATCCTAAAGCTACGGGTCCGTTATTAGCGCATAGATTGGATAAAATGACCTCTGGAATAATGCTGATTAGCAAGGATTTGGATAGTCATAAATTTTTGCAAAAGCAATTCATGGATAAAACCATTCAAAAAAGGTATTGTGCTGTATTGGAGGGAACGTTGGATAAAAGTGAAGGAGAAGTAAATTTGCCATTAGCGGTGGATGAAGACAATCGACCTATGCAGAAGGTAGATTTTGAATCAGGAAGAAAGGCATTAACCAAATGGAGGCTTATCAGTAACAATGATAAAAAAAGCATGGTGACTTTTATCCCTGTCACGGGAAGAACACACCAATTAAGAGTTCATGCTGCCCATCCAAAAGGTTTGGATGCTCCTATCATTGGAGATACGCTTTATGGAAATAAAGCTGAAAGATTGATGTTACATGCAGAATATATTCAGTTCAAACATCCTCAAAATGGTAGAATTATGCAATTTGAAAACATGGCATCTTTTGGTATTTAGTCAAAAATAAACCCACAAGATTTGAAATCTTGTGGGCTTAATGTAAATAGAATATTTACCATTCTACTCAATTAGAACCTTAATTTGAGTACTTTGACTTCCTGTAGTAACTCTAACCAAATAAAGCCCTTCAATCGCCTTCTTTAGATCTATTTCTTGGACTTCTTGAGTACTAACTTTATTAAACTTCTCTGAAAATATTCTTCGGCCATTTAAACTGTAAACTTCTACATTATAGTCGCCTAAATATTCATTTTCAAAAGAGATATTTAATGCTCTATTTTTATTTAATGGGTTAGGAAAAGCAGAAAAGCTTCTGGCTAATGGGGAATCATTAGAGGTGATGATATTATCCACATTTGAAAAACCAACACAATTTTCAACAAGAACCGCAACATAATATTGACCATCTTCAATTGCCAAATATGTTTGTTCTGTTGCATCAGGTATTGAATCCCCATTTAAAAACCATTGATAGCTTTCGCCTTCACTTGCAGTTAGTAATACAGTAAAATCATTACTTCTTTCCCCTATTGATATAGAAGGAAAATGATTTAATCCAATATTAATAAACTCCTCTTTTGTCTCCGTTACAAATGCTCCATTCAAGTCCTCTGCAGTCAAAGTAACATCATAACTTCCAGCAGTGCTAAATTTAATTTCATGAGGGCCAGTGCCACTTGCAAATTGTGGTTCAGCACCTTCACCAAAATCCCATTGCAAATCTTTTATAGACCCCAAAGATTCATTACTAAATACTATTGTAGCTCCTTCACAGGCATACTCAACTTCAGCACTAAAATCAGGTATTGCTGGCCCAGCAAGTGGCCCCAATATTTCAAAATTGTCAATTGCCATTCCGGCATCTACTTCAGCCGCATCTGTTAGAAACTTAATTCTAAAACTAACCCTTTCAGCACCTGCTAGGAAAGACACATCAGTAAATTTTTTCACAAATTCATTTTCTGTATTTCCACTAAAAATCGGAACTTCATTACCAAATACAGACTGCGGATCACTTATTTGAGTGTACCAATTATCTTCAAGTTCATCTTTAAGTTTAATCCAATTTTCTCCTCTATCAACTGTATATTCAACAATAAAACCATCCCAATTGTCTTCAAACTGATAATTAGTTTCAAAAGAAAATTGATAATCTCCTAAGCTTTTAAAGTCAAATTCTGGTGTATAGATATAGGCTTCAGAATTGTTTTCATATAATTCTGCATCAGGTGCAGTAACAAAAGCGAAATCACCACTTGCCGTACCTGCCTTTCCAGTTATTTCGCTTCGGCCAAGTACAAAACCAGTTCCGGATACGTTTTGAATGCTAAAATCTACTTCAGCCTGTTCTAAGTTACCACCATCTTCCAACTGATAAGGAACCTGTCGAGTTGGAATAATTTTAATTAAATTTTCCTTTACAACAGTAGCATTACCCGCATCACTAGTTATTGTCAAACTAACATCATAAACCCCACCGCTAGCATAGCTATGGCTAGGATTCTCTTGATTTGAGGTGTTGCCGTCTCCAAAATCCCAACTATATGAAGTTGCTCCTGCTGAAATATATTCGAAATTGATTTGATCCCCCGTGTAATTCAATGCGGTAGAAGTACTAATAAAATCAGCTGTAGGATCAGAACTTAAAATTTCAAAATCATCCACTAATACGCCATCAGCTTCATATCCTGCCTCAGGGAAATCTTGTACTACATAAAATACTAATCTGAAATTCACATTTTGATTACCCCCCAAAAAGCTGACATTATATTTAGCGTTTAAAGGAAGCAATGTAGTATCTCCATTGTTTACTTCATAAGTTTGTTCAATCCAACCAGAATTGTCATTTATAGAAAAAACGCTCGGGGAATTTTCTCTGAAATTATACCAGTTTTCTGCTCTTGGGTCATCTTGAGTTCCTAATACTTCCCACGTTTGACCCCTGTCCAAAGAAAACTCCATTTGAAGCCCAAAAGGCCCCTGATTGAAGAAGCCGTTCGTTGTAGTGGCATTGGCCATCATAAAATTAAAGCTTAATTCTATGTTTTCATTTTCTGAACTAAAATCAAATGTTGGCGAAACCAAAGCACTACTTGAGTTTAAGTCTGCAAATCCAATATCTTCAGATAGCTTCGTTTTCCATACGTTATTACCTGAAATGGCTGAATTTAAAACATTACCTGGTTGGCCGTATTCCCAATGGTTCTCATTACCATTTATTATGATGGATTGCCAATCAGACGCATTTGTTTCGAAATCACCACCCTCAGCAAGTGTATAAGGCAACGACTTGTCTTGTAGTGCTACAATATTTACAGTATAAAATTTGTTCGGTGCATCTGCTGGTGCTGTATAGTTTCGGCCAGTTCCATCTTCAACTCCCTGAAAATAGTATTTGATAGTAGAAGTTTCACCAGGGTTAGGAATACTTGCTGTAAAATCTTTCCCATTTCCTGTATCAGTCATCACTATATTATTACTTGACTGAAAATCATCAAGTGAATAAACTAGCTCGGGAACTTTTTCATTGAATGTAGTATCAGAAAAAACAGATAAATCCACTACAAAATCATCGTTGATATTCTCAGTGATTTGGTTTCCATTTTGATGCTGCATATAGGTATGAATCCAACCCATATCAGCAAAAAGTTCATAAGTGATTCCAGGAGCATGAATAGCTTCACCTGCACCAAATTGAGGAGACATTAGAGAATTTTCATTTCCTGGACCATATTCATTTTCATCCAAGTGAGAATAGCTGGAACCACCATTCCATGTGGATGGAGTATATAATTTTGGCTCTTCTCCTAATTGGTTCACGGAGATAGGCCCATTAAAAAACAAATTGTTGCTTGTTAGAGCATCACCAGTTTCTTCCGAATTATCAGGTAAATCTATTATAGGAGTTCCATCTCCTAGATTTACAAATTCTGTATAAATTGAGGTTTTGCCAGTTTCGCCAGCAGACCACGATCCCTGTGAATTTTCATAGGAGGCCAAACCTATAAATCCTAATCCGTGGCCTAGTTCATGCAAGACGATAGATACAAAATCATATTGTCCAGCAGGAGGATTTCCATCCGTGCCTAAATAAAAATTGAAATCACTATTGAAATTTGAATTGATGTCAGGATTGCCAGGCTTATTCAAATCTTTTCCTGCAATTTTTTCGGCTAGCGCTATTGGATAAAATGTGTTTTGAACAGGCGCCCCGTCAAAATCTCTAACGAAATCTGATGGTCCAGCAGAACCTAAAACCCCTTGACCTAGTGGCACATAGTTAGCATTTACATGAATTGTCACAGGCGATTTAAGAATTGATGCCCATATATCAACTGCATATTGATATGCTACTTTAGCTTCTTCACTAAAGCCATTGTAATTAACAATTATATTAGCAGTGCTTTCGGTGCTTTGATTAGTAACACCTCGAGCAGCTAGTGCCTGAAATTTTTCCGGTGGTGGAACAAAAGTATCGTAAGAATTGTGATCAACTGGACAAATTACAGGATCAAATTTTTTAAATACTTGGGCGTTTACCGCATTAAATCCAAGAAATATAATGCAAATAGCTAAGGTAAATGTTTTTTTCATAATGTAATTTTTAATTAATTTGACTAAAATTAAACATCTTATTTCGTAATTGTAACTTATTAAAAAAATTTCTTGTATGAATAAGATGTCGTTTATAAACCATATGGATATGTATAAATTCTCGTTATTTTTTGTAGTCCCACTCTTTATATTATTATTAATTGCTTGTAAAAGCAACAAAAGCATGAGTTCACAACAAGCAGAGGAGATATTTAGTTTAAACACTACTGCTTGCATGGGGCCATGCCCTGTGTTTGAATTATCGCTTTATGGTGATCAAAAATTAGTTTTTAATGGTAAGGAAAACACAAAAATCAAAGGGAAGAAAGAAGTAAAATTGGACGATGAGCAATTTGAAGCACTTCTAGGTATAATACAAACTGCCGACTGGGCGAATTTAAAAGAAGAATACAAATCTACTATGCAGGATTTACCTACTCAAAACTTCACCTACAACAATAACGGTGTTGTAAAGCAGGTATCAAGGTATGGCGGTGGCCCTGCTTCGATTTCTAATATGAGTGATACTATTTTGACATTTGTGGAAGAGCAAGTCTTTGCAAACTGATTCTATTTTTCGTTAGTTAAATATTCCCGAGGGATTTTCTCATCATCTGATTCATTGCTCCAAAAAACGGATATGATATACCATCGGTCTTTTCCTCTGAGCAATTGAATGCTATTGATTCCACGCCTCTCAATAGGGCCGTTTTCTGAGGTTCGTACTGCATAAGTACTGAAACAGTGTGCTATATTTCCAAATGATTCTGTGATTCTGTGTAATTCTTGCTCGTAAAAAGCTGTTCCACCTCGGTTTTTCTGATACATTTCAACATATTCCTGAGGTGTCCAATAATGATAAGTTACCTCCCCGGACTCAATTTTTTGAGTGGGAATCAATTTGGCATCTTCTGAAAACAGATACTCAAATCTATTCCAATCCCTTTCTCTATCGGCAGGTCCAGAAATTACATCAGTTAATGCTGACATAATGGATTCAATAGATTTGACATCCTCATCATATTCTTGGGCGAAATTTGCCTGTGAACTAGATATTGTTAAAATCAGAACCAGAAGCCTTTTAATATTATTCATCTTTTTTATCAATAATTTTTATCAAATCGGTATTGCTCTTTAATACTGTCTGTAATATGTCCAATAAATTGACATAATCCGCAGATAATTTTTTACTAAGTTCTTCCGTGCTTTCATTTGAATTCATTCGCATTTTATGAAAAGCTCTAAAACCATCAACCATTTTCTGGATATCCTTGTTTTGATCTTTTAACCGTTTGACTTTATCCTCTGCATTATGGTTTCCTTTTAAGGCATTAACACGATCTTTTAGTCCTTGAATGGGGAAGTTTTCTTCAAATATTTTAAAGGGATTTCTATCGTGTTTTACTTTTTTGGTAGAATATTGTAAATCTTCATTTACAATTTGGTGAATATCTATGCCAAAATAATCTGCTATATTAACCAAATTTTCAATACTCGGCTGTGCCAACTCCTTTTCATAAGAAGCAATATTACCTCGTTTAAGCCCAACAGCCTCTGCCATAGCGGTTTGGCTTAATCCCTTTTCAGTTCTTAAATACTTTATGTTATTCGATATTTTTGTCATTTGTCAACAATATTAACATTTTTTGAGTAAAAATGTCAATATATGTAACATTTTGTATAAATGAAGGTTAGTATAAGTAGAATTTAATCAATAACCTTTAAATAAATATCACTATGAATAACGGAGTAAAAATTTTAACAGGATTCAGTTTAGGATTATTAACAGGAGCAGTTGCAGGATTACTTTATGCACCTGAAAAAGGAGATAAAACAAGAAAAAAATTAAAAAAGAATGTTGACAAATCGTATAAAGATTCAATCAAGAAAATTGATGAGTTGAAATCAACATTAAATAAAGAAATCGATAGTGTTTCAAGCAAAGGAAAAGAAACAATCGATCAATTGAAAGAATCAGTAAATTATAAAAACTGATAATTATACTGATATTTTAATTTTTTTTGAATTGATAAATAGATTAATTATATGAGTACTACAGTAGATAAAAGATATAGAAAATTAGGATTTGATAAGTCAGAAACAGAAAGATTGGTAGAGGTAATGAATGCTTTATTAGCAAATTACCATATGCATTATCAGAAATTGAGGAATTTCCACTGGAATGTGAAAGGAGCTGATTTTTTCGATTTGCATGAACAATTTGAAGAACGCTATGACATAGCGAAAGAAAGTATTGATGAAATAGCAGAAAGAATCAGAGTTTTCGGTCACACTCCATTAAGTAATTTGAGTGACTATATGGAGAACTCCAATATTAAAGAGTCACCGACAGATTTACCGGCTGAAGAAATGGTGCAGGAGATCTTAAATGATTACCAAATCTTATTATCGTATCTGACTGATGCCATGAATGCAGCGATAGATATAGGGGATGTAGGTACTGAGGATATGTTGAATACCTTCATCCAAGACATGGAAAAACACCACTGGATGTTAAGTTCTTTCTTAGGCAAATAATTAAATAATAGTTTTTTAATTAAAAGCTGAATCTTGAAAAGGATTCAGCTTTTTTTTTGAGCTAACTTTATACCCCGAGCCCGTGTAAACTATTATTTGTTAAAATGGCAAAAATAGATAAGTTTTAATATGCTTTTTTTAGCTTTGTAACCGAAGATGAAAACCCTAAAACTGGACATACCGGAAGATAAGAAAATATATTTTGCATCAGATTTTCATTTGGGCGCACCCAATTTACAAGAAAGCCATTTAAGAGAGCAGAGGATAGTTAGATGGATGAATCAAATTCAAGCGGATGCTGCTGCTTTGTTTTTAGTTGGAGATATATTTGATTTCTGGCATGAATATAAAAAGGCTATCCCTAAAGGTTTTATTCGGTTTCAAGGCAAATTAGCAGAATTAGCAGATGCAGGATTGCCTGTCTATC
This sequence comes from Marivirga tractuosa DSM 4126, assembly GCF_000183425.1. Classification (NCBI taxonomy): domain Bacteria; kingdom Pseudomonadati; phylum Bacteroidota; class Cytophagia; order Cytophagales; family Marivirgaceae; genus Marivirga; species Marivirga tractuosa. The sequence goes on from NC_014759.1 coordinate 2,565,108, forward strand.
TGTTTACAGGTAATCATGACATGTGGATGTTCGGCTATTTTACAGAAGAACTAGGTATTGATGTTTTCCGTGAACCGATTACGTTGCAAGCTAATGGAAGTAAGATACTAGTTGGCCATGGAGATGGCTTAGGGCCTGGTGATCGACAATATAAATTTCTAAAGAAGGTTTTTGAAAATAAATTATGCCAATGGTTATTCAGACAAATTCATCCTGATTTAGGAATAAGCATCGCCAATAAATGGTCAGCAAGCAGTAGAATAAGTAGTAGTACAGATGAAACTGAAAAATTTTTAGGTGAAGGAGAATGGCTATGGACCTACGCAAAGAAAAACGAAGAGCATACTCATTATGATTTCTATGTTTTCGGACATCGGCATTTACCGCTTGATTTAGAAGTCAACAAAAATTCGCGTTATATAAATTTAGGGGAATGGGTTAATTATAATACTTTTGCATCTTTTGATGGCAAAGATTTTGTACTAGATAAATTTAATGAAGAATAATTACCGCCTTTAAATATGATAAGAATTTTACTTATACTTTCTGTACTTTACTTTACGCTATCTATTTCATACGCTCAAGAAGGCTCAAAAGATAGTGTTGAAGTGGAAAGTGTAGAAAAAGACGGCAGAGTAAACTACCCTAAAAAGCTACTGGTAAATCCAGAGTTCGATTTTAAGCTAAAAAAAACAGAAACAGGAAAATTCACCCTCAGCTTTTATAAAGACACTGATAAGTCCACTACAATTAAGATTTATGATTTAATAGGCAATTTAATTAAACAAGAGACGGTCTCTAAAGCCGGGTTGTTTACGAAAGAGTATGATTTAAGCTACTATAACCCAAAGTTTTTTGTTGTGGAAGCGGGAAGTTCGGAGTACAATAAGACAAAATCGATCATAGTAGAATAGTTAAAGAGATTTTACATTCTATTAATACTACTCTTCATAATTTCAGCAATTCGCTCCACATCTTTTTTGTAAAGTTGAGTGTATCGATGTTCTTTTCCTAAGTACTTATTAGCTAAATTGTAGGACTCTTGATAATATATCTGCGCCATTGTGTAGTTTTCCTGCTTTTCAAATAGCTCCCCAAATTTATTATATAAATAAGAAGTCTTTTGATGACTTTCATCAAATTTTTCCTCAATTATATTTTCTGCTTTTTTGAGGTATTCGTATGCTTTATCCAAAGCATTTAGTTCTTTGTAGCAATTAGATAATGAGATATAATCATCAGCAACATAAGGATGATCCAACCCAAAATTGACTGTGTCAACTTTTAGAATTTCCTTATATTCAGACAAGGCTTTTTCAAATTTCAATTGATTATAGTAGATATTTGCCAAACTGTAGCGAGTGGATACAATGAAATTATTATCTGGTTTTAGTTGAGTACTAAATATATCAATAGCTCGGTTGAGAATTGCAGAGGCACTATCGTAATTCTTTTTTTTATAATATGTTCCTCCCAAATTACTTAAAGTAATAGCGATATCTAGATTTGCTTTAGATGCTATTTCCCTTTTCAGACTAATTGAATGTTCAAATGAAGCAATAGCAGAATCATAGAGAGACATATCCCTAAATAGATTTCCTTGATTATTGTAATAAACTGCGAGTGCAGTCTGACTTTCAGGAGTATTTTTCGCTTCTAAAATTTGTATTGCTTTCTTCTGATAGAAAGCAGCAGAGTCAAACTTGGACAAATCTTTAAATACTGATGCGTAATGATTGAATATATCAGCTTTATCTTTTTCAAGAATATCTTCTTCTATCAGCTGACTTGCTTTATTTATAAAATATAGAGCGGTATCATAATTGCCTTGAATCTGTTTTGATTTTCCAAGAGCCAAAATATTTTCAATCTTAAAATCTAAGGGTAGGTTTTCTTGAGGATCATCAATCTTTCGTAGTAATATACCAAATACTGAATCGGCTTTTTGGTACTCTGATAATTCACGGTAATTACCAGCTAGAGTGCTCATGATTTTCAATTTACTAATGTTGTCAACGTCTTGATAATCATTCAATACTTTTTCCGCAAGCGTTCTAGAATCATTCCACAGATAAACATTGGTATAAATATTAGTCAACCTATCATATAAACCAAGCTTAAAAGCACGATCGTCAAACTTTGCCTCAATGCTGCTGGTGCTATTATCTAAAATATCTTTAACCGTTAAACCTCCTTCAGTTTGAACCGGATCTGCATTTTTGAAAATATCCAACAGAAATTCACTTGTCTTAACAGCTTTTTGTTCGTTTTCCTTTGCTATACTAGCTTGATAAGCAGAAATTATGGTTCCTGATACCAATGATATTATCACTAAGAAGGAAAGAGCAATCTTGATCATATTTCTCGCTAGAAACTTTTCGGCTCGGTAAGACCAGTTTTTAGTATGAACATCAACAGGAATGTTATTAGTGTAATTTATAACATCCTGAATGAGAGCTGAAACTGACACATACCGATCTTCTGAAGATTCCCTCAAACAAACCTTAATAATGGAAATTAGTTCTTTAGGGGCTGAATTTGATAGTATCACTTCCCTATCATAAGGATTTTTTTCATGAGGATTTAACGGATTCTTAGATGTTAGGACAATATGAAACAATACTCCCAACTGAAAAATATCTGTCGCTGTTGTGATATCCCCCATTTTAATTTGTTCCGGGGCGGCATAGAAAGGGGTTGCTTTATGAGTGTGTTTTTGAAGCTTAGTCCCGATTTTTTGCGCAATACCAAAATCTAATAATTTAACTTGCCCTTCCCTATTTACTAAAATATTAGAAGGCTTTATATCTAAATGTAGGATTAACCTATTATGTGCATAATTAATGGCTTCACAGATACTGAGATAAAGCTTGATCTTTTCTTGAATACTTAATTGATGATTTTTCAAATATTCATCTATTGGCAAGCCATCCACATATTCCATGATAATGTAATGAATTCCATCATCTGTAACACCTCCGTCTAATATATGAGCTATTCCTGCATGATTAAGATTAGCAAGAAATTGTTGTTCATTTCTAAAATTTTCAAAGAAATTCTCTTTTACCTCTTCAGGAGAAAAGCACTTGACAGCCACTTTTTGTTCAAATTGTTGGTCATTTCTTTCCGCCAAATAGACTTGACCCATGCCACCATGACCTACTTGCTCAATTATTTTATATTTATCAATTATATCACCAGATTGATATATATTTTCCTTTTTTTCCTCAAACCCATCTGCTATCCCTTCTTGAAGTTTGTCAAAGTATTGATCAGCATTTTCTACATCTCTTAGCATCATGAGAACAGTTTGTTTTAAACGCTCATCATCTTTTGCTCTATCTTTAACAAAATTTTCCCGCTCTGAGGCCGGTATTTTCAATGCGCTTTGGAAAATATCTTCCAATTCACTCCAAGAATATCCCATTATTTTTAAGCCGTTTTTCTAGCCTGAATCTGACTGTAAATCCAAGCCTTGATTACTTGCCAATTTCTTTTTACTGTGGAAGGTGAAATATCAAGTACTGCTGCTGTTTCTTCTATAGTCATATTGGCAAAAAACCTACACTCCACTAGTTTTACCTGTTTGCTGTCTTTTCTCTCTAATTCATTCAAGACCTCATCTAATCTTAATAATTCATCTGAACATTCATCCGACAAATTAATTTTTTCTTCCCATTCTTCAAAGCAAAGATGTTGGGCATCACGACCTCTTTTAATGGCATTTTTCCTTCTTGCTGCATTCAATAGAATATGACGCATGGCTTTGCCTGCCACTCCATAAAAATGAGCGCGACTATTCCAATTAGCCTCTGAATTTATTATTTTCAAATATGCTTCATGGACGATCGCAGTGGTGTTCAATGTTTCTATACCAAAATATTGAAAACGAATTCGATGCGCAATATGTCGTAATTCACCATAAATCACAGGGAATATCTTATTGTAAGCATTCATATCCCCTTGATTTACCTGAACTAATAGCTGTGTTATTTCTCCTTGGTTTATCATAATAATTCGATAAATATACCAAATAAACTGTACAAATCTACTATTTTTTAAGATAAAATAAAGATATGTAAAAAACCTTACATAAACAGACTAAATACATTTTATAAAAACAGAAAGCTCTGATTTTAGGCAGAAAAGCATTCTAATTTAAAATTAAGAAACCACTTCTAACGGCTTGAAATTTATTTTATTATATGAATTCCAACCTTTTTTGTATTTCTTCTGTCACTATAAAATAAATCGAAAAATATTTTTGTGATTTAAAATCATTTGAATACTTTCGATGCTATAAAAGAATGTTATACCTCTAAATTTTGACGCTATAGAATAAACTTTTACCAAACTAAACAAGGTGTTTTAAGATGAATAATCAAAAAACAATGCTGGACGACAGCCAATTGGTCGGTCAGTATATCAATGGTAATGAAGTAGCGTTTGAAGAATTAGTAAACCGCCACAAATCAAGAATTTTCACTACTATCTACATGATTGTTAAAGATCATTACGTAGCTGAAGATTTAATGCAAGAAGTTTTCATCAAGGCTATACGAACTTTGAAATCTGGTCGTTATAACGAGGAAGGTAAATTTTTGCCCTGGATTTTAAGAATTGCACATAATTTAGCAATTGATAAGTTCCGGAAAAATAAAAGGTACCCTACCATCGTTATGGATGATGGAAATAGTGTATTCGAAACCCTCGAATTTGCAGAAGGCACTTTTGAGGACGCACAAATGAAGAAAGATGTGCATAAATCGCTTCGTAAATTGATATCGGAATTACCGGAAGCACAAAAACAAGTGCTGATCATGCGCCATTATATGGATATGAGTTTTAAGGAAATTTCCGATCAAACGGGCGTTAGCATCAATACTGCATTAGGCCGAATGCGCTATGCCCTCATTAATTTGAGGAAAAAGATGCAACAATATAATATAGCCTATGACCAAAATTTTTACTCATGACGATTTAATCCGATATGTTTATGAAGAAACAGAGCCGGAGGAAAATCGGCAAATCGAACTGGCCTTAAGTGAGGACATGGAACTTTTAGAACAGTATCATGAACTATTATGGCTGAAAAAGCAAATGGACGGGGGAATGATGGCTCCTTCAGAAAAAACCATCAATACTATTTTAGAATATTCAAAAGCTGTTAATTTGCATCCTGTAAAGGAATAGCAAATGACAAGAAAAGAACGCTACGAAGCATTTTTAGAATATTTTTCTAAAAACCAGCCACAAGCAGAAACGGAATTACATTACGAAAATCCGTACCAACTGCTTGTGGCTGTTATTTTATCTGCCCAATGCACAGATAAAAGAGTAAACATAGTTACCCCTGCGCTTTTCGAGGCTTTTCCCACACCGGAGCATTTAGCCAGCTCACACTTTGATGAAGTACTTCCCTATATCAAAAGTATTTCTTTTATGAATAATAAAACCAAGCATTTGCTTGGTATGGCCAAAATATTGGTAGAGGAATTCAATTCTGTTGTGCCGGAATCCATAGAAGATTTACAGAAGATGCCGGGAGTCGGAAGAAAAACAGCCAATGTAATTGCTTCTGTCATTTATAATCAGCCGGCCATGGCGGTGGATACACATGTTTTTAGGGTTTCCAAAAGGTTGGGTTTGGTCAATCAAAATGCTAAAACGCCTTTGGAAGTAGAAAAAACTTTAATAAAACATATTCCTTCTGAGTATGTGCATGTTGCGCATCACTGGTTGATCTTGCATGGTAGGTATGTGTGTGTGGCAAGAAGACCGAAATGCGAAGAATGCAAAATCACTCATTTATGTAGGTATTTTGAGAAGAACAAACCATTGGAAAATCAATTATAACTATGGATCAAAAAGCCATTTTGAAATATTGGGCTTTGGCATTAGGACCATTACTATTCCTAATAATCCAAATTGCGAATCCCCAATTTTGGTTTCCTGAAATAGGTTGGGATGTATTTTCCATTGCTCTATGGATGATTGTTTGGTGGGTATTTGAAGCTATCCCGATCTTTGCTACTGCTCTTTTGCCAATGGTTTTATTTCCCAGCACAGGAGTATTTAATCTCTCTGATGCTACAACTCCCTATGCTAGCCCAATTATTTTCCTTTTTATGGGTGGATTTATGTTGGCTTTGGCAATGGAAAAACATCAACTCCATAGAAGAATTGCATTAAATTTAATTCGCCTTACAGGCACTAATGCCAATGGAATTATTTTAGGGTTTATGTTGGCTACAGCCGTCCTCAGTATGTGGATAAGCAATACAGCCACAGCGGTAATGATGTTGCCCATCGCGCTATCGGTGGTTAAATTATTGGAGGCACATGAAGACACCTTTTCAGGCTTCAACCGCTTTAAAGCAGCTCTTTTCTTAGGTATTGCATATTCCGCAAACGTTGGAGGTATGGCAACTATCATTGGGACTCCTCCAAATGTAGTTTTAGTAGGATTAGTAAAAAGTATTTTGGGCAAAGAAATTAGCTTTGCAAGCTGGTTAATAATTGGCATTCCAACAGTGGCGATTATGTTGATCATTATTTATCAAATGTTAACTAAAGTGCTTTTCCCACATGGGATCACTAAGATTGAGAAAGCAGAATTATTTATTGGTCAGGAAATAAAGCAGCTCGGAAATTGGAGCAAAGAAGAAAAATGGGTAGCCATCATTTTTAGTATTACAGCTTTATGTTGGATATTCAAATCTCAAGTCAATTCGGTATTGGGAATTGAAATTTTAAATGATACGGTTACTGCTATGTCAGGTGGATTAGCTACATTTTTAATTCCACTCAATAAGTCAGGTAAAATGTTGATGAACTGGGAAGACATGAAAAATCTTCCCTGGGGTATTTTAATATTATTTGGGGGCGGAATGACACTAGCCAAAGCAATGGAAACAGCTGGCTTTGTAGATATGATAGGGGAAGCTATTCGTCAGTATCAAAATATTCCACTATGGTTGTTGCTTTTAATATTAACTACCTTGGCACTTTTCTTAACTGAGGTGATGAGCAATGTTGCGCTCACTACTATAGCGATTCCGATGGTGTTAAGCATAGCTACTGGCTTGGATGTAGACCCGCTGTTGCTGGCTATTCCAGTAGCCATGGCCACAAGTTGCGCTTTTATGATGCCTATTAGCACTCCGCCCAATGCCATTGTCTTTTCAAGTGGTTATATCAGCATAAAGCAAATGGTAAGAGCTGGAATTTTATTAAATTTAATAGCAGTGATTGTATTAGTAGTTGCAGGATATTTTCTCGCGCCCTTTGTTGGGGGTTAACATTACTTGTAAACAGTCAAAGGCTACTTTTATATTGCCACAAAGTGACACAAAAGTTTAACACAAAATTTCTTTAAGATTTCCACAACTTGTCCCATATTTATTTGGAAGGAACACAAAGTAAATGTCTGTAGCTGATCAATAGTGTTTACTTGTTTCTATGGGATTGATAAAAATCCGATTTAACAGCACATTTCTTAGCGTCCTTTGTGAAATTCTCAGTACAATCTTTGTGGTTAAATCATTTCAGCTTTAGCTGAAATATCTTTTATTTTCTATTTGTTTCGCATCAATAGGTCTTTAAACTCCAGTATCAATTCTTGTTCTTGCTTCAAAATTTGCGGTTTTTTAAATATTATAAAGGCATTTTTCAGTTTTTTGAAATGATATTCTGTTTCGTACATTATAATAGAGATTAAAGGGAATGAGCAGACTATCATCCCAGCTAATATCCAACCTATACTTAAACCTAATGCTATAAAAGTTAACAAGTAGTAAATAGGATAAAGGAACATTGCAATTCCTGTTCTTAATGAAATATGCCATGTAATATCTTTAACTCCAGCTATTACTTTTTTTTCAATTATAAATTCGGGTATGAAATTGATGATTTTAGCTACGAACCAAAAAGGTAATCCAGCCAAAACTCCAGTGGCTTTAAAAAACAGTTTAAAAACAGATGGTTTTTCAGCGATATAATCCTCTGTCAGATTATTTTTCTTTACTGATTCAAAATATGAGTTAGTATTCTCCTGCAATACAACTGATTTTTGCTCATCATCCTGCAGCTGGTCTGCGATTTTATTTACTAATTCATTTTCTGCATGAACAATAGATCTATTATTCTCGGCCCATTTTAGAGCATAAGGCTTAAGCAGCGTCCGAACTTTTTCCATGAATTCATATTCTGAATGCCACTTGATATCTATCATTTCAGCTGAAATATCTATTCCTATTTTAGCGGTAAATTGCTTTTGAGCTTTGGTCGGATTTTCCTGATATACTTCTTGGAAATCCTTTACTCGAAAAGCCTCACCAAAATGAATATGTAAATCATACCATCTCTTGGGATGATTTGTATAATGCAAACCAAAAGGAGCCACATTCAGGCCTAATTCGAAATTATTCTCTTCTTCTGCTTGAAAAGCAATTCTTGCTGGCCCTTTCTGCATTGACCTCAAAAATCTCTTAATGGCGTGATTTCCTTCGGGAAAAATTAATAAGGTTTTCCCTTGGTTGAATAAGTCAAAACACTTTTTAAATATTTCATTGTTTTGAGCCACACTTCCCATATTGTCTTTCTTTCTGTATATCGGGATCAAGTGAATAATGTCCAATGCAATAGAAGCCCATTTTGATTTGAAAATATCAGCTCTAACCAGAATATTGGGATTGATATTTTTTGCAACTTTAACTAGAGCCAGACCATCCATAAAAGTGTTTTGATGATTGCTGACAAATAAAGTGGGTTTGCGATCTTTTATTTTATCATAACCTGTCACTATGATATTTCGATAACTAAAGGACATACTTGCATTTAAGAAAATGCGAAGAATGGCATATATTGAGGACTTTATTATATTGTACATTAGGCAAAGTAAAACTTAAAGCCACAAATATAATGATTTTAGGCAGTGTTCAATATGAAAATTATGCGTCCGATTATGAACACTTTAAAAGATTGAAACCGCATTTAAAGCTTACTGGAGCTATATTTGCTATTTGGCATTCATATTGAGTTAATTTTTTAAATAAGAAAATAAAAAAATGGAAAAGAATTTAGAAAGAACAAGAGAAAGAGTTTTTGCCGGTGTTTGCGGAGGAATAGCAAAATATTTTGGCTGGGATGCAGGTAAAGTTCGTCTGCTTTATGTATTGATATCAATTCTTAGCGCAGCATTTCCTGGTATATTAGTTTATATAATACTGTGGTTTGTGATGCCAGAAGAGAAATTGAGTTGGAAAAGGTAAGCTGAGTTACTCCTTAGAAAAATCTATTATATATATTTTTTCTTTGCCATTAATTTTTTTTGCTCTTATTAGAACAAGATAAGTGCCTTCGGAATGGACATAATTTCCTATTGCGTAGTTCAACCCTTCGGGCGAACTTCCTTGATGAGCATATTCAAAACTAATGGGTTCATGCTTTTTGAAAAACTCTTTTAGATATATTTCAGCATGTACATTGCTATAATTTCCTGATTCTCCATTGATGTTCAGCTCAATATTATCATGGAAATGTTGAGATAATTCTTTTGAGCTCCCTGCTTTTAGTGCAGATCTAACATCAGCAAAAAGAGATTCACTTTGTGCATGACTATTACTCAAGCAGAAACCTGAAATAATAATTATTAAGAAATATTTAATAGCAAATTCCTTCATTAGGATTTTAATTCAATTTAAATAGGTCAATAAGCTAAAATTATGCCATACATTGCATATAGTACTTTTATTTCTCTTTATTCAATAGATAATTATAATATTTACACAAAATAGCATAATGGAATTGAGTATGCAAAAAGCATTCATTTATTTTACCTATAAACCGGATTAAATTTATTTACTTCTAATATCTAGCATTTTACCAATTAATATTCCTTTGTTTTCCTTAAAAGAAACCTCTTCATCACTAACTTTTTTCACACCTTCGATAGTGAAAAATGCTTTTGGATTATATTCATGAATTTTAGGAATCAGTTCTTTTAAAGTGTTTCTTTTCACTACAGTAAAAATAATATTTACTTTTCCATCATTTCCAGTAGCATCAATGTTTGAATACCTATGGTTCTTTCTTTCAAGATAATCAATTAAATCATTGGCAGGTAATGCAGTAATGACTCTTACCACTACTCTTCCGATTGCCATTTTCTCTTCTAAGATGATACCTACATAGGTTCCAAAGGCATAGCCTAATGCGTAAGAGATATAACTCACCGGATTATCAATATGCTGAAAAATCTGACCTATAGCCAACAACCATATCAAAGACTCGAAAAAACCTAAGAGAGGAGCCAGTCCTTTTTTACCTTGCATTACCAATATTACTCTTATGGTTCCTATGGAAACATCCGCAACCCTTGCCAAAAAGATCAATAATGGTAGAATTACAAACGCAAATATATTATTGGTGAACCCCAATTCTTGAAAAAACTCTTGCATAAATATCTATTTTGGAGAGAAACCTAAATATCTGAAAATTATTCCAGTTGGAAAAATGGATTGATTTCCATTGAGATATTACTAAATAGGTATCTACTGTATGGCTTAAATGTTTGTAGTAAGCTTTGACAATTTTTTATCGGAATGTTGCGCTGTCATTTCATTTCTCAGCTAGACGATTCCAAGCATACTAATTTCCTTCTCAGTTTCAATGACTTTAAAGATACGAGCTGGTAAGCTCATTCCACTACTCACTTAGCCACTAGCGAAATTCACTACTTTTACAATATGAGCCGGAATCTAAATCTATAAACGTTAAGAAGAGCCAGCTCCGTATAAACTAGCCATCCTGCTATTAATCTGGATATAAATCAAAAGAGGCTATCAAAATTGAATTTGACAGCCTCTTCTTAAAGACAATTAAAACGAATATAAATTATTTATTTCCACCAGCCCTAATCATGGCACAACGGAAACCGATGGTAGCAGTAGATGAATCTTGTTCGATGAATCTTCTTGTTCCCGGAGACAACCAATAAGCAACATCTGCCCAAGATCCTCCTTTGTAAACTCTGATATTGTCATTGATCAAAGAATTAATCGAATTGGGATCTCTAGCACCATTATCATAATTGTTTTGAGGATCTAAAGTTCCATCTCTTCTAACTGGGTTCAAATCTTCGAAATCTTGGAATGACAATGGACGATATAAATCCCAAACCCATTCATTCACATTTCCAGCCATGTTGTATAGGCCATAATCATTTGGAGGGAAATTATAAATGTAGTCAGTAATAAAAGCACCATCGTTTAATTTTCCTGCAATACCACCATAGTCACCACGACCTCTTTTAAAATTAGCAAGGAAGTATCCCATTTCTTTTCCGTACGGGTTTCTTAAAGAATGTCCATCCCAAGGATAAATTCTTTTATAAAGCTGCACTTCATCAACCCACTGTGTACCAATTAAAGCAGTTGCAGCATATTCCCACTCCGCCTCAGTTGGCAAACGATAATCAGGCAAAACGACTCCTGTTTCTAAAGGTATTCTACCTCCTGATTCGGCAGGAACTTCAATTCCAGCTTCTTCAGCTAATTTATAATTCACCATTATAGATCTCCACTTGGCATATTCATTAGCCTGCTCCCAATTCACCCCTACAACAGGATGGTATCGGAAACCTGGATATCTCAAATAATGATCTACGTAAGGATCGTTATAAGCTAGTTTTCTCGCCCACACAGTAGTGTCAGGGTGAACAGACTCATAATAATCTCGAGAAGAATCTAATTTAACGTAATGCAAGAACTCAAGCCAGTGGATGTTGGCTACCTCCGTTTCGTCCATGTAAAAGGAAGAAACTGTTACCGTTCTTTCAATATTATCTCTAGTATGAAGAATATCTTCTTCAAATGAACCTAGTACGGTTCTACCCCCTTCAATGTAAACTAAGTTAGGTCCATCAGGTTGTCCGCGAAACTCAGCCACCTGAAAGCCTTCCTCGCTATTATATTCTAAACCTGTTGTCGTACTCAATACTCCCGGCCCTTTGGCTGTTGGGTTGCCACTACCGCATGCAAACAATAAACCTATTGCTAATGCAAGCATGGCATTTTGGATTTTAAACACAAACTTTTTCATATCCTGTTATTGTATTCGTTTAATATACACTGTTTAATCACTTATATATCAATGCAATATATAAATTATTGGTAAATATAAGCTTACCAAACACTAAATTCAACTATTAAAATGAAATTTTAAAGTATTTTAGTACAAATTCGACCAATATGTAATAATTTTAAATCAGTTACAGTAAAACGTCTGTCGGATTTGCTTTATTGTTTCACTCTTCAGCCCAAACTTTAGTGCCTTCAGTACAATTTGTACAAATATCGATCTCAGTTCTCGATTTTAAAAGTTTATTTCTAAAATCTTCGTATAGCTTGCCTTCCCATATTGATTTAAAACTCGCTTGGTTTAAGTTTCCCAATTGATGACTGGCATCTTTGTCGAAACAACAAGGCACCACCCTACCGTCCCAAGTTACTACACAACTATGCCACATTTTCCAACATTGGTTTAATAGCTTATTTTTGATGGCATATATTCCATTCTCCAATTTTCTATACCTGCTATATTTGGGATTATTGGGTATTAATGGAGAACCATTTTTGTAATCATAGATTTGCGCTGTTTTTAACTTCACCTCATCCACGCCCAGTTCATCAGCTAATTTATAGATTTGAGGAATATCTTGCTCGTTAGGCTTTACCACCAAAAACTGAAAAATAATATGGGGCGTACCGGATTTCAACTCTTTCTTCCATTTGACCACATTTCTTGTGCCTTCCAATACTTTTTCAAGCTTCCCTCCGATTCTATAGGATTCATAAGTCTCTTGGGTTGCTCCATCAATAGATATGATTAACCGATCCAAACCACTTTCAACCGTCTTTTTAGCTATCTCATCATCTAAAAAATGGGCATTGGTTGAAGTAGCGGTATAAATATTGTGTTTGGAGGCGATTTTTACTAAATCCAGAAAATTTTTATTGACATAGGGCTCTCCTTGAAAATAGAACAGCATATAAATTAAGTGTTCCTTGAGCTGCACTAACATATTTTCAAAGGTTTCGGCTTTCAACATCCCAACTGGGCGAGAAAAAGACCGGAGCCCACTGGGACATTCTGGACAGCTTAAATTGCAGGAAGTAGTCGGCTCAATGGCAATAGAAATGGGCTTTCCTTTTAATTTGGAATAGCCAGCATTTTTGGATTGATGATAGCTCCACCATAACAAAAAGCTATTCAGGGCTTTTTTAAATGTTATCTTTTTCAGTAGATTAAGGCTATCTTTATAATGCATAAATATTTTATTGCTTAACGCAAAAACGAACTTAATAAATCCTCATGAACTTTAAAGCAATCATTCGATTAATTCCATGGATTATTGTGCTTGTTCTTCTAGTTTTTCTTTGGCTTAGAAGATTAGGGAACTACACAACACCAGAGCGCACCGAATTTGAGAGCACTTTAGTATTGCAAGAAATTGAAAAGTTGGGCAAATTGGAACTAGTAAAATATAATTATAAGGAAGTAGTGGAGATGGAAAACGTAGCCAAACGATACTTAGATTTGGGCTACTTTTATATTCCAGGTGGACAAGATCAAAAGGCTATACTAATTGCGCAAGGGGAAGCAGTTGCATGCATTGATTTGCAAAAGATCAAAAAAGAAGATATTGAATTAAGGCAAGATACTTTGTACGTAAATCTACCTCAACCTGAAATCTGTTATTATAAGGTCAATTTAGAAAACAGTAAGTTTTATGACCTAAAAACCAGCAAGGACCAGAAGAAAGCTGGCGAATTCGTGGATGAGGTTTATGCTAAAGCTGAAGCCCAAATAAGGGAAGCAGCTGTGCAATCAGGAATATTGGCAGACGCCAAAACAATGAGCAATAGTGTACTGAAACCTTTTCTAGAAAACATTACTGGGGTAACCGTAATACTTAATTTTTCTGAGCAACCAAATCCTATTCAGTTTGAAGTGGATTGAATTGGATTGTAGATGCAGTGTATATCCTGCATCTACAATGTAAATCTACCTCTCCAAAAATTCCCCTAGCAATGAACCCCCTTCTTTTCTGGAATTTTTACTGTAGGGTGCAATTGCCTGAATTAATTTTCTAATTGGCATCGATTGCAACCATACTTTTCCAGTACCTCGTAATGTAGCTAAGAATATTCCTTCTCCACCAAATAGCATAGATTTGATTCCTCCACTTGTTTGAATATCAAAGTCTAAAGAAGATTCATAAGCCACTACACAGCCTGTATCCACCTTTAGTGTTTCATTATTTAACTGCTTCTCAATAACTGTCCCTCCCGCATGTACAAAAGCTCTTCCATTTCCTTGGAGTTTTTGCATAATAAAGCCTTCTCCACCTAATAGACCAGAACCAATTTTCTTATTTAAAGTGATAGAAACTTTAGTACCCATAGCAGCGCATAAAAAGCCATCTTTTTGTACAATTACTTCATTATTGTAGTGGTCTTTCAAATCCAATGCAATTACAGTTCCTGGGTATGGACCCGAAAAAGCTACATGTGCTTTCCCTTGTCCTTGGTGTGTGAAATGCGTCATAAACAATGACTCCCCAGTGAAAATCCTGCTTCCAGCAGACATTAATTTCCCCAGAAAGCCTTCATTGGGATTAGAGCCATCACCCATTTTCGTTTCGAATAAAATCGAATCATCCATGTAAACCATAGCGCCTGCTTCTGCTATTACGGTTTCTTGAGGATCTAGCTCAATTTCTACTAATTGAACTCCATCTCCTAAAATCTTATAATCTACTTCATGTGATTGTGCATGCATAATTTTTAAAGTTTATCAGGCTAAAATACTAAAATAGTAACTATTCAGCTACATTTATAATATAATCACTTACCATTTCTTGTACAACTACGATTTTTTAAGGTGCTTTCGTCTTAAAGTTTCATTGAGATCTAATGGGCTACTCTACGCGTAAGATCGGTTGAAAACACTCACCCCCCCTGCGAGTCCTAAATAAGTATAGATTCAAACGATATTATGAAGGACTGTAAACATACTAGACTTTTTAACCTGAGTTCGACATTAATTTGGAAATTCAGATTTTTAAGTGGACCCTAACTCAAGGGCATTAAGAGTGCTACAGCTATAAGCTTGCTTGTTGGAAGAAAAAGTCCAGATTTCAGGAAGTTAAAACTGATCTCTAAAATCTAGACTGATTAATGTTTGACAAATTAGCAATTCGCAATTTCATTTAATTGGTGACTGCAAATTTCATCATTTTACGCTCTCCATTTTGGTTGGTGAGGATTAGATTATACATTCCTGTTTTTAAAGAAGATGTTTTCATTTCATAATAGCGCTGGCTTTGCAACAGGCTAAATTCTATGATAGTTTTTCCAGTTACATCAATCACTTTAGCTTTAACCTCCTCTTGAAGTGGGCTATCTAATTGAATCTTCAAAAAGTCATGTGCCGGATTTGGATATAGTTCTATATTTAAGGCCCCTAATTCTTTATTCAATGCAGTAACATTTGATAAAGAAAGCAATGGCAAATCCCCTAAGTAAGCTGACTGAATTACTGCTTTTGTGTTAATATTTTGCAAAAATGCCACTACCGCCAAAGGATTTTCATCCGCACTGCTACTCGCTTTGAAGGTAACCGTTTGCTGTCCACTAGTACCGGAAACCTTTGCACCACCATTTCCTGGTAATAATTTGCGTAAAACATTATGGTAGGTAATGCCTTCTTCAGTGCCTTGCTCACCTCCAATAATTTCTTTTTGAAGAACTGCGATGAATAAATTCACATTTTCTCCTACTGGTTCGACAGAATTGAATTTAGCCACTATTTCTAGCTCACTCTCATTAATTTTAGATGCCTCCACATCTATACTTGAGATACTACTAAATAATCGAGCTCGGCTTAACTCATTTATTCCAAAATCACTATCTCCATCTTCACCGGCAAATGAAAAATCATTTATTGCTCCATCAATTGCAAATTGATCCTCGAAAGAATAAGCCTCATAATAGTAAATTCTTGACAGCATCGAAGAGGATGCTTGCTTATAGAGCGGATCGTTTTCATTAATTCTGTAGTTGATCCAAGCAAAATTACCTACGTCATTAAATACAGAATTGATAGTTTCCATTTCCTGAGGATCAGCACTACTTTCAAAATCACCAAAATATTCAACCAATACATTTCTATTTAGGCTTTCAATCTTAAAATTATCAAAAGCAGCTCCATCCCTGTTCCCAAATTCACTTTCACTTAAAGTAGATTTAAATTGGAATCTGAATATTAAATTTTCGCTTCCGTCTAAAGCTTCCAATGAGTGCTTAGCATTAACAGGGACAATGCTTTCAGCATCATTCTCTTCAGACCATCCCACAAATAAGCCATTATTATTAATCCCATCAAGGTTGATGGTTCCAGGTTGAGATTCAATTCGGTCATCATTATACCATTGCAATCCTGAAGAAACATCTCCCAAGAGACGCCATTCCTTCTCAGGATCTTCAATCACTTTTCCATCAGTAGAATATTCTAAAATCAGGCCGTCATCCCCTTCCGCCATATTCTGCCAAAGATCAAAACTCACCACAGGGCGATCAATATTACTGATATCCATAGAAGGGGAATAAACATAAGAAACTACTCCGGATTCGTAAGAGCCTTCAGCATTAGTGATCCATAGGTGTTCGTTAGATTCAATGTTGGATTCTCCAGATGGTATAGCAAAATCCCACAGCCTTTTTTCAGTATTAGCTGTATTCCTTTTAAAGCCATTACTTACCCAGCCCTCCGATGATGTATCAAAATTAAAAACATAGCGATCTGCTACCGTTTCCTCGGGTAGAATAACTATCTCTTTACTTACTTCAGCTGAACAACTCTTTAGGCTAGAAACATTGAAATTAACTCTGTATCGTCCTGCACCATAGCTATTGAAATCTACTGCTATGGTAGAATCATTAACTTTAGTAAAAGCATCCGCCCCAACTAATTGCTCTACCTCACCACTAATATTAGTAATTGTCCATTCAGTAGAAGCTAATGCAGCTTGATTAGGTTTGCCTGTAAAAATAATAGGCTCTTGCCCAAAAGTAGATTTGTTCCAGTCAAAATCAGGATTGTCAATTTTTCTAAAGGTAACTTCAGTAGCATTACTAACACACGGCACTTCTTCCTCTCCTTCACTATCAACATTTCTTCGGATAACATTGAAAGTTATTTCATCTACTGTAGTGAAGAAATCTGGGGTTGGCGAATAGCTTCTACCTTGATGAATTGGCTCGGCATTAAAATCAGTTCCCGTAAACCACAATAATTCCTCATTAGCTTTATCCCCATCATAATTTTCTACTATGGCTGTATCCATTACACCATCCACAAAACATAAATCTGTTGAATTAACAACGGGTTTAGAGGGCTGTCTCCATACTAGAAAATTATATTCTCTTGAGTTCTCACAAGAATTACCATCTTGGTAAGTATAGTTTATAAAAATCCTAATGGAGTCTTCACCATTATCAACAAGATAAGCTAACAATGGTGCCGGGTCAAATTCAAAACCATCTAAACTGTCACCAATGACAAGGCTATCAGGCAATCCTTCATTAATCAACTGAAAGGAATAGTTATTTCCGGTAATACCAATTGGTTCAAACTCAATTTTTTCATCATAGGTACATATACCGGCTTCAATATCATCTATTTCTAATACTGGTAAAGGATTTACAATTACGATTTGCTCTCCCACATTGTCAGCATTATTTGAAGCATCATTTGGATCTTCAATAGAATAGGTAATGGAAATTACACTTGGATTTTCAGAGTTAGGATTACTTTCATAAGCAGTTTCTGGGTCAAAAATCGCTCTTAAAACAGAGATTGTATCATTTCCTACCACGACATCTGTATAGCCAATTTCCGTAATACCTGGTCCATTTATGGCACTTACTATAAACCCATCAGGAACAATAGCATTATCAACGCTTATGGTGTCGGCTGCATCCAATTGACAGTATTCTTCCGCCAAGGCAGGGAAAATTCTTTCGGCATCAAACACATTAAATGCTATTGTATCGGTAGCAGAACAACCAAATTCGTTTGTAAAAGTAAAAAATACTTCATGCACATCTTCCTCGTCCGTGATATCAGTAACACCTAATTGACTGCTATCCAAGAAATAATCACCATTGCTGTTTTGAATAACTCCTTTACCAGAAAACTGTCCGTTTTCACTTGTGGCATCTACCAAATTCCCAGCTGTGCCACCTTCCCCTTCTAGTGGAATTAATGCTGTAGTATTTGAAATGGTAGTGGTGGAATTATACTTAATATTGGCTATTGGCAATGGTTTTAAAGCAATAAAGAAGGTATCTGGTTTACTTATACAGCCCGTATTAGGGTTTAATTCTTGAACTACTAAAGTATCGGTGGTTTCTGTTGTCACCTCTCTAAAATTAACAAATACAAGATTGCTATTGGTAGCACCGTCAAACTGATTTAAACCATTAGTAAAACTCCATTGGAATGTATTTCCAGGAGAAGTTGCATTCATTCTAAAACGTACTTCTTGTTCTCCAGCACAAATAATTTCAGGACCAGAGGATTTAGTTGGGTCAGGTATATCATTTATTCTAATATTGACTTCCCTTGGAGCTGGAATAGCTCCACATCCAACCCCTGAAACCAAAACTGGCAAAACTTCCAAAGTTGATCGTCCTTCAAGCATTTCTTGCGGACTGGCTTTATAAATTGGGTTAAGTACATTAGAAGTTAATGAATAAGCGACTTGGTCTTCATCGTCTTTAAAACCCCATGTGCCATCGTGTCCTGCTTCTTCATTAAAATCATCTACTCTTGTCCACTCCACAGATAGGTCATCGGATGCACTTCCGCCAGAAACTGTACTGGATAAACTTGCAATTGCAATTTGATTTCCATTTTCATCTTCATCCAAACAAATTGCCACGTTTCGATCAGAATTAACGGAAATGCTTTCTACAAATCGAACGGTTACAAAATCACTAGTTCCCACACAAGGGTTTAGTCCTCCAGGGTCATCCGAGGTTAATTCTAGCACAATTTCACCTCTTACTCCATCAGCAAAGCTTGCATAATATTTTACTGTATCGGGTCTGTCCGTTTGAACTGATTTAAGTGTGAAGTCTGGTGAAAAACCACCACCGTTTGAACTTGGCCCTTCATCAATACTCCAAGTACCCTGCTGCACAGTACCTGTTATTTCCGGACTGTTAGTGACTAAACTTAGATCTGAAAAATCAATAACACTTGTATTTGCACCGCACAGTTCAATAACTCCAAATTCTTCATCTTGAGATTGAAAGCCACCTGCATCCACTCTAGAACGGATATATTTTACGACCTCAACATCAGATCCCAAATCAGGCGCACTACAAGTATTGAGATCATCATCTTCATCCGTCAAAGACACAATTCTAACATTATTTTCTGCAGAATCTGGTGGTACGATAGAAAACGTCTGTCCCTCTTCATAACCCGTAATAGTAATAGGATCATTGGTATTAACTTGATAAACCAAAGTATAAACTCCAGAACCACCTACTATATCAACCGAAAATTCAACGTCAATTACATTACCTAGGTCATCAATATCACATATTGCATCATCAGTTGGTTCTACCAGGGCTAATTGCGCACTGCTAGGCCCTACCTTAATAGGATCAACAGAAGTAGTGCTTGCATTTTCTGTATTTCCCGCTTGACCCGTTTGTTTGTCTAATGTAATAGTACCCGGTACCGTACCAGCCGGCACTGTAAATTCAATTGTTTCATCGTCTACCACGATAAAAGTGGAGATGGTAAAAGGAGAAGCACCATTAATATTGGTGCGAATTCTACTAACCCCTGTGAAGTACTCGCCTTGAATAGTGAATGTTTCTCCGACACAAGCACCAATAGAAAAGTTATCGATTCTGGCAGGGCCAAAAGTGGTAAATGACCAAATATTATCTGCTGTGAATCCAGCAAATTCATTTCCTGCACGATCTACCAAAGCACCCGCATCGAATTGGATATAATACTCGGTAGAGTCTTCCAAAATATTTCCAAAGGAACTAAATTCTAAAATAGAGCTGGTATTATTTGTAAAAGCAGTACCAGCATCCAATACAGCCAATACATCTAATGTTTGCTTATCAATTATTGATATGTTATTTGTTCCTTGTCCTGAAACAGGCTCGTTTAATTCAATTGTAAATGTCAATGAATGAGAAACATTGAATTCGCCATTGAAAGGAGTGAATGGATCATTGGCTAATTCAGGGTCTTGTGTATCAATAGTGATGTCGGTATTCCCACTTAAGGAGTTTGCACTTCCAACGGCTGGCAATCCTAAACTTGCATTAATTCCTGCCAAATCCTCAATTGTACCACCATTTAGGTCTATGCTATTTACAGTAGCATATTCTAAATCTGTAACATCCAGAATTGCGCCTCCATCAGAGGCCTCAACAGTATAATTAAAGGTAAGAATGGTAGAATTGGAACCACTCACATATTCAGCATTGGAACCAGTATTTAAAGTGAGCAATGGAATTCCGCTAACCTTCACTGTTTCGTCAAACTCTATTGTTATACCGATTTGATCTCCTGTTGTAAAGAATCCTTGATCG
The DNA here is from genome assembly GCF_000183425.1 of Marivirga tractuosa DSM 4126. Lineage (NCBI taxonomy): Bacteria > Pseudomonadati > Bacteroidota > Cytophagia > Cytophagales > Marivirgaceae > Marivirga > Marivirga tractuosa. Next base: position 2,585,801 of record NC_014759.1, read on the forward strand.
GTAGTTGCTGTCACATTCACAATATCCGCAGGATCGGAATCCACTTGAATATCAGCATTGTCTTGAAGGCGGTTTGGATCAGCAGGCAAAACAATATCAGCTTCATTACTGACTAAATCCCGAATATTACCACCATTCATATCGAATGCATTTACATCCAAATCAAGCGTGTTTTCACCAGAACTAACGCCTCCAACGGTGTAAACAAAGTTCACTTCATTTCCATTTGTAACACTTTGGAAAGAAGCTTGCCCACTTGAATTTAAATCCAATAAAGGATTTCCACCGACCGTTACATCTTCATCGAAAACCAACTGAATATTAATATTGTCACCAGGACTGTACAAACCGTTGGCACTAGCAGAAACGATTTCAAGTATTCTTGGTCTTTGAGTATCTATGGTGAAAGTTCCAGATGTGTTGGTAATGGCAGTATTGCCAACTAAATCTGTCGCTCCAGAAACCTCTATGGTTACATTTTGAATTTCTTCTTCTGTAGGATTATGTATAAAAGTAGCGATATATTCGGTTGCAGAATTCCAGCTTCCATTATCCAATATCAAATTGTTAGATCCTTGCACACTGAAATTTGGAGTTGTGTTTTGATCCATATCTTCATTATAGGTTGCAGTAAGGATCAGTTGATTATTATCACGAGTAATCACCGTTTTATCTAAACCGATTGTTAGGGTTGGTGAAGTAGTATCAATAATTAAATCAGAATTATCAAGCAAACGATTCGGGCTGGTCGGTAAAGTTAAAACGGAAGAGTTGTTCACCAAGTCCAGTATCTCAATCTGAGAATTTGATATCGCAGTCACATTCAAATCAGTAGCGTTTTCTCCTGAAGCAGTGGCTCCTATTGTATAAGTGAAATTTAGTTCGTTCCCGTTTGTGATATTATCGAAAGTAGCCGTAGCCCCAGTATTTAAGGTTAAAGTAGGGGCAGTTCCTATTTGTTGAATAGCTTCATCAAATACAACTTTAATATTGATGTTATCACCAGGGCCGTAGGTTCCGTTTGGAGTTGAAGCTGTAATTTCAGTAATCCTCGGGCTTTGAGTGTCAATATCAAAAGGATCTGAGTCAGCAGTAACCGCTGTATTACCAACTAAATCAGTTGCGCCACTAATTTCAATGATCACATTATCAAATTCTTCTTCAATTAATAAATCATGTTCAAAATCAGCTTCATAAGTCTGAGCATCTAACCAAATGCCGCCTTGAAAGCTAATGTTACTACTATTACTAAATGAGAAGTTATGAGTACTGCTTTGATCCATATCTTCATCATAATTGATTTCTAAAGTAAAGGTCGAATTAGTTTGACTTACCGTAGATGGCGTTATGGTTGTACTACTAATTTCAGGTGCTCTAGTATCAATCTTGATTGGCTTGAGAGTTGATAATTCATCGGCTGGATCAGTAGGTAAAGTTAAAACTGCTTCATTATCTATCGTATTTGTAACGCTTGCTCCTTCTAGATTAAATGCATTTACGTTCAATAAAGCAACATTCTCCCCAGCTAATACTTCATAATTAAAAGTTAGGATGTTATTGGATACATTATCAAAAACAGCAGTTCCTCCTGAATTCAAGCTTAATTCTGGTGTCCCAGAAACAACCTTCATATCTTGATCAAAATAGACTTCAATGTAAATGATATCCCCCGCTTTATAAGTACCAGTTACATTAGAAGCTGTTATAGACTCCAATCTTGGTCGAGAAGTATTGATATTGAAAATATTGGATTCACTAGGATCCATTATATTTCCGGCCATATCTGTGGCTCCTGAAATAAGTAACTTATCAGATATCTCTTCTTCCACAGTCAAATCATGAGTAAGCGAGACGGTATAAATGTTAAATCCATTGCCCACTACTTCCTCTGTCCAAACACCATCATTATTATTATCTAAATTATTGGAAGTGTTGGCCTCTACAGTTGGGTCAATGGTGTTATTCATAGATTTATCGAACTTGACAGACAATTCTATGGTGTTTTGAGGTCTATTCACCAAAGTTTTGTTCAGGCTTACATTTACAGTTTTAGGATTTTCAGTATCTATAGTAAATAGATCTAAAATAGTAGCATCATCGAGTTGATTTCCTGATATATCAGCAGCATTAGAAATCAAAACATCAATATTTTCAACCAACTCATCTTGATCGGATAAATCAAAAAAGAAAGTGTAAACAGTATTTCCAGCGGACCAGCCCCCAGTACCGTTTGGCCCTGCTAGGCTACCACCAGTAATAGGATGCTCATTTGGAAATGAAATTTCAGGATTGAAAAGAATGCTATTATCCATTTCCTCATTAAAAGTAACTTGGATTTCAAGTGCATCTGTTCCTAAATGAGCACCAGATAAAACAGTTGGGGAAGCCGTTACCTGACTGACTTCCGGTTTAGTGATATCCTCAAATGCATAAGTCTTGGAAAAGTTAGATGCATTTATGTTAGCTGAATTAGTGAAGGTAATATGGGCAATATCCAGCCCGACAGTTAAATCAGGTGTATCAAATTCATTAACTGTATTATCCACATCCACAATCAGGAAGTAATTTTTGGTTTCAGAACTTAGGTTTTCAGTTAAGCCTGTAAAAGTAATTGTGTTAGCACCATTATCGATCGTTGGTGAAGAGGCAATTACAGCATCTGTAATAGTTCCGTCATAGGTATTATCAGCTGAAGCGGCCAATCGAATATTATTCACCTTATTGCTTAAATCGAGATTGGTTGAGAATTCGATTGCTTGCATTTGGGTAGTCCCTAATGCATCAATTGCTAAGCCCAATAAAGCCTGATCAGTAGCTCCACTCTGAAGAGTACCGCTATTCAACCCATTCGTAAGTTCTGCTAAACCTAGTGTTGGATTTACTGTAACCTGAGTAGAAGAAACATCAAAGAGACTACTGCCATCTGTTACGGTTAATGTTCCATCACCACTGCCCTGGTAATTAAAATTTGCAGGAAACTCAAATTCTCCATTAGTAAAACTTGGATTCAACGGCAAATTACTCATTGGAATATTATCTGCATTTGTAATGCTAAAGACGCCATAATCTAAGTCTAAATTTCCATTGGCATCCTTAGCCTCTACTATTGCCTGAGGTGTTACATTTTCGCCAGCATTTACTGCAGCAGGAGGGTCAGCTGTAAACTCAAATTCAGTAGCTTCTACAACAATTTCATTATTGCCGTTTCCTGACGAAATAGTTGGAGAAGTAGCGTCAAATTTCGTTGAATTAGCCTCCACCAAAACGTCCGCTGGAGCTAACTCAAACACTAAATTTTTATTGTCAATTTCAGCAGCACTGATTACTTCATTTAATCTGACTTGAAGTTGAAATCTGAGAGAGGTACTTTCCTCTAAAAATCCAATTTCAGTATCATTATCATTTTCATTGCTTGGAATATCAACTGTAATATTATCATTATTCACGGTTATGTTACTTGTCTGTGTTATGCTGCGCGTCACATTAACCAATCTAGCCTCAGCAATTACATCACTCCAGGCTATATTTAAACTACCGAAATAGTCGCCAGCTGCTCTTGAAAAAGTAAAAAACTCAAGTTTAGTATTCACCCCATCATTACCACCTTCAACAGCATCAAAATCTAAAACAGTAATGAAATTTCCACCTGTATCATCATTGTCTACTGAGCTTATAGTTGAGGCTGCCCCATTAAAAGTCAGGGTGTTATTAGATGCTACACCATCTGTTGTTGCTGTGGCTGTTCCAGGAGAGGCAGGAGTTACATAGCAATAACCGTTTGAATTGTAGGCAAAAACAGCAAAATAATATTGCGTATTAATATTTAAGCCTGAAACAGACACGGAATTAGTCGTTCCATTATATACTGCATTATTCCCTCCTGATCGAACTTCAACAGCTTGAGAATAATCACTGTCAACACCTGTTTCGTAAGCTGTGCCTAGATCTGGTTCAAAATTAACCGGATTTCCTTGTCTCACTACCACCAAATACTTATCTGCACCAGTAACAGAGGTCCAGCTAACATCAATGGAAAGTGGATTTATATCTGCTGGATCAATAGTGTTAAAAGAAGACTGCGAGTCAGGGGGAGCACAATCAGTAGTGGATAAGACGGTTTTCTTATCAGTATTATAGCAAAAACCATTAGGATTGTACTCATAAATATCAAATGCATAGTCAGTGAGGGCAGCCAAATTTGTAATTGTAACACTGGTTCCACTACCTGAGTAAACCACAAAATTACCAGTTCCAGTCTGAGCCGTACCTCCTCCGTCTCCAAAACTGGAATTTACATCATAATTAGTATTTAGAGACGGAAGTTGAACTGCTGATGATGCCAGCCTTGCGACCACTAATACGTCTACAGCTCCTGAACTTTTAGACCATTCCACATCAAGTTGACTGGAAGAAACATTGTTAGCTTGCTCTCCGCTAACTGTAGTAGTCGCAGGATCACAATTCGTCTGTTGCGTTATTATTTGCTTACTACCATAACATTCCCCATTATCATTATATAAATAAACATCAAAGGTGTAATCTTCAAAATCACTTAGACTGGTCACATTTACGCCAGTTCCGGCACCATTGAAAACCACATAATTTCCAGTGCTTCCAATTTCTTCTGAAGAGTAACTACTATTGGCATTATATATTTGACCGTCAACAATTGAGGCTGCCGTTTCACCAGTTAGACGTGCTGCTACTAAAACATTTAAGCTATCTGGGTCATCCCAAGTGAGTTGAATACTATTTGAAGTGACGGTTCCTAGTTGAAGATTACTTACAGTTTCTGTTGGCGTAATACATGAAGTTTGGAAAGAGCCTTCATTTGGAGCAGTCTTAGAAACGTAGTTTATGGTAGAAGGATCTGCTCCTTCTGCATAAGGAATTACATAGTAATAATAGGTTCTATCTGCCTGTAATCCTGTTAAGGTAGCCAGGCTATTGGTGACATTTTTTGTTCCCACAATTCCCGAGAAACTAAGATCATTAGGAGTAGTTCCATCTAATACATTGTCTATTTCTGTATCAATAGCATTCTGATCCTGGGTATAAATTACCAAATAACCAGTAGCACCTGTCACATTACCCCAATCAAGATCCACAGAATTAGCTGCAATATTAGTTTCAGTACCTAAAGTAGTAATACCAGCAGGTGCTTCGGATAAGGTCCAATAAGTGCCAGTAGGCGCTCCACTTTTTAAATAGTGAATTGTTTCATCATCGTTGCCATTACTATTGTATATAGGAAGAATAAACGAATATTCAGTTGCAGGATCTAATCCTGAAGTACCTATGACAGTTTTAGTATCATCTGGCTCAAACACGAAATTATCGCCTGGAATCTGCCCAGTCGGTCTACTTCCATTTGTTAAATTAGATAAATCTTCTGGAGAATTTCCTTCTTTATAATATAAAACAAACCCACCATTAGTCGGAAATGTGTAACTATTGAATGTAAAGTATATACTATCAGTAAATCTGTTTTCTCCCAATTGGAAGTTACTTACTGGCGTTAAGGGTTGAGTTGCAAGTGTCCAAAAAGAGCTTTCTGCAGTTGATTGAGTTGAAGCAGGTGAAGTGGTAGTAGCCGTAAACCTATAAAAGTATTGCTCGCCAGGAGTTAAGTTGATAAGACCTTCGCTTACATCACGGCTTGTATTTACAGCAGTTTCCGAGCCTGAAACAGTTGTATATGGACCACCTGAAGTAGTCCCATATTCAAAAGAGTAATTCACATCGGCTGAAGCATCGGTATTAATAGTTGCATTCAGTGTAATAGACACATCCGCTGTATCAGTAGGGTCAAGTAAACTTACACTACTCACCACTTGTGCGTAAAGTTTTTCAGCCCTGCAAACAGCTAAAACAATAAATAATATCAGTAAAAATTTCTTCATATTAAAATTTCCTTTCAACCTTCTAATTCACCAATCTTCCGAACTTATCTGTTTTAATCAACAATAATGTGTTTTCTATCCCAATCTCCGTTGATCCAATAGAATAAATCTGATCATTGATCATTACCGCATCATGCAATTCCTCGTCTTCATCACTTCCAAAAGAATTTGAAAATGACTCTCCACCATTTGGCCCTCTTCTTGACAAATAAAAATCTAAATGACTTCCACCTTCTTGTCCAATAACTTCGGTAGAACCCGCCACTAAATATCCATTTTCAATTTTCTTAGCCCCATTCAGTCGATTTTCACCCTTTTCTCCAAAAATGACGGGATCAGCAGCTGAGAATACTTCATAGAAAAACAACATTCTTTGTTCTTCCTTTTTATTATCAAGCTCCCCTAAGATTACTATTTTGCCCTCTTGAGTTTTAATTAATTTTTTGGACAAAATATTTTCACTATCATCAAAACTTAAAGCATCTATATCATCAATCTGTTGCATACTTCTATTAGGGCTTCTCACTAATTCAGAGTTTCCTGTATTATAAGCCCAAATCAGACCTCCAGTGGCATCTTCTAAAATAGGAGTAGAAGGTAGTGCTTTTGCCTTACTAGTAGTGTACGTTTGATCAATTGATAAATCAGATGCATTTAATTGACCATATAATGTATACCTTTCTGAATCATTCCATTCGGAGCCTCCAAAATATATTTTCGAAGAGGTTTCATCATAAGATATTCCGGTAAGGTCATAATTCTCCATATCCGAACTGTAAAATCCACTTTTTACAGAATCGAGCTGTGCATTAAGCTCTAAAAAAAATAGGCTTTCATTATTATTCCCCACAGTTCCACCTAAAACAATCCTTTGATTTTCTATTACTATAACATCCTTTACGTTCCAAGCTTGATTCAATCCTTCGGGAAAATACTTATCACTACCATTAATCACAGTACCATTTAAATCTGTTCTCAGTATTCTAATTTTATTAGATGAATTACCTCTAATCGTGCTATTTGACACAATCAGCAAACCTCCGTTAAATTCATTGACAGATAATGGCGCATCAGTACCTTTTCCCTGAATGATTTTTATATAGGAATTTTGAGAAACGGGACTTAAGTCTTCTTCTGTATTGCAAGCACCAATTGCCAATATTACCAAGCATGAGAATATGGTATATATTAAGTATTTCATTTTATTAACTCAGGATTAAAACGTGGAAAACGAAAGCCTATTCTCAGTATCAAAGCATGTCCTTTTAATTGCCCGTCTGCATAACCAGCTTGGATTAAATCAGGAAGTGTTTCTAAACGCTCATCAGGATTTAACTCTCTGTTCTCTTCTAGAAATCTATATTGAAAAAGCGCTTCAACTGTCATGAAATTCCTTCCGATTATCTTAAAATTAGCCCGCAGCCCCAAAAGAGCGCTCAAGTTCATTTGGTTTCTATACTCAAGCATATCTTTATTATTAATTTCCTCATTAACCCCCGTTACGCTTAAACTTGAAGAAATTAAATAATGAAAAGAAGGGCCGCCAGTGGCTTCTAAAAGAAAGCGGTTGACCATTGGTATTTTATAATTTACTAATAAGGGTACTTCTACCCACTGTTGAGTTTCACTAATTATTTGAATACCATCTGAATTCCCTTCTGTTCTTTGTATTTGCCTTTCTAGTACTGTTCTTCTAAAATTATAGTGAGTTTCAATATTAGCGGAAAAATCCTCATTGATTGGATACTGGAAGAACAATCCTCCTGAAAGACCAATTGGAGGATCATAACTACCTGGCTGAGCTGATCTGTAAACAAAATTAGGTGCAATGTCTAATATGTTATAAGCAGCAGCACCTTTAAGCCCAAAGAAAAACTTAGGTTTTGTATCATATCTTTCAGATAAAATAATAAGCTCTGTTGGATCTGATTCAAGGTTCACTTGATATTCAGGTTCTATTTTCAGTAATCTCAAATAAGAAGCTTCCGCTTTTTGCTCTTCTTCATCAAATAAATAGGAAAGCGTTACTAATCTTAAGGCTTCTACTTTTTCTTCTTTCGTAAAACCATTATCAATACATGTCAGTAAAAGCTTGGGTAACTCATTTAGTTTTCCTGCATCATAAAAATTTCTGGCTTCTCTCAGGTTTTGTACGCAAGAAGTTTGTGCTGAACCATAAAAAGGAACTAGAACTACCAAAGAGCTCAGAAACAATATAATTTTAATTAGCCGCATCGGATAGTTTTTCTAAATTTTCACATGTTTTTTCATAAGGTAGATCGCTACCCACATAAGTTGCCCATTCAGTTGTGCTCATATTTCGATCCAATTCGTCACACAGCTGATTGCCCATTAAGTCAATAGAATAAGGCCAAACATGAACCATCCCATCTTCAGATACTGAAAATATCCACTCATTATTAGCACTAAAATCTGTAGACCAGACCCAGTCACTATGGTCAGATAATACAATCGGAGCTTGTGTGATTTCTGAGAGATTCCATACCCTAACGGTCTTGTCTTTACCAGCTGATAACATGGCTGCGCCATTGCCGCTTATTTTTAGCTCATCTATTCCACCTATATGACCCGTTAGAGAATTAAAACTAGTGAAATTGTAGTCAGAGAATAATCTTACACCTCCATTCACATCTCCTATTGCTAAAAAGTTATATTTAGAGGTGATAGCTGTAATTGTTTTTCCATTTTGATACATTACGGTATCATTTTCACCAGTTTTATTAATGCGGTATAAATCACCATTATCAGCCGCTAACCATACATACGGCTTATTTTGATCAACTGCAAAATCATTTATTTTAACCTTAGAGTTATATACATTTTGACTTTTTCCATTCTCCATGATTTTAATGGCCTTTCCACCTTCATCCAAAATCCATAACTTATCATCCGCAAAATGCATTTTAACAAAAGAGCCTTTTACTCCTTTAATTATTTCTGGATCTCTACCGTTTTCATTAAGGTCATATTTCTCTATGATCGACTCTCCTGCTTCGTTAATGAACTGACCTGCCGCATAGATATGATTTTTATCTTGATCAAAAATCATTGATTTTACAACTCTTCTATTTCTTATGGAAGCAATAGTATCAGCCACCCATTGATTTCCGGTCTTTTCCCATTTTAAAATACTTCCTTGGGAGCCAGCAGAGAAAAATTCATTATCACTGGTTCCTCCCAGCACTACTTTTGCTGATTTATTGTGACCATTAATTTTATTAGCTAATGGGTGATTAAATTCTTTGAGTGCATAATATAACCCATCGTATATTTCAGGATCATAATTATAGCTGCTATTGCGCTCATCAAATTCGTAGGCTTGTTGTGCCATCAATCCTTGTAATTGCGGATCATTTAATTGCGTTGATTTTACGGCCATAGCATTGGCAATGGCTAAATAACGCAATTGATCTGCTCTGGCTTTTTCTTGTTCAGCCCTTTCTTTTTCCTCTAGTGCCACTTTTTCCTGTTCGCGTGCCTTTTTTGCTGATTCGCTTGCTTCTCCTTCTGCTTTTTCCGCTGCAATTCTCTGTTTTTTGGCGATCTCTGCTTGCTCAGTTGCTCTTATCTCCTGAATTCTAGCAATTTCTGCACTTTCTATTGCTCTCTCTCTTTGCTCATTTGCTTCTTTTTCCTTTTCCTCTGCCAATTTCCTTTGTTGCTCTGCTATTTCTGTTTGTTCCTTAGCACGTGCTTCTTCTTGTTTGGCTAAGTCTAAATTTTTCTCAGCTATAGTTTGTTGATAAAACGCATATACAAGAAATAAAATTGAAACTACCGCAGCTGAAGCCATAATTAAAGCAGTAAGTCTGGCTGTTCTTAGCCTTCTTTTTTGTTGTAATTCCTTAGCTCTTTGTTCTATTTCATATTCCTCCTCAGAATGCTCCAAGAAAGAAATAGTTCTTTCATAAGCTGGATGATAGCGTTGCCCCCAAATCAAGGTTGGATTATGCTTTTCCTGCCAATTCATTGCCAATTGCAAATCAGGTGGACGCCACAAACTGGTTTTGCCTTGCTGAAACATATCAGCAGCCTCGGCTAATCTCTTATACATTGCCACAGCATCTGCTTCATCGTTTACCCAGTTTTTCAGACGGTTCCAAATTCTCATTATACTTTCATGAGAAATATCAATAATTGATTGACTATGCAATGGAACACCATATTGAGGTGTTAATAAAGATCTTCCCGGATCACGGAACTTCTCAATTACTTGGATAATCTTTTCCTCGGAAGTATTGGCAATTGCGGCAATTTCATGAAGCTGGGTTGGTCTTCTAATTCCATAGCTGCCTCCCCCTCTTTTTTCGGTTATTGCTTTAAAAAGAAACTCACAAATTCTTTGTTGCTCCTCATCAAGCTCTTCATAGGCTTCGTTGGCATGCATTGACAATGCCTCTGACATTGTACCAATAGCTTCATAATGCTTGATATCAAGTGGTTCCTCATCATAATCCCTAAAGTGGCTCCAATAATCCCAAGTACGCATTAATGCATGTTGCAAAATAGGCAACTGGTCTGGGTTATCGCCTAAGTCATTTAACAATTGCTGTGTCAATCTTGGAGCTATTTCTGCACTTCCTACCGCTACTGGTCCAGTAATAGCTCTTCTCTTTTGTTCCCGGGTCATTTGCGGGATCAAATATTGGCTGTCATTGATTTGCTTGGTCAATTCAGGAAATTGAGAACACTCCCCAATAAAATCCGACCGCATAGTAATAGCTATATAGATGGGCACATCTGCATGATTGATAGCTTCCATTAATAAGTTAATAAAAGCTAGCGTCTCATTTACTGACTGCAAATTGGAAGAATCTTTAAAGCGGAACAATTCTTCAAATTGATCGACCAGTATTAGATAATTTTTTTCTTTGTCCCCTTTAAATTGCATGATGGTTTCTACCAAACCAACCGAAGAACTCCTTAGGAGTGAAGAAATTATGGTTTTCTTGATTTGTTTATCTTCTTCGGACAATTTTTCATCCACTAAATCTGTTTTAAGAAGGGCTTGAGCCAAATTGTCTATAGGTGCTGCTCCTGGTCTTGTTACAACCACTTCCCATTCTGTGGATCTTCCAGTCAAAAAACCACCATATAAAATTGGCAATACCCCACAATAGATAAATGAAGATTTACCACTTCCAGAAGGACCTATAACACCAACAAAGCGATGTTTTGAAAGCTTTAACAATACCTCATCACTTTGACCTTCCCTGCCAAAAAACAGGTGGCTTTCTTCAATTTTGAATGGGCGCAAGCCCGGGAAAGGATTGTTTTTCTTCCCGTATTTCGATTTCGGTTTTTCTAATATGGTAGTGTTTTGATCCTTCATTTTAGCTATCTCCTGCCATTTCTAGCTGCGTTTTATCAAATGCCGCTTTTATATCCTTTATAAATTTATTCAATTTTTTTGAATCTTCACTAATATCTACCTCAACTTCGTATTGGTTAACATACTCATTCTCAGAGCCCTTTGCCTTCTTAGATTTAAACATTTTGCCTAAAATGGGCTTTGATCTTCCAAAACCGGGCGCCTTCAACAAATCCAACAATTTCATGTAAACCCATTGATTATTAACATTTTCTTGGAATACTATAGCAGCATCCATCTGCTTCAAAGCATCGATATGCTTATTCCTCAATTCCATTAATCCTCCCTGACTTTCCAAAGTCAATATTTTAACTTGTTGGTCATCAATTTTAGAGATTAATCTTTCAGCTTCCTTTTGATCCGACTCATCATAAATTAAATATATGATAGGTAATTTTTGGTCTTCCTGGGGATAGGCGTTTCTTAACTTTTTATTTAATCCGCTATCTAAGAGTTCCTCCCATAAAGTGTTTTTGAAATCTTCAAGAGAGGTTTGCAATACCTCGGCTCCTAAAGAAGATTTATCATCTCTTTTTATATTATGAATGAATGATTTTTGCTTTTCGCTGGCAAATTTCAATGAAGGGCTGATCCATATTAGGCGATTAAAACTATTTGGCGACTCTTCATATTGATCTGCTGCTAAGCCATTTTGAATATCCATAACAGATGAGTCTGAACCATGCGGTATGGAACCATATGAAGCGCCAACCATATGAATGGAAAACTGGCACTTTTTCAAATCCTCTTTAATGGATTTTTTCATTTCTGTGAAATTATGTGGTAATAATCCCTTAGGATAAACCTCATATCCATGACGGCTTAATTCCCGTTTGATTATATTCCTTGCGCCTGCCAAATCTTGACCAGTGTCCGCCAAGTATACCGACCTTCTATTATGAATTAAATCTCCATTATTATTCTCATTGCCCATTTTCAATACGGTTTCATAAATATCAAAGCATAAATCCACCATCTTCATCCAATAGCCCTTTTCAGCCTCTTTGCTGAAAAAGTCTGAAAGTTCCTTTTCGTGATTTTCATAATCCAAATAGAAAATGTAAGCTCTTAATGGACGAAGTTTTTCAGGAATGTCAACAAAGTCTAAAGGGGATTTAAACACCGGAAATACTCTGTCGTGTATCTTTTCACTACTTTTGTTAAGGAACAAGGCTTCTAGTCTATCTAAACTTACTCCAGATAAAATAAAATCTGGTGAGAGAATAGGAATATATATTCCATCCTTCGGTGAAGAGTTTTCAAAAGAATCAGACATCAAATGAATTTGAAATTGCCTGTTCATGGTCTGCTTGAGCATCATACTGAGGAATTTCTCAAAAAAGCTTACCCACCCCCTATTTTGCATGATAGGCTTATTATCATCTTCAGCGTATATAATATTTATATTCAGGTTTTCACTCATACTATTGATTGATAATGTTGGGTTATAGCAGTAAAAATTTGATTAGTAAACTCCTGACTTCTAGACATCAGCGTGTAGAAATTATTAATATTCAATTGGAAAATAACGGAATCAGAGTCAGCTGTAATTTTAGTAGCTTTAAGGTGCTTCTCAGGTACAAATAATTCACCATAAACATCATTCTCTTCCAAGATAATATCTGCTTCAAACTCAGCTTCTAATTTGAATCTTCCTTCAGCTACAACATAGATTGCATTATTTTCAGCATCTGTTAAATCTATTGACTCTCCTTCAGTCATTCGAAGTATATGAGTATTATCAGCCAGATCACAGAGCTGTGCCCCGTTTATGTGAGAAAACACCTTAATTTTCTTCAAAAACATTACTATTTCTACTAAAAGAAAATAGCCATCATTTAATCCATCTTCTAATTGATTGTGAGCAATGGTCTCAATTAAATCATCTTGATCTTCCTGTTTTACCCTTTCAATTACGGCCTCAAATTTATTGGGTGACCTATGGTAAAGTAGCCAGGCAGCAACTTCTTGTAACAATCTATCATCATTAAATATATGGGCTATTACAGCATAGTCGGGTTCATATTCATTCTGAAAAGCCAAATTGTATAATGCACAAGCCTTTATCCATCTGGATAACTGATTAAAATCTCGGTTTAATATATTATTTAGAAGTCTTAACGGCTCAAAATGCTCTCTAGGAAAGAAATGATCTAATGCTTTAATTTTTTCACTTACAGAAATATCATCAATTAAGGGAAAGAGCTTAGATTTTAGTTCTGAATTAATAAACATATCAAGCAGCTCAATTCCATAAGCAATTCCCTCAGATGTTTCAGACAATATATTTTCCTTGACCAACGAAACTGATTCTGTATCATATATCAAGGATAGAAATAAGAAAATCTGCTCATAATTATGACTGATTTCTTCTTTGAAGGCTTGACGAAGAACATAATACTGATCTTCTTTTGGCAGTTCGGTTAAAGCCGCCATGTTCCAAACCGTTTTTCCAATTTCTTCTTCAATTAGAGTAATAATAATTTGTGCTTGATTCCCTTGTGCATTGAAATCTTCATAGCCAAAGCCATTCAGCATTTCGTATACAATTCGTTTGTCAGGAAAGTCAATCTTCTTTAAAAGGAGCTTTTCAGCTTCATCTCCTCCTATTTTACCCATTATCCGAACTACTGCCATTTTTATTTTATCGGATTGTCCCGATTTATGAAAAGCTGACTCCAAATGATGAAGCACATCTCCTCTTGCAGCAACCAAAGCCGCTGCTGCAGCATGCCCGAATTTTTCTGAATCCAACATGTCAATCAATACATTCCAAGTTTCATGGCGCTTCAGAATCCTGGCGGTTTCTATAGCATCCATCCTAACTCTTAGATTTGCATCCTTTAAGAGATCTAGTAGTAAGAAAATATTTTTAGCATCGGCATGTTGCCTAAAAATTCTTGCTGTGTAGAGCCTTTTGTCAGCTTCCAATGATCTTGCCCAGGTACTTAATTGCTCAAATGTTACTGGGGTTACATCTCTCGATTGACTCTCTTTCAAGGCTTTTTCAGCCAACTTTCTTAATGTTAAGCCTGATCCTTCTGAAGAAGCTTGGTTCTTTTCACCAATGTATTCTTGCATCTTGGGTGAAATATCGCCTTTAAAATTCTCTTTAAAAGATGAAAATTCCTCTGGCTCAAGCTTTTCCATTAGCTTTAAACTATAAAGCCTCTTATGTTCCTCCTTGCTATTGACCTGCTTCTGCAATAGTCTGCTGATAGAATTTTCATTTTCATCAACCTTATTCTTTTCTTTATTCCTTACTAATGTGCCTTGCAGCGTTGATCGATAGCCTTTATGTAGTTTTTGTGTCACTAAATACCATATTAGCAATAATGGAATAACTGCGATTGAAATTGTTAAGAGATTAAAGACCTCTACATTGTTTAGTAAAATAATGATAGCACCGGCTATCATCCCTGCAAAAGCATTTACTAAGCCTTGAATTTTTACTTGAATATCAAACCTACTTTCCACATCAAGCGGAAGGAAATAGAGCTTGAACGCAGGCTCATCCAAGGCATCTTTTAGAGAAGTAACAAAGAGTTTACTTACTGCAATAATCACAAAGAAGAAAATAAAAGTTGGGTCATCTGGAGTGAAACCGAAGCCAGCGCCAATCAGACAGGCTGCACCAACCATAATGAGGATCAAGATAGGATTGATCAGTAAGGACACTTTCAACCCATAAAGAGCAATGATCTTATCCGTTGCAAATGTTTGAAATAGAAAGCTGAAAATAATGATTGTACCATTGAAATAAGCTAAAAAGGTAGCTAAGTTGCTCTCATTAAACTGAGCGGAGGCAACACTGAAGAATGAGTAATCAATAAAGGTAATGGCCACAACACTCACTAAAACAAAGCCCACCATCAACAGCATATATTTGTCTGTGAGTACTTTTTTGTACGGAACAAATTTATTTCTACCTGCTTTAATTAAGAATTCTTTCGAACTATTCATTAGCCACAGGAAGGATAAAAACATTCCGCCAAGGCTAATAACACTCATGGTAATTAAATCTTTTTCAGCAAAATCAGGTCGGTTCAATAAATAGGGTATAATGATCAATAAAGCCAAAATCGATGCCGTCAATTGGCCAGTATCAATTCCACCAATAATTCTTTTGGATTGACGTAAATCAAATAAGCGACCAAAAGCACCCCAGAATATCAGTAATATCAGGTATGTAAATGGAAGTACGAAGGTGAAAGTAATAAAATATAAAGGTGATACATCTGGAAGGTACGAATAAGCTATTTCCACTGCAATTAAGAGTAAAAATATGATAAGTAGGGTATATCCTGCTAATCGAACAAAACTGGTTTTTGATTGAAAATAATTGAAAAGATAAGTTGCCACTACTCCAATTGCACCAGAAACCACAATGGCTAAAGGTAAATCGGTCTCTTCATTGAAGTTGTTCAAAAACAAGGACTCTGCACCTACCGAAAGACCAGACACAAAAAAGCCCATAAAGAATCCCATAAGGAGCAATAAAAATACTCGCTTGGACTCCGGCTCTTCTGCATTTAAAATGTTGAGGACCAGCTTCTTCAATTAGACTTAGTTTTCTTAGTTAGTGAATCGAAATTAAAACAAATATTCGTATTGTAATATTTTATCTACAAAAAAGTACTTTTAATTTCGATGAGCGGCAAATATGTGAGGATGGTTATTAATAAGTGTTACAACACATAAGTTCGTTTGGAAAATCTTCTGTAAGGTATGTCACCTCAATCAATAAAACCAGAAAGCAATTTGAAATACTGATAAAACCCTACATCATACTACTTGAATTTCAAGTTCTGAATATCTAATCTTCCTCTTGAGATTTTTTCTTCCTAATATATCTATTTAAAACAAAGGCAGCAGTCCAGAAGGCAAGTGCCACGAAAGTATACTCCATTGCTTGTTCTCCTGCATAACGCAAACTATAGTAGAATACCATAATCATGATGACAACCAATATCCAATATACAATTCTTAAAATCTTTGTAAATTCCATTTCCTCTACTTTAATAATTCATAAGCTGCTTCTACATAGGTAAAAACATCATTTGGATGTTCATCTGTGTAAAGTTTACTTCTACTTTTTCCTAATCTTACTACCACAGCATTTTTATCTTTCAAAACAAAGATGTATTGTCCTAAAATGCCTCTTGCATAAGGAATTTGCTTGCCCTTATAATTCAAAATCCACCACTGATAACCATAATGAGGAATAAGTTCTCCTGATCTGATCAATCGAGCAGGCATAGTGGCCATTTCAATATATTCAGCTGGAACTACTTGCTCCCCATTCCACTTTCCTTTGTTCAAAACTAACTGACCAATTCTGGCAAAGTCTCTGGCCGTGCTATTAAAACAACAAAATGCTTTTTCCATTCCTCCTGCTCTGTCCAAGCTCCAAAGCGCATCTTGCTCAGCCCCTATTTTTCTCCATAAGCGGTTGGTAGCATAGTCGCTTATAGATTGACCAGTAGCTGATTCTAGCACTTCCGCTAAAATTTGTGTATTGATACTCTTATAAGCAAATTCTTGAGAAGGTTCACCTGAAACCTCCAATTCAGCCACTAAACTTTTTAAGTCATTTCCATAATAGGCATCCGTTGTTTTAGAAAAAGGACTCATATAAGCTTCGTTCCAATCAATGCCTGAACTCATGGTCAGCAAATTCTTTATCATGATCTTCGACTTTTCACCTTCTTGAAAAGATTCTAAAAAATCGGAAACAGGCTGAAATACGCTTTCGATTTTACCCTCTTCAATTGCAATTCCTATTAATAAACTTACTATGCTTTTGGCAGCAGAAAACGAATTGGAAATTTCAGTTTCATCATAGCCTAAATAATATTTTTCATAAAATAGAGCTGTATCTTTCACAACCAAAAATGCAGTAGTTTCATAAGACTCAAGCTCTTCTTGATAGGTCTGCCCCATTTCATATTGATTGTATTGAGGGGATTTTTCCCAGGCTTCAGGATTGCTGGCTGCTATAGTTCTATTCTCAAAAATTTCATAATCATCAATATTAGCAGTTAAATGAAGAAATGCCTTTTGTGCATAATTGGGTAAGAAGAAATAAATTATTCCTAACAATATAACTACCAAAATACTGTAGCCGCCAATCTTTTTCAACATAATTTTATTGCTTTGTTTCTAGACTCGATGTAAAAATAAGGTTTCAAAAATCATTTATTGGCATTAATGTAAAATGAATTTAAAAATCAACATTTCTCTGCTACCTTCGTAATCAATATGCTAATGATTTAAATAAAAAACCTAATCTAACTAATATGAAAAAAGGACTTTTAATTACCATAGGCGTAATAGTCGTTATTGTTTTTATACTTTATCGACTTTTTGCAGGTTCCTACAACAATATGGTGAATAAGGAAGAACAAGTGACGGGCGCATGGGCGCAAGTTGAAAATGTGTACCAAAGAAGAGCGGATTTAATTCCCAATTTGGTGAATACAGTGAAAGGATATGCTGATTTTGAGCAAGAAACTTTGCAAGGTGTAATTGAAGCACGATCTAAAGCAACAGGCGTAAACGTTAATGCTGATGATTTGAGTCCTGAAAAATTGGAACAATTTCAGCAAGCACAGCAAGGATTAAGTTCAGCTTTATCCCGACTGATGGTGGTAGTAGAAAGATATCCTGACCTGAAGGCAAATCAGAATTTCATTAAGCTTCAAGATCAACTGGAAGGAACTGAAAATAGAATTGCAGTAGAAAGAAGAAGGTTCAATGAAGTGACTCAGGAATACAATACCTACATTAGAAAGTTTCCACAAACGATGCTAGCGGGAATGTATGGCTTTGAAAAGAAAGGATATTTTGAAGCAGACGAAGGAGCTGATGAAGTGCCTGAAGTGACTTTTGACTAAAAACAATTTAACTTATAAAAAAAAGGCATATCGTCTCTCATTCTAGAAGGTGTTTTCTATTAATCCACCTACCCCCCTTGAAGGTGTTCTCACCTTCAAGATTCTGAGAGACTCAAGAGGCGTTCATTGCAAATTTTTGGGTGAAAACACACAAAAGTAGAAGAGTTTTAGCTTAACAGGATTTTGAATACATTAGGCTTCTGGGAGATTTTCAGAAGCCTTTATTTGTTTTTCCGCTGCATATCTTCTAATGATAAGCCGGTATATTCAATTTTATACTCTTTAAAATCTTTCAATAATTTCTCTGATTTACTTTCAAGCTTTTTTAAATCAATTTTCTTTTTATTAAGCTTCACCTCAGCTAAAATCATCTTTTTTTCTAGCTCATTTATGGCGATTAAATCAATTTCATTTAGATTCCCTTTTTCCCAGTAGTTACCTACCATTGAAAAATTGCCAGACTCCTCAAACTGCTGCCTAAAATACCGTTCCAGCATATGACCGCTGAAAGTATTAAAATCACGATTTACTATTTCTTTTACATAATCATAATTTCCTATTTCAATTGCACTTCTGTTTTTATAAATAAAACGAAACCAAAAATTTAGAAAATTATCTTTTATCTGATATTTGATTTTACGACTGTTTGGCTTTGCAAAAATCGGTTTTACTTTTTCAATAATCTGATATTCATTTTCTAGTCTATCTAAAAAACCTCCTATTGATCCTCCCAGTATAGACTCAATTTCAGTTCGGGATGTTTTGGAAGAAGCTATCAGGGTCAAAATCGAAAAATGAGTATGATAATCTTTTCCTAATTCATCTGTCAAAACATTTTTACCTTCATCTAGAAATAGAGAATTCTCTCTAAATATCTCATTTAAGATAGATTCTAAATCAAAAGCTTCTGCCATAATTAAGTTTTCAACATATTTAGCAACACCTCCAGTAAAAATATAGAATGGAAAAATATTTTGATACGATGCATTCTTCACTTGATCTTGCAGGATTTCCTGAAGCACATTAATCTTAAAAGGTTTTATGTTCATCCGAGCGGTAGCTCTTGAAAAAAGCGGTTCTTTTGAGTTTTCAAAAATGCGCTTCATTAAGGAATAGATAGAGCCACACAAAATTAAATTAATCTGACTTCCCTCTTTATTACTATCCCAAATATTTTGCATTTCACTCATGATTGAAGGATTTATAGATAGAAATTCTTGAAATTCATCAATTGCTAGCGTAAATGGAATTTCTTTAGAAATATCCATCAACCATGAAAAGAGCTGACTGAATTGGGTAATTTCACCATGAGGTTGTTTTTTTAGTTGAAATTGAATAAGTTCTAAAAATTCAGCACATAGAAGTTGCTCGGACTTTTTGGCAACAAAAAGATATACAGCAGTGGAATCTTGATCTATGCTTTTTTTAATCAAACTGGTTTTACCGATCCTTCTCCTTCCCACCATTACAGTCATCTGAGCATTAGTTAGTGACCGCTTTTTAATAAGTGCTAAGTTCTCTAGTTCTGATTCTCTATTGTAAAATCTCATGATTAATTTATTGTAATGCAAATTACGGTAATTTATATTACAATAAAAACAGTTAATTCTAATCAAACATCCGCACTTCTAACAAGTTGATATAATATGGAAATTCAAGAAAACACAGTGGTCACTTTATCCTATCATGTGCGAAAAAAAGATGAAGAAGGAGAATTGG
Organism: Marivirga tractuosa DSM 4126; assembly: GCF_000183425.1. Taxonomy (NCBI): domain Bacteria; kingdom Pseudomonadati; phylum Bacteroidota; class Cytophagia; order Cytophagales; family Marivirgaceae; genus Marivirga; species Marivirga tractuosa. The sequence goes on from NC_014759.1 coordinate 2,605,711, forward strand.
TGGATTTCTCGGGACAATCCTATCCATTAAGGTTTTTATTCGGGACAGGCAAAATGCTCCCTTATTTTGAAGAGCAACTAAAAGGAAAAACTCATAATGAAACCTTCGCATTTAGGCTTCCTGCTGATTTTGCTTACGGCAAAAAAGATGAAAGCCTCATAAAAACAATTCCTATTGAAGAATTTACTGAAAAGGAAGGCTATACGAAAGAGACTTTGGAAGTAGGTGCTTACATTCGATATGAAAACAGTGAAGAATCTCAAAGCGGAAAAATCATAGATAAAAACAAAAAGGAAGTTAAAGTTGATTTTAATCATCCTCTTGCTGGGCAAGATCTTTTTTTTAAAGGAAATATAATCTCTGTCAGAAAAGCTTCTTTTGAGGAGATTGAAAGGCAGCACCATATTGAACCAGATGGTATTCGCTTTCAATAATTGTCATAATCAATAACAATTGCATTTCCTTACCGTATTCCTCTCAAGATTTATTATTTTTACATCATGGCAAAAGACGCATTTACCGAAGAGGAAAAGAAACAAATTGTAAACGCAATTAAAGAAGCGGAAAAAAACACATCAGGTGAAATCCAGGTTCATTTGGAAAATCATTGCAAGGAAGATGTGATGGATCATGCAGCCCATATTTTCAAAACCTTGAAAATGCACAAGACTGAATTGCGTAATGGGGTTCTGTTCTATATGGCCATCAAAGATCACAAATTTGCCATTTTAGGTGATGCAGGTATCAACAATAAAGTGCCTGAGCACTTCTGGGACGACATTAAAGAACATATGCTTTCCCATTTTAAAAATGGAGATTTAACTGCAGGATTGAGCGAAGGCATCAAAATGGCCGGAGAACAGCTGGCTTCCCATTTTCCATATCAGAAAGATGATGAGAATGAATTGCCTGATGAAATTTCATTCGGAAAGAATTGATTAATAAACCTCGCTAAAAATGCTAAGATCTATTCCACAAAAAATTAACATCCAAATCTAGTTAATACTAAAAAATCTCAATAGTTTTTTGAAATCGCCCCAAAACCCATACTTTTGGATTTAAAATAAAGAAAGAAAGAACCAAAGAAATCCCCAGACATTAAACTTCAACCAAAACCATACCTGATAGCGCGAGCTTCCAGCACCAAAATGTTAGCGCGAGCTTCTAGCTCGTGCTCCAAGTACATTTCAAAGCTAACGCACCTTGTGTGCTCATTATCAATTGCCATCATCTTATTAATACCAGCAACGGTATATTCCCAAAACGCCTCCAACCCTGTCCAAGTCACTTCCAACCTGATGACTCCTTATAGCCTGTACCTCTCAGACTACAGCGATGCAAGCCAAAAGAAGTGGAACATCCAGTTGTTGTTGAAGGATTTCACCAAGACCGATTATCAAGCAAAACTTCGAATCACCATAGAAGGGGCAGGAATTAGACTCAGAACCAGGCAAGGCTTCAGTCCTGGTCCAATCAGATTGAACCCCGGAATCCCCTACCAAGTGGATGCCACCGACCTGACCCAATACCTCAACATCCAAAATATGGAAGTCAGCGGCATTAATCGCAGCAAACTGGCCTCTACCCAGAAACTGCCAGAAGGCTTTTATCATTTTAAGATTGAGGTATTGGATTATAACAGAAACAATAGGGTCAGCAATATCGGTACTTCCATAGCGTGGCTGGTGCTCAACGATCCGCCATTGCTGAATCTTCCCTTTCAAGAAAAAATCCGCATACAAGACCCGCAGCAAGTACAGTTCCAATGGACGCCAAGACATACTTCCTCTCCCAACAGTGCCTTCGAAACCGAATATATCTTCAAGCTTTGGGAGATCTGGCCAGAAGGACGGGATGCCAACGAAGTGGCAAGGACAACCCGTCCACTGTTTGAAAGGAGAATCATGACTACCAGTTATTTTTATGGATTGAACGATGCCATGCTGATCCCGGGAAGGAGCTATGCCTGGCAGGTACAAGCTGTTAACCTTAACGGTAGGGATTTATTTAAAAACCAAGGCAAGAGCGAAGTGCGCTGGTTTAAATATGGGGATGAGTGCCTTCCTATTACCAATTTGGGGGCAGAGGCACTGGGCACCGACCGGATCCGCATCACTTGGGAAGGTGGCTGGAACCACAATCGTTATGTAGCCCAAATCAGAGAGAAAGGAGAAGAAAAATGGATCAACTATGGCACCAACATAGAAACCAAGGTGGTCTATGATCTACAAGCTAATACAGAATACCAGATTAGAGTATTGCCTAGTTGTGGTGCCCTAGAGGGAACGGCAGAAAACACCTTGACACTCTCCACTCCTGAACAGGATGTACAAGACTTAGATTGCGGAGCAGAATCTGATCTTCCTTTAATAGAGAACAGGGAGCCCATAGCACAACTAAACGCAGGTGACCAGATAACGGCAGCCGGCTTCACCGTCATCCTGACGGAAGTGATCAAAACAGGTGAAACCTATACAGGCATGGGGTTGATCGAAGTCCCGCTTTTCAACTCCGCAAGAGTGGAAGCAGTCCTGAATGATATCAAGGTAAACACTGACAAGCAATTGATAGGTGGGAATGTGGAAAGCACGCTCAATCCGAACGGTCCATTTATTTTAGATACGGATGAAGTGATTGAAGAACTCAGCGAAGAAGGAATAGGCGAACAGACAGAGAATGCGGATAGTAGTTTCGAGGAGCTACCCGACACCGATATCGATATAGAAGGAGAAATAGCGGATGTGGAATATGATGAAGAAGAGGGCACCATCACCGTGACCGATACGGAGGGCAATACCACTGAAATAGATCCAGAAACAGCAGATGAAAATGAAGATGGGGAAACTGTGCTAGAGGATGAAGAGGGGAATGTGTATGTGGTGGGTGATGATGGGGAGGTGAGTGGGCCTTATAATGACAATCCATCAAATCCGGATGCTGTACCTGAGGATGTTACGATCGATTACCTTGTCCAATTTAGTGCAAGCCCACAGCAGCAATATGGCTTTGATAGTAAACAGTATGAAACCTTAGCGGGAAATTATACCCAAACGACCCTCAATGGAGAGGCTTATTGGATGGCTTGGAAATCAATTTCCAGTGGAAGTGCAGACCCTGTGCTGGCTGAGGCAAAAGGAACGGATGAATTTCCAGAGGAGGTGGTTTTTAAAAACTTATCGACTAACCTTGGGTTTGCACCGGCAGAGGAAGCAAATGAAAAAAGTGTAAGCGTGCAAACGAGCACAGATGATGAAGAAGTAACCGCTTTTGTATTGCAAGAAAGAACCAATGCTGAAGGTGAAACCGAAGAAGAGCAAGTGACGGTAGGGAAGTTGAAGGTGAAGCAATACGATCTAATTAGCAATAAGGTAGTGATTGTTCCAGTGAATGATGCACAAGTTCCAGTTGCTTCCAGTCTTCAACAAGAACTAAATCAAATTTATGGACAAGCAGTAGCTAGTTGGGATTTAAACATAGCTGAACCTTACGAAGTAGGCTCAGAAGTGTTGGAGAGCTTAAATGAAGGAGAGAGTGGATGGCTGGCGAGCTTCCCGCAAAATATGCGGCAGTTTAATCGCGACTATAAGCGCAGTGTAGAATTTGATAATGATGCCTATTACCTCTTTATAATAAATGAAGAGGTAGCCGATATAGCCGGCTTTATGCCCTTTAAAAGACAGTATGGTTATATTTATTCCAGTAATACCAGCAATTTGAGTAAAACAATAGCTCATGAATTAGGACATGGTGCCTTTAGGTTATACCATACATTTAGTGATGAAGGCTACGTATCAGCAAAGAATACCACAGACAACCTAATGGATTACAAAGAAGAGGGCACCGACCTCTACAAACACCAATGGGACTTGGTTCATGATCCGGAGGCTATGGTGAGTTGGTTTGAGGATGATGAGGAGAGTGCGCATATATCAGATAATTTAGATGATAAATTTATTACTTTATTTGATAAAGTATATTCAAATAATAACTCAAGTAATTTAAACTATTTTAACTCCATAGTTAGTGGAATTAATAATGGCGAAACAGCAAACATCCAAATAGAATTTAAAAAATCAGAAATAGAAGGATTAAATGAGGAAGATATAGGTTGGATTGAAAATTGGGAAATAAGAATGAGAAAAAGCCCAGATGTTTTAAAAGATATAATTGAGGCTATAAGAGAAACTGGAAATGGAAAGAGAATTTCTAATATAATAGCACAGAAAAATAAGGTTTATATTGTTAAGGCAATTTATAATGAAGTCGAATATAATGTCGCTATTTATGGAAATGCTTCAGCTACATCCATGAACAATGTTTTCACAAAGGTCGTGGTAAACAAAATGTCAGATTTAGCATTAAGCGAGAACCGAAAACACTTGTATGTAGATTCAAATGAAAGAAAAGATTATTGGATTATTGGACTACTAGAGGAAGGCAAAACTGAACCGTCTTTAATAATTCAAATATGTAGAAAGTATGATAATTTAGAAGCAGAAAAATGGCTACGTTTTCTAAATATACTATTCCCACAACTAGATAATAGTGATTCATTTGACTGGATGGATGATATAGATCTTTCTTCCTCACCAATATCAGATGATGTTTTATCTGGTATAGAAGAAAATTTAAATAAAATTAATGATAGAAGAAATAAAAGTATATATGGAATCAATACATTGAAAGAGTACGGTGATGGAGATGTTTATTTTGGAACTGATTTGGGTTCCCCTACATTTTCTGGAACCGATTTTGAGAAAATTGTAAAAAAAGAGATTTTTAATGAATTGAATAACGAAGGTTCCTATAGTGCAATAAATACATATGATAATGAGCATTTTACCTGGGGAAAAGGTTTCGCAGTAACTGGAGACTTAATGAAAGTTATAAAAAACTTAATAGAGAATGAGTACATCGATTATGATCAAATTTTTGCTAATGTTGGAATTAAAATAGTTGATGGAAAGTTTTGGGTATTAAATAAGGAAGGTGCCTGGTTAAAAGATTCACCTCCTAACTACCAAGCTGCAGATTATATTGCCCGTGATAATCGATTGTTAAGCTTCTTTATTGAATTAGCGGAGAAGTCAGATTATTCTCAAGATATAATTAATGCGCAATATGAAGCAGTAAATGATGGCGGAGCTGGTGATTATCCAGATTATATTTTAAATGAAGATAAGTCAGACTACTCAGATAATTGGAATCATGAATCCGTGACTGTGATTTCACATTTATCTCATTGGGCAGGGTACAGATGGCACGAAGGGCAGGATAGATATAAAGATACCAAAGGTGACCTGGATAAGATACTTTATAAGTATTTATATAATACATTGAAAAATTATTCTGTTATGAGAAGTGGTTCCATCATTCAAACAAATATTTATAGATGGAACAATAATTATAATGTTTTAAGAAACTTAGATCATTGGGGAAATCCTAAATCATGTGGAATTAATAAAATAAATGAAACATGGACTTCTCATGAAATTGATTTAAAATTTGAGGAAGATGTAGATAATATACTAAGAGCCAAAAAGAGTAATGAGAATAAATTCATTAAAAATTCTGAAATTGTAATAATAGAAGCAGATTCAAAATTTTTAATAATCACTGAAGACGCAAACAGTATTTTATATGAAGATTTTGAAGCAAAAGACTAATATCATTTATTTATTTTTCCTAATCTCAACTCAAGGATTTGCACAGGAAACAAATAATGAAATCGATTTGAAGAAAGTTCGTGAAACCATTCTAGAATCAGGAAATTACATGTTCCCTAAATCATTTATTGAAAATCTTGAGTTAGATAAATATAAAACTTTCTATTTTGATGATAACTGTTTAGTACATATACCATATAAAAATAGAGAAGCTAAAAGCTGGGAAAAATTGTCTTTAATATGTTTATTTAAAAAATCGGGTACTACTTGGCAATTTCACTCTATTTTTCCATACTATTACGATTTAAAAAAAATTAAAGAAAGCTCACATTTGTTTATGTCTACTAATTTATTCTGCGAACCCGATGGGTCTTGTAATAAATTTGTAGTGGTAAGTTTATTTAAAGATAACACATTGTCAGATTTAATTAAGGAGCGAGGATTCAATAATGAGCTGTATTTACAACGTTTACAGGTATTCAATCATATTTCACAGGTTAAAACTTACCAAGGAGATACAATATGTAACTTACCTAGCCTTTCTGCATTAGATTTTTATAATTCAAGTTTAAAATCATATACAGTTGAACGAAAGATTATGATATTAGAAAAAGTTACCCAAGATTCTCTCACAATTAAGAAATTTTTAGATGAGGAATTTATAAAAGAGTAAGTGAAGAGTGGAATAAGAGATATCCCAATGATAAAAAAGAATTTCATGGTAAAGACATTGATGAACTAGAAAATAATGTTGAAATAGCAATGAAAGCTTCCTTGATTATGTAGGAAATGGATGATATGAATGATCTAGCCGATGAAGGAACTGACTTTTCTACAATTAAATTAGTTACTAAAAAAGTAAATGGAGGATATAATGGTTTACCAACGAGGAAAAAATATCCGGACAAAGCAAATGAAGTATTTGATAACGATTAGAAATATAAAGAAATTAACTTTGTGTGTTTTTCTTTTAATTACTTATCATGTAAGTTATTCTCAAAATAGTTTGGATAAAGCACAAGGGTTTTGGGAAGAGGAAACTGAAGGATTTGAATCATATATAGTTATTGAGAACCATTACCTGTATTCGATAACTATTTTTGAGGGGGTAATGGACATTTCAAAGGAGCTGTTTGGATTCTATGATGATTCTGAAGCTAGTAGAATTAATCCTAAAAACCTTTCTGATAGTGGAAAGTACGCTGTTTTTTTGATCTATAGAAGTTCAATCAAAAACTATAATGACAGTATTAAGAGAGGATATTATAACTTTTATGAATATGATCTAAATGATGATTACTTTATTTATTATGCAAATGTGCCGGTAGTATTGAAAAAAATTGAGACTTTACCTAAGAATATTCAAAAGGACTTTGAAACTAAAAAATCTGAACTTGAAGATCAATTTACTTTTTTTGAAGGTAAGAATTAAGATGATCCCACTTTCGTTTTCGTCTGAAAGGTGGATGCTTAGTGCAAACTTTGGCAATACTTTCAATATCTCTTAATATTTAAACATAAAAGTAGCAGAAGTAATAGTTGATAAGTCTGTTATTCATTCTTCTCCAAATAAACGTACTAAAATGTAAATGGCGTCAGGAGATGTGCCTACTATATTAAAAGATAAAGGTGATTGGCTTAAAATAGAATATTTGGGATCTCGATTAGTTACAGGATGGATACAAAAATCAGATGTAGATTTTTAAAAAGTTTATTATTTAGGAAAAAATCATAATTTTAACCCCCCCATGAAAACCCTCCTAACCATAACCCTACAATTTATCTCGATTATAGTTTTAGCACAATCCCCAGTTGCTCCACTCAACCAATATTTCCAGGAAGCCAAAAATGGTAGCTATGCCACAGCACCTCAAAGCCTGTTTGATCAGGAAAATAATTTTGATGTGTTGCTTTCGGAACTGGTAAAATATCAATCCGATAGCACAGCTCGGATTCGTGCGAAGGCCTATCGTTTAGGCAGTAGATTTGCTCAGGTTTCTGATGATGAAGCAGTAAAACAAAAAGCAATTGATCAGCAAATAAATGCATTAAATGATAAGGATAGAGGAATAGCAGGAAATGCTATCTCGGCTATGACCAATTTCAATAATACCATCTTCACAGAAGACCAAAAGACTCGAATTCTAAGCCAGCTAGATGCTGAAACACCTCACTTTAATGATTTTGTAAAGCTCATAGGCTTTTTACAAATCAAATCTGCAATCCCAAAACTTGAGAGTTTTTTAACTGTAAAGAAGAACGCAGTAACAAGATGGAATATCAGATTAGCTTTAGCCCGAATGGGAGATGAAAATGCTATCGACTACATCAGCAAACGATTACAAAAAGCGCCCATAAATGATGCTTTGGCCTATGATATTGTACCCGGTCTGGTCTATACCCGACAGCCGACAATATTTGAATTTTTAGAAACCCAAATTCAATCTAATGAAGCCAATTGCAGTGTGCCCAACCCAAATAGCAATCAAAAAATCACATGCGCCTATCGAATTATGGAAGCTTTGCCACATGCTATAGAAGATTTCCCTATTCCCACGGATGAATTTGGAGAGTTAATGGTAAGCGATTACGAAAAAGCCCTTCAAGACTTAAGAAGATGGTTTAATGAAAATGAATCCTATGACTTTAATAACAAGGTGTACTAGTTGAACATAGATTAAATGCATAATTCAATATCAGCGATTAGCAAGGGTGCAACTTCTAGCTTCCAACTCCCCTCTTCAAACATATCAACCACGAAACCTGCTATCTCGTCAACTTGCCAAGCTAATCCATCGAAATCACTAAAAATCCTTTTTATAAAGTCTATGAAAGCTTAATTTTGTATATTATAATGAATAATATGGAGTATTGGTTTGCCATTTACACGAAATCCAGAACGGAGAAGAAGGTTGCAGATAGGCTTGCCGATCAGCATATAGAAGTCTATTGCCCTACTCAAACGGTGATGAGGCAATGGTCCGACAGAAAAAAGAAAGTAAAAGTAGCCGTTTTCCCGTCCTATGTATTTGTAAAGTTTCAAGATGACAATGAGCGCTTACGGATATTGCAAACTCCCGGAGTGGTGAATTTCGTACGTCATTTGGGTGCTGATGCAAAAATTCGTCCAAAGGAAATTGAAGCCATACAAAATTTGTTAGGGGAATATGAAGAAGTGAGTGTAGAGCCTTTTCAAGTTGGTGATAAAGTGCAAATACAGCACGGAGGTATGAAAGGACAGGAAGGTAAAGTAATTTTAGAGCAGAAAGACAGAGTAATTGTATATATTGAAAGTTTAGGCTTAAGCTTAAAAGCAGAAGTAAGTAAAGCTAAGGTTAAAAAAGTAGGAAAAGAGGAAGACAATAAAGGTGGGAAGTACCATTTTTAATGGAGTTACTGCAATAGCGCAGGCGTCCGCTTGTGCTTGTTTGCAGATACTGAAAAGCTGGTATTGTCGAGAAAGCTGGTCCAAGCGGATGCTTGAACCATTGAGAGGATTGTTTTAGCATATTAGTCTGACGGTTGTAACCGTTTGACTGCTAAAAAGAGAATAGTGATAAATTTTCTTTCTACTACTTAATTAAATTCTGTGCCCATCCCCCTTTGGGAGATTATAGGGGGCTAGCTAAGTTCCAAAAATGGGACTGAAAGGGCGGAGCCGTAGGTAATTAGTAATTAATAATTACATAATTAAAATAGCCAGAAGTGAAAATTCTGAAACAAAGGATTTAAGTATTAATTTCAATACTATAGTTCAAATCGGACGCTTGAAACATTTGCCAGATAGAATCAAACTGAAATAGCACAACAATAGCGCAAGCGTCCGCTTGTGTTTGTGCATATTCCGAAGCCGAACCTCCATGACCTAAACATTGTTAAATTAAATTATGACAATAAAAGAAAAACTAATACAGAAGATTAATGCGCTGGAAAAGCAAGAAAATTTGCTGAATGAAACATATAACTATCTTTCTTATCTTGAATCACAAGAAGAAGATGATGTTTTCAGAAAAGCTTACGAGAATAGTCTAAAGAAAGTTTGGGATAATACAGAAGATGACATCTACAATCAATTTGTTAAATAGATAAATACTAGGACAAGTCAATTAATTCTATATAAAAATGACTTCTGAACAATTGTATTCAAAGCTTACTTCCTTAAAAACTGAGTTAAAAGAAAAATATTCAGTTGAGCAATTAGCCATTTTTGGTTCTTATGCTAAGGGTATGCAAAAACCAGAATCGGATATTGATATATTAGTTTCATTTAAAAAACCAATTGGATGGTCATTTTTTGATTTACAAGATTATTTGGAAAGTCAACTTGGAAAAAAAGTAGATTTAGTTACCCCCAATGCTTTAAAAGAATTGATAAAACAAAATATTCTTGATGAAGCCCATTACCTATGAAAAATAGACCAATGCTACTTTACCTTTTGGATATGCAAACTGCTATCCAACGAATATTAGATTATACTAAGGATTTGGACTATGATGGTTTCGCTAATAACTTCAAGGTCGTGGATGCAGTTATCAGAAATTTTGAAATTCTAGGTGAAGCGGCTAAAAATATTTCACCACAAATTAGAGAGGAGTATCCAACTGTTCCATGGAAAAAATGTATGCGCTGAGAAACATGGTAATACACGAGTATTTTGGGATTGACCATTATCTAATTTGGGATATAATCAAAAATTATCTTCCTGAAAATCTTGAAGATTTAAATGAGGCAATTGAAGAAATAAAAGACTAACCAGCCTATATAAACTGCTGTGAACTTTATTTTTTTAATATTGAGTAATCTTTGTGCCTTTGCGACTCCCGACTAAAGTACGGGACAGGTTTTGTGGTTAGCCCAAAGCCTTAGGCTTTACATTAAAAACATAATATGACAGACACCGCCATCAGCGTACAAGGCTTAGGCAAGCAATACATCATCGGCCATAAAAAAGAAGGAGACTTCCGGCATGCCATTGGCAATAAACTAAGAAATATTTTCAAACCCGATGCCAGCGAAAAAGAAGTCTTTTGGGCACTAAAAGATATCGACTTTGAAATTAAGAAGGGTGAAGCAGTAGGCATTATTGGCAGAAACGGAGCAGGAAAAAGTACACTCTTAAAAATACTCAGTCGCATTACCGATCCTAGTACAGGCCGCTTTGAAATTAACGGGCGAGTTTCTTCTCTACTTGAAGTCGGCACTGGTTTTCACCCAGAACTTTCAGGTAGAGAGAACATCTACCTCAACGGCACCATCTTGGGTATGAAGCGAGCCGAAATCAGGCAAAAATTTGACGAGATAGTGGACTTTAGCGGTGTAGAAAAGTTTTTGGATACCCCTGTAAAGCACTACAGCTCCGGCATGAAAGTACGTCTAGCTTTTTCAGTTGCTGCCCACTTGGAACCCGAAATTCTCATTGTAGATGAAGTACTGGCAGTAGGGGATGCCGAATTTCAAAAGAAGTGCTTGGGTAAAATGGATCAAGTAACCAAAACCGATGGAAGAACAATTGTTTTTGTAAGTCATAATATGGGTGCAGTACAGAATTTATGTAGTAGGGGGGTATATTTAAAAGATGGCTTAATGGAGTTTAAGGGTGGAATAGAAGCCACTTTGGAAAATTATATGTTTTCAGTAAATAACCAAATTAAATCTAGCGAGTGGATTAATGATAAAGAATCAGATTCAGTAATTCACCTTAAGAGATGCAAAATTAAATTGATAGGAAAACAGCCAAATTTAATTTTAGAAATTAATACAGAGATAGCTTCAAATAAAAAACATAATAAATTATTTGTAGCATATGATATCACATCGGCAAGTGGCACACCCATATTTCAATCAATACCTATTCAAACACCGTTTATTGAATATAATTTATCATTGCAAATTGTAACTTCAAAAATTGAATTACCTAAACTAATTCCGGGGTTATATTCTGTTTCTGTTTGGTTTGGGGAGCACTTTTCAAGAGGAGTACTTTGGGAAAAAGAAATAGTAAATTTTGAAATAGAGAATTCCCCAGAATTAAATAGAACCTACCCACATAACCATAAGAATGGATTTTTAATAGAAAAATCAGATGTCACAATCACTCAGAAATAAGATTAATTCATTATTGCTAATAATTAATATTCAATTAATTAGAGTTAAGCCTATAGAAAAAATTGCTGATAAATTATTTAATAAATATCGTCAATATACTATGGTTCCTCTAATTACTTTTAAGGATAATTTGACCTTGATAGAGGATCATGTTCATAAAAAAGATGGTATAGTTGTGGAATGTGGCGTATGGAGAGGTGGAATGGCTGCTGCCATAGGTGAAATTTTACCAAATAAGAAATTCTTTTTATTTGACAGTTTTGAAGGCTTGCCAGAAGTACAAGAGATTGATGGAAAAGCAGCAAATGAATGGCAAAGCAATAAGGAAAGTATCAGGTATAGAGATAATTGCAAAGCAGAGATGTATGAAGCAGAAACAGCAATGAAAAAGGCAAGGGCTAATTTTCAATTAGTAAAAGGATGGTTTAATCAAACGCTTCCTGATTTTAAATTTGATGATAAAATAGACTTGTTACGTTTAGATGGTGATTGGTATGATTCAACAATGGATTGTTTTGTAAATTTATATCCTAAGGTTAAAAAAGGAGGGCTTATAATAATAGATGATTATTTTGCATGGGATGGATGTTCCAGAGCTACCCATGATTATTTAAGTCAAATTAAATCAGAATCTAGGATTCAAATGAGTAAAAACGGAGTTTGTTATATTATTAAAAAGGATTAGAATGAATCAAATTGAGGTAAAGCATTTTTATGATTCATTTAAAAATAAACTAATAAATGACTTTTTAGCCCCAAATATTAGAATTGAAAATGCAATCAAATTAGCTATAAAAAATATTCCAAAAAGTTCTAAATCTGTTTTAGATTTGGGGTTTGGTTTAGGGTGGAGTTCCTATGAAATAGCTAAGCATTTTCCAGAAGCCCAAATCAATGGTTTTGATATCAGCGAAGAGTTAACCAGAACAGCTAAGGACTTATTTAAAGTTTCTAACTTAAGTTATAAGTCTATGGATTTAACACAATTCTTTCCTAAAGGAAGTTTTGACGCTATTGTTTTACTTGATGTTTTTGAACATATTCCTGTTTCTGCTAGAGAGACTTTTTATGTGAATATTCAAAATTCATTAAGTGAACAAGGAAGAGTTATTCTAACTTGCCCTACTATTTTTCACCAGAATTATCTGAGAAAAAATAATCCAGCGGGGCTGCAACCAGTAGATGAAAATGTTGATTTAAATGTTATTTTGGATTTTGCCTCTAAAACAGAAACGAACTTAGCTCATTTCGAATATTTAAATATTTGGAACAGTCGAGATTATTTTTTTGCTATAATTGAACGTCCTTATAAATATCATACTAGTCATATAAATCAATATGAAAAAAAGATTAATTTACTAGATTTTTATTCTAAATATTCACTTCTGAAAGTAAGTAATTTATCAAATAGCATGCTCCCTGAGCTCAGCTTGAAACAAAAATTAAAACTTCGATTAAAATCCACTGCGAATTGAAAAGACTCTGCATTATAACACCATCATTAGGTAAATATTCAGAAACATTCATTCAAAATCAAATAGATTATTTGCCATTCGAAAAGTTTGTTGTTACTACTGGAACAGGTGAGTTTGCAGATAAAAATGGCATACCTCTAGCTAGTCCCAGTTTTTATGCAAAGACTAAGAGAATATTAAATAGAAAAATAAAAAAAGAGGATTATAGGATTCAACAAATTAAGCTACTGGAGAAGTTTTTTCAGCAAAATATAATTGACCATGTTTTATTTCAGTATGGCACTACTGCTGAAAAAGCTTATTTGGCTTGTGTTAATTTATCCATACCATTTACAGTTCATTTTCACGGTTATGATGCATACTCTCTTAAATATGGAAAAAGCTATTATAAGTATATCTTGGAATATTGCTCAAATGTAATTGTAGTATCTCAACACATGAAGAACCAACTTATTTATTTAGGTTGTCAAGCAGATAAAATATCACTTATCCCGTATGGGAGCAATTTCGAGATTGATCATAATTTAGTTGAATATAAAACTATAAAGAGAAAGTTTTTAGCTGTTGGAAGGTTTGTTGAGAAAAAAGCTCCATATATAACTATTTTGGCGTTTGCTGAAGCGTTAAAAATAAATAAAGAAATAACCTTAGATATGGTTGGCGAAGGTGATTTACTCCCTGTTTGCAAAGACATTGTGATTGGATTAGGGTTGGAAAACAATATAAAGTTTCATGGGGCTTGTAGTCACGATATGGTTAAAAGGATGATGCATGAAACCGATGTTTTTATTCAACATTCCAAGAGAGCTGAAAATGGTGATTGTGAAGGATTGCCAAATTCAATTATTGAAGCTTTAATGTTAAAAAAGCCAGTTATTTCAACATTTCATTCTGGCATACCTGAAATTGTAAAAGATAGTGTGAATGGATTTTTAAAGAATGAAGGAGACTTAATAGGGACCAAAGATAAAATATTAGAAGCAATTGAATATGATTTTGAATTTCCTGAAATGGAATATTTAAAATTAGAGAATAGCATTAAGAGATTGACATCAGTTTTAAATGGGCAGTAAAATAGAACCGGTATTATCCATAATAATGCCAGCTTATAATGCAGAAAAGTATATTTCAGAAGCAATTGAATCAATTATAAATCAAACTTATACAAATTGGGAGCTATTAATATGTGATGATAATTCTACAGATAAAACTTATGAAATTGCAAAAAGTTTTATGGATGAAAGGATAAAACTATTTAAAAATCCTGTAAATAAAAAAAAACCGAAAACGACTAATTGGTTATTTACTAAATCTAAAGGAGAAATCATCACAATACATGATGCCGATGATATTTCGCATCCACTAAGATTTGAGAAACAAATAAACCAAATTTTAAAATCACCAAATTATTTCTGTGGCTGCGATATGCAGTACATCAAAGAAAATGGCAAATTATTAAATAGAGGCATAAAAAAAATAAATATTTTAAATAGAAATTATCCAAGAGTTGGAGATGCAACTTTAGTTTTTTATAAATCTGCAATTGATAATGGTGTTATTTATAGAGATTTTTTTTCAAATAATATGGATTACGATTTTGGATTAAGATTATTAAAAAATTATAGTTATAAAAATGTAAATGAGTATTTGTATTACTACAGGAATGTCCCATTTTCTATAAGTAAGAATCATTTAAAAAAAGATATTTTTATAAATCCAGAACTTGTTAGGTATTTTCATGATCAAAGAACAGTCAATAATATTGATTCATTAGATTTAAATAATTTTGAGGATATTGAAAACAAAACAAAAAATATTCTAATAGAACTTCAGTCTGACAAATCAGCCTTGGAACGTAAGGCTGTAGGGTTTTTATTAAATCTTAAGATGAATAAAACAGCCCTTCGAATTTGGATGGTAGGCTGGAGAAAAGACTACTTGAACATTGATATTTATAAGAATTTATTGTGGCTCATTAGGAACACATTTCTAAGGAAATATGATTGAAAAATTGTCAATTATAATGCCAGTTTATAATGCTGAAAGATATTTGGAGCAAGCAATCCAGTCACTTATCAATCAAACTTTTCAAAATTGGAAATTACATGTTTGTGATGATGCGAGCCATGACAATAGTTGGGAGCTAATAAAAAGATTTGAAAAACTTGATTCTCGAATTCAAATTTATCGAAATGAAGCGAATAAAGGGAAAGTAAAAACAGTAAATGATTTACTCAAATATTGTAACAGTAAATATTTAACGGTTCATGATGCTGATGATTGGTCAGAGCCAGATCGATTTGAATATCAAGTTTCTTTTTTAGAGGGTAATCATGATTTTTATCTTTGTGGGACTTCATTTTATGAGCATAATAGAAGAAATAAAGAAATTATTCACCAACCCACGAATTATTCTTTAATAAAAGAAAAGTTGCCAAAAACAAGTCAATTTCACGGACCAACAATTGTTTTCAAACAAGAAATAATAAATGAGATTGGGGGTTTTTATAGATACTTTAAATGGGGAGAAGATATTGATTTTTGTGCCAGAGTTGTTGAAAAATATAAGGCGACAAATATTGACCGTCCTTTATATAATTATAGAGTTCATGCAAATTCACTCACTAACAATATAAATCAATTATCACTTGAAAGATTTATTGGTCCAAAGATCCGAATATTCTTAGCAAATCAAAGAATAACAGAAGGTTCTGATTTTTTAATGCGAGGAGAAGATTATTTATTAGAAAAATATGTAGACAAACTTCTTAGTAACGTAAATTATGGACAAGTCTATAGGGAATTTAGTAATTATCTTTATCATAAGGGTTTCAAAAGAAAAGCAATCTTAGCAGCTCTAAAGAGTATAATTAATACTCCTTCTTTCTCAAATTTTAAAAATCTATTAGTATTATCCATTAAATGAATTTAGAAGATAATATTTTATGGTTTAAATCATTAAGAAAATTCAACTACTTAAATGTATTGAAATTTGCTAAAATATATTTCAACCCAATTATTATAGTAGGGTGTGGTCGGTCTGGCACTTCCCTTTTATTATCCATAATATCTTCCCATTCAAATGTATTTGGTTTTAATAAAGAAACCGAAGTGTTAATGCATGAAATAAAATATGGCAAATTATTAACTTTAATAAATAATTTTAGAAAATTATTACCATACACAGGCAAAATTCCTATTAAAAAATCAGCAATGTACTGGTGTGAGAAATCTCCAAGGAACATCAGGTTTATAAAAAGTATATTACAAACTTATCCTAATGTTAAAATAATTCATATTGTAAGGGATGGTAGAGCAGTAATTACATCTAAACATCCTCTCACTAAAAATTACTGGTTGAGCAAAGAGAGATGGATATATGATGTTAATAAAGGATTGAAATATAAAAACGATCCAAATATTATGACCATCAAATATGAAGATTTAATAAATCAAACAAAGAACGCAAGCATTCAACTTTGTGAATTTTTAAATATACCATTTGATGAAAAGATGTTGAATTATGATCAACATTCTGATGTGAAAAATATGCATTCTTTTCATGGTGGAGCAGTAAATAAAATTTATAAAGATGCACTATTGAAGTGGAAGAATCCCGAACACGAAAAGTTAATAGCTGAAGCCTATAGTGATAAAAGTTTTTTGGACTTACTTAAGAAATTAAATTATATCTAAATGTTAATCAGTGTTTTAATGCCGGCCTATAATACTGAAAAATATTTAGCCGAAGCTATAAATTCTATTTTAGATCAAACGCACCAAAATTGGGAATTACTAATATGTGATGATGCATCCACAGATAAAACATATCATATTGCTAATTCATTTGAAGACAGTAGAATCACGGTGTTTAAAAATGAAGTTAATTTAAAAAAACCTAAGACAACTAATTGGTTGTTTAAGCAATCTAAAGGTCAAATTATAACAATACATGATGCGGATGATTTAAGTAGCTGTGATAGATTTGAGAAAATCATAGATAAATTTAAGAAAGACAAAAGTATTTATGCTTGTGGGCATGAAATTCAAAGAATATCAGAAAAAGGAAAACATCTAAATTTATATAGAAGAAAATCTGTTCAATTTGAGGAAATACAGGAATTAATGGCTCATGATAATACGGATGGAGATCCTTCCCTCTTCATAAAAAGAGAGGTTATTGAAAATTTAGGTGAGATTTACAGACCGTATTTTCAAAATAATATGGATTACGATTTGGCACTAAGGATTATAGAAAATTACAAAACTACTAATATTACAGAAGTATTATCCTACTACAGAAATGTGCCGGATTCTATATCAAAAGAGGTAAAAAGTTACAAAAAATTAATTACCCAAGATATAACCAAATTTCTAGCTAGTGAAAGGAAAGAAATTGGTTTAGATGCGTTACAAAGGCAGGATTGGAGTCTAATAAAAGCAAAAGAAGAGGAGTTTTCCAAACCATATGTAAAGGATAAAACTCTTCATTTAAGGAAAATGGCATCTTTTTTCATGTATGTTAAGATGAATAGAACCGCTATAGATTATATGCTAATTGCAATTAGAAAAGAGCCATTTAAATTTGAAAACTGGAGAACAATTCAATATTGCCTGAGAAAATCAATATTTAAAATATGAAAATTCTTCATATAACTAATTGGTATCCTAACCAATTTAATAAATATGAAGCTAAATGGATAAAAGAACATATTGATGCATTATCTGTAAAAACTGAAAATAGAGTTATTCATTTTGAATTATTTAAACATGAAAGGTTTAGAGTTATAAAAAATAAAACTAAATACTTATCACAATATCTAATTCAAATACCTTTTGAAAAGTGGTTTATTTATGAAGTTATTCACTTTTCTTTTTTGGTTTATATTCTTTTAATTAAGAGGAAAAGTAAAGAATTTGATGTTATAAATTTTCACATTGCCTATCCTATGCTTACTTATTGGCATTGGATTAAGCGCTTTATAAAAAAGCCAATCGTCATTACAGAACATTGGAGTGCTTATCATTATAATTTTGGGGTGAATAAAAATCTCCCAAGAATAAAAAAGATATTTAGTCAAAAATTACCAGTAATTACAGTTTCAAAAGCTTTAGCAAATGATATCAAACAATTTGCAAATTCGGATTTTCCCTCATTTTTGATACCTAATGTTGTTGACGAAAATATATTCTATCCTGGAAACAATACAAAAGAAAATTTCTATTTTATGGTGAGTCAATGGAAATCACCTAAAACTCCACTACTTGCCATGAAAGCATTTATTAACTCTTCATATGTAAATGATCACCAATTAATAATTGGTGGATATGGTTCATTATGGAATGAAATGAAACAATATGTGAGCTCAAATAATCTTGAAAGTAAAATAAAATTTGTAGAAAAGCTGAACTCTAGTCAAATCGCAAATTATATGAGAAAATGTAAAGCATTTCTTCATCCAACTGATTATGAAACTTTTTCTGTAGTATGTGCTGAGGCCATTGCTTGTGGTGCATTTGTAGTTGCTCCAAATTCAGGGGGTATTCCAGAAGTTATCAAGAGTAATGGTTTTTTATTATCGAAAAATACATTAGATGCATGGGAAAAGGCTTTTGAACTAGCGTCATTTAAATTTAACAGTATTTCTGTTAATCAATTTTCAGCAAAGACCATAGGAGACAAGTATTCAAAAGTTTTAGAATCTCTAGTTAGGAATAAAATTAATGATTAAAGGGCTGTTGATTGAGTTTTTAGTTTATCTTATTGATAAAAAATTCACTTTAAAATCCATTAACAAGTATTTATATGATTGGGATTATAGTTTTAAAGAAACTATATATTATAATAGTTCCTACACTAAAGATTATAATTCAGAAAATCATAATTTCGACTTTTCATTCTTAAATAAGGTTTTTAAATTAAATCATTGGGTTCTGTTTTTACCCAAAGCAACAGTTTTTAATGAGACAGGAGTGATTGTTATAAATGGGAAAGTTCTATGTGATACAATCTATAATTCAAAAGGATATATAAAAAAATCAGGGCTTATTAAGCCTTACTTCAAATCAATCATAATTAAACCTAAAATACTTTCTGGTATTTATTTTCATCTTTCGGGATTATTTAATTACAATTTCTTTCATTTTTTAATAGAAGTCTTGCCTAAGATACTTGACTACATGATTTTGAGAAAAAAGAAACCTGAAATAAAATTGCTAATAAACAATAGAAATCCTTTTATAGAACAATACTTAAGCTTAATTGGAATACAGGATAGCGAAATTAAATATTTCCAAAATAACGTGATGGTTCAAAACTTATATTATTCTAATAATAAGTTTGTGTATGAGAAATTATTGGATGGCTATTGGAATAAACATATTTACTCAAAATACTATTTGAGAAAGATGGCTGAAAAGTTTCTATTATCTAATAACCCCAATTTAAATATTAGCAAAATAATTTACTTATCAAGAGCAGATTCAAATCGTGTTTTAATAAACGAGAGTGAATTCATGGAACATTTTAATCATTTTAAAATTAAAAAACTTGTACTAAGTAGGATGTGCATTTCCGATCAAATATTTTATTTTAAAAACGCATCTTTAGTTATTGCAATCCATGGTGCTTCATTGTCTAATTTAATTTATTCAAGTAATTGCAAAGTTATAGAGCTCTTTCCAAAAGGAAGAAATTCAAGTACCTTATATCAATTAAGGCAGATTAGTCAGATTGGAGAAAATAATTCCCACCACTTAGTTGAAATAAGTAATGTTGATAAAAATCAAAATATTTTAATCAATCAAGACGAGATACTTAAAGTAGAGAAGTTAATGTATGGCTATTAAATTTATATTTTGTATCAACTCTGGTAGATCCGGATCTAATTATTTATCTCACCTATTTAACGAGTCCTACAATTGCAATTCCTTTCATGAACCAAAGCCAGTAATGAATGGAGATTTCATTTATAAATATTTAAATGGTGGGAATTATGATTTTAATGCAGCTTTAAATATTAAATTTGAAACCATTATAAAAAGTAAAACAAAGGCTAAATATTTCGAAGCTAACCATACTTTTATAAAAGGATTTGGGTGGTTTACAAATAAATTTTTAACTCCTGAAGAAGTTGCAATAATAATATTGAAAAGAAATCCAAAGGAGGTAGCATTAAGTTTTATTAAAAACAATGTTTCACCTTATAATGTTGTTGGAAGAAATTGGATAATTCTTCCTACCTGTAAAAATCCAATAATATCTCCAAAAAAATTTGTAAGGCATTCGTTTTTAGTCTTTCACATTCACAAATTTATTTATTATTGTATTTATTGGGCTCATAAATTCTTTAAAATTCAAATAAAAAAGCCAAGTATTTTAAGGAATACCGAGTTAAAGTTTCTTAGATGGTACGTGGTTGAATTAAATGCAAGAGCAATTAAATTTCAGACAGACTTCCCAGAGTATAAGTATATTCATTTAGATTATAGTGAACTGAACAGTAGAAAGAAGATACTCGATATTGCCAAAACTTTGGGTTTAAATATAAATCAAAATTTCATAGATTTTATTGGTAATAGAAAAAATGCAACTGGTGATAGGAATAATGATCTATCATGAACTTAAGTAATAAAAATATTCTATTAATCTCCCCTGAATCATGGGATCATATTTTTGTTTCTAAACATCACTATGCTACGCATTTGGCAAAAAGCAATAATAAAGTTTATTTTTTAAATCCCCCTAAAGAGATAAGTTCTATATCGGTGAATAAAACTACTTATGAAAATCTATTCACCATTGATTATAAAGGATTTATCAAGGGGTTAAGGTTTTTACCAAGGATAATTCGAAAATACTTTATCGGACAAAAATTCAAAAAATTGGAGAAGGCTGCTAATGTTAAATTTGATTTGGTTTGGTCTTTTGACAATTCTGTTTTTTACGATTTTGACTCTTTACCGAAAGAAATTTATTCTATCTCTCATATAGTAGATTTGAATCAGGATTTTAACACTAAAATTGCAGCAAAATCAGCTGATTTATGTATTGGGGTGAAAAAAGAAATTGTGGATAGGTTGAAATGCTTTAATAAAAATACAATATTAATTCCTCATGGGGTCCAAGAATTTACACAAAGTTCAGAAAAAGTAATCCTACCAGGTAAAAATAGAATCAAAGCACTCTATATGGGTAATTTAGCAATGAAGCATATTGATTGGGAGTTATTGAATATGGTAGTAAATAAGAATGTCAATGTTGATTTCATATTAGTGGGTGATGGAATAGATCAAAACGAAAATAAATTTAATATTACTGAACAAAACAACATTTACTTAATAGGAAGAATTTTCTCTACTGAAATTGGCTTATATTTAAATAGCGCTGATATACTTTTGAGTTTATATGATGGATCTTATTCATCAAACTACGCTACACCACATAAAATAATGGAATATTTAGCTTCTGGAAAAATTATTTCTTCGACATGGATGGCGGAGTATGACCTGCTATATGAAAATGGTTTAATATTAATGTCTAAAACACAAAAAGAGTTTTTGGAAAATTTCAAAAAATTAATTGAGAATTTGGATGAGTTTAACAGCAAAGAAGATCAAGATAAAAGAAAAGTAATTGCTGAATCTAACTCTTATTTCAAGCAATTGGAAAGGATTAGCGAAAGCATAAAATCTATATGATTTGAGGAATCTAGTTTCGATAATTATGCCTGTATATAATGCAGAAAATTATTTAGAAAATTCGATTAAATCTGTTTTAGATCAATCATATAGAAATTGGGAACTAATCATAATTAATGATGGCAGTACTGACAAATCAAAATTAATTGTATCTAGTTTTCAAGATTCTAGAATCCGATACTTTGAACAGCCTAACAATGGAGTTAGCTCTGCAAGAAATCTTGGTTTAGCTAATATGAGAGGAGATTATTTTTGCTTTCTTGATGCAGATGATGCGTTTCCAGTTCATAGTTTAAGATCTAGATATAATCTTCTTAGAAGACATCCCTTATTAATGTTTGTTGATGGAGAAGTAAAAAAATTTGACCAAAGTATGAGGCAAATTATACAAACTTGGAACCCAAACTTAAAAGGTAATCCTTTTACAGATTTAGTGCGGCTTGAAGGGAATAGTTTTTTAGGACTTACTTGGATGATTAGGAGGAAACATGAAATAAATTATAGATTTCATGAAAATATTACTCATTCTGAGGATTTATTATTCCTGATGGAATTAACGAAAAGTGGGGGAAATTATGCTTATACTAATGAAACAATATTGTATTATAGAAATACTCCTGATTCAGCGATGAAGAATTTAAAGGGATTAGAGGCTGGATACCGATATATTGAAAATCAAATAAAACATTGGCTAGAAGTAAATGATACGGATTTAAGAATTTATCAAACACGTTATAAAAGAGCTATGGCTCTGTCTTACCTCCGTAAGAAATATTTTAAAGATGCTTTTAAAGTTTGGCTATAAATTATTATATCTAAATTCAAGAAATTTAATTTGACTTATAAAATACTTTTTTTAGGCTACTGGAATTTGGATGATGGTTTAACCCATTCAACTATTTTTCCTCATTTAAAAATTCTTAAAAAAATCCAAAGTGTGGAATATTTACATTTTTGTAACACACAAAGAGAGGAAATTACGGAAGAAAATCTTAAAAAAATTTCAAATTTAGATATTGACTACAGTCCTTTATATTCTAAAAATCTATCTTTTAATCATCTGAATAAAATCTACGACTTTATTCATTTCCCTAAATTAATTCAGCGGTTATGCGTTAAACATAAAATTAATTTGATCATTAGCCGAGGTGCACCAGCTGGCTCGTTAGCTTTTTTGGCAACCAAAAAAAATAAAATTCCTTTTGTAGTGGAATCTTTTGAGCCACATGCTGATTATATGAAAGCTGCTGGACAATGGAAAAGTTATGGTTTAAAATATTTATTTCAAAAGCATTGGGAAGCACAGCAAAAAAAATATGCCAAAGCTGTAATCACGGTAGCAGAGAATTATCGAAATTGTTTAATAGAGGAAGGAGTTAATAAAGGTAAAATTTTTGTAGCCCCCTGTGCGGTTGACCAAAATATTTTTTATAAAGATATAGGATTAAGGAAAAAAATTAGATTAGAATTAAATATTCCTGATAATGCAGTGGTAGGGGTATATGCTGGAAAGTTTGGCGGCTTATATTTAGAAGAGAAAGCTTTTCAAATTTTCAGCAAAGCTTTTGAGGAAATTAAAGACTTTCATTTATTGCTTTTGACTAATACAGATTCAAATTGGCTGAATGAAATGATATCTCAATATAATTTACCTTCCAACCGAATATATATAAAATTCGTCTCTTATAATGAGGTAAACAATTATTTGAATGCTGCTGATTTTGCTTTTGCACTATATAAAATTAATATAGTTAGTCAGTATTTAAGCCCCGTAAAAATTGGAGAATATTGGGCTTGTGGTTTAGCAGCTTATATAACTCAAAATTTGGGAGATGAAATGCATTGGATAGAAGAGAAAAAATTAGGAGTTATCTTAGATGGAAATGAGCAAAATATATTTAATAATTTAATGGATTTTTCCTCTCAGGAAATAATAAGAAATGGAATTGAAATCAGAAGTATAGAAAAAGTAAGTCAAGTATATAAACAAATATTAAATTGATTAAAGGAATATACATATTGATTTTATGCACTCTAATACCTTATCAATTATTTGCTCAGGTCTCTGCGGATTTTAATTTACCATCTGAGGTTTGCTTAGAGCAACAATTTCAATTAGAGAATACCTCAGTTAATGCTGATAACTATGAATGGGATTTTTGTTTTGAGGACTTTTCTACTTTAACCCCTAGTTTTGATTCTTTTTCCAGTTCGGGACTGTCATTGCCATTTGAGGCACGAATCATTCAAAGTGATACAAGTTCTTTCGTTTTCATCCCTAACCGTAATGGCAATACAATTAGAAGGTACCATGTATCAAATGATTTTAACACTATATATTCAGAAAATAATGTTGAAAACATTAATTCTTATTTTCAAGAACCTATTTCAATAGATATAAAACATATTAACAACAAATGGATAGGTTTTGCTTCTGATTTTTCTTTAGATAAAGTGTTTATATTGGATTTTGGGAACAACCTAAATGCTGCACCCAGCATTGAAGAATTGCAATTGAATACCATTGCATTAGATGGTGCGACCAGGATCCACATTGAAGACGGAAATGACTCTACATTTTTGTTTTTAAGTAATTTCGGAACCGCTAAGCTGTCAAAAATTGTATTAGAAAACTCAGACTTACTAACAACAGTTGTTGAAAATGAATATACAATACCAGGAGCTGGTGGCCTTTCCTCATTTGATATTATAAAATACAATCCCAATAACTGGCTGATGTTGCTTGGTCAATCAAGTGGGAACACTCTAATTAAATTAAAATTTAATTCTTCACTAAATTCAGATCCTGTAATTGAAAATTTAGCAAATACAGGAGATGCTTATACTAAACCTACTGGGCCACAAATTTTTAGGGAAGGGGATAATTTTTATGCCTTACTAATAAACAGAGGTGGACAGTTTTTCAGATTGGATTTTGGCAATGATATAGAGTCTGTTCCTGCGGTTACTAATTATGGTATTGCCACAGGGTCCAATGCCAGTTGGTCATTTGATCTAATAAAAAATGATAGTTCAAGGTTTATTGGGTTCTTTACAAAATTTAATTCAAATCTAGCAATTAAAGTTAGTTTTGATGATCCTTGTAGTGCTAGTCCAGTTTATTCTAGTGAAGTAGAACCTATTGTTAAATACAATTCTTCAGGCACAAAAAACATTAATTTAAATGCGTTTAACTCTAATGGAGAAGTTAATACAATTTCAAAATCATTAAATGTTACAGTTGACAAAGCACCTATCGGTCAAATTATATTAGACTCTGTCTATTGCATAGCTGATAATATTAGTTTTTCCTTCGATACCCAAGACGATATAAAAATCTATGACTGGGATTTTGGGGACGGCAATACAAATACTACTATTTCCCCCACGCATCAATATGCAACAGAGGGGGAATATATTATAAGTTTGGAAGTAGAAAGCGCGGCAGGGTGTCCCAATATTTTTTATGATACCTTGACTATTTTGCCTGAGCCCCAGCCGGAATTCTCCACGACAGATACAGAATACTGCACTTTTGAATCCATTGCCTTTAACAATACCACTCCTTTTGATTTTGGTGAGAATGTAGATTGGTCATGGGATTTTAATGGAGAGGGGGGCAGTACGGAAGAAAATCCTGACTTTATTTTTGAAAGTGCTGGCACTAAAACCATCACCTTGGAAGCTAATGTATTGGGCTGCTTGCAGACTTTTCAATCCACCTTGGAGATAATAGAGGGCCCGGAAGTAGATTTTTCTTATGACAGTAATTGCTTGGGAGAGGCGATTCAATTTACAAATCTAAGCACGGGGGCGAATATAACGGGTTACCAGTGGGATTTTGGAAATGGAGAAAGCAGCACCTCCGAAAATCCACAAATGACTTATAATAATGGGGGCATTTACTCAGTAGCTTTAACTGTCACTAATGCCAGTGGCTGTGAAAATATCACAACCCAAAACATTCAAGTTTTTGAGCAAGTAGTCGATAGCATCATGGCTACCGAAGCAATAGAAAACCTTCCATTTAATTTGGGTATTGACTGGAGAAATGATTTTGATAGCACTCAAACCCTTAGTTACGAATGGAAAATTGATGGAGAAACTCAAGTAGCGGATACCGCTACCTATACTTTACCTCAAGGAATATACTCAGTGAATTTAGAGATTACAGCAGAAAGTAATTGCCTTTTTACAACACAAAGCTTTGTTGAAGTTAAAGTCTCAGAAAGCCCGACTCCAGATTTTAACTTACCTTCTGAAGTTTGTTTACAGGAACAATTTGAAATAGAAAACACCTCGATAAATGCAGATGCATTTGAATGGGTCTTTTGTGTAAATGATTATGATAGCCTAAATCCCAATTTTAATTTAGTATTGGATAATAAATTGTCTCAGGCTTATGAATCTCGAATATTTTCTAGTTCTGAAAGTGAATCATATGTTTTTATTCCAAATAGAGGCAGTGGAGAAATAAGGAGATTAAAATCTTCTGATGATTTTGAAAGTATTGATTCGGATAACCTACTAAGTTCAAAATATTCTAATCAAAACGGGCCTGTTTCAATCGACCTTATCAAGCTTAATGATAGTTGGCAGGGGTTTGTAATTGATTTCTTTAATGAAGAATTATTCTATGTGAATTTTGGTAGTTCGCTGGATAATGAGCCTAGCTTTTCAAAGGTTCCCATAACAGGCGCTCCATTGAATGGCCCTTTTAGAGTTGAATTAGTTGAAAATGATTCTGAACATTACTTAGTCATTTCTAATTATACTAGTCAGATATTGAAGGTTATTAAATTTCAAAATTCAGTCCTCACTGAAATTGAATCAGAACAAGATATCTTTATTCCTGATGTCACTAATTTGACTAGTTTTGATATAATGAATGTAGAAGGAAATAAATTTATACTTTTACTCGGTGCCCAACAAAATAATTTAGTCAAACTTGAGTTTCCAGATGGACTGAATTCAAATCCCTCTATTTCAAAAATTAACCCCAATAACTTAACGCTTCAAAGGTCAACAGGGGTATATATGTTTGAAGTTGCTGGTAATTATTATTCTTATATTCAAAGTAGAGATGGAGATTTTTATTTGTTAAACTTTGGCAATAGTTATTTAAATGTGCCAATAGGAAGAAATTTCGGAAGTATTGATGATTCTAATATAACTTGGAGTATAGACTTTTATAGAACAAATTCTATCCGTTTGGTTGGATTAATTCCAAAATTTTCAAACAACAATCTTTATAGGGTTTCTTTTGAAGATGAATGTTCATCAAGTTTACCCAAATCTGAAGATGTGAATCCCGTTACATCCTACTCCCAACCCGGCACCTACCCCATCACCCTAACCGCCTACCATCCCAACGGAAATTCCGCTTCCATCACCAAAGAAATCACCGTAACAGAAAACCAAGCTCCAGAGATAGTATTTGCTACAGGAGAGGATTTATGTGTGGGTGCACCTATTCAGTTTTCAAGCGAAAGCAATAAAGAAATAAGTTCCTATAGCTGGGATTTTGGGGATGGCAATACTTCCACCGAAGCCAATCCCGACCACCTTTTTAGCAGTGCTGGGGAGTATTTAGTTGAGCTATCCGTAACCGATACGGCAGGCTGCAATAATCTTTTTCAAGATAGCATAAGCGTTTATGCTGAGCCGCAGCCCGATTTTCAGGCAAGTGCACAAGGCACTATCTGCTCTCAAAAGCCAGTTGTTTTTGAAAATACAACCTCTTTACCTACTACCGCCTCTTTCCAATGGGATTTTGGAGATGGCAGTACTTCAACAGAAGAAAACCCCGAACATATTTATGCAGAAGAGGGCGAATACATCATTAATTTTCAAATTGAAATGGCGGGCTGCCTGGTAGAGAAAACCGATACCATTTCGGTAAACCCTGGTCCTTTGGTGGATTTTAATTATAATGATGATTGCTTTGGTCAGGTGGTTAATTTTGAAAATAGCAGCACAGGCGAGTTCCTGCAAAGTTTCCAATGGAATTTTGGGGATGGCTCGCAGTCCACCCAAACAAGCCCCAACCATAGTTACGATTCCGCTGGCAGCTACAATGTAAAGCTCAGTGCTTTCACCAGCAATGGTTGTGATTATACCTTCGAAAAGCAAGTAGTCGTTCATCCGGTAGCCACCGTAGCTTTTCAATCGGAAGTAGCTTGTGCTAATCAGGCCGTGCAATTCAATGAGCAGGTTACTTTACAGCAATCCAATGTCACCGATTACCTCTGGGATTTTGGCGTTGCAGGAACCACTTCTGATGTATCCACTTCAGCCAATCCGCAATTTGCTTTTCCAGCTGCGGGTAATTATCAAGTACGTTTACAAGTCACCACAGCAGATGGCTGTACCACATCGGGCACGCAAACGGTAGCCGTGCAAGCCCTTCCGCAGCCAGCCTTCACTTATGAAGACAATTGCCTCAGCAATGCCATTTTGTTTAGCCCTCAAAATACAGATAACATTATTGCCCATTTCTGGGAACTACAAGATGAGACCGGAGCTGTAGTCTTTACGGCTCAGTCTGAAAATTTCTCTTACGCATTTGAAAATCCCGGCACTTATCAATTGCGCTACCGACAGCAGAATGAAAACCTATGCAGCAATTCCATAACGGAAAGCATTGAAATATTGCCACTACCAACCCCTGATTTTCAAGTAGGGAGCATTTGTGCAAACGCGGCCATTACTTTTGAAAATTTAACGGATTTAAAAGGGAATATTTTGAAAAATTATAACTGGAGCATTAACGGGGACGTGATTTCCACCGATTTCCGGCCGCAGTACAGCTTTCAGAATAGCGGAGACTTTCTCCTCGGTCTTCAGGTAGAAACCCAAAATGGTTGTATCCAAAGCATCGAAAAAACCATTACCGTTTCCCCATCACCAGAAGCCTTTTTCGAACTCGAACAAACCCTAGCCGCCTATCCCTACACCCTCAGCCTCAATGCCGAGGAGTATCAAGTATCAAGTATCAAGTATCAAGACGAACAAGCTACAAAAATGGCTAACCGCACTGTCCCAGTTTCCCCTTTGGGGACTAAGGGGCTTTCAACTTCCCCTTTGGGGATTGAGGGGCTTTGGACCCTAAATGGCGATACCATCTCCACGACTCCAGCACTCAACCACACCATCACCCAAACCGGCACCTACCTACTAGGCTTAATCCTAACCAATGAGGCAGGCTGTACAGATTCGCATTTTGAGCAAATCAGAATACGAGAGCCAAATTTGGATATTGCGCTAAGTAATTTAAGCATTACGCAAGATGACGATTTCACAAGTTTTGTATTAAATATCAGCAACAAAGGAACCTTGGTGCCAGAAAGACTGGACCTAGAGATTGATTTAGGCAGCTATTCGGTTACTGAAACCATAGAAGAGCCCTTATTGACAGAGAGAAATCGAAATGTGGCCTTGAGCATAAAGCTGACGGAAGAACAAATCAGAGGCTTAGCCAAAATTTGTATTCGAGCAATTCCGCAGTCTGCGGCATCGGATGAACGCAACGAAAGCAACAATAGAGTATGCACCAATATAGAAAGCGGATTAAATATCATGGAAATTTATCCAAATCCGGTAGTCACCAACTTTACCCTTCCCATGATCCTTCCTGAAAATGCCAATGTCACGCTAAGCTTAGAGCAAAGCAATGGACAAAACGTTAAAGTCTATTCCTATGATTTGGAAGCTGGCTATAACGAAATCCAACTAGACAGAGAAAACCTCAAGCCTGGCATCTACTTCCTCCGTATCCGCTACCAAGGCGAAGAAAAAGCCAAAAAGATTATTTTTCAGTAGTGTATTCAATACCGCTGCAGTCCTTCAAGCAACACCCCTATAATCCCCTCAAGGGGATATTCCTCACTGATTTTATTTAGCAGTAAACATTACCTTCCTCACTATTGTTCATTGATTTTCCATTCTAAAAAATTTAGAAAAGCATTTAGCTTTCAAATTAGAATACAAAGGTAATTCCGAGCGACTCCCCCCTTGAGGGGGGCGAAGGGGGGTGTCTTTAACCCAAAGACAGCTTTTCAATACAATCCTCAATTGACTTCAATATTGATTCAATTTGACGTTTAACATCTAAATCATCAAATCTTAAGAATCTAACGCCAAATTTCTCCAGCCTTTTTTGCCTCTTTTGGTCATACTTAACAGTATCTTCATTATCATGCGAAGACCCATCTATCTCAATTGCCAACATTAATTAGTGACAATAAAAATCTACAATATAATGATCTATTGGAACCTGTCTATGAAACTGAAAGCCTAGTTTTCTTCCTTTAATTTGCTCCCATAGCAATATTTCAGATAGGGTACTATTTTTCTTTAACTCTCTAGCTAATTCTTTAAGATAAGGTTTATAGGGGATGATTTTATTTTTGGTCAAAACAGAATAAATTTTTAATTTTAATACAAGTCTAATTAGATTATATCAGTACAATATCAAATTTAAAAAAAATAAATATTTCTGTGCGACTTTCTTCTCCTCTCAATTTCAAGAAACACCCCTATGGTCCCCGCCAGCTGGCTGGACAATCTCATGGATTAAATATAGCAGTGAACAATAACTTTCATCATTATTAATCATAGATTTTCCCTTCTAATATAATTCAGAAAAGCATTTAGCTTTCGAATTAAAATACAAAAGTACTTCTGTGAGAATCCCCCCTTGAGGGGGGTGAAGGGGGTGTTCTTAGTGAATAGAAGGGTATAGGCCTACTTCATCAAAAACCGAATCATCTTCATACTATTTTGATCGAAAGGCGGATATTTTTTCCTTAAATCAAACCAGGTGCCCGATTTCAAAATGGACTTTTCATTAGAAAACGCCAGAAAGCCTGCCCTTCCATGATAACTACCATTTCCACTATTGCCTACCCCACCAAAAGGCAATTCAGGATTTGCTAAATGAACAATGGTATTGTTCACGGAACCACCGCCAAACCTGACCCTATCCAAGAAATAATTCTCTGTTTTTTTATTAGAAGTGAAAATATAAAAAGCCAGTGGATCAGGATTTTTTTGAATAAACTCCAATGCTTCCTCATTCGTTTTATAAGTAAAAACAGGTAAAATCGGCCCGAAAACCTCTTCCTGAAATAAGGAATCCTTCTCTGTAATTCCTTCAATAATAGTCGGTTCTATTTTCCTTTTTTCATCATCAAAAGCCCCTCCAAAAACAATTTTCCCTTCTTTCAAGTAAGTCTTTAATTTATCATACCTTTTTTGATTGACGATTTGAGCTAAATCCTTACTTTCTGTTGGTGAGATGCCATAAAACTCCATAATAGTAGCCCGCAACTCATCTACGAACGCATCCTTTATTTTTTCATTTATTAATAAGTAGTCAGGCGCTACACAGGTCTGGCCTGCATTAATTAATTTACCAAAAGTTATTCTTCTGGCCGCTACCGTTAAATTGGTTTTTTCATCTATAATGGCCGGTGACTTACCTCCCAATTCCAGAGTGGCCGGAACTAATTGTTCTGCTGCCATTTTCGCAATAATTCTTCCTACTGGAACACTGCCTGTAAAGAAAACATGGTCAAAACGGTGGTTTTGCATAAGCTCTGGCACCACAACTTTTCCCTCCCCCATGATTACTGCTAAAAACTCTTCATTGAAATATTGAGGGAATAATTTCGCAACTAAATTTGAGATATGAGGCGTTTCTTCAGGCGGTTTAATAATGCAGGTATTCCCTGCTGCGATGGAAGCAACTACTGGGGCTAATAATAATTGAAAAGGATAATTCCAGGGCCCTATAATTAAGGTCACCCCTTTGGGTTCATAAATAATCTTGCTTTTTGAAGGAAAATGAACTAGTCCAGTACCCACCTTTTTAGGCTTCATCCAAGACTTCAGATGCTTTAAAGTGTAATTGATTTCATCATACAAAAAGCCGATTTCCGTCACGTAAGTCTCAAAGTTTGGCTTGCCAAAATCTTTAGCCAATGCCGACATGATGTCCTGCTCATTAGCTTTTATCATTTCCTTCAATCGCAATAATTGCGCTTTCCTAAAGTCGTAACTTTTGGTTTCTTGATTATTGAAAAATGATTTTTGTGCTTGAAATACAGCTGATTGCTTTTCCAGCGGACTGTTTACTATTGCAGAGGCTTCTTTCATATTATTCAATTTACTGTCCGTTTAGAAGAGTCAATTTATCATTTTAATTCTGAATTCGGAAAAGCAGTTGAATTTTAGTTTTACAAACAACAATCATACTCTAAATACTTTGATGGCGGCTATTCAGTAACAGATGATCGGGAAACCAGCTGAGCAAGCTTTCCAGCTCTAGCTGGTAAGAAATACCCAGCTGGAGCTTCCCTTGCTGGTGCGAGCTCAATGTCGTTAAGTTAAGGATTTTATTATATCTCGGGCATCTGTTTTTACTCATGCCTGACATTTCAGTTTAATTATATCTTAATAGAAAATTAATAAAATCCGCCAGAGGCGGTAGTAATTTCCACTAGCCGGAGGCTAGCGGAAGGAAATTATTTTTCTATCGCCATCCTCTGGATGGTGATGGTTACTTGCGCCTCTGGCGCTGGATAATAAGACTGCAAAAGTTTCTTTGTCTCCAATTATTCAATAAATGCTTCAGGTTTTTTTGAATAGCGATTTGTATTCATTTTTGAAGTCTCATACTGGTGTAAAAGTATTAAACTAGAGCAGTTTTTCTTAACTTAACGGCATTGGGTGCGAACTTCCCCAGCTGGTGCGAGTTTCCTAGCTGGTACCAGCTCGTACCTATTCCATTTCCACAGTATCAACAGGAATATAGAGCTCAACTTCTTGCTTACCCCAATTTCTTGCAGCTTCCTCATCAAGTCCCATATAAATATCAATTTTGCGGGTCCATCTTTTATTCATCTTGTCTAAAACAGTATAAGTGCTGTCTAGGCCTTCGATCTTAACCACTGAATTATGCTCTAATAAATCTTCTTTCAGGAAATCTCTGGAAATCGCAATGGCTTTCATGCCTGGTTCCAAGGTATCTCCCCAAGCTGCTAGCGCTGGGTTTCCCTTCTTAGTTTGTGCCTCAATAGAATTGTAAGCCGTGGCAGTTACTTTTATCGTGTCATACTGAATCACCTGTTTTTGCTGTTTGGATTGCTTTTCAGTGCTGCATGCAGCTAAAATTGATATACTTAATATTATAACTACTTTCGGAAAATTATTCATCATCAATCTACCCTCTTTGTTTCAGTTATTTAACTTATAGAAATTGATGATGTTCAATTTTATTCTAAATCACGAGCTCAGAAGCTTTAGCAAGTTCTAAAGCCTTCAGTTAAACTTTTACAAAATCAACTGCATTCTTAAATTTTTGTCTTAGTTGAATAAGTTTTATCTTTTGTTATAAAAGCCATAATAACAAGAGATTATTACTTGAAATATTGTTAAAAGAAGTGACAAATCGTCTTAGCTGACCCTGCTTTCTTCATTTGCCAATCTCCCCCAAATGCGTAAACTTAAAGCCTTTCTCGTATTTTAAACCGTAGCCAAATATTCTATCCAAACTGGCATGACCGAACAATAGAATTCCAGAAAACAATAAATAATCATTGCTTAACACCCAGCCTAGGGCGTAAATTAAAATGGCAATTCCTTTATGGTGAAAAATATTATAGGAATAAGCCCCTATTTTATCATTAAAAGCGTATCCAATCATTCCGAGATCTGGAGCTAGAATTAAGACAGGAAACCACCACCATGCGAATGGTAGATTAGCGAAAAGTAAAATGGATAAAGCAAACATTGCTGCCTCCTCCAAACGGATCAAGTTTTTCATGAGTATATTATTGTTTTAACCAATTAAGCGCATTAATTCCTTTCGGCTTTTTTGATAGGCATCATTAAAACGAGAAATGATTAAGGCATAACTTGCTAGCAAGATAACAAGAGGAAAGATTATGGTCAATAAATCATCTTCTTGAACTATAGAAATAATTGAAAACAAAAGCATCAACATTATCCAGAAAAGCAAAAAGTATTTGATGCTAGGGAATAAACTGAACTCTAAATGAACTAAACTGCCACTTTCACCTCCTTCTATTCTTCCTTTAATCAAGGGCAAAAAATTATTGGGTCTACTAACAATTTTAGAAATTGCAAAACCGTTGGATCCAACCTTACCATTAAAAAGGAAAGCTTCCTCCTCAATTTCTCCTAAAGATCTATTTGAAAAAGATTGGAACTTTACCGGCTTTACGGCCAGCTCCATACGTCTAATTATTTCATGCTGCCCATGTGGGCTCAGAAACATTTCCGTTTTAGCTGGCCATAATTGCATTACTTTATGGCTATGCAGCTGATTTCCACATTCACGTCTTTGGGTAAACGTGCTACTTCAACCGTTTCTCTTGCTGGTGGGTTTTCTTTAAAATACATGCCGTAAGCTTCATTTATTGTAGCAAAATTACCCATGTCCTTTACGAAAATACTGCACTTTACCACATCCGAAAAACCCATTCCTGCTTCTGAAAGGATTGCTTCTAGGTTTTTCATCACTTGATGTGTCTCTTCTGTAATATTCTCATTAATCAATTCCCCGCTTTGTGCATCCAAAGCTATTTGCCCTGAAACGTATAGCGTTCCACCCGCTAAAATCGCCTGATTATACGGCCCGATGGGAGCTGGTGCTTCTTTTGTTTGAATGATTTGTTTACTCATCTCGCTTTTTATGATTAGTTCCTTAACTTTGGTTCAAAACTAACAAATTATGAACATACTTGTTGTTGGAGACCCGAAAAACCAAGAGGAAATCACAGCAAAATTTGGAGAAAAACACCAAATCATTTCTTTTGACGATTTAACAGAGATCACTAAGGAAGCTTTTTTTGAAGCAGATGTAGTTTTTGATTTCTTCGTAGCAGAAGAACCCGAAGCACTGGATTTTTATGAGCAACGTCCTGATTTGACCATCTTCACTAATATGGCGATGAGTTGTTTTGGAAATTTGACCTTATTCCAAGAGAAAACCCAAAACACAGTATTTGGATTCAATGGCCTTCCTTCCTTTATTAATAGAAGCGTCTTGGAATGCACACTTCAAGACGAGAAGGAAAAAGAGAAATTAAATCTGCTCTGTGGGAAATTAGGAACCGATTTTGAAATAGTTGAAGACCGAGTTGGAATGGTAACGCCTAGGATTATTTGTATGATTATTAATGAGGCTTATTATACCGTGCAGGAAGGTACAGCAGAAAGAAAAGACATTGATTTAGGTATGAAGCTAGGTACCAACTATCCATTTGGGCCATTCGAATGGTGTGATAAAATTGGTGTTGAAAAAGTTTATGAACTTTTGGAAGCCGTTTACGATGATACTAAAGAAGAACGCTATAAAATCTGTCCAATCTTAAAGAAAGAATATTTAGCTGCAATTCATTAACAATAAATTAAACTAAAAAATATAAGCTTACTATGGCACACAATGAAGAGTATAGCCTGTTTGAAGATGTTTGTAGTTTCGTAGATGATGCTGCACAGCACATGGAATTACATCCTGGTTTATTAGACCAAATCAAACAATGCAACAGTATTTATAAATTTCATTTCCCTATTCGCATGGAAGATGGTTCTTATCAGGTAGTGAAAGGCTACAGAGTCCAACACTCTCATCACAAGCTTCCAACCAAGGGCGGTATCCGATTCAGTGAAATGGTAAATGAGCAGGAAGTAATGGGATTATCTGCTCTAATGACTTATAAATGTGCAATGGTTAATATTCCTTTCGGTGGTGCCAAAGGCGGTGTAAACATTGACCCCCTAAAGCACAATACTCGTCAGCTAGAAAAAATTACCAGAAGATATACTTCAGAACTAATCAAAAAGAAATTTATAGGCCCCGCAATTGATGTTCCAGCTCCTGATTATGGAACTGGCGCTAGGGAAATGGCTTGGATCGTGGATACTTATGAAGCTTTTAATCCGGAAGCCATTAATGCTAAGGCTTGTGTAACAGGAAAGCCACTTTCTCAACACGGAATTGAAGGCAGAACTGAAGCAACGGGTATGGGGGTTTATATCGGAATTCGTGAAGCCGTTAGCGTAGAAGAGGACATGAAAGAATTAGGTCTAACCACTGGGCTAAAAGACAAGAAAATCATCATTCAAGGACTCGGTAATGTAGGATTTTACTCTGCAAAATACTTGACAGAAGCGGGCGCCAAGGTAATTGGCGTGGCAGAATGGAATGGCGGTATTTGGAACGAAGATGGTATTGATATTGAAGATTTAAAGAAGTATCAAGTTGAAAACAAAACTTTTAAGGGCTATGGAAAAGGGAAGTTTGTGGAAAACTCAATAGATCTATTAGAAAATACTTGTGATGTATTAGTGCCTGCTGCATTGGAAAATCAAATTACAAGCGAAA
Source organism: Marivirga tractuosa DSM 4126 (assembly GCF_000183425.1). NCBI lineage: Bacteria > Pseudomonadati > Bacteroidota > Cytophagia > Cytophagales > Marivirgaceae > Marivirga > Marivirga tractuosa. Next base: position 2,642,071 of record NC_014759.1, read on the forward strand.
ATGCTCCGAGAATTCAAGCCAAAATTATTGGAGAGGCTGCCAATGGCCCTATCACGAAGGAAGCAGAAAAAATACTTTTGGAAAAAGGAATCATGGTGATTCCTGATATGTATTTGAATGCTGGTGGTGTTACAGTATCCTATTTTGAATGGCTGAAAAACTTGTCCAGAGTTTCTTTTGGTAAATTAGAGAAGCGTTATGATATGGAAAAATACAAGTTTTTGGTAGATAGCATAGAGAATGCTACCGGTGATGCCTTTAATCAAGAACAAAGAGATGCGATTATTAAAGGAGCAAGTGAGCGTGATTTGGTAATTTCAGGATTGGAAGAAACCATGGTGACTGCTTATCATGACATGAACCAAAAACGAAAAGATAAGAAGATTAAAAGTTTGAGAACAGCCGCTTTCATTTTAGCTATTGATAGAATAGCGGTTAGTTATACTGATATGGGAATTTTCCCTTGATCAATCATTTTTAAAATCTGTCAGGTTAAGAAGCCTGACAGATTTCCTATCCTAGTCCAAGCGTCTCGCTTGGACCTTTAATTACCTATAAGTCATTGTCTCCTGCTACTTTTGAAACTATGGAGATAGAGGATAGAGTATTAGCGAAACGCTAAGACTAGAGAAGAATTAAAAGGGGGCTTTATTCCATGCCCGGCTGCTTAATTTCATAGCCCGTTTTATCCTTTTCTTCTTTCACCATCTTTTTAACATCTTCCAAAAGCTTTTTAGCATCATAAATAATACCATCTTTAATGGTATATTTCACTCCTCCTGCTCTAATTACTTCATTATCTTCTGTTAATTTGATGGCACCAGTTCCGTACAAGACCTTCAAATTCTCTAGTGGATTTTCCTCCACAATCACAAAATCAGCCATTTTCCCTATTTCAACAGTTCCAATTTTGTCTTCCATTCCCAAGGCTTCAGCACCATTCATAGTAGCCGACATCATAATTTCCAATGGGTGAAAGCCAGCCTCTCTGAGTAATTCCATTTCTCGGATGTAGGCAAAGCCATAGAGCTGGAAAATAAAACCTGAATCAGAACCCGTAGTCACTCTTCCTCCTCTATTTTTGTATTCATTTACAAATGTCATCCATAAATCATAATTTTTACGCCAGCTGGTTTCTTCTTCAGTTCCCCAATAATGCCAATAAGAACCATGTGACACTTTACTTGGCTGATAGAATTCCCAAAGGGATGGAAGCGTATAGTCATCATGCCATTCTGCTCGGCTTGTGCGCATCAAGTCACGACTGGCTTCATAAATATTGAAGGTAGGATCTAAAGTAAAATCAAGTTCAAGCAGTTCATTCATTACCTCGTTCCATTTGTCGGAATAAGGAGGAGCCGCTTGTTCCCATAATTTTCCAGCCTCAGAAAAACGATCCTGTTCATTGTTGTAATTATAGTCTAATTTGTAATGCTGAACAGTTCTATCTGTAAATAATGCTTCTGGCAATCCATACCAATGTTCCATAGTGGTCAAGCCTGCCTTTGCAGAATTTACCACATTCCAACGTGCTACATCCATTTGCGCATGGTGCATGGCAGAACGTAAACCTAAACTTTTGTTTTCTTCTAATGCTGCTTGCATGATCTCTGGTCTCGCACCAAAGAACTTGATACCATCTGCACCTTTCTTAGCATTTTCTTGCACCCATTCTCTAGCTAATTCCGGAGAACTAATTGGCTTATCACTTCCTTGCCCGAAAGCAGTATAAGCTAAAATTCTTGGGGCTGTAATTTCATTTTTAGAACTCTTGTTTTTGTGTTCCAACACCCAATCTAATCCATTTCCAGCAGATGGATCTCGAATGGTAGTAATCCCATGACCCATCCATAATTTAAAAACATACTCAGCTGGAACTCCTTGAGCTTCTCCGCCAATATGACCATGCATATCTACAAATCCAGGCATTAAATACATGCCAGAAGCATCCAATTCTTTGCCACCTTTTTTTAATTGAGGCCTTTTATCTTCCTTTATTTCTACTCCGGGGTAACCTACTGTTTTAATTTCTACAATTTTATTTTGCTCCACCACTATATCTACTGGACCCGTAGGTGGTGCACCATTTCCATTGATTAGGGTTACTCCCCTTATTATCAATTGAGGCCAAGGCCCTTCACCCTCTGATCTTTCCGGAGCATCTTTGATTTGTGCCCAAACAGGCACTTGAATCAGTGCAATAAGTACTATTAGTATTAGTTTTCTCATAATATTCTTTTTTCAGTAGAAGCAATATAAGAAAGTTTGATTTAAAGAAACAAGGCTGTTTTATGAGTGGATAATTTCTAGTTCGTTGATCCCGAAATGAACTTAGTGTAAAAAATACACTAATAAATGCTTTGGAAGTGAACATTTACTATTTTTACGTTCCAATAGAAAAATTTACATTACTATGAAACGGACTTTTACACTAATTTTATCGCTTCTCCCATTTCTTATGATAGCGCAAGAACTAAAATCACCAAATGAAAATTTCAAGTTGAAATTTACTATTGAAGAGGGAAAACCAACTTACCAACTCAATCTTAAGAATAAGGAGATAATTAAACCCAGCACCTTGGGTTTGGAACTAGTGGATGCTGAAGACTTACTGGGAGATTTTGAAATCATAAGCACTAAAAATTCAACCTTTGATGAAACATGGAAACCAGTTTGGGGCGAAACTGCCACTATCAGAAATCATTATAATGAATTAGTAGTCTCTTTAAAGCAAAGGCAAACAGAGCGAATAATGACTATTCGTTTCCGCTTGTTTAATGATGGTTTGGGATTTCGATATGAATTTCCTCAACAAGAAAAGTTAAGCTATTTTACCGTAAAGGAAGAAAAAACACAGTTTGCTATGGCTGGTGATCATAAAGCCTGGTGGATAGCTGGTGATTATGATACTCAAGAATACGATTACACGACTTCAAAGCTATCTGAAATCCGAGGTTTAATGGATAAAGCCATTACATCAAATGTATCGCAAACTCCATTTTCAGAAACGGGCGTTCAAACTGCTTTAATGATGAAGTCAGAAGATGGCATTTATATCAATTTGCATGAGGCAGCATTAACTGAATACTCTGCCATGCACCTTGAGTTAGATGATGAAAATATGACTTTCACTTCTCATTTAACTCCAGATGCTATTGGTAATAAAGCTTATATGCAAACGCCAACGCAAACTCCTTGGAGAACTGTAATTGCATCTGAAAAGGCAGGAGATATTTTGCTTTCAAATATTACTTTAAATTTGAATGAACCAGTAGCTTATGAGGATGTTAGCTGGATTAAACCAGTGAAATACATAGGCGTTTGGTGGGAAATGATTACTGGTAAAAGCTCCTGGGCTTATGCTGATTTGCCTTCAGTAAAATTGGGAGAGACAGATTATACGAAAGTGGAATCTAACGGAAGACATGCAGCGAATACAGATCATGTAAAAAAATATATTGATTTTGCTGCAGAACATGGATTTGATCAGGTATTGGTTGAAGGCTGGAATGAAGGTTGGGAAGATTGGTTCGATAAGTCAAAAGATTATGTATTTGATTTTTTAACTCCTTACCCTGATTTTGATGTGGAAGAATTAAGAGATTATGCAAAATCAAAAGGCGTGAAATTGATGATGCATCATGAAACTTCAGGTTCCATCAGAAATTATGAGCGCCATATGGATGCTGCATACCAATTTATGGTGGACAACAATTACAATGCTGTAAAAAGTGGATATGTAGGTGATATAATCCCAAGAGGTGAACATCATTATGGTCAATGGGCGGTAAATCATTATTTGTATGCAGTTAAAAAAGCAGGCGAATATGGCGTGATGGTGAATGCTCATGAAGCAGTGCGACCTACTGGTTTACGAAGGACTTACCCCAATTTATTAGCTAATGAATCTGCCAGAGGAACAGAATATGAAGCTTTTGGTGGAAATAATGTAGATCATACTACGATTTTACCATTTACTCGTCAGATTGGAGGGCCAATGGATTATACTCCAGGGATTTTTGAAACCGATATCAGCAAACTAAATCCTAACAATGGGTCAAGAGTGAGAACCACCATTGCAAGACAATTAGCATTATATGTTACCATGTATAGCCCATTGCAGATGGCAGCCGATTTACCCGAGCATTATAATCAACATTTGGACGCTTTTCAGTTTATAAAAGAGGTGCCTGTAGATTGGTCTGAAACGCTGATTTTAGAAGCTGAACCAGGTGATTTTATCACTTATGCTAGAAAAGACAAAAACAGTGAAAATTGGTTTGTAGGAAGAACAAATGATGAGGAAAAAAGGACTTCCAATATAAAATTTGATTTCCTAGAGAAAGGAAAAGATTATGTAGCCACTGTTTATAAAGATGCAAAAGATGCGCATTGGGAAACTAATCCAAAGGCTTACGAAATCATAAAATATAAGGTAAATAGCAAGTCGAAATTATCAGTAGATTGCGTTCCTGGCGGTGGATATGCCATCAGCATAATGGAAGCCGAAAAAGGAGAATTGAAGGGATTGGAGAGGTTGTGATTTAAAATAAAAAGCTAAAAGTATAAGCCTTTCCGAATAGAGAAAGGCTTTTTTATTTCAAAAAACAAGCTTCCACCGAAAAGCCCATCGCCACCCTAATTCATAATTTTTAATTTCTGCCAATTTTAAAATCTCTTTCCAGTCTTGTTTAGTGAATGCTCTCCAAACTGAAAGACATGCATCATTTTGAACCATTGGAGATTTACTAAACAATCTTGTAATCCATTTAATGGAATAATAGGCAAATGAGTGACGATGCAAATCATTAATAATCACTCTCTCTGATTGCACTTTGAACTGCTTCAATAATTTGACCAAGTCCTTTTGTGGAAAATGATGGAGGAAAAGTGTGCAACAAATCACATCAAAATTTCTATTTCTAAAGTCTTCTGAAAAAATATTTTCAGCATGAAATGCTATTTCAGGATAGCCTTTGCAATGCTCCTCTGCATAGGCAATCACATTAGGATTAGCATCAAAACCATGCAGTTGTACCTGAATATTTTGAGTTCTGCACCATTTAGCAATTTTCAGCAATATTTCTCCACTTCCGCACCCTAAATCTGCAAGTTGCCATTCTTTCTGACGATTTGTTTTGAAGATTTTTTTAACTGCTTGTAAAGTAATGGCATTTCCTCCCAACCACTGATTGATGATATCCAATTCCTTTAGGGCACGATAAAGTGAGGGACTATCATCTGACAAATCATCCATGATTTCCTCTTCCTCCGAACGATAGGATAAATCTACTTTTTTCATTTCTCAACTCGCTCCAAGAGCATACTTTCCATGGTTAAGCCCGGTCCGAATGCAAAACTCAAGACTTTATCTTTAGGCTGTATTTTATTCCACATTTCATGCAAGACGAAAAGCACAGTGGGTGAAGACATATTCCCAAATTCTCTTAAAATCTTATACGCAGATGCATTAATTTCTGAAGGCAATTTCAATCCTTTTTCTACTGCCTCTAGTATTCTCTTTCCACCTGGATGAATGGCAAATTGGTTAATGTCTTTTAAAGTTAGGGAAAGCTTTTCCATCAGTTCCTCTCCTAATTTAGCAATGTTTTGAGCAATAACTTCCGGTACATAGCTGCTTAGCTTCATTTCAAAACCTAAGTTGCCGATATTCCAGGCCATTTCTTGTTCGGAATCATTTTCCACCACACTTTTAAAAGCTTTCATTTCAAGTGCATCCTTTGTTTTTTCATTACTGACCACAACCGAAGATGCACCATCTCCAAATAATGTATTCGCCAGTAAATTATCTTCTGAAAACTCAGACTGAAAATGAATGGTACACAATTCCACACAAACAATCAGCACTTTAGCATCCTTCTCAGATCTCGCAATATGATGAGCAGTTTTCAAAGCGTTAAATGCTGCAAAACATCCCATAAACTGAATGGAAGTGCGTTCAATGTCGGAATTCAGCCCTGTTTTTTTGATCAGTTGAATATCTAGTCCAGGCGCAAACATGCCAGTACAACTTACGGTAATTAAATGTGTAAACTCTTTTGCTTCATATCTCTCAAAAACTTTTTCTAAGCTTTTTTGAGCTAAAGGCAAAGCATGTTTTTCAAATAACTGCATTCTATCTCCAGTGTTAGGAAGTGCTTTTCCATTGTTTAATGGAGGATAAAATGACCAATCTTTATCATCGGAAAATTGATAATCAGGAATCACGGTATGTCTTCTTTGAATACCTGACATCCTAAAAATAGCCCTCAACTTTCGGCTATTTTCATCGTTCAAACGCATGGCTTTCTGCATAAAGCCGGCAATGTCATTCTGAGCAATGCTTATTTCTGGATTTGCAGGAGAAATCAGGTTAATATATGGCATAGATAATTCTTGATTGACTATATTAAGCAAAAATTTCGACATTTGTTCATGAAAAAAGCTATTCATATTTTACAGCATCTGAGGATTCCATTTTCTTTCTTTCTATTGCCTGTATATATTTTCGCTTTGGGAATAAGTCCCAACATTGGAGCGGATAGGATTATCTTAACCTTCGTGATTTTGCATTTCTTTATTTATCCTGCCAGTAATGCTTATAATTCTTATTTCGATAAAGATGAAGGCAGCATAGGTTTAATTAAAAAACCACCTCCCGTCTCTATAGGCTTATATTATACCAGCTTGATATTTGATTTTATAGGCATTGCCTTAGCATGGCTAATCAGTATGGAGTTTGCCCTTTTGGTCTTTTTATATGGGCTTGCCTCAAAAGCCTATAGTCATCCAGGGGTTCGTCTCAAAAAGTATCCTTGGCTAGGATGGCTAGTAGCTGGATTCTTTCAGGGAGTGTTTACTTTCTATATGGCTTATGTAGGCATCAATGATTTTGGATGGGAAATTGCCTTGAAATGGAAAGTGATTTTACCTGGCCTATTAACTTCTGCTTTTTTATGGGGCTCCTATCCCATGACCCAAATTTATCAACACAAAGAGGACAGCAAAAGAGGGGACAATACACTTTCAATTGTTTTGGGCATCAAAGGAACATTTCTGTTTACCTTGGTGACCTTTCTTGTAGCAACTTTAGGGTTTGAATATTATTTCCTGAATTACCATAACGAAAAAATGGGCATTGCTTTTTTACTTTTTATGGCTCCTACTGTAATCTACTTTTTGATATGGTTTGCATTAGTGCACAGGAATGAAAAATCTGCCAATTTTGGATGGACGATGGGGCTAAATTTGATTTCAGCAATTTGCTTAAATGCTTTCTTTATCTATTTTTTCTTACAAACAAGTCATTTATATCAATTGAATATGTGAATTGAATAATTTCTTTATGGTTTAAAGTGATCACTGAGTTTCTCAATTTGAAAAGACGATAATGCCTAATTGTAAATTGATTCCTATGAATGCTCCCGCTCCTGCTGATGTAAATTCAATACCGGGCTGAATAGCCATATCAAAATTTAAACGCTTGAAGAAATTCCTTTGTAATCCATAAGACAACATTATATCAAGAATTGCTGAGCCTTTTGGATAATTTTCTGCATTGGTTAGGAACAATCCCTCATCATAAAACCTAGCGGCAAAACCTACATAATTTGCGGAATTATAAGCAGTGTTTTTGTCAGATGCCGCTCTTTTACTGAGATTATGATAAAACCGCGGTTGCACCATAACTTGTGGGGTTAGAACATAATATGAACTAACACCATAAGTGGCTTGTGAAATGCTTCCACCACCGTAGTGACCCAGAAGACCCATCATACTATAAATAGCAAACTCTTTTCTGATTTTCATTTCGTAAGAAACCCCCAACAAATTTGGATAAAATGTTTCCACCTTTACTAAATTCTCAGCGACCGAAGCGGATTCTCCTTTAATGAGAGCTGCGGGTTTATTCTGAGCAGTAATTTGAAATGAGGCAAAAAGAATTAGTGCGACAACTAGAATTGAAAATCGTTGCATTTTTAAAAGGTTAATTGTTTTACTATATCGGTTCACTTTCAAATGTAAATATGCCAAAAATTAAACTTAATTGTAAAGCGGAATCAAAAATTAAACTTCTGATTTTCTCTCCGTATACTATAGCATAACTATAAACACAAAATTATGAAAATATTAGTAATTGGAGCCAATGGTAAAATTGGTCAGAAAATAGTCAATAAAATTCATAGTAATTCACCACATGACGCCATTGCCATGGTAAGGGAGGAGTCTCAACAAGATCAATTTGAAAAAAAGGGCATTAAAACAGTTCTAGGTGATTTAGAAAAAGACTTCAGTCATGCCTATGAAGGCAATAATGCAGTGGTCTTTACGGCAGGAAGCGGTGGTCATACTGGCGATGATAAAACCAAAGCAATTGACCAGCAAGGTGCCATCAAAGCCATAGATTTAGCTGTTCAACATAAATATATTCGCTTTATGATGGTAAGTGCTTTTGGTGCTGATTTTAATCCTTCTGATTGGCCAGAAAACATGGCTGCCTACTATAATGCCAAATCAGCAGCAGATGATTATTTACAGCAAACAGGCTTGAATTATACCATTTTTAAGCCCGGTTTATTAACCGATGATGAACCAAAAGGAAAGGTTGATTTTGGTGAAAGAACAGATGAAAGAACGGGCTCAATTCCTCGTTGGGATGTAGCTGATGTGCTAGTGAAAAGTCTGGAAGCCGAAAATACCTATCGCAAATCTTTAGAATTACTTTCAGGGCCTTACAGAATTGAAGAGGCGATTGAAAACGTGAAATAAAGCAATTCTAACTTTCCCAAGGCTATTGGCTTTGGGAAAGTTTTATTCCCTAACTCAACACCTCATGCAATATCCGCAAGGACTTTATTTCTGTAAAGGAGTGGCTGTGAATCTGGTAAAAATGAATCAGGACTTTCAATAACTGCTGTCTTTGTTCCCCATTAATTTTTAAATGATAAGTTAAATCATTGGATAGTAACTCTTCCAGTTTCACCAATTCATCTGGCCTTAATTTAATAGGATGATAGTGAGAAACTTCATCCATAATTTCCACTGCTCCTGAAGGTTTGAATCCCAAATAAGTAGTAAGCTGTGCCAAAAACTGTAAGTGAAAATTGATATAATCTTCTCCTTTCTGGTCGAAATAAGTAAGGCTGTCATGGATAAATCCAAACATCACAGGATTATCCTCTTCCTCCCCACGGAGAATATGATTCAGAAATTCTGCTAAAAATATACCAATTGAAGACTTGATGATTTCATACGGAATAGTCCGATAAGGCGGATTCACCTTAATTTCCGACATGCGATTGATACTACTATTAGCTTTTTTATAAACCACTAAATCGAGCAAAGTTAAAGGCTGAAAAATGGCCATTTTGTGTTTGGCTTTTGCCTTTCGAACGCCATTTTCAATATAAGATTGTATTCCGAATTTTTCAGTATAAACCTGTATGATGAGAGAGCTTTCACCATATTTAACATGCCCGAGTACTATGCCTTTTGTTTTGTGAAGCATAGCTTATGGAGTTAGCGCAAATTTTGTCCGATAGGTTTCCGTGCCATCTGCATTGATAGAGAAAACCAAATAGACTCCGCTTTTGGCTCTAAAGCCTGAATAATTCCCCAAATCCCAAGAAAATGTACCTCCATTTGCTTTTCCTTTATGAATTAGATTTCCTGCAATATCGGTTATCATCACTTCATTATTATAGGCTAAACCTCGAATAGTGACCGTTTTATCAGCTGATAGCCTTACAGGATTTGGAAATACCTCCACATCGGTATGGACTGCACCCGCGCGGGTGGCATCCGTTCTATATGAAAGAAATTGGGATGATGAACTTATGAAAAGCTCCCCATTTAAAGGGTTAACCACCATTTGTTGGACATTGGTATTCACAATAGGGCTGTTTGACCTTCTCAAATGCACAATATTTCGTTCCGTATTTTCATCAAAAAGCCATAAACCATCTCTTGTACTCATCCATTTTCTATTACCACCATCAATTGTAATATGATTGACAGGAATTCCGTCAAACAAGAAAAATCCTTCAAAAATTGGCTGCGAAGCATCGACATTATCTCCTTCTAAAACTCCTTGAAAGCGATTGAAAAATGCTACTCCACTTTCAGTAGCTATCCATAATTGTCCGTTTAAATCCATCGCCAAATCCTTAATTCGATTATTAGGTAAATTTCCATTTCCTAAAACCGTATTTAACCTTCTTTCCAAACCACTTTCAGGATTGAAAACATATAATCCAAAATTAGTCGCAAGGTAATGATCTCCATTTGAGACTATCAAATAATCATTAATAGTGCTGTTGGCAGCTAAATTCATTTCTACCAACTCTTCATTTTCAGGATTGAAAAGCCCATATAAATTACCCTCCGTTTTCACCAATGCCCAATAGCTCGCTTGTGGACTTTCCGCTAAGCTGACCCAATCAGTAATAATTGGATCTTCTAAATTCAATTGGCTTATATTTTCAGTATCCCAGCTATACAATCCATCAGTTTCGCTAAGGAAAATACCATTTCCAGAAATCAAATCTAAAGCTACATCTCTGAAAATGGGCAAATCCTGGCCTTCTGAATCTGAGCCTGTATAGATCCATCTGCCATTTTCAAAATAGGAAAAACCTCCTACATTTTCTGCTAAATGAAAAGTGAATTGCTCTAGCTGATGAAGGCTTTGGGTTTTGCCTTTTGGTCCTTGAGGTGTTAATCTTTCAGTTGCTCCATCTTGGTAGCGGATTAAACCTGAGTTGTCATCTGCAAGAAAAAATTGGTTTTCAATAAAACTAAAATCGTTAATTTGATTTGCTTCAGAAACTGAGAATGCTAGTTCAAAATTGTTTCCATTCAACTGGAAAAGCTGATTGGAAGAAGAAAGGTATAATTGATTATTGACTGCATTTATTTGTTGAATTGGCTCGTTTGATCCAAAAACACTTTGCCATTCATTATTTTGAAACCGATAAATACTGTCATTATTTGCCAAGCCGTAGAGATTCCCCTGGTGAAAAACCGTTTGCAAAAGTGCTGCTCCTGAGTTGCCAATAGAATCTCTATTCCAATTCTGAAAATCCTTGAGATTGATATTTCCGGATAAATCTCCAGTCAATAATCCTTCGGCAGTACTCAAGTAAAGTTTTTCATTATCAGTGCTAATTCCATGAATAGCAATTCTTTCTCCATCCTCGCCCAAATTCTGAAAAGCATCTATCAATTCATTTTCTTTGATGTTATATAAAACCACTCCAAAATCTGTAGCCAGATAAATAATCTCCTCCCCAATTACCGCCTCGTTTATTTTCTTATCTCCTCTTAATTCTGATTGGAAAATATCTTCAAAAGTGGAGATGCTAAGCGCTTCATCCATTACATCTACCAAACCATCTTGATAGCCAATCAGCAATAATTCACCAACCACTTCCAGCATGCTGATGTTGATACTACTTAAGCCATCTGTTGTGTTTAGTGTGTTAAGACTACCATCTTCTCTGTCAAAATAAAAAAGCCCGTTATTAGTGGCACAGAAAACCTTATTATCAAAAATAGCTGTCTTCTGAGCTGTGGAATAATCTGCATGATTTCTCCAGCTTCCCATAGGGATATCCTGAGCGGAGAGGCTCCATGAAAAGAAGATAAGTAATAAATAAGAAACTGATTTGAGCATGGTTCTTTTAATGCATTGAATTATGTTTTCAAATATAAGGATTGGTAGCTAAGATATTGGCCCCCTAGCCCAAAAAGACCCCGTTTTATTTTCCGCCAACTGGCGGAGAAAAGCGCACAGAAATAATTACGATTTTTAATTTGATACTGAATAATGTTAGTAAATTTTTGAAATAATATTTAGATTATTAAGATGAAGTTTAGTGTTTTCTGCTGATGTAAATCTGTGGGGAACATCCCCCTTTGTGGGATTATAGGGGGCTGGCGGGCTAGGGGGCATTAAAACACTTCCTACACCTAGGCTCATATTTATCCTTTTCCCCCAACATCACTTTTTGTTTTTCTTCGCTCAAGCGGTAAGAGTAGGAGGCAATACCTCCACATTTTACGCAGATGGCGTGCACCTTAGTGACATATTCTGCAATAGCCATCAATTCAGGCATAGATCCAAATGCTTTTCCGCTAAAATCCATATCCAAACCTGCTATGATGACTCTTTTTCCTTGATCTGCTAAAGTATTTACTACATTCACAATCTCTGCATCAAAAAATTGAGCTTCATCAATGCCTACTACTTCAGAATTTCCTGAGAACAATAAAATATCTTCTGCGAAATCAACAGGAGTAGATCGAATTTTGGTTTTGTTGTGCGAAACCACTTCGGATTCATCGTAGCGAGTATCTAGTTTAGGCTTGAAAATTTCGATTTTTTGCTTGGCTATAAGCGCTCGGTTAAGCCTTCGGATAAGCTCTTCTGTTTTTCCGCTAAACATAGAACCACAAATCAGTTCTATCCAACCTTTCCCCTTACCGCCTTCTTCTCTTCCTATATGTGGTTCTACAAACATATTTTTAATTGCTATTGCTCTGTGTTAAACTAATTACTGGTTGGTGTGCCACTGACCAAGGTCTAAGGTTGCAGTGGTGTTCCCGTTGTTGGTGTGCCACCAACCACCATACTCACCCTCTTTAGGTGTTTTCCCCTAAAGGATGATGGCATTTCAATCCGAATATTCCATATGCGGAAATTTATTATGTTCCGCTACTTTTATTTTAATATCGCCCAAAACTACTGCCTGACATGCCAATCTTTCATTATCTGCCAATCTTTTCTGATTTCTAAACTTTTCTTCAGCAGCCGTTAATTCTCCCAAGTTTTCCATCCCTTCTTCCACTATCATTTTGCAAGTGGTGCACCTCCCTTTTTTCCCACAGGCATGCATCCAATCGATAAAGTTTTCGTGTATAATCTCTAACGCTCTTTTTTCTGTGCTATTAGTGATTATCTTGCGTTTATAAAGATTAGATATTTCTATTTCGGGCATAAGAATAAATTGCAAAAAAAGTAAATTAAATAATGGAGAGCAAATTAAATCATCAGGCAATTGATGCTTACAGCAAAGCCTTGGCAAAACAACTGAGTCAATCTTTCTTCAGTAATTCATCTCACATCAGCGGAAAGGAAATTTTAGAGCTGAGCCCCAACAAACAAATTAATTTGATGGTGCTCAAAAATCTTTTCAGAAAATGGAAAAAGGAGAATGCAAAATTGCAAAGCCCGTATTTCGATTACCATAGTGCTGAGGTGAAAAAAGCCATGAAAGATTTCATGAATACGCTCTCCCGCCATATTCATGTTAAAAAAGAGCATTTCGAACCTCTATTAAAAGAATCCATCAAAGATAGCGTTTTGTTGGCTTTCTCTCCCTATGATTTCTATTCAAAGGAAATTAACCAAAGGGATGACAGCCGATTACGATTATCCGATTTGAAAGATTTGAAAAAATATATCAAGTTCAATGACTTCCTTCTGGATGGATTAATTGAGCATTTCGAGTCGCATAAAGAAGATGTGGTTTTCAATGATACTGCTTTTGAGCTGTTCAATGAAGTTTGCAGTAATTCAGAAGAACAACCAGCCGATATTCAACCTCTTTTAGCTGAATTCTCCAAAACATTGCCGCTTTCTCTTGCAGATATTTATTTGGAAGAAGAAAAAGTGGAAGCTGGCATGCTTAATGACTCCTTACAAAGCAAGGACAAACAAACCCTTGCCGATAAACTTGCCAAAAGTGGTGGGAAAAGCATAATGAAAATGCTGACCCTCAACCAACGATTTATGTTTGTCAACGAATTATTCGAAGGCAATCAAAATCAATTTCTATCTGCTGTGGAGCAAATAGATGGGATGGACAGCTATAAAGAAGCCTCCACCCATGTCAAAAAATCATTTGCTGACAAATACGATTGGGATATGGAAACTGAGGAAGTGCAGGAATTTATGGAGTTGGTAGAGAAGCGCTTTGGAGCATAAAGAGCTTTAAACATTATTGTGAACTTCATTTCTTTTCAAAACATTCTGTATTAGTTTTGTATTATATTTAATAAATCTAAATAAAATGAAGAGCGCTCTTTCCATAGTCATCCTGGTACTATTTCTATTTTCTTGTAGCACAAAGCAAGAAATTTCTAAAAAAGAGGTCGTAGAAAACTATGCTAACATAGTTTATGCAAATTATCTAGATGCACATGAACATGCCTTGGCATTAAGAAGGGAAATTAAACATTTTACTGAAAACCCAAGTCAAAATGGGTTTGATAGAACAAAGGAAGCTTGGCTTTTAACAAGGGAAAGTTATGGTCAAACGGAAGCTTTCCGTTTTTACGGTGGACCAATTGACGGTGAAAATGGTCCCGAAGGACAGTTGAACGCTTGGCCATTAGATGAAGCCTATATTGATTATGTTGCCTCAGAAAACAACAATGCTAACATCATCAATAGTCCGGAAACTTTTCCTGAAATAACAGCTGATTTTATTGCCTCCATGAATGAGAAAGGGAGTGAAACTAATGTAAGCTCAGGTTATCATGCTATAGAATTTTTACTGTGGGGACAGGATTTGAGCGATGGGCCTGGAGCAGGAGAAAGAAAATATACTGATTACATAGATGGAGAAGAGGCTACAGCTAAAAATGCTAACAGGAGAAAAACCTATTTATTGGAAACGGCAAACTTACTTGTCAGTGATTTGAAATCTGTAATGGAAGAATGGGCGCCTAATCAACAAAACTATAGAGCTACATTTATATCGAATCCTGATCAATCTATAGAGAAAATTGTTTCTGGTTTAGGTAAATTAAGTAAAGGTGAGTTGGCCGGAGAAAGAATGTTTGTAGCTTATGATTTAAGGTCGAAAGAAGATGAACATTCTTGTTTTAGCGATAATACTCATAGAGATATAGTAGCCAATGCTACGGGAATTCAAAATGTATATTTAGGAAAATACAAAACCTTCAGAAATGACAGTACTATTAGTGGCCCTTCTATTTATGACTTAGTAAAGCAACAGGAAGAGGCTTTAGCAGAAGAATTAAAGCAAACAATCGCTAACGGATTAGCTGACAGTAAAAAAATTGAGGCTCCTTTTGATCAACAAATAAAAAATGAGGAGGGTAGAAAACAAATTGCTAAAACAATCAGCTTATTTAGAAAACAAGGTGATTTACTGGCTGCATCTGCCAGCAAATTTGGATTTAAATTTGACCCCGAAGCTATTTAAAAATTAATCCTTTGAAATGCGCTCCATATTTTCAATTACCCTCCTTTTAGGAATCCTGAGCATATTGAATTCCTGTGACAATAAACAAACTTATGAAGCGGTGAGCGAGTCCGCTCTTTATCCGGGAGGTGATGCTACTACTGATGACTTTTCAGTGAATGCCTTTGGTCATGCTGCGCCTAATATTTCTGATGACAAACAAATGCAATTTGTGACTGGTAATGCCTTTTTCAAAAGAAATTGGGTCACAGCACCTTCTTCAACAGCCGATCTAGACGGATTAGGAGCACTTTTTAATGCCAAATCATGTTCAAGCTGTCACTTTTTGGACGGGAAAGGAGAACCTGGTTTTGAAAAAGGACAATCTTCTGCACTGCTTTTTAGGCTAAGCGTACCTGCAGAAAACAAGACTACAAAAGCAGAACCCTATTACGGAAACCAATTTAATCACCTTGCTATTTTGGGCGTAAAGGAAGAAGGTGATGTGAAAATAGAGTATAAAGAAATACAAGGTGCATATCCAGACGGGGAAACATATTCACTCAGGAAACCAATTTACTCTTTCACAAATTTGAACTATGGCGAAATGCAGGAAGATGTGATGATTTCTCCTCGAGTAGCTCCTCACATTATTGGTTTAGGACTATTGGAGGCGATAGATGAAAAGGATATCCTTGCTCTAGCCGACCCTGAAGACAAAAATAAGGACGGCATTTCCGGAAGACCCAATTATGTAAAAAATGTGGCTACTAAAAATCTGGAATTAGGAAGATTCGGGTGGAAAGCTAATGAGCCTAATGTAAAACAGCAAGTTGCAGCTGCTTTTCAAGGGGATATGGGATTAAGCAGTTCTCTGTTTTCTGAAGAAAATGAAACTAAATTACAAGCTCAGATTACCAGTACAGAAACGGGGGGAAATCCTGAAGTTTCAGATGATATATTAGAACGAGTTACGCTTTATTCACAGGTATTGGCCGTTCCGAAAAGAAGAAATGCAAATGATGATAAAATTCTATCCGGGCAAAAGATCTTTTATGAAATTGGCTGCAACAATTGTCACAACCCAAGCTTCACAACTTCCAAGCATGAGGGTATCCCAGAGTTCGATAAACAAAAAATTTACCCTTATACCGATTTGCTCTTGCACGATATGGGAGAAGATCTTGCGGATAATAGACCAGATGGAGAAGCTTCCGGAGTAGAATGGCGCACTCCACCTTTATGGGGAATTGGTTTGGTTAAAACTGTAAATGGGCATACCACATTATTGCATGACGGTAGAGCTAGAAATGTGGAGGAAGCCATTTTATGGCATGGGGGTGAAGCTGAAGAAACCAAAAACCAATTTAAAAATCTTTCGAAAACCGAAAGGGTAAATTTAGTAGCCTTTGTAAACTCTTTATAATATGCAATATATTAAAACAATAGCCTTCCTAAGCTTTATCATTTTGTCTGCCTGTACAAATACGAATCGGAATACTGATTTTGATAAAAAGCCCATGTTGGAAAATATTGCTCAAAACTTGGCAATTCCAGCTTATGAAAATAGCCTTAAATCTTTCATTTCATTAGATTCCTCCATAAGCTTACTCAAGCAAGAAGATGCAGATAAAAATTTAGCAACTGTCCAAGAGCTATGGAAAAATGCTGCAATTAGCTGGGCTGAGACTATCCCCTATCATTTTGGCCCCATCGATGAGTTGCTCATTGGCAACAACTTTCATTATTTCCCAATTGACACTTTAAAGATCAATAAAGCATTGCTAGATTTTGAAGGAAATGACCGTTTCATCAATCAATTAGGCAGTAATTTAAGAGGATTAGCAGCTTTGGAATATCTACTTTACTCAAAAGAAAACCACTTAAACCTACATACTGTCGCTTTTGCTAAGATGCTAAGTGGAAATCTGGTCAAATTAAATCAGCAACTACTAAATCAATGGAAGCCCGATTATGCACAGTCTTTTATCAGTAAGAATGGAAGTGATATAAATTCGAGTATGACACTTCTAAGCAACCAATGGATTGAACTAGTAGAAAAAATCAAAAATGATAAGATTGCTATACCCGCAGGAAAAATAGCTGGCACAAATCAAGATATAACTATACTTCAAGCTCCTTATAGCAAAATTTCGTTGATTCTTATTAAAGCAAATCTCATAGCATTGCAGCAGTCAATTAACGGTGGCGAAGGGAAAGGTGTAGATGACTATTTAACTGCTTTGGATATCAAAGACCAGGAAGGTGAGCTTTTAAGTAACAAGATCAATACTCAAATTGAATTGCTTATTCAACTCACAAATAATGAAAAAGAAGATCTAGCCAATTTGATGCAAAAGGATTCTGAAAAATTAGATGAAATTCAGCTAGAATTATTAAACCTAAGCATTCTTCTTAAAACTGATATGATGAGTCAATTAGGTTTGATTACAACCTTTAGTGATAGTGACGGAGATTAAAACTAACGAGTCAACACTTGCATCCTATGCGCATCAAGCTTTATCAGCACGAAAAGCAAAATAGTAAACGACCAAAGCGAGGAACCTCCATAACTAAAGAAAGGAAGTGGAATTCCTGCTACTGGAAATAAGCCGATGGTCATACCTATATTTATTCCGAAGTGGAAAAAAAAGATTCCTGCCACTGCATAGCCATATATTCGAGCGAAATTGGACTTTTGTCTTTCCGCTAAAAAAATAATCCTGACCATCAGAACTAAGAATAAAAATATCAACACAAAGCTGCCTGCCCAACCATGTTCTTCTCCTATGGTACAGAAAATGAAATCGGTACTTTGCTCAGGTACAAAGTCAAATTTGGTTTGGGTTCCTTCCAAGAAGCCTTTTCCGAAAGTTCCTCCTGAACCAATAGCAATTTTAGATTGGGTCACATTCCATCCATAGCCCAATGGGTCAGCATCAGGATTGACCAAAGCTTTCAGCCGATTCTGTTGGTGAGGTTTTAATACATCAGAAATCACATAATCTACACTTTGAATTACGCCTATTACTAAAACCGCAGCTAAGATAGTAATGCCTATATTTTTCAATCGCTTATTGTTAATGACAACCACAATTGTAGCTAAAACAATAACACCTATAGTTAAGTATATTTGATCAACTAGCAGGGTGAGAATAAAAATAATGGCAGCCGACAATCCGGTTATCACATAAAATGACGGAAGTCCCTCTCTATAATAAACAATGATAAAACTAATGAAAACCATGGCAGTTCCTGCGTCTCCCTGCAATACTATCAAGCCCAAAGGCACCAATACAAAAAGGGATGATTTAATCTGGTCTTTAAACCGGTCGAGACGGACATTATTACTGCTAAAATATTTGGCTACGGCCAAAGCAGTGGCAAACTTGGCAAATTCTGAAGGCTGCAATCGAACGGGGCCGAAAACAAACCAAGACTGGTTTCCTGCAATCTCAGTACCCACTAGCAGAACCAAAACCAGCAAGACTAGTACTACCGCATAAATATAATAAGCAAAGGAGTCAAAGAATTTATAGTCGAGAATCATGATAGCAATAATGATGACTAAAGAACCTGCAATCCAGATTAATTGCTTGCCTGAGTTAAGATCAAAACTGAAAATATTTTGTTCTTGTTCCACATCATACACCACAGCATAAATATTAAGCCAACCTAAAATGACCAATATAAAAAACACGGCTATCAATAACCAATCTACCCTATTCCATAAGCTATCCTGTCTTCTCATAAATTATTCAAATACGCTTTGGTCATCACATAATTTTCTACCCAAGCTCTGTTGGAAGCTACTTCCCCTTTAATATACTTTTCAATAAGCAGACCCGTTATGGCAGCGGCAACTCCACCACCCCAACCTGCATTTTCCACATATACAGAAATTGCAATTTGCGGTTTTTCTTTGGGTGCAAATGCCATAAAAGCAGAGTGATCAAAGCTGTTTTTATTCTGTACTGTTCCTGTTTTTCCTGCTATCTGGATGTCCTTTACTCTTGCTACCCGAGCTGTGCCGTCCACTATTTCTCCCATCGCATCTACTACCGTTCTAAAATGCACCGAATCAATTCCTGTTTCCTGCCGATCATATTGTAGTTTATAATAAGAATCAGGGGTATCAATTCCTTTTACCAGGTGAGGACGGATGTAATAACCTCTATTAGCTAAGATGGAAGCTAAATTGGCAACTTGCAGTGGGGTTGTTAATAGTTCTCCTTCTCCAATACTTAAAGAATATATAGTGTAGAAATTCCAATGGTCTTTTTGATAATATCTATCATAATAAGTAGGCCCCGGAACCATGCCGGAGTTTTCATTTGGGATGTCAATCCCTAATTTCCTTCCAAAACCAAAATCACTTAAATAATTGTTCCAGGTGGTTAAGCCTACTCTTGCGTCTTTATTCATGCCTTCTACCTTTCCTTGTTGAACAATCCTTTTAAAGGTTTGATAAAAATATGGATTACAAGAATATTTAATGGCATCATGAAGATCAGCATTAGTATGGGAACCGTGGCAATTAATGATCCCTCTGTTGCATACAATTCTAGTGGAAGGCGCAATTACACCTTCTTGCAAGGCAATTAATGATTGAACTAATTTAAATACAGAGCCTGGACGATATTGCGCCATGATTGGTCTGTTGAAAAGTGGATTTAGAGTATCTTTATTTAATTCACTAAAATTTTTACTATAGTTCCTCCCTGCCAATTGATTGGGATCATAGGATGGGCTGTTAACAAAAGCTAAGATTTCACCAGTAGAAGGTTCAATAGCTACTATACTTCCAACCTTATCATCCATTAGGTATTCAGCATATTTTTGCAATTCCAAATCGATGGTGGAAACCAAATTATTTCCAGGAACTGAGAGTGTATCAAATTTTCCATCATTAAAAGAGCCTTTTTCAATTCCCCTCACATTCACTAGCTTATATTTCACACCCCTTTTTCCTCTGAGTTCTTCCTCATAAGCGGCTTCTATTCCTGAAATTCCGATGAAGTCACCTTGTTTATAATAATTGGTGGTGTCTCTCTGTAATTGTCTTTTACTAACCTCACCAATATAACCCAAGCCATTTGCGAGAATTGGTTCCGGATATTTACGAACAGTACGCGCTACAGGATAAAAGCCTTTATATTCTACCAAACGGGTTTGAATTTTGGCAAATTCTTCATTGCTTAATTGTGGATAAAAAAGGGATTGCTTAATATAAGAATATCCTTTCGCCTTTTGGATTTTACTGTTGAATTCCTCTTCGGTGATATCCAATAAATTACAAAAAGCGGTCGTATCTTGAACTTCCACTTCTTTTGGCACCACCATTATGTCATAAACAGGTGTGTTATGAACAATAATCTCATTATTTCTATCAAGAATTAAGCCTCTGTATGGATATTGCACCACCTTATTAATCACATTATTTTCAGCTGCCAATTTATATCGGCTCTCCATTACCTGAATAGAGAATAACTTGACGAGGAAAATAACTCCTACTACGATAATTAAAATTTGGATGATGTACTTCCTGTTTTCTATCATGAAAACCTCCCTTTTGAATAAAATAGATATTGTAAAATCACCAACACCAATACGGTCAATAAAGTGCTCATCAACACCTTAGAAATCACATAAAAAAACATATGAAAACCTCCTGCTTCTATAAAAAACACTACGGAAAGATGTATAATTAACAAAGGCAATGCATAAGCCAGGAACCATGACAAACTTAAATCTTTAATTGAGGGGCTATCAACATTTTCATATCCTCCTCTGGGTGTAATCGCATTCAACCATATAGGGCGAATGAATGCTATCAACGTCATAGCCGCCATATGCGTTCCCAAACTATTGTAAAAAATATCAATGATAAAGCCAGTAAAAAAACCTAACAGCAAAATATTATTTCTGGAGATGCCTAATGGAAGTAAAAGCAAAAAGCCTACATAAACAAAACAGAAAGCGCGGTTGTATAACACAAAATTTTGTGCAAACAATATCTGAGAGACTACAAAAAGCACCCATATCAATATCTGCTTAAGATTATTACTACTGTTCATATTCTGTCTTTAGTTCCTGTTCCAAAGAATCTTTTTCTTGCTTCAATTTATTACCAATTACATACACATAATCGAGACTAAAGAAATCCGCAGAAAGCGCCACTTCTATATCGTAGAAAGTAGCTTCCTCATCAATTTCTACACTTTTAACCGTTCCTAGTTTTACACCTTGTGGGAAAATTGCATCATAACCTGAGCTGATCACTTGCATTCCTTCCTGCACCTTGATATGGCGAGGCACATACTTTAATGATATTTCGGTTGGATCTTCACCTGACCAGTTTGCCGTGCACAAAGTCTCTGTTTCATCTATCAATACTGAAATCAACAAGCTACTATGCAAAGCCGAATAGGCTGTGGAGAAATTAGGGGACACGCTCTTTATTTTTCCTACCACACCTTTGGGGTTGATTACGCCCATTCCTTCTTCAATCCCGTCTTCACTACCCTTATTTAAAGTAAAATAATTTCTAAATCGATGCACAGAGTTATTGACTACTTTTCCTGTGATAAATTCATACTGACCATTAAGTTCGAAAGGGATATCTGCTGAGTCTGAATCTATCTTAGCACTATCAACTGCCAGACGATTTCTTAAGCGCTCATTTTCCTCCACTAAATTTTTATTGACTTTAGCCAATTGGAAATAATCCTGTACGGCTTGCTTATTTTCATAAACATTTCCTGCAAAAGCACTGGAGCTATTAAAATAGGAAGCACTGATGTAATCATTATGATTGACTACGAGCCAACCACTAATGACTTCCAATAGCAAAAAGATAAAGAAAGCCCGATATTGATAAATAAACTGAAATAACCTACGCATTTACCTTTAGGGTTACAGGCAAAAAAATAAATTGCTTTAAAAAGGAAAAAGGAATGCCTTTGATAGGATTCCCTTTTCCAAAAATATTTTGTATTGAGTAATTCATTTAACTCATTAAAACTGCTTTGTAATGATTTAAATTTTTCAAAGCTATTCCAGTTCCACGAACTACCGCTCTCAACGGATCATCGGCTACATGAATCGGAAGCTTTGTTTTAAGTGCCAGTCTTTTATCAAGTCCTCTTAATAAAGCACCACCACCTGTTAAATGAATTCCATTATCATAAATATCGGCAGACAATTCGGGCGGTGAAATCTCCAAAGCTTTCAGCACGGCTTCTTCAATTTTTGATACCGACTTATCAATCGCAAAAGCAATCTCAGAATAAGATACTTTAATAACTTTTGGAATACCCGTCATCAAATCACGACCTCGGATTTCATAATCCTCAGGTCCGTCATCTAATTCCGTTAAAGCCGCTCCTACTTCAATTTTTATTTTCTCCGCAGAACGCTCCCCTATCAAAAGGTTATGCTGTCTACGCATATAATCTAAAATGTCTTTGGTGAAAGTATCACCTGCTACTCTGATGGATTGATCACAGACAATACCTGAAAGGGCAATAACTGCAATTTCAGTAGTTCCTCCTCCGATATCCACTACCATAGAACCAACCGGTTGCTCAATGTCAACGCCTATTCCGATACTTGCCGCAATAGGCTCATGAATCATATAAACTTCTTTTGCACCTGCATGCTCGGCTGAATCTCGAACGGCTCTTTTTTCAACCTCCGTAATACCTGAAGGAATACAAATTACCATTCTATGCGATGATGGCATGAAACTTCTTTTTCCGCCATCAATCATTTTAATCATCCCACGAATCATGTGCTCTGCAGCATGGAAATCTGCAATTACCCCATCCTTCAAAGGACGAATTGTCTTTATGTTTTCGTGAGTTTTCTCATGCATTTGCATGGCTTGGCGCCCGATGGCCAAAACTTTGTTAGTAGCTTTATCAATGGCAATGATGGAAGGTTCGTCCACCACAATTTTGTCTTTATGAATAATTAAGGTATTGGCTGTACCTAAATCTATGGCTATGTCACTTGAAAAGAAATCAAATATCCCCATGGATGTTCTTGTATAATATATTTAAAAATTTACGCTTTGGAAATTTACAAATTACTTTGATAAATTAAGCGGTTCAACGAAAATATTTCCAGATTTATCTAAAGATTAACTTTTAATGCTTAAAATGTCTTATGCCAGTGGTCACCATTCTCATACCATGAGCATCACAATAATCAATGCTATCTTGATCCTTAATAGACCCTCCCGGCTGAATAACTGCTGTTATTCCTGCTTGATCTGCAATTTCAACGCAATCAGGAAAAGGAAAAAATGCATCGGAGGCCATAACAGCTCCCTTCAAATCAAAATTAAAAACTTTCGCTTTTTCAATTGCCTGCTTTAACGCATCTACTCTTGAAGTTTGACCAACTCCACTAGCCAACAACTGACCATTATTAGCTAATACTATGGCATTTGATTTTGTATGCTTACAAACTTTCGAAGCAAATAATAATGCTTTTTCCTCTTCGGCAGTTGGTGCTTCTTTGGTCACCACTTTCAAATCTGATTTGCTGTCCGTGTGTAAATCTCTGTCTTGCTCAATTACGCCATTCAGCAAACTTTTAAACTGCTTTTTTGTAGAAAGATTCGTTTTCTTTTTCAGTAAAATCCTGTTCTTTTTACCTTTTAAAACTTCTAAGGCTTCCGCAGAAAAATCAGGCGCAATTAAAATTTCAAAGAATAAGGAATGCATTTCTTCAGCAGCTTCTTTGTCTACTTTTTCATTCGTAATCAAAACGCCACCAAAGGCTGAAAGTGTATCGGCAGCAAATGCTTTCTGGTAAGCTTCTTTAACTGTATTTCCTAAAGCCATACCACAAGCATTAGTATGTTTCAAAATTGCAAAAGCCGTTTCGTTTTGAAATTCCTCAATTAAACTTACGGCTGCATCTACATCCACCAAATTATTGTAAGATAATTCTTTACCATTTAACTGATCAAAAAGCTCTTCCAAATCACCATAGAAAACACCTTCTTGATGTGGGTTTTCCCCGTAGCGTAAAGTTTTATTTTCACAAATGCTATGCTTAAAACCTTTGATTGCTTCTTCTTGATTGAAATAATTGAAAATGGCAGTATCGTAATGAGAAGAAACATTAAAAGCATGCGCTGCAAAAGCTTTTCTGTCTTTCAAATCCGTCCTTCCATCTTTTTCTTGCAATACTTTTTCTAAATCACCGTATTGATTTTGAGAAGCTACAATCACTACATCTTTAAAATTCTTAGCAGCTGCTCTAATCAAAGAAATTCCTCCGATATCAATTTTCTCAATAATATCTTGCTCGCTTGCTCCGGAAGCAACTGTTTGCTCGAATGGATATAAATCTACAATTACTAAATCGATTTCAGGAATGTCATATTCTTGCAATTGGGCTTTATCCGATTCTAACTCTCTTCGACCTAAAATGCCACCAAATATTTTTGGGTGTAAAGTTTTAACTCTCCCTCCTAAAATGGATGGGTAGCTGGTTAAGTCTTCAACCGCTATGACTTCAGCTCCTTGTTCCTCTATGAACTTTTGAGTGCCGCCCGTGCTGTATATTTTAACGCCTTTATCTTTCAATATTTGAACGATCGGCTCTAAATTATCTTTGTGAAAAACTGAAATAAGTGCTGATTGGATTTTTTTGACTGACATTTTGATAATGATTATATGGATTCTGAAATTAGCTTACACAAAAGCTTGTCATTTGATTCTAATTTTCAAATAGTGACCAATGGTTCTCTTGTATTTACCTAATGGGCTCTATTTAATTTTTGCAAAACTAATTGATTTTAGCCGAAATAAGTATATAATAATGTATTAATGAATAGTGACGATAATTTACTTTTAAAAAAATCCTAGTATAAATTATGTCACGGTAAACTTTTTCGCCTATCCTTTAAAAACTTTATGCAGTTAGATTTAATAATTTTTCAGATTATAGCCATTTTGCTAATCTTTCAATCCTTAAATGTGTTAGGTAAGTAAGGTGAAACATAAATTTCACTTGTATTAAAAATTAGAATTTGAATGTCCTTCTTTGATCAAATAGTAAAAAAGATATTTCCTAAAGAAAAGAAAAATGTAATCCTCACCAATGAGGTTCTGAAGAGAAGTCAACATGAATTTGACTCTTATGATGAATGGCATGCTTCTGATGTAAGCAAGGAAATTTTGGATAAGATTTTCAGGGCTTATCATTTAAAAAAAACTGATATTAAAGATCCTATTCCAATTGCCCTTTTGGAAAGTGATAAAGCCAATGGTTTTGCCATAGCCAATTGTAGCAGTTTGCTTGACTCAGATTACAAAATGCTATTGGAGCACTTCAAAAAGCAAATTTTAGGAATAGGTTATCGTCAGTCAGGTTCGAACAGAAAAGTGACAGCTGAACAAGACCGAGTCATTACCAAAGAGTTTTATTACTTGAAACCACCTATTCAAATGGAACCGCCTATTGATCAAAGATATGGTAATATCAGTCTGGAATTGATCCTTTATGATGACAAACCACACTATCTAAAGCTAATGGCAAGTGTGTATTCCGATAGGTTGTATTCAGAGCCTGAAAGCTTTTCAGATTTGGTGGAGAAACTTTTTGAGAGGGGGGGAGAGTAAGTTAAAACAGTTCGATAACTAATTTTTAGTTCTTATAATAACTGGTTCTATAAAAACCCATCAGAGTGCAATCCGAAAAAAATACGGCTAACATTTTTTCGATAAATCAGGCTAAAAACATAAACTCTTACTTTTTAATTCTTTGCCTTTCTTTTTGCTTGAACAAAAAGAAACAAAAATTCAAGAAAGTTTAATGCTTCCTCCCTCAATGCGAACGCTGGCCCGCTAAACTTTCCCCCAGCCCGCTCCCACAGATTAACTTTTTACGAATTATCAACATTGAGTTTTCAATTATACTTGATTTATCTCTCTATAAAGAATAAGACATTTCTATCACAAATGAAATGACGGAAATGAGTTTAGATAGGTCGGAATTGAATAAGGAATCAAATAGGAAATTTAATTAAATAACAGGGGTTTCTTCATTAAGCCAATGATATTAAATCTTTTTCAACATATTCTTTTAAGGTATTAACTCTTTTTGCTCAATGTTTATCATATCATAAAATTAATGATTTTTTAAATACGATGATATTTGCTTATTGTCTTCAGAATTCTTTTCTACAGCAATATTAACGGTAAATATCCTTCAAAGCCTCATCTAAATCCTCATATTTAAACTTAAAGCCTGAATTCAAGGTTTTTTCAGCACTTACTTTATTGCCGCCCAAAACCATTTGTGCCATTTCGCCTAAGATTAATTTCATGGCAAATGGAGGTACATTTGGTAAAATTAAAGGCTTATTCAAGGCTTTGGCCACGGCTTTAGTGACTTCTTTATTGGTAGCTGGACTAACGCCTACACCATTGTAAACTCCCGTCAACTTCTTTTCCAAAACATGTAAAAACAAGCGTGATAAGTCTTCTATATGAATCCAACTCATCCATTGTTTGCCTGAGCCTAATGGGGCTCCAACGAATAGTTTAATCGGCTGAGCTAACTGAGGAAGTGCCCCACCTTGGTCTGTTAAAACAATTCCAACTCTAATTTTGGCAGTCGGAATTTGAAGAGATTGAAATTGATCAGCCGAAGCTTCCCATTTCTTGGTAACCTCTGCCAGAAAATCACTTCCAGGATCAGAATTCTCATCAACTAATTTATCTCCTGTATCCATTCCATAATAACCGATTGCGCTGGCACTTATATACTGCTGTGGTGCATGCTCTGGTATTTTGGCAATAGTTTTGTGCAAAAGTGCTGCAGATTCTGTTCTGCTGTCTATTATTATTTTCTTTCTGTTATCTGTCCATTTTTCATCTGCAACTCCTGCACCTGCTAAATGAATAACAATATCAGCAAATCGTATGGCTTCTTCTTCCATTGTTTGCTTTTTAATGTCCCACTCAAATTGCGGGTAAGGATAACCTTGCTTTTTGCTTCTGGTCAGATGAGCAACTTCATAGCCTTTTTGTTTCAAAAGAGCTGAAAGTTCTGTCCCAACTAAACCAGAACCGCCTGTAATTAATACTTTCTTCATAATCATATATTCTAATCATTTTTAACTTATGAAAGGCAAATAAGTTGGATAAAACCTCTTTCTTCAAATAAGGCTTGGTTTTTGTATTGTGCTTTCCATATTTATAAAATACTAAATTTACTATATCATATTGCCTATATTTGCGTTTGCAGGCTTAAAGAATCGAATTGACATGCTAAGATTTATTTTAATTTTCAGTCTACTTATTTTCCAAATAAATTTGTCCTTTGGGCAGTTTCAAACTGTCGCTACCGAGCATTATGTGTTAGGAGTAGATGTTGAAGGCTTTGAAATTGACTTGCCATTTTCAAAAGAAAAAACAGAAGAAAGCTGGAAAGAGTATGCCAAGGATTTTGGAAAAAGTGAAGAGACACAATCACATAAAACCTATCAGACTACTTTCAAAACGGATATCTATGCTGAAGAAATTTTAATTTTTAGTCAACTTAGTGGTAACAAGCAGCAAAGCACCATTTGGGTTGGGATTGATCCACAGGGAATTCCTAAAGACACATACCCAAAACTGCAGGAAGAAATGGAGCTTTTTGTTTATGATTTCAATATTTACATGCGGAGAAATCAAGCTCAAAAGAAAATTGATGAATCAGAGCAGGCGGCAAGTTATTTAAGCAAGGAGTTTGAAAGTTTGAAAAAAGATGAGCGTAGAACGCTAAAAAACCAAGAAAGAACTAATAGCAGGATTGCATCTTATGAAGAAAAATTGATGACGCTTAGAAAGGACTCCACACAAAATGCACAAAAATTAGAAACGTTATCAATTGAAATTGATTCTCTTTACCTTGAAATTGAGGAAATAAAAAAGGTGATGGAGAGCTTCCGACAAAAAATGGACGAAATAAAATAATTCATAAGCTTCCCATTCATTAAACCTGTAAGCTTTCTTTAAAATTCCATCAAAACTTACCGTTCAAACATCTTAATTTGTATTAATGTAATTTCAGATGCGATTACACTTTAAATGTATTCTCTTTGCTTTATTGAAGGCATTGCTATATTGAAACTATTACCGAAATGACGAAAAACACCATATTACTCTTATTGCTACTTTCTTTATCTGTTGTAACAATTAAAGCAAAGGCGGATGAAAAAAAGAGAATACGAGAAATGGAAACAGAGTTGGTTGAAGACATTACACCAAGTATTGATGGTAATTTAGATGACGAATTTTGGCAAGGTATCAGGGAGACTGAAAGTCAATTTATTGCCTTTGTACCAGAAAACGGTGCCAAATCTAACCAAAAAACATATATCAGAACGGCCTACACTGATTTTGGAATATACATTGCTGCTAGAATGGAAGACACAAGCGGTGAACCGATCCGCCAGGAATTAGGAATAAGAGATGACGATAGAAGAAACGCAGACCAATTTGGAGTTATTTTAGATACGTATCAAAATGGACAAAATGCATTTTACCTGAAAGTAAGTGCTGCTGGGGTTCAAACAGATATTTTCATCAACAGAGGGAGAAGTGATTACAACTGGGATGCAGTATGGAATAGTGAAGCTAAAATAACAGAAACAGGTTGGCAAGTTGAAATGGAAATTCCATACTCAGCCATTAGATTTCCAAAAGATCAAAACCAGGATTGGAATATCAATTTCATGAGAAAAATACAGAGCAAGAATGAAACTTCTTATTGGAACTATGTAGACAATTCTATTGATGGATTAGTAAATCAATCTGGCGTGTTAAAAGGCTTAAAGGGAATTAAACCGCCATTGAGATTGTCTGTTTCGCCCTACATTACCACCTACTATAATAAGCGTGGCAGTGAAAGCGGAATGGACATTACTGGTGGAATGGATTTGAAATACGGGCTTACTGAAAGTTTTACTTTGGATATGACTTTAATCCCAGATTTTGGTCAAACTGTTTCCGATAATTTAGTTTATAATTTGGGTCCTTTTGAAGTTCAATATGCAGAAAACAGAGCATTCTTTACCGAAGGCACGGAGCTCTTCAATAAGGGCGGATTATTTTATTCTCGAAGGGTCGGGCAATCTTTTGGTTCTGTTAATTTAGAAGATTCCGATTCTCTTATTAGCAGACCTGGCGAAGCTCCACTATTAAACGCTTCGAAAATTACAGGAAGAACAAAAAATGGTCTTGGAATAGGTTTTTTTAATGCCATTACTAATAAAACATTTGCTGAAGTTTACGATAAAGAAACAAAGCAAAAAAGACTGGAGCAAGTAGATGACCTAACCAACTTCAATGTTATGGTGGTGGATCAAAGTTTGAAAAACAATAGCAATATAAGCTTAATCAATACTAATGTTCAACGCTTTGATGGTGGAAACGATGCCAATGTTATAGGATCCGATTTTCGCCTTAGAGATAAAAGCAACACTTATCAAATCGATGGTTTTGGTGCTTACAATAACATCCAAAACCCTGAAGGATTTGTTGAAGATGGATATAAATATAATGTGAGTTTTGCTAAAATTAGTGGGAAGTATCAATTTGATATTGGCCGAAATGTTGAAAGCGATACCTATGACCCAAATGATATGGGCTTTTTACGCAATCCAAATGAAATAAGTCACTTTGCTTCGCTTGGCTATAACCAATTTCAACCAACGGCTCTCTTTAATCAATATAGTATTTGGGCAGGCACAAGTTATAGCCAATTATACGAGCCTAAATTATATCAAAATTTTTCGATCTGGAATCAATGGTGGGCACAGACGAAAGATTTTCAATCATTCTCCTTAAACTTGAATTATAGACCTACAAAAACCTTTGATTACTTTGAGCCTAGACTAGAAGGTGCTAAGTATTTTAGAACATGGAATTATAGCACTAATTTTCGCTATTCATCTGATAGTAGAAAGGCATTTATGAGCAATATTTCCGTAGGCGTCTGGAATGCTCCTGATAGAGAACAGTTTGATTATTGGATTAATATTTCTCCACGTTATCGATTAAACGATCAATTTTCAATAAACTATGGAATCAACTACAGCAAACAATTTAGCTCTATTGGTTTTGCTGAGCATTTTACTAATCAGGAAGGCAATGTTGAAGAAGTTGTTTTTGGAGAAAGAGATATTGATGTGATGTCAAATATATTGGGCTTAAATTATACCATCAATAACAAAATGGGCTTTAACTTTCGATTAAGACATTATTGGAATAAGGTAGACTACTTCAATTACTTCAGCTTGACAAATGAAGGAGATATTAATCCAATAACATATAATGGTAAAGATTTATCTTCTGATACTTACGAAAAGCATGATGTGAATTTTAATGTATTTAACATTGATGCGGTTTACTCTTGGCAAATTGCACCTGGAAGCTTTGTAAATGTTGTATGGAAGGATGCAGTTCAGGAAGTAAACAAAATGGTAGACATGAATTTTTCAGAGAATTTTAGAAATGTATTATCTACTGAGCACCAACAAAATTTAAGTATCCGATTGATCTATTTTCTGGATTATACACAAATTAAAAGAGATTGGGCGCTTAATAAAAGCTAGAATTCAATTGATAAAGATATTAGAAAATTTAAATAGTTCCATTTGCTAATTCTAGCTCAACTAACTTCTAGAATCACATAAAAAAAGGGAGCTTGAAATCAAGCTCCCTTTTTTTACATTCTAATGAATCAATGATCCTCTTAGTAAACTAAGATTGGATCGGCAGTTCCATCAGGATCACCATTAACAGTACCGCTTGTTGAGTTTCCTCCTAGCAATAATACACCTGCTGCATGAGGAGCAGCCATAGAAGTACCACTGATAGTGTTATAACCTCCACCTTTCCAAGTAGAATTGATTCCAACACCTGGCTGGCAATAATCTACTGGAGGGTTAGCATAGTTAGAGAAAGAAGCAAAGTTGTCATTGCTATCCATTGCAGAAATAGTGTAAACATTATTTCCATTTACTCTAGCAGGAGAAGAGTTATTAGCATCAGCGCTTTCGTTTCCAGCAGCTAATACCATTTTTATTCCATTTTGAGCAGCAGCTAATACTGCAGCATCCAAGGCATCAGAAGTCGGCCCACCTAAACTTAGGTTTGCAACATCTCCAGGATTTCCGTTGGCAGCTACGTGGTCAACGCCAGCGATAACTCCAGAATATGAACCACTTCCTCTTGAATCCAAAACTTTTACAGGGATAACAGTTGCTCCAGCAGCAACACCAATAACACCAACGCTATTATCTAAAGCTGCAACAGTTCCAGCAACATGAGTACCATGACCGTTTCCATCATCTGTGCTTTTGCCATCTCTTCCAGAAGTGAAGGCATTGAAACCTCTTGAAGCATCAACATTTAAATCTTCATGATCTAAGTCAATTCCTGTATCAATAATCCAAGCTACTGATGAACCAGTATATGATACACCTCCATTTACTCTATTAATTCCGTAAGGAGTTACTTGAGAAGAGCTTCCATCTCCTCCACCACCATCACCTGGATCATCACACGGACCACCATTAGGGGTTCCACATGGTGGCGCCAATGTTACAATTCTGTCTGGCTCAATTTGCGCAACTCTTTTATCAGAACGTAATTCTTTCAATTCTGCATCATTTAATTTTAATGCAAAACCTTTAACTGTTTCAGAAAAAACAGCTAAAACATTTTCTTTTGAAATGTTTCTTTCAGCCAATAAATCATTGGTAGTACTAATCATAGCCTCTTTTCTAGCTGCGGGAGAAGCTAATCCACGCATAGATTGGTTGGTAGTTGTTTCACTGTAAGTTACAATGTACTGGCCTGGTATAATTTGGCCATTTTTCACATCACTTATTTCAATAAGCTCTGCGGGGTCATTGATTTTCATTTCATCCTGCTGAGTACAAGCCGTAAAAAATACAGCCGCAACTAGTAAGGATAAAACACTTTTTGTTAGTCTTTGTAGTGAAAACATAATGTAAGTATTTAGTTATAAATTAGTTTACACAAAAGAGAACTAAATGTGTTATATTAACAAATATTAAAAGCTAGAACTTACCATTTCGCAAATAATTTCCTGAATAATACAATAATAACCATATATTATTAAATCTAAATCAATATAAATCGAAATTACATAAAATCACCGTTTATGTGCTCACAAGCTTTACGGCTTTGGTTATTTACTATTTCTAGCGGTAATTAGCAGTAATAAACGGCAAATTAACTTGCTAAAACATTTTAAACTCATACTGCTATTTATGTAAGAATATACTTTTTAAGTGAGGTCAATACTTGCAAAACACAAGTTATATAATCCTATAAAACTCATTTTTTTGGTTCACAATTCAAAAGCCATCTATTAAGATTCTATTCCCTCCTTTTAGTTTTCTTGTCTTGAATTGCCGCAGCTAAAGTATAGTACTATATTTTTTCAACTGCGTATTCATTCTTTTAAATTTGATTTCAACATCAGGATGCAATAGATATTAAATTAGAAGTGAATCTAATCATGATCCTAGTTTCTAGATATGATGATAATGTCTCGCATGAGAGTATATTACTGTATATGAATACAAAATAAAATAGCCATCCATAATTGGCCTTATTAAATCGAAACAACATTCACTTCTTCAAAACGTTCTTTTTTGGAAGCCTATTATGAATGAAAGATAAAATATACACCTATTTTGATGTGCTCAATCAGCACAGTATTATTTCTGCTACCAATCTTAAAGGGGAAATAAAATATGTAAACGACCAATTTTGCGAAATTTCAAAATATAATAAAAACGAGTTGATTGGGTCGCCTCATAGCATTGTAAACTCAGGATTCCATAATAGAGACTATTTTAAAGATTTATGGAGAACTATAGGTAGAGGGAAGGTTTGGCAAGGAAATATTTTGAATGAAGCAAAAGATGGTTCAAATTATTGGGTAGCGACAACTATTGTCCCGATTACTGAACATGGTAAAGTGAAAGAATATTTTTCCGTTCGGATTGAAAAAACCGAGCAAATGAGATTGGAAGAAGAAAGGAATTTGCACGAAAGAAGATTTACTCAATTGTTTAATCATATCAGTGAAGGAGTCGTTGTGATGAAACAGGAGGAGAATAAATTTATCATTTCTGATTATAATCGTGGCGCAGAAAAATTAGATGGCAAAAAGAAAGCTGAAGTATTAGGAAAAGAGGTTTCTCAAATATTTCCTGGCACAGAATCTGGTGGATTTTCTGATTATATTAAAGAAGCATTTCAAAAGGGGTATGCAAAATTTCCTATTTTACATTATCAAGATGATCAAATTGACTCTTGGCGTAAAGGAGAATTTTATAAACTATCCAATAATGAGGTAGTATGTGTCTATCATGACATTACAGATGAAATCAACCAACTGGAGCAATTAAAAAAATATAATGAAAAGCTTGAAGAGATTGCTTTTAAGGCATCGCATGAAGTGCGAGCACCTGTTGCCAGTATTTTGGGACTCATGCAGCTAATCGATTTTAATAATTTATCAGAAAACAATAAAACTGCATTACAACATATGGCAAGTGCTGTTGAAAAACTGGACTATACCATTCGTGATATGGTGCAAGTCAGCTACGATACGGAAGAAGGAAAAGAATTATTTGCTAAGTTATCGGATTTGAAAGAACACTTTCATAACGCTTAATTTTCAAGCTCTTCATAACCTATTCGCAATAGTATATATGCCATAGTACCGGCAATCATTAAACCTATGATTGGAATAAAATAAAGTTCCCAGTTATAATTCCCATTTAAAAAGACTGCTTTATAGATCATTACCAAAAAGCCAACTACTGACATTACTGCCGTAATCAAACTCCCTATTCCAGCATATATGGCTAAGCCGCCATTGACTCTTTTTTTCAATTTTTTAGACATATCAAGATATTCTAAGCTCTATTTTTTACACAATCACTTCTTTAAAAAATTGTCTAAAAATCAACGATTTATTCAGTAGCTAAATTATCAAAAACAGCTGAATAATGAAAAAAAGAATTAGAAGTAAAAATATAGTCAGTTTATAATCATTATTTTCCACAAAGTGAAAATAGGCTATTACCAAAGATAGCGAGGCCGGAATTAATAATCCAAATATCCTAAAGACACCGTACTGATTATAAACAGTGATCTTAGCATTTTTATCTTGCAATAATTCTGCTTCATTAAAAATTCGGCTTCTTCCCAGTATAAGCGATTCATCAATATCGATCTTATTTAGCTCTCTTTGTTTAAATTTAAATGTCAATCCATTATCTAATTCGGCTTCATAGCTGTAATCTTTTCTCGAGCTCCCATCGTTCGCTCCATGTCGATTCATAATTTTTGTTGTATGCATCTGTAATACATGAACTTCTTCAAATACAAGTGGGAGAAAGTAGTCTACAGCTAAGAGGCTATTGAATATGAAAATCACCAGAACAAAAAGCCTTACCTTGGCAAATAACCATTCGAACATTTGAGCCTTCTGAGCAGCTTCATTTGCTTTCTTTTTTCTTTGTCTCGCTTTGTAGGCTTTTCTTCTACTTTCATAATCAGTTACAGCACTAGGTGTGTAAGCTTCATTTTCCAGTGGTGGATCAGGGTGCTTTTTTAAGAAGTAGTATGCAGAACTAATCTCTTTAAACTTTTCCCCATTATCTAATTTATAAACATCAGGATGATACTGCTTGGCCAATTTCCGATAAGCCTCTTTTATCTCTTCCAAAGAAGCACCAGCGGTCAGTCCCAAAACTGAAATTGACTCTAAATATGTTTTTGTTGTTCTAGCCATCAGATCGAGCAATATAGAAATAGCCTAGACCCAAGGCAAAACCTATTCCCGTAAACAACGAAATATTATCAAGCCAATATCCCAAAAGCATTCCTGCCAAAGTGCATAGTGTAGTTTTAAAGAATGAGTTTTGCCAAAGCTTTTTCATTTTCCATTAAGCCTGTAAACAGGGTAACGCTTATGTGCTTTTTCGTAATGCTTCGATCTTTTAAAGATCCAGTCCAATTGAGCGTAATTGTTAGCAGCAAAAACTGAATCCTCCTCTTGCTTTTCATAGAATTCTTCTTGCTCTTGTGAGGGCAGATTTGCTAAAATATCAATAGCTTTTGGCTCAAATACATAAGCTGAGAAATTTTCTTTTTGCTGTAAAATACTGTCGAAGAAATTCCAGTTAAAAAATGAATCCTGAGCTTCTGGCTCCAATGTTTCAACTATATACCTTTTAGCTTTCTGTTGGGTATCTATCAAATAATCGCCTTTACGGAATGCTATTTTCTGAGTTAATTTTTTCAACTTAGTATTATAATGTAAATAATGGCCTTCATATGGATTGGACACTGTCTTAAAATCTTCAATATGATATACTTCAACTGAAATAATAGTATCCTTTTTCAGAGCTTCCATTTTCACACCGTTCGCTTTCAGTCTGTTGATAACCTCAAACCAAGCCTGCGGAATAACATAATAATTCGGCACTCGAACTGATTTTTCTACTTGGTAATAGTTATAAAATGGAACATCTTTTTCAAAAGTATCATTTCGGTCATATTTCAGTAATGAATTTCCGGTTAGTTCACTTTCAGGTTTACTCGTTGAATATCCTTCTAAAGTAACCATCTTAAACTCGTCCTTATTGTTTTTCCACATGACGGGCAATGAATCAGCCTTCAGAAGCTGTTGTCTGTCTTCTGCTTTTAATTTTTGAATCTTAGAACCTTCTTGAGCCGTCAATTCAGCTGCAATGTTTAAAAAATCGAAAATATTCTCTACTCTAGTTTTATAATCTTTCCACATGTGGTCTTCGGTCATAAAACCAAAAGTTTGAAACAAAGTAGTGTATCCAGTGGAATATCGAGGAGCATCCCAAAATTGCGTCCAACCATTTTCGGGAGTCGTTCCATGTACATTCACATATTCAATTGGGTTTCTACCTTTTGCTTCCATTTCTTCAAAAATCATGGGCTCAAACTCCTCTTCTAGATACTCTCCTAGATTTCCGCCTAATTTATTATGTTGAGTGGTTAAAACCGTCACTACATGCTGATGATCGGAACCATTGGTCACGTGCGTATCGATAAACACATCCGGATCGAGTTGATGGAAAATTTCAGCAAAGGCAAATGCATTTTTGGAATCCATTTTGATGAAATCTCTATTCAAATCATAGTTTTGAGCATTGCCTCTGAAGCCGTATTCTTCTGGTCCATTTTGATTAGTTCTGGTAGTACTATTGCGGTTCAGCGCTCCTCCAATATTATAAAACGGGATAACCGCTACAATCACATTATCTAAAAACTGATGCTGGGAAATGTTTTGTGCCCAATTTCTGAGCATCATCATAGAGGCATCTATTCCATCTGATTCACCCGGGTGAATGCCATTATTGATAAATAATATTGGCTTTTCAGAATTTTGCAATTCACTAAAGCGAAATTTTTCTTCTTTATTAAAAACTACCAGGTGCAAAGGTTCTCCGCTATCCGTTTTACCCATTTCCCTTATGTCAATTTGAGGGAATTGCTGAGCTAACTTTTTATAAAACTTAATTCCTTCTTGGTAAGTGGCTGTCTCAGTTCCGTTGGATTTTTCATATGCTGTTATTAACTCTTGAGCATTTGAAAAAAATGAACTTAAAAAACATAAAATGAATAATAGAGTACGCTTCATATCGAATATTTTGACTTGAAATATAAAATTACGAAATCAGAATTGATTAGTCTTAATTTGTCACACTTCATTTTCATCACTAATCCGTGTGTATGCCTGCCAATGCTATTAAGTTAAAACTTGGAATCTCATATTTTACTGCAATCCTTAAAAGTAACTTTAGATATTTTCTTTTGTGTTCTGTTGTCTCTTTTGTGGTTAAAAAGTAATGTTTGTTAATCTGTCCTACCAATAGCAAATTTCCACCATGACTTGTCCCGTATTCATCGGGAAAAGAGGCAAAAGAAAACAATAGGTTTTTCGCTAAAGTGAAAAATAAGATAATAGGATTAAAAGAAATTAAAGAGTATATAGAATATTTTACCTTCTTCCTCCTCTATTTCCATTTTTCTTTCTATTGGCAAAAAACTCCTGCTTTCTGCGTTGCTTTTCTTTCTCAAATTCTTTTTTCTCCGCTGTTGTCATCGGTTTATCCGTTTGAGGAAATGGGTTGTCTTTAACTACAGGAATCTTTTGATTGATAAGTTTTTCAATATCTTTCAGATAATCGTTTTCTTCAGGTTCGCAAAGAGAAATAGAAACACCCGCTTCACCAGCTCTACCTGATCGGCCAATTCTGTGGACATACGTTTCCGCCACATTAGGGATATCGAAATTGATCACATACTGCAATTTATCAATATCGATTCCACGTGCCGCAATATCAGTAGCCACTAAAACTCGGATTTCTTTATCTTTAAATTGCGTTAAAGCTTTTTGTCTTTGGTTTTGTGCTTTGTCACCATGAATTGCCGCTGCTGAAATATTCTTCTTCTTCAATTCTTTTACAATTCGATCTGCACCATGTTTGGTTCTGTCAAAGAGTAAAACCTGATCCATTTTAGAATCTTTTAAAATATGCAGCAATAGGTCTTTCTTTGTAGATTTATTGGTATAATATAAATACTGTTGAATAGTTTCCGCAGTCGAAGAAACGGGGGTAACAGCAATTTTCTTCGGATTAATCAAAATCTTTCTTGAAAGCTCCACTATAGTATCGGGCATAGTAGCAGAAAAGAAAAGTGATTGTCTTTTACTAGGCAATACAGCTATCACTTTCTTAATATCATGGATAAAACCCATATCCAACATTCTGTCGGCTTCATCTAATACAAAATACTGAATATCCTTCAGGCTAATAAAGCCTTGATTCATTAAATCCAACAATCGACCTGGCGTTGCAATCAGCACATCCACTCCATTTCTGATAGCAGCTGTTTGTTTATTCTGATTTACCCCTCCAAAAATCACCGTATTCCTGATGGAAGTATATTTGCCGTAGGTTGTAAAGCTTTCGCCAATTTGAATTGCTAACTCCCGAGTTGGGGTCAAAATTAATGACTTAATCTTTTTGGAATTTGAGTTGTCCTTCTCAAGATGCTGTAGAATAGGAATTGCAAAAGCTGCGGTTTTTCCTGTCCCTGTTTGGGCACTTGCCATGATGTCATTTTTTTGCAACAATAATGGAATGGCTTGCTCTTGAATAGAAGTAGGTTCTGAATAATTTTCTTCTTTTAGCGCTCTTAAAATAGGCGCAATAATATTAAGTTCTTCGAATCGCATATTTAGGATTTAATTGTTCCTATCAACGAATAAACGACAAGGAACTTTAGGTGTGAAAAATAAAAAATCAAAGGTAGGTATTTAAGCTGTGTAAACAGCAGATTTGGGGAAATATAAAATTAAGCGTTGCCCATAGTTAGGCTTTTTCTTGAATTGTAAAAAGCTTACAGCATGCCTAGTTCATTAATCATTTGGTCGGGGAACTCCTGTCCTAAATCCCAAAGTTCCAGGATCTTATCTTCATTGAATTTAAAAAAATGAACCAAAACAAAGCCTTTGTCTTTCGGATTCTGTTTTACATGAGAATGAATTGCCACTAAATCCCCATCTTCTAAAGACCTCAAAATTTTCAATTCCTTTTTTGGGTTGGCTTTAGCATCTTCCTTCATTGCTTTTTGCAAGGACAATGCATCTGATTTAAAATAAGGGTTATGATGTTTAAAACCTTCTGATACATATAATTCAAAAGCCTGCTCAATTTTAGCTTCGCCAATTAGATTTAAAAAATGAGTTGCTTTTTCTTTATTTGAAATCATAATAGTAATATATTAGTTCTTGAACATGAAAAAATAGGAATTTAAGTAAATATAAAAGCACAAAACTCAACTAAAATAAAATTGTAGCCGTTAGTGCTAGTAAATTAAAGATATACAAAATGAACAAAGAACTTATTATTCAGACTATAGTCATCACATCAGCAATAATATTCCCATTTATTACAGGTTTTATCAATTCGAAAAAGCAACAAAAGCAGTTGGTTTATCAAAGAGTGAACAGTTAAAAGATTGCTCTTTTCTATTTGTTTATCAGTTCCTGAATTTTGTTTAAATGCTCTGTTTGCAAGGGTTTAGTAAAGTAGCCTTTAACTAAGTCAATTGTATTTGATTTTTCTATGTCTGATTGATCTGAAGAGGAACTTAACATAAATACGTATGTGTTTTGCGCAGATACAAAGGGTTCAATACTTTCCAGAAACTCCCAACCATTCATTAGAGGCATGTTAATGTCTAGAATAATAGCATAGGTTTTATCATCAGAATAATCCTGTTTTAAATATTCCAGTGCATAAGTTCCGTCCAAAAATTTTTTGGGTTCTTCAAAAAAGGAATCTTTTTCGAACATCATTTCGGATAACATTAAGGAGATTTCGTCATCATCTACTAAAAGGTTCTTCAAATTACGCATTTGTCTGGTTGTTTATGTTTACTTCTTGTGACTTATTAACCACAGATTTCACTATATCGTCTAGTTCGTCAGCAGATTTCAAAATATGATTATAGAAAATCATTTTATCACTTTCGCTAATCTTTTCATCCTTCATGGCTTGCACCAAGCCCATTAAACGAGCTAAGGGTGCTCTTACCACATGTGATTGGGTCCAGGCAATGTCTTTTAATATTTCGTTTTGTTTTTCAACTGCCTCTATATGAAGTTTCCTTTCTGTGACGTCATTTACTAATATAATTTGAGCTTGCCGTCCTTTATATTGAAAACTATTGGACCGTATTTCCACCTTAATTTTTTCCCCATTCTTTTTTAAGTGGGTAAATTCACCATGAAATATATTTTTATGTGGTTTTCTTTCTTTTTTTATAGAGTTTTTCAATGCCGGTAGTTCCTCGTTGGGCCTAATTTTAGTAATATCCATTTTAAGAAATTCCTCATAAGAATAACCATAATGTTCTATGGCCGCATCGTTTACGTCTAAAAATTTGAGTGTCTCCTTATCAAATACCCACATGGGTAATGGACTAAAATGAAATAGATCAGAATACCTTTGCTCCGATTCCTTCAAAGTCACCATTATTTTATTTCGCTCAATATTATATAAAATGCTTTTATGAAGTACCGTAGCATTTAACACATCTTTTAATAAATAGTCAGATGCGCCCAAAGACAAGGTTTTTATAGCAAAATCTGCATCAGGATATCCAGTTAAAATGATAATGGGTATATTTTTAGAAACATTTTTAATTTCATTGATTAATTCTTCTCCATGTTTATCCGGAAGAGAAAGATCAAGAAATATCAAATCAATGTGAGCCTCTTGATCATTAAGTATTTGTGTTGCCGACTTAAAATCTTTTGCCCATTTGATGCTTTTAGTCACATTGGTTTCATCAAGAAAATCCTCTACCAAAAGATAATCACCAGGATTATCTTCCACAACTAATATATCATATCGGCTTAAGTTCTTTGACATATCACTTTTTAACTCTTGGTAAACTTACAATGCTAAACCAAAATTGCTCAATCCCTGAAATGGCTTCCATAAACTCGTTAATTTCTACAGGTTTACTAATGAAACAATTTGCATGATTATTATAAGCTTTGTTGATATCTGTAGCTGCAGAGGAAGTAGTGAGCATAATAACAGGTATTTGCTTTAGTTCTTCATTATTTTTGATTTCAGATAATACTTCATGGCCACTCATAATGGGTAGATTTATATCCAATAAAATTAAGTCTGGCTGAATTGCATCTTCGTATCCCTCGTTCTTCATGAGATAATCTAATGCTTCTCTACCGTTTCTAGCGACATCAACGGTATTAATAAATTTATTTTCCTCCAAGGCCTCTTGCGTTAATACAATATCCCCTTCATTATCTTCAACTAAAAGGATGTGGATGCGTTTTGGTTTCATCATTCCTGTTTTCTTTACTTAAAGCTAATAAAGTTTTTAGAAGCTCATTTCGCACTCTACCCTAAATCATTACATAAAAAAAAATTCAATATTTTCATTAAGTCACTATTTGAAATGGTATAAAATTTAAATCGACAAAATTTAAACCATAATCTAACACCTCTCAAAATCAATGACTTTTGTCATAGTTTTTAAAAATGCATAGTTTAAATTAAAATATTTATAAGAAAATTACATAAATTAATCGAGAAATAGTATATATAAATAGTAATTTTATATTTGCTACTCGTTTATCTAATGACAAATAAATATTACATCAATAGTTTTGGAGGGGAATGATTTTATTTAGGTATAGTAAAGTAAAAAGTTGTGCCTTTTCCAAC
This sequence comes from Marivirga tractuosa DSM 4126, assembly GCF_000183425.1. NCBI lineage: Bacteria > Pseudomonadati > Bacteroidota > Cytophagia > Cytophagales > Marivirgaceae > Marivirga > Marivirga tractuosa. The sequence continues at coordinate 2,683,654 of NC_014759.1, forward strand.
TTTTGATTCAAGCCAAATTTTTCCCTTTTGGTTTTCAACTATTTTCTTTACTATAGCAAGCCCCATTCCGGTGCCTGAATAGGCTGTTTTATTATGAAGCCTTTGGAAAATGTTGAAAATTCTGTCAAAGTATGCTTCTTCTATTCCAATTCCGTTATCCTTCACTGAGAATTTCCATTCCTTTTTTAATTCTCTGCCTCTAATTAAAATTTTTGGCGGAATATTAGGATTATTATATTTCAATCCATTTGAAATCAAGTTTTGAAATAGCTGTATCATGGGAGATGGGTGTCCCTGAATAGTTGGCAAATTGTCAAACAGTACTTCCGCATTTAATTCTTCAATCTGCTTTCTGTGCAATAAACAAACTTCGTTTACTACATCGTTTAAATCAACATCAACAAAGTCCTCTTCGTCCTTACCTATTCTTGAAAAATCTAATAAATCCAAAATAATTTGACGCATTCTTTTTGCTCCATCTACAGCAAAGTCAATATATTGATGAGCTTTGTCATCCAGTTGGTCTCCATACTTTTTTTCTAATTGTGTTAAAAAACCTGAAACCATTCTTAACGGCTCTTGCAAATCATGTGACGCCACATAAGCGAACTGTTCTAATTCTGCATTAGAAATCTCCAAATCTCTTGCATGCTTCTCTAATGCTAAATTAGCTATCCTAATTTGTTCTTCTGCTTTCCTTTTCTCTGTTATATCTACAATAATTGAATCCCACACGACCGATCCATTAGGCTTTTTCATCGGATTTCCAAAGCCTTCATGCCAATAAATATTGCCATCTGGGTGTTGGTACCTCCATACTGCATGCCACTGGCTTAAGTGTTTAGCAGATTTAAATATTGTTTTTTTCATCTGCAGCATGTCACCACCCGCTTCAATAAGTTTCCATATTTTATCGGTGCTTTCCATGCAGGCTTCTGGCGTAAAGCCAAAAATTTCTTCCGAACCTTTACTTACAAAATCCAAAAGATCAGTACCATCAGGTTTTAAATGATATTGAAAAATAACTCCTGGAATGTTGTTAGATATATTCTCTAATCGGAGTTCTATCATTTTCCGATCATTTATATCTTGGAAACTACCGTAAAGTCTAACACATTCTCCATCTCTCATTTCGACATTCCCGATTGCTCGTACCCATTTTTCATTTCCTTTAGCAGTAATGATAACTGCTTCAAAATCAAACTCTTCTCCAAATTTTATGGCTCTTTCTACTGCATTCGATACTGTTCCTTGAAAATCCGGACGATAAAAATTTATTGCTTCTTCTAAATTAGGAGAGAAGTTTTCAGAAACCTCATGAATTATTTTTGTCATAGGAGACCAATAATGTTCGCCTGTTAACTGATTTACTTCCCAGCCTCCAACTTTTGCTAATTTGGTAGCATTATCAACGGTTTGCTGTAATTCTATTATTTCAGTCACATCTCTACCATAAGAAAACACCAGTCCTTCCTGACCAAACGGATCGGAGGAAAACCATGAAATCCATTTATAATGTCCATCTTTGGTTTTGTAACGATTGATAAAATTATTGGCATGCCGCTCTCCCGTAACTGTTTCATTAAATTCAGCTATGGTACCCTGCAAATCACTTGGGTGAAGAAAATCAGTAAAGGGCTGATTTGTAAGCTCTTCTTCATTATAGCCCAATAAATTACAAAAAGCTGGATTGACCTTTACAAAATTACCATGGGGAGAAGCCACAGCCAAGATTTCTGGTGCGCTTTCAAAAAACAAGCTAAGTTCTTCTTCTTGTTGCTTACGAACTATTTCTGCTCCTAAATATTGATTCAGACTATTATAAAAAAGCACATCGCGATCATACTTTTTCAATTTCTTATCTGAAAAAAGTACTAAAACCCCTATAATCTCTTCCTGGTAAAAAAGTGGATAAGCGGTAGCAGATTTCAATTTAGCTTGTTTCGCTAATTTATGTCGGATAAAAATAGCGCTTTCATCAATTTCATTCCAGACCTCATTTTTGAGCGTTTTCCAAACAGTTCCCGGTAGGCCCTCACCAAATTGAAAAGTTTCTACTGTGTTTTCATCATAAAAAATTTCTTTATCACCACTTTTGGCGTAAAAAGTTGACAGATTAAGTTCTTGCTGGTTATGACTCAATAACCAAATTTCTCCTGCTTTAAAACCACCAAACTGACTCAAAAATTTTACACTTTTCTTAAGTACTTTACTTAGACTTTCATCTTTTTTAAAAAATTGCGAAAGCTCATAATGAAGCTCTTGTCTAATTTGATCTTGTTTGTATTGTGTTTGATCTCTAAGGGCTCCTATCATTCTTAATGCTTGCCCCTTTTCATCACGTATTAGATAGCCAACTTCTTCCACATAAGCATATTGTTCGTTTATGTCTTTGAACCTATATTCATAAGACCATTTGGATCCTTCTGGATTTGCTAAGAACATATCTAGATTTTGCAGGACTTCATCCCGGTCATCTGGATGTAACCAATTAGCCCAATCTCTCAAGCTAAATTTGTTTTCATTAATTTTGTGACCAAAAACACGGGTTAAACTATTTCCCCAATAAAAAAGGTCTTCTTTTACATTCCAGTCGTAGATAGCATTATTAGTAGCCTTGTTGATATATTTAAATCTTTCATTACTTTCTTGGATACTTTTGATATAATTGAAATTTTGAAGAATAAGTGAAATAAGTCTGGCTCCTCTTTCAAAAATGTTAAGCTCCAAATCTTCAGGTTCTTTTACGGTGTCTGTGTAGATAGCAAAAGTCGCTATCACGCTTCCTTTAGTATCAAAAATAGGTTCAGACCAGCAAGATTTAAATTTGTACTTTATGGCTAAATCCTTATATCCATCCCATCTATCATCTTCCAGAATATTTTTAACAATTATTTGTTTCTTCAAATAAGCAGCTGTTCCGCAAGATCCTTGATTTATTCCAATCGGTATGTTTTCAATTTGTTCTAAATATTCTATTGGAAGATTGGGAGAATTGAAATCTTTTAGCCTATTTTTTTCAATAAATGATACGGATGTTTTCATTCCAGAGAATAAAGAATCTATTCCCACCAAATAATCATGTAATAATTCTTGAATTGATTTGTCTGCTTTAATACTGCCTTCCATCAACTCTTTCTCTATCTCATCTAGTTTATCATTTAAGTACTGCTGACTTACATCTTTAATGGCACCTACTGCGCGAATGGCTATCCCTTTTTTATCTCTTAATATCAGCGCTCTATCCTCAACCCTAGCATAGTCCCCATCTTTTTTCTTAAAGCGATAGCTTCCCGTCCATTCGGTAATTTTCGGATCCGCAAGCGCATCTAATTTACTTGATTTTAATTCCTTGAAATCTTCTGGATGAATAAGCGAATCATGTAATTTGATATTACTTAAATTTCCAGAAGAATTAAAGCCATATTTTTTTTGGTACCCCTCACCCAAAAATAGCTCGTCTTTTACGGGGTCATAATCCCAAATGCTTTCAGAACCAGCTTTCATAACAAGCTTTAGTCTTTCATTTCCTTCCTTTAATTCCCTTTCGATTTCAATTCTTTCCGTTACATCCCTAGAATTTGCAACTATGCCTTGAACAGAAGGCTCTTTTAGTAAATTTGAAATGCTAGATTCTAACCATCTCCATTCATCTTTATTATTTCTAAAACGGAAAGGAGCCAATTGAACATTTTTCTCTTCTTGCAGTTTCTCAAATTCCTTGATTACCCATTCCTTATCATCAGGATGTATAAAATCAAAAGCATTCTCACCTATAAATTCATCTGGTTCAATACCTAAAATAGTAGTAGATGTGGGGCTTACATATTTGTAATTTCCTTCTAGATCTAATATCCCTATCAAATCACCCCCCTCCTGCACTAAGGCTTTAAATCTGCTTTCACTTAATTTTAATTGCTCTTCAGCAGTATTCTTATCGGTGGCATCCCTTGCAACGCAGTTCATCAGATTCTGCTCTTCTTCCCAATATGCAGACCAAACTACTGGAACAATCGTCCCATTTTTGTGTCGATATCGGTTTTCGAAATTTCTATATTGCCTGCCGCCTTTTATCTCTTGAGCTACTTTGCTGGTTAGATCCTTATCTTCTGCTATAACAAAATCCATAAAAGATTTTCCTTCCAATTCTTCCGGTTTATAACCCCATAATTGTTCCGATGATCGGCTAACCATTTGAAAAATCCCGTCTTCATCTATAGTACAAAGTGTGTCCAATGAACTGTCCAGTACCTGTTGTAGTTTTTGCTGGCTCTTTTTGAGTGCACTATTTGCAATGTGAGATTCTGTTACATTAAGTGAAGTTATAAATATGCCGTTTACCTTATTATCTTCTGATAATATAGGTTTGAATTTCAACTCATAATACCTTTTCTTCCCATCAATTGAAACTTTTAGGATAGCCTTTGCTTGCTGTTTCTTCCAAACTTGTTTTATAATGCTACTTAATTCCTTTTGTAGATCTTTTTTTGCTAATTGTGTTAATTTAAGTCCTTTCTTGAGTTTCTTGTTAAACAATAAATCGTAATGAGTCTTCATTTGATGGTTGTAGGAAACCACATTTAGCTCTTGGTCAACATACATAAAGGCTTCATCCGTATTGCTAATTAGCAATTCCAATTCGTGTAAGAGGTGAAGCCTTTTACTTATATCAGTTCCAGTACCAAAAATACACCGCTCTCCTTTATATTGAATAGTGGAAGCAGTAAAATATAAGGGGATCTCTCCATTACTTTTAGTGGTTAACCAAGCTTCGAGCTCAGTATACCCAATTTCCAATACCTCTTTAATGTGGTTTTCAACCTTGTCTTTCTCCTGACCATTATATAAATCAGGAGGTGAAAGAGAAGCTATTTCATTATGACTATAGCCAGTAATTTCTTCCAATTGATTGTTCCATAATAGGTGTTGTCCTTTTTGATTGAAAAGAAAGAATGCCGAAGGTAAATTTTGAATGATGTCACTAGTGAGAGAATTCTGCTCTTCAATTTGATGCTGAGATTCAATAAAGTCGCTAATATCTTGAAAAACCCCTATGAGTTTAATAGGATTCCCATTTTCATCTTTAAAAATATTGGCTTTTGAGCGAACATAAATAATGTTGCCCGGTTTGGTGACTAATCGTTTTTCAATGAAATAATCTTGATCATTTTGTAAAACATCTTCCAGTAAGACTGTCGCTCGCTCTCTGTCATCTGGATGAATTACTTCCACTCCTTTTTCAAAACTTACTTCAAATTCTTGGGGTTCGTAACCCAACATTCGAAAAACTCCATCAGACCAGCATAAATTATTCCCAACTAAATCTAATTCCCAAGTACCGGATTTGGTTAAGGATTCAACTTGGGCTAGTAAGAAATTGCTTTCAAAGTTTTGCTGTTTTTTACTATTTGAACTTTCATTAGCCATATATGCAATACAGAAATAGGTAAAAACCCTTTTGAGTATTCAATATAATAAAAACTATAAAGAAAAGGTGATTTTCTTTTACTCAAATGAAAATAACAGAATGGCCGTAATCATGGCATTTTTTTTCTAGAAAAAGGAAATGAAAAAAGCTACCTCTTCCGAAGTAGCTTTGTGGAGCATATCGGAGTCGAACCGATGACCTCTACGCTGCCAGCGTAGCGCTCTAGCCAGCTGAGCTAATGCCCCTGGAATTATATTACTAAAGGCTTGCAAAGCTATACAAAAAATCCATTTCTAAAAATACCTCCTAGCTTTCCTGAATTTCTTTTTATAATAATCTGTATAAATATTGGCTTCCACCACGCCTACACTTGAAGAAGCATGGATAAAACGCACATCATTTTTACCCCTCACTTCTGTTACCAGACCTGCATGGGTAATTTTTCTTCTACTTTTCCCCATGGCAAAAAAGACTACATCACCTTCTTCTAGCTTTCTGAATTTCACCTTTTCTCCTACCTTAGCTTGGTCTCTAGAAACTCTTGGAATATTTACTTCTCCTGCTTTAAAACTCACATATAATAAACCCGAGCAATCCATTCCTGAGCGGTTTACTCCTCCCCATTTATAGGGTGTTCCAGTGTAAGAGCGTGCGGTCTCAATAATAATATCTAGTCTCTTCTCTCTGACCTTTCGTTTCTTACTTGCGGCACATCCAGACAGAAACACAACAATCAGCAATAATAAAATCAGTTGGTTGGAATATATTTTCCTAAATTTGTGTTGAAGCATAATTCAAGGTCAGAAATCAATTAATTCATGGATACAGTTACAAATCAAAGCATTTTTGAGGAATTGGTCAGCATTGTAGGGTCAAAAAATGCCTTTTTACAGGATGAGGACAAATATAAATATTCTCACGATCACACTGAGGATTATTCCTTTATGCCTGATGTGGTTTTGAAGCCTTCTACTCCAGAAGAAATCAGCGCCATTATGAAAAAATGTAATGAACACTTAATCCCAGTAACTCCTAGAGGTGGTGGAACGGGTTTAAGCGGTGGTGCCCTACCTACCAAAAAAGGAGTGGTCATCAGTATGGAGAAATTCAATAACATTTTATCCATAGATGAATTAAATTTGCAAGCGACTGTGGAACCCGGTGTTATCACGGAAGTATTTCAAAATGCTGTAAAAGAAAAAGGATTGTTTTACCCGCCTGACCCCTCAAGTAAAGGCACTTGCTTTTTGGGTGGAAACTTAGCAGAAAATGCTGGTGGACCCAAAGCTGTGAAATATGGCGTTACCCGTGATTATGTTTTAAACATGGAGGTGGTTTTGCCCAATGGCGAAATCATATGGACCGCGGCTAATGTATTGAAAAATAGTACTGGATATAATCTGACCCAGCTAATGTGTGGAAGTGAGGGTACTTTAGGCATCATTACTAAAATCGTTTTCAAACTAAGACCATTTCCTAGAAAGGATGTGACATTACTAGCGCCATTTACTAGCAATGAAGAGGCCTGCAGAGCTATTGCTGCTATCTTTAAGGCAGGAGTAGCTCCTTCAGGAATGGAGTTTATGGAAAGAGATGCGATCGTAAAAACCCAAGCTTATATTCAAAATGAAATGGGAGAAACGGTGAGTGTAGACTTACCAGAGGAGGTGAAAGCACATTTATTAATTGAACTCGATGGAAATGACGAAGAGGTTATGATGAATGAGGCCGAAATTATTTTGAATGTGTTAGAAGATTTTGATACAGCCGGAGAAGTGCTCTTTGCCGATACACAAGCCCAAAAAGATGAGCTTTGGAAGTTAAGAAGAAATGTAAGTCCAGCCGTGAATGCATATTCTCTAACTAAAGCCGAAGATGTGGTAGTGCCGAGAGGAAATCTACCTGCCTTAATTGTTTTCATTAAAGAAGTGGGTGAAAAATATGGCTTTAATTCCGTTTGTTATGGACATGCAGGAGATGGAAATCTCCACATCAACATCATGAAAGAAAATTTAAGTGATGAATATTGGAATAAGGAAGTGAATGAAGGCATAGGAGAAATCTTCGAAGAAGTAGTTCGTTTGGGAGGAACACTTTCTGGTGAACATGGGATAGGAATTGCAAAAAGACCTTATATGCAAATGGCAATGGGAGACGTCAAACTGGGCTTGATGCGTGGCATCAAAAAAGTGTTTGATCCAAACAATATTTTAAATCCAGAAAAAATATTTTAAATTTTTCTAAACAAGAAGAGTAGTTATTCGTTTTTCGGTAGTATTACTTTTAATATTGCGTGTAAAATTACGAATGGCAGACAACTTACTTTCATCAATTAAAATTGAGCTTAACCCTCATCTTTTTCAGAAAGACCCAGAATCTTCTGAATTAGGCAGGAAAATACTGTCTAAATCTTTGCAAATGATAGATGAAATGGGACTAGAAAGCTTTACTTTCGGCAAGTTAGCAAAAGCATTATGTACTACGGAAAGTTCCATTTATCGCTATTTTGAAAGCAAACATAAATTATTATTGTATTTCTATAATTGGTATTGGAGTTGGATAGACCTTCAATTAGCTTTTAATACTCATAATTTGACTGACCCTGAAACCAAGTTGCGAAGAGCTATTGAAGTAATTTGCAAGCCTACTTCGGAGGATAAAAAACAACATACACTTAATTTCGATCAGCTCGTCAATATTGTGATATCAGAATCATCCAAGGCTTATCTAACCAAGGATGTAGATACAGAAAATAAGTTTGGATTATTTCTTACTTTTAAGAAAGTCTCAAGACGCCTGGCGGAGATTATGGAAGAAATTAAACCTGGGTTTGATTATGGAAATACTTTAGCATCTACCAGCATAGTAGGCATATTACATCAGCAATATTTTGCTATGCACATGCCCTCTTTATCAGATTACCAATCTGATAAGGATGAGTTATCTACCATTTTCTATCATATTATTCTTAACAATTTGAACAACTAAGATGGCAGACAATTATAAAGTACATCCCTTTACGCGTTTCATTCAGCTACTGAGACCAGAAAAAAGCCTGGTTTTTACCATTTATATCTATGCTATTTTTGCTGGTCTCATAAGTCTTTCCTTGCCATTAGGAATTCAAGCGATAATTAATTTAATCATGGGTGGGCAAGTAAGCACCTCATGGATTATTTTAGTCGTTTTAGTGATTTTAGGTATAATTGTAAACGGATATTTGCAAGTTAGGCAATTAACTATCAATGAGGTTTTACAACAAAAAATCTTTACTCGTGCATCCTTTGAATTTGCTTATAGAATTCCTCGTTTTAAGATCGATCAGATTAAAAAACAGTATCTTCCTGAGTTGATTAATAGATTCTTTGATACAATGTCGGTTCAGAAAGGTCTATCAAAAATACTAATCGACTTTTCTACTGCCTTTTTCCAGATCATATTTGGCTTACTATTAGTTTCTTTTTACCATCCGTTCTTTATTGTTTTCTCTTTCTTTCTAATCATTTTGATTTTCCTTATTGTAAGGTTGACGGGGCCAAAAGGTTTAAAAACTAGTTTGGTAGAATCTAACTATAAATATGAGACGGCTCATTGGTTAGAAGAACTAGCAAGAAATGTAGAAAGCTTTAAGATGGCTGGAGAGTCTACTCTTCCTTTAGAGAAAAACGATGGAAATACTGAAGCCTATGTGAAAGCCAGAAAAAAGCATTTTAATGTGATAATCAATCAATTTTCATTAATGATCGGTTTCAAAGCTGTAGTAGCTGCTGGTCTCTTACTTATTGGTGGAATTTTAGTGATAGAGCAACAAATGAATATTGGTCAATTTGTTGCAGCAGAAATTATCGTCATCCTAATTATCAACTCCGTTGAAAAAATAATTTTCACTATAGAATCCGTTTACGATGTGCTGACTGCAGTTGAAAAAATCGCCAAAGTTACTGATCTACCTCTAGAAGAATTTCTTTCTGGTGATAAGCCATTGAATGAATCAGAAGGGATGAACATAAAAATAAGAAATATAAATTTCACGGATTATGAAACTGGTCATCTATTTCTAAACAATATAAACCTTGATATAAAAAGTGGAGAGAAGGTGGCAATTGCTGGAAGTTCTAATGCAGGGAAGTCTATCTTACTACAATTTATCTGTGGGTGGTACAGCAATTATACTGGCAATATTTTATACAATAACACCTCATTACAAGAACTAAATTTAACTGACATAAGGCGTCAAATTGGCGATTGTATGACTACTGCAAGTATCTTCCAAGGAACTATTGAGGAAAATATATCTATAGGATCTCCGATGAGCAATTTTAAAGAACTACAAAAGGCCGCTAGTATCACCGGACTAGATCAATATCTTGAGCATAATAAAAATGGTTATCAGCAAATGCTTTACCCTGGAGACAAAACTTTCCCCAAAAAGGTGGTTCAGCAAATTTTATGGACAAGAGGAATTTTGGGAAATAAATCAATGATACTTTGGGAGGATGTTTTCGGAACAACCTCTCGGCAAGAGAAAATGAAGTTTGTTGATTCTTTAATCGATGATAAAAACCAGAAAACAACTCTTTTAATTACTAACGATATGGAAATCTTAGAAAAATGTGATCGAGTTATTGGTATGGAAAACGGGCAAATTATACACGATTTGCCTTCCTCGGAAGTTGGAAGTATAGAATGGTTTCAAAAAATTTGCCTAAATAAAAATGCTTAATATTAGCCCCTATAGTATCAAAGATAAGGTCGATGAAAAAAAATATCGATCCTTCAGTTTATTTGAAGAAATTAAAGCTGACAAAATACTGAAAAAGCTATTATTAAGCTTCTTTCTTCTGTTTTTAGCAGTTGCTTTTTTACCTTGGACTCAAAATATTAGAGGCAATGGTCAAGTAACTGCCTTATCACCCTCTCAGCGCCCACAGGAATTGAATTCCGTAATTGATGGTAGAATAGAGGAATGGTATGTTCAAGAAGGAGATTATGTAGAAAAAGGTGATACAATCATCTTTATTCGAGAAATTAAAGATGAATATTTTGATCCAAGATTATTGGAAAGAACTCAAGCCCAAATTGACGCCAAAAGGCAATCCTTAGGTTTTTATGAAGAAAAAATTGATGCTCTAAAAAGTCAAGTTGTTGCAATTGATGAAAACCGTCAATTAAAACTTAACCAAGCGAAAAACTACTTAAGACAGGCAGAGCTACAAATTCAAGCTGACAGCATCGATTTTGAAGCCGCTCAAACCAACTTAGACATTGCAGAAAAGCAATTACAACGACAAAGGGAATTATATGATGAAGGCTTAAAATCCCTTACTGATTTGGAAGCAAGGACTTCAAAATTTCAAGAAGCTTTAGCCAAAAAAATCAGTGTTGAAAGCAAATTGTTAAGTAGCAGAAATAAGCTTTTAAATGCAAAAATTGAGTTGAATTCCATTTACAACGAATATACTGATAAATTACAAAAAGCTCGATCTAGTCTTTTTGAAACCCAGTCGATGTTGCAAAATGCCGAAGCAGAAGTTGTTAAAATGGAAAACCAGCTAACCAACTATCAAATGCGATTTGGAATGTATTACATTACGGCACCGCAAAATGGGTATATCACTAGAGCTGTAAGTACAGGTATAGGTGAAAACATTAAAGCTGGCGAATCTTTAGTTTCTATTATGCCTGCAGATATAGATTATGCTGTGGAAATGTATATTATGCCAAGAGATTTACCTCTATTTAATGTAGGGAATACGGTAAGATTGATTTTTGATGGCTGGCCTTCCATTGTTTTCTCCGGTTGGCCAATAGTAACTTATGGTACTTTTGGAGGAGAAGTGGTGGCTATCGACCGTTTTATTAGTCCAAATGGAAAGTATAGAATCTTAATTGCACAAGACCCTGAAGAACCAGAGTGGCCAGAAGCACTAAGAGTTGGCGGAGGCGCAAATGGATTAGCATTACTAGATATTGTTCCAGTATGGTACGAAATCTGGAGACAAATCAATGGCTTTCCACCAAATTTCTACACCCCTGAAAACACAGGTGCTTCTAGTGATAAAAACAAACTTGATTCAAAGGATAAAAAATGATTATCAACTTTAAAAATATAGTCATTTTAACTGGATGCTTATTATGGATGCAATTTTCCTTAAAAGCTCAAGAAACACTCCTTTCTGAAAAAATTAGTGAACAGGATTTTCTATCATTAGTTATGGAAAACCATCCTTTAATTCAGCAAGCAGAAAATTTAAGAGAAATGGGTGACTTTGCGGTAATGGCTGCCAAAGGCAATTTTGACCCTCAACTGTTTTCCAAAAACAAACAAAAATACTACGATCAAAAGAATTACTATCAATACAGTGAATCCGGAATTAGTTTGCCCACTCGAACTGGAATTACCTTGCAAGGAGGTTATGATTGGACAGCTGGAGAGTTTTTAAGTAATGAAGCTACTCTTCCAAATTCTGGACTTTGGTATGCAGGTGTTAGTGTCCCTGTTTTACAAGGTTTATTTATTGATGACAGGAGAGCTGCTCTTCAAAAAGCTTTTGTAGATAGAAGAGCTTTTGAAAATGAGGCCCAACTTCTACTTATTGACATCCTATTAGAGGGTAGTAATTACTATTGGCAATTTGCCAAATTTCAATATCAAAAGAAGGTAATTGAAGATGCAATTGAACTGGCTAATGATAATTTTGAAAACTATAAAAAGGCGTATGAGCAAGGGGATAAGCCGGCCGTAGACACCTTAGAGGCTTCCATTCAACTTCAAAATTTATCTATTCAAAACCAGCAGCTGGAAGTTGATTTAGAAAATGCCAAGTTGAACTTGTTTACATTTTTGTGGGGGAAAGAACAACCAATAGCAGAATTTGATTTGAAAGCTTCAGCTATTAACGACATTTCGCAAAATAGAATTGACAGCTTAAGAGCCAGTTTGCCAATTTTCATACAAGAACATCCTGCTATTAGAGAAAGTGAATTTAAAATTCAGAAACTTCAAATAGAAAATCGATTAAAAAAGGAAAAGCTTAAACCAAAATTGAATTTAGAATATAATCTATTGCAAGATCCAAGAGGAGATATTAGCGAAATCCAAAATTTAGATAATTATAAATGGGGGTTAAGTTTTAGCATGCCATTACTATTAAGACAGCCTAGAGGTGAATTGAGAATGAATGAAATCAAATTGGAAAACACCAATTTTGAGCTACAACAAAAGCAATTATCTATTCGCAATAAGGCCAGACAATATGAAAATACATTTGAAAATATTGAGCAACAGCTGGAAACCTATCAAAATATTGTGGTGCAGTATGAAAGCTTACTAAAAGCAGAACTGCGTAAATTCGAAATTGGCGAGAGTAGTATTTTCCTCATCAACTACCGCCAGATGAGCTTAGTGAATGCTCGCATGAAATACATCGAACTACAAGCTAAATATCGATTATATTATCGTCAGTGGTTGCATAGCTTGGGTGCGAAGCCTGAATTGTGGGTGAATCAATAAGTAAGAAAAAATATTGATTATCTTCGCAGCATGTGCGGCATAACAGGAGTATTTGCATTTAATGAAATTGGCAGGTTCAACCTTCCTAATATTTCCTTGGCTACGGAAACTTTAGAACACCGTGGACCTGATTTTCAAAAAGTTTTTGTTGGTGATTTTGTGGCTTTGGGGCACAGGCGATTGTCAATTATTGACTTAAATCCTCAGTCACACCAACCTATGTCCGCAGAAGAAGGGCGCTATCAATTAGTATTTAATGGAGAAATCTATAATTATAAAAGCCTTCGTCAAGAACTTGCTAGTAAAGGCGTTTCCTTTGAAACAGAATCTGATACCGAGGTTTTATTGCAACTACTAATTCATGAAGGAAAAGATGCTTTAAATAAGCTTAATGGGTTTTTTGCTTTTGCCTTTTATGATCAACAGAATGAGGAAATGTTGGTGGCTCGCGACCGATACGGTATCAAACCTTTATACTATTTGGAAGACGAAGACCGCTTTATTTTTGCGAGCGAATTGAAAGCAATCCTAAAATTCGGAATTGAAAAAAGCATCGACACCAATTCTGTTTATACTTATCTGCAATTAAATTATTTGCCTGCTCCCATGAGCATGGTAAAAGGCGTGAAGAAATTGATGCCAGGTCAATATGCAAATGTTAAAAAGAAATCAGTTGAGTTCAATTCCTTTTATGAATTGAAAACCACTTTTGAAAAGCCTTTTCAGGGAAGTTATGAAGATGCCCAAGTTCAACTGAAAGCCTTAATGGAAAAGTCAGTTGGGCGAAGATTAGTAGCCGATGTTCCTTTAGGCACATTCTTGAGCGGAGGAGTTGATTCCTCTATCATTTCAGCTATTGCAGCAAAAAAGGTAGAAAGCTTACATACTTTCTCAATTGGTTATAAAGGACATTCGTTTTTCGATGAAACTGAATATGCCAATGCCGTGGCCAAACATATTGGCTCCAAGCATCAAGTATTTTCTTTGAGTTTGGATGATCTATATGGCTATTTACCCAAGTTGCTTAAGAGTTTCTCTGAGCCTTTTGCTGATAGTTCTGCTTTGCCTGTTTATGCTTTAAGCCAACTGACCAAAGAAAATGTAACGGTTGCTTTATCGGGTGATGGAGCAGATGAGCTTTTTGCTGGATATAATAAACATGAAGCACTTTACCGACTTTGGCATCCCGGAGCTAAAGAAAAAATGGTAAGCACATTAAGTCCAATATGGAATATATTACCCAAGTCCAGAAATAGTCCATTAGGAAATATAAGTAGACAATTAAAGAAATTTGCTGATGCTTCTCAACTCGATATTCAATCACAATATTGGATGCTGGCAAGTTTGCAAAGTGCTCGAAAAACAACAGATTTATTGTCAAATGCAGTTTTAGAAGATGTTGATTTTGAAGGGTTTGATTTGTGGAAAGATCAATTGTTATCCACTCTTAGTTCTAAATCTATAAATCAATCTTTACAACTTGATCAAGAGCTGGTTCTTCAAGGAGACATGCTGCAAAAAGTAGATTTGATGAGCATGCAACATGCATTGGAAGTTCGGGTTCCATTTCTGGATCACGAATTAGTGGCTTTTGCCAATAGCTTGCCAGAAGAATTTAAAGTGAATGGCAAAGGGAAGAAAATGATTCTGCAGGATACTTTCAGAGAAATTTTACCAGAGAAAATTTACAATCGCCCAAAACATGGTTTTGAAGTTCCGCTACTTGATTGGCTCAGAAAAGACTTAAAATCTGATATTGAAAATAAATGGTTAGATAAAGATCGAATCGAAAAACAAGAAGTTTTTGATTGGGATGGCATCCAAGCATTAAAGAAAAAGCTATTTTCAAGCAATCCCGAAGATAGCCATGCACACATATGGGCTCTTATTGTTTTTCAGGAATGGTGGGAACGGTATATGGAATAAAGAATAAATAAAATCACTGAATCAATTTCTTATTCTCATCCAAGCCATGTTCAAATTGAAGGGTGATATGTCCTATCGAAAAATTAGTGTGTAGCAATTCTTCAACCCTTTTTTGGATTTCATGCGTTTCGCTAACGTTCAAGTCCTTTCTTAAATCTACATGAGCTTCCAAGTGAATCGTGTATTCATCCAATTGCCAAATATGAATATGATGGATATTCTTTACTTCTTTTAGTTGCTCTACCTCCATCACCAAATGAGGAATATCTATCCCTTCAGGTACAAACTGCATCAATATTTTAGCAGAATCCCAAAGGAGTCGCCAGGAGGTAGCTATTAAATAAACACCAATTAAAATTGATAAAACGCCATCTACCCAAGTAACACCATAATATTTCATCGCTAAACCTCCGCCCAATACGGCCACGGAAAACAAAGTGTCAGAAAGTAAATGCAAGAAAGCTGATTTCATATTCATGCTATTCTTAGCATCTTTTGCTAAAAATACAACGCTTAACCCATTTGCTACTATAGCAATACCCGCTAACCAAATCACTAAGTCATTATTTATTTGTAGGGACTGACTAATCTGTAGGCGCTGAATACTTTCAATTATGATGTAAATAGCTACAGCTATAATAACTGCGGAATTAACAAAAGCAGCTAATACTTCTGCTCTTTTATAGCCAAATGATTTGCTGTAAGTAGCTTCTTTTTTAGCCAAAACTATGGCTACCAAACTTAACGCTAATGCTGCAACATCACTGAAATTATGCATAGCATCAGAAATCAGCGCCATAGAGTTACCTACAATTCCGCCTACTATTTGCGAAGCTGTAATGATAACATTAAGCAAAATAACCCACTTAAGCCTGCTTTCTCTTTTCATAGAAATCAAAAATAGGAAATCGATAATTGAAGTGCTAAGGTCCTATTAATTTTAAATATAAATAATTGGCATATTCCAAAAAAAGCCACCTACAGTCTATCTAGGTGGCTTTAAAGTTTTTCCTGACGATAGATTACTTGTCTAACTCTAATTGCAGAGACTGCGGTGTAGTTTCCAATTCTCCAATCTCAATTTTTGAATCTCCTTTTACTGTAATGGTAGCTTTAATAAAATCCTCTTCTTCAGCTTTATAAATATTCTCTACATATTTCTGTGGGTTTCTGTCAATGTAAGGGAACCAAGTACTATGAATTTGCACCATTACTCTATGCCCCTTTTTGAAGGTATGTAGGATATCCTGTAATGCAATTTCTACTTCATCCTCCTCATTAGGAACAAAGGGTTTTGGGTCAGCAAAACTGTCTCTAAATCTTCCTCTGAAAACCTCCGCCCTAACCAATTGCTGATAATTCCCCATCACAATATTCTCAGGATTATGGTCGTAGTTTTCATGATCACCAGGATAAACATCAATGATTTTAACGATGAAATCAGCATCGGTTGATGAAATCGCTACTTTTAATTTTGCTGCTATTTCGCCAGCCAATGTTAAATTTTCCTCTAAAGGATCTGATTCCCATACCAAAACATCGGGTCTGCGAGCAGCATGACGCTGGTCATCCGTCATATATGCACGAGGAGTGAAAGACAGACCTTCGGTAAATGAAGTATAGGGAACTGGTTTAGAAGGGTCTGAAACATAACTGAACTCATCTTCATTGCTTCCTTCATCATTAATTAAAAGCTTCCCGTTTTGCGCAAATCCTAAAGTAGTTTTCGGAATTTGTGGTGGCCAAACATCGAATTTTTGCCATTCTTTCAAACCAGTATCAAACATATACGCTTCTGGTAAAGCTGGCTTTCCTTTTCCATCTCTTAAGAAATGATTAAAGAAAGGACGTTCTATTTCTTTTTGATAGAAAGTCGAAATACTATCTCCAAAATAGATATGATTAACTGCTTGAAAACCTTTTTCTCTAGCCCAATCTCCATGACTCCAAGGCCCAAAAACGATTGTATTATAGGCTTCAGGACTTGTTTTTTCTATTGTTTTGTAAATATTGAGCGGGCCATATAAATCTTCGGCATCGTACCATCCGCCTACAGTCATAACTGCGTGATCGATATCATCTAAGTGAGGAATAATACTTCTCTTCTGCCAGAACTCATCATAGTTAGGATGCTCTACTGTTTGCTCCCAAAATTCATTATCAAAGTGTAATTTTTTGGTAATGTTTTTTAATGGCCCCATGTCAAGGTGGTAATCATAGCCATCTATAGCATTTGCTGTTCTCATCCTAGCAAAAGCGTCATTGTACCATGATTCTTTTGTTGGTCCCTCTGTTTGGTAACCAAATACCGGATATGCCGCTGTATAAGACTGCAAATAAGCGCCATTGTGATGAAAATCATCAAAGAAAAAATCTCCAATTGGTGCTTGTGGTGAGCTTGCTTTCAAAGCAGGGTGTGCATCTGGCAATGCTGCAGCAGTATAAAAACCTGGATAGCTAATGCCCCACTGACCTACTTTTCCATTCGTTTTCCCCTTTAAATGTTTTAGCAGCCACTCGATAGTGTCATAAGTATCAGAACTCTCATCCGCTTCTTTTTTATGTTTATTTCCAGGAATATTAGGCGTCATATTGGTGAACTTACCTTCCGACATCCATCTACCTCTCACATCCTGATAAACAAAAATGAATTTATCTTCCATCAAGTATTTTGAAGGACCCAGCGAACGCTTATAGGCATCGGCTCCATATGGAGCAATACTGTAACAAGTTCTTTGCATCATGATAGGATGCTTGCCCTTTTCTTTTGGTGTGTAGATGGCTGTATATAATCTTGTGCCATCTCGCATAGGAATATAGACTTCCTCTTTGTCGTAATTTTCTTTAACATAATTACTTTGCTCTTCCTGAGCCCAAGCAGCTGGGCTTAAAAAGAGGCAAATACCAATTAATAATAGAATATTTCTCTTCATTTTAATAAAGTTTAATTTGAAAGGATAAGTTAGTAAATAAGTTTTTGAGATAGATGAGTTGAAAAAAAAATTTGATAGGTGGTCATCTTCATATTTACCTTTCATCAATTTCATTAAACTGTTTCCGTCTTCAACCGTTTTCCATTAAGTTATAGCAGATAAAACAATAGATGAATCAAATATTAGCAGTTCAAAACTTGAGCAAAACCTACCAATCCGGGGAGAAATCTTTAACTGTACTTTCCGATATTAATTTTGAAATTAACCCGGGAAGCAGTTGTGCCATTATCGGTCCCTCTGGAAGTGGTAAAACCACCTTGCTTGGACTATGTGCAGGCCTGGATGAAGCAGGAACAGGTTCCGTTACGCTTGATGGAAAACAATTGGAAAAGCTTTCTGAGGATGAAAGAGCAGCCGTTCGAAATGCTTCAGTCGGTTTTATTTTTCAAAGCTTTAATTTATTGCCCACACTTACAGCCTTAGAAAATGTGATGGTGCCGTTGGAGTTACTAGGCAAGAAACATGTTAAGCCTATTGCAATTGATTTATTACAGAAAGTAGGATTAGGTGACAGAATGGATCATTATGCTTCACAACTGTCTGGTGGTGAGCAACAAAGGGTTTCCATTGCCAGAGCATTTGCCAACCAACCCAAAATTTTATTTGCTGATGAGCCAACTGGAAACTTAGATCAGGAAACAGGTGAAACCATTGAAGCCCTCATCTTTAACTTAAATAAGGAATTGGGTACCACATTAGTTTTGGTTACTCATGATCATGATCTGGCGAAAAGAACGGATCGAATCCTACAACTAAAAGGAGGAAAACTGATAAAAGATTCTGCCAACTTAACATCCCAAGAAGCTTAAAACCATTCTCATGCAAAATTTAAACTGGTTATTGAAAATGGCTTGGCGCGATAGTCGTAGAAACCGTTCGCGTTTGTTTCTGTTTATGAGCAGTATAGTGCTGGGCATAGCAGCACTGGTTGCCATTAATTCATTTGGAGATAATCTCACTGAACAAATCAATTCAGAAGCCAAAGAACTTTTAGGCGCTGATGTGGAACTGGAAAGCAGAAGTCCTTTCCCGGATTCACTTTACCAATTCTTGCAAAATGAAAACTTAGCCCTCTCAGAGGAAAGGGCTTTTGCCAGTATGGTGTATTTTCCTAAAAATGGTGGGACCAGATTGATAAATGTTAGAGCAGTAGAAGCCAATTATCCTTTTTATGGCACTATTGAAACTACGCCCTTTGAATCTGCAGAAAACTACAATACGCAAGAAAAAGCTTTAGTTGACCAATCATTAATGCTGCAGTTTAATGTAAATCCTAAAGACTCTGTCCGAATAGGAACTAAAATGTTTTCCATAGCAGGTGAAATCAATAAAACGCCTGGACAATCAGCCATTACCACTACGGTGGCTCCTCCTGTTTTTATTCCATTTTCTAAACTGGAAGAAACGGGCTTGATGCAAAAAGGAAGTCGCATTAATTACAAACTCTACATCAAGTTTCCGGATGGCATTGACGATCAAAAATATTTCAATGAGGTTTTAAAACCTCGTTTGGAAAAAGAGGAAATCCGATTTGATGATGTGGAGGAGCGAAAAGAAGAATTGGGAGATGCCTATTCTGACCTAACTGGATTTCTTAATTTAACAGCATTTATTGCCTTGCTTTTGGGCTGTATTGGTGTGGCCAGCTCTGTACAGGTTTATGTAAAAGAGAAAGTAAAATCAGTGGCCATATTGCGCTGTTTGGGTGCTTCTTCTTTACAAGGAATGTGGATTTTCTTAATCCAAATTGCTGTAATTGGATTAATTGGTTCCGTAATTGGTGCTTTGATAGGAAGCAGTATTCAATATTTCTTGCCACAATTATTTGCGGATTTCTTACCATTCGAAATTGAATTGACTTTTAGTTTTAGTTCTTTCCTTCAAGGCATAGTGATTGGTCTTTTGGCTTCAATCTTATTTGCTTTGGTTCCGCTTTTACAAATCCGAAAAGTCTCTCCTTTAAATGTATTGAGAAGTTTAGGCTGGGGCAAAACCTCAAAAGCCAGTCGTTTTGTTTATGTATTAGTTATCTTCTTTGTATTTGGTTTTTCCTTCTTACAGCTAAATTCTCTTGAAGAAGCAGGGGTATTCACTGCTTCATTGTTAGTGGCCGCACTAATCTTAATGGGCGTAAGTAGATTAATCATTTGGGCAGTAAGAAAATATTTCCCTGAAAAGGCGGCATTTACTACAAGACAAGGCTTGGCTAATTTGTATAGACCCAATAATCAGACTTTAATTCTGGTCGTGACGATTGGTTTGGGCACGGCCTTGATCACTACTTTAATGCTCAGTCAAGATTTACTACTAGACAAAGTAAAATTGAGCAGTAGTGAAAAACAACCGAACATGGTCCTGTTCGACATCCAAAGTGACCAAGTGGATCAGGTAATCGATATCACTAATAATGACAGCTTGCCTGTGATTCAGGAAGTGCCGATCGTTACCATGAAGCTCCATAGCTTAAAAGGTGAATCGGTAGATGCCATTAGAGAGGATACCACTGCTGGAGTGAGAAATTGGGTGTTGAGAAGGGAATACAGAGTGACTTATCGTGATAGGTTAATTGATTCAGAAACAATCTTAGAAGGAGAGTGGAACGGGAAAGTTGAATATCCAGGTGATTCTATTTTCATTTCTCTAGATCAAGGTTTAGCTGAAGACATGAAAGTTGGTCTTGGTGACCCCCTTACTTTTAATGTGCAAGGAGCACTGATTCAATGCTATGTTGGTAGCATTAGAGAAATCGACTGGCAAAGGGTACAAACCAATTTCTTGGTTGTTTTCCCAGAAGGCGTTTTAGAAGAAGCTCCTAAATTTCATGTGTTGTTAACTCGCTACGAGAAAGTAGAGAAATCTGCCCAATATCAGCAAAAAGTAGTGAGTAAATTCCCCAATATCTCCATCATCGATTTAGACTTAATTTTGAAAACAGTGGATGAAGTATTAGGTAAAATCTCTTTCGTGATCCAATTTATGGCTTTCTTTAGCATTATCACAGGCGTGATTGTATTGATTGGGGCGGTAAATATCAGCAAATTCCAAAGAATGCAGGAAGCCGTTTTATTAAGAACCATTGGTGCAAGCAGAAAGCAAATAGTTCGGATCAATTTTATGGAATATTTCTTTTTAGGAAGCATTTCCAGTTTGACTGGAATCATTATCGCTATTTTATCTGCATGGGGGTTAGCTTACTTTAGCTTTGAAACAGTGTTTATTCCAAATCTTTGGGCTGTGGTGATTACTTATATTGCTATTACTGGCCTAACGGTTTTCATTGGATTGACCAATAGTAGATCGGTAGTAAATAAACCTCCATTGGAGATATTGAGGAAAGAGGTTTGATAAGTATAAAAATGAAAAGTGAATCCAGCTTGAAATAAACTCCTTCGCTGGATTTATTTTTTTTCCAAAGTATAAAATAAGTCTAGACTTTCTTCAGCATTTTCATTTACGAAATAGTCTGCAACAGAAATTGATTTAACCAATGAATTGTCAGCTTGGTCAAGCTTGTTTCGGTTAAGTCTGTTTAAAAATTCGTAAGGAATTCTGAGAAGAGGGGCTGGTAATCTGTATTGCAGATTTAAAATATCAAAGCGAGTTATTTTCTTAACCGACTCACGATTTTTATCATGATAATCCATCACCTTATCGTTTCCAGCAATTCCATTGGCTTCTACTTCTGAGAAAATAGATTTACATAATGCCTCAAGTTCAGGAGCAAAATATTCCCTTACATGCCAAGGATTTCGCGTTAAAGTCATTTTCTTATTTGGAGTAGAAATTATGGCTTTCCCACCTGGTTTTAACACTCTATGAATTTCTTTTAAGAAGGATTTATCATCCTTTATATGCTCAATTACTTGAAAAGAAACCACGGTATCAAAAGAATTATCAGCTATATCCGATAAAGGCGGAATATGCATAGAAATAAATTTTGCTTGAGGATATTCCTTTTGCAGTTCATCCGTCAAGCTTTTATACTTATCTATTCCAGTATAATGTTCTGCTGCGTTCACTAATATCTCCAATCCTCTTCCTGTACCGCATCCTATTTCTAATAATTCCCCTTCGATTTGTGGCTGAGCATAAACGTATGCTGCCAATAATCTTTGATGGATAGGGTTATCTGATGCAATAGAATCAGAAGTGATTTCTGTGGTTGAGACTTTGGACATAATATATAGCTTAACTGACTTTTAAAGCCTTTTTTATACTGTCAAAAAATGAGGGTTGTGGTTTTTCTTCCTGGTGCTCAGGGAAAATGGTATCATGAAATTTAATATCCTCCTGTTCCTTTTTGGTATAAAAAGTAGCAGAAAACATTTTTCTTTCTTCTTTATCCGGGCACTCTAAAGGTTTAGTATATCCATAATAAGAAGTATCCTTCACTTCAAAAATAACCGCTCTGTTAAATCTACAAGAAACTGCTTTTTTACATTTTGAAACGCAATCGTTCCACATTTCCAAAGCACCATTCCATTCAGGCTTCCATCTTGGAGTAAGGTAAAGCTGTAAATTTAATCTACGCTGTACATCCTTTTCAGGGTGAATATTGAAATCAACATGAACATCCTCAAAAGAGCCTTTTTTGCCTTTTTGAATACCAACTCCAAAGCCATCATTGGTAATGAAAGCATTTTTAACACCTGTCACTTTCTCAATAAACTCTAGAAAATGTGGTTTTGCTATCTCCTCTTTCAGTAAGTTAAACAACCGAGGATATTCATCGAACTTATCACCCTCCAGCTTATTCTCATGCCTGTCCTTTTTCGGCTTATTGAAAAGCTCATCTTCAGGAAAGAAATTATGGAGTTTCTCTGCAGTTTCTGTTGACAAAAAGTCATCCAGAATGACGTGGTGAAAAGGTTTGGAAGATTCGAACTCTTCCTTGTACTGATCGATTTGTTCTTGACTAAAATGCTTATTTTGAATAAGTTCCATAAAGGAATTTAAAATTTCGTGGCGCAAATATACACTTCAAATGTAGTTTGCTCACATAAAATTTAAAATATTTAAATTTAATTTTCTATTACTTTCACAATATTTCGATAAACACCACAAAATGGCAGCGTAATCAAATGTATAAACCCTTTTCTTTTCTAAAAAGTGCCAAAATTATAAGTAATATTATAAAATTTCAACGGAATGATGTAGGAAAAAGCATAGGGGTCTGCTCTTTGTACCTTTTATAATCCTTTCCAAAGTGTGCTATCAAACGCTTTTCCTCAAAATGAATCCCTATAATCAGGTAAATCAGAATACAAATTGCATGTACTAAATGTGTGTAAGTAGGATTAAAAATGACAAAGCCTACTAAACCTAAGATTAAAGCCGTATAAAGTGGATGCCTCATTCTGGCATAAATTCCTTTGGTTATTAATTTAGGTGCTTCTTCCTTTTTTATTCCCAAAAATTGAGAAAAACTGATAGTTTTAAAAGCCAGTTTGGCTAACAAAAACCCAAAAGTGGCAATAATCAAACCTACTGATTTAGTTGCTTGCCCTTTAGGGAGAAAATATTCTGGTGAGATAGTACTTCCCATGAAAAATATAAACATCACCGCAAGAATTGATATGATATTGTAAAGTCTACGGTAATTAACAGGCTGCAAATTGACTCTGTCTTTAATCAAACTTGAAGCAAGAACAGAATGAAGAACGCCAAACAGCAACCAAGCTAAAATTATTGGTAGATATGCAATTATATAAGACATAACATGATCTCTTTTTATAAAGGTAGAAATAATTTCTAGGGATAATATAATGATACATAATAACATCAGAGCGTCATCTTGGATATTATATTTTATTATTTCAGACTAGAATAAAATTATCCGGGATTTCAAGCTTGAAATCAAAAGGTAATACAAGAAAAATCAACAAGAATTTTATATCTTTAGTTACATGGAACGCAAGAAAAAATTAAGTCCTGAAGAAATTGAAGTTTTGATCAAAACCCTGAAAAAACGATTTGCAAACAACCTCCACCGGCACGAAAAACTTGAATGGAATAGTATTCAGGAAAAGTTAGAAGCCAATCCTGAAAAAATGTGGTCTCTGAATGAGATGGAAAAAACAGGAGGTGAACCAGATGTAGTTGATTATGATGAAAAAGCTAATGAATATACTTTTTGTGATTGCTCTCCTGAAAGCCCAAAAGAAAGAAGAAGTGTGTGCTATGACCGTGAAGCTTTAGAATCACGGAAAAAATATCCGCCAAAAACAAGTGCTATAGATTTGGCTACCGAAATGGGAATTGAGATTTTAAATGAAGCACAATACGAACATCTGCAAAGCCTTGAAAACTTCGATCAGAAAACTTCAAGCTGGCTAAAAACACCACATGAAGTCCGAAGTCTCGGTGGAGCAATTTTCGGTGATTTCCGATTCGGAAGAGTATTCATTTATCATAATGGCGCTGATTCCTATTATGGAGCAAGAGCCTTTCGAGCTTTAATCAGATTATAAAATCACCTCTTCTTTAACCTCACATAAACCAATTTCAAATTGTTTTTATTACCGACTCGCTCTTCAATTTCAAAGTTCTTAAGGGATTTGATCAGTGGTGTTAATTTTGCAAAACCATAATTCCTAGAGTCAAAGTTTGGTTGTTTCTTTTGAAGCAAATTTCCCACATCACCTAAAAAGGCCCAGCCATCATCATCTGCCACATCAGTAATGGTGCTTGCAACTAACTTAATATCTTTTTGCGTGACTTTATCTACTGCTGGTTTAGCTTTAGATTTCGTATCCTCTGTTTCTTCAGCTTGATTATTCAGGATTTCTATATAAATAAACTTATCGCAAGCTACTATAAATGGATTTGGCGTCTTCTTTTCGCCTATCCCATAAACTTTCATGCCCGCTTCTCTAAGGCGAGTGGCTAAGCGTGTAAAATCACTATCGCTGGAAACCAAACAAAACCCATGTACCTTTTGGGAATATAGAATATCCATGGCATCAATAATCATGGCAGAATCTGTAGCATTTTTCCCAGTGGTATAGCCATATTGCTGGATAGGCGTGATGGCATTTTCCAGCAATAAGTTTTTCCATTTACTTAAATTAGGCTTTGTCCAATCTCCATAAATTCTTTTGATTGTCGGATTCCCATATTTGGCTATTTCTTCCATCATTTCCTTCACATTAGCTGAAGGAATATTATCCCCATCGATTAATACTGCTAAATTGATATCCATATTCTATTTAAGAGATGTTTTATTTGTATACTCTTAAAAACTGCAAGAGTTGATGAAAATACATTTATCTATTCCACTAAATCGTAATACACTTCAAAATCTCCAAATTCTTCTTTGGTCATATTTTGGAGAAAAGTAGTAGATATCCAAGCATCCCCGAATACAGATTCATATTCAATAAAAAACATATTATTGTTCATGCTAAAATAATTATAGAAAAATTCTTTAACAGGACCTAATCCTAAGCTACCACCTCTTGCCGAAAAAAGCTCCATTTTTTCTCCAGGACTCAATACAATTCCTTCCACAATTGAGGCAGAATTCCACGAATATACTGTGTCAGTATTTTTATTATCGTAAAACATTTTGAGGTTAAAATGCAGAAAAGTAGAATCTCTCTCCTTAATATATAACCCTTTTATAAATGCAGGACCAAGACCCTTATTTTTAATATTTATGGAGAAAACATCATCTCCCGACTCGTCAATAAATTGAAGATAAGGAAGTACTGAGGCTTTTTGCTGCTTAACTGTAAGTTCATACTGCTTATCCAAAATATGACTTTGATATAATAAAACTACCAAAGTAAAGAGTGCGATTGCCATGGCAGACAAACTTACTATTTTATCGGCATTCCAGAATTTCTTTTTAGCGGGTTGAGGTTTATATCTTTTCTTATAATAAGGCTTTCTGGAAGGTTTTTTTTCAGTTTGGCCTGAATGGTTTTGCTTATTTTGCTTTTCGTCCATCTGTTTTAAGCTTGGTTTGTTTTTTTAAATCGAAGTTTAAGAATACATCTGATTTATTAAGAATGCAAGAAAACATATCTTTATAGTAATGTTTTCTACTGGAATGCTAATCTCAATTAAGTTTGGTTTATTGATTTTTTTCCATAGAACAAAGCCCACAACCCTAAAGCAGGCCCAATTACCAGAATGATATATAGAAAGACAGGACTTATTTCTAATCTAAGAATATTCAATAATTGGATACTTACAATCGTGATGGAAAAGCCAATGGAATTCACTATAGTCAAAGCAGTTCCTTTTTGTTCAGAAGTGGCGTTTTGCGCGACTAAAGTTGAAAAGAGAGGAGAATCCGCTATAACTGCCATACCCCAAAAAATCAGAAATATTATAAATACTATTGCTGGAGCATAAAGTATTACTAAGGGTGAAAGCAAACAGCATATGCCTGAAAGCAAAAGAAATGTGCCTGCAGTTTTCTTCGCTCCATATTTTTCTGAAATATAACCGCCAATTATGCACGACAAACTCCCGATGCCTATTATGTTAAAAGACAGAAGCGGAATATTAAATTCCATATTGAGATGCAATTCTTGATAAACTAATAAGATAACTGGCACAAAAGCCCAAAAGGCATACAATTCCCACATGTGACCGAAATAACCAAAAGCAGAAGCCCGAAAATCCTTTTTCTTAAAAACTTGGAAAAAGGCTGAAAAATCAGGCTTTTGACTTCTTTTTTGGAAAGGGCCATCGGGTACAAATGTTAGTAGCAATATTCCGCCCAGGATAGCCAGCGTAGATGTAATGTAAATAACTAATTGCCAATCAACATTTTGAGTCAACTGTTTGAGAAGATGCGGAAAGGCTGTTCCTAAAACCAAAGCCCCGACCAAAAACCCTAAAGATTTACCTAATCCTTTTTCATAATAATCAGAGGCGATTTTCATCCCAACAGGATATATCCCCGCCAAGAAAAACCCAGTGGCAAAGCGGAAACCGATTAAGCTCCCTAAAGTATTTTCTTCCCAAACTGCGCCTAAATTAAAAAGGGCTCCTATCAATGCACAAAAGAAAAAAACTTTAGAGGGAGAAAATCTATCAGCTATGGAAAGCACTGCAAAAACTAATGTCCCTATGATAAAGCCAAACTGAACAGCCGAAGTCAGACTCCCTAAGGCAGTTGGCTCCAAATTAAAATCCAAGAGCAAATTAGGCATCACCGCATTGCCTGCAAACCAAAGTGACGTACAGCAAAATTGAGAGAAAACGATGATGGGAAGAATACGGGAAGGTGGGTTCATGAAGTTCTAATTTCAATTTGAGCCTTAAAGATATTATTTGCTTACAGTTATTTCTAATTATCTACATTTTTTGAAACCTAGATTAACCTATTTGCGACTATCCGACACCCCTATAATCCCCTCAAGGGGATAGTTCTCACAGATTTACATCAGAGAAAATGAATAATTTGGCTCATTTTTCTTCGAAGATTTTATGTGAAATAAATTAGAAAAAGTAATATTGGTCAGGTCTACTAAATATGAATTGAGATCGCTCTTATTGCATGATGATAATCAAAACCCTTCCACCATCTTCTCGCTTTCTTCCCAAAGTCTATCTCTTGCAGCTTGACTGTTGGCTAAGGAAGAAGCTTTATTCACTTTCTTATCTTTAAAATATGCCCCGTTTTTATCGGTCGGCAAATCATTAGTTGCTAAATAAATAGAAGTTGAGGCGCCTTCTCGAGAAGTTTTCATAAACGGTTTTCCTAATTTCCACATCAATTTAAAAAGGCCTGGTAATTGGTCTCCAAAACCAGAATCGATCACTCCCGGATGAAGCGCATATGAAGTCAATCCTTTATCTGCTAATGATTTGGTGAAGAGGATATTGTATAATTTAGCATTTCCGTAACCCAAGATAGTAGAGTATTTTTTCTTTAAATTCAGATCAGACCAGTCTGGTTTTCCAGCTCTATGGGCTTCAGAACTCACGTTAATTACCGTGGTATTACTTTTTTCTAATAGAGGCATCAAAATTTTGGTGAGTAAAAAATGCCCCAGATGGTTGACTGTCAAATGCAGTTCAAAGCCGTCTTTGCTCTCAAATCGCTCATTGAATGTCCCTCCCGCATTATTAATTAACACATCCAATTGATCCATTTTCTCCAACAGTTCCTCTGCTGCTTGTCTTACCGATTTCAAATCTGCCAAGTCACATTTGATAATTTTGACATTTTCTTTTTTATCCCACTTAGCAATGAGCTGTTGGGCTTTTTCAGTGTTGCGGACAAAGAAAATTAAATGGTGCCCTTTTTTCAATAATTCTTCAGAAGTAGCCAATCCAATTCCTGATGTGGCTCCTGTAATGGCGATGGTTTTTTTATCATTCATATCCTTACCAAACTTATTCTGTGGGAAATGGTTAAGGATTATTAATTTTTTTACTATTCTACTTTTTGAAAGTAGTTATCGGCTCCATCGGAAGGAGACCCGTTAAAAAGCATATAATCCTCTGAAAAATATATGGTTCCAAATGTATTTGAGATAGGGGCTTCTGTCTCTAAATAAAGGCTGCGTTCATAGCGCTCATCAAATTCCCAATATTGAGTTTGGTCAAGACTATTATTTGTAAAAACTTTTACACTATCCCCTTTGAATTCCAATAGAAAATATCCCTCTTCAATGGACGCCCAACCAGTATTTGGTGACATAGGACAGCAATAGGTATGAGTTAATTGCCATTTGCCTTGAAGATGCTCTTTTGCCGACACTTTTGTCCAATTCGCAGCTTGATGATTTTCATAAAACTCTTGATTATCGAATGGAGGTCTAGCTTCATCTTCATTACACGAAAGAATGAAGAAGGCAATGATCATTAAGTATATGAAGCGTTTCATATCCAAGAGACCCAATTTCGTAGTCAAAAGTTGTATTTGCTCACAAAAAAATAGGCTTACTATGCAGATAATCAAACAACTACAAGTTCAAACTAGTTAGTCAAAATAAAAACTATGAAAGCTTTAACGATCTTAACTCTGCTATTTTTCTCCCTAAGAATAAACGCACAAGAGCTACTTTCCATGGAAGATGCGGAAAGTAGAGAATCTTTATCTATGAATGAGGTAACAGCCAATAGCTCTGATGGAACCTATCGTTATTATGCAAAGGGAGCAAGAGAACCGTTTACAGGAATTCTATTCTCTAAATTCCCAAATGGTCAGTATGACTCTTATCAACAGTTTGTGGATGGCGTTGGTCAAGGCCAATGGGTAAACTTTTATGAAAACGGTAATTACAAGGAAATTGGAAATTATGAACAAAATAAAGTGACTGGTCCAATTAAAAAGTTTCATGAGAACGGTGAATTGGCTGAAGAGGGGATCTACAAAGATTGGAGAATTAGGATCGGAAAATGGAAATTTTATAATCCTGAAGGTAAGCTTATCGACAGTGTAGATTATGGTGAGAAAGGAAGTATAGTAGAGGTCCAAGAGTATTACGATAAAGGGGATATTTCCTTTAGTTGGTATAGAAGTATATTGGATGAAAATGGATTTTAATCATTAACAAAAATGACATCCATCAGGCTTTTAGGTCTAATTGTGTAGTATATTTA
The DNA here is from genome assembly GCF_000183425.1 of Marivirga tractuosa DSM 4126. Lineage (NCBI taxonomy): Bacteria > Pseudomonadati > Bacteroidota > Cytophagia > Cytophagales > Marivirgaceae > Marivirga > Marivirga tractuosa. The sequence continues at coordinate 2,713,082 of NC_014759.1, forward strand.
TAATCTAAAATTAAGTTTATGACAGATTTAGAAATAGCCAACAAAAGCAAATTAAAGCCTATACAAGAAATTGCCCATAAATTAGGAATTGTAGCTGACGATCTTGAAATGTATGGTAAGTACAAAGCCAAACTCCCACTCAATATAATTGATGAAAGTAAGATTGACCAAAGCAATTTGATTCTAGTTTCAGCTATTTCCCCCACACCTGGAGGTGAAGGCAAAACAACCATGTCAATCGGTCTTTCAGAAGGCTTAAATCAGTTGGGAAAGAAGACCACAGTGGTTTTACGAGAGCCATCACTCGGTCCTGTTTTTGGAATGAAAGGAGGCGCAACTGGTGGAGGCAATGCGCAGGTTCTTCCAATGGAAGATATCAACTTGCACTTTACGGGGGACTTTTCCGCAATCGAAAAAGCAAATAATTTACTATCGGCCATCATTGACAACAACCTTCAAAGCAAAACCAATTCATTGGGAATTGATCCACGGACAATTGCATGGAAACGTGTTATGGATCTGAATGATCGAGCATTACGAAATATAGTCGTAGGATTAGGTGGGACAACTAATGGAATTCCACGAGAAACGGGTTTCGATATTACGGCAGCTTCAGAAATCATGGCGATTCTTTGTCTTTCTTCTGATTTAATAGATTTAAAAAAACGACTAGGACTTATTTTTGTAGGCTATACTTTTGATAAAAAACCTATTTATGCACGTGATTTAAAAGCAGAAGGTGCTATGACGGCTTTGCTTAAAGATGCCATCAAACCCAATCTCGTTCAAACCATAGAAGGAAATCCAGCCATTATTCATGGAGGTCCTTTTGCCAATATTGCACAAGGAACCAATACGGTGATTGCCACCAAAATGGGCATGTCCTTATCAGAATATACTGTAACTGAAGCAGGTTTTGGGTTTGATTTGGGCGGTGAAAAATTCTTAGATATAAAATGTCAAAGTGCTAACTTAAAACCAAAGGTGGTGGTGCTGACTACCACAATTCGTGCACTGAAATATCATGGTGGAGCAGAATTGTCAGCCCTTAAAGAGCCGAATGTAGCACAATTAAAAAATGGATTTCCAAATCTAGAAAAGCATATTGAAAATGTGCAGAAATTTGGAATCACGCCAATCATTGCGATTAATAAATTCAATACAGATTCAGAAGAAGAAATTGAAGCTGTTTTAGAGTTTGCTCGATTAAAAAATATTCAAGCTGCTGTTGCAGATGTTTGGGCAAATGGAGGAAAAGGAGCCTTAGATTTGGCCCAATTAGTAATTGATTCAGTTAATGCAGAGCTTTCAGACTTCAAACCATTATACGATTGGAACAGCCCGGTTTTGGATAAAATAAGCAAAATAGCTCAAGAAATATATGGAGCTACAAGAGTTGAATATGCAGCCAAAGCAATGACAGATTTACGAAGAATTGAAAACTTAGGATTGAGCAATCTTCCGATTTGCATGGCTAAAACCGAAAAATCGCTATCCGATAATCAAAAGCTATTAGGAAGACCAAAAGATTTTGTCATCACAGTAAGAGAAATAGAAATTGCAGCCGGTGCAGGTTTTATTATCCCGATAACTGGCACCATTATGCGAATGCCGGGCTTACCAGCGCATCCAGCATCAGAACAAATTGATGTGAATGAAGAAGGAAAGATTACAGGGCTTTTTTAAATATTGAAAATAATTTAAGCTATTTAGTTCTAGCTTGTTACTTTCATTGGTTTTCTGATGTAGTTGATCTGTGTATTATCCCCGATTGGGGGATTACAGGGGGCTTTTGGGGGCTAGGGAGCCTAAAACTGAATGCCAAAGCACCACGCCTATACTCACCGAAATATTCAAAGAATGCTTAGTGCCAAACTGAGGGATTTCTAAACAATGATCACTTTGATCCACTACTTCTTGTTCAACTCCGTAGACTTCATTGCCAAATATAAAAGCATATTTTTCATCAGCCTTGGGCGCAAATTTTTCCAGACTTAAACTATTTTCTGCTTGCTCTACACTCATGATTTTATATCCATCTTGTTTTAGCTTAGCAACGGCATCTAAAGTGTTTTCAAAATGCTCCCATTCAACAGTTTCCGTTGCCCCCAAAGCCGTTTTGTTGATTTCCCTATGAGGAGGCTGAGCAGTAATACCGCACAAATAAATCTTTTCAATTAAAAACGCATCGCCTGTTCTGAATGCAGAACCCACATTATTCATGCTTCTGACGTTATCGAGCACCAAAACGATTGGGTTTTTCTTGACCTTCTTGAATTCATCAACTTCCAATCGATTTAATTCTTCATTGGCTAATTTCCTCATATTTTATCATCTTTGAAGTGCAAAACTAAGAACATTTCCCTAAAAGCATGGCGAAGACTCAAGAAGCAAAGGAAACTCCTTTAATGAAGCAGTATAATCAGATAAAGTCCAAATATCCTGGAGCTTTATTATTATTCCGTGTCGGTGATTTCTATGAGACTTTTGGGGAAGATGCCGTTAAGGCCAGCAAAGTCCTGAATATTATTTTGACCAAAAGGGCAAATGGTTCCGCTTCTCATATTGAGTTGGCAGGCTTTCCCCATCATGCCATGGATAATTACTTGCCAAAATTGGTAAGAGCAGGACATAGAGTCGCCATTTGCGACCAGCTGGAAGACCCAAAATCCGTAAAAGGAATTGTCAAAAGAGGGGTTACAGAATTAGTAACGCCAGGTGTTAGTTTTGATGATAATGTGTTGGAAACAGGTAGAAACAATTATTTGGCTTCTATTCATTTTTCTAAAAACACATTAGGAGTTGCTTTCCTAGATATTTCCACTGGTGAGTTCATGACTGCTTCTGGAAATGCCTCTTATATCGATAAATTACTGCAGGGATTTCAACCTTCGGAAATTATCTATTCCAAATCAGCTAGAGAGCATTTCTCGCATAAGTTTTCAGATGACTATAATGTACATCATTTAGAAGACTGGATTTATGCTTTCGATTTTGCCTACGAAAAACTAACCAAGCAATTTAAAACCAACTCTTTAAAAGGCTTTGGTATTGAAAATTTGGAGGAAGGAATCATTGCTGCGGGTGCCATTCTACATTATTTGGAAGAAACCGAGCATAAAAAAATTGAGCATATTGCCTCCATCTCCAGAATTGAAGAGGAAAAATATGTTTGGATGGATAAATTCACCATCCGAAACTTAGAATTAGTTTACCCCCAACAAGAAGGAGGAATTCCGCTCATTCAGATTCTTGATAAAACCCTAACGCCTATGGGTTCGCGCCAAATCAAAAAGTGGATGGTGTTACCTGTGAAGGACAAAGCGGTCATTGAAGAGCGTCTGCAAATTGTTGAAGCTTTTCACAGTAATCAAGATTTAACGGAACAGTTGAGCGCTTCCTTAAAATCTATGGGAGATGTGGAAAGGTTGATTTCCAAAGTAGCGGTAGGCAGAGTGAACCCGAGAGAGCTGAATCAGTTGAAAAAAGCTTTGGGCTTAATGGTTCCTTTGAAAAAAGCATTGGAAGAATCCGAGGAGCAGGCCTTGAAAAAACTTTCCAATCAGATCAATCTTTGTGAGTATTTATATGAATTGATTGATAGTCAGTTGATGGAGGATGCTCCTTTGCACACCAATCAAGGAAACTTGATAAGGGAAGGAGTAGATCCTGAGTTGGATGACTTGAAAAAAATAGCTTTTTCAGGGAAAGATTATTTGCTTCAATTGCAAAAACGAGAAATGGAGAAAACGGGCATTACTTCATTGAAAGTGGCCTACAATAAAGTCTTTGGTTACTATTTGGAGGTGACCAATTCTCATAAAGATAAAGTGCCGCAAGAATGGATTCGAAAACAAACTTTGGTGAATGCAGAAAGATATATCACCGAAGAGCTAAAAGAATATGAAGAAAAGATATTAGGGGCAGAAGATAAGATGGTGGTGATTGAGCAGAGAATTTTTCAATCGCTCTTGCAAAATGCGATGGATTTTGTGAGCCCTATTCAGCAGAATGCCAAAATCATAGCACAAGTAGATTGCTTACTGAGCTTTGCAGAAATTGCTCGTGCTAATGATTATGTAAAACCTCAAATTTCTGAAACCACTGCTTTAGATATTAAATTAGGTCGACATCCAGTAATTGAACAACAACTGCCACACGGAGAAGAATACATTCCCAATGATGTATTTTTAGATAATGAAAGCCAACAAATCATGATCATTACGGGTCCAAACATGGCAGGTAAATCGGCATTGCTGAGGCAAACGGCATTGATTGTGTTGATGGCACAAATGGGCTGTTATGTGCCAGCTAAATCTGCTGAAATTGGTCTGGTAGATAAAGTATTTACCAGAGTGGGCGCATCTGATAATCTCTCTAAAGGAGAATCAACCTTTATGGTGGAGATGACGGAAACCGCTAGTATTTTGAATAATCTTTCTGACAGAAGCTTGGTGTTAATGGATGAAATCGGTCGTGGAACCAGTACTTACGATGGCGTTTCCATAGCCTGGAGTATAGTGGAGTTTTTGCATAACCATCCGAAGTCAAAAGCAAAAACACTTTTTGCCACCCATTACCATGAATTGAATCAGCTAGCACACGATTTTCCGAGAATCAAGAATTATAATGTTTCAGTGAAAGAAATAGATGGTGAAATCATCTTTCTTCGAAAGTTGAAAAAAGGAGGAAGTGAGCATAGTTTCGGTATACATGTGGCACATTTAGCCGGGATGCCAAATCCTGTGGTGCTGAGAGCCAATGAAATTATGCACCATTTGGAAAAAGATAAAATCAGGGACAAGGCCAACCGAAAAATGCATGAAGTTCCTAAAAATAATTATCAACTCAATATGTTCGAGGCGGATCCAGTTTTATCAGAAATTAAAGATTTATTAGATAAGCTAGATATTAATTCCATGTCACCAGTGGAAGCCTTATTGAAATTAAATGAGTTAAAAAGTAAGTTGAATTAAGCTAAAAATTGGAATACAGCTTGTTGATATAATTAAATCATTCCAAGTCTGAATATGATGTTTCTTCTTTCCCTCAAAAAAAGGTAAAATTATTTTAATTTTTTAATAAATCAATCCAGCCAAAGGAACGATTGAAAAGTGCAGTAGGAGCATCACAACATCAATGTATTTACATTAAATACATTGGCAGGGTTTAGCTAAACAATATTCCACTACAATTTGAAGCAGGAATTTCTAAACAATTGAGTATCGGGCCTGTTTAATATTCCTTATGGAAAAAGTTATAAACATTCAACAGGCACAAAAGGCAAAAAAAGATCCGATCGACTACTTGTCTGATAATGTTGTGCTTTTATCTCTTAATGAAAACTTTGATGTGCTTTCTGCCAATGAAACATTTCTTAAAGTAACAGGAATTAAAAGAGACGATTTAGATCAATTAAATTTCTTCCAACATCTATGTGATGAGCTGCCAGACTATATTCAAGATGAATTAAGTTATCTATTAAGACAACAAAAGTCATGGAATGGCAACTTTGCCTTTCCCAACACTGAAGGAAATGCTTCTTGGTTTCATACTAATATTATTCCTTCCAGAGATGAGAATGGTAGCTATATTGGATTTAATCTGCTTGCAACGGTTGGTAAATCGCAGCAAAGCATGATAACAGAAAAAGAAACTACCGAAAGCTGGATGAAGGCAATATTTAATGATGCTGATGAAGGTAATATTTTAATTGGCCTAGATGGAGATGTGATTGAATTCAATGCAACAGCTTATGAATTTTTGTCTTGGTACACACATAAAGAACTAAGACTTAATGAAAGCATGTCTCATTATTTTGGGGGAAGTTTTTCCAATACGTTTAAAGCGCTTTTTCAAAAAACTAAGAATGGACAGAAACAAAAATTTTGTAGAACCTTTAAAAATCTTAGCGGATACGAAAAAGTAGTTGATATGGAGCTGAAACCTGTATCAGATTCCACTGGAACGATAATGGGGGTGATCTTAAATTCGACAGATATTACAGAGGAAGTAAATCTAGAAAGAAGGATCAGAGTTTCAGAGAAAAAATTGGATGATATTGCATTCATTAATGCCCATGAAGTAAGGGCTCCGCTAGCATCGATTTTAGGTTTGTTGAATTTACTTGATTTTGAATCAGTGGATGAAAGTGGAAAATTAATCTTAAACCATCTAAAAAAGTCCGCAAACGATTTAGAGAAAATTATCCATAAGGTTTCAGAAAGCACATATTTGACTAACTCTGATTCTAATAAATCAGCATAAATTTAACGATATTCCATTATGAATAAAATACTTTTACTCCCCTTCATAGTCCTATTTTCAATTCAACTTAATGCCCAAAACTTAGACAAACTAAGAATCATGTGCGTTGACGAAGTAACTGCGTCACATTACAATGGTGAATTATCGCAGGATCAACTAAAAAATCAAATTGCAGCTCTTGGTTTCAGATACATTGAAAATGGTCAAATTAAATATCACCAAGACTTAATTGTTTATGATTGCAATACCGGACATGTAAAGTTTACAGCTGTTTTCGATGAAAATAAATTAGTAAAGGAATTTATCTTATATGAGGCAAAAGACGTTCCCGCCAAAACAATCTTTTTTACTAAAAGCAACACTTCGGATCATGTAGACTTGACCTTCAACTATCAAGGACAAGAAATTCCTGCATATCCAATTGGCAAAACAAAGGTTTTCAAAGACGGTCATTTGGTACAATCAATTCTCTTTAATGAGAATGGGGAACCTCCAGTGGTAAGCAATTATGATCAAAACAAATTGAAAACTTCAGAAGGTCCAGGATCAGTTTCGGGGGATATTCAAAAAGAGTGGGAAATCATCAAAAGCGGCGAATGGAAATATTTTGAAGGAAGTAACCTAACCTCAATATCAGTTTATGATCAGAATGGAAATAAAAAAGCAGAAAATCTCTACAGCAATGGAGCATTGATTAAAGAAAATAAATTTATCGCCAATAAGGCTTCTGAAACTACTGTCTTTTTTACCGATGGTACGATCAAAGAAACAGGTACTCGGCAGAATGATAGAAAAATAGGAACATGGAAATATTTTAATTCAAAAGGACAACTGAAGTCTACCGTGACCTATCGCAATGGAGTAGAGCATTTGAAATCGGTTTATGAAAGTCAAGGCAATCTTGTAAAACACTTAGAATTAAAAACAGATCAGGAAGAGTTGCCTAAATCAATGCAAGCATTAGATATGATTTACAAAACCACTACTTTTTACCCCGATTCGACAGTACAATCTTTGGGCTATACTCATAAAAACAATCAAATTGGTGTGTTCGAATACTATAATTCAAATGGTGAACTAAGTGAAATCAAAGAATATAATTTAGAGGGCGATGAAATCAATAGCTTAGAGGCTGACACCTACGTAACAATGAAGGAAAAAGAACGCGCAATTTTCCGTGAACTTCTGCTTGCTAAAACGACTCACCCACTTAACCTTTCAATTGAAAGTAAAATCCAACCACTAGCAGACTCTTTGCAATTAGATTTTGACAGTTTAATGATGAATTATAATTATACGAAAGAATACCAACAACAATATTCAAAATTATCAGAGCAAACTGCCTACTTTGGGAACTTATCAAACAAGATTGTTTGGTATGATTCTTTGTTAGCTTCCACTGTGGACTTTGCAAATGAAGTGTGGTCATATTCCCATGATTTACATGAAACAGAACTATTCCTACATAAGGAATTGGCTAATTTAAAGTTAAACCAAAAGATAGATTGGCTTAGAGAAAACTATACCAGATCGAAAAAGACGCTGTTTGGCAAAAAGTTGATTGTAGTAAATAAACAAGACGAGATTTACAATGTAATCATAAATGAGATACATCCAATTATTAAGGAAGAAATCACCTATTCCAACAATAAATATCAAGCAGTAGCCTTATCAGAAGAATTTGTATATTTGGTAAATAAAGCTGCTTCCATAATTGCCCAGCCCGATAAACAATTTCAGGAATCATTGAAGCAAACAAAATCTATACAAGATAAAAAACAATTGTTTCTATCGATAAAATGAAAAAAGTATATCTTCTCTTCTTGCTGTTTCTGCCCTTTCTGAGTCAAGGTCAATATAGCGAAAGCATTGCAACAGCAAGACCGGGTGCTGCCAATGGTGCTGGAACTGTTGGAAAAGGAATTCTGCAATTTCAGACAGGCATTCAATTTGATAATTTGTCTGACACATCCGGTTGGTATGTTAACAACATATCGGAACATCTAGTGGTTCGTTTTGGAATCCGTGAGCGTTTTGAAATTAGCGCAGTTATGAATCACATCAATTCCACAGAATACCTTAGTGCAAGTGAAGAATCACTAGTTCGACAGGGTTTAAACACCAGTCTACTTAGAGCAAGAACAAAAATCAATGATAACATGGCACTTCAAGTCGGCATTGAAACTCGATTGAGAGGAAAAGACTATCAAATCAAGTACATAGCGCCAAGGTTTCGTTTAATGTATAATACTAACTTAGGGAAGAACTCGAGTCTAACAACCAATTTGGGTGGCGTTTGGAACGGTAATGATAGTAAGCCTAGAGGTTTCTATGTGTTTAGTTATTCCTTGTCCTTGACTAATAAGTTATCACTGATTGCAGAGAGCTACGGGGATTTTATCAAATCTGGAATCAACAATTATTTTGATATTGGTTTGGGTTATAATATTAACAAGGACATGTTAATTGATCTAAATGGTGGATGGGGTGAAAACTATCCGTATAAAAGCTATTTTATCACAGCAGGGATTTCCTATAGAATGATCACTAAGTTTAGACCAGAGGACATGAAATAGTATTGGTGCACATGAAATCCTTCTTCTTACCTTATTTACTTCTTTTCTTTTCAGTTAGCATTTCTGCACAAGATCTTCCGTCACTGGTATTCTCTGGTGGAAAGAATTTTGTAGGAAAAAACGTTATCCAAGTTGAATACGGGCTCAATTTTGAGCGACAGATCAAAAGTATAAGTAAAATTGACCAACAAGCATCACAATATGGTTTAGTAAAATATGGCGCACTTAAAACATTAGACCTCTCCATCAGCTATAACTATATGCGAGAACAAACTTTCGTTTCTGATCAAATGCGGAGATCAAACGGCTTGTCCAATATCACCGCTGGCTTCAAAAAAAAAATAGCGCCTAACTACTCATTAAAAACAGATCTTGGCTTTTCAAAAAACGAATTGGGAAAACTACTAGGCAGCTTTCAAATCTTAGGAATCTCTGAACATAGTATTGATAGTTTTCTGGCATGGGAAAACAACATTGGACTTAATTGGCAAAACGGAAAGCCACAAGCCAATCTGGTTTATTTATCAGGGCTAACTTTTACTATCCCATATCCTTTGGATTTAATTTTTGAGTTCTATGGACAATATGGGGAATTAGCGTGGAACAACTACACAAATATTGGTGTCGGTTATTACTTTAATGCGGACTTGATGCTGGAGGCATATGCGGGCTATGGCAATACACTTAATCAACAAAGCAGTTATTTTTCTATTAACTTTTATTGGCGACTGGTCCCCTCAAGCTACAATAAAAAATAAATCAGAGAACCTTTAGTCAATCAGAACTATTTTTGAAATCAATTCGTTTTGAATTTTCAGGATTTAAAAAAGGAATAGTCCTATCTTTGTACTTACTTATTTAATTACATAATATTCAAAATGGCAGTTGCAGTAAAAGAAAACCTAAAGATTCGAAAAAAAGGGACCTGGAAAAAAGAAATTAGTTTTGCTATCGTACATTTATTGCCCTTAGGCGCAATTTGGACTGGTGCTACTTGGTTCGATTGGACAGTCTGTGCTTTCCTCTATGTTTGGAGAATGTTTTGGGTTACGGGTGGTTACCACCGATATTTCGCCCACAGAAGCTACAATACTTCTCGTTGGTTCCAGTTTTTGATAGCTTTTTTTGCGCAAACATCAGCACAAAAAGGTGCTTTATGGTGGGCTTCTCATCATCGTCACCATCACAGAAACAGTGACACCTTAAAAGATCCACATAGCATGTTGCATTTTGGATTTTGGTATTCTCACGTTGGCTGGATTATTGGTTCTGATTTTAAAAAAACTGATTTTAAAGTAATCTCTGATTATAGTAAGTATCCAGAATTAAGATGGTTGAATAAAAATTATTTAGTTCCACCCGTTATTCTGGCATTAACCGTTATGGCACTAGGAGGTTTGGTAAATGGTGGTACTATTCTAGCCATGTTTACAACTGCAGGATTCTCAACGCTATTCATTGGCTTCTTTTTAAGTACAATCATTTTGTATCATGCCACTTTTTCCATTAACAGTATCATGCACAAATTTGGTAACCAGCGATATGAAACTGGAGATGAATCCAGAAATAGTGTCTGGTTAGCTTTATTAACTTTAGGCGAAGGTTGGCACAATAATCACCACTATTATGAAACATCAGCCAGACAGGGGTTCTTTTGGTGGGAAGTAGATCTAACGTATTACGGATTAAAGTTTATGTCAATGCTAGGCTTGATTTGGGATCTTAAGCCAGTGCCGAAACACATTAAAAAGTCACGGAATAAACAGGAAGCAAAAGAGCTGAAAGAGCAATTTAAAAAACAAGTAGCATAATTTTTAAAAAATTTTATGGTTTGCTATTGTATTTTAAAATCAGCCTATTAAATTTGCAATCCCATTGAGGGAAAAGCGAGAGTAGCTCAGCTGGTAGAGCGCAACCTTGCCAAGGTTGAGGTCGCGAGTTCGAACCTCGTCTCCCGCTCAGAAACAGATAAGTGAGCAATAGGCTCACTTATTTTTTTGACACCTACAATCATTCTAGCCGGGATGGTGAAATTGGTAGACACGCAAGACTTAAAATCTTGTGAACATTAGTTCGTGCGGGTTCAAGTCCCGCTCCTGGCACAAAAGCTTCTCAGAGATGAGAGGCTTTTTGTTTTTTAGGACATTCCCTCATTATATTTCTAAAACAATCTTCCCAATATGCTCACTGCTTTCCATAAGCTCATGAGCCTTGGAAGCTTCTGCTAAAGGGAAGGTTCTATAAATAACAGGCTTGATTTCGCCTATTTCAATTTTAGGCCAAATATTCTTTTTGAGTTTTTCTGCAATGGCTCCCTTAAACTCAGGAGAGCGAGCTCTTAAAGTGGAACCTGTAATGGTAAGTCTTTTTACCATCACTTTTTTCATATTGATGGTGGACTCTGCATTTTTCATGGCATTGATTATCACTAGTCTGCCTTCAGGATTTAAGATATTAATGTTTTTTGCTGTATAATCCCCGCCCACCATATCCAAAATCACATCTACCTCCTCTTTTTTTTCTTTTAGATATTTTTCGAAATCCTGCACCTTATAATTGATGGCAAGATCAGCGCCTAGGTTTATTGCAACATCACATTTTTCTTGAGTTCCTGCGGTGGTAAAAACTTTTCCGCCCATGCTTTTCACCATTTGAATGGCCGTTACGCCTATACCTGATGTTCCTCCATGCACTAAAAAGCTTTCTCCTTTTTGAAAATTTCCTCTATCAAACACATTAGACCAAACCGTGAAAAAAGTTTCTGGAAGGGAAGCTCCTTCTACAAAACTGAGTCCTTGCGGAATAGGCAGGCATTGCACTGCTGGAGCCGTAACTTGTGAAGCATAGCCTCCGCCCGCTACCAAGGCACAAACTTTTTCGCCAACATTCCATTGCATTACATCCTTTCCAACTTCCTTTATAATTCCTGCCACTTCCAAGCCAGGAATATCATCTGGTGCACCTGCCGGAGCCGGATATCCACCCATTCTTTGGAAAACATCAGGTCTATTAATTCCAGCTGCTTTCACTTCTATCAGAACTTCACTGGGTTGGGGCTTTGGGCTCTCCCTTTCTTTTAATTGAAGAACCTCGGGGCCTCCTGGGTTTTTGATTATGATTGCTTGCATATTTTTTTAGTTTTAAGTCGTAAGTGTTAGGTTTTAAATAAATCTACTGAGTATAGAGGACAAAGTTGGCTCTCAAAATATTTCAATCTTATTTCTATGGTGCTTCTATATAGCTTCCTGTACTGACCTAATCGTAACCCAACCTGTCAACCAATTCCCCCTTTGGGGGTTAGGGGGCTTTAAAAAGGATACCCTATCCCAAAATTCCAATTGATATTCTCTTGTCTCCAGGATTTGTTGCCCATTTCGAAACTATCCTGCCACTGGAAACCATTATCCGTAGGCTTACGAAGTGGTGTGGCTACATCCAAACGAATCACAAAAAATTCAATGTCCAACCTTAAACCAATCCCTGAGCCTATAGCCATTTCATTAATCCAGTTGGAGGTAAATTGTCCATTTCTTCCATCTTCATTTCTGAGCCACACATTTCCTGCATCTGTAAAAACAGCTCCTTTCAAGAAGGAGATCAAAGGAAAACGGTACTCCAAATTGGCCTCTATTTTAATATCTCCTGCCTGATCAAAAAAACTTGTTCCGTCTGTTGCGTCTTGCGTTTGATAATTTCCTGGCCCTAAACTTCTGATTCTAAAAGCTCGAACTGAATTAGGCCCCCCCGAAAAATACTGTTTAGAATAAGGTAAGCTGACCGAATTCCCATATGGCAAGCCGATTCCAGCAAAAATACGACTTACTAATTTGCTTTCTTGGCCAATGCTTTGATAGTTTCGGAGATCAAAGTCAAAACGGGAAAACTGAGCATAACTCTGTCCCCAGAACTTTTTGTTGTCGCCTGTGACACCTCCAATATTTTGTGCTAAAGCCAATGCATTTCCAGCAAAATCGGCACTAAATGCAAAATAGAACCTATTCCTTTTTATATTCCTAACCAGCTGACTCCATTGGAAACTGTAAGATAAACCGGGAATGAATTGCTGTTCAAAACTTCGGGCTAAAAATGGATTCCCGCTTAGTAAATTTTCAAATGCTTCACTTTCATTTCCAATATTGATATAGTTGATGGAAACAGGATTTAAATTATGGGTCACAAAAATATTGGGATTCCATTCGAAACCATAAACAGCTAAAAAGGAATTGAGATTGAACCACTGAGAACGGTTTAGCAAATCATAAGATAACTTGAATTTTGTTTTAGGAATAGAGTAACGGAATTTTTCTTCAATCGGAAATGGTGTTACCATTCTCGGAATTATTAACTCTGCCGCTACTCCCGTTTCAATACTATTCAAACCAGTTGAAAGATTGCCACTATTAAGTTGTGCTTCATAACCAAGCTTACTTGACAACCGAAGAGCTTCTCCACCTTTGAATAAGTTTCTGTTAAGATACTCAAAATTCAAATTAGGCCCTACAAAGTTATTGGATTTACTGACAGCTTGTAATTCTGAACGAAAGGAGCGTTTATTTAAAGGAGACAAGTAAATATTAGCTGTTAGTTGTCCATTCCCATTTTCGAAAGTACTATCTTCTAGATATCGAATGTTGACAAATCGATAAGTTTTTAAGGAATTTAGTCTCTTGTTTGTATATCTTTCGCTTTCAGGATTGTAAAAATTGCCCTCCTTGATAAATAGGTAGGGATAAAGCCTGTCAGGTCTAAAAAAGACCTCTGATTGTATAAACTCCACCTCATAAAGAACCGTAGTATCAGCATTATTGGCTCCTTGAGAAGTGTCTAGAGAATACTTAGGGAATACATTGATTTCCTTAATTTTGAAAGGAACTAGTGCAAGTTCAGAGGCATTGTCTTTTATACGAAGTTCCATGATAGCTTCATTTTCTTTCTCTGTGCTTATTGTATCGGCTTCAAATATCAAATTGTCAGATGAAAAATAGTAGTACCCCTGCTTTTTAAGGAAATCAGCTATTTCGGTTCTAGTTTCTTTTAACTTTTGAAGAGAAAAAGCTTCATTTTTTTTAATCGGCTTTTCTTCTTCCAAATAACTTATTATAAGGCTGTCTACCTTTTGTTCGGCAACTTTTTTATAATGAATGGAATCAATATGTAATCTTCTTCCCGGTCTTATTTCAAATTCGATATATCCTGTCCTCTTCTTTTCAACAACTTCATGATTAATTTTACTATTGAAATAACCTAAATTCTCCATTCGGTTTTTCATTAGTTTCTTCACACTATTGCTATTGACTTGATCTAGGAATACTGGTTTTTCTCCAATTCTTTTATTCACCCATTTAGCGTAGAAACTTGCCCTATCATTTTCGACTCTTTGATGTGCCCATAAGCCTATTCGCACGCCAGCTATCTTTTCATTAGGCTGTGGTCTATTAACCTCTTCTAAATCGCGCTTTAATTCGTTTTTATACTTAGAACTTTCTGTTTCTTTTAACTTGATTTTTCCCCCTTCATACAATTTCTGTCCATCTTGCAAGTTTTTAGTGGTTTTGCAAGAGTAGAAGGAACCTCCCAAAAGGCTAATCAATGCGATATGTATAAAAGCCTTTCTCAATCTTCTTCCTCTTTTGGTTTTTGCCAAAGCTCATCAAACTTCTCAAATTCTTTACTAAATTGAATGGATATACCCGTTACGACTACTTGTCCATCTATCAATCCTTCATATTCATTTTTCCTGTAGCCACGTAGTTTATAGCGTCCATCTTCGGTCAATAAATATTCCACCATAATATTTCCTATTATGTCAGTGGCTTGTTGCTGACTTCTTTGCTGTCCTTCCAGGTCAACCTGACTACCTACTTCCACTCGAAAGCGGTCATTAAATAAGTTTTTACTTAAGCTCATCTCTAGTTGCGTTCGATCTTGTGCCGTTCCACTTTGGTAATCTTCATAGGAATTTAAATCTAGGTTGAGGTTTACGCCTTTCACATATTGGTTGCTTAATTTATTGAGCTGATTACTTAAAATCTGACTGGCGCTATTTCTTGCTATAGCTTCTGAATTTGGTCCACCGTTGCTACTTCCACTTGGGAAAAACTGATTTAATACTAATAAGGAGAATACTTGTTTATTCAATCGAGTTTCATTGGATTTGATGGTTTGAACTTGTTGATAAATATTGCCACCCAATGCTCCACGACTTTGTTCTGGCATGTCTAAGCCAAATGATATTTCAGGTTTACTCAAATCGCCACCAACAAAAAGTTGAACCAAAAACGGGAGTTTTTGTCTGTATTGTGTTTTTACTGAAGCAGATGCAGAAGATATTTGGTCTTCCATTAAAGTATTCACAGGTGCTTCTGTTTTATACAAAGCCGTAATATTCAAAGTGGCTTCATAAGGATCGCCCGACCAGCTTATTCTTGAACCCGATTGAATTTCGAATTTACGTTTGACTAAATCATATAAACTTAATTGATAATAACCCTCATTGACCTCCACATTACCATTTAAACTGATAGCTCCGTTTTTCCTTAAAATAAAATTCAAGTCCGTATCTCCGGAAACCGTTAAATAATCACCTCTTCTTTCATCTACAATCACTTTAAATTTCGCATTCTTATCAGTATTAATAATAGCGTTTAATTCCATACCGCCAATATCAGCCGTTCTTTTCAATTCAGATTCAGAGGACGAAATGGTGTCCGAGGGTACATAAGGTTTTTTGAATGTAACTATCCCTTCCTGCTCTACCACATCTATTTGACTTTCCGGGATGATATAGACTAAGTCTGTTTTTTCATTTAAACCAACATTAGCCTGAACTCTAGGTTGATTTAGATTTCCTTTTAAATCAATGGTTGCATTGAAAAATGCTTTGCCGAAAAATAAATCACTATTGTCCTTATTAGTGTTCAGTAATTGAAAATTGTCAGCTGTTAAACTTAGATCAAACCTGGGATTCAGTAAATCTTCAGTGCTAACTTGACCATTCAATTGCATTTTACTGTTTTGCTCATCCAGCATGGTAAAATTGTTCAGTTGGATTTTTTCATTCTTCAAATTGATTACTTCATTCGGCAACTGATATGTCATATTCAAGTATGGAAAAAACAAAGAGGCATCTTGGAAATTGAGATTTCCGTCATATTGAAAGTCTTCTGTATTTCCACTGAAATTAAAATGGCCTATTAAGTTCCCACTTGCTTCCCGAATTAGGCCTTCGGAAAAGTTTGTCAAAAACGGAAGGGAAACGCTGTCCATATCCAGTTCAAAATCAAACTCTGGAATTTCAGGGTTATTGTCAAACCAACCCTTGCTTCTTAGACTAACTTCTCCCTTCGAACTCAATGCAAATTGATAGCGATTATCTGACTCTTGTTGGGCATTTAATGAGATATTACCCACTTCCTCATCCAAAATATTGAGGCTGTCTATATCCAGAGAAGCAGAAAAAGCCAGTAGATTTTTCAAATCCTCCAGCACAACTCCTCCTTTTAAAATACCTTTAACAGGGCTTTCCTCAGCATTTATAATGGCAAAGAAGTTCTCTATTCTAAAATTCTCGAAATTGAATTGAAGTGCTGTTGCTTCCTCTTTGCGTTCTGTTCTTACTTCAAATAATTGCTTATTACGTTCAAAAACCATGCTTTGAATCACAATATTGGCAGTATCAAAGTAAAGCCTATTTTCAGGATCCATATTCCAATTTTCAGCATTCAGAATTAAATTTTCAGGCTTTAATGACCAAAAGAGTGAATCTTCTTTTCGTTCTGCAACAGCATCCACATGGAATAAGCTATCTGCCATAGCATCTTCCATAAACAAATTAAACAAAGCTTTTTTAGGTGTGATATCTGCTCTTAAAATGGTAGGATAGATGTTTAAATCCCCTGAGGTAATTCGCTGAAAATTTGTGTTAATGTGAAATTCTTCCTCTGTATTATTTATACTCAAATTCAAACTATCCAAATCAATATCCTGATAATGGAAAGACGGAATATTTAGCTGAAATTCTACAACTTCATTTGCACTTTTGTAATTACCAGTCGCATATATTGGTTTAAAACTGATGTTTAAGGGGAGAAAATCTAGTAAGTTTTGGCTTTCTTCAGCCTTCAGGGAAAAAGTAATTTTCATAGGCCGATCTGTAGTATCCACTTTAAAGATTTTAGCTTTTTGTAACTTTGCAGCATCTAAATCGGCAAGTGCTAATTCTTCAAATCTGTGGTTCATATTCAGGTCAAAGGCAATATTTTCCCATTTCAATTTAACACTTGCACTATCTTCTGCATTAAAAGCAAGTAACCTTAAAGGGGTGAAAGATATCGTTTGGTTGGGGCTCGTTAATTTGGTCTCATTTAAATTTGCATCTATGGATTGATGAAGGCTGTCTATTTGTAATTTTACTTCGGCATTAGTTGCGACCCAGACGGCACTATCTGAAATATTAAGCGCCAATAAATCTAATTGTTTGATATTGGCTTTTAAATTGATTTTCTGCTTAATGGAATCAATCTTCCCAGAAGCTGACAAATCAAAATCCGCTATGGAGTCTGAATAATTACTGCTGAATTCCAACTGGCTTTTCACTAAGGAGGCAGACATATTGATTGTATCAAACTCATTCGCCATATAACTACAATTTCGAATACTCACTTCTGCTTTGGTATTCATTTCAGAAGGCTTTAATCCTTTTCCATTTATGGCAATGTCAATATTAGCGGTGTTGAAATTAAGACTGTCTTGCAACCATCTAGCTAATTCCAAATCCGTTAATTTTATATCAGCTTGATAGCTTTCGGGCTGCTTGGAATTGAAATTTCCTTTGACTTTTACTCGAGTAATATCATCCAGTTTGGCTGATAAATCGCCAATTATTTTTCCTCTATTATAATTGCCTTTTCCGCTCAAATTTACTTTTTGCGGATAATAATCTGGATAATCTTTAGGCATGAAATATGGAAAATCAGAAACATTACTTTTTAGCTCTAAGTTTTCAAAAGAAGCCATTAGATTTTCTCCATCTTGCCAATTTTTGAGCTTGGCATTTAAGGTTACCGAGGTTTTATCCCCATATAATAGACGGAAATTTTGCAAGTCAATATCCTTGTCATTTCCCTTGATTTTTCCGTAAAGCTTGGCAGGATGTTTTGAAAGTGCCAATAAGCTGCTGTCTTCTTTCAGTTCAGGAGAAAAATAGAAAGCATCTCTTATATTCAGCGTTGTAGGCAATTTTAAATCTAGCTTGAATTGTGATTTATAAAAGCTACCCGCAAATAAAGAATCAATAGAAACAAAATTAATATTGGCATTTGTATTCAAAATTGAATGGACTGTTTCTACTTTAAAATCATTTACTGACCCGGAGGTTGCATTGAAATTAATCCCACCACTCAATTCTTTCAATTCAAAACTTTTACTGTCTTTAGCAGAGAAGCTGAAATTTTCAATGTCTAAATCTTCTGCTAAATATTGAGCATTAACTAAATTGAGCTTAATATCTTGAAACTGCATATCCTCAGGATTAAAACCTTCAATTTCGTTAATTTTTCCCTCTGATTTTATGTCCAAATCTGCCAAATTAAAATTGAAAGTGTTGAGTTTTATTTTGTAATCAGGAAATTCAAAAGGAGAAGGACTTTCATCATTTTCTTCTTGAGTGGAATCCGAAGATATTGGTAATCGCATTCTAAAATGGCTGATTTTATTATCGAATTTGTCTAGTTCAATTTCATTTTTGGCTAAATCTACTTTTGCATTTCGAATATCCAACAAATTAATAAGCGAAGACATTTGCAGCCTGTCAAAAAGGGTTTCGTATTCTAAATCAATTTCGTTTAAGCTTAGCTTTTGGACATTAATTTTGGGTAAAGTGCTTTCGGTAGTGTCTTCTTCTGAAGGAGGGAAAGCTAAACCTTGCGAATAATTTGCTTTCACATTTTTCAGGACGAATTCTTCAACATCAAAATGTAAGCTGTCCAAATTAAATGTATTTAAAGAAAGCTCGAGTTCTCCTAGCTTTAGATAGGTTTTCATTTCCACACTAATATCCTGAAAGTTTAAGTCAATATTTTCCAATAGGATATGGCGAACATTGATAGTAGTGGAGGAAGTAGTATCGGTTTCTTTTTCAGTGCTTGTAGAATCAGCATTTGCAAAAGCATCAATCAAAAATTGAAAATTATAACTACTGTCAACCGAATTATTGTGGACTTTTCCTGTGATTCCCTCTAACTCCAAGTTTTTCACGTCCACATTACCATCTAAAAGTGGCTTCCAGGCTACATCTGCTAAAATGGAATTGGCATAAATTAAGGTGTCCTGATTGCTATCTTCTGCGTACAGCCCTTCAATTTGAGCAGCGCCTAGAAAAGTAATGTAGAGGCGGTCTATTTCAAATTTGGTCTGCGTTCTTTCGCTGACAAATTTTGTGGCGTAATTGGTGATTTTCTGCTGAACTACAGGCAATCTTAAGGAAAGTATCAAGATTACTAAGAGCAATAAAATGCTCCCTAAAATATACAATATGATTTTTCCTGTTTTCTTCAAATTAATTTCTGTAACACAATTTTAGTGAGATATCCAGCTTTATCCTAACGGAAGAGTGAGTGATTGGATTTTATTGGGAGGATATAATTTTAGATATAGGGAAAGGATAGTTATAATCTAAGATTAGCCAAGAGATTCTTTGGGTGAAGGTTTCAAAATTAGTTTTTCATTCCATATTAACGATATCCTTTGAATTCGTATGTTCAATACAGTCTTCTATTTTTTCCGAATCCGACATATTCAATATGTCTAAAATTTCATGGGGTAAGTCTTGAATTGCGGTTTCTTCAGATTTTTCCAATTCTATTCTTTTAATTGTAGTTTAATTAACCTTTGCTTTCTAATATTTTCAATAATTTTCTAGGATCCTGTCGATTATCCCAAAATGCATAAATAATTATATGTTTTTCAGTGACTGAATAATACAGACTGAAATTCTCTAATGAAGCAACTCTAATATCTTTATAATCAGTTAGTTTATAAATATATGGACTTTCAGCAATCAGTTTGGTTTTTTGAGACACTAAACTTATAAGTTTTTTCGAGTAAGTGTTAGATTTATTTCTGTTTACCCAGTATTCTAAAATCCCTATAAATTGAATATCAGCTGTTTTTGTCCAAATTACTTTGCGTTGAGCCATTCAAGATTTCTTTTCATCATTTCCTCTTGAGAGATTAAATTTCCTTCTTTTACATCCTGATCACTCATTTTCAACATTGCTTTTTGCTCGTCAGTCAGTACCTCAAATTCAGATTCTTTGACATTAATAAAATTCTGAAGCGCTTCTAAAACTTCTCTATCCTTAATCGAATGAATTTTATCAATCAATCCGCTTTTTATCTGTTCTACTGTTGCCATTCCCTTGCTAATTTTAGTTATAAAAATGCTAATTATTAATGGATTTTCATAATCAAATCTTTTTGCCTCCGATTTCCTTAAGCTATTCTAAAACTGTATCGCTTTATCATAAATTCCTTTTCCTAAAAAATTAATCTATCGGACATTTTTAAGACACTTTTATTAACTTGACCTAAAAGAAAAAGAAATGGATTTAGGGGTAAATATAATTGGGGCTTATCACTCTTCATTTGGCAAATTAGAAGGCGAGACTTTATACACGCTTTATGAAAAAGCAGTAAAAGGAGCTTTGCAAGATGCAGAAATTGAAGCAGCAGCTATTGATGGAGTATTTGTAGGCAATTACAGTGGAGGAGCTTTCAATAGGCAGGAAAATATCGCTTCCTATGGTGTAAATGCTATACCTGAATTGCGCCACAAGCCGATGTATAGAACCGAAACAGCTTGTTCATCTGGTTCTTCTGCTATTCACATGGCGATTATGGCAATAAAATCAGGCATGATGAAACGCGTTTTAGTGGTTGGATTAGAAAAAATGACGGATTTGGATATTGCTGGAGTCACAGAAGCTTTAGCCCTAGCTACTTACTGGCCTGAAGAAGGTAGTAAATCGGTAACAGCTCCCTGCATGTTTGCGGATTTAGCTAAAGGCTGGATGAAAAAATACAATTATACCGAAGAACAATTAAGACCTTGGTTAGCTCAAATTTCTTCTAAAGCTTATACTACTGCTGCGGAAAATCCATTAGCCCAATTGCAAAAACCAAAATCAGCAGAAGATATACTTTCATTGCCCGATGAAAAGAATCCGATGATATATCAGCCACTTCGACTGCATGATTGTTCATTAGTTTCAGATGGTTCTGCGGCTTTAGTACTGGAAGATGCCACTTTAAGTAGTGGCAAATCTGTTGCCATCAAAAGTTTCTATAGCGCAGCTGATTATTTGGATAGTTTTGGCAAAAGTAAATCAGACTACTTTCTGGAAGGTGCAGCTTTTGCGGTGGATAAAGCCTTAAAAGGAGCCGCTCTTAAAATTGAAGATATAAGTCTGGCTGAAGTACATGATTGCTTTACCATAACCGAGCTTTTATTGTACAGTGCCATAGGAATTGCTCCTGCAGGCCGTGAATTTGAAGCTCTGGAAAGTGGAAAAGTATTTCCTGATGGCACATTACCAGTAAATTTATCAGGCGGATTAAAAGCCAAAGGTCATCCCATTGGAGCAACAGGAGTTGGAATGCATGCCTATATTTACAAGCAGTTGATGCAAGAAGCTTGGGGACATCAAGTAAAAGATGCCCAAAGAGGCCTAGTGGTAAATATTGGAGGTTCTGGTACTAGTAATGCGGTTTCGGTTTTGGAATCCTTTTAGTTTCATCCAAGAGATAAAACGCATGTCCATCAATTTAATCTCCACCTTTATAAATCTTTCTTAAGTTTGTTTAATTTCGTCCCCATGAAAAAGATCATTTGTACATCTTTTGCCCTGATTATCGGTTTTTCACTAATGGCTAAATCTGGTAAATTAGTGCTTACTGGAGCAGTCCAAAACCAATCTGCGACCACTATCGCTATCACAGACCTTAACAATCAAAAAATTGCCTCAGCAGAACTAGATGAAAACGGAGATTTCAGCATGTCCTTCAAGTTAGAATATGACGGTTACTACTCTTTTGACTATGGTCGCAATGCAACATATATTTATCTGTATCCTAAAGATGAACTGCACATTAGCTTCGATGCCAATAACTTTGAAAGCACACTCACTTTTGAAGGAAAGGGTGCGACTCGAAATAATTACTTGGCTAATAAATCAAACGTACAAGCCGAACTCACTAAAGACTTGGAAGCTTTTTATAAGGTGTCTGAGACGGATTATCTTGAAAACCTAGCAAATGTTAAAACTAGACATGAGGCATTGCTGGCTACCTATGATGTGCAAGAATTCTTTAGAAATGCAGAAAAAAGAGCTTTAGAGTATAACCGCTTGCTAAATATTCAGAATTATAAGACCAGCTATAAATTCTACCTTGGGGAAGATATTTCACCATCAGATGAATTTTATGCGCCCATTAGTTCTGTGGATTTAGGAGATGAGGAGGAATATAAGAAACAGCCATATTACCGTTATTTGGTAAACTCAGTTTGGAGCGATCGCATCGCAGCTGCCTCTGATGTAGATGGTATGTTGGGTGTTTTGAGCCAAGTGTCTTCCCAAGCTGTACTTATTAGTTTGGTAAACGGATTTTATTCAAAGATCTCTTCAAGTGAAGATCGCGCTAAAGATTACCTCAATCTTATCAAACGTGTAACTACGCACCAGCCTTTTATTGATGCGGCAGAAAAAAGATACCAAGAAGTAATTAGTGAGAAAGGCTTAACTCAAGGTGATATTTCTCCGGAATTCAATTATGAAACAGTGGATGGCAACACTGTTAGTTTGAGCGACCTAAAAGGAAAATACGTATACATCGATGTTTGGGCTACCTGGTGCGGACCTTGCATCAAACAAATACCCTATCTGAAGGAACTGGAAGAACTATATCAGGATAAGAATGTAGTTTTTGTGAGTATCTCCGTTGATAAAGAGACCGCCAAAAATAAATGGAAAAAGATGATAGCAGAAAAAGAACTTGGAGGACTGCAACTCTTTGCTGATAAGTCCTTCGATAGTGAATTTATGGAAGCCTATGCAGTCAATTCTATTCCACGTTTCATCTTGATAGATCCTGATGGGAAGATTGTTAATCCTGAAGCACCAAGGCCGTCCTTCCAGAAAACCAGAAAGCTTTTAGATAGCTTATTAAAGTAGTTTTAGGTTTTAAAATTCCCGTATTTATACTGTTTCATGGCTAAATGGATTTCTACCATCCTCTACTTCCCATTAAAATTTAATATCCCACTGAAAAACAGCAGTAGGAATGCATGACAACATCAACAAACAACTGGTGCAACAAGCCTGGGCAAAACAAATGAAAAATGTCCAAACAGGCTTAGCGGTGAATATTGGAGGCTCGATGGGTGCTACATTTGCCCCACAAAATCCGAAAAAACCTTCTTATGGTGCTCCAAATCCAAATCAGGAGAAACGGATACTCTGGCGATATAATCCTTGTCAGATTCCTTTGTAGTTCCTTGTGTGGAAGTTGCAGGAATTGTCCAGTAACAGCCTTTTAGCTGACCATAACTCACACAGTATTTACTTTCCTCAGGAATTTCCGTGATCATCATATTGATCAGTTTAAGATTTAGAGCTCTCTTATAGTTTTCTCTTTCTTCCTCTGTTTCGCCTTTGGTAGGAAGGTCTAAAGAAAAGACTGAAGGCGTAAAATCTTGCTCTGCTAATTCTTCTGAAACGAAATTGATCTTAGCTGTTGGTAAAACTTCTTTGATGTGATTTACAAATTCCCTTGTATTTTTATAAGCATCCACAATTCTTTGGTTCATGGAAGGCAATTGCTCAGCTAATATTTCAGTTTGCAGATCGGTAGCTTCATTATCGCAAAGGATTAAATGCTTTTCTATATTTCTCATCAAATCAGATCCTTTTTGATTTGATGAAACATAACCTGCCGTGCATTTTCCACCACTTGGAAACTTAGATCCGCTTACATAAGAAATCACACGGATGTCCGAAAGAATCCCATCTTCGCTTAAAAATTGAATGTTCGGACAAAAGGTTTGATCTAAAATAAATACCGGATCAATTGCCTTTTCACCATATGGAGTTTTTCGCTCTTTACTAAGTGCGGCTCTTAATTGCTCCATATCTGGAACTTCCACTCTTGGGTTTGTTGGAATTTCCGCAATGATATAAGGAACTGCATTTTCTTGTGCTACACGATCTAAAACTTTATCCGTGCTTTGCACCATATCATTATCGCCATCTACTGGAAGATCCAAGATTTCGACATTTGGAATGCATGCCGCTACTCTTCTAGCTTGGTCATTTGTTCCACCATAGCAATTAGGGGGAACTATAATTTTGATTTCTTTGCCAGGGTGATTTTGCAATGCCTCCTCAACTAAGCCCATCATGATGGCATATTGTACGGAAAGACCACAATTTCCTAATAAAGCTTTTGTATCTGCAGCTGTTATTTTTTTAATGGAATCTAAAACGGAAGCTTTATCTGATTCGAATTTAGCTTTGTCGTGCTTCGGTGGATTTTGACCTTGCAATAATTGCAAAGCAGTATAACAATTTTGAGGTGTCATACTTATCGTTTCTCTTCTTCGCACATGCTGAATTGCAGAAATGTAAGCTTCATTTTGTTCTCCATTCACCAATATAATACTTCCTAATTGGCTATGGATACTGAGATAAAAATCAATATTTTCGTTGAGGGTTACTTTTCCTATTTCATCATTTTGTGAAATAAAAATAGTGCTGCCGTCAAATGCAGAAATATCTTCTATATTTTCAACTTGCTTTAATTCAAAATTGTAGTTATAAACAGATTTTACCGTTTCCAAATCAAAATAAGAAGGTAATTCACCTTTATAAGCAATTATTGTTTTCTTTTCATCAAATAGATTTTTTCTTAGTACCGCTAAAATCGGAACTGTCCTTGATGAAAAACTGATGACCTGATCAGCTTTTAAGTTGTTAAGTTTAGCAATTCCCCATTCCAATACGGAAGATAAAGGATGCCCTAATCGAATATAATCATAAGCAGTCGGCAGGGCACTTAGTTTGGAAGTCTCAGCATCCTCCTGAGAATATAGTCTTTCAAAACGCTCCAAAAATTCTGTTTTGGCTAAGTCTTCCTTATAAATATCCAATCTATGGGTGGTGAGTTTCAACCAATCAGATGGAACATTTTTCACTACATTATCTATATAATTCAGGGCTCTGCTATCGTTCATTATCTTCTTTTGCTATTAGATGTTTCCGTATAATACTCGTGTTATAAATAGATGTTGTCCTAATTTGTTTTTAGGTGCACAAAAGTAAAACAATTTGTAGAGACGCGATGCATCGCGTCTCTACAAATTCCCCCAATCATTAAATGTATCCCCCCGCCAATTCCGCGGATTATATTTAATATATTCTGAAATACGAATTTTAAACTTTTCACAATTAAGAACTAATTCTCAACCATCATACTGCTCGATTCTACCAGCTTGATGAATTCAATTCTATAACCATTTTCATCTTTTCCTTTTGCACTTCTGGCCAAATCTGTCACTAGCTTATAATCCCCTTTTTCAATATAATCCGAATCCTTTAAAAGCATCCCATAAGTAGCCACAGCAGCCGACCAACGAAAGTTATCTGAAGTTTTATCAAGGGCCCTAACACTATTGTCTACCGTTTTCACAATTAACTTACTGACCTCTCCATCAGGCGCTTTATATCTGAATTTTACGGTGAGTAACTCGTCACCATAATTGCTCTGTTCTGTTTTTCCTTTATTCTGCTGATACTTCAAATCATCGATAGGTTTAAAATAACTATCCACCCCTTTAGGGATAATTTCATATAAAGCCGTAACCGTATGACCAGAACCTAGCTCCCCAGCGTCTTTTTTATCATTGTTAAAATCCTCATTATTGAGCTTTCTATTTTCGTAGCCAATTAGTCGATAGGCTGTAACGTTGGCGGGGTTAAACTCTACCTGTATTTTCACATCTTTGGCAATGGTAAAGAGAGTACCTCCAAACTCATTCACTAATACCTTTTTCGCTTCTAAAATATTGTCGATATATGCATAATTGCCATTACCTTTGTCAGCCAATATTTCCATTTTTGAATCCTTGTAGTTACCCATTCCAAAGCCTAAAACTGTAAGAAAGACGCCTTCTTTTCTTTTCTTCTCAATCAAATCTTCCATGGCTTCATTTGAACTTGCTCCCACATTAAAGTCACCATCAGTAGCTAAAATGATGCGATTGTTGCCTTCTTTTATGAAATTTTCTTTCGCAATTTTATAAGCTAATTCTATGCCTGCTCCACCGGCAGTAGAACCACCTGCCTGTAAATTCTGTAAAGCTTCAATAATTTTGTCTTTTTCGTTGCCAGAAGTGGGAGGAAGCACACATCCTGCTGCACCAGCATACACCACAATAGATACCTTATCCTCTTCTCGTAGCTGGTCAACCAACATTTTCAGGCCTGATTTCAGCAAGGGCAGTTTATTTTGAGCAAACATAGAACCTGACACATCTAATAGAAAAACCAGATTGGAAGCTGGCAGATTTTCTGTGGGGATCACCTTACCCTGCAAGCCTATGTGCACAAGTTGATGCTTTTTGTTCCAAGGTGCTTGCGAAACTTCCGTATTGATAGAAAATGGGTCTTGACCGCTTGGTTGTTTGTAGTCATAATTGAAGTAGTTAATCATTTCCTCTATTCTCACTGCATCTTTAGGTGGATTTTGACCACTGTTGATAAATCTTCTCATATTAGAGTAAGAAGCAGCATCTACATCTATTGAAAAAGTGGACAGCGGATTTTGGGTAGCTTCCTGAAAAGTATTTTCGTCAAGACCTTGGTATTCTTCAGTATTAGAATTATGGTAGGGTGCTTCAGCATCTACTGGGAAATAACTTTGATCGGCTTGATAGCTTGCCACTTTTCTTTTTGAGAATATATTCCGCGAAGGAGTACCCGTGACTACCACTTCCGATAATTGGGCAACATCAGCTTTCAATTGCACATCAATAACACTTCGCCCTTTTATCAGCACTTCCTTTTTCTCCATTCCAATGTAGCTAAAAACTAATATGCCTTTTAGAGAAGGCACCTTGATGGAGTATTCTCCATATAAATCAGTAGTCACCCCTGTTGAAGACCCTTTCAGTAATACATTGACTCCCGGTAAATCTTCGCCACTATTGAAATCTGTGACTTTCCCGCTGATAGTGATTGATTGTGCAGCTAACATAGCTGAACTGATCAAAATAAGACAGCTTATTCTTATTACATCCCTTAACTTTTCCATGATCGATAATTTTATGTGAAACATTTTTGTATACAGGATGCAGGCTCTACATAAATTCCATAAAAATATTTTCAGTTTTTTATTTATTGAAAAGAAGCTAGAAGTAATAATCAATCAAATAATCATATAAAACTCTATAAATCAAGCGTATGTGAATAAATTTAACTTTGCGATTTACTACTGAATTAAACTTAGAATTTCAGTTTTCTGTATTTTATTGACATATAAAAAATTAACTTAGCAAATTCCACAGCAGGATTGAGTGACAGATAAAAACGACATACAAGAAGAAAAACTATTGCTTGAACAATTCCGAGAAACTCAGGATCTTGATCTGTTGGGCAAGTTATACCAACCTTATATGCATCTGGTTTATGGAGTTTGTCTAAAATATTTGAAAGACAAAGCTTCAGCCCAGGATGCTGTGATGGCTATTTTTGAAGAGTTAGTGATAAAACTTCCCAAGCACGAGGTGGAAAACTTTAAAAGTTGGCTTTACGTGCTAAGCAAAAACCATTGCTTAATGGAATTGAGAAAGCAAAATCGTCAAAAAACGGATAGTTTTGATTTTTCAGACCTTGAGCTTATGGAAAATGGTCAATTGAAGCATCATGAAGAAGACTATGCTGTTCAGGACGACAATCTGGAAAAATTAACTGCATGTATTGCGCAATTAAAGAAAGAACAAAGGCAATGCGTGGAGTTGTTCTACTTGGACAAAAAGAGTTATCAAGAAATTACGGATAGTACTTCTTACGAATTAAAGAAAGTGAAAAGCTACATACAAAATGCGAAACGAAATTTAAAACAGTGCATGGAACAAGGTGAAGAAAGATAAAAACCATAGTGACCCTATTCGAGACCTGAGCATAGAAAAAATGCAAGCGTATCTTGATGGCACTTTAAGTCCTGAAGAGCAGCATCAAGTTGAAAAATATTTGCTGAATCATCCTTTCGAGGCAGAGGCTATGGAAGGTTATTTAGAAAATCCAGATGCGCTGCATGATTTGCCAAGTCTTAAGGCCAATTTAAGGGCTAGAACTACACCTAAGCAAGAACAAAAAATAATTCCTTTGTGGAGAAAAGCATTGCCATATGCTGCCGTCTTCTTATTGCTTATTATTTCTAGCGTACTCATTATCAATTTTTTTCAGCAAGATGAATCATTTACTCCCTTGGCTATTAAATCGGAAGAGGCCGTAAAATTTGAAAAAAATGAAAGCCCTGCAAACCCGCCCAGCCCTTTACAAGCTGAGAAAATAGAAAAGGAAGCAGAGAATCTACCAAAGGCAACAGTTGAAAGTAATGAATCTGAAAGTAAACAAGAAATAGAAGTGCCTATCAAAATAGTCGAAGATGCTGAACGCATTGCTCAAAATGAACCGATCAGTATTGAAGAGGATTTAATTGTTTCAGAGAATGCTGTTCCTTATGAAGATAGCTTTCAAGAGTTAAATAAGGACTCAATTGTGGAAAAAGTAGCAGAAATTGAGGCTGAACAAAGCAAACCTTCAGCAGCAAGAAGTAAAAAGGCCAATGAATTGGCATCTTCTATCGCTCCAACTAATGATGAAACGGATCAAGCAGATATTAGAAAAGTTGCTGTCTCCCCAAGGATTTCAGGAGAAGTGCTAGATGCTGAAACGGGAGAGGCTATTCCAGGAGCTAATGTAATAGTCAAGGGTACTTCCATAGCCACTAGCACTGATTTAGATGGCATTTTTGAGATTGAAGCAGAGCTAAATGATGTTCTCATCGTGAATTTTATAGGCATGGAACAGCAAGAATTTGTTGTAAGTGAAGAGAAGGATAATAAGATATTCTTAAACGCAGATGTTGCTCAATTAAGCGAAGTCGTTGTTACAAGTGTCGGCCAAGGGAAAGAAGAAGACAATACCTATAGTGCAGCAAGACCCAGCATCGGTTTTTCTGATTACCGTGATTATCTCAAAGATAATTTAAGATATCCTACAAAAGCCATGCAGGAGGGCACAGAAGGAAGAGTCAGATTAAAATTAAGTATCAATACCTCTGGTACTATTACGGAGATAGAGGTACTAAAAGGACTGGGAAATGGCTGTGATGAAGAGGCAATACGCTTAATCAAAGAAGGACCAAGATGGGAACCTGCTAAAAAGGGAGATACCTCCGTGGCTTCAAGCAAGAAAATTACGGTTCGGTTTAAAATTGAATAAAACATCTGCTGTTGTTGTATCTGTTCTTTCTTAGTTGTAAAATCAAACTCGCTTAGCAGTGAACCTTACTTTTAAGATTAGTTATCCTTAAAAATACATCTAGCCATCCTATAACCTTTCTATATTTGTCCGTTCAAAAGAGAAACAAAAAATCTTTATGCGCATCAAAAACGCCCACCAAAACAATCTCAAAAACATTGACTTAACAATACCTGAAAACCAACTAATTGTGGTTACTGGATTATCAGGTTCAGGAAAATCTTCTATGGCCATGAGTGTTATTGCGAATGAGGGCTATCGCTATTTCTTGGAAAGTCTTCCGGCATATAATCAGCAAAATGGCCAGTTAATTCCTACCGCTGAAGGAGTTTTACCTAATAATTTATCTCGTGGGCTAAAAGCTAAAGGACATCCTATTGGCTCAACTTGCATTTCCAAGCGTCCATATATTTATAGCCAACTACTGCAAGAGAGGCGTGGGGAAATCAGGCTGATAATTTAAACACAGGTATAATTCTTAATATTGGTGGGTCAGACACCAGGAAAGCTTTTTCAATAATGGAACGAAAATAATCCTTTCCCCGTCCCGAGATAAACTAAGGAGTTTAAAAATTATAATAGTAAACCATCAGAGGATTTTTTAGAAAAATAGTATAAAAACAAAATACATGAGATTACTTCCTAGGGAGTCTGACAGTATTGTTCCAGTAATCTCTAATAGCTTCTGCAAGATTATCTAACTCATAAATATCGTCTGGTTTTACGATGTAGGAACTAGACTGCTCTTGATATGCCCTTAGAATATCCTCTTTTCTTGATGACGTAGTTAGCATTAGAACGGGAACATGTTTGACTTCTTCTATTGATTTAATTATTTTTAAAGCTTCATGCCCATCCATAACGGGCATATTAATATCCATTAATATGAGATCTGGTGTTTCTGCTTCTGAGTAGGGTTCCTCCTTTTTCAGAAAATTAATAGCTATTGCACCATTCTCGACATGGTACAGTTTATCTAGAAATGTAAGCCCTTCCAATGCCTCTCTGATAAGAAACGCATCTTCCTTGCTATCTTCTACCAAAAGTATATTTAGTTTTCTCATTTTATTTTCACTTAAATTCCGGTTTCCTTGGTCGGTGAATTAGCACCAATAAACGAGTTTTAACTCTAGCTCTTTATCTTTCTATATTATCTTTTGTCTTTGGTATCGTAAATACAAACTTAGTTCCTTGGGATTGATTTGCCTCGAACCAGATCTTCCCACCGTAGGCAGAAACAATTTTTTTACAAGTGGCTAAACCTATTCCCGTTCCACTATATTCACTATTTGAATGCAACCTCTTGAATACCTCAAATACTCTATCCTGATGTTCCCTTTTAATTCCTATTCCATTGTCTGCAACTGTAAAAACCCAGTTCTTTTCGTCTTCTTCTCCATAAATATCTACTTGTGCCCTATTTCCCTTGCTCTGGTACTTTATTGCATTATCTATTAAATTAGTAAATAATTGAATAAACGAGGTAGTATCGCCAGTTAAAACAGGTAAATTAGATTTGGAGAGTACCAAATTATTCTGATTTATATCATTTCTGTAGTTATCAAAAATTGTGTCTAAAAGACTATTAAGATTCACCTCTTTTTGCTCAATTACACCAGTTTTGGAAAAATCCAGAATATCAGAAATTAGAGTTTTCATCCTCTTTGCGCTGTGGGAAGCTATGTTAATATAGCTATTTGCTTTTTCATCTAAATGTGTACTATACTTTTTTTGCAAGATGGACAAATAAGAGGTGATACCCCGTAATGGCTCCTTTAGATCGTGTGCAGTTATATATGCGAACTGTTCGAGCTCTTCATTTTTTTGTTCAAGCTCCTTTTGTATCGATTTGATTTGGCTAATATCTGTTGCTGCAAATAGATAGCCATCTGTATTTTTATCTTGAATAATTTCACTAACAGACAATAATACGGGTACAATTATACCATCTTTCCCCTTCATAGTCCATTCACCTAGGTTGTGCTGTTTATTATTAGCTAGTGAATGTAGAAAATCTGCTGTCGAATAATTTTTTGTTGAGCTACCCATAAGCTCTCTTGCTATTTGATTCCACTCTTCTTCTAAAAAAAGGATGTTCTGAATACTACTCCCAGTGATGGATGCCTTATCATATCCTAATATTCTTTGAACGCCAATGTTTGTATCAAGTATGTTTCCCTCTTTATCCGTTGACACAAAAGCTACCTCGGTTGTCGCATCCATTAGTGCTTTATTCTCTGCTAATAAAGCCTTTAGGCGAATTTCAGTTTTTTTTAACTTCGAAATATCAATAATCTGTGATATAAAATAAAGTACATTTCCTCTTTCGTCTTTAACCATCGAAACCGCCAGAATAATATAGACAATATGACCTTCCTTATGAAAGTACCTTTTTTCCATTTGGTAATGATTTCTCTTACCTTCCACTAATTCTTGCAATAAGTCCAGATCAGCATGAAGATCATCAGGATGGGTAATGTCTTGAAATGTAAGTTCTAATAATTCCTCCTTGGAATACCCTACAGTTTGACAAACATTTTTATTTACTTTTAACCATTTACCATTTTGATCTAGCAATGCCATTCCAATAGCGGCATTTTCAAAATTACCTCTAAACGCCTCTTCACTAATTCGTAGCGCTTCTTCCTTCTGCTTTCTCTCCGAAATATCTTGGTGAGTGCCGTACATCATCAATGGTTTTCCCTCTTTCGTCCATTCAAAGACTTTTCCCCTGTCAAGAACCCATACCCAATGTCCGTCCTTATGCTTCATCCGGGCTTCAAAATCATAATATTCTGCCTTTTTCTCAAAGCATTCATTTAGCCGCCTACCAGATTCCTCTAAGTCGTCCGGGTGAGCTAAATTCATCCATGTATCTATACTGATAGGTGCCAGTTCATCCAGGGTGTAGCCCACTATCTCAGCCCAACGTTCATTAAATTCTGTTTCACCTGTTTGTACGTTCCATTCCCAGGTCCCCACATTTGTCCCTTCAATAACGGATTTATATTTCCTTCTTGCATCCACAATTTCCTGTATTGGGCTACCTTCAGGTAAAACATAAATGACTTTCCCAAATTCATCAAATATGGGTTTCATACTAAAGAGAATTGTGATGGGGGTTTTGTTAGAAAGCCACACTTCCACTTCATAAGATACAGTTTCTCCACCAACGGCTTTCTGAAAATTCCTTTTGAGCTCTTTTTGAGTTTGTGGAGATATCTGCCACCAATAGCAATCCCAAAAATATTTGCCGATCACATCTTCATGCTTTAAATCGGCCAAACCAATTGCAGTATCATTTGCTTCTAATAAAATACCTTCCGTACTCAGAAAACCAATAAAAGTAAAAGTTGAATTAAATATACTTTTAAATTTTAGCTCGCTATCCTTAATTTTTGTAATGTCCTGAAAGCTACCGATAATCTTATTTTCTACCTTTCTACCTGTACTGCGCACCCATTTTTGCCTGCCTTTGGCAGTAATTAATTTGCATTCTAGGTCGAAGGGCACGTCATTCTGCATAACATTTTCAAGGGCTTGTGTTATTAAACTTCGATAGTCCGGGTGGTAAAACTCAATTGCTTTGGCTTTATTATGATCATAATCTAACGGCAATTCATGAATTTCATATACTACCTTACTCCAAACAGTCTGTCCAGAAGCAATATCGAGCTCCCAAGTCCCTATTTGATTAGCCTCCTCTGTGACAGTTAATAGTTGATTTTTTTTGTTTAGGTCCTGATTCGACTCGACCAATCTCCTTTGAGACCGCCTTAGCTCTAAGAGATTCAACGTCTGTTTCGCTAACTTCTGTAACAACTGAATTTGCTCCTCATTGAGCTTTTTTGGAGCATCATCAATTACGCACAATGTCCCAAGCGGAAATCCGTTTTTATTTACTAAAGGAATTCCAGCATAAAAAATTACATTTGGATCGCCTGTAGTTATTGGATTATCGAAAAAACGAGTATCTTGACGAGCATCTTCGACAATAAATGCTTGGTCAGGAATGTTAATAGCATGAGCGCAAAATGAGATGTTTTTGGACGTCTCTCTAACTTCTACTCCATGATGAGACAGAAACCATTGCTTATCTCCAGTGACTAAGCTAATCAGCGAAATCTTGCTTTCGCAAATCTTTGCTGCCATCGAAGTGATGAAATCAAATTCATCTTCTTCATTCAATCCAATGATTTGGTAGGACTCTAACTCCTTTTGCCGATCTCTTTCGTTTATGGGGATTTGAGGTTTTTTCATTCAGCTTGCACGGTTCGAATTGGCGGTAATGAAACAGCCAAAATTTAGAAAAATACGATTTGTTTAATATGTATCGTACTTTATTAAAAGTACAAATAAAAACGAACTTTCAAAATACATTTTATAATGGGAGACGGAAATATTCCATCCTCTATTTCTTCTCATAATAGTATATTTTTCAGCCTTAGATATCTTCATTAATTTATTAGAGACCAAATTTTTTTAGCCCTCTCTTTTAAAAAGCACATCCAACTGGGCCAAAATCATCATCGATTTAAAATACAAGATTAAGGTTGAATCATCATGCTGTAATATTCTTATTACCTTTAAATTTTTAAAAGAAAAGCAGAATATGAAGATTATAAACGCCCACCAAAACAATCTTAAAAATATCTCCTTAACAATACCTGAAAACCAACTAATTGTGGTGACAGGCTTGTCGGGCTCCGGCAAATCATCTCTCGCAATGGGCGTTATAGCCAATGAAGGCTATCGCTATTTCTTGGAAAGTCTTCCGGCATACAACCAACAAAATGGGCAACTTATTCCCACTGCGGAAATGGATGAAATACAAGATTTACCACCTGTGATTAAGGTGGAACAATCCAAACGCTTCCAATCCATCAATACCACTTTTGGTACGCTCTCAGAGCTGACGGCTATTTTTAGAATTCTATTTGCGCGCTATTCAGCTGAGGAAAAGATGAGCAAATCGCTATTTTCCTTTAATCACCCATTGGGAGCATGCGAAGTTTGTCGAGGTATTGGCGAAGCAGAATATATTGACCTTAATAAACTAATAGGAGACGAAAATAAAACGCTGAGAGAAGGGGCAATTACCACCACCCTCCCTGGTGGCTATATTGTTTATTCTCAGATTACCGTAGAGGAACTCAATAAGGTGTGCAAAGCGCATGGCTTTAATGTAGATATTCCATGGAAGGATCTTACGGAAGAGCAACAAGATGTCGTTTTAAATGGTAGTAATCGGCTCAAAGTGTTTTATGGAAAACATGGCTTGGAGTCTCGATTGAGATGGCAAGGCATTAAGGCAAAACCCAGAGAAGAGGGCTATTATAAGGGGATGCTGCCGATCATGCAGGATATTCTCAGAAGAGATAGAAACCCCAACATTTTGAAATTTGCGAGCTCAAAAGTGTGTCCGAGTTGTAAAGGCGCAAGGATCAAAGCAGAGCATTTGAAATTCAAATGGCAAGGGCTAAATTTTCACGGGTGGATGGAGCTCTCGTTAAGCGAAATGTATAAAAAATTAAATTCGCTTCAACTTTCAGCCGGTGAAAAAGTACTTGCAGATAAGATCACCATTCAGTTATATGACCTCATTCGGCTAGGCATGGAAGATTATCAGTTGAGCACAGCAAGCACCGAAATTTCTTCCGGTGATGCGCAACGGATCAAACTGATCAACCAAGTGAATAGTAATCTTCAGGGCATTTTATATGTTTTTGATGAGCCTTCAATTGGCTTATCGGCAGACTATCAGCAATATTTACTACACGTTCTAGATCGGCTAATTCGAAGAGGAAATACAGTGATGGTAGTGGAGCATGACCTAGAATTTATCAAGTCGGCAGATTGGATAGTGGAGCTGGGCCCAGAAGCTGGAGTTCATGGTGGGAAAGTTATTTTCAATGGCTCTATCAAGGATTTTTTAAAGGCCCAGAAAACAAACAGTCCAACTTTGAAGGCCTTGAATCAGGGAAATTCAATTGATGTTGAGCCTCCGAAAAACTTCTCGGAAACCGAGTTTACTCCAGAAGCACAGGAATTGACAGTCATAAGCCGAAAAACTCCTGGACTGCTTCAAAGCATTTCGAGCTTTTGCGAAAAGCAGGACTTAAACTTACTCACCGTAACAGATCAGCCAATAGGAAAAACTCCCAGAAGTAATCCTGCAACTTATACTGGGCTAGCTGATAAAATACGAGACTTGCTAGCCAAAACCTCTGAAGCAAAAGAATTAAAGCTAGCGAAGGGAGCTTTCTCTTTTAACAACAAAACCGGAAGATGCGAAGCTTGCGAAGGTGCAGGTGTTATTACGCTTTCTATGAGCGCGCTGGGAAATATCAATCAGATTTGTCCGACATGTAACGGCAAA
Source organism: Marivirga tractuosa DSM 4126 (assembly GCF_000183425.1). Classification (NCBI taxonomy): domain Bacteria; kingdom Pseudomonadati; phylum Bacteroidota; class Cytophagia; order Cytophagales; family Marivirgaceae; genus Marivirga; species Marivirga tractuosa. The sequence goes on from NC_014759.1 coordinate 2,748,901, forward strand.
CGATTTAAGCCTGAAGTGCTTCGAGTGCATTGGAATGAAAAAAATATTGCAGACCTCTACAATCTTAGCATAGAAGAAGCTTATGATTTCTTCTCTGGGGAAAAGAAAATTACTGAAACCCTGTCTTTGATGCTACAGTTAGGCTTAGGCTATATCAAATTGGGACAACCTTCCAATACCTTATCGGGTGGAGAGGCACAACGGATAAAACTCACCAAGCATTTTGCCAAGAAATCAAAAAAGACGCTTTTGTTACTTGAAGAACCGAGCATCGGATTGCACCAACAGAATGTAAGACAATTGCTCCTTGCACTGCATGAACTGAAGGAACAAACGGCTGGCATCATATGCTTTGAGAATCATGCACTTTTCCAAAAAGGATGCGATACTTTAGTGGATAACGCACTGGAAATGCAAGCTGTCGAAATTCAAGAAGAACTGAATCAGCAAAGAGAAAAAATAATTATTCAGGGAGCTAGAACTCATTCCCTGAAAGACTTGAACTTGGAACTACCCAAGCATAAATTATCTGTAGTTACTGGTATTTCAGGTTCAGGCAAATCTTCTTTAGTAATAGACACTTTGCATGGCTACGGACTGCAAGAAATGACTAAGCAGTTTTCTAGTTATCAACAGTCAAGAGTCGGTGTAAATTTTCAATTTGAAGTCAACCATATCGAAGGACTTACGCCTACAATTTGCATTACTCGAAAGGAAAAAAACTATTCGATTAGAACGGACATAGCCAAGCAAACGGGCATTGATAAAATCTTACGTTTTGCCTTTTCACGAAAGGCGCAGTATGTAGGCGAAGAATTATCCGCCAGTCACTTTTCGAATAATCACGAACTGGGGAAATGCGTAGTTTGTCAAGGCATAGGTGAAGAATTATTGCCTGATTTGAACAAATTGGTATTGGATGAAAACAAAAGCATAGCCGATGGCCTCTTTGCCCACAATAAAGCCATTGGATACTATGGGGATCCTGCTGGTCAGCACATGGCGATTTTAAAGAAAATTGGAATAGAACATGGCTTTAGCCTGGCTACGCCTTTCAAGGAATTAAGTGAAGTACAAAAGGATATTCTATTTCATGGGACAGGAGAAAAAGTATGGAAGGCTACCTGGGAATACAAAACGAAAACACGTACAGGCACCCAAGACTTGAACATGAAATGGGAAGGTCTTTTTCAATATTTGCAAGAGGAATATTACAAAACCAGAAAGAATAAAAACATTAGCCAGCTGACTTCATTGTTTTCGTATAGCAAATGTAGCCATTGCGAAGGCAGTGGATTAAAGCAAGAAAGACTGGCTTTTACTATAGATAATAAATCCATCCATGAAATTAAATCGATGGACTTTAAAACCCTGGGCAAATGGTTAACTGCACATGATACAGATAACACTGTTGACGGAAAATTACTCGCTAAAATTGAACCGCATTTAATCAACACCATTGAACGGGCAAAGCAATTACATATTGACCATCTGCAACTCAACAGAAAATCTCCTACTCTATCCGGTGGGGAAAACCAAAGGGTAGAGTTGATCAAACAGCTCAATAGTCCACTAAAAGGGGTCACCTATTTATTGGATGAGCCTTCTGCAGGCTTATCGAATGATAACATTCCTAATCTAGTTAAAATTCTGAAAGAGCTGATCGAAAAAGGAAATACGATCATTATCATTGAGCATAACAAAGCCATTATCCATGCGGCAGATCATCTGGTGCAGATTGGTCCAAAGGCAGGAAAACAGGGTGGCTATATTACCTATCAGGGAACCACTAAAGAGCTTCTGCAACAAGATGATTGCCACCCATTCTTGAAGGAGCCAAGCAAAGCGCTGCAGCTCAATGATGGAAAGAAACATATCCATATTCGTAAGCTAGCAAAACATACTTTGGTGCGAGATGAGCTTAAACTACCTATTGGCAGCATCACTGCTCTTACAGGAAAATCAGGAATTGGAAAAACCACTTTGGTTAAAGACATCCTGATCCCAAGCATTCAAAAGGGAGGTCCCGTGAATTGTGAGCAGATTGAAATTCCTAAAATATATGACAGTGCAGAGTATTTTGAGCCTAAAAAACTAAATAGCCATTCGGACACATTATTAGTTGACTATTTAGATTTACTGAAAGACATTACGAAAATATCTGCATCTGAAACAGGTGCAAAGGCTTCCGACTTCTCCTACAAAAACAAGAGCAGTCAGTGCCCCGCTTGTAAAGGAAAAGGCTATGTAGAAACTAGCTTGGATGTTGCTGCTAATGCCATTGAAAAATGTGAAGACTGCGATGGAAAGCGCTATCAAAAACACATTTTGAAATACAAAATCAAAGGAAATAATATTGCTGAAATATTAGCGCTTAATATTACGGAATTGAAAGCTTGGTTTACGGATTTCAAAGTGTCGAATTCTAGGCTTAACTTCCTCAACAGCTTAGAAGAAATAGGTCTGTCACATTTGAGTTTAGAGCAAACTGTACAATCGCTTTCATCGGGTGAAAAGCAACGCCTTCTGCTGTTAAATTGGCTACAGGATACTCCAAAAAATCAGCTCTTCATTTTGGATGAACCGAGTACTGGCTTGCATTATGCAGATATAGACCTGCTTTACAGGATCTTAGAAAAGCTTAGCATAGATAATGATGTTTTAGTGATTGACCATAATTTGTATTTGTTGGAGAAGATTGGAGTTGGAACAGTTTTGAGTTGATGAAGTGGTCATTGCTCTCTTTCAAAACTTACAATTTTGGTAGAGATAAACATGATCCAATTAAGCGCCAAAGTTTGCCTGTTAATAGCCCCTATAGGGACCTACTTATGGTAACTGAAAACTGTCAGCTAATCCCAAGCTCCGTAGGTGCGACCTTATTGCCTCCAATCTCTCAATAAAACTCAAACAGATATCTCTCCTCATATTCAACATTAAACTTTTCAAGAAATCCCAGATACTCTTCCTTAAAACTCATGGTTCTATGGTGCTCCTCTTGGTTCATTATGTAATTAATTACATTTGACCGTTGTGATTTTGAGTAAGAAAAAGCACCATAACCTTCTTGCCATCTAAATTCACGATTATTAAAATAATTATCATTTAACCACTTTGAAGAAGTGGATTTAAGCATCATCATATGGTCTGCAATGGACATCTTCGGGGATAGTTCAAAAAATACATGAATTTGGTCTTTCCATCCGTTGATTGCTAATGGAAAAGCATTATCATTTTTTAATATGCCATGCATGTATCTGAACAATTCTGTTCGTATTTCTTTGGTCAAAAAATATTTTCGTCCTTTCACTGCGAATATGCATTGGATGTTGATTTGTGAATAGGTATTGGCCATGGTTGAAATTGTTTGGACTCAAAAACTAAACATTACATTTTAATTTTTAAAACTTCTGGCTAATTCTTCTCATATAAGGTCGTTCCGCTGAAACTTAGTTTTTATGCTAATTGTAGATTCTCACCTCCATGATCTTTCCTCATTTTATGCTTACAGACAGATTGGTTAAACTAAACGAAAATCTAGAAGCATCATATGCTAATGTGTACATTACCTTTGCCCCATCGGGGACTGAATTATGGTAATCAGTTGCTACAAGCTATAACGTAGCTCCGTAGGAGCGGCCTTATGATACGCAGCAGCCCATCCATTACCTTTAGATCGTGCATCTTCCTCATAAGGTCGTTCTGCTGGAACTTAGATTATGAGCCAATTATAAAAGCAAGCAAGAAATCTCACTGCAAAGATGCTTCATCCTGTTTTACTGGCTACTAGATTAGCTAAAGCAACATTTGGTAGCATTATTTGTAAACCTGTGCCCAATCCTAGCCCCATCGGGGCGGACATATGGTAATCAATAGCTATATACTATAACCTAGCTCCGTAGGAGCGGCCTTATTATTAGGTAGCAGCTGAGTCTGTAAATTGATCGTGCAGTTCACAGAAGGTCGTTCCTACGGAACTTGGGTTCTCTTCACCTGATTCTGTTACCGTAAGGTCGTTCCGCTGGAACTCAGCTTTTGTACTATTGCTAAAAAATAAAAAAAGTCTCACCCCATCATCCTCTCATCCGCCTTAAAAGCACCGCGCATGTGCAAAATCCATTACGATTCATCAAGTGGTGAAACGCCTTTGTAGGGACGGATTTTTTCTTCTGTTAGTGTGGTTTTTTCATAGCCCTCCAAGCTGAGTTTTAATCTTCCTTTGCCTGAAGTGGTGGCATTGAATTGGATGGCATAATCCATGGCTTCTGCTACGGCAACTCGACCTTTCACTTAGTTCAAGTCTGTTTGTACTAATACTGGCTTACTTATTTTTGAATTTAAAACAGCACAGCCAGATGCTTGTACTTATTCTAATTTTATTGAATATAAATAAAGCGCTTAAATAATAGGGTAAAAGTTTGAGGTTTGATTTTTAATACATTAGTTTTAAATTTTACGTTAACCGTTACTATTTTTTAAAGATTAAGTTTCTCATTTAAATGAAAAACCCATTCCTTACGCTATTAATTTTTGCGTTATTAATTTCTAGCCAGAATCTGCTCGCTCAAACGAATATGATTTCTTTTAAGACTTATTTTGAGTCTCCACTGGATGAACAGAAAGACTATTTTAATACCGCCACGGCTCCTACGCTAGGCTATTATTCTTTAGATTCCTACAAAAGAAAAACTTCGAAGTGGGGTGTTGAGCTAGGTTTTAGCAAGGCAGGCCCTGCTACAGACACTGTGCTGATAGACTCTGATAACAATACAGAAAAAAGAGTTTACAAGCAATTCCAATCTATCAATCTCCAATTATCAAAAGGTGCTGACTTTGCTTTGACTTCAAGGTTCTATTTAACCTATGGATTACAGTTCACCTTCAGATATGTTACTTATGATTACAACATAATTAAAAATAATTATGTCAATGAAGAGAGCATTTTGCAGTTCAGGGCAGGAGGAATGCCGAAAGCAGGTCTAAAGTTTAGAGTATTTAAGGAAATGTACATAGGACTAGAAGCCTTCTATTTACTTTCTATTAACAGCGCAGGAGAGTTTGGAGAAAACACATTAAATAGTTATGCGGGTATATCACCCTTACTATCAGTCAAATTTTAAAATCAAATAAACAACCCCCAATGCAAATGAGATATCAAAAATCCACATTACTAATACTGTTTAGCTTATTCCTTCTTTTCAAGCTGTCAGCTCAGGATGTAGAAAGAGTAAAATTAAATACAGAAGGACGACTTCTTAAAACCCTGCCTGTTGAAAATGGTGTTGCTTTCGTTACCATTAAGGGAATGAATATTAAAATCATCCGTTATGGAAATAGCTTAGATAAGGAATGGAGTAATGATTTAGATGTGGCCTATAGAGATATTCGTATCCCCCTTATCGAGACGGTAGCATCTCCATCAGGAAAATTTCTTTATACAACTCAGGTTCATTCTAATGGCTATCATGGCAAAACACACTATATTAGTAAGTTAGACACAGAAGGAAAGCAAACGAAATTTGAAATAGAAGGTAGGGACGAACTGGGAAAAGAACTTCAAACCATATTCTGCAATGATGACTATTTTTACTATTTAGCTACAGATAATGGTCACCAGAAACATGACAGAAAGAAAAAAGATGAAAAACTTATCCTTAATTCATTTGGTGCTGATGATTTTTCCTACTCTAGAAAAATATTAGATTTACCTCCTGTAGAAGGCGAAGAGGAAATTTTCTGGGAGTTTATCGGTCATACAAACTCAGAATTTTACGTAGCTTCTAAGAAAGTTGATTATAAGAATAATTTTTCCGAGGTAAGTATCATCACATTTGATAACACAGGTAATCGTAAAGGCAGTATTACGCTAAATGTAAATCTTGACGAGGCCTTTATTAGACCCGCGCGGTTAGATAAAACTACTGCTCAAATTTACTCTGATCAAGCTAATTTAGATTACACTGTTAATCCTCAGAACAGAAATATATATCCAACGGAAGGTGGTTACACGGGAGTTGACTTTAAGGGTAATCACTTTTACCTATATGGTTTACTTGGTCCAGACAGATTTAGAAACATAGGAGCAAGGTTTGAAGGTGCTTACGTGATAAAGTATGATCTGAATGGGAACAAAATCTGGAAAAAAGAGCTGACTGATAATACCGAGATGATCAATAATAAGCATTTCAATAAGCACGGCACCCCTGGTATGAGAGGCCTTTCATTTAATGTATTACCTGATGGTACAATCAATTATAGCATTAGTGTTGCACAAAGATTGTCGGCTGCTATGTTCAAATTTGTAATCAGTCCTGATGGGGCTAATGCAAAAGTGGAAAATATAGACAATATGAGAAAAAGCTCTAAATCTAAGCTTGCCTTATATTACGATGATTCCAAAAATCACGGAAAGCAGTTTATTAAAACCACTGATATAGGGAATGATGAAGAGGCCTTATTTGGGAACTTTCTCTACGATAATTTAGAGGTTCTCTATCAAATTGGCGGTAAAGGTCTATTAATTAAAGACATTTACCTTCTTAAATAATTCTATAGCCCCTACTGATGTTTTAAGTAGGGGCTTCTTTTGATCAATTAATTCTAAATATTATCTAGCGAATTACAAAATTAGCTTAAGGTAGACGCCTCTACTATCCTATTGCCTTCCATTCTGGCACATGGTTCAAGGATCGGCTTTGTTCAATTAGGTAGTTCCTTATATCGGTCAGTCGGTTCCAACCGTCAGACTGAGGGTGGATTGTTTTAACCCATCATCCTCTCATCCGCCTTAAAAGCACCGCGCATGTGCAAAATCCATTGCGATTCATCAAGTGGTGAAACGCCTTTGTAGGGACGGATTTTTTCTTCTGTTAGTGTGGTTTTTTCATAGCCATCCAAGCTGAGTTTTAGGCGACCTTTTCCAGAGGTGGTAGCACTGAATTGGATGGCATAATCCATGGCTTCGGCTACGGCAACTCGACCTTTCAAAATGAAAAATTCTCCATCGAAAAGAGGACTTTCCAAAGTAGCTCGCATCTGGCTTAAATCGCTAGAAACCGAACCAAGATAATCCTGATGGGCTTTGATTTCAAAGGCATACATGGGTTCCAAAAGATCAGTACCTGCATTTTCCAATCCTCGCATTATACCCATTGGGGTTGCTAATAAAAAGTCACCCGGATTCGAGTGCACATTATGCTCTTCGCCTTTGATCAAAGTAATCTTGATATCGGTTACTTCATAGCCATGCAGTCCTTGTTTCAAGGTCCACGGAATGGCGCGTTTCACTTCATTAATATATTTTTGACTGATATCGCTAGTGCGAACTTTGTTTTCAAAGTTTACACCACTTCCCGCTTCTCCTGGTTCAATCATGAAAGTCATAATCGCCCAGCAAGGTTTCGGCATCCAGTAGCGGACAAAGCCTTCGGCTGATTGAGCAGGTGTTTCTTTGTAAATCACTTTAGGTGGAAGGAATTCTGCTTCAATTTCCCACCTTTGGCTCAGGCTGTCTTTTAAGACTTCGGTTTGAATAGGCCCCAGAATTTTGATGTGAAACTCTCTGTCTTCCTTAAACCATTTAAAATCTAAAATGGGATCTTCCAGATTAAGAATCTCTAATGCTTCTCCTAACTTTTGATAATCTTTATCTTCTACGGCTTTTACCTCCACCGCCAATACGGCATTACTGATTTTTGAATAGGAATCCGCTAGTTTTTCATTGCCCAAAATATCTCCTGCCAAGATTATGTCAGAGGTAGTGATCAAACCGATTTCTCCCTGATTGAGCTCTGCGACTTGTTCCAATCCTCCCGCTTCGGCTTTAAATATTTGGTTGATTTTAATTTCTTTGCCCATCTCCTGGGAAGGAATGCTGTCTTTGGTTTTTAGCAAACCGCCATAAGATTTGATATAAGCGAGTCTTCCGAGTTTATCGTGGAATTCAACCTTAAAAACCTTGGCAGCAGGATTACAAAAATAATTTTGAGGAGTAGAAATCAGCTTTTCTAACTGATCTAATAACTCATAAATCCCAAGCCCTAGTTTAGCACTTCCAAAAAGAACAGGATGAAGACTGCCGTTTTGAATATGCGGCAAGGCTTGCGCCAAAATAGTGGACATTTCGCCAATATTTCCTTCCAGGTATTTTTCCAGAAAAGCTTCATCACATTCGGCTAGGTTCTCTAGAGAGCTATCAAGAATTGCATGATCCGTATGATTCCGGCAAGCTTCAAAAGGCATGACTTGAATTTGCTGGGAATCCGATAAATCAGGAAGGTTTAAAGCAAATAGTTTAGCGCCTAATTCTTTCTGAAAATCATTAAAAACCTGCTCTGGAAAAACACCATCTCGATCGATTTTATTAAAGAAAATGATGACGGGGAGATTACGCTCTTTCAGATTTTCCCATAAATTTAAAGTGTGCGCCTGAACGCCTTCTTTAGCTGAAACCACTAAGATCACCGCATCTAAAATGGAAAGTGACCGATCCACTTCTGCCGCAAAATCAATATGACCAGGGGTATCGACCAACTGGAATTGCGTTTGTTTCCAGCTGAAATTTACGGAAGCTGCCTTAATGGAAATTCCTCTGCTTTTCTCCAACGCCAAGCCATCTGTGATGGCAGAACCTTTATCCACACTCCCTTGTGCTTTAGTCGCACCAGCCTGGTGCAGCAAGCACTCCGTCAATGAAGTTTTGCCCGCATCTACATGGGCTAATATTCCTATGGTTAGTTTTCGTTTTGCGGACATCCGCTTGCAAACTTATCATTTTGCTTAGAATTTATGATGGGCTTGAAGAGAATTTTGTATTGAGTCAGGAGACAGTTCTAGCAAATAAGCACTATTGGGGATGTCAGTCAACTAATCTCATATATGTAATAAGCACGAGGTACTAAGCAGCGCGATTTCCCAACTTCTCATTAAAATCCTTCAATTTAATTGATATTCCCCTTAGTTTTTGTTTCGTGGTGTTTTGTTCCTTCTTCCTTGGTCAATTAATAGATAAATGGCAATAGAAAGCATCACAATTCCTATGGCAATAATATTGGATAGCATGCCGGCATGAGTATCGACACCAGTATGAGCCCAAACGCTTGCTGGCCTATTGAGGAAAATAATTAAAATAAATAAGTAGACTGGTTTGCTAAGTTTCATTTCTTAATTTTTTAGTCTCTCTGAGGGTGATTATTAATCCATACCATGCCGGAATGAGTGGTATGGCTGCGGTAGCTACACCTGCGGTATATTGCCATTCTCCATACAAAATGAAGGGAAATATAAAATGAGTCAGTTCAGCAATCGTCATGGCCACAAAGAAAAAGGCAAGAAAATAATAGCCAATAGCCCATTCCTTTATAATAAATATGGCACCCGATACCCACATGATAGGCGCAAAAAATGCCGCAAAAGTTAACAAACCTTCTTGAGTAACTTCTTGTCCGCTTAGCTGAGAAGCAATTTTCTCAAAACCAAAAATGTATTCTTCATACACATGAATTATAAAAAAAATGATGGTCAGCAAGTAGGCTACAATCACTTTTGAGGTGTCAAAACGGTATTTATATCCGGTTTTCAAGTATAAAAGAAAACCTCCAGCACTTGCACCCCCAATTACTATGGGACCAATTTTTCCTGCAAAAAGATAGGTGATCAGACACAAGAAAATAATAAAGATGCCTGGACCAATTATATCTAGATGTTTCATAACAACTCTAATTTATGTGTCTATTTTAGTATTAACTTTTCAATCTAATGAGCTTCGATTGTTCATGAAATTTAATCCATGAAAACCAATATTCATCTGAAATAGCAATTGGTTCCAAATCTGCTTTCAGCTCTCCAGAAATATATTTTCCTCTGATATTCCACTTTGTATTGCTGTTTGCATCCCTTAATTCGTTACCGTCTAATCTTATTGCTAGCTTTTGAGCTTTCAAAGTATTTTTGTACGCATTTACTGTTTTTCCAGCCCCTATTAGGACAAATCCGTATTCCTTATTCTCCACTACCTTTTCTGATAATACCTCCTTCTTTAAATAAACCAACCGGTCTTTTATCGAGCTATCCGTTATTCCAATTACATGAGTACGTGCAGGGAATGTTTTATCACGGTTTTTTGAGGCCAGCCCTGGAGTAGCTTCAGAAGCCACTAACTTTTTCCAAATACCCGGAATTGGTAATTCAAAATCCTTAAAATCTTTTTCGCTTACTTTAACGACCTGAGGCGATTCAATTGTTTGTTTAACTTCTAGCCACGAAAGAATTTGAAATGGGATCATGGTCAACTCATAAGGATGCAGCTTACCTATTAATGATTGAAAGGTAGATTGCTGGAAGAAAGTATTAGTCCTCACATCTGCCACTATCATATTGGCATTTTTAAATGAGCCTACTTTTAATGGTCCTATTGCCGTAACATCAAAAGGGATGATGCTTCTACACATGGCACAATAGGTTAGTGCTACAATTTTATCTTCAAAATGGTCATTGATGATGTGGTGGTGAATGACATAATCTAAGGGGTAGCACTTCGTAATGCCCTCATATTCAATCACGGCCATTTCCATTTGGTCATCAAGAGGTAGTTGATTAGGATCTTTCGCCATTGCTGGAAAAAACACAGCAGGAAATGCTTTCTCCTGATGCATTTTATAAGTTAAAACCAAGGCAAGTCCTGTGATCAATAAGGGGGCAATGACCCATAATGGCATTTCATTACTTTGGTAAAAAATTACGCCTGTCCATACTAATAGCCCTATAAAAATGAACCAATTGAGGGGCTTTCGTAAAAAATAATGGTAGTACAACCAACTTAAAGGAAAAGCTTCTACTAAAGCCATGTAAATGGCAGCAGTTCCAATTAATAATGATGCAATAGCCAATCCATAAAAAAATACTAATTCCATAAGCTTACTATTTTCGGCTCAAACCCAACTATTGGATTAGCACCGCATCTAAAAGTGGGCGTTTCCTTGAATGAAAATGTCCGATGCTCTACTAAATTTATTAAAAAATAGGGACTTCTGGAAGTGCTATCTGAAATCTATTTTCTTGGGAATGTGGTGTAAGTGATGATCTTTCAGCTAGTTACCTGATCATGAGATGGGAACAGAGCAATTTTTCAAGTATAAACAGTCCAAGCGTACGCTTGAACTAGATGGTTTCACTTTTATACAGCACAGGCGGACGCTTGCGCTAGGGCGGTCCAGCCAAACTACCATCTGGTTCAGGCATCCGCTTGGATCATTACCCTATACCTAAGGGATAAATTTTAAATGCATTGCGTAAGTATCTAATTATCCTTAGCTTCGTCTTATATTTTAAATGGGGTGCCAACTGAAGGGCTGAGATTATACCCAAATAACCTGATCTAGGTAATGCTAGCGTAGGAATTGTGAAAACCAATCGAACTTCATCTTCCCCTGCATCCCTAGATCTTAAATTCTTAGATCGATGACTCAAATTTCAAAAAAGGAAAAATTCGATGTCGCCACCGGTGAATTGCGCAATTGGCAAGGAAGACAGGAGTGGTTTTTTAATAGAGATGATACCGACCACTACGAGGCCTATTACGAAGGACCCTATAAGCGTCAGGAAGTTTGGCAAAAAAAGACGTTGGAAGGACTTATCAAGAAAGACAGCCGAGTTGAAAGCTTATTGGAATATGGCTGTGGTACTACCCGTTTCACCAGATGGTGGCATGAAATAGGAATTCAGGCTACAGGCGGTGATATTTCTCCTTTTATGTTGGCCCAGGGTGTTCATCTGTTCGATGGAGATCTTGTTTTAGCTGATTCCCATCATATGCCATTCAAAAATCATACTTTTGATGCGCTCGCCTTCATCACCACTTTTGAATATTACAAAAGACCTATTGAGGTAATCCGTGAAGCCGCAAGAGTAGGTAAATATGGAATCATTTTCGGAATGATGAACCGCAATACACCCAAATTAGTGCGAAGAAGAGTGCAGCAGTTATTTGGGCAGAACAATTATTACGTAACGGCTAACTTTTATACGCCCGCTTCTTTGAAAGAACTCATTGCTGAGGCGCTCCCTGACCGGGATTATAGCATTCAGTGGAATGCGACTGGCTTACCTAAGTGGTTTCCACGTCAGCAATGGAAATTACCTTATGGCGATTTTTTTGGTTTGTATGTACAATTTAATGATGTGTGATGGCGGCTTTTGATGATCAATATGGAAAAGTAGATGCTCAGGTCTTTAAAGAGGATTTACTGAATAAATGTGGGGCAAAAAGACCGGAAGTGATTTGCGGTCCGAGATTTGGCGTTGATACCGCCATAATTGAGTTGGGCAATGGAAAAGCACTGGCCACTTCCAGCGATCCGCTATCTCTGATTCCTTCTCTGGGCATGGAAATTTCTGCACACTTATCCGTGCACTTATTAGCCAATGATATGTCAACCACTGGCTTTGCACCTCAGTTTGCTCAGTTTGTGCTCAATCTTCCGGTCAGCTTGACGCGAGAAGATTTTAATTTGTATTGGAGTCACATTGATGCACTCTGTAAAAAATTAGGCATTAGTATTACGGGTGGCCATACCGGCCAGATTCCGGGGCAGGAATCTACCATTTCCGGAGGAGGCACTATGTTTTTGCAGGCTCCGAAAGATAAAATATTAAGCAGTAATAATGCAGCCATAGGGGATAGCATTATCATGACCAAACATGCGGCTTTATCATCTTCTTCGCTTTTAGCCAATGCGTTTCCTGAAACGGTCAGTCAAAAGTGCGGTGAAGAAATTCAGAAAATTGCCGCCCACAACTTTTGGGATCTTTCTGTAATGAAGGAAGCCTTAGCCGCCTCCAGCATTTTGGAACCGAACCAAGAATTGCATGCCATGCATGATGTAACGGAAGGCGGGATTTTAGGAGCATTGGATGAAATGGCAGATGCCTCCGGCTGCGGTTTCACAGTGGAATTGGATAAAATTAAGCTCAATGAGGAAGTGAAGCAGATTACAGATCTGTTTGAGATCGATCCCTTTATCTCCATAGGTGCTGGTTCTATGTTGATGGCAGTAAAGCCGGGACATGAAGACCGCTTGATCAAAGGCCTTTCTAAAGAAGGAGTTGAAGCTTGTAAAATTGGCGTTTTCAAGGAAGGTTCTGCAAAGCAAGTAGTGGATGCGAATGGCAAGCAGAGGTCTTTTACTTTTGATGGAGTGGATCCTTATTGGGCCGCATTTTTCAAAGCATTTCAAGCAGGATGGCAATGAAAAAACTAGCAGGACTTTATTTGGTGATTGACCCTAGTCAAGAGCATGATAGCTTGTTGAATAAACTTCATACGGCTTTGAAAGGGGGCATTGACATTGTACAGATTTGGGATCATTGGCCAAAAGCTCAGGACAAGGAAACGCAATTAGAATTTATAAAGCGAGCAAAAAAATTGACAAAGGATTTTCAAGTGCCGCTGCTCATGAATCAAGATTGGGAATTGGCAGTGGAAACAGGATTAGACGGTGTACATTTTGACCGACTACCTGCCGATTTTCCAAGTATTCAGCCCCAGTTGAAAGGCCAGTATATTGGCCTTACGGTCACGAATAATCTGGAAGAAGTGCAAATGGCTGAGCAAAACAGCTTGTCTTATATCAGCTTTTGCTCGGTATTTCCATCTCCTTCGGTTGACAGTTGCGATATTGTGCAGCCCGAAAGCATCAAGAAAGCAAAGGAAATCAGCAATATGCCCATTTTTCTTTCGGGAGGGATCAATCAAGAGAATTTCGAGCAATTGAAGGCCCTACCTTTCAATGGCATTGCGGTTATTTCAGGGATCTTAAATGAAGAGGACCCTGAAGCGGCTGCCAAAAAATATAAAGAAAAATTGCAGGATTAAGAATATAGGAATTGAGATAAAAAAATTATGCAAAGCAGACTATTAGAGAAAATGTGCTGCCCTTTTGATAAGGGTGATTTGAATATCAGTATTTTTAAACAGGAGGAGAACGAAATTATTGAGGGACTTTTGACTTGCTCAGATTGTCAGCGTTATTTCCCTATTATTTACGGTATTCCGATCATGACTCCTGATGAATACAGACAAAAATCATTGGAGGCTCCGGTTATGAAGAAGTGGGGATTGGAATTGCCTGCAGGGTACCAAAGTTTTCGCTTGGATGGGCCTACCACTGCAAGGGCTTTGGAGATGGGTGATAATGGATGAAAAGTGAGTAGGCTAAGTGAGCTGTTGTACTGCGAGATAATGGCAAGGACACACGCGACACGCGTGCATCAACGGGGATAACTTTATTCATTTTCTTGATACTCAAAACACGTTAAACAAGTTTCTTCACAATCATAGTCGTGTATTACGTTCCCTTTGCACTTATCTTCTACACAATCTTTTCTTATAACATTAAATTCAGCATCACAATTAATGCAATGAATGTTAGTAGAGTCAGGCTTGTTAGGTTTTAGGAAGGCCCATTTACTCTCTAAATAGCCATAGTCACCGTCAATCGTTCTTTTGCACTCAGGACAAAAATATGCCCTTCCTAATATGTCAGTACTTAGATATTTATTCAGCTTCTTTTTACCCAAAATGTCCAAGGCAAAATCTAAATGTTTATACGCTACTGCATATTCAATGTCCCAGTCAAAATAACCAAAAAGAGGATTTTCATAATTGAAACTTCTTGTCTCTAAAAACCAAGCGTCTTTACCAAAACAATAAGTATATGCGTTAAAGATATGGTCTAAAAGTTCCTTAGCCTTAATTGAAACGTTGTTAGCACCGTGAATAGCTTCGTTTCGTTTTTGTCTTACCGTTTCAATAAATTCAATAAACTCATTAGAGATTTTCTTTTCAGAAACTGCGCAGAACGTTGTAAGAAGTGCTTCGCCTGAAATTGTGTATAAACTGTCAAATTCTTTGTCTGCTCTTGACGGTAATGTAGGCCAATCCGCCCTTGTTTTTTCGATTAATAAAAGTGGGGTCGTTTTACAAATCGCGGATTTCATATAGGTTTCTATTCCTTGATGTAGAAGAATTAATGAAGTCCTTATAGTACCAGAATTATGTGTCCAAATTTGCTCTAACGAAACTTCAGCTCTTATTACTTCGTCATCATATTCATCGTATTCGTCATAAACTTTGTAGAGCAGGTTAAACGCTTGTGTCAAACATTGTTTTGAAACATCTTCAAAGTCTTTATATGTAGGTAATCTTGTTATCACAGTCGGATTTTATTATATCTGCTAACGTTAAATGTATGAATCGTAGCTTTGGTCTGGGAGTTTGCCTTGTGCGGCTACGATTTCTTACATAATGTTGGCGGCTTTTAATTTAAAGTTTCTTCCAAAATATCAAATACTACTCTAAAGTTTTCAAAGTCCTTTAATTCACCGTTCTCACATATCCAATCACAAAGATTTCCTTTTTCATCTTTGTTAACTGTCCACTCTTCAGGAACAGTAATTTCTTTACCTCTAACGGTTTTTACAAATGTAGGAAAAACGTCAATAAAGGCTTTTTTTGCTAAAGTTGCCTTGGTTAAAGTTTCTTTGGATAATAAGTTTTCAATTCCCTTTTCAACTGGGTTAGATTCTTGACAAGGAATAACTCGTTTAAAAACATTATCTTTTTGAGCACCTTGTTTATTTGTGTCGCAATCATAAAGAAGTAAGATATTCTGGGGAGTAATACTCGAAAGATCGGAATTAAAATGTTTCCATATTTTATCAATGTTTCCGAATCCATTTGAATCTTTCAATTCAACTTCTTCAATCAATTCAGTTTTTTTTAGAAATTCTGCAGCTTTATTTAAATATCTTATATCATAATCTCCTTCAACAAAGACAATTGGTTTCCTCGACTTAATTATGGCATCTCGAATAGATTCTTGATATCTAGTTGACTCTCCATAGGCATTATAGGCGGTATGAAATTCGGAAAAAAGTTCTGCTGATATTCTTTCGCCTTTCGGAAGATTGAGAATGTCAAAACCATCATATCCATAAGTTTTATTCATTCCTAATAAAAAAAGTGGGGAATGTGAAGTAACGATAAATTGTACATTTGGGAAAAATCGTAGAAGTTTGGGAAGAAGTTCAAATTGAAATGATGTGTGAAGGTGTAAATCAATCTCGTCAATCACAACTAGACCTTGTACATCATTAGTGGATGAAATGTTTTGCCCAGTTTTATCAAAGTCTCTTAGGATTGAGCAAAATAGAGAGAAAATTAACGCTTGCCCTGTTGATAATTGCTGAATGTCAGGCACAAAGGCTTTTTCGTTTCTCATTATAGAAATCACGCGATTATTTTTGCCTCCTATACCTATACGATAAGTAGCTGGATCACTAAAGAGGGTTGACAAAAAACTGTTAATCACTGCCAGCAACTGGGAGTTTGGTCCTTCATAACTCCCTCCGCCAACCACCGCTTGCAGTAATCTGATTTGATCAACTTGATTGTTTTGAGGATTTAGTAAATCTTGAATTTGAATATTTTTTCTCTCTAAAACTCTGCTATCAAAAACTACATCTAGTAGCCAATTTTTCGTCTTACTTAAAGTAGTATCACAAATTATCTGTCTATTCGACAAATTCCTTAATTTAGGTTCCTCTGAAAATTCTACTTTTTTTAAGTTATGGTGATTGATCCATGCTGGTTCTTCAAATCGATTTGGAGGAAAATAGAGCAAACTGTTTTTTATATAAATATCCCTGAGCGCTTGAGTGTTAGAATTGAAATTTGAATTGAAAAATGAATACTCTTCGTTCGGAATTGAATTCCAATCTTAATGTAATGGGGTATACTTCAGTTTTTCTTCGAATTCTTTTCTTGTTAAGTTTAATTGAAACTCTGAACAATAAAAACTACCTAAAAGCTCTATTTTACCATGGTAAAAATCTTCACCGTTCCTGATATAATTTGATGATCTAAGTTTATAAACTTTCCCTTTTTCTACCTCAACATCATCAAAAATAACTTGCTTACCTGCAATAATGGAATTAATTATAAATGATATTGCTATGCTTTTTCCAGAGCCATTCCTACCAACTAATACGAGAGGTTTTATAACGTTATCTTTTGCTTCAAATGAATGATTAATATTGTGAATAGGTCCAGTATTCTCTAATATCAGTTTTTTTAAAATCATAAATCTATTGGTTTCAAAGCCTTATTCTAACTAATTTTTTATAACATATTGAATATAAATATTTTATAATTTATTGATTTTCATTAATTCATTCAATTTCTTGCTCTCCCGTAAGCTTGCAAGGTCGATTGTTTAGCTCTTTGTGTTCATGAGTACTAAAATTAATAAAACGATAGCCTCAAGAATAATCTATTTGGAAATACTCGTTTTAAATCCAACTTCCAGAAAGCTTATGAAATTTTTATACTCCCAAGCAGAAGGCCTAAAAGTAGGGTTTCTAAAGGTTTCGGTTGATGTTGATTTGTAAATATAGAAATACCGTTCTAGTTTTCACCATATAAATATCACTATTCATCGAAAAAAAGAGAATTTAGTAATGAATTATGAATGAAGGATTGTGGTAAGGCTAGCGCATAAGCCTATATGTTCTAGCAATACCCAATTAGAGGAGGCTCATGAAACGCCTTAAGAATTACATTACCAGACTTAACAAATACCAGTGTTTACGTCTCTTGATCAGCTTAACCTTATTTAACCTATCGGAATTATATCCAACTGCAATTTCAATTACTGCGGTATCTTGATTAATAATTGGTTCACCCATAATTCGACCTTCAGAAAGTATATTGACAAATTCATTTTGTACTTCTGATGGAAACGCTTCTATAGTGGTTAATTCATAAAGCCCTTCACCTAATTCACCATAAGGATCACCTATATGTCGCAATTTTGAAAAATCATTACTCTTTGCAGCTTCAAACAAATAATTAATGGTTCCTTCTGGAGTGCATTGGAAATCAAACGACTTAAATAAATTTGTCTTGGCTAATTCAGTTTGCAAATTAGCCTTAGTGGTCTTTAGTGTAGAAATAGTTTCTCTTTGTTCTCGCAATTGTCGTTTCTTAGTTGAAAGAGATCTTCCTATTACAAAATCATCTATTTCTTTCAATCTATTATTAGCATGTCTGAGCTCAGTATCTATTTCCTCGATCATATTTTTGATCCAATTTTGTCTCAACTGTTTTCCTACCTCTATTTTCTCATTATGGATTCTTATTTCTTCATTTATCCTCTTTATTGAGTCAGCTACAAAAGCCTCTCGCTCTTTAATTTCTTCCTCTGTTGGACCACATGATACAGCTATCATGGATATAAAGAGTACTAATAGAAATGGATTTATCATTTTTCTGACAGATTAAAAAATTGGAGCTCTAAATTCCTTGGTAATATTCATTCACAGAAGGGGATAAAGGCTCTGGCTTTAAAACATAAATATACGGGATGAGTAAATTAATTCAAAGATATAACTATATGCAACAATAGATTTCGATAAACAATATCAAAGTATAGAACAATAGACTGGTAATAAGGATGAATTCCCCTAGACCTCATTTGCAAAGCGGCTTCTATAAATAATGAGTTTTCAGATCGAGTTGGATTGTTATCTTTTGCTGAATTAGACCCACACAACACGCTTGCGCCAACGGTAGCAAAACTTTTTAAAATTTATACCCCAAAGTAATTCTGGCAACGGCATTTCTTACCGATTCTTCAAGCGGAATGTCTTCATATTTCATTGTCCTGTAAAATCCGTAGTCGTAAGTGGCTTGAATAATGTATGACTTTACCTGCGTACCTAGACCAACTTGAATTCCATAGTCAATTCGGTTACTAAATTTTGCTTCAAATTGATTTTCAAATTCCCTAGCTTCGCCATCTACAAATAATTCCGTAGTGCTATCATCAAATAGTAATAAATTAACATAAGGTCCTGCTAAAGCATATAATTGTTGCTCTCCAAGCTTAAAATTGAATTTTAGGGTTATTGGTAAATCAAGATAATACTCATTAATAGAAGATTTAAAATCATATCTGTAAGATGCATTGGTGTTATCAAATCTGGGAATGTATATCGTTGATTCGCTGTATTCTCTTTTTAAAGAAAACAGTAATGCCGGGATAAGATCAAAATGATCGTTCAGTTTCATAGCAACGGCTGGGCCAATATGAAAACCGGGTCTGTACTCTATATTGATTGAGGATGTATTATCTTTTTGATGTCCCAAATTAGAAAAATTGATCCCACCCATAAGAAAAGCATCTTGGCCGTGGGCTACATTACTAAATAGCACAAATGATAAAATATAGATTAAAAGGGCTTTGCTTATTTTGCTCATACTAGAGTTTCATTTTTCTTTCTCGTCATCTTTTTTCTAAAAGGAAGGCTGAAATTACGCATTTGTAATGCAGATGCAATGATAGAGGTTAAGCAAAACAAATCCAATTTGAGTTGAAAATGATAACTATCTAGTTTTTAGGCAAAAAGCACAAGCGGACACTTGCGCTATTGGGTGGATAGGCAAATGTCACTATTGATCCTTCGCTTCTTCTTTTCTAATCACATTCTTGTTTCTTGATCTAAGTCCAAGCGGACGCTTGAACTAGTGGTGAGCTATCATTGGAGGAAAAATAAAAAAGCAAGAGCGGTTTAAAGTGATTTGTGCACTCCACCTAAGAAGTGATGGATCACCTTAACCGCTAGTGCTTTTATTCAATCTGTAGTGATTTCTTATTTACTTTCTTTCATAGGACAGCTGGAAATCCCGAAAGGTGCGTAAAGAGGGCAAAAGCTTATCAAGCTGGTTAGTACAAAAACTCCTGCTAGTACTAGAAGCACTATACCTACTGTTCCTGAAATGATACCTGTGAAATAAAGAACTCCTACAATTGCAGCGATTATTACTCTAATAATTCTGTCTGCTGATCCCATATTTTTTTTCATCTTCTTAAAATTTAAATTGTTTTGCTTTATGATAGTATAAAGATAAGCGGTGCTCAATTCCTAGTCAGTGACTGCGGTCACCACTCGCCAACAATTTTTATTTCCCCAGCCTTTTGTACCACTTTCTCTTCATTTTCCAGCTTTTTCAGCACTCGGGTGATCACTTCACGAGCTGTTCCTAATTCGTTCGCAATCTGGCTATGGCTCATTTTGATGGAATTAGTACTGGTCAGGGCGGATTTCTTTTTCAGATAATCATACAGGCGCTTATCCATTTTGTCCAGAAGCAAATGGCTTATAGTTTCCAGTAATTCTGAATACCTCAGGTTGTATTGAGTATAAAAGAGTTCATTAAAATCCGGGTATTTTTGCAGCCATTCAGGTAATAGCTGTACGGGAATTAAGATGATTTTGGAATCGGTTTCCGTAGTGGCAAAGACTTTACTTGGGCTGTTTTTTAGTGCCGCATTGAAGGTCATCACACAACTTTGAGCTGGTTCTATATAGTACAGCAGTAACTCCTTCTCTTCAAATTTTGAATATACTTTCACTAAACCATCGAGGACAATGGGTAAGACCTTTACATATTGCTGCGCTCTTAAAATTTCAGTTCCTTTGGGAAATTCTTGTACAGTTGATTCTTGCAGTATTTTTTCCACCAAATCAGGTTTTAAAAAAGACAATATCTTCTTTTCAGATTCCATTAGTTGTGGTTTTAAAGAGTTTATGTACGCTGCTGTAAAGATATAGCTTTTCTGAATAAAGACTATTTATGAGAGATCCTCCGCTCGAGCTCGATACAAACCAATTTACAGCCTATCCTCACATAAGCCCACCAAACTGAATCCCCGTCAATTCTGCCATGTCTTTCTTCCAGGTAGTGATGTCCTTAGGATTGAATTTATTCAAATGATCATGCCCACAAGCCCTGGCCATTACTTGCATAAGCTCGGTGGAGGCGCTAAAGAAATTATGAAGCTGCTGAGCTGATTTATCGATATTAATCAATTTCCTTAATTCCGGTTTCTGGGTGGCTACGCCTGCCGGGCAGTTGTTGGTATTGCACATTCTGGCCGCCACACAACCAATGGATTGCAATGCTGAATTGGATACTGCAATCCCATCTGCACCCAGCGCTAAAGCCTTAATAAAATCATCTGGTATGCGGATGCCGCCTGTTATAATTAAGGTCACATCTTTTCTATCCATTTTATCAAGATACTTTCTAGCTCTGGCCAAAGCGGGTATAGTCGGTACAGAAATATTATTTCTGAAAATCAAAGGCGCGGCCCCTGTTCCGCCTCCTCTGCCATCTAAAATGATGTAATCCGCACTGGCGTCTAAGGCAAATTGTATATCGGCTTCGATGTGATTGGCCGACAGCTTAAAACCGATGGGAATACCACCCGTTACTTCCCGAACTTTATCGGCAAAAGCTTTAAAGTCTTCAGCAGAGTGCAAATCATCAAAAGTAGGCGGTGAAACGGCAGCAGTGCCCTCCTTCAAATTCCGCACTTCTGCAATTTTACCCACTACTTTATTGGCAGAAAGATGTCCGCCTGTTCCGGTTTTAGCGCCTTGTCCGCCTTTAAAATGGAAGGCTTGCACGCGCTTTAGTTTCTCCCACTCAAAGCCAAATTTGGCGGAAGCGTATTCATAAAAATATCTGGAATTAGCGGCTTGCTCTTCATTCAGCATACCGCCTTCGCCAGAGCAAATGCCAGTTCCGGCTAATTCCGCTCCTTTGGAAAGGGCTACTTTAGCTTCTTCAGACAAAGCACCAAAACTCATATCCGACACAAATAAAGGGATGTCCAGTTTTAAAGGTTTTTTAGCATTAGGACCGATGATTAGTTCGGTAGCCACAGGGACATCTTCCATCAAAGGTTTGGTAGCCAATTGGGCTGCCAGAATTTGGATATCTTTCCATTGCGGCAATTCTGGGCCTGGTACACCCATAGCACCCATTTCTCCGTGATGCCCGGTTTTCGATAAACCGTCTTTGGCCAGTGCTTTAATAAAAGCCAAAGTAGGTTCTTCTTTGGTGGAACCCGAAGAAGGAACCGCCTCGCTTTTGGCGCTATCGTTTGATTCTTCTTTTAACGTGGCATGTGTTCCATCGCAATAAGGCGGATTTTTGCTATGCTTACACATGCAGAGATAGGCATCGCCCGTTTCTTCGGCCACAAATTGCTTTGGTGTTATATCAGTTTTCCTGTGGGAACCATCACAAAATGGTTGGTTCTGACTTAATCCGCAGGCACACCAATATTTTTCTTCGCCTTTGGTGAGTTCAACTTTAATGGGTTTTCTGTCGGCTATCTTAGGTTTACTCATGATGGGTTATTTTTAAAGGTCAAGTTCAGTAGTTAAAATTTATCCTGCATTCATCTAGATTAATAAATTACGGCTCTTCCAAAAAAGTCATTTTAGATCTAAGTGTGCTAAGGGCCTGAGGTGTAATCCCTAAAAAAGCAGCTATCATTCGTTGCGGGATTCGATTGGGGAGTTCGGGATAAGTTTTCAGAAAGTATTGGTATCGATCTATGGCAGGAGCACTCATCAACATCAATACCCTGCGCTGCAAAATTCCCATTCTTCTGTATAAAAGATGGGTATATTCTGTAATTTCCTGATTTGAAAAACTGGCAATGGTGAAGATATCCTGATCAAAAATCATTACCTCGGAATCTTCCAAACAATCTATAAACAGTTGTCCAGGCTGGTCGTATTCCAATGATTCTATATCGCCCACAATCCATCCTTCAGGTGCAAAGCTAAAAATATGTTCTTTGCCTTTACTATCAATAATGTAACTTCTTAATATGCCTTTTTTAACATAATATCTATGGGCATTGAGTTCACCAGAGTGCTGAATGATTTCTCCCTTACGATAGCTTTTGGTTTTGACGCTTGGATTATTTTCTAGTATGGATGCTAAATTCTCCATTGAGTAAATATAATAAATTTGCATGAGGAATTTAGTAACTAAACTAGGCAGACAAAGTAGCAGCACTAGCAATATGCGGCATTCATTCGATGAATATTGCTTAATCTTTAAAATTAGGGGCGTGTTTTTCCATGCTCGCTTTAAAGGCTTCACTCAAATCATCAGACAATAGCATTGCGCTGTTCCATGTGGCCATGTAGTTTAGCGAATCATCAACGCTATGATCTCTGCTGTATTTCAATACTTCTTTAGTGCCTCGAATGGACAAAGGAGATTTTGAAGCTATAGTGGTGGCCAGTTTATGAGTGCTTTCCATCAATTCATCTCTTGATGGTAAAGAATGATTCACTAAGCCAATTTCTTTGGCTTCTTTTCCATATACTTTTCTGCCCGTATAAGCCATTTCGGAAACTATGCCAGGAGAAATTAATTTGGGCAGGCGCTGCAAAGTTCCTGAATCGGCTACCATTCCTAAGTCGATTTCTTTTATGGTGAAATAGGCATCATCACTGCAATAGCGCATATCACAAGCGGCAATGATATCGACTCCTCCACCAATGCATCCGCCATGCACTGCGGCCAATACTGGCTTTTTGCATTTTTCAATGGCATTAACCGCTTCTTGAAGGATTAATACCAATCCTCTAATTTCCTCACTTCTTCTTCCTGCACATTCAATCTTTTGATATTGACTCACCGACATCAGCAATTCTAAATCGATGCCCGCGCAAAAGTTTTTGCCTTCTCCTGCTAACACAATGGCTCTTACTTCTGCTGTATCAGATAGTGTATCAAAGATTTCCTTCAACTCTGTCCAGGCTGGCTTATGTAATGCGTTTGATTTTTCTGGTCTATTGAAGAAAACAGTGGCTACTTTTTGCTCGATTTCAACTTTGAAATAATGATTATTCATGATGCAGTATTTTTTTCTTTTGTACTCAATTTTTTAGTTGCCTACTTCAATTTACGGATATTTACTTTTTTATCATGTATTTAACTATATCAAAAAGAAATTATTTGCCTGATGACTGCTAAAAGTGATTCATAAAGCAATTTAGGTTTTAAAACAATAAAAAAGGCTCAGAATTATTTCTGAGCCTTAATTTTGTAAGGTACTTTTTTTAGTCAGGTGAATAGGCACCTGAAGAGTAAGTTAGTTCATAGCTATGGGAATAGATTTCAAATACAATTCCGAATGGGTCTTCCACATATACCATCTTAAATGGTTTTTCTTTAGGGTAATATTCCCTGATCGGCATGCGCTGCTTACCGCCATTTGCTACAATTTTATTCGTTAATCCTTCAATATCTGGGTCTTGCACACAAAAGTGAAACAAACCTGTATTAAAAGGATTAAAATCAGGTGCCTCTTTTACACCATGCGGAAAGGAGAATAATTCAATGCCAATACCATCCGAAGTTGACATATGTGCTATTTCAAATTGCTCCCAATCATCTCCAAATACATCTATGCACATTTGGCCAATTGCTGTGTCTGATTCTTTTTTCACAACAGAAGGCTCCATAATGGTATACCAGCCCATTACATCGGCATAAAAAGCAACTGCCTTTCTAATGTCAGGGACGGTAATTCCAATGTGTGAAAATGATTTAGGATAGGTAGATTTCGCCATGATTTCTTTATTCTCCATTTTAACTATTGCAATTTCTGTAATAGCAACTCTGCAGCTTTTTTAGAGGAAGCAGGATTCTGTCCAGTAATCAAATTACCATCTTCCACTACATGTACACTCCAGTTTTCTCCCTTGGTGAAGGTACCTCCTTTTTCTGCTAACATATCTTCCAATAAGAAAGGAACTACTTCGGTTAACTGAACCGCCTCTTCCTCTGCATTGGTAAAGCCGGTTACTTTTTTACCTTTTACTAAAGGCTCTCCATCTTTTCCTTTGACTTCTTTTAAAGCTGCTGGTGCATGGCAAACAAATGCCATTGGCTTGTCTTGCTCATTGAAGGTTTCAATCAACTCAATAGAAGTTTTGTCTTCTGCCAAATCCCAAAGTGGGCCATGACCTCCAGGATAGAATACAGCATCATAATCTGCTGCTTTTACCTCTGACAATTTCTGAGTATTGGCAATGCGCTTTTGCACTTCCTCATCATTATTGAATCGCTTTGTGGCTTCCGTTTGGCTAGCTTCTGATTGACTTCTTGGATCAATGGGGGCTTTGCCTCCTTTTGGCGTAGCAATGGTAATGTCTACGTTTTCATCTTTCATGCTATAGTAAGGAGCAGCAAATTCTTCTACCCAAAAGCCTGTTTTTTCTCCTGTATCGCCTAATTCATCATGAGAAGTTAATACAAAAAGGACTTTTAGTTTTGCTGCTTTCTCTGTCTTTTCTTCGGTATTTTCTGCTTGCTTAGTATTGTTAGAATTGCATGCTGCAAACCCCATTACCATTACTGCTACTATTAATAATTTAATGCTTTTCATCTCTTATTTTATTCTCTAATTATAATTTAACAATCATTTTTCCTTTGTTCTTTCCTTCGAAAAGATCTAAAAAGGCTTGCGGTATTTGCTTGAACCCTTCTTTAATCGTTTCGGTATAGTGCAGTTTTTCTTGCTGCAACCATTCCGATAATTGTTGAATGGCTTCTTTGTTTTTATCAGCGTAATCTGTTACGATAAATCCTTGCATCAGCGAACTTTTCTTCACCAAAAAGGGCTGCACACTCATACTCTTGGGTGCTTCGGTATTATTGTAGACGGAGATAGCTCCACAGTTAATCGTTCTTGAGAATTTGTTGATGTTGAAAAGTACTGCGTCTGAAATCTCGCCTCCTACATTGTCAAAATACACATCTACTCCGTTTGGACATGCTTCAGCAATGGCTTCAGTCATGTTTTCTGTAGTTTTATAATTGATGACTTCATCGAATCCGAATTGAGATTTTAGCATCTCCACTTTTTCGTCCGATCCGGCAATGCCTACAACCTGCATTCCTAGAGTTTTTCCGATTTGACCGACTATACTACCTACTGCCCCGGCTGCTCCTGAAACAATTAAGGTTTCGCCTTTTACTGGTCTTCCAATCTCCATCAAACCGTGGTAGGCAGTGAGTCCTGTCATACCTAAAACACCCAAGTAAGCTGATAAGGCTGCTTGATCAGGATCTACCTTCATTAAACCATCTCCTTTCACCACTTGCTGTTCTTTCCAGGCCAATTCTCCCACAACAAATTCTCCTTTTGCAAAAGCATCATTTTTTGATTCTAGAACTTCTGCTACTACGCCCGATTTGATCGGTTTATTAAGTTCGAAAGGTGGAACGTATGAAGGCGCATCGCTCATCCTACCTCTTAAATACGGATCGACTGAAACGTATTTTGCGCCCAACAAAAGCTCGCCTTCTTGCACTTCAGGAATCTCTGAGGTGGTGATATCGAAATCGTCCAAAGAAGGTCGTCCTTTCGGTCTATTTTTTAAATTAATTGTATTGTTTGTACTCATTTTTCCTCTGTAAAATTTAATGCGTAGAGGGGGCTAACGAGCAGCTATTTCAGGAGTTGTTGGATTGGCGGTTATTTTAAAAAAGGTAGTGATCCAAAACAGAAGTAATGGATGCACAAATTTTCTTGCTGTGTTTTTACAGGCATTCTCCTATTTAAATAATTTCTTACTTCATTTAGATCCCCAAAGTCATCAAGTGTTTTACTTCATGATAGGTGAGCGTTGCTTTAATACATTCTTTTAACTGCTCGATCGGGAGCTTTTGGTTCATCTCAAAAATAATGGCACGATTCCCTTCAAATTTGAAATCTTCCTCAAAAACTATCCTAAAGGTTTCCACCAATCGGCTGCTACATTGGAAAAATAGCGCATACTGCTCGGGTGTTTTCGCTTTCCAGTCCATTCGTAACGTACTTCCATTTTTGGTGATATAACTTGGCTCTCCCCATTTTAGGGTTTCCTCTAAAACATTAACAGAAGGCGTTTCTTCTGCTGTTTCGATCACCAAAGCTCTAAGGCGATTCATTTTATCCCGTACGTACTCAGGATATTTATCGAAAACTGCCTTGACTTTAGGATCACTTTTTAGTTCGAATGTGCTCATGAGTCTATAGTTTAATCACCACTTTTCCGGTATGCTTTCCTTCTCCAAAATATTGAATCAATCGTGGGATTTCTTCGAATACGTAGGGACCATCAATTGAGGGTTTGATTTTACCTTCGGCATATAATTGGTTAATATAACTTAGCCCTTGATTCGGTTGTAGTGCTACAAGCAGAAACTTCTTGCTGGTCAAAATAGAGAGTAAACCGCTGCTTAATCCAAATAGTATTAAATTAGCGGCCGTACCACCCACAGTTACATATTTTCCTTTGGGCTTCAAAGCTTTCAAATAGGCCCAAGTCGCCTGAGAGGTCTTTGCATCCAGAATCAAATCATAGCGTTCGCCCCTTTTTGTGAAATTCTCTTTTTTATAGTCAATGACCTCATCATAACCGATGGCTTTCATATTGTGGAGCTTTTCGCCTGTATCAACACCCGTTACTTCTGCATCATACATTTTGGCTATTTGCAATGCAAATGTACCTACTCCGCCACCAGCACCATTGATTAGAATATTCTGCCCTTTCTGAATTTTGCCTTTCTCTACCAATCCCTGATAAGCAAGCATTGCGGCATGCGGAATAGCAGTGGCTTCTTCAAAACTCATTTCCTCTGGTTTTAATACCAATGCTTTTTCATTGATGGCAATGTATTCAGCGAAACTTCCGAAGCCATATTCAGAAATATCTCCATAAACGGCATCGCCCTTTTTGAATTTTGTAACGCCTTCTCCGATATCTTCAATCAAGCCAGATAATTCCATTCCGGCAATAGGACGTCTAGGTTTTGTAAGTCCAAATATTAAGCGATACAAATAGGGTTTTCCTCTCACCATGCCCCAATCATAGTCATTAATGGCAGTGGCATTTATTTTTACCAATACTTCATGTTTAGCTGGAAATGGAGTGGGCACCTCTTTGATTTTGAGTTCTTCTGGAGAGGTGTAATGAGAACAAAAAATGGCTTTCATCTGATAGAGGTTTATAGTTTTTGAGCAACAACAAATTACTCATTTAATGAAGATAGCATTTTACATTGAATGTTGATAAAAAACGGTTTGTAATCTTCCTGACTCCAGATCAGTTATAAATCTGGGCATAATTCATATTGCTTCCATTACTGACGCCCTGTTCAAGCAAAGACTAAATAAGCGGCTGCCAACAAAGTAGGATATGATCTGTAAAGAATAGGAATTACCGTATGTAGATTCTTTACATTTATTACTCGCAAAACCAGCAGAATGACGGTAGTGATAGCAATAGTGATTCCTCCGATAGTGAGTAAATTTTCAGCTCCTTTAAAATCTTGCAAGAAAAACAAAATTCCTATGGTGGCCACAGCCGTTCCGATCCATAGTACTTTTGGCACAATTACAAATCCTAATAATGTCTGAAATCCGCTGCTTTTATCTTTTTCATTGCTTTCAGTTGAAGAAGGTTCTTCCTTTCGATTCGGGACTTGAGCGAATAAAAAGAAGACCAATGCTAGTCCAGCCAAACTGATGAGATATAAAACATCCAACTTTGTACCAATTGATTCTAGGACAACGGCTATAGCTAATAAGCCTAAAAGTAAAAATTCAGCTTTGGAAAGGTATTTAATCATTAGATTCTATTTAAGGTTTGAATAGTACCAAACTTAAGAAAAAAGTTAATTCTATCACTTGTAATCATCTAAAAAGCTCAAAATTTGCAAATTCGGAAGCTTGTAAAGGCTATCTTTTGAGAGAGAAATCCTTTAACTTGCATTCCTTTCATAAACCAAATTAATAGCTATGACAGACGGAAAAAATAGAAACAATATAAAAATTGGAGATGAAGTGGAGATTGTGCAAAAGCAAGATCAGCGAAGTGGTGATCTGACCAATGGGTTTGTGAAAAAGATATTGACGAAATCTTCATTTCATCCGCATGGTATAAAAGTAATGTTAGAAACCGGTGAAGTGGGGCGCGTTAAAGAGGTTGTAGAGGAGTAGTTTGCTAAGAACAGTAGGTTTGTCTGATGATGTATTCCTTAAACTGTAGTTTAAGGAGATTTTGATTTTCGTTTATTATATTTCATTTCATCAAGCATTAAAGCTTCCTGAATAACTTCATACACCAGATCCACAGGAATTTCTTCCACTTTTGAAAACCTAATGCCAGCAACCTGCTTTCGACCATTGGCTTCCAGTAATCCCTGCTGATTTGATAATTCTTGCCCAAACAAAAATGCGAGTTCTACAGCATTCTTTTTTATGGGATTTAAATAGCAAACCCAAGATTTGTGATAATAAAAAGGGATTTTAAACCTTATTCTATCTTCTAATTCTAATTGGTGTGCGAGTAATTCATGAAAATAGAGCATGATCTCTTTTTGGTCATTTTCTAGTTGGCTTATAAAATCTTCAACATTTCCCATTCTGTTAATTTTGGAAAATTCTGAATTAGAAAAAGTGTGCAAGGAATCTAATTTAGTCCCTGCACCTCTATTGTTATTTTACCAAACGGCTACTCTTTCCTCTTCAGGTAAATACATTTTATCTTCTGGCTGAATGTCAAAAGCCTCATAAAACCCAGGAGTATTCATAAGCGGACCGTTAACACGCCACATTGGGGGTGAATGCGAATTCGTTTTGATCCACAAGCGAAGATATTCATCTTTCATTTTAACTCTCCAGATTCTGGCCAATGACATAAAGAATCTTTGATCTGGTGTAAATCCGTCTATCTTGGTAGTATCTTGTCCTTGCTCAGTCATTTTAAATGCATCATAAGCTACAGCTAATCCGCTTAAATCAGCAGTGTTCTCTCCTACTGTCATGGCGCCATTGATATGCAATGTATCTTGAACAGTGAATGAACTGTAAAGGTCTACCACGGCCTGCGTTCTGGCATTAAATTCTTCATAATCGGATTTAGTCCACCAGTTATTAACATTTCCATCTTTATCAAATTGTGCCCCTTGATCGTCAAATGAATGGGTGAGTTCATGTCCGATCACCATACCAATTCCACCATAATTTAAAGCATCATCGGCTTCATAGTCGAAATAAGGAGGCTCTAAAATTCCCGCAGGAAAAACAATTTCATTTGCGGAAGGATTGTAATAAGCCGTAACCGTAGATGGCGTAGTATACCACTCATTTTTATCTACTTGCTGACCAAGCTTAGCTAAATTATAATCATATTGAGCTTTTGAGGCAGAGAGTATGTTAGCGAAATAGTCGTTGGGCACGACTTCCACATTACTATAATCTTTCCACTCATCTGGATAGCCAATCTTTTTAGTGATAGAGAATAATTTTTCTTTTGCCTTCACTTTTGTACTGTCTGTCATCCATTCCAGTTGATCAATTCGGTTCGCATAAGCCTTTTGTGCATTATCTAGCAAATCCAACATCCGAACTTTAGCAGATTCAGGAAAGTATTTTTTCACATATAATTGCCCTAATGCTTCTCCCAACATATTATCAACAGCGCTTGCCATTTTTTCACCTCTTGTTTTTTGAACAGTCTGACCAGAGATCACTTTAGTATAGGCAAATTCCGCATCCACAAATTCTTTGCTCAAGTTGTCAGCATAGTTCTGTAAAGTGGTGGCCTTTAGATAAAGCTTCCAATCTTCAAGGGGAATGCTGGTTAAGAGTTCATTCAATTTTTCATAATAATCGGGTTGACCTACATCTACAGAATCCGTCTCGGCTCCCATTTCATTTAGTAATCTACTCCAAGCTATATTGGGATGCATTTCATTTAAATCTTCAACAGCCAATTTATTGTAATTGGCTTTTACATCTCTTAATTCTACTCTCGTTCTGTGTGATTCTGCTATTTGCTTTTCAATTTCATAAACTGTATTTGCATTGTTGACCGCTTGCTCAGCTGAAGTTCCACTCAATTCAAAAAGAGTAGCCAAATATTCTTTATACGCTTTCTGGATGCCGAGGCTAGAAGAATTATTCTCAAAGTAATAATCCCTGTTAGGCAATCCTAATCCTGTTTGATATGCATGTGCAATATTCACTTTACTATTTTTGTCATCGGGCGCTATATAAAAACCAATGATAGAATTATTTTGATACTTAGTTTGAGAGGCCACAAAGCCCATCAAAGTTGGGACATCGCTTATAGATTCCACTTCAGCAAGAATAGGCTGAATCGGTTGATATCCTTTTTTATTGATGGCTACTGTATCCATTCCAGAAGCATAAAAATCGCCTACTTTCTGCTCTAGGCTTCCTTTTGCATTATCCAATTGTGATACACTATCCAATAAATTTTGAAGGCGCAACCTTTGAGGATAATTCATAAAGCGATAAGCACCTACTCCCGCCTGTGTTTCCGGAATGGAGACAGAATCATACCAGATTCCATTAACATATTGAAAGAAATTGTCCCCTGGATTTCTGGTGGAATCGATGCCTTCAATGGCAACATATTTTACTTTGGTGGCCGTTTCTGGTTTTTGATCCGTACAGCCTGTCATAATTAGAAAAAGAATGATGGCTGTGGAAAAGAATTTCATGCTCATATTATTTGATTTTGATCTTTTTAGCCAATCAAGATACACAATTTTTATAATATAACTGACTTGCACATTTCCTTAAGTTCAATTTTTAATTAAGCTCCCTTATTCAACAAAAATATCATCCATTTCCAACTCCACTACTTTTCCCAAGGATT
Organism: Marivirga tractuosa DSM 4126; assembly: GCF_000183425.1. Classification (NCBI taxonomy): domain Bacteria; kingdom Pseudomonadati; phylum Bacteroidota; class Cytophagia; order Cytophagales; family Marivirgaceae; genus Marivirga; species Marivirga tractuosa. The sequence goes on from NC_014759.1 coordinate 2,780,512, forward strand.
TTAATTTATTTAGGTCAAAGCGTGAAGCATCACCATAAATGGTAACAATCACAGGTTTATCTTTTATGTTTTTTTCATAAAAAGAGACAATGTCCTCAAATTTTAGTTCAGGATATTTTCTATAATTAGTTTTATTAGGATCCTCTTTATAGCCGGTTTTCAAAAATGTTTCCGCAGTCCTTGAGATATTTCGAAAATCTGATTTGCTCGAACTAGACTCCAATATCAAGCCTTCTTTAATGGAAGCTAGTCTCTCCTCATATTCTGGCATATCTTGAATTAAGTTCATCACTACCTCTACGGCATCAGTAGTTTTATCTGCTTGAGAGCCAGTAAACAATACTAACCTTCCTCTCTTATTAGGATCATAAATAGGATCAATGTAATTTCCTCCAACAGAATAAGCCAACGATCGAAACTCTCGAACCTCCTGGAATAAAAGACCCGAAAGACTATTGGTATAATACGAATTGAAAGCTTCTTTCTTAAAGTCATCTGCATAATTCAAGTGCTCCCCATTTACTATATAGTAAACATAGCTCTGCACTGCTTTTTTGTCATTTAAAACATAGAAGGTGGTTTCTGCTATATCTTGTGCTTCCAAGAATTCATATTGATCTACATTATTTTTCTTAAATATTGAATTTGCAGAAAGCAATCCTGATAATTCTGCATCATTTTTATTCCCCACATGATGAATGGAAGAAAAGCCGTTTTCTAAAAGCGTTGATAATTCTTCTTTTAGCATCTGAGGATCAAGTCTTTTCAATTCTTTTTCGGGAATACGTGATTTGTAAGATGACTTTTCACCATAAAGCCCATAAACATATAAGATTCGACCCCCTGTAGCCGGATTATTCATATCCAGTTTATTTTCAGTCTTCCTCTTATTGTATAGGAGCTTTGTGGTTTTTTCTGTAGGGTTAAATTCATTAAGCAAAAGTGATAATAACTCAATTGTTTCATCAAATTTTTCATTAAGCCCAGTCAATGAAATATCAAAGGAATTATAGTCCACAGTAAAACTATAATTGGCTCCTAGTTTTGAGAATTTCGACTTTATTTCTTCCGCTGATAAATTTGACGTTCCGGAATTATTTAAAGCATCTGCTAACAATCCATACTGGGAATCTTTATTGAAACCACCTGCAATGATCAGCTTAAGCGTAAACACATCATTCAAGTCATTTTGACTATTGTAAATGTATCCATCCAGAATACTGAAATCTTTCTCCACATTTATAAAGTTGGAGCTAATAGGATTTTCCGGTAATTTATTAAAGCTTTTTGCATAGACTGATTGCTCTTCCGTTCTTGCTGAGATTGGTTTAAATGATGGTTTCTCCAGCTTTGTTTTTTTAGGAAATCCTGTTCTTGACTGCAAAGTAAAGTAATTGTCTCCATAATATTTTTGGGCTGCCTTTTGAACATCTTCTTTGGTCAGCTGATTGATGTTCTCAGGAAAATCAAGGAAATCCTCATAGCTTGTGTCATAAATAAAGCTTAAGCCTAAATAGCGACCACGTGCACTTAATTGTTCGAGTGATAATTCAAAGTTTTTATAAATGCCATACTTGATCGATTCAAAATATTCATCACTAAAATTGCCGTCCGCAATATCCTGAAAAGAATTTTTTACTTTTTCTTCAAATTTTTTGAGGCTTCCACCAAAAATTTTGGGTACATAAAAAATAAAGGTCGAGCCATCTTCTTCTAAAAAGCTTTGATTAGCACCAGCGTATAACACCTCATTATTTAAATTCCACTTATCTATAAAGCCCGTTTGGCTACTATTATTCATCATGCTCCCTATTAATTCCAATGCTGGCCTGTCCGGATGAGTGACTGGCACTAATTTATAGCCCATAAATCCAGCTTTAATAGGTGTGATTCTCACTTTCTCTACTTCTCTCCCTTTGAAACTACTACGCTCATATTCTGGAAATTCAGGAACTTTGCCACTTTTAAGTGCGCCAAAAGACTGTTCAATTAGGGGTTTAATTTCCGAGCTTTTGAAGTTACCACAAAGCACTAAAGCCATATTATTAGCAACATAATAATCTTGAAAATATTGATACATTTTCGTTAAGGAAGGGTTTTTTAAGTGCTCAACACTACCTAATACTGTTTGCGTACTGTATGGATGGTCACCATACATAAACTCATCAAATTTTTCGAAAACCCTGCGTTGTAAATCATCCTGTGCTCTATTTTTTTCTTCATATACCGCTTCCAATTCACTTTGAAATAAGCGGAAAACAGGATTTTGGAAGCGATGAGCATAGATGTCTAACCATTTGGACATTTGGTTGGCCGGAAAAAAGTTATAATAATAAGTATAGTCGAAATTGGTCCCAGCGTTTACACTAGTTCCTCCAATTGATTTCACCAGTCGGTCAAATTCATTTGGTATTGCATATTGAGAGGCCTTTAAGGTCTGTTCATTAATCAAATTCTGAATTTTCAGTTTGGATTCTTGGTCTTCCGCAACTGCTAATTGGTCATAAAGAATTTTGATAGAATCCAAATGTGGTTTTTCCGAGCTGTAATTTTGTGTGCCCAGTTGATCTGTCCCTTTAAACAACATATGTTCAAGATAATGGGCTATGCCAGTTGCATCTGCCGGATCATTTTTTCCTCCAGCATTTACCCAAACAGCTCCATAAACATTACTAGCGTTTTTGTCTTCATTTAAATACACTTTCAGACCATTGGCTAGCTCATAATATTCAATTTGGATTTTTTGATCTTGCGCTATAAGTGCGCTGGTAGATAAGCAGAACGCTACAACTAATAAAATTCGCATTTTGGTAATTTAAAGGTTGATAATCCCTTAAATATAAATGATTTATTTAAAAATAGGTAAAATAATGAGTCAGATCATTAGTTGAGAATAATTGAAAAAAAGCCTATTCCCAATAGACATAAAACTATTGGGAATTGAACCAATGCTTTTGAGTAATTCCTTTTTATTTTAATGATGTAAAGGTGAGAAGGTCAGGCTTCAGTGATCATTGGATTCCAAAAGTAATACCCATCTCCAATATAATCCCTCCTGGTGCAACTAATTGCAATACTTGCTGTTCAAATTGAGATAAAGTCGATCCGTCTTTTACTGCCCAAGGTTGGTTCTTAAATGGTAAAGCATATCCAATGTTCATATTGAAAGTGTTGTGTTTACCAAACCACCAATTATATCCCGCCTTAAAGTTAAGGGTGCTGGCAGCATCAAATCGCATATTCACTTCATTGGGTGAACCATTGCCCGAGTCAAAGGTCATTACTATATCACCAATGCCTGAAGATCGTACTAGATTGACACCTAGAGTAAAACCATTGGTATAAGAATGGTCATAACGAAGCCCGATTGAAGACCTGATCCCCCATGAGCTTAATCCAAGTCCGCCTTGCACAAAAAGGGTTTTATCTAAAATGTAATTAGCGGATATTCCTGCTAAACCGGTAAATGTATTAATGCCTGTTCCAAGTCCAAAATAGAACTTAGGACGGTCATCTACATCATAGTATTTATTTTCGTCCTGAGCCTTGAGATTTAATGCCAGCAATAAAACACCGATAATTAATAAAGACTTTTTCATTTCAGTTTAGCTTAATATGATAGTTCAACAAACTTATAGAAGTTTTTTTAAACAGCTGCAGTGTACATTAAAAGAATTTTAGTACATAAAAAAAGCACACATCCTTGAATGTGTGCTAAAGTTTCCAGAAAGGTGGGAATTACCTCATGAGACTAGGTTAATACCCAACCAAAACACTATGGAAACGGCTACTTTCGAGTGAACTGAAAACCAATTTTGAAAAGCTTTGCCAGCAGAAAAATAAAAAATCCGTAGAGCGTGGTATAAGATGAAACTTTTAAACCCCCTGCCAAAAGCGCCTGAGAAACCTCTCCAACTTGTTCAATAGCTTGGAAAGCACCTACCAAGCCTACTAATTGACCTAAAATGCCGAATACTAAAGCAAATAGTGCAATCTCTTGCGAAATTTTCAGCCATTTTTTAGCTTTTGGCTGATCCGCCTTATTTTTAATTACTAAAACGGAAGTAGCAATTACCCCAATTAATAGAAAGAATAATATCCCCATAAATAAGATCCCTCCCTCAACATGAATTTCAATAATGTTCATAACTTTTGTTTTTTGGTGATGTACAATGCTATAACCTTTTCAGCTAATAATTTTCAAATATCGATAACTGACATTTTTCTAAAGGTAGAAAACATAAATGCAGTATTGGAAGGTATATTTTGCATTCTGCCTACTTAAAGCAGTATTTGGTCGATAATAAATGCTTCTTATCTGAACTTGATTAAATTTACCTTCTCATGAAGCAAAATTATTTCTATCATATTCTTTTTTGGCTCCTATCATTTGTGCTCTGCGCTTTTCTGCTTAGTTATGATAACAATTGGAAAGAGGCATTACTACTAGCCATAATTTATTTGCCCATCACTATAGTTTCCGCTTATTTAATCTCCAATTATTTAATTCCTACCTATTTATTGAAGGGTAAAAAAGGAAGGTTTGTAGTTTACGTCATCTATCTTATTATCTCAGCCATTTTCTTAACATTGCTTATCAACACTCTAGTTTTCATCTTGATAGCCGATCTTCAGTATAAGTTGATGCCACCAGCCACTCGGGATCTGGCTATTCTAAATACCGTTCTATTTTTAATTGTATTTCTTTTTGTGGCGATCAATAGCATAGAAAAATGGAGAAAAACCGAAAATGAGAAGAATGAGGCAATCAAAAATATGGCAGAAGCAGAGCTTCGGTTTTTGAAAAGTCAGCTGAACCCGCATTTCTTATTCAATACTATGAATAATTTATATGCTCTTAGTTTGAAGAAATCTGATAAAGCTCCTGAATTGATCTTACGCCTCAGTGCCTTGCTTGAATATATATTGGAAAACAGCAAAAAAGATCTCATCAAGTTTTCCGATGAAATCAAAACTTTGGAAGATTACATTTATGTGGAAAGTTTTCGCTTTGGCGATAGATTGGTAATTGAAAAGAGCATTGAAGTTCAAAATCCTGAAATCATTAAAATTCCGCCTCTAATATTGATTACTTTAATGGAAAATTGCTTTAAACATGGAGGCAAAAATAATACTGAAAAATTATTCATCAACTATTCACTCCATGCAACAAATGATAAATTGGAAATTTTATTTTCTAATAGTTTTATCCATAGTGAACATAATCCAAAAGCCATAGGACTCAAAAATATTGAAAGTCAATTGTCCTATATTTACAATGAAGATTACGAATTGAAAAAGGATGTGGAAAATGGCATCTTTAAAATGGAAATTACAATTCCTGCAAGATGAAAAAGTGGAAATGTATCATAGCAGATGATGAGCCTCTAGCAAGAGAATTGATAAGCGATTACGTGGCTCAAGTTCCCTTTCTGGAAGCAAAAGGAGTTTTCAGCAATGCTTGGGAAGTACGAGATTTCCTGCAGAAAAATTCGGTTGATTTATTATTTATCGATATTGAAATGCCTGGTCTGGATGGACTGACATTTATCAAAAGTTATAATGTGCAGCCAAAAGTAATTTTCATAACAGCGCATAGAAAATATGCTGTGGAGGCGTTTGAAGTAAAAGCTCTGGATTATCTGCTTAAGCCGATTTCTTTTGAACGCTTTCTGAAATCTGTGAATGAGTTGGACACAAAAGCAACTAAAACTGCTCAAAAAATAAATCATATATTTATTTCAATAGATCGTCAACAGGAAAAAGTCCTATTAGATGAAATTTTGTATGTAGAAGCTAAAGGAGATTATTTGAGGTTTGTGCTTCAAAATGGTAAGCCCCTACTCAGCAAAATGACGTTGAAATCTGTTATAGATCAATTGCCAGATAATTTCACCCAAATCCACCGCTCTTTTATAGTCAATCAAGATAAAATTAGTGCCTTCCAGAAAGACAAAGTAAAAATTGGCGAAGAATGGTTGACTATTTCTAGATCATTTCAAAAGGAGGTTGATTTTAAACAATAGAAGAATCATAATAATCTTTCCTTAGTTGGCCTCCTGATATTGGGAATTATTCCTGCTAAGCAGCTTTTCGTATAGATGAGAAATGAATTCTGGAAAAACTGAAATAACAAACATTATATTTTCCTTTGCAAAAAATCATCGGCTTCCCGAAATTCGGAACAAGTTAGCGGCTTTGCGAGATTTTAGCCGTATCTTTGCAGCTTTAATTAAATCGCTTAAACATTGGCATACCAGTACTTAACCAAAGAAAACATACAAAAATTTATTCAATCTGCTTTAGCAGAAGATATAAGGGAAGGCGATCATTCTTCGCTTGCATCTATTCCTGCTGGAACGCAAAATACCGCTCAATTAATTATTAAAGGAGATGGTATTTTAGCAGGTATGGAAATGGCTGAACATATCTTTAAGGCTGTGGATGAAAAGCTTGAAATTGATTTTTTCAAAAAGGATGGTGATAAAGTTACGTCTGGAGAAATTGGCTTGAAAGTGCATGGTTCTGCTGTTTCTATTTTGAGTGCTGAGCGATTGGTTTTAAATTGTTTGCAACGCATGAGTGGAATTGCCACTTATACACATAATCTTAATGAATTAATTAAGCATACTTCCACCAAACTTTTGGACACGCGCAAGACCACTCCAAATTTCAGAATTGCCGAAAAATGGGCAGTGGCTATTGGTGGTGGACAAAATCATCGATTCGGTTTGTTTGATATGGTGATGCTGAAGGACAACCATAATGATTTTGCCGGTGGAATTACGAAAGCGGTTGAATCTACTCAGGAATATTTAAAGCAAAATAATTTAGACCTCAGAATAGAAGTGGAAACCCGCAATTTAGATGAGGTGAAAGAAGCTTTGGCTGTTGGCGGAGTAGATGTGATTATGTTGGACAATATGGACATCCCGGAAATGAAGCAGGCCGTGGAAATAATCAATGGAAAATGCGAAACTGAAGCATCCGGAGGCATAACTGAAGATACTATTAAAGCCATCGCAGAAACAGGCGTGGACTATATTTCAGTTGGTGCTTTAACGCATTCTTATAAAAGTTTGGACATGAGTTTGAAAGCAGTTTCCTGAAACCATAAAAATCGAATATATTTGCAATCCGTTTGGGGGAGCCCAAACAGAAAATCAGATTTTACACAATTAATATTTTGCAGCAATGCTTGTTAAAACAAAAAAATATAAGCTGGATAACGGCACTTACATTAAAACTGGATTAAAGAATATCGTCAAAGAACAATGGTGGGTATTTTTGATTGCCTTGGCTATTTGCTCTGGTTACGCCTGGATTCCGAACATTTGGTGGTTTATAGGTTCTTTTATTGCTTTATTATTATACTTCCTTTTTTGGTTGATTCAATTTGCTGGAGTAACTCAGCTTGATCAATACAAAATCCTTTTTGAGCGACTTTCCTATGAAATCAGTTCTCAGCAAATTTTAATAAAATTAAATGCTAAGCAAGGCATGCCTATTAAATGGGATCAAATTAAAAATGCCAAAGTAGGGAAAAAAGCTTTTACTTTAGTGCTTTCCAAGGCTCAATTTGTGTACCTTCCATATAAGGTATTTAAAACAGAGAATGAAAAGAAATTTGTGGAAACCATATTGAAAAGGAAGGAATTGATTAAATAGAAGCTACTAGGCAATTACATGAGAAGAGTTCGTAATTACCTGATAATCAAATAACCTTTTTGTGTAATTAAATTTAGAATCTTATAATCATGACCGCAATAAAAAAACTTGCCATATTAGCTTCCGGATCAGGCAGCAATGCAGAAAAAATCATCCAATATTTCAAGAGCAATAAAGAAATTGAAATTGTTGGGATTTTAACCAATAATGAAAATGCGGGCGTGACCGCCAGAGCAGAAAAAGCAGGCATTGCTTATCATGTCTTTTCAAAATCAGAATTTGAAGATGGCGCTCCAGTTTTGGATTTCCTAAAATCCCACGATGTGGATGTGGTGGTTTTAGCAGGTTTTCTTTTAAAAATTTCCCCTAAAATAACGGCTCAATATCCTGATAGAATTATCAATATTCACCCTGCTCTTTTACCAAAATATGGTGGAAAAGGAATGTACGGGCATTATGTTCATGAAGCGGTTATCAACAATCAGGAAACTGAAAGTGGTATCACCATTCATTTAGTGAATGATGAATATGATGAGGGAGAAATTATCTTCCAGGCGAAATGCAGCATTCATCCGCAAATGGGCTCCAAGCAACTAAGTGCGAAAGTGCAGCAATTGGAGCACCAACATTATCCTAAGGTTATTGAGGATTTTGTGGGGAAGCTTGATTAAAGCTTAATCAAATCTTTTATTAATATTATTAAGAAATTATATAAAACCCATTTTCAATCATTAAAATTGGATGGGTTTCTTACTTTACTTTAATCTATTTTAGCCTTCTCTTTCAATAACTCATCAATTACTAGATCAATATTTTCACTTGCCCTTCTACATTTATTCTTTACTACTATTCCGTTCCAATCTATTAATGTGCTATGCGGGAGACCCTGAATTCCAAAATCCTTTTGAAGCTTATCATTCCAGTTTCCGTTGGCATATAAATTAGTGGTTTTTAGATTGTATTTTTTTAAATAAGATTTCCATTTTTCCTCTTCCGAATCAATGCAGATATTGACAATTTCAACTGGCTGATCCTTATATTTTTCAGCTAATTTATTTTCCTCTGGAAATTCTTTAATGCATGGTTTGCACCAAGTTGCCCAAAAATTTATCAATAGAATCTTTCCCTTGAAATCACTTGACTTATATTCATTACCAGCACTATCCGCCAGGAAAAAGTAAGGTGTTTTTGCGCCTTTTGGTAAGATAGGATTAGCTTTCATAAGGTCTTTCACATACTCTTGTAATTTTGGATCATTGATTTTTTTTATCCACTCAGTTTGGAAGAGGTATGCTCTTCTCTCCAATATATTTCCCAATGAAAAGGCTAGATATGTATCCCTTACTTCACCTTCCAATTCTTTCTTGGCAATGTCAAATCCGTCTTCGTAAAACTTAATCCATTCCGCCAAAGAAGAAGGTTTTGGACTTTGGTATAATGGATCGCCTAAAAAAGCTAAGTAGTCACTTAAAAAATTCATATAGCGATTGTTTCCTAGCATTTCAGCATCATTTATGGATAATGTGCCTACAGTATTTTCTAAGAAATTTGGAGGTAAACTATCCGACATATTCATCATTCTCACTCTGTACATCAAGCTATTTAGTTTCCAATGCGCATTTAAATATTGAAGTCGTTTTTCTTCAAACTCTACATACCAATCTGGCAACTCGTTTTCATGTTTTGTTAAATATTGTTGATGCAAAGCTGTGATGGAATCATTTACCTTAATCAAATTAACAAAGCTTATATCTCCGTGAGTATAACTTACTCTTGCCTTCCAATCTGAACCAGTAGTACTAAATTTTTGCTTAAGAAATTGATTGACGCTTTTTAATGTCCCTTGAAACTCCAAATTTCCATTGTCCGATAAAAGCAATTTATTTTGGGCATTTGCATTTGGCTTGCTAAAAACTTTATGACTTTGTCCATCAACTTTTAAGTCAAAATAAATTTTGCCTTGCGTAATAATTTGAAAATCTAAGGCTTGCCCTGCTGAAATAGTAGTGTCTATTTCTTGTACGTGCCATGGCAACAAATACCAGTTTTCAATCGCTATCGTAACAGCTTCTGAAGTTTTGTTTTCTATTTGTAGATTGCTCTTTCCGTTGAGCTTAAATCCGTCAACTTTTGTTTGGCTGTTGCAAGCAATAAGAAGTGATAAAATCAGAACTAATAAATATTTTAGATGGCTGTGGTTCATATCAGCAATTTTTGTGAAAGTTAAATATAACTAAATTATTAGTGGATTGTGAAATTGCTGAGCCATAATCCATTCTACTTATCTTATTTCACCTCAAATAATTCATCCAAAATATTAAACTTAAATATATCCATAGCCCTGTAAAGAAAATATGAACCACAGTTTCAAAGGCTTTTCCTTTCCATAGTTTGGCGGAATATCCGAAAAACTGAGTTAAGAGCCGTAAGCTCCAAAAGATGGCAAGCCCAAGTGAAATAGTCTTTCCTAATTTTGTTTCTACTAGATCTGAAGATGAAGTAAGACAAAGTAAGCCCATTAAGAAAACCACAAGTGCAATGAAAAAGGTATGAACAGTCATCATTTGTCTGTTTATTAAAGTCAATGGCTTTAAATCTTCTTTCCATTTGAAGTATTTTGGGAAGATTAAGTGGACGAATGCAAGTGTCACAAGTAAAATTCCGATAATGTGAAAATGAATTTGCATAGCATTAAGGACGAGAAGTAAAGATAGACATGAATGGGGTGAACTTGCTTTCTTCAAAGGAAGAAAAGCCCGCTTCTTGAAATGCTTTTTCCCATACTTTTTTTGAAAAGAAATGGGTAAAGCCAATGGTAAAGGCAAAAAAGTTAGGGAAATCTCTTAAATGCTCAACTGTAATGATATTTCCGTTTGGCTTGCAAATTCTGTGGCATTCTCTCAAAAAGGCTACCTTTTCTTTATGAGTTCGGATTTCATGAGCTGCAGAAAGTAAAAAAATAATATCTACCGATTGATCTTCTAAAGGAATTTCGTCAGATTTTATTTGAAGTGTATCAGGATATACCATGCTGACTTTTCGTGCTCTTACTATTGCCAGTTCTGTGTGTTGCTTTGCATTATAGAAATCAAAAACTTTTAAAGTGGCTTCTGGGAAATTGCTTTTGAGTATAAAGCTCGTTTCATCAAAACCTGCATTGATATTCACAATTTGCTTTGGTTTTTGATCATTTAAATGAAGCTTTTTCAACCATTTGAAATCGTAATAACCTGAAAAATCATAAACATAGGCAGAAATCACCAATGGCATAATAAGTCCATAAAGAAAAGCAGCTGCCACTATCCAAATCCAAAAATTTGGAACTTTAAAAAACAGCAAAGCCGCAAGAGTAAAAGCTAAAACCATTAATCCTATTACATAAAAATGCCGATTAAAGCTTAAAATATTGAGAACGCCTTGAAATTTCCGTCTTTTTAATTCCATTGCTCTACTTTTCCTTTTTTCCAGTAATAGGGAATATTACTCACCACAAAAGCATTCGCAAGATGGATATTTTTAAATCCTTTATCCTCTATAAAGCCTACTTCTGCTTTTTGAATTTCTAGCGGTTCGGGTTTCCAATTTTGCCTGACGCCTTCAATAATTAGAACCTCATTTTTCCCCTGATTGTAAGTGAAAGTAAAAGGCAATGGCCCGGCAAATCGCCTAGCTTCTTTACAATCTTTAAAAGGGGAGTTTTCAGGTAATTTAATATCATGATTGGCGGAATTAACCGCAACATCTAAAGCGGACTTTTCAGATTGAATTGTAAGAAGTTCACCTTCTTTTTTATAGCTGATATCTGTAGTGGTATAATTGTAATGTGTAAAAATATTACCAAAGAAAGCCATCTTCCTTTTATTGGTTTCTGATTTTAAAATATATAAGCCTCTTAATCGCTTTCCTCTCTTATCGGTATAGCGCACGAAAACCCGAAATCCAATTAGAAAGAAATCATTACCCAACAATTTAGGAAATCCTTTTGGTCTCAAGCTTTTGGTGTTCACCATGGCTACCGCAACAAAAGCCCATTTGTTATCAAAAGTATCCAGCTCTAAACATTCCGGAATCATATCCTGCAATTCTTCTTTGGCAATAGCATAAGACAACACAATAGAGTTTTCAAAATAGGTTTCAACTGCAAAAGGATGATTTTTTAGAAGGTTCATTGGGTGGATTGCTGGTTTAGTTTCTTATTCAGGATGAACTCATTATAATACACAAGACTTATGAAAATAAATGCAAAAATTATATTGAATCTTCCCCAAAGCAAAAGCTCCGGGACAAATATAAATTCCAAAGTATTCATAGTTGCTACGGTGATTATTTGAACTATGGCATTCAACTTTGATTTGAATTTTGTTAGAATCCAAATTGCCATTATTATTTCAGAAAGCCCTATTAAAACGGTAAACAATCTTGAATTTTCATCACCCAAAATGCTTGCAACTATTTGCTCATGCCTTGGAACAAGATTTAGCACTTTGCAAGCAAGTCCATTTATAAGCCAGACTGTGGCAATTAGGAGGGTTAGGGTTTTATGGAGGGTTCGTAGTTTAATTGCAGGTATATATGGTTTGTAGTGAAATTACAAATCTTTCGTATTAAAATAAAAAGTAAAATACTTTCGATTGTGTATAGATATTGCGCATAATAATGCACTATTATGCTTTTAGTTTTATTTTATGTTCCTTATGTCTTTGTAGAATTTTATTCAATAGTTTAACCGAATAATATCTGTTATTATCAAGAAAGGTTAAAAATAATGGTCTTAATTCTTTTATTAAGCCTTTATCTTTTGCAACTGACAAAATCCCTAAAGTCCCAATACAATTTATATCAAAGTTTTCAGCAATATTTCTAGCCTTTTTATCATCTATTAGCAAGAAATCAGCATTAAGTTCTTTATATAGAATTACAGATTCGGATTCCCCATAATCCATAACAAATGTCAGTTCATTAAAACCTTTAATATGGCTGACTTTATCTTTAAAAAAGAGTGATATTTTATTATAAAACTCAGTGCTTTTGTCAAGAGTTATTTCATCCCAGACCGCTTTTGATATTTTTATTTCATTAAAGAGTTGATTCAAAAGTTCTAATTTATCAACAATTGCTAATGAAAAAATAGGTCCAGCATCAGCAATGACAAGTCCGTTATTCATTATTTTAATTTTTCAATATCGCCTAAAACATCTTCTTCGGTCAAATTTGAAATTGATATTTTATTTTTAGAAAGCTCCTTTTCAAAATCTAGGCGTGTCATTCCGGAAAGCTGAGCAGCTTTTCCAATAGTCAACTTTTTTGATTTATATAATTCTACAGCCAAGGTTAATTTTATCCTATTTTTCAAATCAGTTTCTGACTCGTTTAAAGCCAAAAAAATATCATTGGGGAAATCTATTGAAATTGTTTGAGTACTCATTTTATCTGCCTTTATTCAAATTTAACGTTTTCCTGTAAAGTTTAATTCAATTATGGAGATTTTTGCATCAAAATTAAAGCCTTAGTAAACCAACAGCTTTTCGAAAGGTATTAAAACGGTAAACACTCTTGAGTTTTCATCTCCCAAAATTCTTGCAACTATTTGCTCATGTCTAGCAACAAAGTTTAGCACTTTGCAAACATGTTCATTTATTGGTACTTTAGTTGCATAATTACCTACATTAAATCCTAATTTAATTACTTTATCATGCTTTCTATCCGCTATTACCTCTACTCACTTTCCTCCATACTGTTATTAAGTATAGCTACTACTGGATGTTCTGACTCAAACAAAGATTCTAGTGTTTCACAAAGTTCTCAATATACCTCCATATTTGGTCAAAATGTCCTCGTATTTGACGATTCTATGGATCTGGATAGTATTAAGATGAGGCTTGAGGCATTACACGAGCAGCAAAAATATAATGAGTTTGGTTCGGAGAGATATGCACTATTATTCAAACCCGGAACTTATGATTTAGATGTGACGGTCGATTATTATGTTCAAGCGTTAGGTTTAGGAAGATATCCAGATGATGTTACCATCAATGGAGCAGTACAATCCACTTCATCTACAAGTGACAATAAAGTAACCACTATGTTTTGGCGTGGTGCCGAGAATTTCAAAGTTGTCCCGAAAAATGGCGAAATGATTTATTGGGCAGTTTCGCAAGCTGCTCCTTACCGAAAAATGCATGTTGCGGGTGATATAAATTTTGATAAAGGAAGTTGGGCAAGCGGTGGCGTACTTGCTAATTCTGTTGTAGAAGGCAGGGCTGGTTTAACCACTGGACAGCAGTGGATGACAAGAAATTCAAGCATCGGTAAGTGGGAAGGCGGAAACTGGAACAGGGTGTTTGTTGGAGTGGAAGGCGCTCCGAATGATACATGGCCCGCTCAACCCACAACCGTAATTGACAAAACACCAGTAGTTCGTGAAAAACCATTTTTGACTTATACGGAATCGGGCGATTATGCGGTATTTGTTCCCGAACTGCTAAAAGAAACTTCCGGTCCTTCTTGGATAAATCGTGATGAAAAAGGTGAGCTAATATCCATAGCTGATTTTCATATCGCTTTTCCCGATAAAGACAATTCCACTTCCATTAATCAAGCACTCGCAGGTGGCAAGCATATTTTGTTTACACCAGGAATTTATGACCTAGATGAAACCCTAACAATAAAAAAACCTAATACTGTAATTCTGGGGATTGGATTACCTACACTCATTCCTCAAAATGGAGAAATTGCGGTGGCTACCCATGATGTCCCTGGAGTAAAATTAGCCGGCTTTATGGTAGATGCAGGTCCAGACTTATCTCCAAGCCTAATTCAAATTGGGACAGAGGATTCTGATGAGGATTTTTCTGCTAATCCCATTTCTCTTCACGATATCTATTGCCGAGTTGGCGGTGCGGTAGTTGGTCAAGCCGAAACCACTGTAACTATCAATAGCAATTATGTAATTGGCGATCATTTTTGGTTATGGCGGGCCGATCATGGTACGGGAACTGAATGGATGGACGGACAAAATAAGCATGGGCTTGTGGTAAATGGGGATCATGTCACCATCTATGCCTTGTTTAATGAGCACTTCCAAGGATATCAAACGCTCTGGAAAGGAGAATACGGAAGAACTTATTTTTACCAATCTGAAATCCCCTACTCCCCACCTAGCTTAGAGCTTTGGAATGATAATGGAAAGCCTGGTTATGCTTCTTATAAAGTTGCAGATAGCGTTGAAAATCACAATGCCTATGGCTTGGGTATTTATAGTTTTTTCCGTGGTGAGCCCACGGTCTCCAATAATGTCAGGTTAGAAAATGCCATGGAAGTCCCTGATAATTCAGGCATAGTAATAACACATATCTCAACATTTGCTGGGCTCAATGGCGGCATCAATCATTCCATTAATGGAATGGGAGAATCCACCGAAGTGGGGGAGCTTAAGCTTTATGATGGGTTTAAGGGGAAAGAATAGTATTGCTTTTTGAGGCGGTTTCCTGTCCACCCGTCACAAAGGTAGCGAAGATGAATGACCTTTGCGGCCACCATTATTAGATCCATGTTTTCTTAGGTGCTATTAATACCTATATTTATTGATTCTCGTTCATAAAATTCAATATTATTTCTTTAAATTCTTGTGGTTTTTCAATAAATGGAAAATGTCCGCAATTGTCGATGATTTTAAGCTTTGATTGATCAATTGCATCATGAATTCTTTGTCCTGCAGTTTCGGCCAACGGGTCATCGTCTCCATAAATCAACAATGTCGATGATTTGATAGCTTTTAGGTCTGCATGAAAGTCATAATTCATTAAGTCCTTGGTCAAATTTTGCAAAAGCCCGCTAGTTTTCTTGTAATTTTCATTAAGGTCAAGACCAAGACTGTCAATGAGGGAAGAATTATGAAATTGATGCTTAAAGCCAATTTTCATGAGCTCTTCAATTGTTTTGGGATCTCGTTTTTGAAAAGCCTCCATTTGGATAATATTCACTCTACTTATGCTGTCTTCTTGCGTGAAACGGTCAGCTAAGATTTGATTTGCATTGGCATTGATGTCACTACTTGCACCGGTAGAGTTAATAAGAATTAATGATTTTATCTTTTCGTGGTGTTTGATAGCGTATTTCATAGCCAATAGTCCGCCCCATGAATGTGCCATCAGGTTAAGCCTTTTTATTCCAAAAGATTGTCGTAAACCCTCAATATCTTTGACGAAATTGTCAATGGTAATGGAGCTGGTGTCAACATTTAAAGATGACTTTCCACAAGCTCGTTGGTCGTAAAAGATTAGCTGATAATGGTCAGCAAGTGTAGAAAGGTGCGAAAAGAGATAATTGTGATTTAATCCTGGTCCACCATGCAAAACAAGTATGGGTTCTCCTTTTCCTATTGTTTTGTAATAAAGCTGTGTCCCGTTGATTTCTTTAGTTCCAAGGTCTGAATATTTGTGTTTCGGTCTATCCGAACAACCTATTAGAAGAAACAGAAGTATATTTAATATCAAAAGTTTTTTCATAGCACAGAATAATTTGGGCAGTTTTTATTCAATTTCAAAGTGGTTTAGCCATTCTTTTTCAGTCCGAAAATCACCATGTGCATCCTTTTCCATAAATAACGCACCTTGCTGTTTATCGATTAATAGAGTGTCTGGTATAAAGCTATTTTCGTATGGCTTTTCGCTGAATATTATCAAATCATTTTCAATTTTATACTTGCCTTTATAAGTCTTTGAAAAACCAAATGGTCCATTAGCTTGATTTTCAACATTTCCATTTTCCCTTAAAATCAGTCGGTAATGGTAAAGATCATCCTTTAGAACAGCGCTCATAATGGTAGCTGATTTGAAAATTTCCGAGTGATACAGATTAAAAGCTAATATTGCAAAAATTACAATTCCGTGGGCACTTAGTTTAACTTTACTTGTTTGTTTACCAGTTCTGGCTAATGATATAAAAGTGTCAAAAAATGAAAAAATGTAAAGTAGTATTATGGGAGTTATTAAAAGCCAATATGACAAGAGCCAAATAACCATCCCGCCATAAAAGTCTGTAATTATCCAACCAATCAGCCCTATTGCTGATACAATGGCGATGATATCATATACTGATATTTTGTATTTTCTTTTTACAATCATTAATAGCTGGTTTCTTCAAACTGGTAACAACATTCCGCTATCAACATTGCTGATACACATTATTATCAAATAAATATATCAAGCTATTGTCAATTAAAAGTTCAGTTACATACCAAATATAAAAAATTCAAAGTGAAACCCTTAGTAAATTCCAGCCATTTGATAAGTCTTAAAACTCGAAACAAAAAAGCGTCTCAGATAAACTCTCAGACGCTCTTGTGGGATTTCAAAATTTTAAAACTCGCTATTTATAATCAAATTTAAAATGAATATCCAATTCCTATAGAAGGCATAGTAAAGGATGGTTTTTCTCCAAATATTAAATCCATTCCGTAAATCACGGCATTTCCAATTGCCATTTCAACCAGATCATCAGATGCAAAGCCCAATAAGGTTGTAGAAGTAAAACCTACCTGAAAAAATACACTGTGAGATGGTTTTTGGAATCGATAGTGCATTGAGAAGGTGCTTGTTGGTATTCCGTAGTTTCTTGTTTCCTCTTGTCGGTTGGAGTACCATTGACCGTAATAGCCAGCCCATCCAAAACCCATGGTAAACAAATGACTTTTTCGGCCCACCAACATATTAAATTCAAAGCTGGCATTTGCCAGAGTCAATTCATTATACTCTGGGAATTTAAAATAAAAGCCACCAATTTTTGCTCCAAAATTTATTAGACCATTCTTCGTTATAATTCGCTCATAGTTAAACGATGCGGGAACAGAAGTCCCAAAGAGATTAACATAAAAAGTGTTTCTACTGAACTTTTCTCCCTTAATTCTTTGCTCTTGTCCATTTACTCGAACTTTGGGCGTAGTAGTAGCTTGTTCAGTAGTAGGAGTATTCGTAGCTGGTTTTGTCTTGGGCTTTATTTTAATGCTTGTCTGCGCAACTGCAGATAAACAAGAAAGCACTAATAGTAATGTAAATAATTTGTTCATAGAATTTCATTTAAAAATTTAATATCAAACTTAGTGCCAGCAAAAAAAGTCTGGTAGTTTTCTATTTCAATCAATTGGTAAGAAACAAAACCTCTGTCGTGAAAAGCTACCTCAAAATTAATATAAATATTCTAATTTTTATTTAATTATTTTCATTTCTAGTCTGACCTCTCTTTCGATGTCAAATTTGCTTAGAAATAATCAACACAAAAAAAGCATCTTAGCTGAGCTAAAATGCTTTTCAAGAAACTTGACCATTTTAAATAAAATTATTTCAACCCAGCCCTTTCCAACAAAGCCTCAATTTTAGGTTCTCTGCCTCTGAATCTTTTGTATAATTCCATTGGGTGTTCGCTTCCTCCTTTTGAAAGGATGTTGTCTTTAAAGGATTGGGCTACTTCTTTATTGAAAATGCCTTTTTCCTTGAATAAAGAGAAAGCATCTGCATCCAATACCTCTGCCCATTTGTAGCTGTAATAACCAGAGGCATAGCCACCCGAAAATATATGTCCGAACTGGGTGCTCATTAAAGTCCCTTCCACCTTGTCAAATAATTTAGTTGGCGCCATGGCTTTTCCTTCAAATTCAGCAACATCTTTAATATTTTGTGCTTCTTTTCTATCTAAACTGAAATACCCCATATCCAGAAGTGCTAAACTTACTTGTCTTACGGTAGCATAGGCTTCATGATAAGTACTGCTGGCTTTTATTTTCTCCACATATTCTTGTGGAATCTTCTCGCCTGTTTCATAATGCTTGGCAAATAAATCGAGACATTCTTTTTCATAACACCAGTTTTCAAAAATTTGGGATGGCAATTCCACGAAATCCCAATAAACATTGGCTCCGGACAAACTTCCGTAGCGGCCTTTACCTAACATGGCGTGCAGCGCATGACCAAATTCATGGAACAAAGTGGTGACTTCATTGAAAGTCAATAAACTCGGATTGCCCGGTGAAGAAGGCGTGAAATTACAAACATTGGAAACCAAAGGTCTATTGTCTTCTCCGTTTTTTCGGTATTGATCCCGATAAGTCGTCATCCATGCACCTCCTCTTTTTCCTTCTCTCGGATGAAAATCGGCATAGAAAATGGCAACATGTTCACCTGAAGTTGTGCTTACTTCATAAGTGGTTACATCTTCATGATAAACCGGAATATTTTTGACTTCCTTAAATCGGATATCATATAATTTTTCAGCCGATTGGAATACGCCATCCAAAACATTTTCTAATTTGAAATAAGGTCTGAGCAATTCATCATCAATGGCATATTTCTTCTTTTTCAGCTTTTCAGAATAATAGCCCCAATCCCAACGCTGTAAATCACTGTCATCACCTAGTTCTTTTACAAATGCTTTTATTTCGGCTACCTCTTCTTGTGCTTTTGGTAAGGCTTGTTGTAATAGGTCGTCCAAAAAAGCTTGCACTTTATTGGTACTTTCAGCCATTCTTTCTTCCAGCACATAATCTGCGTAAGAATCATAGCCTAAAAGACTGACTTTCTCACTTCTCAGATTTACGATTTCCTGAATAATGGCTTTATTATCTCGCTCATCATTTTTATTGGCTTTGGACATATAAGCTTTGTAAAGCTGTTCCCTCAATGAACGATTATCCCCATTTTCCATAAAAGGAACAAAGCTTGGGGCTTGCAAAGTGAAAACCCATTTTCCTTCTTTGCCTTTTGCCTTGGCTGTATTCGCAGCTTGTCGAATGGCAGAATCAGGCAATCCGCTCAAGTCTTTTTCATCTGAAATCACCAATTCATAATCATTGGTTTCTGCCAGAACATTTTCACCAAAAGTCAAGCTGAGTTGGGAAAGCTTTTTCGTGATTTCCTTAAAGCGGGCTTTGTCCTTTTCATTCAGATCCGCTCCGTTTCTGATAAAGGCTTTATAGGTTTTGGTCAACAGCATTTCTTGCTCATTATCGAGCTGCAACTGCTCCTTTTGATTGTAAACTGCTTTTACACGCTCAAATAAATCGGCATTTTGCCAAATGTCATTGCCAAATTCTGATAAGATGGGAGAAGCTTCTCTGGCTACTTCTTGAATTTTTTTATTGGTTTCGGCACTGTTGAGGTTGAATAAAATGGAAGTTACTGAGCTTAATTTTTCTCCTGCAAATTCCATTGCTTCCAAAGTATTTTCGAAAGTAGGCGCTGTACTTTGAGAAGTGATGTCCTCAATTTCTTGCTTAGCTTCTTTAATGGCTTCTTCTATAGCCGGCATAAAATGCTCGGATTCAATTTTATCAAAAGGAGGAGTTTGAAAAGGGGTATCAAAGTTTTTTAATAATGGGTTATCCATGGAAAATTTTTCTTTTTAAAATATCGAATGCAAACTTAAGTTGTTTATTACGGAATTGAAGGTAGAGAAGATTAAATTATAGGAATTGATTTAATGTTTTTTCTGATAAAAACTATATATCAGCTAGGTCAATCGACACCCCTGTAGTCCCCTCAAGGGGACAGTCTCACAGATTTATTATTGTAGAAAATAAAAATTGATAAAATATTACTAGTTCAAATTAAAAAACAAAAGTAATTCCATGCGGCTCCCCCGCCAGCTGGCGGGGCGAAGGGGGGTGTGGCTCATCTGGGTTACCTTATTATCTCTTCGACAATTTCTTTTTTATGCTCCGGATTATTCCTCCCAAAAGAGGAATGTTTTCATAGAACAACTCCCCGGCATCAAAGTAGTCTCTTTGGCTGATTATTTTATCTTCCATTATCAACACCGAAATTCCAGATGCTTTTACATTCTTTTTCGGTCTTTTTAATTTTAAATCCATTTCCCAGGATAAATATGCTTTATTATCCACTATGGATTCTTCTGTAAAACGGAATGAGCCTTCTATCAGATTGTCATTTAGTTTATTGAAGTATTCTTTGAGGTTTTCAATTCCATGAATTTCGTGAATGGGGTCTTTAAAAACTATATGATCCGAATAGATTTCATTTAGAATAGATTGGTTCTTGAAATCTATTGGAGAGAAGTATTGCTTAAATTTTTCAACAACATGAATATTCATAACAGTAAGTTTTATAATTGCCTATAAGTAGCAATATCAGATTACAGATAGGCAATTAAAAATAGTTAAAAATAATTGCATCTGTGTTGACTATTACAATTTCTAACAGTTAATGAACCTCTTTATCAAATTTAAAAGACTCTGTTTTATTAGTGACCACAATTTCATATCCTCCGCTCTTTAAAGCAAGATGGCATTTGTCTGTATTATTTTCTACTTCCACAATATCGATGGGCACGGCCTCATTAATATCTTCTCCTTTTTTGTAAGCCAAAACCATAACCGGAAATTCAATTGGAATATCCTTCAATTCTACTGAGACATTCTGATTTCCATTTTGAAATAACCAATTCGGTCTATTATTAACATATTCAGTTTTTGGATGCAGAACTGCAATATCAGCCCAAGCTTCATCTCGTTCATACTTTAATGGATTATTATCTTCATCAATCAAAATGGAGGATTCTTTGATATCAAATGCCTTTAAAAGTGGTTGATTATATTCCGTTTTACTTCTTTCAGAATATTCTTCTTGATTAATGGTTAATGGATTGATCCCAGTATATTCAGTTAATCTTCCAGCCATCGCTTTTTCCCATCCGCTATAATTCCCTTCCATTAGATGGGCAAAACCACAATGAATTAGAAATTTTTCGTTTGGTTTTGATTCAATTACTTTCTGAATGTTCTTGGCTTGCTCAATTTCTCTTGGTTTTCCTCCTCCCTTTTCCATATTCTCATAAGCGAACAAATCATAACCAATTTCTAATGCATCTCTTACCAAGTTTCCAAATTGCGGATCTTTTATATAATAACCTGTTATTTGAATAGGATATCCTCGGCTCTTTAGTGCTGCATCTAAATCCACCCCATTGTTTAAAGCTTCCAAACCCAAATTTTTGTACCCATTATCGAATAAATTCTGCAGCAATGATTTTGTAAAAACTCTATGCATAGGATTATGATGTGCCTCATTAATTATCACAACTTGATTTTTTTTAGCTTCCTGAAGTATGTATTCTTTAGCATTGATAACTGAATAGTTTGAACGAATAGAATCTATTTCTGATTGCTTATAATTCCAATTCTGGCTAGGCATTCCTAAATCCCAGAGAATCAAGGCATTTTTGTAATCTCCCTTTTTTGCATATTCTGATGCTGCAATTTGGTATCTTCCAGGAATTGTATCATTCATTAAATTCTCCTCTATTTCAGAATTGAATTTATAATCAGTAGAGAAATTAATTTCTTGGATTTCTTTTTGTTTACAAGCTGCCAAAAGAAATATTGGGATTAATAATAAGGTTGTTTGTTTCATTGATCCTTCAATTATATACTATGATTAAATTATAATTCTACATATAATAACAGACAATCTAACCAAAAAAAATAGCGTTAGTCTCCCAACGCTATTTTGAAAATTCTTATGTCTAGAATCTAGATTCTAAAATCTAGTCTCTATTTTCTACTATAATTCGGTGCTTCTCTCGTTACATGCACATCGTGCGGATGACTTTCAGCAACACCAGCAGCAGTGATTTTTACAAATTTCGCTTCTTTCAATTGCTCAAGGTTTCCTGCTCCGCAATATCCCATACCAGCTTTTAGTCCACCTATCATTTGGTGCAATACTTCCGAAACCAAGCCTTTGAATGGAACTCTACCTGTAATGCCTTCAGGAACCAATTTTTTGATGTCATCTTCTGCGTCTTGGAAGTATCGGTCTTTACTACCCATATTCATGGCTTCGATAGATCCCATACCTCGGTAAGATTTGAATTTTCTTCCTTCAAATAAAATCATTTCGCCTGGTGCTTCTTCAGTTCCTGCTAAAAGCGAACCAATCATTACACTGTCGGCACCACCAGCTAAGGCTTTCACTATATCTCCTGAAAAACGAATACCGCCATCGGCAATAATCGGAACACCAGTATCTTTTATAGCTTTATAAGTTTCATAAACTGCTGATAATTGTGGCGCACCTACTCCGGCTACTACTCTGGTCGTACAAATACTTCCAGGACCAACACCTACTTTTACGGCATCTGCTCCAGCAGCTACCAACGCTTTGGCTGCTTCTGGTGTAGCAATATTTCCCACTATCATTTCCAAGTCTGGGTAGGCTTTTTTAATTCTGGTTGCGGTATCAATTACCCCCTTGCTATGTCCGTGGGCAGTATCAATGGTCACCACGTCCACTCCGGCCTTCACTAGAGCATCGATTCGTTCTTCAATATCTCCTGTAACCCCAACTGCTGCACCTACTCTCAGCCTTCCGTATTCGTCTTTGCAAGCATTGGGTTTATCTTTTTTCTTCAGAATATCTTTATAAGTGATCAAACCCATTAAAATACCTGACTTATTAATAATCGGTAATTTTTCAATTTTATGCTCTTGCAAGACTCCCTCGGCACCTTCTAAATTGATACCTTCTTCAGCTGTGATCAGTTTTCCGCTGGTCATTACTTTCTCAACAGATACTTTACCGTCCTTTTGAAATCTTAAATCACGGTTAGTGACAATGCCTACTAATTTTTTGTTGGAATCAACAACCGGAATACCTCCGATTTTATTTTCCCTCATGATTTTTAGTGCATCACCAACGGTGCTTTCGATATGCAAAGTGATGGGATCTAAAATCATCCCACTTTGAGAACGCTTCACTTTTCTAACCTCCATAGCCTGTTGCTCAATGGTCATGTTCTTATGAATAAAACCAAGACCACCTTCTAATGCAATAGCAATAGCTAAATGATGTTCCGTTACGGTATCCATAGCTGAGGAAACCAAAGGAATGTTAAGCGTTATATTTCTAGTTAATTTTGTGGAAGTGTCAGTGTCTCTCGGTAAAACTTCTGAATATCCTGGAAGCAATAATACGTCATCGTATGTTAAAGCTTCATAAACGAATTTGGATGTGTCTAAGCTCATAATGCAAATAATTTGCTGTTATTATTTGCAGGGCAAAAGTACGAAGATAGTTCCATTATTGGAAATTAATTATTAATATTATTTTATTAAGAGTCAATAAATAATAACTATATGAGTCTCCCACTACTACTGCTTTTTTCAGCTATTGTATTAATCAGCGCTTATTTCACTTATGGTCGGTTTATCAGTAAAAAATTTGATATAAAAAATGATACACCCACTCCTGCCCATGCACAAAAAGACGGAGTAGATTATGTGCCATCGAATAAGCTTGTGGTTTTGGGTCATCATTTTGCCTCGATTGCTGGGGCTGGCCCAATCGTTGGCCCTATTATAGCCGTTACTTTTGGTTGGGTTCCAGCGGTTATTTGGATTTTAGTGGGCGGAATTTTTATAGGTGCTGTACATGATATTGGAAGCATGGTGGCTTCATTGCGGCATAAAGGGAAGTCCATAGGCATCATTATCCACCAATATATTGGCAGAAGTGGCAAAAGACTTTTTTTGATCTTCAGTTTTTCCACCTTAATTCTCATCATTGCTGTTTTTGCGGATATCATTGCAAAAACTTTTGTGAAAAATCCCGGAGTGGCTTCTACTTCCGCTCTATTCATTTTGCTTGCTGTTGTCTTTGGATTTTTCAACCGGAAATTAGCTCATAAAAAACCTGCTTTCTTATGGCTTTCCATCATTGGCGTCTTCTTGATGTACTACTTTGTGATACTAGGAAACAATATTCCATTTGAATTGAATTATGTTTTTTGGGTAGGATTATTATTGGCTTATGCTTTTGTGGCATCGGTTACGCCCATGTCGGTTTTATTGCAGCCAAGAGATTATCTCAGCAGTTTTTTGTTATATGGCTTAATTATATTGGCAATTATTGGGGTTTTTGTAGCCAATCCGGAAGTAAAAATGGATAGTAATATCATTTTCAAAAGTGAAGATATTGGGTATTTATTTCCCGTACTTTTTATAACCGTTGCTTGTGGAGCCATTAGTGGGTTTCATTCTTTAGTGGCATCGGGCACTACTTCCAAACAGATCGATAAAGAAACCGATGCAAAAGTTGTGGGCTATGGCGGAATGTTAATTGAATCTTTTTTGGCAATAATTTCTGTTTGCGCTGTGATGGTGATTAGCCGAACAGATTATGAAGGAAGTTTATCTGCTGATGGACCTGTGAATATGTTTGCCGATGGAATGGGTTTTGTGATTTCTTCTTTGGGAATTGAAGAAGGCTTGGCCGTCAATTTTGTGGCGCTTACGATTTCGGCTTTTGCCTTAACTACTTTAGATACATGCACCCGTTTGGCAAGATTTACTTTTCAGGAATTTTTTGAGGAAACTGAAAATGAAAAAGTTCAGAGCATTACTCAAAATAGATTTTTATCTACCACAGTAGTCGTGATTTTGTCTTCCCTTTTTTTACTATCTGGTGAGTTCACTACCCTGTGGCCTATTTTTGGATCTGCGAATCAATTACTTGCGGCTTTAGCATTATTGGCTGTTGCAGTATGGATGATTAAATCGGGAAAGAAGGCGGGCTTTTTATTAATCCCGATGTTTTTCATGTTTGTGGTGACGCTTAGCTCATTATTTGTATTGGCCTTTCAGAATTTCGAAAAAGGGATTTACAGTATTTCCATAATTGCCGGATTATTATTTGTATTGGCTATTGTATTATTAGTTTTAGCTAAAAGGTGTTTGAAGAAGGAGGAACAAAAGATAGAAGTATAAAAAATGTTATTGCGTAATAAAATCTCCTCTTAATTTTCTAAACCTTTTACGTGCTTCTGCCACGAAAATACTGCCAGGAAAATCTGTTAATAATTGTTGGTAATACTCCTGAGCCTTTTCTTTATTCTCAATTAATTCTTCATAGACCAAAGCCATTTCAAAAAGGGCATCATCGGTTAAAATTCCATAAGGCATATCAAAAACGATTTGACTTAGCAATTCTACAGCAATTTCATATTCCCCTTTTTCTTTGCTGAGTCTAGATTTCAACCAAAGCAATTCATCCAATATTGGATGTTCTTTATATTCTTCAATTAATGAATCAAGTGTATGATTAGCTTTTACCGTTTTATTTTGATAAAGCATCAAATCCACATCAGCATAGGCGCGAAGCGCCTTTTGCGTACTATCCAAAATGGTGTTGTTTTTAATTAATATGCTTAGATCCATTGCATCGTTAGCAATTTCCCGTCTGGTAGCATTTTTCAAAATATCAAGATGCTCCTGAGCCAATTCAAATTCACCACGGTAAAAAGAAAGCTTTGCATTCTTCAATTTTGCTTCTTCTCCTAAGTTCTCATTTTTATGACTTTTCTCCACTTGATAGTAAAGCAGAACTGATTCCCATGGTTCATCAGTAATAATATATATATCTCCTAAATTCAATTTTGCTTTGGCTATTAAATTTGGCTCTGCATTTGGGTAATTAATAATTTCATTAAGCATTTCTATTGCTTTTTCCGTTTCATCAAGATAAAGAGCATGAAGTAAAGCCTTCTGTCGATAAGCTTCCAATGTATAAGTCGATAAGCCAATTTGATCAATTAAATTCTGATAAGAAACTGTTAAATTTCTGATAGCTGCAGTGTCTATAGGAAAATGGTTTTTGATTTTCATTTCCTGAGTTTTTATTAATTGTTGCTTTGCGTGAATATAATTTTGAGAATTAGGAAAATTATCGACTACATATTTAAAAATCATTTCCGCTATATCATATTCTTCGTTTTCATACGCCAGCTGACCTATTTCCATACTGTTCTCACCTTTCAACTGATTTCTTTTATCAATTGCCCTAGCTTGAATAAAAGCCGGGTAAAAATTTTCTAACTGCAGATGCGCCCAGATTAACAAGTCTCCATACAAATCCTTGTTGTCATTCTTTTGCATATTTTCCATAACCAATGCCACAAAAGACTCCAACTCTTCTTCTTCCGTTAATGACAATTGTAGCATATTCTTGACATATCTCAAATTACCTTGTCGCTCTTGTGCATAAGTCAAGTATTCTCTCACCATTTTGTCTTTTTGGTTATTATATCGATATAGTGTAGCCAATTGAATGGCAAATGCATTTGGATCTCGCATTCTTTCCCTTGCAGATAAATACAATCTCTCTGCATAGCTCCTGTGCTGTTTATTAATAAAAAATTGAGCCGCTGATCTGAGATAACCTAAATTTTGTAAGACTTTTTGCTCCACATCTTTGTATTGCTTTTCTGCTGTGGAACTATCATTAACTGTTATGTAATAATCAATTAAATCCACATCATATTTGATATTATTGGGAGACCAGCGCCTAATTTTCTTTAAATATTTTTCTGTCTCATCATTAAGTTGCTTTGTATATAAAATCTCTAAATAATTATTGTGAATAAAAGAGATGTTCTGGGGTTCATCGGCCAGTTCCCTGTAAATACTTATTGCCTTATTCAAATCGCCTTCCTGATAATATGCATTAGCCAAAGAGATTTGTTGATTACTTTGAGGTAAAGCAATTACAGCGACAAAATAAAAACATGTGAAAAATAATATTCTCATTTCAATTCATTTAGATATCCACTTTCTCCACACACATAATATTATATTATTTATTTATATATAAACTATTATATATTGTTAAGGCTGTGGATATGTGGATAAAACATTAAATTTTGACTTACAGTTTAGTATTCTTTATTATATGTGTATTACTTTGCTATTTATTAACTTATAATCAATTGAAGTTTAATGAATTAACACTTTATCGTTTTGATGTGAATAAGTTCTGCATCTAAATTTGTTTGAGTATTTGTGTGGATTAAATTGTCGATATATTAAAGTTATCCTAAGTTATACTCACACTTTTGGAATTTAGCGTACTTGGCTATTGTTCCTTGTTAGTGAATGTTTATAAATCTTCATTTTCTTCACCTTCGTTAACAGTCTTATCCACACTAAAATCAAAGTTTTTGTCAATAACTTCCCAGTTAGCTTTAACGGTAATTACTTCTTCTAAGTAATATATGTTTTCAGCAGGAGTTAGTGTTAAAGGGTTACCTGCATCCCATTTCTGATTTCCATTCTTGTCTTCAATTAGTCTTAATCGATATGATCCAGATTCTACATAATTGAATTGAAACTTAGAGCTGTTGATTACTGTATCTTTTAATTCATACTTTTCTGTTAGCAATTGTACAATGTAATCAGACTCTAGATTTTTAATCTCCCCTTTTATGGTTCCATAATCTTCGGCTTTTTTAAATTGTATAGAGGTAGTAGATTGGTCCGTAGAATCAGATTCTATTCCTATAAATGCTCCTCTACCTGTATAAAGTTGTAAGGTATAATTACTTGTACCCGAAGTAGTATTTCCACGTGGAACACTTGCGTTTTCTGTTGTTGGCTTATTGTCGTTGCGTGTTAGTTGTCCAGTGTCTCTATTTGGCATACCATTTTTGCTGTTCCTTTCTATGTTGGAATCAGTACTGTCATTTTGGTTCTGAATAGAATCATTATAATTTTGAATGCTGTCAGATACTAATTTTAAGCTATCAATTAATTGATTTATTTCAGTTTCCTGAATAATAGTAGTCAATCGAACTTCTTTTCTATTAAAATTGAAATGTAGTTCTTCTTTGTTAAATGTTTTGATGGGTATAGTATCTATTCGTAATTGGATTGAGTCATAATTAATAGTATAAATAGGTTTGCTAAGATTGTAGGTAAATTGTTGTTGACCAGATATAGTTTTGCCATTTGGTTTGTTCTCTATTTTTATTTTATCATTAGTAATTCTACTTTCCCTGATTTTGAAAAATACTGTGTCAGTTCTAGACTGAGAAAGTGAATCTTTTACTGTAATAAATAATTGAACCGAATCGGTTTCATACTCTAAATTAGGAAAGTTTTCTTTGTATATTTTTAGGTATTGTGATGCTTCTACACCATTAGTGTAAATATGTTGATCTGGATTTTTGGGGTTAATGATTTCATAGCTAGAAAGGCCTTTGTTGTATTGCACTATAAAATCTTTACCTACTGGGCTAAATTTTTTAAGCTTAAGTGTATCTTCATTTCTTTGGTAGGTGCTGATTGCTATAGGTGGTATGCTATCAAATAGAGTGAGTGTATCGGAGTGAAATCCATATGATTCTGCTTGGGGGTTGTTGATTAGATTATCATTTTTATCTTCAAATGTGTAAAGTAAGTATTTACCGGCCTTAAGATTTTGCATCCGAAAATTGCCTTTTTCATCGGTGGTAGTAAAGTAGACTGGTTTTCCTTCTCTTAGATTGGCTGTATCAGATTTTGCATCATACAAGCCAACCAAATATCCTTTGCCGGGTTCCTGAGTCATTAGTTTGGTGATAGTACCTTCTACCTTAAGTGAGTCAAGGTATGGACCAGTGCTAAAGGCTAAAACTGGGTTTTCCCATAAGTTGCCTTCTGTTATATCAGATAGCGCCTTCCGAAAATTAAATGTATAGGTGGTAGAGTCTTCGAGCGGTTGTTTTAATTCTATAGTGAGCTCTTGTTTTTTAAGGGCTGCTTCATATTCAATATCTGCTCTCGGAGTTATGATTAGTTCTTTATTGATTTGTTCTAGTTTCATCCATTCGTTGAAAAACAGCTTAATTTCATTCCCCTTGAAATTTGTAGATTGATCTTTTGGACTAGATTCATATAAGATTGGAGCTTTTTCATCCTTTTCACCGCCTGTAGGACTTTGTACAGTTGCACAAGCATAGACAACAATTAGGATAAACGTTAAGCTTAGGTACTTTTTGATCATTTCTTGATAATGTAAATTAAACTTGAGTAATTGTTCCGATTAATATTTGCATAACGATTTGATTTATAACCAGTTATGAATGATTTAAAGAACTTATTTTTGTTATATTTATATTTATTGCTCAGTAAACTGATATAATAAGCATCCAATTTCATGGGATACACCTTTTTTACTTTAAGGCCGTGTTTTAACATAAGTGTTTTCATAGTGTCTTGGCTGAAATGATATAAATGACGAGGTACATCATAGGCAGCCCAGTCATTTTCAAATATACTTTGTTCGTAGCTTTCTATATTCGGTACTGCTATAACAATCTTTCCTTTTTCTTTTAGGATTGTTTTTAAGATCTTGATTGTATGATTGATGTTATGAATATGTTCTAAAACATGCCATAGTGTGATGATATCAAACTTCTTGTTCTTAAGATTTAGCTCTTCTATGTTTGCTTTAACCTTTGTTTTGCTTTTAGCGATGTCTCTTGCTTTTTCATTTGGTTCTAAGCCGTAAGTTTTCCAGCCATCTTCTTTCATCGTTTCAAGGAAATAGCCGGTACCACATCCATAATCTAGTAATCTGCCCTTTTTATCTTTAGCCACAGAGTTAATGAGTCTCCTTTTGGTAGCCAAGGCATATTTTCTCGCCATTTTATATAAAAAATTGATGGGAGAATTTGCTTTGTCTGAATGAGAAATATATTCTTCTGATTGATAATATTTACCTATTTCTTCTTCACTAGGTCTAGGGTTAGTAAATTGGAAATTGCAATTATCACAAATCATTATGTTAAAACTTTCCTGACTGACGGAATGATCTTTAACAACCAAATGATTTTTTAAATTCGAAGCACTACAAACTGGACACTCGTTAAGCTTTTCGTACATAATTTATCTTCCTAAATAAACCATTAAAATTGAAATATCTGCAGGTGTTACTCCACTTATTCTAGATGCTTGCCCTAATGTTTGAGGCTTTACTTTTCGAAGTTTTTCTTTTGCCTCAGATGATAAAGCAGGAATTTGACTATAATCTAATGAATCTTTGATTTTTAAGTCCTCCAGATTTTTCATCTTTTCAATCATCTGATTCTCCTTTTGAATATAACTCTCGTATTTGATATGGATTTCAGAGGCTTCTATTACCTCTTTGCTGTATCCATTGATCATTTGATTAAGTTCATCTTCTATTTGTTGTAATTCCTTAAAACTGATTTCAGGTCTTTTTAATATGCTATAGGCATTAGTTTTTTCCTTAATTGGAGATGAATTGATTTTAGACAGGTTTTCGTTAACTATATTAGGTTTGACTTTATGCGTTTTTAAGTTTTTAATAAAGGCATCAATATGTAATTGTTTTTCTTCTACATATTTCATTCTCTCATCAGAAGCTAATCCAATTTGATGACCCAATGGAGTTAAACGTACATCAGCATTGTCTTGCCTTAAAAGGATTCTATGTTCAGCTCTTGAAGTGAACATACGGTATGGTTCATCTGTTCCTTTGTTTATTAAGTCATCAATCAATACCCCAATATAAGCTTCAGACCTAGTAAGAACAAAGGGTTCCTTTTCATTTATTTTTAAGTGTGCATTGATTCCTGCCATCAATCCTTGACAAGCAGCTTCTTCATAACCAGTAGTACCATTTATCTGCCCAGCAAAATAAAGGTTTTCTACTAGTTTTGTTTCTAGCGTTGTTTTTAATTGTGTTGGAGGAAAGAAATCATATTCAATTGCATATCCTGGTCTGAACATCTTGACATTCTTAAAGCCTTCTATTTCTTTGATTGCTTTGTGCTGAATATCTTCAGGCAAGGAGGTAGAAAAGCCATTTACATATACTTCTACTGTGTCCCAACCTTCTGGCTCTACAAATATTTGATGTCTATTTCTTTCTGCAAACCTATTAATTTTATCTTCTATAGATGGACAGTACCTTGGGCCAAGTCCTTGAATGCGTCCATTAAACATAGGAGATTTCTCAAATCCTTCTTCTAATATCTCATGAACTAAGGGGTTTGTATAGGTAATGTGGCAGCTTCTTTGTCTATCTAATATTTTCGTTTCCTTAGAGAATGAGAATTTTTCAGGATGTTCATCCCCTTTCTGTTCTTCTATTTTGGTATAATCTATAGTCCGTCCATCCACTCTTGGAGGAGTTCCTGTTTTCATCCTTCCTGATTCAAACCCTAATTCTTCAAGTTGTTCAGTAATTCCTTTGGATGCTCTTTCCGCTGAACGTCCACCACCGAATTGTTTTTCCCCTATATGAATTAATCCGTTGAGAAATGTACCATTGGTTAAAACTACCGCCTTGGCTTTTATCTTAAGACCCATACTGGTTTCTATCCCTACAACTTTGTTATTTTCCACTATGATTCCGGCTACCATTTCTTGCCAGAAATCAAGATTTGGAATTCGTTCTAGTTGTAATCTCCATTCTTCAGCAAAGCGCATCCTATCATTTTGTGTTCTAGGACTCCACATTGCGGGACCTTTAGACTTGTTCAGCATCCTGAATTGGATCATTGATTTGTCTGCAATAATGCCTGAATAACCACCAAGGGCATCAATTTCTCGGACTATCTGTCCTTTGGCTACTCCACCAACTGCTGGGTTGCAAGACATTTGGGCAATTGTATTCATATTCATGGTGGCCAACAACACCTTTGAACCCATGTTTGCTGCAGCGGCTGCTGCTTCGCATCCTGCGTGACCTCCTCCTACTACTATTAAATCGTAATCTTGAAACATAATAATGTTTTATTTATTAGATGTTCCACGTGGAACACCTTGTCATTTATTGTTGAATTTATTTTAAGTGTTTCACGTGGAACACTTAAATCTTCATAATAATTCTATTGCTTTATTTTCTGCCTCTCTCATTTCCTGCCGGTCTGCCTCAGATTTGTCGTTAAATCCAATAAGGTGTAGCAATCCATGTGCCATTACTCTAGCAAGCTCCTCTTTAAAGTTTAAGTTTAAATTCTCGGCATTTTCAGTTACTCTATCTATACTAATGAAAATGTCAGATTCTATAGCATTGTTTCCTGTTGTACTTTCCTTCAGATCAAAAGTGATTATATCAGTATAAGTATCATGATCGAGAAAATCGACATTGATTTTGTGAAGAAATTTATCGGAACAAAATATGTAGTTAAGTTCATCTATTTCGTGATCATAGATTTTAGCCAGTTGTTTAAGCCAAGCTTTATGTTTCTGTAGCTTCCTTAAATCAAAATGACAGTCTTCTTTAAAAAAGTAGATGTTATTCATTAACTGATATAGAAACTTAGTTTGACCTTTTTACCTTCATCTTCAAAACTTAATTCATCACTTAATGCTTTCATTAAGAATATTCCCCTTCCGCCTGGCTTGTCAATGTTTTCAGGAGCCGTTGGATCTGGAAGCGAATTATAATCAAATCCTTTTCCTTCATCAGAAATATTGAAGACGATAGAATTGTTTTCCATATTTAGTGTGAGAAAAACGTTTTTATCTTTATTTCCTTCATTTCCATGAATGATTGCATTGTTTACAGATTCAGTTACCGCAATCATAATGTTGCCATAAATGTCATCGTCCAATTCAAACTTCTCTTTTGCATTGTCAATAAAGCTCTCAACAATTCTGATATTCTCGCTGAGAGACGGAATACTTATACTGATTTCACTCATCGTAATAGGTTTTCTTTAGATTTTAATCGATTATAATACTTATTAATTTCATTTTTATAGTAAGGCGAGAAATTTGGCGGCACATTTCTTAGCTGCTCAATTTCTTTTTCCTTTTCTTTTATATACTCTTCAAAAGCATTAGGGATTCGCTCACGTTCATATTCTGTAGCAGTTTCTCCTTTTCTTTCATCCTTTTCTTCTTGTTCTTCTCTTGCTTTTTCTGACTCCAACAACCTAGTAACAATTTGTTGTTGTCTTTCTATTAATCTTCGATCCAGCCTTTTATTTACTAGATCTTCCTCTATCTTTTCCATTTCCTCAGAAATATCACCTGGAGCTCCTCCGTTCTCCTCACCTCCTTCTTGCCCTTCTTTTCCTAATTGCTTTTCAAGCTCCTCCATCATTTTCCTAATTTTAGCTTGCTCTCCTGCTAATTCGCCAAGCTTCTCCGAAAATTGCCTGCCTTGCTTTTGTCCTTCATTAAGCTCTTGGGTTTTTTGATTTAAGGATTTTTGCATTTCAGAAAGGCTTGGGGTTTGCTCGTTGCCTTGGGATTGTTGACCCATGCCCATTGAAGATTGCATTTGCATCTGCATCTGTTCTAATACATCGTCTAACATAAGGGCAAGGTTGTTCATTGAAGTCATGGCAAATTGCTGTTCTCCTATGGCAATCCCGTTATCTCTTTCTCGTAAGGCTTCTATACTGCTTTGCATGGCCTCATTCATTTTATCCATTTCCTTTGTTATAAAGGATTCTAGTTGAAAAACTCTTTGAGCAAGGGTAGTAAGACTGTCCTCAATGATTTTTGCATCATCTTGCATCGCTAACTGTTTTTCCGATAATGTTATAAAGCGGGGATCACTAGGATTTACTTGCTTAAAGTTGTTCATCAGTTCTTCCTGTCTGAAGGAAAGTTTTAGCAGATTATCTACAATATCTTTTAAATCGTCTATGTTTTCTTGCAGCATTTCCATTTCCATGCCCATTTGCATTGAAGAAAGCATTTCAGACATTTTTTTCATTTCCTCAGCTGATTTCTTTTGTTGCTCACTAGCCCCACTTTTATTGTTTTCCTGAATTTTTTGCAGGCTGTTTTGCTGCTGCAAGTCAATCTCAGTTTCTTGCTCTTTCGTATCTTTTAATTGGTTGGGTTGCTTTAAAGACTGATTACGTTTTTCGATTTCTCTTAAGTCCTCTTGAATTTTTTCAAATTCTTCATTAACTCTTTTTTGTTCATCTAAAGCTTTTTGCTTTTCCTCTTCAGAAGAAAACTGTTCATTGTCGGATTGATTCTGATCTGAATTAGGATCATTTAATTCTTCAGACTTATTATGATCTTTTGATTGATTTTCTTCAGCTAATTCTTTTTGCTCTTTTTCTAATTCCTTGAGGCTCTCTCCTACTTGCTTCATGTCGTACTGAATCTCCATTCTTTTAAAGAGTTCCATCATACGTTCCATTTCCTTAAGCTTGTTCTTTTCTTGTTTTTTAAGGTCTTCTACAGATTCACGGAATTCATCGGATTGGTTTTGTTCTTCCAAGAGAGATTTTATTTTTTCCATTAGCTCCTCATTCTCATCTTTGAGCATTTCCTCCATTAAGCTTTCTAATTGCTCGGATTTCTCTCTTAAGTCAGGATCATTTTTATTAAAACGATCTCTTTTTGCTTGGTTTTTTTCTAATTCTCTTTTAATTTTTTCAAGCTCCTTTTTTCTCCGCTCTTGTTCCTTAAGAATTTCTTCTAAAAGCTTTTTGTCTTCCCAGTTTAAATTTCTTTTGCCTTTAAGTATCCGCTCTAATTCTTCTAGTTTTTGATTAGTTCTTTCAGAGGCTTTAATGTTTCTATCTAGTTGATTTTCAGCACTTTGACTAGTATTTTCTATTTCTTTCTGAATCTTTGCTTCATCTGGTAATTTAAATTGATAGGTTGAACTTTTAGAAATTTTAGCCCCATTTATTCCATCATTGTCAGCAACTTGAACGTAATAATCTAAAACAGTTCCTTCTTCGTTTAGCAAAGAGTCAACTTTCCAAACTTTGAAATATTTTTGGTTTCTAACTTGAGTATTAAAGGACAATGGAATTTTTCCGGTTCCAACAATATTATTACCCTTCCTTTTGGTGTAAATCAATTGTAATCTAGAAAATCCATAATCATCACTGATCTCTCCTGCAATTGCTACTTGACTAAAATAGATACTGTCATTAATTGGATTCAAGGTTATATCAGGATACTTATCTTTAATTACTTCAACTGAATAGTCTATAATTTCATTATAATTAGCTTCAGAATTAAATAAATGCAATTTGTAATAACCGGATTGAGTTAGGTTTTTTTGCAGTCTAAAAGTATTCTCGTTAACTTTTTCAAAAGAAAGACTGTCATCAAGCAATTCAATAGTAATTCTGTCACTCGAGGCACTTTGGATTAACCATTCTGCTTTCGTTCCTTCTGGTATAATCAAATTTCCTGAGTTAATTATTCTTTCTGAAGATGTACCTACATAATCAGGATAATCCAAGCTGATGTTCATGTTCTGAATTCTCGGTTTTTCAAAAACTTTTAATTCGTATTCAGCTGATTTGAATCCAGCAGCTTCAAGCTGGAATTTCATATCTTTTTGGAGGTTTTTTAAGTTGAACTGAAAACGGCTGTTGCTTAGCTTTTCAAATTTTTGTTTGACCTCTTCTTTTTGTATGAAAAGTTCAGCAGGTAATTCCTCACCAGTTAATTCTGCCCTAATTGTGAAATTTTCTCCTTTAAAGGCCTTTAATTCTTCATTGTGTATGGAAAATTTAAATGGTGCTTTTGGAACAAAGTCTTCATTGAATTTAATGATTCTGTAGCTTCCTTCTGTAATCATGTAAGGAGCAAACATTAGCATTAAGCTTATAATAATAGCTGGAATAGCCACATAAGGTAGATAGCTAGCATTTGTTGATTTAAGACTGATACTGTCCTTGAAATTCAGTATGGATATTTTTTCGGATTTCTGAATTATACTAGCTGCAATCAAGCTGTTTTGTCGACTACTTAATTCTTTTAACTGAATGATATTCAGTAGTTTATCATCAATTTCAGGAAAATATTTTCCGATTTCTAGGGCGGCCTGTTTATCGCTCAAGGCTTTTCCGTTAGTCAACAAATGATAAATAGGAAGGAATATGTATCGTGTTACAAAATATATTAAAGTTATACCGACTACTATGAAAACAATAGTCCTGGAAATACTGCTCATTTGTAACTTATATTCAAGCCAACTAGCAGTTATAAGAACGAAAAGAAATATAGCCAAGCTGATCAATAAACCCTTTATTAGTTTGTTGACATAGTATTTCCTTTTGTACTCTTTGAGTTTTTTAAGGATTTCAGCTATATGGTAATTTTCGCTCACTTTTCTTGTAACGTGAATTTGAAAACAATGATTTCCAATATTTTATGGAATTTACGATACATCAAGTTCAACTTTAATCGGACAATGATCTGAATGTTTTACGTCTTGTAATATATCGGCTGCTTTTAACTGATTTTTTAGATTCTCTGAAATCATATGATAATCAATTCTCCATCCCTTATTCCTTTCCCTTGCAGCAGATCGATAACTCCACCAGCTATATTGATCAGGTTCTTTATTTAGATGCCTAAAACTATCTATAAACCCATCATTTAAGAAGTCGGTCATCCATTCACGCTCCTCAGGCAAAAAGCCTGAACTATTTTTATTTCTTACGGGGTCATGTATATCAATTGCTTGATGGCAAATGTTATAATCTCCACAAATTAGCAAGTTTGGAATTTCTTGCTTTAAATCTTGTATATAAGCTCGGAAATCGGACAACCATTGCATTTTGAAATCCTGCCGTGGGTCACCACTTGACCCGCTGGGCATATAAGTGTTAAGCACGGAGAAATTTTCAAAATCTGCTCTAATGACTCTGCCCTCTCTATCGTAAATATCCATATTACAACCTATTTCCACATTATTCGGTTTTACCTTCGTAAAAATACCAACTCCGCTATATCCTTTTTTCTCTGCCGAATGCCAGTAAATGTGATAGCCTAAATTCTCAAAAACTGAGAGATCTACATCCGAACGATTAGCTTTCAATTCTTGTAAGCAAAATACATCTGGCTTTTCTTCTTCGAGCCATTGGCTTAGCCCTTTTCTTTCTGCTGCCCGGATTCCATTTACGTTATAAGATATAATATTCATAATCTATAAAGATAATACAATTTTTATAAGCCGATTTCTTCTTCAAAATACTCAATTACGTGCATTTTAAGTAATTTTTCTTGTTCCAACAGGTCAAAATGAGGAAGCGGCTTTACTAATTTCCAATGTGGCCAACCTGCTTCATCCACACCTTCCAATTCATAAAAGCCTGAGAGACTTAATACTTTGCAAATTGCAATATGCATTAAGTCTTGCTTTTCCTCTTTGCTGAAAGTGTGTGGGCCTTTGCCAAGTTCTTGAACTCCAATCAAAAATAACACAGCATTCATATCTTTAGGCTTTTTGCCTAAAGCATCTTTAAGCTGAAGCCGCAATGCTTGCCATTTTCTTTCGAGTTCAAGATCTTTTTTAATCATTGCCGTTTTCTTTCAAATATTCCCAATATTCCACTGCTCTTCTTAAATGAGGAATTACAATGGTTCCCCCGATCAAATTCGCAATTGAGAAGATTTCGAAAACTTGTTCATCGTTAACACCCAATTCGTAGCATTTGCCCAAATGGTAACGAACACAATCATCGCACCTTAAGACCATGGACGAGGATAACCCTATCATTTCCTTGGTTTTTTTATCTACACTACCTTCTGCAAACGCATTGGTATCTAGATTAAATATGCGCTTGAGAATTTTATTATTGCTTCCTACAATTTTATCATTCATTTTTGCGCGATACTCGTTGAACTCTTCTACTTTATTCATATATTAACCTATCAATCAATAAATAGTAAATTAACCTGCAAAGTTAGCCGTTGTGAAGCTACGAACCCAAAACTTTTCCGTAATAGTATCAGATTTTCTATCATTATTTTTTCCTAACTACTGCGCTGCCTGTAATTTAACCCTTAGCAAGTCGGAAAATCTAGTTTGTAGCCATTGTTTAGCCTCAATTCATCAAACCCATATGCATACAGATCAACCTAATCAGTTGCACAAGCGCTTTTTTGAAATTCCTAATTTGAAATATGCCATGTCTTTTGCTTGGTTTCAAAAAGGAAGTGTGATACAAAATCTTTTACATCAGCTGAAATATGAGGGAAACGAAGCAATAGGTGTTTTGTTGGGGGAACTTTACGGTGATCAGTTATCAGACATTTATAGCGAAAAATGGGATATAATTACCGCAGTCCCCATACATATTAAAAAGCGAAGACAAAGAGGATTTAATCAAAGCCATAGAATAGCTGAAGGCCTAAGCCATAGATTATCAATTCCATTTGTTCCGTTATTAGAGAAGTCGGTACATAAAAGAAGCCAAACCAGGAAACATCGAATAGACCGATTTAGTAATGTGGAATCTACTTTTCAATTGAAGAAAGCATCCACAAGCTTAAAAGGCAAAAGAATTTTGCTTGTGGATGATGTTTTAACGACTGGTGCAACGGTACAAGCTTGTAGTGAACCCCTACAAAAAGCTGGTGCCGAAATTTCTATTGTCACAATTTCGGCTACCAAAAATTGAAGTATAAAACTATTCATTTATAGCATCTAGCATGGAAACTACATAATTACCCAAGGAATTAGCTACTATCTTTTTATACTCAGTAGAATTGGTAAAACCACCATTTTTGTTGAAGAACTCATTTATTATAGGTGCCCAATCACTATTTTTTGGCATAATAAAACCAAATTCCTCACCTGTTTTATCTCCTGCAGGATGTCTTTTTATATCTTTTGCATCTTCAATAGCTGATAAATAAGAGGAGAAGTCTAAATAGGTAAAGTAATTATCACTTTGATTCACTTTTTCATAACATTCTTGAAATGAATTAACAGATTCAATTGTCAAGACAGGAAACGAGCTATCTTTCAGTTCTTTAGCTCTCTTTTCATGGGTAGTACCTCTTTGAACAATCATGGTCATGCCTTTGAATTCAGAAGAAATATTATCAAAATTCTGCAAGTCAGGAACAGATTTATTAGTTAGCAAAATAGATACATTAGAAAAGAATGAAGGACTAAACTGAACCTCGCTTTTTCTAGCTTGTGTTATGGTGACATCTGCCAATCCAAAAACACCACCTTTGGCATTTTGAACACTGCTATAGAATTCTGAAAAATTCACAGCATTATTGGGCTGATGAACATTCACTTGCAAATTCACATTATGGGTGCTTTCTACGTATTCCACAAATTTATCCCATATGTTGATGCATAATCCATCCAACTCATCACCATTTTTATATATAAACTTTCCTGAGTAATTGTAGGTAATGGTGACTTCCCCACTTCCTTTTGATTTTGTTTCTTTCCAACTATCACCCGATAATTGAGCATTAACTGTGAAACTTAAAAATACTGCCGAGAATAGTAATATTAAATTTTTCATATCTGTCAGATTTAATGATGATCGTTGAATATACATTATATCCAATTTACCCATTTCTAATATCAATTAAAACAGATATGGAGTCAAATTTGTTCTATAGTCTAAATACTATCATTATTTCCATACTTGGAAAAATCTAATTTTATGTAAGGTATGTAGACTTAATTATCTTTCAGAAAGACAGCAGTTCATTTTAAAAGAAGTAATCTTACCCTTGGTGTGTTATTTTTTGGAGATGGTCGAAATCACGACTCCTTTAATATAGCGTGATTTTAGAATCAAATTAGTTTAAAAGAAATTGTGGAAATCTCATGAGATTTTTATCATTACTAGTTTTAATA
This sequence comes from Marivirga tractuosa DSM 4126, assembly GCF_000183425.1. Taxonomy (NCBI): domain Bacteria; kingdom Pseudomonadati; phylum Bacteroidota; class Cytophagia; order Cytophagales; family Marivirgaceae; genus Marivirga; species Marivirga tractuosa. The sequence continues at coordinate 2,820,582 of NC_014759.1, forward strand.
ATCAAATATGTTTTAATAATTTACTTAAGCTTTTCCATTATTAAATCTTGATGATGGAGATAGAGCACCATGTTTTCTAGCATAATATCAGCACTTTCTTTTTGATTTACCTGATCTAGCACTTTTTCACAAACCTTATAAAGCACTTGTCTCTCACTAATTTGATGCGCACTGGCAGTTTTTTTTATGAACCCAGCAATTTCATCCTCAAGTAATGCTCCTTCGGGAAGCTTGTTCAATTTTTGAACTTCGGACTTTAATGATTCTACTTGTGCCAAAGTTGTTGGCTTTTTACTCATGTAGTCTTTATTATCGCCCTCCTCCTTGGGAGATTGACTTTTCATAAATTCATTTAAATCTTTTAAGGTGTCTTTTTTCTTAGCCATTTCAGTTAATTTAAATATGAGCGAGGATTGCTTTTGCTATTGGCAAAAATTCTTTTTCAGCTAATATAGTGCTGAAATTAGCGAATATATTTTTTGCTGGTACTTTAACTTCTAAGATCTCTGCATCCAGTTCGGATAAAGCTTCTTTGACCGTATCAATTTTGGTAGCAGAATGCACTCTATTAGGTAAAACCAAAATTTTCAACTTTTTATTTTCATTCAAAGCCGGCTTAATATCTTCAACCGTTTGATAGGTAACCAATAAATCATTGGGGGTTAAGCTGGTAGGTACAATTACCAAATCACTCTGAATACTTAGCCTTTTGATATGCTCATCAGTGGTTTTGCCGGCACTATCCACAACAATAAAGTCGAGCTTTTTAGCTTTTATCTGATCAATGTCCTCCAAAACTCGATGATCTTCAGATCCAATTATCGGAAAAACAGCTGATTCTTTTGCTCCGGTTTTGTACAATTCCATTTTTCTCAATGTATTGAGCGTATAATTGGTATCAGTTTCCAGCATCACGAGTTTATGCCCTAAACTATGCAACATGGTGGCAAAATGAATAGCGCTGGTAGTTTTTCCAGTCCCGCCTTTTCTTGAGATAAATGAAATTATTTTAGTCATAGTAAAGAATGAATATCAATAAAAATACATAGCTGTAACCCTTTTTCCAAATGTAGGTTAAATTTGCAAAAAAGATAATCATAAAAATGTATAATACAGCCGAGATTAATAAGCTTATTCAAACTAGGAGATCAATTTACCCAGCACAGTATTCGGGAGAAAGAGTGGATGATGAGATTGTTCAACAAATGCTGGAAAATGCCAACTGGGCACCCAATCATAAACACACTGAGCCTTGGCGATTTATTGTTTTTACTGACAAAGGGCTTGATCAGCTTGGTAAATTCCAGGCGGACATTTATAAGCAAGTTTCAGCAAAGAATGAAAACTTTGATGAAACTAAAATGGAGAATTTAAGAAATAAACCACTTACAGCTTCGCATGTAATTGCAATTGGTATGAAAAGGGATGAAAAACATAGTATTCCTGAAGTTGAGGAAGTTGCGGCCGTGGCTGCTGCAGTGCAAAATATGCAATTAACGGCTAGTGCTTATGGAGTAGGTTGTTACTGGGGCTCAGGTGGAATCACTTATATGGAAGAAGCCAAAAAAGCATTAGCTCTTGAGAAAGAAGATAAACTATTGGGCTTTTTGTATGTAGGAATGCCTAAAGATGGTTTTTGGCCTCAAGGTAAACGCAAACCGATCAATGATAAAATTAATTGGGTTCGAGAATAAACCACAAAGTAACAGCTAAAGCTGATTGTTTTTTTACCACAATAGACAAAAGAGAACAAAAGGACAGCTAAAGCTGTCAAAGTTTTACCACAAAGTTCCCCAAAGTGGTTCACTAAGATTCACAAAGTGACAGCTTAAACGGATTTTATTTTTGTGAATCTTAGCGTAAGTCTCTGTGCAACTTAGTGTTAGTATCTGTGTAACTCAGTGGTTAAAGAAACAATAGCCTTTGGCTATCATTTGTTTTCATTAAAGTACTTATGTTTGAGGCATGAATAGTTCAAAAGAATTCATTGCCAAGATAAAACACTTCTATTTTACGTTACTTTGTGCAACTTAGTGTAAGCCTCTGTGCAACTCAGTGGTTAAAGTACTAGTAGCCTTTGGCTACCATTTGTTTTATTGATGTTATGCTGCTTTATTTAAAATTCCGCCATTTTCGTTTAACTTTGTTTTTTTAGAATAAAACTGATTTGAAATTCAATGTCTGAAAAGATAAAAGCATTAAAAGCTGAAATATCAGCAGCAAAGGCTAAAACTCAAGAAGAGTTGGAGGCTTATAGATTAAAATTTATTAGTCGCAAAAGTGTATTAGGAGATCTTTTTGCCGACATTAAAAATATAGCTCCAGAAGATCGCAAGGCTTTTGGTCAGGAAGTAAACGAAGTAAAGCAATTAGCAGAAGAAAAATTCAAAGAGCTAATTACAGGATTGGAAAGTGCAGATACTGGAAGCAAATCTTCAGCCCCAGTAGACTTGACTCTTCCTCCCAATATTAATTTGGGAACGGTTCATCCGCTTACCTATATCCACAATCGTATAGTGGAGATTTTCCAAAAAATTGGCTTTAATGTGGCGGATGGACCAGAAATAGAGGATGATTTCCATAATTTCACTGCATTAAACTTCCCTGAAAACCATCCGGCTCGTGAAATGCAGGATACTTTCTTTATTGAAAGTAATCCTGATATTGCTTTGAGAACCCATACTTCTTCTGTGCAAATAAGAATAATGGAAAATCAAAAACCTCCATTTAGGACTTTAGCACCTGGCCGTGTATTCAGAAATGAAGCCATTTCAGCTCGTGCACATTGTTTCTTTCATCAGGTAGAAGGCTTTTTTGTGGACAAAAATGTGGGGCTAGTAGATTTGAAACAGACTTTATATTATTTCGCCAAAGAGCTTTTCGGACAAGACACTAAAGTTCGTTTCCGCCCTTCTTATTTCCCATTCACTGAGCCAAGTGCAGAAATGGATATTTCCTGTAACATCTGTAAAGGGAAAGGCTGTAATATTTGTAAATATTCTGGTTGGGTTGAAATCTTAGGCTCAGGAATGATTGACCCGAATGTGTTGGAAAATTGCGGTATTGATTCTGAAGAATATACAGGCTTTGCTTTCGGTATGGGAATTGAAAGAATTGCCATGTTGAAATTCCAGGTAAATGATTTAAGGCTGTATTCTGAAAATGATGTTAGATTCTTGAATCAGTTTAAGCATTTGAGTTAGTCAAAATCTATACTAAAAAAAGATTATGAAATTAGATGATATCAAAAGCATTGGCATTGTAGGTGCAGGTACCATGGGTTCGGGCATTGCCCAAATGAGTGCTATGGCTGGTTACCAAACTTTTATTTTCGATATTCAAGAATCCGCCTTAGATAAAGCCAAAACTGCCGTTACCAAAAATCTTGAAAAAGGAATTGAAAAAGGTAAAGTAACGACTGAGCAAAAAGAGGCTTGTATTCAAAACATTAGTTTTATATCTGACATGAATCAGTTGAAAGCTGATGTCATCATAGAAGCGGTAATTGAAAAATTGCAGGTAAAAATTGACATTTTTAGTCAGTTAGAAAAGATTAATTCTGCTAACACCATTTTAGCCACCAATACTTCTTCCATTCCCATCACTCAAATTGGTGCAGGGCTACAAAATCCTGAAAGATTGGTAGGGATGCATTTTTTCAATCCTGCCCACATTATGAAATTGGTAGAGATTATTTCTGGTGCTGCAACCAATCCTGAAATTGCTGAGACGACTAGAGCCTTGGCTGAAAAAATGGGTAAAAAAGCCGTGATGGCAAAAGATTCACCTGGTTTTATCGTTAACCGTGTGGCGCGCCATTTTTATGTCGAGTCTTTAAAAATAGCCGAAGAAAATGTAGCCGACTTCGAACAAATTGACAGATTAGTGGAAAGTTCGGGATTTAAAATGGGTCCTTTTCGGTTAATGGATTTAATAGGCGTGGATACTAACTTTTCGGTTACCAAATCTATGTTTGAATCATTCTATTATGATAGCAAATTCAGACCAAGCAGAATACAACAACAAAAAGTGGATGCCGGCCACCACGGAAGAAAAAGCGGCAAAGGGTTTTATGACTATAATTAAGAAATTATCTTTTCTATTATTTTTTCCACTGGTATTGCTTTTAGGCTGCGCAGAAGAAAACCCAGAGGTTTTTGTTGATGAACTCCCTTTACCCGATCCTTTTCAATTATCTCTAAACCTTGATTTGGTCAGTTTCCAAAGCTTGCAATTCGAAAAAAACGTGATTTTACCTGATGTTGGCTTAAATGGCGTGATTGTAGTCAAAAGAGCAGAAAATGATTACGCTGCTTTTGAAAGAACCTGCCCTTATGAGCCCGAAAAAGATTGTTCCATCATTTCCATGAATGCAGGTCAACAATATTTGGAATGTGAGTGTGGAGATTCATTTTATAACTTAAGCGGTTACCCAACGAATAGTCCTTCCCCCAGAAAACTGAGAGAATATTATACTAGCCTGTCTGGAAGGAATTTATATATCGACAATACGATTGTTAGAAGTGAGAATAGGTAGTTAACAAAGTCAAAAGTGGGTGCTTCTGGCTTTTTGATTTGACACGAGCTATGAAGCTCGCGCGAGCTCAAGGAAGAAGAGAAAAACATTTCAGACCAATCTTAATACCAATACTTGCTTGTTAATGACCCCATCGGGTTCAACTTATGGTAACTGAAAACTGACGACCAATCCCAAGCTCCGAAGGAGCGACCTTATCGCCTACAAGCTTTCAATATAACTCAAACGTTACCTTTCCTGTAAGGTCGTTCCTACAGAACTTTTTGGGACTATATTGTTTGTAGTTACCATAGGGTCGTTCCTCTGGAACTTAGAGAGATTAATTGATAGATTTTAATTTCTTGCTCAGATTCGCGCCTTTACCTTATGCTTGCTCAGTATTAGATGTTTTTTTCAACACATTCTCAGACTGCGACCGCTTATTTTTTATCCTTTTCTCTCAAATCTCTAAGACTTAAATCACTTGTTTCAATTCTTTCCATTAATTTTAAGCTATGGAAAAAATGAACTGGCTAAAATTACTGAACCCAAATCGACTAGGACAGAGTACGAATAGCAATCAATCCTCTGCACGCTCATTTTTCGAGCAAGATTATGATAGAATTATTTTTTCTCATCCTTTCCGTAGGTTGCAGGATAAAACCCAGGTAGTTCCTTTACCCGAGGAAGATTTTGTACATACAAGGCTGACACACAGTCTGGAAGTCAGTAGTGTCGGAAGATCATTGGGTAAAAAAGTAGGAGAATCCATAGTTGATAAATACCCAGAATTAAAAGAGTCAGGTTATTCGGCTTTTGATTTCGGAGCTATTGTAGCAGCTGCTTCCTTAGCGCATGATATTGGAAACCCGCCATTCGGTCATTCAGGTGAGGATGCTATTTCAGCATTTTTCAAAAACAGTTCATTAGGTAAATGGATTCAATCTCAAGTTTCAGTAGAAGAATGGGCAGATTTAATAAACTTTGAGGGAAATGCACAAGGCTTTAGATTATTCAACAGACCTGATAACCAAGGTATAAAATTAACTTACAGCACTTTAGCGGCATTTAGCAAATATCCGCGAACTGCCCATCTTTTTGAAAAAGATGACAGCAGAAAAAGCCAGAAAAAATATGGGTTTTTCCAGACAGAAAAGCAATATTTCGAAGAACTGGCCAATGAGTTAGGTTTAATTCGCTTGTCTAACGAAATGAGTTGGGTCCGGCATCCACTTACCTTTTTAGTAGAAGCAGCTGATGATATTTGCTATCATGTAATTGATTTGGAAGATGGTTGCCGTTTGGGCTGGGTTTCATATGAACAGGCTCGTGATTTGTTAGCCAATGTTTTAGGAGACTCCTATTTGCCGGAAAAGCTAGAAAAAACAAAAGGCAAAAATGAAAAGATAGCTTATTTAAGAGCTTTATGTATCAATAAACTCATTAATGAATGTGCTGAAGTTTTCATGGAAAATGAAGAAGACATTTTGACTGGAAAGTTTGATTCGGCTTTAATGAGTAAAGTTCCTTCAAAAAGAGTTTTGAGTAATATCATAGAAGTATCCATTCAGAAAATCTACCGATCTCACTTGGTGTTGGAGACCGAAGTAGTGGGACACCGAGTTTTAGAAGGTTTGTTGGAAGAGTTTTTAGGGGCAGCCATTGCTCAAAAAGGCGTTGAAGAATCCAGTAAAAAGGATTTAACGGTTTTCAGATTATTGCCCGAAACCTATCAAGAACTAATTACCGATACGGCTAGTCTTTATGAAATCAGTTTGTTGTGTATTGATTACATTAGTGGTATGACAGATCGATATGCAATAAACCTTTACAGAAAACTAAAAGGAATAAGCCTGCCAGGAATGAAATAATCACGACCTTTTTTGAAATTTTTGATACCAATTATCCATGACAATACTATGTGGCAATGTTAAAACGGAAAGAAAAATAATGGTGAGGAAAAAGGGTGATATATTAAATTTATAATAAGAAAAAGCAAAGAGTAAAGTAGAAGCCCCAATTATGCTTATAGCAGAATAAGGAAGCAGTTCTTTAATAAATTTCTTTAAATCAAATTTCTTGCGCTGTTTTCCAAGATAAATATATTCTTGATAAAGCACTTTCAAAGAATGCCAAATAGCAAAGTAGAGAGAAAAAGCCAGCAAGGGGGGAATAGTAAAGAAGGCTAAGTGTAGAAGTAAAAATATTACAAGCTCTGTACCAAATCTATTTCTATTTTTAGCTTTACCTACTATTATAATAATCATCAAGACCACAGTAATAATGCTGCTTATAAGAAAGAAAAACATTAAATTTATTTCAGTAATTACTGAAGAAGTGGCAGAAAAATGTGAGGTTTCAGAAAAGAAGCCAATCAGTTTCTCATAATGATGATAAAACAAACCACTAATAATCGACCCACCCCACAAAAGATAAAGTGCTTTTTTGATGATGTTCTTTTCAGAGATGTTAATATCACTAAACTGTGATTGTCCGAAATGATAAAAGGAGATCAAGAAAAATAAGACTAAACTTAAATAAGGAAGTAAAATCCATAAACCAACATAAACTGCTATTAGCCCTAGATAGAAACCATAAAAACTAAATTGATCCTGTTTAGACGGCTTCTTTCTTTGCATTAAAACGTGATCAATGGCTCCATGTGGAATTCCCACAAGAAAAATCATAGCTAAGGTGATCTGCAGTTGAGTCTCAAATGAGAGGGTTTCCAACCAAGGATAAATGGAAATTAGCACTACAGTTATTGCAATATGTAAAAAATTGGTTTTTAGCATTTTGAATGATAAAACCTGAATACCGGCATTTTGTTTTTTTGCTTATTCTATTTCTTCAATCAAAATACTTTTGCCATTCCAAACCACCTCTTCCCCTACCATTTTATCAATCATCTGCTGAGCAAGAGGAGTAATGGCAGAAATCATGAAAACCTGATCTTTTTCGATTGTTATTTTTCCGTATGAGATGGAAATAAAATACAAAGCTGCTGATGTTCTAACTATTGATCCTAAACATACTTTCTGGTGCTTAATAGAGGTATTAATTTTGCTCAGGGTTTCTAATTGTTGATTTAAGACAGCCATTTGAGATTGTAATTTACCCTTTTCCTGATTCATCATTTCCCGACTCGTTTCATACTTATCTCCAGCCGAACTTTTGGTTTCAGCACCCAATGAAATTTTCAGGTTTTCCATCTCTTGCTCAATTGCTTTTATCTTGGCAATTATTTCAGCTTTACATTTACCGATTAAGGCTTTTTTTATCATCATTTTTTAATGCGTTCAAACATTGATTCTAATTTATGCCGGTTTTGCCTTAAATCCGCAAGTTGACACTCGTAACTTTTTAGGGAGAAGATATTGGGAAAACTTAATTTACCCATGGCAATAGAATAACTGATGGTGATAGGTAAGTAATTTAAAAACATGATGACTTTTTGAAAAGATTGGGTGTGTACCTTTTTAAATCCTAGCCTCGATGCTGTGTGAGGATTTATAAAGTAAGCATTTGCCTTTATTTTTAAATCGTCATTTCTTTCGTTAAAGCTATCCAATAAATTTAAAAGCCCTTCCATGTAGCTGTAGAGAATAGTCTTTTTGTTTCTGGACTCGCTCTTTTGAATGCTAAGGGTGTAGTAGTAGTCGAAAAGTGTTCCCCCGTGCAAATGAATGCTATTGTTTTTTACTGCTGATGACAAAAGTAAAGGGGAATAATAAACTATTTGGCCACTATTTCTGCCAGTAGGAACATCAATAAATGAGGCAAAAATGGAGATTACTGGCTGAATTAAAACCAACAAAACCCAAAGACTAGTGCTCCATGCCATGAATACAATCACCGCAATAATGATCAACATATTGAAAACAAATGACCATAATTTTCTTTTTTGGTCTCTTTTCGGAAGAATATAATAGCGGTGAACAACTTTCATAAACCTTTAAAACTAGTTTGCAATTATGCTATATCAAAAAGGGAGCTTTTTTAAATCTACATTGCCACCACAGAGGATTACTCCTACTTTTTTTCCTTTATATTTTTCGGCAGTTTTCATCATAGATGCAAACGGAACAGCACCCGAAGGCTCAACCACCAATTTTAAATAATTAAAAATTAAACGCATGGCCTCAATTATTTCTGCATCACTTACGGTAACAATATCAGTAATGTAATCTTGAATAATAGGAAAGTTTCGCTCTCCCACTGAAGTCCTGAGCCCGTCCGCAATGGTATTTGGGTTTTCCATTTGAATAAGTTTTCCTGCCTTCCATGATCGATAAGCATCATCGGCTCCTTGTGGTTCAGCCCCAATAATTGGTATTTTATGTCCAAAATATTGAGAAGAGAGTAATGTTCCCGCCATTAATCCACCCCCACCTATTGGTGCAAATATTGCTTTTAAGTGATCAGTATCCTCTATCATTTCTTTAGCACAGGTTGCTTGCCCTGCAATTACATCGTAGTTATCATAGGGATGAATAAAAGTAGCCCCAGTTTTTTCAATTACATCATTTAGGGTTTCTTCTCTTGCCATTAAATTGGACTCACAAAAAATAACTTCAGCACCGTATTTTTTTACCGCTTCAACTTTCACCTCAGGAGCATTTTGAGGCATTACGATGTAAGAAGGTATTTTTGCTATTTTTGCTGTTAGTGCTATAGCTTGTGCGTGATTGCCTGAGGAATGAGTGGCAACCCCTTTTTTAAGCTGCTGTTTTGTTAATGACAAAACAGCATTAGATGCGCCACGCATTTTAAAAGCCCCAACTTTTTGTAAGTTTTCACATTTAAAATATACGTTTACTCCTAACATTTCATTTAGTTGGGTTGAAGTAAATACGGGAGTGCGGTGTACATAATCATGAATTCTTTTTTCTGCAGCTAGTATATCCTCTTTTTTGGGTATTTCTTGAAGGAGCATAATGTTTAGTTTATATTATTTCGATATATTGCTTACTTATTTTATAAAATGCATTTCATAATGCAAGGATATTTTGAAAACAACACATAACTATGCAATCTAATAAGTTTCTACGATTATTTTTCTTCTTATCTATGCCTCTTTTATTTTGGGCTTGTGATAATAATGAATTGGAAGATGAACTGGAAGATGAATTTGAGTTCCAACATGTTGTAAGCTATGAATTTTTAGATTCTATATCATCAGAAGAAATATCTGCTCGGTTTGGTGAAAATAATCCTGCCAGTGGATTTATCAATTTTGATATAACTGCCCATAAGATTACTTACATGACAGAAAACTATGATGGAACAGAGGTGGAGGCTTCAGGCTTAATTTTGATTCCAATTGTAAGCGGCTCTTCTAAATTAACAAGTTTTCAACATAGTACTTTAGCAAAAGACCCAAACCCAGAGATTGATCAGGAAAGTAGAGCACCTTCTTATTTGTCAGTTGATAATGCCGAAATTCATTTGTCAGCATCTCTTTTTGCAGCAAATGGATATATGATTTCTGCTCCAGATTATATTGGTTATGGAAGTACTAAAGATATGTTTCATCCTTATGAACATGCCCAAACCACCGCAACAACAAGTTATGATATGCTTGTAGCAGCAAGAGAATATGCTGAATTCTTAGATGTAAAAATTAGAACAGATAATGATACCGAAGAAGAAGAATTATACCTTCTTGGCTATTCTCAAGGAGGAAATTCAACTATGGCTTTACATAAATATATAGAAGAAAACCATAGCGATGTATTTACAATCACTAGAAGTGCGATGGGCGCAGGTGCATATCATAAATCAGCGGTTGGAGATTATATATTCAATTATGAAGGCGATTTAGGGTTTTCCATTAGCCTCTACTTATGGGTGATGGATACTTACGATAGAGTTTACTTGCAGAGGGGAATGGATTATTATTTGCAGGAACCATATGCAAGCGAAGTAAAGAATAACGGTTATTTCGCATTAAGTAACACTAATCCACAAGAAATATTTACGGAAGAATTTATTGCTGAAGTTAATGACCCAAACAGTGAGTTTTCTTTAGCTTTAGCAGATAATGACATCCATGATTGGAAAGCAGAGGCTCCAATAAAATTGTATCATCATGAAAATGATCAATTAGTGCCCTATTTCAATTCTGTTGATGCATATAATAATATGACAGATAATGGAAGCACCGAAGTTTTATTTGAAACTTATACATTTACGAATGTAAGTCCTGAGGAAATACATGGTGCTGCGGGTGGTAACTTTTTTGCAGACGTGATTTCACTGTACTTCAGGTCTGGTATTTGAACTTACGTAGTTTGGATTTCAATCTAATATTCTAAATTGTATATAACCAAATTAAAAAATGCCTTTACCTAAAAAGAACTTTGAGGTTTTAATCGTTGACGATGATGACATGACTGTTTTTCTGCATCAGGTTTATGTAAAAGAAAATGAGTTTCACTTAGATCCAAAGAGTTTTTACAATGGTAAAGATGCAGTAGAGTACTTTGAAACTTATTTTAACGCTAGTAAGCATTACTGTGTATTATTAGATATAAATATGCCAATTTTAAATGGTTGGGAATTTATGGATCACATTATAGAAAAAGGCATGAACAAAAATGTTTCGGTTATAATTTTAACATCCTCCATTAATACTGCTGACCGCGAGAAAGCTAAGCATTATGATCTTGTAATCGATTATATTGAGAAACCGCTTTCTTCAGATTATTTAAGTCAATTAAAAACACAGGACAAAATGAAGGCATTCTTTTAGTTTGAGTTTTTTTTACTCTGTTCATCATAAAATAATTTCAGTCTAGCATTTTGTTTCACCCCTTCTTTGGCATAAATAATAAAATAATATATCCCAGTCCTTTCACAATGAGTTTTCATTAGGTTGTTTTTATCCTCAACTTCATTTAAAGGTTGCTTTTCCCGCTTAAGGTCTGTTACTTTTAATTCAAGGTTTTTATTGTCCTCCCATAGGAAATAATAGTCAGTGCCCTTTGTAAACACATAGGTATATTCTTTAAGAACAGGTAGGTCATCCGTTTTTATATCCAAGCTGTATTCTTTCAAGAAGGTCAGTGCTTTCAAATCTGTAGTTTGATTGAGATTGCTCATGGGAATTTTAATTTCTCCTTCCCGCTTTCTTTTCAGTTTTGAAAGGCTAATACAACTGCCATCAGGGTTTTTAGAATACAATACAAGTTTATAGTTACCGCTTTGATGCTTATCCAAAGAAATAAGTAATTCTCCTTTTTCTTCTAGTTCAATCGTTTCAATTTCAATTTCAGTATTGTCCCAGTCAAAAACCTTGTATTTTAAAGAAGCATCTGGATTAACTTTCTTTATCACAAAGTATTGTGGATTTTTAGAGGAAGACGTAAATCTGGTTTCTTCGTAAAAGGGAATATCTTCATAAGCTTTAATTGATAAAATCAGGTTTAGATCAACCTTTAAGGAATCAGGTTCAAGAGTGGATGTAAAACTCAACAGCTGATCGGTACATTTTGTCTGGGAAAATGCAGTAATCGAATAGGTGCTTATTAGCAATAGGCGTATTAGTTTGATTGCTTTCATCATAATGAATTTAAAGGTTCATATAGTTTTCAAAAATAAAAAGGGGCCGTTTGGTAGTATGTTTATTATTTAATAATACAGTTTTACCATCTTTTGTAAAGTGCAATTTTTCTCCCCCAGCAAATGACACTTCCTCCGGTGTAACTGATGGGTTTAACCACCTTATGTTTCCTTTATTAACAAAGACCTTCATTTCTTTTTTCTCAATTGTCTGAATTTGTAAAGAAGAGTTTCCCTCAAGCATCAAATACCCATTTGGAGTTTCAATTAATAAGTGTTCATCCGGCTCAGTACTTACTTCAGCAGTGCCATTTATTTTAATCCATTTGGTTGATGCAAAGCTTAATGAATCGAATTCAAAATATGAGTTTTTAGTAAGATTGACCTGACTGCCATCTGATAACACAAAACTTTGTGCAGGGCTATTGGAATCAATTGAATCGAGAACCCAGAAGGCCAAAGAAAACAGCAATAATAAACTTGCTGCTGCCCAGTACCATTTTGTGTTGCGTTTCGGGCTAGAAGAAGGAAGGCTGATTTCATTGAAATCTTCGACAACCTGATTGAAAAAAACTGAATTTCGTTCAGATTCACCTATCCAATTCATCAACTCTTCCTCCTCCTTTGTTGATAGTTTACCCTCTAAATAGCCCCATATTTTTGAATAAGAGTTTTTCATTTTTTTAATTCTATATAGTAGAGGAAGAATTGTCTCTTTACCCCTAATGATCGCTTAGATATTTTTTAATTTTTTTGATGGCAATGGTGACCTGGTTTTCTACTGTCTTCTTGCTAAGCTTTAAATAGTCAGAAATCTCTCGATGAGTTAAGCCATCATCAACTTTTAGCCGCATAATTTTTTTGCACTTTGGAGGGAGGGAATCGATTGCTGTTCGCAATTGTATTAATCTGTTCTCATTAGTTTCCACTAGCCTTTTCTCTTCTGCTTCCGATTTGAGAAATTGGAGATTGACTTCCTTTTGTTTCTTTTCTTGAGCTAAGATGGCGTAAGCTTCAAATTTGGTGCATTGAATGAGGTAAGGATAGGGTTTTTCGATTTCTGATAATTTGTCAGAAGCCCATAATCTACGGAAAACGTTGTGTACGGCTTCCTCAGCATTTTCCTGAGAACGCATTAAAGCAAAAGCAAACTTAATTAGCTTTTCTTGGTAATCCTGATAAAATTGTTGAATGAGTTTCTGTTTCAATTCAATTTTTATAATTAGAGAAAAAAATTTCTAGACCCCCCTAAAAGAAGGCAAGAAAAATTTAATCTTATAATCCTTGAACGATTTCCTTTTTCAGAAACTTGAGGCTCCACATTCCCCTAAGGTCACCAACTTTATAACCAATGGCTTTATCATTTGGATATTCCTGCTTTAAGATGGCCTGAACCTCTTTAGAAATTTGGCTTGAGCTGCCATGGCAATTCAAACAAAGCTCAGAGGGTATTTTTATGGGATTATTGTAAAGTATTGTGTCTCCTGGGCGGATAAATTGAACGTTTGCTGCGATATCATCACCTTGTTTAACTGAATATTCGTAAGCTTCTAAAACTTGCTTTTCTATAACAGATGGAATGTTTTTAGGATTTCTGTTTTTGTTGCTGACCCTTTTTAGAAAAACTTTGTATTCATTCGCTAAACTATCCGTTAGTGGATAAGCCTGCATACTGCAAAACTTAGCAGCGGCTTTATATCCACCTTCGGCATATTGTTGGGATATTTTGCTCATGAATACGGAAGCTGCTTGTTTCGTGATAGAATCCCCAAGCTTTCTTGTTCTGTTGATGATGTCAGCTTCAGAAACTCTTTTTACTTCTCTTTTTTCTTGAGTATCCTCAATTCGTTTGGGTCTTCTTTTTTCAGTCGAAAAACCACAAGCCCAAACTATCAAAAGAACCATGGCCAATGATAATTTGGTTGAAAAAGACATATTATATTAATTCTTCATTTGAAACTACAGCTCCTATCATCAGATAACTGCTTCCACCAGAATCTTGACTACTCAATGGCCCACAAGAAAATTGAGCATTTACTATATCTCCTGTCTTGTTCTTTAGTTTTAGAACACCGGACCACGTCTTACCAGCTTCTAAAGATCCCTTCAATGATTTTAAAGCATCTTTGGATTCAACTATTTTAGACAATTCATTTCCACTTAAATCAGAAGAAGAGTAGCCTAATTTATCTGAAACCACGTTGTTGGTGCTATTAATATAAAAAGAACCATCAAGTTCAACCATCATATTGGTGTAGTTGATGATTTTTTCCTTGTCTTCCCTTTCACGTTGAGCACGCTCCATTTCTTCTTGTGTTGCCTGAAGCTCCTCCATGTTTTGACGCATCTCCTCTTCTTGTGAACGCATTTGCTCTGTCATCTCTCTCGATTCTTCCAGCAATTTGGAAGTTCTTTCATTGATTTTTACAGAAGAAATAGTAGATGCAATGTTTTCAGCAATTTTCTCGACAAATTCCCGTTCGTGTTCAGCGAATTCATTGAATGAGGCGAGCTCTATTATGCCGTAAGTTTCATCATTAACCTTCAATGGGACAATTAATACACTATTTGGATTTGCTTCGCCCAATCCTGAAGTAATCATCACATAGTCCTGAGGAACTTCGGTCATATAGATGGTTTCAGCTTCTAACCAGGCTTGACCTGTTAAGCCTTCACCTTCGTAGATTTTTTGCTCTAAGTATTTCTTTTTATCCCATGCATAGCAGGCAGTTAATTCTAAGAATGGATCATCATCGTCCTCTCTATTTATAACAAAAATACCCCCTTGATTGGACTTGGTATATTTCACTAAATTTGAAATAATATCATCTGAAAGAAGGGAAATATTATCATTGTTTTTTCTTAAAATATCTCCGAACATGGCCAAGCCTTCTGTTGACCAATTACGTTTTTTATCTTCCTCTGCCACTTTACGCAAGTTGCCCCTCATGTTAATAAGAGCATTTCCTAGAACATCTTCCTCACTTAAAGGCTCATAATCGGAATCGTATTTTCCATTACCGATATTTTCAGCGAAATATGAGGTGTCTTTTAGTCCATCTACTAATTGACCCACAGCCACAGCCATTTCACCAATTTCATCATTACCGAATTTCCTATCATTATTTTCAGGTAGTATTCCTTTTCCTAGTTTTACAATGATATCTTTAATGTAATTTACAGGTTTAGTGATAGAGGAAGCCAACCAGAAAGCGCCTATTAATCCTAATACGATAAAGACTATTCCTAGAATAATAGATGTGTTTCTCAAACTATTGGAGGAATCTAATACATTGGCTTCATATTGTTCCGATTCATTTTGTTTTTGTACAAGAATCTCGTTCAGGTGTGCAACTACAGTATCTGTTCTTGGGATAACTTCTCTTTCAATTGTTTCCGAAGCCATAAATTTCACGATGGGATCCTCATAATCTTCGAAAGTCACTAAACTTTCCATCACCTCTTTCTGAACGGCTAGCAAGTCCTCAAATTCTGAGAAAACAGTATCCATTTCGAGCTTTTGTTCTTTGTTATCCCAGTTTTCTTTTAAAGTGGTAATCTTTTCTTTCATGGCAGGATATTCCTCTTCATGAATAGCTCGCAAACTTTGTTTGTCGGTTTCGCCACTTTGGAGGTGCACCCAGTTGGTTACTAGCATTTTTGATCTGATAATCAGAAGGTTGAAATCTTTAATGCTGGTTAAAGAAGGCTTAATTACATTGGAATTAGTTGCGGTTAAATTACTGTTTTGAGAGACAGTAAATATGGTGATACCAGCATAAACAATAAATATTAATATAAGGGTTATAAACCCACCCAATATCTTATTACCAATAGTAAATCGAAAGTTTTTCATCTTTTGGCCTTTAAAAATTATTCTTTTTTAAACTTAATGAATTTTATTGAATTATAAATTCAATCCAATATTTATGCATCTTGTTTTATGTAATATTTAATTTATTTCTTCTCCAAAACGAGTTAGTTCTTGAGACATTTTTAAACCTGAACTTTCCAGTTTCTGAGTATTTACTTCAAATCGTAATTTGCCATTTACATCCTTAAAGTTTATCATGGCTCCATTTCTTGCCATGCCTTCAGATTCGGTCACTAACAAACATGGCTGGTTATTTAGTGCAGTCTTAATAGCTCCGAAGTTTTGGTTTTGTTCCGAAGGAATAAATAATATATGATAAAAGTCACCTGCGTTTACTTTGTCAAGCTGAACGACCTTTATATTTCTCTCGCCTACTTTTTTAATTTCTGCCATTTCTTTTAATAATGGCGTAATTGCTGATTCTCCCATTACCGCTATGATAAAATCACCTTTCTTTTTTTCTTGTGGCCAATCAATATATTTTGTAAAACTGTAAAAAAACACCTTATGAAATCGGTAGTTCTTTTCTTGAGCGGTACTGACCTTTGCTATAAAAAGGAATATTAATAATAAGGGAACGATTTTTAAGTGACGCATCCGTTAATGAGTTTCTCTGATTCTTTAATTTTTAATGCAAGTTATATTATACAAGCGTAATTTAACCTACTTCTATTTATTTTTAAAGTGAAAAAGTAGTCATTTTTCAGTGAAAAAAGAAGTAATAATCGCTGAACAGCATTGAAAATCCTTTGAATTCTACTGGCAACTTATATTTATGTTAAAATATGATGTGTTTTGGGCTTTACTCTATTGATTAATATTTAGTAGTTTTGCATAGATAAATTGATTGCTTGATGTTAGACAGACTAGAACGTATGAAAGAACGCTTTCAGGAAGTGGGCCAACTAATGGTTCAGCCTGATGCTATGGCCGACATGAAAAAATTTACCGAACTCAGTAAAGAATATGCTGATTTGGAAAAGGTAGTGGAGGTCTACGATGCCTATACCAAAGTTTTAGATGATATTAAGCAAGCCAAGAATATTTTGGAGAACGAAAAAGAACCTGAATTTAGGGAAATGGCCAAAATGGAGTGGGAGGAGTTAAAACCAGAAAGAGATAGGCTTGAGGAGGAATTGAAGAAAATGTTGATCCCCAAAGATCCTAATGATTCTAAAAATGCGGTCTTGGAAATCAGGGCCGGAACTGGGGGCGATGAAGCGGCCATCTTTGCTGGCGATCTTTTTAAAATGTATCAGCGCTTCTGTGATAAAAATGGTTTGAATCTAACTGTCCTCGATTTAACTTTTGGAACTGCTGGCGGATATAAAGAAATTATTAGTACCGTGACAGGAAAAAATGCATATGGAACTTTAAAGTATGAGTCTGGTGTGCATAGAGTCCAAAGAGTGCCACAAACGGAAACCCAAGGAAGAGTACATACTTCAGCTGCTACAGTTGCTGTTTTGCCTGAAATTGATGATGTTGAGGTAGAAATTGACATGAATGATGTTAGAAAAGATACTTATTGTTCATCGGGGCCTGGGGGACAGTCTGTAAACACTACTTATTCTGCCGTTAGATTAACTCATGAACCAACTGGACTAGTAGTAACTTGTCAGGACCAGAAGTCACAAATTAAAAACTTTGATAAAGCACTAAGAGTATTGCGTTCTCGTTTGTATGAAATAGAGTTAGCAAAACAAAATGAGGAAGTAGGCGCACAAAGAAGAAGTATTGTACGTAGTGGTGACCGATCAGATAAAATTAGAACTTACAACTATCCTCAAGGAAGGGTAACGGATCACAGAATCAACTATACAGTTCATAATTTACCGAATATAATGAATGGTGAAATTGAAGACCTTATCGAAAATTTACAGATTGCCGAAAATGCCAGCAAACTGGATGAAACGGCTTAATAAGGCCTTTATATTAGTGGTTAGTGGGCTGTCTATTTTAGCATTTGCCTCTTGTTCCTATGAACCAGAACCAACAACAGAACCTGTAAACCTGATTTTTTCTACGGATACTCTCCAATTTGACACCTTGTTTGCTGAAAGATTAAGCATTACAAAACGTCTAAAAATTAAGAATCCTTCTAGTAAAGCGGTCAAAATTTCAAATATTGAGTTCAGAAATCAAAGTCAAGCATTTCAATTGACTCTAAATGGTAGGACGCAAGCTTCCTTTTCTGATCAGCTACTGTTGGCAGAAGATAGTCTACTATTGTTAGTTTCAGCAAATATTGATCAAGGGAACGAAAATAATCCTTTTGTAATCAGAGATTATTTGGAAGTAGTAAACCAAAACAATGCACAATCAGTAGTTTTTGAAGCCTGGGGTCAAAATGCAAACTATCTTTCGGATACAATATTAGCTTGTAATTCCAGGTGGAATTCGGATAAGCCTTACGTTTTATCAGGTGTAATCCAAGTGGATTCTTCTTGTGTATTGAGCATTGAAGCTGGTGCTCGAATTTACAGTGCGACAGAAACATTTTTAGTAGTAAACGGTAGCTTACAGGCCGAAGGAAATCTAGAAAATCCCATTTTTTTCACTAACGACAGGTTAGATGAACCATTTGCAAGTTCACCTGGACAATGGGGCGGAATTGTTTTTCTGGAAGGAAGTAAGAACAATTATTTTAAATATACTACTATTAAAAATGCTCTTTTTGGAGTTAATTTAAATATTTTTGACCCAGACAATGAGCCAGATTTAACAATGGAGAGTTGTTTTGTGGGAAATATGGCTATATCATCTGTAATTTCTTTAAACAGTGATTTTGCTGCCTTAAATTCTGTTTTTTATAACACTGCTTCAGGTACGGTGTTACACACTGGAGGAGGGAGTGCTTACTATACGCATTGTACTATTGCTAATTATTTTAATAATACTACTCGAGAGGATCCAGCTGCTTTCTTTTCGGATTTAGCTGTAGATAATAATGACAATGAAATTCTGGCAGCAATGGATGTTCAACTGTTGAACAACATCATATATGGAAGAATACCAGATGAAATACAATTTTTTGAGCAACAAGATGGGAACTTAAACTTTTCATTTTCCCATAATTTATTCCGCAGCACCATTGAAGCACTTAGCGAGAACAATTCAATTAGAAACCAAGAACCCTCTTTTGTTGAAGTGGGGAACCAAGATTTTCGCTTGAGAGAAGATTCACCTGCTATTGGTTCAGCCTTGTCCACTGAGATTGCTACTGATATCCAAGGAGAAGTGAGAGGAGCTTCCCCAGATATAGGTGCATACCAGTATGTTAAGATTGAGGAATAAGTAGCCACTTCTAAAAACCCTATTTTATTCCAACCTTTTTAACCTAACTAATGTTAGTTGGGTAAATAATACAAACTTGATTATCTTTGAATTTATTTCAGGAAACGACTAATTAAATATTTATGGATTTTGGATTGAATGAGAACCAACAAATGATCGCACAAATGGTGCGTGATTTTGGCGCAAAGGAAATTACCCCACAAAGAGATCAATGGGATGAAGAACAATATTTCCCAATAGAAGTAATGAAAAAGTTGGGTGAGTTAGGCCTAATGGGCGTTTTAGTGCCACAAGAATATGGTGGCGCTGGTTTTGGTTACGAAGAATATGTTACTGCTATCATGGAGCTTGCAAAAGTAGATCCTTCGATCGGTTTATCTATGGCTGCACACAACTCATTATGTACAGGTCATATTTTGCAATTTGCCAATGATGAACAGAAAAAAAGATGGTTGCCGAAATTAGCAACTGCTGAATGGCTTGGAGCATGGGGCTTAACAGAGCCTAATACTGGTTCAGATGCTGGAAATATGAAAACCACAGCTGTTCAAGATGGTGACTATTGGGTAATCAATGGTGCTAAAAACTGGATTACGCATGGCATATCTAGAGATATTGCGGTAGTTATTGTGAGAACTGGAGAGATTGGTGACTCTCATGGCATGACGGCTTTCGTTATTGAAAATGGAACTGAAGGCTTCAAAGGAGGCCGAAAAGAAAATAAATTAGGAATGCGTTTGTCAGAAACCGCTGAAATGATTTTTGAAGACTGCCGAGTTCATAAAGATAATATATTGGGAAATGTTGGGGAAGGCTTCATCCAAGCCATGAAAGTATTAGATGGCGGAAGGATTTCAATAGCTGCTCTTTCTCTTGGGATTGCGGAAGGTGCTTATGAGGCAGCCTTAGCATATAGTAAAGAAAGGCATCAGTTCAACCAGCCTATATCAAGTTTTCAAGGCATTGCATTTAAGTTGGCAGATATGGCAACTGAACTGGAAGGGGCTAAATTATTAACCTTCCAAGCTGCTGATTTAAAGAACAATGGTAAAAGTGTCACTAAAGAATCTGCAATGGCAAAATATTATGCTTCTGAAGTTGCGGTTAAAAACTCAGTGGAGGCAGTTCAGATTTTTGGTGGATATGGTTATACCAAAGACTATCCTGTTGAAAAATATTATAGAGACTCTAAGCTATGTACGATCGGAGAAGGAACTTCTGAAATTCAGAAACTGGTAATCAGTAGATCTATTTTGAAATAGTTTTAGATAAAAAATATAAAGAGGAAAAGGGGCAAACGCCCCTTTTTTATTTTTTAATAAGTTTAATTGGCTTATAATTCGAGTTAGTGGGTATCAAAAAATACAGCCCTGAGTCTTGTTCCTCTAACGATATAGATATAGTTCTTTCATCAAGATTTATTTTCTTAATAAGTTTACCAGACATATCTACTAAGTAGAAAGATAATGAGTCTTTAAGATCCAATTCAACTTCATTGATAAAGTATTTTCCGCTACTAGGGTTAGGAAAAAAGGTAATGTTTTTAGTTTTTTTACTTTCATTTGCTGTTACAGTTGCATAGCTTACACTAAGCTTGTTAGAAGGCTCAGATATATTTGCCTCATTAAATGCTTCGACATTAAACCAAATTTCATCCGTATTGCTGTCAAACTCTTTTAATTCTTCTTCAGTTAAAATAAGCTCATAGGCAACTGCAGAAGTGTTTGTAGATACAGTTCTTATCCTACTGGATGAGCTTTCTCCAACACCCCAATTTATGTAATAACCATCTTCCGTCTCATTGTTTCCTAGCCACTCAAGAGATATGTTCTTTTTTTCTTGAACATCAGCTAAAATCAAGTTAGGTTTTTTAAGTACAGTGTTTTTTAGGTTAACAATTACGAGATTATTTACAGGCACATCATTCATAAATGAAAACTCTCCTATAGTGTATATAGAGTTATCATGATATCTCATTTGATTTAGATTCCCTTCAAAGCTTAATTCAAAATATTCATCAATTTTTTCTCCTTCTAGGTCATACTTAAAAATTGAATTAGAGACGTTAAATATCACCTTCTTATCATCAGTTAGAAAAAAATTATTTACCACATCGTTATTTGAACTTTCATGAGTATATAAAGTGAGTGTATTGACTTTTTCACCCGTTTTAATGTCGTAAACATAAATCTTATATTCAAGTCCGAAATTGTCGTTTATTATTATTAGCTCTACATCAAATAAGTATAATGAATCACCCACAAGCTTTGCATTTTTATAGGGGTTGATTTGTGGGTCAATTATTTTACTCTCTTTTACTTTGTTTTCTATATCGTATGTGATAATCTGATATTTTTCATTTGTATCAGTACTTTCAAAAACGGCTGTAATGATATTGTCTGAATTAATCTTAATAGTATTAAATGGGTAAATCGCATCCTCTAAAAGGAGTTCAAAATCAGGGTCAAAGGATCCATCTGCTTGAAGTTTTCTTACATAGGGCGTATAGCCTTGTTCGGTAGGTTTTGAATAGGTAATAAAAACATCGTCATTTTCACTTATATTGATACTTATAATACTATAAATACTTTCTTGATAATCGAAGCTATCTTTTTCCTCTCCTGAATAATCAATTATCTTAATATCATTTGTGCTTGTTTGTATTAAGAGTAAGTCTGTATTTTTAAACGGAATTACTCTTTTAGGCTGATCTTGGTTCATATGGTCAGGTTGTTGTTGACCAACGGAGAATTTCATTAAATCAAAATATGAGGTGGCTCCTTGATATAAAAATTTACTTCCAAATACTTCTCCATTCCTACCAATTACAAAATTGCTAATTTGACTAATGTTTTGAGATAATAATATTTCAAATTGTGTGTCTCTAGCGCCATTAATTGAATATCTTTTTAAACCAGATTTTATGATTCCGTTATTATTGCTGTACGATCCGGTTAAAAGATAGAATTTTTGTAAAGCTTTATCAAACGTCAATGAATTATTGGAAAGAAAGGTATGGTCAATAGCAATACTATCCAAAAGATTAAGATCTTTATTAAACATAAATATTTTAGTCTTCCCATTAGATATATCATTTGCGATAATGCTTACTCCCCCATCTTGAAAACCTTTCAAATAATTACTAGTGCTACGAAAACTCCCGCTTTGCTGATAATTATAAATATTCAAATTGATATTTTGCATTATTGTGCCGTCCGGGTTCAATGCCACTGATCCTTTATAGGAGTTATTGTTGATTGAATCAAAATCACCAGTTAGCAGAATTAAGTCTTCAGAAGTAACTTCAAAGTCATAATATAAATTATTGTAGTCACCAGAAGTAAAGTTGGTAAATGCTTCATCAACCGCCCCATCTGGATTAATTTTTACAAGACCTCTAACATTAACATCGTTAATCTCAGAAAATACCCCCGCCACTAATATTTGACCATTTGAGAGCTCCTGTATATTTGGTAAATCCCTTCCCAGACCAATAGGATAGTTTCTGTTTTCATACTTCCCTTTAAATGAGGCATCTTTAGTACCGTCTGAATTTAATAGTATTAATCTATCAGTAAACACTTCAGTTGAGCCATCCGCTTTTTCACTATCACTGTGTATGCCAATACCAGCTAGTAAGATTTTTTCATTTTTTAATACAAGCATTTCATTCAAATATCGCATTTCAGCACCTATGGGTTCAATATGAAAACTTTCATCAATACTCCCATCAGCATTTAATCTCGTAAGCCATATTCTGTAATGATGAACTTCTCTTCCAAGAAGAACTTTCCCGTTCTCCAGAGGAACTATGAATTTAATCTTGTAGTCATTTTCTTCTACTGGGGGACCCTCAGGAGCATTTTCAAGATTAATATCGGCATTGAAAGTGGTATCAAGTACCCCTTCGGAGTTTAGTTTTATCAAATGAGAAGAGGTTGTTTCGACTCCGTCAACCTCCGTAAAGTATCCAGCAACATAAACATTCCCTTGTTGATCGTTGCCAATTGCTTCCACATTTCCGAAGTCCTTTATTCGTGGGCTCCATTGATCATTTACAACTTGTCCTAAAATATGAAAAACATAAATATTAAGTATTAAAATGGTTAGTAGGACTTTTCTCATAGAAGATCTTTTAATGGCGCAATGATTTAGTTTCAAATATAATGATAAAATTATAGAGTCATTTGTTATAGTACAGCTAATCTGTTTTGATTAGTAATCCATCAGCTGGTTTTTTGAAAACATTGAGCATAACAGCTCATCTCATGATTCCTATTGCTAAACAAATATTCGATTAATATATGCTAGAATCATAAAATGCTTCTATCATTAGATTGTAAATAGCGGCTTACAATGGCTTTAGACAAGAGAAGAATGTGTAATTTTTTAAAGTGAATTTCTTGATTGAAAATAGATGGAACTATCAACTGAATTAGGTTTTTCAAAACAATCATTCTACCTTTGCAGTCCTCAAAACAAATAGCTAATTCATTGATAAACAAAAAGCTACTGTTTTGGGAGAAAATTCACGAGAGGAGGTGTAAATTATGATCGTAGTAAACGTAAAAGAAAACGAATCGATTGACAAAGCTTTAAAACGCTTTAAGAAGAAGTTTGAAAAGACTGGTGCTTTAAAAGAAGTACGTTCTCGTCAACACTTTGTGAAACCTTCTGTTGCAAGAAGAAAGGAAGTTATCCGTGCAGCATATAGGCAAAAAATGAGGGATTTAGATAGCTAATTTAAGTTAGCTTTTATCAAATAATTTTATTAAGTTAGTATTCATTCGCTGAATTGCGGAATCGAATACTAACTTTTTTTATGCGCGATACTTTCTTCAAATATCTTCAGTTTGAGAAACGCTACAGTTCTCATACTTTAGTTTCTTACCAAAACGATTTAGATCAATTTTCGAAGTATTTAGAAGATCAATTTCAAACCTGCGACTTACTAAAAGCCGAGCACCGACATATTCGGTCTTGGGTTGTTAATTTGATGCAAGATGGTGTAAAACCCAGAAGCATCAATCGAAAGATTATTGCGCTTCGCAGTTTCTACAAATTTGCCATTTCAAGAGAAGCAATTCACCAAAACCCAACTCAGAAAATAAAGGCATTAAAATCAGCTAAAGAACTACCTCAATTTGTTCAGGAAAAAGAGATGGATAATTTATTGTCTCATATAGTATTTCCAGAGGATTTTGAAGGAAACCGGGATGCGTTGATAATGGAACTGCTATACGGAACTGGCATGAGGTTAGCAGAATTGATTGGTTTGAAAGAAGATGATTTCAATCGACAAGCTGGCACTATAAGAATATTAGGAAAAGGAAATAAAGAAAGAGTAGTGCCGTTTCATCTTGAAATTGGTAGGCGTTTGGATAAGTATATTTTTCATAAAAAAGAATTGTTTTCGCACAACGGGCAGAGCCCTTTAATCGTTTCTAATAATGGAAGCAAAGCCTACCCGATGTTGATAAACAGGATAACAAAAAAATATTTAGATCAGGTCACAACGATCAGTAAAAGAAGCCCTCATGTTCTGAGGCACACTTTTGCAACACATTTATTAAACAAAGGGGCAGATTTGAATGCAGTAAAAGATATGCTGGGACACAGCAGCTTAGCCGCAACACAAGTCTATACCCATAATTCGCTTGACAAACTCAAAAAAGTGTTTGATCAAGCACATCCTAAAGCGTAAGTTTAACCGTAAAACACAAAAATCATGAAGCTACAAATGCATTCGATCCACTTTGACGCAGACGCAAAATTAATTGATTTCATCCAGAAAAGAATTGACAAACTGGAGACCTTCTACGACCGGTTTATTGATGGAGAAGTTTTTTTAAGATTGGACAAGGATTCTAATAACGCAAACAAAATAGTCGAAGTAAAATTAAATATTCCAGGAAACCAGCTATTTGCAAAAGAGAAAAGTGATTCTTTTGAGGCTGGTATAGATAGCGCTTCGGAAGCATTAAGAAGACAAATCAAGAAGTTTAAGGAAAAGCAAATGGCACATTAATTGCACATACATATTACAACAAATAACAAAGCCCGGTTTCGATCGGGCTTTTTATATTTTCTAATGTTACATATATTATATTTGCCTTTTACCAATGTAAATTGAAAACTAAAATCTTTTCTATAGGATTACCCTGAAAACCACCTTGTTTTGTACAGCAGTTTTAAAAGTTTTATGATCAATAAATTAATTATACTCTTCTTGGCAGTTTTATTGGCTTTTGGTGCAAAAGCTCAATATGTGATGGAACAAGATTCATCCATTTTGCTCAATAATATGTATATCCAAATGGAAGTGAATGCTTCTGTAAATGCAATATATAATGCAGAGCATGATAAGGTTGAAAAGGATTTTAAATGGTTACGCTATCGTTTCCCTAACCACCCCTTACCTTATTTTCTTTATGGACTTAATGAATGGTGGAAAATTTTACCCGAACCCTCTTTACATCCCGATAATGAAAAAATGATAGCTTACTTAGATACTGCTCAATTTTATGCGGAGTCAATGTTTGAAAAAGATGAGGAGGACATGGAAGCAGCTTTTTTCTTGGCAGCAATTCATGGTTTTAAAGGACGCTTTTATGCAGAAAACCAAAGTTGGACGAAAGCAACTTTTGCCGCAAAAAAAGCCTTGGATTTTATGGAAATCAGCAAGAACAATAAAAATCTGAGTCCGGAATTTCTTTTTGGGGATGCTTTATATAATTACTATGTAGAGTGGGTGCCAGAACATTATCCTATTCTAAAGCCAGTATTAAGGTTTTTCGAGGATGGAGATAAAGAGTTAGGTGTAAAACAATTAACTCAGGTTGCCCAAAATGCTTTTTACACACGAACTGAGGCACAATATTTTTTAATGAGAATATGGGCTTTGGACGAAGGCGAATTGCAAAAAGGACTACAGTTGTCGGAGTACTTACACGAAACCTATCCTCAAAACGCATATTTTCACCGGTTTTATGCTAGGTTGCTGTATACAGCAGGAAAAATTAATGATGCTGAGCGAGAATGTTTAGAAATTTTCCAGCGTATTGACAGTGCTAAAGCCGGATATGGTGGAACCTCAGGTAGATATGCAGGTTTCTTTTTAGGTCAAATTTATGAGCGTAAGCAAAACTTAGATGAAGCAAAGCATTATTACAAAAGAGCAATGTTAGCATCTGAAAGTGTAGAGGAAGAGGAAGCAGGCTATTATTTGTATAGTATTTACCATCTTGGACTAATTGCAGAAGAGCAGGGAGATGAAGAACTAGCAAAGGAATATTATAAGAAAACAAAAAGTAAAGCCAGCAGAAAGCAAGGCGTTCATAAAAATGCACGAGATAAGCTGAAAGATTTGTAGTTTAGAGCAGTGAAACCCATTGATTTTATTATAGCGCCTCTTACCCTTTTTGTATTATTGCTATTGGGTTATTTTTTAAGAGAAGTATCAGCCACTGAAGAAACTAAAAAATATTTCTTTCCTGCACTTCTATTAAAAATGGTGGGAGCTATTGGAGTTGGTTTGATTTACCAATTTTATTATGGCGGAGGTGACACCTTTAGTTATTATACTCATGGAGCAGCACATATAGTTAATGCGTTTTATGAAAATTTTTCAGCGGGCTTAAAGCTTTTAACTGCAAATGGAGAATTTGATGCTGATACCTATAAATACTCTTCTAAAATTTGGATGTATCGAGACCAGACATCCTACTTTATAGTCAGAATAGCTGCTATTTTTGGAGTTCTAACCTACAATACTTATTCTTCGGTTGCCTTATTATTTGCTTTTTTCTCTTTTTGGGGTTTATGGTTAATGTACCAATCATTTTACAAAATCTATCCTGAATTAAATAAGTGGCTTGCCATTTCTATTTTTTTCGTACCTACTGTTTTCTTTTGGGGCTCAGGAATTTTGAAAGATACTGTCACGCTAGGAGCAACAGGTTTTTTGGTTTATGCTTTTATACAATTAGTATTTGAAAGAAAAAACATCATCTGGAATAGTATACTATTGAGTTTGTCAATTTATATAATTGTTTCAGTGAAGCTATATATATTCTTAAGCCTAATGCCAGCTTTAATACTGTGGTTTTTCTTGTATAGAATTGGAAGAATTCGATCCACTGTTGCAAGAGCCATAGTTGCCCCAGTTATGTTAGTAGTGGGCATATTCTTAGCCTATTATGTTGCACTTAAGGCTGGTGAAGATAATAAAAGATATGCTTTAGATCAGATTGCTGAAACTGCTCAAGTAACGGCTTATGACATCCGATATTGGACGGGAAAAGACGCAGGTTCTGGCTACTCATTAGGGGAATTGGATGGTACTTTTGCTAGCATGATAAAATTGGCTCCTCAAGCTATTAATGTAGCATTATTTCGTCCCTATCTATGGGAAGTAAACAATCCGCTTATGTTACTGTCCGCCTTGGAAGCGTTATTTTTATTGGGCTTGACTATCCGGCTCTTCTACCGAAACAAATTAGTGCATATCGGACAAAGTCTTAAGTCTCCCATAATTCTTTTTTGCTTAGGTTTTGCTATTATTTTTGCTTTTGGGGTGGGGATTTCAACCTATAATTTTGGAACCCTGTCTCGTTATAGAATCGTGATGGTACCGTTCTTTCTTATTGCTCTTTTTCTGTTGGATTTTCATGCCCAATCAAAAAAAACAGAAAAAATTGAATAAGTTTTAAAATTTTAAATCTAAAGTCACATAGAAATTTCTTCCTGCAGAAGGAATGATTCCAGGACCAGGATAGCCTGTTGCCCTTCTGGTGAAATAGTAATTATTGGTTAAGTTATTAACACCTGCTTCCAACTGCGCAAATTCGTATTTGTATTTAGCGCTTAAATCTAAAACGTGAAAGGAAGGGATTATTCCATCAACGCCCGTTGCAGTTCTTTCAGCATTTGTTGCTTCTGTATACTGTTCGCTCAAATAGGTAAATTGTAAAGTAGATGAAAAGCTTTTCCAGTTGTAGTTTATACCGGTTTTAATGTTTACATCGGGCACTAGTTCTACTTTATTTCCAGCAATTGAACTTTCCTGATTGTCTTTTCCATATCGTCCTCTAATAAATGCTGCATTTATAAATGTGGAAAACTCATGAATGGGATCTGGATAGAGAAATTTACTCCAATTCATTTCAGTATAGGATTCTACACCTGCAATAGCTGCATTGCCCACATTAGTTCTATATCTGTAAACTCTTGGGAAACCGTCAATGGCATCATCATAGCGCAATAGGGCGCCTAATCTGTCATTATAGGCTAAATAGAATAAGCTCCAGTCAAAATTTAAGAAATCACTGTAATTACCCCTAAACCCTAAATCAGCATTATAACCACTTTCATCTTGAAGGTTAGGGTCAACCAAAATGTTGGTGTTGTTAACTCTTAAATCATTAAAGTTTATACCCCTGTAGTTCATTGAAATATTTCCATACACTTCTAAATCTGCAGGTGTTTTGTAGCTTATTCCCAGACCCGCTAGCATAAAAGAGCGATCTAAAGTCTTAGATTCATAAATAGTAGTGTCTGAAATGACATTTCCAGCCAAATCTTCCACCATATTTCTGTAGTATCCAGAACTATTGGTGCTAATATGTTCCCACCTTAGACCAGGCGTAACACTCAAATTGTTATTAATATTGAAGATATTTTCCGCAAATAGCGCAATGTTTTCTGAAGGATAGCGGAATGACAGGTCTTCTAAATTATTAGGATTGTTGTATTGAAAATCAGCATCGTAGCCTGCTGGGCCTAATCCTTGTCTTTGTTGAGTATTACCTTTGAAATATCTCGCACCAATCGCTAAAGCTTGAATTTGACCCATGAAATCGTAACGATGCAATAGACGCAATTCAGAACCAAAGTTTTCGTAATCATCCCACAGTAAATTTCTTTCTTCTTCAGGAAAATCTACCTGGGTTACTCTTTCGAGATTTCCTAATGCTTTTCTTGAACCTATTAATCCGAAGGTTTTCCAGTTAATTTTAGTTGAAGTATTAATTTTGTAATCCAAAATAATTGCTGGAATATTCCATTGTATTCCGAACCAATTACGCTCTCTAACAGATTGTCGTGGATCTTCCTCAAACATTCTGTCTGTTAACCCTCCTGCTTGTTGAGCTAGATAGTCCATATGAGTGAATTCAAAGCAGAGATACAATCTATCTCCAATGTCGAAATTAACATCGGCAAATAGCGTATTGGATTCAAAAGATTCATTATCTCTAAATCCATCACCTTGTTTCCGTTGGTAGTAAACAAAATAGTCCATCTTTTCAGTATTGCCTGATAAACTGTTGTAAGAACTCAATAGACCAAATGAGCCAAGGGTGTTTCTAGTATGGAATTGAATAGGCGTGTCTTCTGGGGCTTTTTTGAAAAGAAAATTGATCATTCCTCCAAACTGCGAACCATACTGGAGAGAAGCCGCTCCCCTTACCACCTCAATTTTAGAAAGGGCTTCTACTGGCGGGGTGTAATAGCTTTCAGGGTAGCCTAATGGGTCGGCAGAAATATCATAGCCATTCTGTCTGGTATTGAAATTAGATGTTCGGTTGGGGTTTAATCCTCTCCCACCGATTCCTAATTGAAGTCCCCCACCATCACTTTCCCAAATATTTAATCCTGGAACTTTCGCAAATACTTGGCGAGCATTATTGGTGGCTAGGTTTCCGTTAATTTGGTCAATTGAAATAACCTCGTTTTTCTTGGCTTCATAAATCAGTGTGCCTTCTACCGGATTCAACCTGGTAACATTAAAAACCTCTGACTTTTTACCAATTGCTTTAACTTCCTCCAATGTTTCTAATAAAGGATCTAATGAAAAATTGATGGTTTGCCAATCCTCTTTGACTTGAACTTCCTTAATTTGACTTTGTCTTCCTAGGTAAAATGCAGCGACTTTGTGTTTCCCTGCTGGCAAATTGAGTCTATAGTTTCCTTGAGAATCAGTAACGGCCTTTTCTTGGCTGTCCAAAACAAAAACTTCTGCCAGTTCAATGGCTTTTTTACTTTCGGAATCAACTACTGTTCCTTTTAAACCTTGGGCCAACAGCGAATTAGTAAAAATACTGATCAACAAAATTGTAATATAGAAAAACTGCTTCTTCATTGATTATAGGGTAAAACCCAATTTTTATTTTGATAACCTCTTTTAATAGATGCCAAATTCACATTTGGACTGATGAAAGGACGACTTCCCTTTCCATTTATACTGGCATAACTTTCTACAAAAACTTCTGTTTTTGCATTATATTCAGCTTGATATTTGTCCCTTAAAAAATGGGCAAATTGTAAAACCATATCTGGTTGTGTATTCATCATTTTTTCCTGAACTGGAGTTAAATATTTATGTGGAAATACTTTAAATGATTTATTATTATCAGGAATGTTTACAGTAAATTCTGAGTAGCCAACTTTTTCCATCAGCATTACTCGCCATGAAAACCTATAGCCTTGTTCCGTCCAAAATAAATTACCGGGATAAAGCATATAGCGGAAAGGCAATAGAACTTGCAAACTGAAATAGATGGCAAAGCAATATTTTAAAGCAACTGGAGTTCCAAATACAGCTGAAGCGGACAACTTTTCTTGTCTTTGAGGAAATAGCTTTGCCCATAATTTTTTGTGAAAATCTTCTGAGAAAAAGATTAATGTGCTGACTACCATGATATATGGAAACATACCAATTTGGAACAGTGCGGCAGTCATAAAATGAAAAGCTATTACTGTTAGGTAAGCAAAAACTCTTGTTCTTTTCCACAATAGAAAAAATGGTATGGTTAAATCATAAAATGCACCAAACCAGCTGAAAAAATAGGCAGTCCACTTATAGTCTAGTAGCGTACCGATAAGTGGTGTATTTGCCTTTGAAGGCAACCAAATTTTTAATGGAAGGGCTTCCACCAACCAATCGGGCTGCAATTTGGCTAGTCCAGCAAAAAAATAAACCAAGCTTAACTGTAAAATGATAATATCAATACTCCACGCAGGCACATAGAGTTCTTGCTTCTTTTTTCGCCAAGCATCAATGGAATAAGCCTTATTTGCAGGCACTAAAATCAATAGAAATGCAATGATGCTTACAAAATAGTAGTGATTGAGGTAATTGGTTTTGTCAATAAGCTCCACATAAACAAAACTCAAAAAGAAAAGCGCTGCGCTAATTCTATAAAAAGCTCCTAAAGCTATGCCAACAGCGGCAACTCCCATAATTCCAAAGAGAATATACATTCCTGGGTTTCCCCATGATTGTATCCACTCAAATCCATAATAGGGAAAATAAAACTCAGGTTCAATGTATTGTTTTGCTATCCAGCCATTCGACCAAAAGCGGATTATGGAGGCTAGCATCATAACACCAAAAGCTACTCGGAAAGTAGCTAATGGTGCAATGTGTTTTGCTTGATTGAATCGATATGTTGGCAACCAATTAGTCACCATCATTATCTTGGAATGTAATTGAAACAGATAAAGCGGAAGTCATGTCCACTTTTATTAGGGGAATTACAGCTTGCAATGCATTGTAAACATTTACCAACTGACTTCCTTCTGTTGTAGCAACCTCGCTGTAGGGCGCATTAATTTTTTCCATTTCCTCCAAAGCGGCAGTAGACTTATTAATAATTGCTAGGCTTAATAATTGATCATTTCGATCTCTAGCATCTAATGCATCTAAATAATCATCTAATCCAAGACCGTCTTCAGAGGAATTAAAATGCTGACCTTTGAATACGGCAATTGAAGAATTAACGGCTTTTTGTGCTAATTCACCTGACCAACCTGAGAAATAGCCTTCAACATTTTGAGGTGAGACTACTCCGCCAGTTCTAGGGTTTCCACCTGAAGGAAATCCGATTTTTGCATTTTTGATTCTTATATCAAATTGAAAATTATATTCGTTGACTAGCAAACTAGTGCCACTCCCAACATCAGTTCCCGTATTTTCAACAAAAGTTGATCTGTAATCAGGCCAGCCTTCTGAAATTAGATTGGAAGTAGTTTGAATATCTTCTACTAAATCAATTAAATATTGCAGTCTATTTTCACCCAAATCGGGGTTTCCGAAATAAGCCAGAACTTCTTCTTCAGTACTTCCTGTTCCGAAAAGTAAATAATCCAAGGCTGGAAAACCTTTAGCCGCTACATTTGCAGCAGAACCTAAAACATAATTTTGAGAATTTATATTCTCATCTATTAAATCAGTATTAGTAGGGAAGATATTTACTCGATCCCTCAAATTTACACTAGAGACTGGCCCCACATGCACAAAGGCCAAATGCTGATAACTTAGCCAAGTCTCTTTAAGCTCAGATCTTAAAACATTTAAGCTTTCTATAGAAATATTTGTGCTAAAAGAGTTGGTTGCCGCACTCAATCCTTCTGCATTTGAAGCAAATTTTTCAATTGAAGGCTGGATAACATGATCAGCCATATTTTCTAGAAATGCTTCTCTGTCAAAATTCACTTTTTCACTGCCAGAGTCATTATCGCAGGCAGTGAAAAAAGTGATAAACATTATGAAGAAAGAAAATTTGAAATATCTCATTATGTCTTATAATTGGTCTTGAATATCTTCAAATCCGTAAGCTTCCACTAAGGTTGCTTTTGCAGCATTAATTTGCTCTGTAGTGATTTGGTAGAAATTAGTACCTAATTCATCCAAAATGCTCTGAACTTCAGTGTTACTTACTTTTTGATTTGGGTTATACTTTAATGCATGAATAAATGCCCAAGCTTCAGATAAAGTATGGTTTCTGATAGCATCATCAGCAAATCCTGCAATAGCTTCATTTAAATAATGAATTGCAGTTGCAGCAGAAACTTTTTCCCATTCATTTCTGATGATTTCAATTTGCTCATCTCTAGTATCTAAATCTTTATTTGAAATAGCTGCTCTACCTTTTATGAAAGCATTCATGGCCGCTTCATTTGAGCCTAATAATGCATCTCTTCCGTTTGCGTATTTGCCCCAGAATCTGATACCATCTGTATTGGAAGGGAAATCAGTTGGGACACCAAAATAACCGAAAGCTTCATCCCAGTGGTGTTCCATTGCTGTACCTTTTCCAGCTTCAATAGTTTCATTATCTACATCCATTTTTCCTGAACCTAAGTAGATAGAAACTCCTTGGAAATAGAAGCATGAACCCATTAAGCCTTTTTCAATTAGTTGGATATGCTCTAAGCCATTCGCATCAAAAAAGTATTGCTTGGAGCCATCGTTTGAAGTAACTACTCCAGGAGTACCATCACTTCCTTCACCACCATTAGCTTCAGCTGTTGCAGCAGCAAACTCTCTAATAAAACCTTGAAACTTGCTGATATCCGATTCAACAGTTTTGTTTTCTAACTGCTTAGTTGATTCATTCAATTCTGCTTTAGAGAAAGCATTGTTTTCGTTAGCATACATGTCCAACATGCTTTGTGCATCTAAAACAGCACCTTCATTTGCTGTTTTCATGTACACGGTTAATTCTTCTAACATATCCAAACGCTGAGTTTGGCCAGAATAGCTTACATTTTCGAAATCATAAGTCGATGGAATTTCATAAGTTTCCTCATTTTCACCAGCTGTGTTTTCATCGTCACATGCTGTGAAAGCAAATACTGCTAAAAGTGCTAATCCTAGTAATCTTAAATTTTTCATTTGTGCAAAATTAATATTTGTATTTAGATTGATTCTAATGATGATGCAAAATTAATTTTATTTAGATTGGTTACAAATAAAAAAGCAATTTTATTTAGATTAGATTTAAATAATGCTCAAATAGTTTGATTTAGTCACTTTAAGGAGGAATTATACGGAAGCAACATTCTTAAATGTCTGCTTAATTTAAATAAGTGTAATTAGTGTTTTGACTAATTAAGAGACTCTAGGGCACAATAATTTCAGTAAAAATTGCGATATCAGAATTTTTATTCTTTCTCCCAAAAAAGTAAATGGAATCAATTAGGGGAAAACTGCATAAGCAGCGGAAACATTAGATAAGTCTTTTACTGAAGACATCACTTTTTCTCCCCCTCTTCTTAATTGATGGCAATAGCTTACTGATAATACGCAAACGAATATCATTAGTAAACTGATCATTAGCCTTCTGTATAAGTTATTCATTCAAGCCTTTGTGTTGTTGTGAGGCAAAATTATTGGAATTTTACATCAAAAGCTAAATTATTATAAACTATTTAATATTCTATTTGATTATATTCATTTGTTAGTGTTTCTATTTTAGCAGTTAATCATAGCAATTCATGCGATTAATTGTAATTTTACGCTATTAATCGAAAAAAGCATTTTGTAATGGAATATAGGATTGAAAAAGACACAATGGGTGACGTTAAAGTGCCCGCTGAAAAGTATTGGGGAGCCCAAACGGAAAGAAGTAGAAATAATTTCAAAATAGGGGCTGAAGCTAGCATGCCTTTGGAAATAGTTCATGGATTTGCATATCTTAAAAAAGCAGCTGCCCACACTAATCACGATTTAGGTGTCCTTAGCCAAGAAAAGAGAGATTTAATTTCTAAAGTTTGTGATGAAATTTTAGATAATCAACACAACGATCAATTTCCTTTGGTTATTTGGCAAACTGGTTCTGGTACTCAATCAAATATGAATGTAAATGAGGTGGTATCGAACAGAGCACAAATTTTAGCAGGTAAAACTTATGACGATGAAAAGATTGTGCATCCTAATGATGATGTAAACAAGTCTCAATCGTCAAATGATACTTTCCCAACAGGCATGCATATCGCTTGCTATAAAATGGTAATTGAAACCACAATCCCCGGCATTGAAAAACTTAGAGATACTTTAAAAGAGAAATCGAAGGCATTTGAAAAAGTAGTGAAAATTGGAAGGACTCATCTAATGGATGCCACTCCTTTAACGATAGGTCAAGAATTTTCGGGCTATGTTTCTCAACTGGAGCATGGTTTAAAAGCATTGAAAAACACTTTAGATCATTTATCTGAAATTGCACTAGGCGGAACTGCTGTAGGAACTGGTATCAACACACCAGATGGATATTCTGAATTAGTAGCTGAAAAAATAGCTGAATTTTCTGGTTTGCCTTTCAGAACTGCTGAAAACAAATTCGAAGCTTTAGCGGCACATGATGCTATAGTTGAATCTCATGGGGCATTAAAACAAATAGCGGTGTCCTTAAATAAGATTGGAAATGATATCAGGTTATTAGCTTCTGGACCAAGATCTGGAATTGGAGAAATTATTATTCCAGCAAATGAACCAGGATCCTCTATTATGCCAGGAAAAGTAAATCCGACTCAGGCAGAAGCCTTAACAATGGTTTGTGCGCAAGTAATAGGTAATGATGTGGCCATCACTGTTGGTGGAACCCAAGGGCATTATGAATTAAATGTTTTTAAACCTGTAATGGCAGCTAACTTCTTACAATCTGCCAGATTGATCGGAGATGCATGCGTTTCCTTTAATGATAATTGCGCAGTAGGAATTGAGCCTAATTACGAGAGGATTAAAGAACACTTAGATAATTCTTTAATGTTAGTGACTGCTCTTAACACAAAGATCGGTTACGAAAAGGCTGCTAAAATTGCTAAAACGGCTCATGAAAACGGCACTAGGCTTAAAGATGAAGCTATAAACCTAGGTTATTTGACTGCAGAGGAGTTTGACCAATGGGTAAAACCAGAGGATATGATTGGCAGTTTGAAAAAACAATAAATAGTATTATTTGTCTTTATAATAGTTATTTACTTACTTTAGTTGTACAAATTTGAATAAACCGAATCGATAATATGAAAAGCAAGATAAGTTTAATCGCCATCCTTATGATTTTTTGCATGGCTTTTTCAGTTTCTGCTCAGTTAAGCAGAGCAGAAAAGAAGGAAATGAAGAAAATGGCTAAGGAGCTGAAAAGAAATCCTGAGCAAATGAAGGCAATGGTTGAAGAAAATGAAAGCCTTAAAAGCTCTGTTGCTAGCTTAAATGCTCAAGTAGAAAATTTGCAAGGCCAATTAAGCAATAAAAATGCAGAAATTGCAGCAGCAAAAGCTGAGGCTCAAGAAGCAAAAGCAATGGCAGAAGCTCAAAGACAAAGAGCTAATGAAATGGCAAAGAAAGCAAAAAATGCGCAAAATGAAGAGCCAGAAGCTTTAGATGAAAGTGGAACTTGGTTCAAGGTTCAAGTTGGTGCATTTGAAAATATTGACATGTCAGAGTATTTCAAAAACAACCCTAATTTTAGTGGAGAAGAAACAGAGGATGGATTGCAGAGAATTACTTTAGGTCGATTTAGAGATTATTGGGAAGCTGATAAATTCAAAAAGACTTTGAGAAAAATGGGCGTTAAAGAAGCTTGGATTGTACCTTACAAAGAAGGCGTAAGAGTTCCTTTGAAGGAAGTTTTAGAAAACCTTTCAGCTAAACCAGAAAACGCTGGAGAATAAATTTATTTAATTATTATTCAGGCTTGTTTAAAAGTTAATAGAGGTCAACTTGGTCTTCAATACTGTTTTACTTTTTGTTGCAGTAAACTTTTAGACAAGCTTTTTTGTACTACTGAAATTAGTAATTCACACCAACCCATCCTTGAAAATTGAATTCTCATCGCTACCTACTATTCTGAATGGAGAGATTTGCCAACTCCAGAAAGACTACACTATTGAGAACATCTTCATCGACAGTAGAAATGCTGTTTCCAACATCAAAAATTTGTTTATTGCCATTAAAGGGGAAAGGCACGATGGTCATAACTTTATAGCGGATCTTTATTCTAATGGAATTCGAAATTTCATTATTGATGAAGAAATTAAAGTTGATAAATACCCTGAGGCGAATTTTTTTAAAACGGAGAATAGTATCAATGCCCTCCAAGCTTTGGCAGGATACAAGAGAAAAAACTTTAAAGGCAATCTAATTGGGATAACGGGTAGTAATGGTAAAACTATCGTAAAAGAATGGTTAGCTAAATTAATAGAATCAGTTTATTCAGTTTACAGAAGCCCAAGAAGCTATAATTCACAAGTAGGTGTTCCCCTATCGCTTTGGCACTTAAATCATTATCAAGATTATGCCATAATTGAAGCAGGAATTTCCAAAATGGGGGAAATGGAAAAGCTTGAAGCCATTATAAAACCGAAAATTGGCATCTACACTAATTTAGGTACTGCCCATGACGAAGGTTTTCCAAGTTTGGAGGAAAAAGCACATCAAAAAGCGCAATTATTTAAAGATTCTTCTACAATAATATTTTGCAAGGATTTTCCAGAAATTTCGAATGCTTTACACAGTCTTCCAAAATTGGAAGAAAAGGAATTTATTGGATGGTCATTTGAAGATAATACTTCCAACTATTTTGTGGAAACAGAAGGAAGAAACAACGGGACAGCTATCAGAATCCCGTTTGAAGAGCAATTCCATATCTTTCAAGTTCCTTTTCAAGATTATGCATCCTTAGAAAATATCACACATTGTCTGTTACTCTTGCTTCATGAAGGTTTACCAATAAAAGTCATTCAAAACACTTTAAATGATATCAAGTCATTAAACATGAGGCTTGAAACCAAAAAGGGTAAAAATAGCACTTATTTAGTGGATGACTCTTACAATAATGATTTAGTAGGGCTTGATACGGCTCTTCAATTTTTTTCGCAGCAAAAGCAATTTCAAAAAAGAATTCTCATATTATCAGACCTGCTAGAAACGGGATTAAGTTCTGAAGTTTTATACCAGCAGTTAGCCGATAGAATAGCACTAGAAAAGCTAAACTTAGTTGTGGGAATAGGTAGTGAAATTAGAATGTTAGAAAAATTCTATACTAGTGATTTGAAATTATTCCCTAATACAGCCTCATTTTTAGAATATGAAAAGGAAAACTCATTTCAAGAAAGCTTAATTCTAATAAAAGGAGCAAGAAAATTTAATTTTGAATCTATTGTTCAGCGCTTAGAACAAAAAATTCATGGGACAGTCTTAGAAATTGACCTTAATAAAATCACCCATAATTTAAATTTTTATAGGGCAAGATTAAAGCCAGGTGTAAAAACCATGGTGATGGTAAAAGCATTTGCATATGGTAGCAGTAGTCATGAGATAGCTAATTGGTTAGAATTTCAGAATGTAGATTATTTAGCTGTGGCTTACGCAGATGAGGGAGTTATCTTGCGTCAACATGGAATCCAGTTGCCTATAATGGTCATGAACCCAGATCCTCGTTCTTTTGAACTCCTTCACCAGTATAATCTTGAACCAGAGCTTTATAGCGAGACTATTTTTAAGGACTATGCTAGCTATACTAGAAATCATAAAAGCTTGCTTAAAGTCCACTTAAAGTTAGATACAGGAATGCATCGGCTTGGTTTTGAGGCTCATGAAATTGAACAGCTTCAATTGCTATTACGGCATAACCCACAACTTAAAGTAGCTTCAATATTTAGTCATTTAGCTGCTTCTGATGAAGCCATGCACAATGGATTTTCTGCTCAACAAGCCATGTCCTTTAAAAAATTAGCAGAAAGCTTAGTTGACTTTTTGGGCTATAAGCCAATTCTTCATTTATTAAATAGTCCAGGGATTAGTCGATTTCCTGATTACCAATTTGATATGGTTAGATTAGGGATTGGGCTTTATGGTGTTGATCCTACAGGCATTTATTCAGGTCAACTACAGTCAGTCTCTACTTTAAAGACAGTAATATCTCAAGTAAAACATATCAAAAAAGGAGAAACAATTGGTTATGCTAGAAGAGGTGTTGCAAATGAGGATATGAAAACTGCTACCATTTCAATTGGCTATGCGGATGGATTTAACCGAAAATTTAGTCAAGGAATAGGAAAAGTCTTGATAAATGGAATATTGGCTCCCGTAATTGGTAATGTTTGCATGGACATGACCATGGTGGAGGTGACCAATATTGATTGCAAAGCTGGAGATGAAGTGATTGTTTTTGGAGAGGGCCCCAACATTTCTGATATGGCCAGTGCCATAGATACTATTCCCTACGAAATTCTTACCAATATTAGTGAAAGGGTAAAAAGAGTGTTTTATACTGAATAAGAAAGCTCTTTGAAGTAATTTAATATAACTTTTTCGAAGAAATACCCATAATTAGGTATTGCCATTAAGATAAAAACCATCCAACTTTATTAAAAATTTAGGGGATGAAGTTTTTCTTAGTTATATCAATTATTGCCTTTTGGTGGGTTCCCATGAACTCACCAGGCAATATTGGTATTTCAAGCCATCCGCTCTCAGGCAAGTTATTTCAACCAAAAAACGAAAAATCTTTAACTGGAACTGGAAATCAAAACACAGTGACCAAAAGAAAGATGGATCATTTTGGCTTTCAAAACAGAAGGCATTTGTTGCGAAATAAATTGTATTAAGATGGAAGTTTATCAAAATCTTTTAGAAGGAATTCAAGGAAAGTGGAATTGCACTAAAGCAATTAATCAATATTCTGATCAAAGTTTGAACATAGAATTTTCATTGTTAATATCTGAGAATCTAATTTCAAGATCTGGACAAGGCGACCAATATTGGCCAAGTATCAGCAATTTTGAGCTAGTGGGATCTATCAAAGACGGCTATTTTTACAGAGAAGATGGCTGCTTTTTACAAGTAAAATCTTTAACAGAAAACCAGATGGTAATTGAGCTTTCTCACAAATCTTCCGAAGGCCAGCTGATCATTAACAATTTTACTTTTACAAGAGATAGAGAATAGGGATTTTACTCTGTCCCATTTTCGACTTTTTCATCTGCCAAAATTTCATCTGCAGTAGTTACCTCTAGTTCATCACTATTATCTTTTGTTTTGGCCAAGTATAATTGCACATAAATTGGAAAATGGTCTGAACCAATACTTTCCATTCTTTTCATATTTTGTAATCGAAAATGACCTGAACAAAAGATATGGTCTAATGGCCATCGAGCTAGAGCGTGTTTAGCGTGAAAGGAGCTGTAGAAACCCCTTCCCCTTCTGGGATCTAAAAGCCCACTGATTTTTAAGAATAATTCTGTAGTATAGCTCCAAGCCACATCATTTAAATCACCAGCCACTATGGTAGGCTTTTGGTCAGCATTAGTTTTTTTTCCAACTAATAGTATTTCGGCATCTCTTGCTGTGGATTTGGGGTTTTCTGAAGGAACGGGAGGCTCTGGGTGAATGGCATACAATTTAATTGCACGCTTTTCCAATATAATATCGGTTTCTATGGATGGTATTTCATCCTTTACCAAATAATGAATTTGAGTGTTTCTCAACTCCAATTTGCTATATAGCAACATCCCATAAGTATTTTCACGATCTTCTAAAACTTGGTAAACATATTCGCGTCCAAAAGAAGAGTTACATTTATTCTTCCACCATTCGTCTGTTTCTAGAAGCAAGACTACATCAGGCTTTTCTCGATCGATCATACAAGAAAGTTTCTCCCACTCTCTATTCTCTTGATATACATTGGCAATTAGCAACTTAAGACTTGGCTTGAAATCGAGGTTTACGGAATCGATCTGCTTTTTGGCCATGGGTAGATACGGATAGATTTGGTAGCTTAAATACAATTGGTTTGCAACTATCAAGATAAAAAAGCCGAAAGAGAAATAAGCATCTGAAGGGAAGAAAATTAAAGAGGCAAAAAGTATAATAAGATTGATGACCCATTTTTGAGCTCTAGGGAATTCAAAAACTCTAAAAACCCAATAATCATTACGAATTAAAGGAAGTAGGCTGATAAAAATCATAATACCACCCAAAATGTAAATTATTGTTTGTAGAAAGCTTATCAATTTAAATTAGTCATACTTTTTTTGAAGTTAGACAAAAATAAATCGCCATCCTTTTAAATCTATTTTATTTTAGTGAAGATGGATAAAGAAAAATCTGCCAAGCTCAAAAACTAGAGAAATCTATAGCTTGACAGATCAACTAATAATGGGCTAACTATTGGTTTTAACCCATTTTAATAGAGTCTTATAATTTACTTTAGTGCCATGCATCAAAATACCAATTCTATAGATTCTACCGGCCATCCAAATAGTGAAAAGAAAGCCTACGACCATTAACCCCATGCTTAAAGCAAGCTCCCAGGCGGGAACACCGAAAGCTACTCTAGCCATCATGGCGACTGGTGCAGTAAATGGAATAATAGACAACCAGAAACTGACATTACCATCTGGTTCTGGCATCACGAACATGAAAGTCCCCAAAAATCCTATAATCATAGGCATAGTTATGGGCATGGTAAATTGCTGAGCATCTGAAATATTATCAACTGCGGATCCCACAGCAGCAAATAATGCACCATATAGTAGATATCCACTAATGAAGAAAAAGGCGAAAACAGATATATAGTAGGCATATGGAATATCATATACTATATTCAATATTTCTCCCACTTTAGAATTTTCCATCATTTCTTGGCTCTCAGAACCGCCATTCATGCCAGACATACTTTGCTGAGCCGTTTGCATATCGGCCGGATTTAGATCAAACATGCTGAAAACAGCAGATGAAAGTACAAAAATCAATACCACCCAAATCGTAAATTGCAATAAACCAACAGATGCGACACCGATTACTTTCCCTATCATAAGTTGAAAAGGCTTTACCGAGGAAACAATAATCTCAACAATTTTACTTGATTTTTCCTCAATTACTCCTTGCATGATTTGGGTTCCGTAGATCAAAACAAACATATATACTAGAAAACTGAAGGCATAAGCAATTCCATAGGCAACACCAGCACTACTTGCTTTTTCCTCGCCCGTATCCGATACATTGATTGTGCTTAGACTGATATTGGTTTTTAAACTTTCCAATTCAGCCTCATTTATGCCGCTTTCTTTAAGTTTTTGATCTCGAATTTGAGATTCTATTTGATTTTCGAAATAGGAGCTAGCCTGAAGACTGGGATTCTTTTTAGCATACATTGTAATCCCTTCTGGATTAGCCAATTCAAATTTAGGAAAGTATAATAGTGCGTAGGCTTCGCTTTCAGTAAAAATGGTTTTTGCTTCCTCTAGATTTATGTTTAATTCTTCGAAGGCATATTTTTTATCATTTTCAAAATTGATTGTTCCTGACTCATCCAAAACATAAACTTTTTGTTGTTCTGCATTTTTGGATTCCTCAATGGCGAAATAGAGCATTCCGCCTATAATTGCAGGAAAAAGCAAAGGCACTAATATTGTTGCCAATAGAAAGCTTTTCTTTTTTACTCTGCTGTCGAACTCCCTCTTAATTACTAAGCCTATCTTACTCATTTGATGGTTGTTTTAAGGTTATGATGTTGGAATGTTTTGTTTATCTCCTTTTACCAACTGGATAAAAATATCGTTGATGGAAGGAATTTCTTCTTGAAAAGAAACTATATCTACTTTTTGATTGATCAATTCTTGCAATAATTGATTAGAGGATGTTCCGGATATCAGCTTTAAGTTTGATTGGACTAGCCCTTCCCCTAATTCTTTTTTGCTTTCCAAATTAAAAATATCATTAGAAGAAATACCATTTCCTCTATGAACTAATGAGTACTGATTGGATTTGAAATCATTCTTGATTTTTGACTTTTCCCCATCTAAAATCTTTTCTGATTTATTGATTAAGGCTATATAATCACACATTTCTTCAACAGATTCCATTCTGTGCGTACTAAAAATGATAGTACTTCCTTTTTCCCTAAGGCTCAAAATTTCATCTTTAATTAAATTAGCATTAATAGGATCAAAGCCGGAAAAAGGCTCATCCAAAATGATTAATTCCGGTTCGTGCATTACAGTTGAAACAAACTGGACTTTTTGTTGCATCCCTTTGGATAGGTCTTC
Organism: Marivirga tractuosa DSM 4126; assembly: GCF_000183425.1. Lineage (NCBI taxonomy): Bacteria > Pseudomonadati > Bacteroidota > Cytophagia > Cytophagales > Marivirgaceae > Marivirga > Marivirga tractuosa. Next base: position 2,863,664 of record NC_014759.1, read on the forward strand.
AATCTTTTTGTTTAACCAATCTGAAGCCTCAAATCTTTCTAACCAAACTTTAATTTTCTGAACGGCTTCTTTTTTGGAGAGTCCTTTTAGTTGTGCCAAATACAACAGCTGGTCACCCACTTTCATTTTTTTGTATAAGCCTCGTTCTTCTGGCAGATACCCTATAGTACCAATGTGTTTGGGAGCTAGATTTTCACCATTTATCTGTATCTGACCTGAATCGGCATTGATAATTTGGTTGACTATTCGAATAAATGTACTTTTTCCTGCTCCATTTGGCCCTAATAAACCAAATATAGATTGCTTAGGAATTTCCAAGTCTACATTGTGAAGCGCAACATTTTTGTGAAATGTTTTATTTAGGTTCTTCGCGGTAAGTATATGCACGTTGATATTGTTTTTTTACAAATGTATCCCAATAATTATTAACTGCAATAAATAGATTTATTATTGTCCTATTTAACTGATGAGTGGTTTTTATCAATCAGTTTGTAATTTTTTGATTAATTCCTCTTTTTGATCCAATTGCTGCTCTAAAGCTTCTTTCGCTCTTTGCACTTCATCTAATTCTGCTCTCAATTCCCTTTCTTGACGCTCTTGTTGTTCTTGAGTGGCCTGCAATTCTTCCATATTTTGTCTCATTTCTTCTTCTTGAGAATGTAATTGCTGCGATTGTTCCTGCATTTCGGCTAACAGCTGTTTTGTTTTTTCATTGTTTTTCAAACTATTGAGCTGCATGGCTATGTTTTCACCCATTTCCAGCATAAAGTCAATTTGATATTGTTCGAAAGTATGAAAGGAGGCTATTTCAAATATTCCATATACTTCTTCATTAACAATCATAGGAGTAATCAAAATAGATTTGGGGTTAGCATCACCTAAACCACTTTTAATGTTGATATAATTCTCTGGGACTTCTGTTAAATAGATATAATCTTTTTCTAAGTAACATTGACCTACCAAGCCTTCTCCTGGATTCATCTTTATATCGAGGCGTTTTTTGCGCTGAAAGGCATAAGCTGATTTCAGATGTAGTTTTGTATCCTCATCATTCTCATTTTCCAATAAAAACAATGCTCCCTGATTAGCCTCTAAATACTTTACTACAAAGGTTATGATTTTATCTGTCAACACTTTTAAATTCTCTTCTCCTCTAAGAATGGCACCAATTTCTGCTAAGCCTTTGGTTGCCCAAGCTCTTTTCTTTTCTTCTAATTGGGCTTGTTCCAGTTTTCCTAAAGAATCTTCTAATTCTTTTTCTTTTTCAGTAGCTCTGCGATTCTCTTCGGCAAATTGATTTGTTAATTCTTTAGCTTTTAGAAATTCTTTTTGATTTAGCCTTTGTAAAAAGATGAATAAAAACCCCCCAAGGAAAAAGGCACCAAATAATACCGTGACCCTGATCCAGGCTTTTTGGAAAGTAGTATTGTCAAACCCAATGTCAAAATAGTCATTGAGTTCATAAATATACAGGATAGGCAAAATGGAAATCACGAAAGCTGGCAACCAAAATTGTACACGCTTGTAATCAAATAAACTGAAAGCAATTAACGACCCTACTATTTGGAAAGCATAGATTTCCTTAAAAATTATATCTTCTTGCTGCATGATCACGGCATGTAACATTCCTATCACAAGAGCAGGCATAATAGCCATTAAAAATCTACTAAGGACATTCAAACCAAAATAAGAAGTGCCTAAAATGATTAAATAAGCTACAAGGCCATATAAACAATAAGGCAAAACCTCTGGAATGACCAATCCGGAAATGATGGCATAAAAGCTGATAATGATAATTAACGCTACGTTTAAAATATTTCCTAATCGTATTTTGGTTTTGACCGAATCGGATAAATTATTATTCATCCCAAACTCAACAACCTTTGAGATAATGTTCATTATAAATTGGTTTAATTGAAAAATATAATAATTAAATATAAACCATTATACTTTATTTTGAACAAGTTTTGAGTTGAAAATATAATCCATTTGCTAAAGTAACTTCTTTTGTTTTAGAACCTGATTAACACTTTCTTATTAAAACATCCTTTTAAATGCCCTCAGGGCGTTAAATCATACTTTTCCATGACCTAAGTCATGGTTTCCCTAACATTTACCTGCCACCTTTACATCATAATTAAAAAGTCAAAAGCTATGAGAAATTTAATGATCATAATGATGCTGTTTTTCGCACCCCTGGTGTATGGGCAGCAATTAACGGTAAACGAAAGTAATACTAAATTAAGTGTAGATGGAACTTCAACTGTTCATGACTGGACAATTGAAGCAGAAAAGTTTGATGGTAAGGCAGACGTAAAAATAGAAAACAATGCTTTACAAAGTATCAATAGCTTAAGCTTCAATATTCCTGTGAAAAGTTTAAAAAGTGGAAAGTCAGCAATGGACGACAACACTTATGAAGCTTTAAAAGCAGATGATCACCCAGTAATTAAATACCAATTCCGATCAATGGATAATGTGAGTGTAGATGGAAACACTACTACTATGGACACGAAAGGTCTATTGACAATTGGAGGAGTAAGTAAAATAGTGAATATGAAAGTGACTGCAGAAGCTAGCAATGGAATATCCTTCAAAGGAGACATAACATTCAAAATGTCTGTGTTCGAAATAGACCCTCCAACTGCGGTGTTTGGAACCATCAAAACAGGAGATCAGATTACAATTAATTTTAATGCTCAATATAAATAACACAAAGACAACAATTTAAATAACAGAAACCATGAAAACGTTTTTAAGATTCACAATGATTGCCCTATTAATGGGATTTGCGCAAGTGCTTTTCGCACAGGATGGCAGAAACTTGCAGTTTTTCAGACCAGTTGGTCAACCAGGTTTGAATGTATTTGAACCTTCAAAAGCTGATACAGTAGAATATGAAGGTGTTAAAGTTAGAGTTGGTGGTGATTTTGCCATGCAATTTCAAGGATTAAGCCAAAGTAATGATGCTGCAGCTGGTTCTGGTTTAGAGTTAAAAGAGCTAGGTAATAATTTTAACTTACCAACCGCTAACTTAAACCTTGATGTTCAGATGTATGATGGGGTAAGATTACACTTACGTACTTATTTGTCTGCTCGTAACCATGCTGAAGCTTGGGTAAAAGGTGGTAACTTGCAAATTGATAAATTAGACTTCATCAAAGAAGGATTTATGGAAGGTATTATGAAATATACTACTGTTACCATTGGTTTAGATGAGTTTAATTACGGTGATGCTCACTTTAGAAGAACTGATAACGCAAGAGCTATTTATAACCCTTTTGTAGGTAATTACATAATGGATGCGTTTTCTACTGAAGCTTTTGGTGAAGTAACTATCCAAAATAATGGACTACTTGCAGTGGTTGGTGTTACTAACGGTAAATTAAACCAAAGTGTGACTTCTGGTAATGATAATAAACCTTCTTTCTACACTAAATTGGGATTTGATAAACAAATCAGTGATGATTTCAGAGCTCGTTTAACTGGTAGCTGGTATGTTAATACAGGAACAAGCACTGGAACCTGGTTATACGGTGGAGATAGAGCTGGATCTAGATATTACCAGGTATTGCACACTGTTGGTAATGAAGACTTAGGCGTTGCTTCTCAAGGTGGTAATTTTGATGGCAGATTTAACGCAAGATTTACTAAAATATCTGCTGTGCAAATCAACCCATTCATTAAAGCAGGTGGTTTTGAGTTCTTCGGTATCTATGAAGTAGCTAGCGGATTAAATGAAGGTGACGGTGCGATGACTCAAATTGCAGGTGAAGCGCTATACAGATTTGGTGCTAATGAAAGATATTACATTGGTGGACGTTACAATACAGTAAATGGTAAAATGGCAGAAACTGCTCCAGAAGACATGAATATTAGCCGATTAAACTTCGGTGGTGGTTGGTTCTTAACTGACAACATCATGACCAAAGTAGAGTATGTTAACCAACAATATAATGGAGATGCTTGGGCAGGAAGATTTGCTGGAGCAGAATTCAAAGGTGTCATGATTGAAGCTGCAATTAGTTTCTAATCTTGGTGCATCTTGTTTAGTTGAAGGCGATGGAGCAATGCTTCATCGCTTTTTTTAAATCATAAAGTATATGTAATTTAACTTCTTAATACATCTAGGATGAGGGTTTCGATTTTACATATTTTATTAATTACAGTGTTAAGTTTTTCTTCTGCATATTCTCAGTCAGAAAAAAAACGAGTGAAAATTAACACGCAATCTTCTTACGTTGAAATCCACGGAACCACAAATGTCAACAGTTTCAATTGCCATTATAACGCAAAACTTCCTGAAAACGAATTTGAAGTTAAGCTGATAAAGAAAGGAGAAGTGATCGAAATTCAACATGAAGCACTCTTCCTAAAAGTGCTAAGTTTCAAATGTCCCCACCCTCAAATGACAGATGATTTACATGATCTCTTAGAGTATGAGAATTATCCGTTTATCATTTTTCAGCTAAAAAAAATAAGCAACAATAAAATTGCCCATATCATGATTGAAATGGCAGGAGAAAAACAGTTTTATAAAGTCAACCTCAACAACAGTCTTGATAATAATCAACTTGTTTCTAATGCGATAATGGAATTATGCATTTCAGATTTTGGCTTGAAGGCTCCTGAAAAATTCTTTGGAATGGTGAAAGTAAATGAAAATATAGAAGTAGAATTTAAAATTGATATGAATATTTACGATAAGTAATTATTGTTTATCGATAATATTATATAGTTTTGCGATATATAAATGGTAAAACTATGAAGAAGAATATTATTTTATCAGTCAGCTTAGTAAGTATGCAAATTCTGAGAATTCTCATTTCTTTATTTGCAGCAGTTCATGTGGTAATTGTGATGGGTTTCTTGGTAAATGATTTCCCGTTGCAGGAGAACATATTTGGAATGCAGTCTTTGATTTTCAATAATAGTGATGGATTGCAAATACATGAATTGCAAACAACAAATCCATGGTTACTTTATGTTATTATAATTAAAAACCTATTTACGCTAGCCATGCTATTCAGTATTTTAGGATACGGTGTAGAAATTAGCAGAAATATTCAGCAAAATAGAACCTTTAGTAAACTTACTATTACAGCATTTGATAAAGTGAGTCAATTGGCAGTCATTTTGTTTTTTGTACAATTCATAAAATTAAGCACGACAAAAGTCGGCATAGGATTCGAATTCAGTTACTTGTTTTTGGCGTTTGGCGCCATCATTCTAACGCAGGTATTTAAGGAAGGTCACCGATTATTAAAAGAAAACGAATTAACCGTTTAAGCCATGCCAATAGTAGTGAATGTAGATGTCATGCTGGCTAAGCGGAAAATGCAATCCAAAGAATTAGCGGATAAGATTGGAGTTACGGTTGCCAACTTATCCATTTTGAAAACTGGTAAGGCTAAAGCGGTACGCTTTTCTACTCTTGAAGCTATTTGCAAAGCTTTGGATTGCCAGCCTGGAGATTTATTGGAGTATCAGGAGGAAGATTAGAAGTTTAATGGTTGGGTTTTATGTTTTAGTACCTTTCTGCTTACTTTTTATTTACAACCGTACAAAGCTCGACTTTCCACTTCCAGCCATCGCTGATCTGACCTGCCGTACTGACCTAAGCAGCCATCAACCTGTCAACATGCCAACATGAAAATCTGCCAACCTAATCAAACCCCAAACATAAAAAGCTACCATTCAATAAATTGTCTTTATTATAATGGAATCGCTCTTTTTCTTCATTTCCTGTAAAGACTTTCCCTCCTGCAGCTTCCAAAATGGCCTGGCCTGCACCAGTATCCCATTCCATCGTTGGGCCGTGACGATAGTAGATATCTGCTTTTCCTTCTGCTGCCATGCAAAATTTCAATGAGCTTCCTTTAGAGATGCTATTTTTCACATCATATTTCGCTAATAATTCATCTTCTTCAGGAGAAGCATGTGATGCACTTCTGACGGCTATTCTATCCGAATTTTTGTTATTTACTTTCAATTCCGTTTTTTTACCGCGCTCTTCTTTAAATGCGCCTAATTCACTTCCATAATAAAAGGTATCAGTTGCGGGAACATAGATAACACCCATTATGGTGAAATGATCTTTTATTAAAGCAATATTCACTGTAAACTGCCCATTTTTTTTGATAAATTCTTTTGTGCCATCCAGTGGATCAACCAACCAGAAAGTATCCCAGTCCTTTCTTTCTTCATAAGACATTTTTTTACCTTCCTCAGAAAGAATGGGGTATTGAACAGGAAGTTCTTCCAGACCTTTTTTTATAACCTTGTCCGCTGCTTCATCCGCCAATGTTAAGGGGCTGTCATCTGCTTTATAGTCTACCACTTGGCTAAGGTCTGCATCGGTGTAAATTTTCATGATGGCAGCTCCTGCATTTTTGGCAATAACCTTGACTTCTTCTACTAAATTCTCAATTTTCATATAATAAACTTCTTGATTTTTAATTCCGAATAGGAATTTCATAAATTTTTTTTCTTCAAAATCGCCCTCTATTAGCCTACAAACCCAATAGAGTTTAAATATTTTTGGAGAACTGCAAAATTACGCAAGAAATGCTTATAAGTATAATTTTATCCTATTAACTTTGCCAAAAATTATATGAGTTTGGAAAATATATATCCCATATTCGATACTATTTTGAGCCGTTCCGATAAGGAAAAAATGCTCAAGCAAAAATCCATTGTTATTTGGATGGTGGGTCTGTCCGGTTCAGGAAAAAGCACCTTGGCAAGAGCACTTGAAAACAGCTTGCATGAAGAAGGCTATCTAACGCAATTGTTGGATGGGGACAATATGCGAACTGGCATCAATAATAATTTAGGCTTTAGTCCTGAAGACAGAACGGAGAATATTAGAAGAGCAGCGGAAACCGCAAAGCTTTTCATGAACGCTGGTTTGGTCACGATCTGTTCTTTTATAAGCCCTACAGATGAGATCCGGAAAATGGCAAAGGAAATCATTGGTGATGGATATGTTGAGGTTTATGTGGATTGTCCTGTGGAGGTTTGTGAAGAAAGAGATGTGAAAGGACTTTATGCTAAGGCAAGAAAAGGTGAAATTCCTGATTTTACAGGTGTAAGTGCCCCATTTGATGCCCCGAAAAATCCTGAAGTGGCTGTTGATACGGCAAACCAAACATTAGAGCAAAGTCATCAGGAATTAGTTAAAGCAATTATTGAAAGAATTAAATATTAATTAGAGTCCGTTAAACAATCAAAATATTGCTCCAATTTTGGGGCTTACGGCAAAATAAAAGGCAATACATCTTAGAATTAAATTTTTGAATTTACAATATATGTCATCTTACAATTTATCACATTTAGATCAATTAGAGTCAGAAGCTATTTACATTTTTCGTGAAGTAGCGGCTCAATTTGAAAAACCGGTTATTTTATTTTCCGGTGGAAAAGACTCCATAACCATGGTGCATTTGGCTCAGAAAGCCTTTTGGCCTGCTAAAATACCTTTTCCATTATTACACATCGATACGGGACACAATTTCCCAGAAGCTTTAGAGTTCCGTGATAATTTGGCGGAAAGATATAAAGTGAATTTGGATGTTGGTTTAGTTCAGGATTCTATTGACAAAGGAACCGCAGTAGAAGAAAAAGGACTTAATCCAAGTCGAAACACTTTACAATCTATCACCTTGCTGGAGAAACTGGAAGAAGGTCAATATGACGCAGCATTTGGTGGAGGACGTAGAGATGAGGAAAAAGCCAGAGCAAAAGAAAGATTCTTCTCCCACAGAGATGATTTTGGACAGTGGGATCCCAAAAACCAGCGACCAGAATTATGGAACCTTTATAATGGCAAGAAAGCCCCAGGCGAGTCATTTCGAATTTTCCCTATCAGTAACTGGACTGAAATGGACGTTTGGCAATACATTAAAAAGGAAAAGATTGCTTTGCCAAGCATTTATTTCTCTCACAAAAGAGAAGTAGTGAACAGAAATGGTGTATTGATTGCCAAATCTCCTTACAATACTCTTTTGGATGGAGAAGAATATGAGGAAAGAGTTATTCGATACAGAACTTTGGGATGTATGACCATCACAGGTGCTGTTGAGTCAGATGCTGATGATTTAGATAAAATTATCGAAGAAGTTGCGGCTGCCAGACAAACAGAGAGAGGTGGGAGAGCTGATGATAAAAGATCAGAAGCAGCTATGGAAGAGAGAAAAAGACAGGGGTATTTTTAAAGATGAAACTGGAGATGTAAAAGTTGAAATAAATGGAGAACCAAGACCTTAAAATAAGAACCAAAAAATTTGCTCTTGAGATTATCACCTTATATAGGAAATTACCTAAAAGTGCCGAATTTCAGACAATTGGGAAGCAGCTTTTACGATCTTCAACATCAGTCGGAGCTAATACCAGATCTGCTTATAGAGGAAGAAGTAGAAAGGAATATATCGCTAAAATAGGGATAGTAATAGAAGAAGCCGATGAATCTGGCTTTTGGATAGAGTTATTAGAAGAAATAAGTATTAATAATAAAGAGAACTTGTTGGAATTACGAAATGAAGCTAACGAATTAACAGCAATTTTTACATCGATTGCCAAAAAGTACAAAGCTTAATAAACTGAGCTTTTTTAGCTTTCAGCTTTCAAATTTCAACTTTAAATAAAATCAGATGCGAGATACAGAAGAATATAATAAAATTGATACAGCAGGTTACCTAGACATGGACTTACTACGTTTTTCTACAGCAGGTAGTGTAGATGACGGAAAAAGTACTTTGATCGGCCGATTGATGTACGATACCAAATCAATCTTCGAAGATCAGATTGAGGCTGTGGAAAAGTCAAGTAAAAACCGAGGCGATGAGCATGTTAACCTTGCCCTATTAACAGATGGTTTGAAAGCTGAGCGAGAGCAAGGAATCACCATTGATGTGGCTTATCGCTATTTTGCCACGCCTAAGCGAAAGTTCATCATTGCCGATACCCCTGGTCATGTTCAATATACCCGAAATATGGTAACGGGTGCTTCCAATGTGAATCTAGCCATTATTTTAATTGATGCACGTAAAGGTGTGATAGAGCAAACTAAAAGACACTCTTTTATTGCATCACTCCTGCAAATCAAACATGTGATTGTTTGCATCAATAAAATGGATTTGGTCGATTACAAAGAGGAGGTTTTTGAGCAGATTAAAAAAGACTATTTAAGCTTCGATGCCAAGTTAGAAATTCCTGATATTAGATTCATCCCGATTTCGGCATTGAATGGTGATAATGTAGTGGATAAGTCTGAGAATATGGACTGGTACAAGGGACCTTCTTTACTTTGGACTTTGGAAAACGTTCAAGTAGCTTCTGACCGAGATTTAATAGATGGTAGATTTCCAGTTCAGTGGGTAATCCGACCGCAGTCAAATGAATACCATGATTTTCGCGGTTATGCGGGCTTAGTTAGTGGAGGAATCTTCAGAAAGGGTGAAGAAGTGGTAGTTTTACCATCAGGTTTTACCTCTAGAATCAAATCCATAGAAACAATGGATGGAGAATTGCAAGAAGCATTTCCTCCAATGTCTGTTGCTATGACCTTGGAAGATGAAATTGACATCAGCAGAGGAGACATGATTGCTAAAGTCAATAACCAACCAATTAAAGGTCAAGATATTGAATTAATGGTATGTTGGTTGAATGTTGACCCGCTTAAATTGGGGGGTAAATACCTAATAAAACATACTACTAACGAAGCTAGAGGTATAATAAAGGAAGTAAAATACAAGGTAAATGTAAATACGCTTGAAAAGAACGAGGAGGATAAGGAAGTAGGCGCAAATGACATTGCTAGAATTACTTTAAAAACGGCCAAGCCTTTATTGTATGATGCTTACCGCAAAAACAGAAATACTGGATCATTAATTATCATAGACGAATTCACTCAGCAAACAGTGGGTGCAGGAATGATTATTTAATCAAGTTTTGAATAAACCCTCTTCCATTACTAAAGTGACGGAAAGAGGGTTTATTCTTTTATGATATTCCTATTCAGTTCTCCTTTTAGTCTTGTAAATTATTTACCACTCCCCAAATCAAATCAGCTTCGAAGCCCTTTTGCAATAAGTAGCGCACTGTTTTTTGCTTTTTTATGTACAAGTTGGATTCTTTTAGAGTGCGCCATTTTTTTTCTACCAAGGACTGAATAGTATTTTGATAATCTTCGGGATCAATTTCTTTCATGCCCATTTTGATGCAGTAATCTGAGATTTTCTTCTGTTCAAGCCCCTGCTTAATTTTTATGCGACCCCATTTCTTTTGATTAAAATGACCTCTTACATAGCTTTGAGCAAAACGTTCTTCATTAATGAAATCTTCTGAAATTAACCAGGCAATCACTTCTTCAACTTCATCACTAAATAAGCCCCAATCATACAACTTATCCCTCACCTGCTGTTGACTTCTTTCTTGCATAGCACAATATTTTGCGCCTCGAGCTTTTCCTTCTTTAATGGTATATATTAATTGTTTTGCCATATAATTTATTGCGGTACTTGTGGTGAAGGTTTATTATCCTAAATATATAGACTTGGCGAAAGTAGATATCGGCTTTTCATTTGTATTGATAAGAATTAAAAGTGCTTATCTAAAACAGAAATTAAGCTGTTGATATCGTGAGCATCATTATAAACATGTGGCGAAATTCTAATAGAATTTCCTCTTGCTGATATATGAATATTATTTCCTTTTAAGTCCTCCATTAGCTTATTTAAATCGATGCTGCTGGGTAGAAACAAACCATATAGATGAGCACTAATTAATTGGTCTTTATCTTTTGCGATTCTCTTTTCTTCTAAAAACTCCCGTAATGGGCTGAGCAGACTAAAGCAGTAATTTTGAATATTTTCTGGCCCCCATATTAAAATTTGTTCTAAGGCTGATTTGACCATAGGCAAGGCAATAAAATTGCTAAACTCTCCAACATTGTAGCGCATAGCCCCACCACCAAATTCCTCAGGATAATCTGTCAGTTTGCTGAAATCATGACCATCCTTTCGGGTCATCCATGAGTATTCTATAGGCTCACCACCATTGTATTTTGTACTATAATATGCTAAACCGGTTGAATATGGCCCCAATAGCCATTTATAGGATGCACATATTAATGCATCAATGTTACATTCCTGTACATCAATAGGCAAAGCGCCAACCGATTGTGTCCCATCAACTATAAAATAGGTGTTGGTGGCTTTGCATTTTTCACCAATCATTTTTAAATCAAACTTCAGACCTTCCATCCAATGAATAGATGACATCACTACTACAGCTGTGTCTTCACCAATATTTGCCAGAATTTTTTCTGTCCATTCTTGTGTTCTGCCTAGAATGGTATTGGTGGGCTTAATTACTTCTAATTCTATCTCATTCTCTTGACAGAATTTTCTTAAAGTAAGATGATCGCTTGGAAATTCTTCATTTACAGTAATAGCATGCTGACCTTTTTTTACGGGTACATTTCTAATTGCATTCATTAAACCATAGGAAGCGGATGGAATTATGGCAATTTGCCTAGAGGAGCCGTTAATTATTTGACCAAAAAGTGATTTTACTTCCTCTGCAGGTTGAAAAAAGTCATTTTCTTTAATGAAAGTAGGATTTGTTTTTCTTCTTACTCCTTCTATACCAGCCTGTTCAACACTTTTTAAATTAGGTGACATATAAGCACCATTCAAATAGTGAATATCTTCAGGAAGAGTGAACAAATGTTTTTGGTTTTCCATATCGGAAGTTATAAAATTTCGAACTTTATTTTTATGCAATTTGGACTAAAATTCAACTTGCAAATTATGAAGCCTGTCGTATAATTCGACTTTACTACCCTTTATCTTATTTCCATCGTAAATGATATGTTTTGCTCCTTTAAAATCAAAAATGATTTTCCAATTGTGTAATTGTGAGATGCGGAACTTGATAACATTGTCTATTCTTTTGGCGGAAATATCTACCAAGTTATCTCCGATTTTAATGCGTTCTAAACTCACGTCTTTCCATTCGGTTGGAAAATTGGGTTTAATAACAACCTCATTTTTCCAAGCTTTTGGCTGAATTCCAAAAAACTCCTCAACCACTGGAACAGCTACGGCATAAATATTCCATGCCTGTGTCATCATGCCAAAATCAGGGCTAACTTCATACATTGAGCCGGGCAATGCATAGCTAAATGAATTTTGAAGCATTTTCAAATACTCTAATGCCTTATCCGGATTTCCATACTTAGCTTCTGCTATAGCTTGAACCCCTGTTGGCAGCGTCATCACTGCCCCAACATAACTAAAGGATTTCCACTTGGAAGCTTTTTCTTGTTGCTCGTCTCGATCAATACCGGTAACGAACATCCCAAATTGGTTGCGATAATTCTTAGCAGTGTGTAATGCTTTTTGTGCTTTTTCGTCTTCGGCTACGCCCACTTCCATAGGAGTATTTACAATCCAATTGTGGTGAACTACGAAAGGTGATGTGCCAGCAGTATCAGTGGTGTTTATAGATGTTAAAGTCGATTTTAATTCTGCAACAGACCAGGGTTTGTTAATACTATCTGCACGAATAATGGCATCTTCGGTAAGTTTTACTGCTTGTAGTTGAGTCGAACGGAAGTCAGCAAAGGAGTTAGACTCATTCACCCACCAATCGGTATTAATCTTCTTTTTAAGGTTTTCAGCCTTTAGTCTGTATTCATCAGCCAAAACATTTTCGTTTTGAACTTTAGCAAAATTTGCTGCAGCCAAATACATTTCATATTGATAAGCTACCACATCTATCATTTCGCTATCCAGTCCATGGATTTCCATCATCCCAGCACCGTCTGGGTAGCCATTTCCATCTTGATCTTGGCTTTCCATCCATTCTACCGAATTTTTAACTAAGTCGTAATGCTTAAGCAAAGTTTTATCTCCAGTCCAGGAAAAAGCTTTCCAAAGCATGCTCACAAATTTTGGGGTAGTATTTAAGTTGCCTGGGTTAAAAACGACCCCGTTCGTAGAGGCTTCGTGCATAATCCGTCCATTTTTGCCGTTGGCTTTCTTAGATAGTTTTACAATAAGATCGATGGTTTCTAGGGCTTGCTCATGCATTCCCGAGGCTAATAAACCTTGTACTGCATAGCTATTATCGGTTCCAAACCACCAGGGATAATCAGGACTTCCAGCTGTTAGCCCCGTTCCAATTTCAGGAACTTCCTGCATTAACCATTCTGAATTATATTTTAACCAGCGGTACATTTGGTTAAATCTTTCATCGCGCGTAATTAAATTGTTGCTTTGCTCTATTTTTTGGTAGCTAGCAATTTTATCTTCTAGCAATTGTCTTGCATTTTTGCTTAAATATTTATGAGTTTGTAAGGCTGCTTTTTCACTTTTATCCGATCCGCTTACAATGAAAAAGACAGTTTGTTTTTCGCCCCCTTCTAGCGTTAAGGATTTGCTCAGTGCTTGGTCAAAACCTTTGCCCTTTCTTTTTACCTTGCAGGAATTTTCTAATTCTGGTAGCTGAAAGCCTTTCCCACCAATGACAGAAAACCAATTGTTGTTTTGGTCTTTTGCTAGATAAACTGACCCTCGATTTTTCCATTCCCCTTCATCTTTTCCATCTTCAATATTAAGGGAGTCAGCAAGCCATACGGGTCTTAAATCGATAGAAGCATTGACTGAAAATGTGAATTGATTTTCTTTGGCTTGAGTGTTTTCGAATTGATAAGCTATTATTAGCCCATTTTCATTTTCAGGAACAAAATGGAACTGAGAAACATTGAGCCCGCTTTCTTTTAAATTAAAAACCTGTTTACTTCCAATCGGGTAATTGATAAACTGATTTGCATGCGTCAAACATTCTTGTATGTTGTTATTTTTTATTTCAGCATGATAGCCATCTAATAATTTTATCGGATGTAGCCAAACTCCACCCATTTCTCCTTTTACATGCCAGCCTAAGTCAGGAAAGGAACCGTTTTGATAACCTACTACATAAAGCCTTCTACCAGCACTTAAAAAAGGGCTTTCGATGTATTCTTTTTTGCCTTTAATATTTTCAAGCTGGTTTACTTGGGTAAAAAAATCTGATGGATTGTCAGCTTGACAACTAATGAGAAATATTGAAATGAATAGAAAAATGTATTTCATAATATGTTCGAGTGATTAAATACTGATAAACTTAAATTTAATCGTTAATGGTATCAAACCACCAAAAGATTGTAAATTTATGAGATAAAACGGTCCCTAAATAAAATAATTAGCTTTAGATGTAAGGTTTTTTGATAAATGTTGAACTTTTTTATGTGATTTTCATCTAAATAATTAACTTTCCTTTGAAAAGACACAAAATCGATCGTTAAAATTCAGATTTGAAGTTTAATCAACTCGCAATAATGTTTACAAGAACCTGATAATTCTCAACTAGAATTTGTTTTGCTGGGTATAATGTGCGAGTCTATTAAGAAGTAAATATTATACACATGAAAATGCTGAATATATAAGAATATGGCAAAACTCAAGAATATTATCATGCAACTTTCAGATGCTGATTATTTGGCAGTACATGAAAGTTTATCTACAGGTGGAGCGGAGAAATCTGCATATTTGCTTAAGTCCATGCGTGAAAGTTCTTCTAGTGATCACGCCATAATGGAGGAGCTTGAAGTAAACACCAATGCCTATTATACCTTAAGATCTAGGCTTAATCAAAAAATTGAAGAATATCTTTTGCAGCAAATGGAAAATCCAAGAACGGATATTCTTAAAAAGGTTGCTAACATTAATGAGATAATATTCACCAAGAAAAAAGCTATTGCTATAGCGACATTAAAGAAGTTGGAAAAGGAATTAATTGATTATGACCTCTCCAATGAATTAACCATTGTGTATAAAGCCCTTAAAAAACTACATCAAAATACAGAAGAATATTTTGGGTACAGTCAATTGTATAACCGGCATGTGGCCTATATGCTGGCTGTTGATAAAGCGGAAGATTTATTAAGCAATTACTTTATTAAATTTGGCAACTATTCTTTGACTGGCGATGAGACTAATAAGTTAGAATTGGTTTTGCTTAATAAGGAAATGCTTAACACCTGCAAAATTTATGATTCTCACCGTTTGTTTATCTATAAAAACTGTTTGAACATATTCCACCGTCTGTTTGTGGAGGAAGATGAAACAGATGTAGAGCTTGATCCAATTGAGGATTTATTAGCTAAAGCTGATGGAATATTTGAATTGTACAGCTTAGATTCAATTTATTTCCATTTAAAGCTGGTATATGAATTCCTAAAACTAGAGTATTATAATCACTATAGATTGTATAGAAAGGCAGAGAATTATTTCGAAGAAGTAAACGAGTCATGTGCTGCTTTTTTATCAAACTTTAATTTATTCACTTATCCTGCTCAATTTCTTATTACAAAATTGCAGCGCGCGAAAAGAATGCCTGAGAAAGTGATGCTTTCAGAAGAGAACGCAGCATTGTTCCAGGATTTTGAACCAGATAGAGATGATGTGCCGCAGTATATTACTTATGCTACTTACCGCTCTTTGAGTTGTCATTTTGATCAAAAGTATGAGGATGCTGCAAAATGGTTAAATAATTTATTGAATGATGTAAGCCTTAAAAGATATCAAAATGCTCAGCTTGAGATCAAAACACTTTTGGCGTTAGAATATTGTTTAATGAAGGACTATGAATTGTTTAATCAGTTGATAAATAGTATTCAGAGGCAGATTAGAATTATAGGGAAAGAAAACTGTATGAATATTCAAGTGCTGAATAAAATTATGAAAATCTCCTTGAGCGAATCAAAGAGAAACAAAGAAGAGAAAATTGCAGAACTGGTTAAGAGATTTAAAACCTTGGAACCTATTCAACATTTTGCTCCTACCTTATTATTAGAGTTTAATGATGATATGATCAAAAAATTAGTAGGGTAATAGTATATTTAATCAAACATAAAAAAGCCATTTGATTAGTTTCAAATGGCTTTTTTATGGGTAAAAAGTTTTGTTTAGATAGAGAGATCAGTCAAGCTTTCTTGTGATAATGGCTTGTTAAGATACTTCTTTACTGCATCGTATTTTTTGGATTTGCTAACATCCTGGGGGTTGATAGATGAGGTAAGCATCACTATTTTACATTTTTCTCTTGTGCTATCTTTCAACTTATTGAACTCTTCCAAAAATTGGAAGCCATCCATTAAAGGCATATCAATATCCAAGAATATTATATCAGGCAGGACACTGGAAACAATATCATCTTGTAATTGCTCAATATTCTTTAAAAACTCTATCGCGCTTTTCGCACCAGTGTGTGTATAAATATATTTTGACAAGCCTGCAGCTTCAACCATTTTCTGGTTTATCAAATTATCGATTTCATTATCATCGATTAACATGACGGAATGATACTTACTCATATTGAACAATTTTTAATTTGGAAACAAGTTAATAAAATCAATACTGTTTAAAAACAATTCAATATAGAAAATGCACACGAATATTCGTGTGCATTTCATCGAAAATATTAAATATCGAATTTTATTCCTTGAGCAAGCGGTAGTGAATTACCGTAGTTCAATGTATTGGTTTGTCTTCTCATATATGCTTTCCACGCATCAGAGCCAGATTCTCTTCCTCCACCAGTCTCCTTTTCTCCACCGAAAGCTCCACCAATTTCTGCACCGGATGTCCCGATATTTACATTGGCAATTCCACAATCAGAGCCTCTAGAAGAAAGATAACGGTGTGCTTCTTGCATATTATTTGTCATAATAGCTGAAGATAAGCCTTGTTTTACACCATTTTGCAATGCAATAGCATTTTCAACATCTCCGCTGTATTTCATCACATATAAAATTGGGGCAAATGTCTCCTCTTGAACAATTTCAAAATGGTTTTCAGCTTCTATGATCGCTGGTTTAACGTAACAGCCGCTTTCATAGCCTTCACCTTCCAATACACCACCTTCAACTAGAACTTTTCCACCTTCTGCTTTTGCTTTCTCAATAGCTTTTAAGTAGTTATTTACTGAATCTTGATCAATTACCGGTCCAACATGGTTTTTCTCATCCAAAGGATTACCAATGCTAAGTTGTGCATATGCATTCTTCATCTTATCGATCAATTCATCGTAAATATCTTCATGGATGATTAATCTTCGAGTAGAGGTGCAACGCTGACCAGCAGTTCCAACTGCCCCAAAAACGGCACCTATTAGGGTCATTTTTAAGTCAGCCTCTTTTGAAATGATCATAGCATTATTACCTCCTAATTCTAGGATGGACTTACCTAATCGAGAAGCAACTTCCTGCCCAACAATTTTTCCCATTCTGATTGATCCAGTTGCAGAAACTAAAGGAACTCGGGAATCTTTCGTCATCATTTCCCCTACTTTATAGTCCCCATTTACCAAGCATGAAATACCTTCTGGCATATCATTTTCCTTCAATACTTCTGCTATGATATTTTGGCAAGCAACACCGGTTAAGGGTGCTTTTTCAGATGGTTTCCATACAGTAACGTTTCCGCAAACCCAAGCTAAAGCTGTGTTCCAACTCCAAACAGCAACGGGGAAATTAAAAGCAGAAATAATAGCAGTAATTCCTAAAGGATGCCACTGCTCTTGCATAGAGTGATCAGGACGTTCTGACTTGATGGTTAAACCATATAATTGACGGGATAAGCCTACACCAAAATCACAGATGTCAATCATCTCTTGTACTTCTCCCCATCCTTCTTGTAAAGATTTTCCCATTTCATAGGAAACTAATCTTCCTAATGGATCTTTCAATTCTCTTAGTCTATTTCCAAACTGGCGAACGATTTCTCCTCTTGCTGGAGCAGGCATGTTACTCCATACTTTAAAGGCTTCTTCTGCAGTTTGAATAGTTTTTTCATAATCCTCAGCTGTAGTTACTCCTACAGAAGCAATTTCTTTTCCATCTACTGGTGAAACAGAACTGATTTTACCAGTACCTTCCATCCAGTTACTTCCTGTTGAAGTACCTCCGTTATGGTCTTTTACTCCTAATTTTTTCAAGGCATCTGCTAAGCCGTAAGTTTTTTTAATGTCCATAGTATTCAATAATTATAAAAAAAAGTGTTAATAGGTCTTTAAATAGTTTAAAGTATGTTTTTAGCTCAAATCCGATTATTTGAGCGGGCAACTTGTTTTTTAATGGCACAAAATTGGCTTTTTTTAAAGGATAACAAAAGAAAAAGGCACCCAGATTTGAGTGCCTTTTAAAATTATTTACTAAAGTTGGTGCTTATTGCCAGCCCATTCCATAGTATTCTTTTGTACCGTCAGGATACATTCCTTCTATTAAAACACCACCTTGTACGCCTTGTAGGGTGGATATTAATTGTTCTGTATTTTTTATGGCTACTTTGTCGACTGCGGTGACAATGAAGCCTTCTTTAATACCAATTTCCTTCCATTTTCCATCTTGGATTTCCACTACTTTAGAACCCCCGGAGATATCCAATGCTTCCATTTCATCTTCGGTTAAGTCTTCAAAAGTTGCTCCACCTAGCTTTTGGGTAGTATTGGCTTTTACTACTTCGGTGGTATTAGTTAAGCTTTTTAATTCTACTGATGCTGTTTTTTTCTTGCCATTTCTTAGGAATGTCACTTCTACAACTTCCCCAGGGCTGAATCTTGCAATTTGCTCTTGCAATTCGGCTACATTGGAAACATCCTTTTCATTAATTTTAATGATGATATCTGCTTCTTTCATACCAGCTTCATCAGCGGCACTGCCGGGAATGGTACCTGCTACGAAGATTCCTGAATTAGTAGTAAATTCACGCCCTTCTAAATTGGGGTCATTCAAATCGGCAATATTTACTCCTAATACAGCTCTTTGAACAACACCATACTCTTTTAAATCATTGACTACTTTTTTAACTAAGATAGATGGCACCGCAAAGGAATATCCTGCATAGCTTCCCGTTGGTGTTGCAATGGCCGTGTTGACACCAATTAATTTTCCAGATAAATTAACTAAAGCACCACCGCTATTTCCAGGATTAACAGCTGCATCTGTCTGTATAAATGACTCAATGCCATATCGGTTTTGTCCGTTTAATATATTGATACTCCTCGCTTTGGCGCTCACAATTCCCGCAGTAACGGTAGAAGTTAAATTAAATGGATTTCCAACGGCTAATACCCATTCGCCAATTTTTGCATTATCAGAATTACCAAATTCTACAAAGCTTAAATCCTTTTCGTTTATTTTTAATAATGCAATATCTGTATTTGGATCTGCTCCAATTACTTTAGCAGTATAGCTTCTATTATCATGCAAGACCACTTCTAGTTTAGATGCGTTTTCTACTACATGATTATTAGTGACAATGTATCCGTCAGGCGAGATAATAACACCGGAGCCTGAGGATTGCCCTTTTCTAGGTTGTGACCCTCCGCCACCGTGAAATTCTCTAAAATATTTTTCAAAAGGTGACATGCCTCTTGGCATATCTCTTTCTACCTCTGCTTTTATATGAACTACTCCTTTGGTTACTTGCTCAGCAGCATAAATAAAATTAATCCCTTCTGGCACATTATATTCTGTTTCATCTAAGAAACTTGAGAATCGAGCATTTTTGGATTGAATTTCATCAAAATTTTGCTTGTCTGTTGCTGATGGATTTGGATTAAAATATATGTAGCCACCAACTGAAATTAACGCACTTAATATGGATGCGAAAATAATTCCTATAAAAAATTGTCTCTTGTCCATCTCTTATTCTTTTAAATTTTCTATACTCAAACGCAGAATAAACGCTACTGTTCTAAGGCTTATTGTCAAAACATAGAAAAAGGGGCCACTTAGCCCCTTTCAATAATTCTGCCTTTAAGGATTACTTAATTTGAATTGTTCTTTTCAATTCTTTTTGCTCATCTTTCGGAATCACAATATTCAATATCCCATCTTGATAAGAAGCTTCAATTTTATCTTCTTTAATATTATCAGGTAGATGGAATGTTCTTGAAAATGAACCATATTGTGTTTCTACCGAGTGATAATTTTTTTCATCTTTTTTCTCCTCAAATTTTCTTTCACCTGATATTGTGATTGCACCATCGCTCATATCGATGTTAAAATCAGATTTTTTCATACCTGGTGCAGCTACTGATATTTCAAAAGCTTTTTTGCTTTCTGCAATATCAACTTGAGGAGCAAAGTGCTGCATCTCTTTACCGATTCCGTTGAAGGATTCGTTAAAGAATCTGTCAAGTAAGCTTGAAAAACTCTTGTTTTCAGTACTTGGTAAACTTGGGTTATACTTTATAAGTGTCATAGCTTTTATTGTTTTAAGGTTTAACATTAAATTCTATCAACACTATAGAAAAATCTGTACCAATTCAATTTTAGCTCAAAAACAAGTCATAATGGCACAATTCTAATAATCAACATTAATATTATATGACAAAATGACCGTATTGCAAGAATTTTGGATTTAAGGAGCTGACAAAAAACGTCATGAGAAATAATTTTTATTTTTTTTGAAAGAAGTGTTTGGAAATAATAAAAGAGGCTTGCATATTTGCATTCCCAAACGGAAAAATTCCTCTTTAGCTCAGCTGGTTAGAGCATTTGACTGTTAATCAAAGGGTCCTTGGTTCGAGTCCAAGAAGAGGAGCAAAGCCTTGCAGAGATGTAAGGCTTTTTTTATGCTTAATTTTTTGAATAGGTCTACACATTAATTACTAATAAGCCCCAATTTGCTTTGAGACAAAAAAGGTGAACCAACTCTGATTTGATTCACCCATTTATTTATAATTGATAATACAATATATCAGGACCTATTCCTCATACCCCCAGTCAACTCCAGTCTTTAAATCTTTAATGATTAATTTATTTGATTTTAGAATTGTCCTTATTTCATCAACTTGATCATAATTCTTTTCAGCTTTTGCCTTTTTATAAAATTCAAGCAAGGCATCAATTATTGGATCCACTTCAGTAGGTGTTTCTTCTTTTAAGCCCAAAATTTCTACCATAAAGGTTTGGTAGGTGTTGGAAAGATTTTCAAAAGCATCTTGTCCAATTTCACCAAATTTTAACTGACCCGTATGCAGTGAATTAATCTTCTTCAATAATTCGAAAAGCTGAGCAATGGTTTTAGCTGTATTGAAATCATCATTCATAGATTTGTAGCAGCCTTCGCATGCTTGCTCTATCTGGCTGATGGCTTTTTCATTTTTCCTGCCATCATCATTTTTGAAAACCAGGCTTTTGATAATTTTTAGACCATTTGCCAATCGCCTATAGCCTTTTTGTGCTGCCTTCAAAGCTTCATTGCTAAAATCCAATGTGCTGGAATAATGCGTTTGCATCATGAAAAAACGCACCGTCATTGGCGTGTACCCTTGCTCCAACATATCATGATTCCCACTCACCAGTTGAGTAGGCAAGAAAGAATTACCTAAGGATTTACTCATCTTTTGACCATTTACAGTCAGCATATTAGTATGAATCCAATAATTAACGGGCGTCTTGCCATTGGCTCCAACTGCCTGCGCAATTTCGCATTCATGATGTGGAAATTTCAAATCCATTCCTCCACCGTGAATATCAAAAGTCTCTCCTAAATATTTTGTACTCATTACAGTACATTCCAAATGCCAACCAGGGAAGCCGTCACTCCAAGGAGAGGGCCAGCGCATAATATGCTCATCCGAAGCTTTTTTCCATAAAGCAAAATCAAGTGGATTTTTTTTGTCATCCTGACCGTCCAAAGTTCGAGTATTGCTTTGAAGATCTTCTATTTTTCTTCCGCTTAAAATCCCATATTCATGCGCTTCATTATATTTGGATACATCAAAATAGATGGAGCCGTTTTTTTCGTAAGCCCAGCCATTTTCCAATAATTTCTTATTGATTTCAATTTGTTCTACTATATGGCCAGTGGCAGTTGGCTCAATATCTGGCTCAAGAATATTAAATAAATCCATCACCCTGTGGAAACCATTAGCATATCTCTGCACGATTTCCATAGGTTCCACATTTTCCAGCTTGGCTTTTTTTCCGATTTTATCTTCTCCGTCATCCGCATCATCAACCAAATGACCAACATCGGTAATGTTCCGGACATATCGTACTTTATATCCTAAATGGCGTAAATAGCGGTTAATGACATCAAAACTCATGAACGTTCTAACATTTCCCATGTGGGCGTCACTATATACAGTAGGGCCACAAACATACATTCCCACAAAGGGCGGATTGATAGGTTTGAAGATTTCCTTCTGTCTTGTTAGCGAGTTTTGTATCTTTAATTCTTTGTCCATAAGGCAAAATTATAAATAAGATTCTCTTTTTAGGCACAAAATCGAGATTGAATTTACACATCTAACTTAATAATATGTAAATCTGTTACCCCACACTATTTGTTTTGCTCAATTATTTACTCTAAATTTGCAACAAAGTTAGTAAAACAAGATGACGAGGGGGCTTTTAAGTCCCCTCTTTTTTATCGTAGAATGATAGGTTTAGACGAAAAAATAAAAGCTTATTTAGGGGAGATTATCACAGAACCGCAGTATTTTATTGTGGATATTGTGATTAGTGGAAACGATAAATTGAAAATCGTTGTACTACTAGACGGTGACGAAGGGGTTTCAATTGATTACTGCGCAAGCGTAAGTCGTCAGTTGGCGCACCGAATGGAAGAAGACGAAGTGTTGGAAAAAGCCTACGTGCTGGAGGTTTCATCACCAGGATTGGATCACCCTTTAACGAACCTTAGACAGTATTTAAAAAATATTGGAAGGAAAGTTAAAGTGGATACCACAGATGGAAAAGCCATCAGAGGGGAACTTTTGGAAGCAAAAGAGGACTTTATTCTTGTAAATCAGGAAATAAAGGAAAAAGGGAAAAAGAAAATAAAGTTGGAGGAAACGAAAGTTTCATTCGAAAATATAGACAAAACAAAAGTCTTGGTTTCATTTAAGTAACATGGACACATTAAATCTAATAGAATCGTTTGCCGATTTTGCAAGGCAAAAAAATATCGACCGTCCCACCATGATTCGCATCCTGGAGGATGTGTTTAAAACCATGATTCGTAAAAAATACGAAACGGACGATAATTTTGACATTATTATAAACGCTGACAAGGGTGACCTTGAAATCTGGCGTTTCCGCGAAATTGTGGATGATAACTCAGAAGATATCTGGGATCATGATAAAATCAGTTTGACTGAAGCCAGAAAAATTGAGCCTGATTTCGAAATCGGTGAAGAGGTTGCTGAGGAAGTGGAACTAGAGCACTTTGGAAGAAGAGCTGTGACTACTGCCCGTCAGACCTTAATTCAAAAGGTAAAAGACCTTGAGAAAGATATTTTATTTAATAAATACAGCGAACTTGTTGGAGAAATCATAGCAGGTGAAGTTTACCAAATCCTGAGCCGTGAAACATTGTTAACAGATGCGGATGGCAACGAATTGGTGTTACTGAAATCTGAACAAATCCCGAAAGATAGATTTAGAAAAGGAGATTCTGTTCGTGCAGTGGTCCACAGAGTGGAAATGCAAAACGGAAATCCAAAAATTATTCTTTCGAGAACTTCTCCGGTTTTCTTGGAAAGATTATTCGAACAAGAAGTACCAGAAGTTTACGATGAACTAATTACGATCAAGAAAATTGTAAGAGAACCAGGCGAAAGAGCCAAAGTATCGGTTGAATCTTATGATGATAGAATTGATCCAGTGGGAGCTTGTGTTGGGATGAAAGGTTCAAGAATCCACAGTATAGTTAGAGAATTGCAGAATGAGAATATTGATGTAATCAATTATACTGAAAATATGGAACTTTACATTCAACGTGCTTTAAGCCCTGCAAAGTTAAGTTCTATGAAAATAGACGTAGAGAATAAACGAGTTTCTGTATATTTGAAGCCAGATCAGGTTTCTTTAGCAATTGGTAAAGGAGGTCAAAACATCAAATTGGCTAGTAAATTAGTCGGAATGGAAATCGATGTTTTCCGTGAACTAACTGATGCTGAAGAAGAAGATGTATTGATCGATGAATTCAATGACGTATTGGAAGATTGGGTTATTGAAGAGTTGAAGAAAGTAGGGCTTGACACTGCCAAAAGAGTGTTGGAATTAGGTAGAGAAGAATTGGTTAGAATGACCGATTTAGAAGAAGAAACAATAGACGAAATATTTAAAATATTTAGTCAGGAATTTGAGTAAACATTTTTAGTACTCAGGTTCAATAATTTTTTAGCAGAATACAAAGCATTTATGTCAGAAGAAAAAATGATGCGACTCAGCCTTGCGGCAAGAAAATTGAATGTAGGATTATCTACAATCACAGACTTCTTGGGCAAAAAAGGTTATGAGGTGGATAGTAAGCCAAACTCAAAAATTTCAGAAGAGCAATTTGGAATGCTCGCAAAAGAGTTTGCCTCCTCTGCACAAGAGAAGGAGGAAGCATCCAGTCTGTCCATTGGTAAAAAGCATAATAGCAATGTAGTGGTCGATTCAGATGCCGATCGTAATGATGAAAATGATGACGAAGAAAAAGTCTTGATCAAAAATGCAGGTGAGGGCAAAGAGAAAAGTACTCAACCAGAACAAAAGCCTGCCGATCAGCCATCTGCTAAAAAAGAAGAAGCTAAAGAAGATGTCTATAAATCAGAAAGCCCAAAATTATCCGGGCCGAAGGTTTTAGGCAAAATTGATTTAGACGATCAGAAAAAAGGCAAAAAGCAGGAAACTCCAAAACCGGCCGATGAACCTAAGAAAGAAGAAGGCCCTGTTGCTGAAAAGAAAGAAGCTGAAGAAGCTCCAAAAGGAAAAGTAGAGGCGAAAGAAGAGAAAAAGGAGGAGCCTAAGAAAGAAGAGCCTAAAAAAGAAGAGAAAAAGCCAGAGGAGAAAAAAGAAGAAGCTTCCCCTAAAGCTGAAAAACCAAAAGAAGAAGGTAAGGAAGAGAAAAAAGAAGAGAAGCCTAAAGCTGAAACTCCAAAAGAGGAAGCCCCAAAAGCTGAAAAGAAAGCAGAGGATAAGCCAACGGAAAAGCTTCCTTTAACCGAAGAAAAGCCAACCGATTCTACTATTGCTGCTAAGGCGGATTCATTAAAAGGTCTTACGGTTTTAGGTAAAATTGATTTACCTAAAGAAAAGGAAAGAAAAGGTAAAAAAGGCGTTAAGCCAGTAGCTTCTTCTGATGATAAGAAAGAAGCAAGAAGAGGCAAACGTCCAAGAAAAAGAATTGCCCCTAATAAACCACAAGATTCTAAACCGGGTGGCGGTTCAGGTGGGCCTGGCCAAAGTAGAGGGCCTGGTTCTGGTCAGCAAGGACAAAATAGAGGTGGCGGAAGCGATAGAAACAGAGGCAGAAGAGGAAGAGTTGAAAAAGCGGAGCCTACTGAAAAGGAAATTCAAGAACAAATTAAGCAAACCATGGCTCGTTTGAGTGGTAAATCACCAGGAGCTAGTGGTAATCGTTCAAAATATAGAAAAGAGAAACGTCAAACTCAGGCTGATAAAAGAGAAGGAGACCTTCAGCAGCAAGAGCAAGAATCTAAAGTTCTTAAAACAACGGAATTTATCTCAGCCAATGACTTAGCATCTTTAATGGATGTGAGCGTAAATGATGTCATTGCGAAATGTATGAATTTGGGAATTTTTGCATCTATCAATCAAAGATTAGATGCGGAAACTATCACAATAATTGCTGATGAGTTTGGCTATGATGTGAAATTCACGGAAGCTGACGATGAAACGGAGGTAATTGAAGAGGAGGATAATCCGGAAGATTTGAAGGACAGAGCTCCTATTGTTACCATCATGGGTCATGTTGATCATGGTAAAACCTCATTATTGGATTTCATTCGTGAGTCAAAAGTAACAGCTGGTGAGGCTGGAGGTATTACGCAGCACATTGGTGCTTATGATGTGATGACTGAATCTGGCAAAAAAGTAGCATTCTTAGATACACCTGGTCACGAAGCCTTTACAGCTATGCGTGCTCGTGGTGCTAAAATTACGGATGTTGCCATTATTGTAATTGCGGCTGATGATGCAGTCATGCCACAAACAAAAGAGGCAATCAATCATGCTCAAGTTGCAGGAGTTCCAATGGTTATTGCTATTAATAAGGTGGATAAGCCAAATGCAAATCCAGATAAGATCAAAGAACAATTGTCCGCTATCAATATATTAGTGGAGGATTGGGGTGGTAAATATCAGTGCCAAGAAGTTTCGGCAAAGTCGGGCGCAGGTATTGAAGATCTATTAGAAAAAGTACTTTTAGAAGCAGAGGTCTTAGAGCTTAAAGCAAATGCTAATAAATCAGCTGTAGGTACAGTTGTTGAAGCAGAGTTAGATAAAGGTAGAGGTTATGTGACCACTATCATGGTTCAAGCAGGAACATTAAGAGTTGGAGATGTAGTATTAGCTGGTGCCCATTATGGTAAGGTGAAAGCCATGTTTGACCATAAAGGACAAAAAGTAAATGAAGCAGGCCCATCTACTCCGGTATTGATGTTAGGTTTAGACGGAGCACCACAGGCCGGTGACCGTTTCAACGTAATGGAAACTGATCGTGAAGCAAGAGATATTGCGAATAAACGTGAGCAAATTCAGCGTGAGCAAAGTATGCGAACTAAAAAGCATATTACCCTTGATGAGATCGGACGTAGATTGGCAATCGGGTCATTTAAAGAGCTAAATGTTATTGTTAAAGGTGATGTGGATGGTTCTATTGAAGCATTATCGGATTCATTATTGAAATTATCTACTGAAGAAATTCAGGTTAATATTATTCATAAAGCGGTAGGTCAGATCTCAGAATCTGATGTGCTATTAGCCTCAGCTTCGGATGCCATTATTTTAGGTTTCCAAGTTAGACCTTCACAGAATGCTCGTAAGATTGCAGAAAATGAAGAGATAGAAATCAGATTATATTCTATTATCTACGATGCAATCAACGAGTTGAAAGATGCCATGGAAGGAATGTTGGCGCCAACTACTGAAGAAGTGATTACAGGAAACATTGAAGTTCGTGAGATTTTCAAGATTTCTAAAATCGGTACTGTTGCAGGTTGTATGGTGACGGATGGATACGTAATGCGTAAGAACAAAATCAGGTTGATTAGAGAAGGTATTGTGAAGTATGAAGGAGAAATCGATCAACTGAAGCGATATAAAGATGATGTTCAGGAAGTGAAGAAAGGATTCGAATGTGGTATTAGTATCAAAGGCTACAATGACATTAAAGAAGGAGATGTGATTGAAGGTTTTGAAGAAAGAGAAGTAAAAAGGACTTTGAAGTAAACTTTAAGGTT
Source organism: Marivirga tractuosa DSM 4126 (assembly GCF_000183425.1). Taxonomy (NCBI): domain Bacteria; kingdom Pseudomonadati; phylum Bacteroidota; class Cytophagia; order Cytophagales; family Marivirgaceae; genus Marivirga; species Marivirga tractuosa. The sequence continues at coordinate 2,890,979 of NC_014759.1, forward strand.
TCAAAATAGATTAAAAGCCGATTAGACGAAAGTTTGATCGGCTTTTTTTGTTTCATCAGAGTCTACTGAGAGTGCTTTTGATAAATAGCTTTGAGTCTCTAGGTCAAAAAGTTCCCATTCTTTGAATAGCTCTTGTTCGAAGGGAGTGCGAGGGAATACAAAACAGCTGGGCAGCATGGATAGGCAAGCCAGTGTTGGGTTTTCGGTGAAAAAATTGTTTTATTACATTTTAACTATAATCCAAAAGTTCTTATATAAACATGTGTACCTAATAAAATTTTGTTTAACTTCAATAATGAAATCAAAACCTAACATCATGAAAAGTCACTTCAATTACTTTCTACTCTTTTTATCCTTTGTTTTTATAGCCTCTTCTTGCCAAAAAGAAGATATTAAAGTAGAGGATGAATTACCTCCTATCACCCAAGAAGGCTTAAATACTTTCGGTTGCAAAATTGATGGGGAAGTTTTGGTACCTAAGGATGGATTTTCGACAAATTTATTTACTGGTGGTACTTTAGTAGGTTTAGAAGCAGGATACCCGAGATTTGGAGAGAATCCAGTGAAAAATTATTTCTATATCAGGGCAGGAAATTTCGTTGATCAAGGTGGTGATATTATATATTTACATTTACAAGATATTGATAGTACAGGAGAATTTGAATTGTTCAATAGTACTGGAAATTCATTGTATGAAAATACAAATCCATATCACAGTATTATAAGGTTATTTGATAATTCGGATAATGAATCAAGATACTTTTCTTTTGAAAAAGGAGGTGTTATCAGAGTCACTAGATTTGACACGCTAAATCATATAGCCTCAGGCACATTTGAATTTGATATAGTAAAAGAATCGGACCCGCTATCTGACACGATATCCGTTACAGATGGACGGTTTGATATCAATTGGAATACATTAAACGAACAAGAATAAATTTTTAATTAACTAAAACTAAAACCTTACAATTATGAAAAGTTTTTACCTTTCAGCATTATTATTAATGCTATGCATGCAGAGCTTTGGTCAAACCGACCAAAAAAGATTCACTCCTGAAAAAAGCAGGTATATTCAGAAAATGGACAGTGTTTTTGAGGATTTGGATAAAACCAAAATTAGTACGGGTATATTATATGACAGAGTGCCCTCTTTTGCCAATATTGAGCAATTTAACAAAGCATATGATACGGCTAATTTTAACCTCTTTAGGCAGGCTTGGAGTGAATTATATAGGGCCAGTTATACCCCTGATTTTATGAACTTGCCTGAGAAAATCAATTCCATGAAAAAGAAAGACGATTATGACCAGATAAGTATTGGTTTGATCAACATGGAGTTTAACACTATTAATAAGGGAAAGGGGCAAGAAGAAAAAGGCTTCCAAATGCGTAATGGCAAATTAGCACCAGTTGAAGGCAAAGCTTTGTACAAGAAAGAGACCCTTGTTATGCTGGCACCCTTAAAAGAGAGAGTGTGGGGGCAAGATATTACCTTCAAATTTGATGAAGACTTTTGGCTTCAAGAAACAGAACAGCCTATTGAAAACCTTTCGGCTGATTTTGGAGATGGCAACTGGCATACATTGGTAAACAGAGGGCAGAAGACCATGTCTGAGTTAAGTGTAAATTATGAAGAAAGCGGGAGCAAACTCTTACGATTTCAGGTTACTTTGCAAAACGGAATCCAATACACTACGCAAAGTACTATGGATGTACAGCAAACAAGCAGTGCGAGAGCGGACCCCTTGGTCGAGGATAATAATATTGAAGCCAATATTGCTTTTAAGGGTTATAATGAATCGGTAGCCATTAAAGGTAAAAATGATTATCGTACTTTTTACAGAACAAAAGATGGAAATACCACACCCAACCTCCAAAAACCCATTATTATTTTGGACGGCTTTGATCCGTTGGATGAAAGAAAGATTGATGAAAATGATGAAGGTCATGAAGCACCTGAATCAATTTTGCAGTTAATGGAATATGGTAGTGAGGATAATAATCTTGTGCCTACCTTAAGAGATGAAGGCTACGATGTAATCATTGTAAATCACAGTTCTTATGAGGCGGATGAAACTGGGGAAACAATTGTGGCTGGCGGTGATTTTATAGAGCGAAATGCCATGGTATTAATAGCCTTAATTCAAAGGGTAAATACTGAATTGGCCAATAATGGTTCTACTGAAGAATTAGTGGTTGTGGGCCCCAGTATGGGTGGATTAATTAGCCGTTATGCCCTGGCCTATATGGAGAAGCACAGCATGGATCATAATACAAGGCTTTGGGTAAGTTTTGACAGTCCGCATTTAGGGGCCAATATTCCTATTGGTATCTCTCAGGCGCTGCACTTTTTTGCTTATACAGGAGGGCAAGAGAATGCCAGAGAGTCATACGAAGAGAAACTCACCTCCACAGCAGCTAAGCAAATGCTTATAGAGCAATATTATGGTGTAAACAACCAAAAATTGAACAACACTGCAGGGTTCAGACAACAATTTATAAATAGCCTAGAGGGCAATGGATTAAGAGGCTCAAACGGCTTTCCAGTTAATTTAAGAAAAGTTTCCCTCTTAAATGGTACTACTTTGGGTAAACGCAATAATTCCTTGGGCGAGAAATTTCTAGATTTGAAAGGTAAAAAACTGGGTGTAAAAGTAGCTGAAGTGATGACCAATTTTATGACAGCCCACAATACTCAAACAAGGACGTTTAAGGGGGTTGTTACAGATTACTCATTGTGGTTACCAGGACTGGGAGTTGATGGGATTGAGGTAGAAACTTCGAATGCAAATCCTAATGGTTCTATGGATGTCACGGCTGGAGCTTATCATAATACAGGTGAAATTATGCACAATGATTTTTTAGAAGGCTTCAATGATGCTAACCTTAATATCACTACAGATTATCATCTACCTAATCATACGTTTATCCCCACAGTTAGTGCCTTGGCACTAGAAAATGCTAATTTTAATTGGTCAAATTCCTTAAACAGAAATTTGGTTTGTACAGGTGAAACGCCTTTTGATAGTTATTATGCCCCCAATGAAAATCAACAACATATTTACCCAACTACAGAAAATGTAGCATGGATTATGGCGGAGATAAATGGAAATGAACAAACACCAATTGTACGATTAACGGGTGATGATTTAACAGGAAGTGATTTTGTATGCGATCAAAATACTACCTATTCATTCGAAAATTGTAAATTGGGTAGTGGGGTAAGTTCATGGAGTACTTCTTCTAGTTTGCAGATAGTTAGCAGTAACGCCAATAGCATAACTGTAAACCCATCTGCAAATAGTCAAAGTAACAATAGTATAACCGCTTATTTTAATGATGGGACTTCGGTTACAAAAAATGTTTGGGTGGGCACTCCAGCAAATATACTCCAACCAGACGACCTAGAAGGCCCAGAATGTATTAAAAGAGGAACAACAGGCCTGTTTCACGGACTTCCTTGGCCTACTTATGTTCCTGGCGCCACTGAGTACGAGCCCCAAATAGTTTTGGGAGGCAATAGTAGTGGTTTTACATTTTGGTCGGATGTAAATAGGGTTTACGTTGAAGTTACCGTAGCACAGAGCGTACCGGATGGCTACTATGTGCTTCAGATCCTGCCTAAAAACAGCTGTGGCTATGCCGATGGAGTATTTGCTGGCTTTAATGTATCAGGGAGTAAATTCTGCAGTCCAGTATCAATTATGCTCTATCCTAACCCTACGGCTGATGAGCTAACAGTGGAATGGGAAGAAGAGCCAGTAAGCAAATCCAAGCAAAATTTTGAATATCAATTGACCATTGTCAGTGAGGAAGACGGAAGTGTAGTGCATGATAAGTGCCACCGGAAAATTAAAGAGAAAATCAATATGAGGGCTATGAAGGCGGGCTACTACCGAGTGCGTGTAAACTACCAAGATGAACACTATAGTTATAGAATACTGAAACAATAGTAGCCCTGTTTTCCAAATGGGGGAAGTTTCTGTGATTAGGCCTCTATGCTTAGGAGGAAAAGAATAGAAGTAAAATCAAAGTTAAATCATAAAGTTTAAAGCCGATAAGTTAATGTTGAGGTAAAAATGAATTTTGGAAATCCTTTAAGTTGTACAATAAAACTAAATTATCCTCAGGTTTTATTTCCTGTCTTTTGAAAAAAACTTACATTAGTTCGAAATTTCAAAACCAAAAAACTAACTATGAAAAATTATTACTATGTTTTAAGCTTTGCAATTCTAGCTTTAGGACTGTTTTCTTGCTCAGGAACTGAAAATAAAGAAAAAGAAGAGCAATCTACAGTTCAGGAAGAACCCCTTCAAAAAGTTGATGCCGTATCTATTTGGGATGGTATATCAGTCAGAGAGGAGCCAACATCAGACGGAAAGTGGATATCTTCAATAAGTTTGGGAGAAAAAGTATTGATGACAGGAAAAACCGCTGTTGATTCTTCTGAAGATAACCGAGAATATGTGGAAATTAAATTGGGAGATGATAAGCAGGGTTGGGTTGTGAGTGATTTTGTAGAAGAAGGAACTGCTGTAACCGCACTAAGAGAAGCTCAAATTTTTAAACGACCGGACTTGCTGACGAAAACGGACAAAAGCTATAGTCCTATGGACGTGTTAGTCTTGATGGAAACTAAAGATGAATGGGTGGAAGTAAAAGGTAAAAGTCAAGGCGAAAAATGGTTTTGGTCTGGCTGGGTTAAACGAACTGACTTATCCGATAATGAAGTAGACATCGCAGTGGCTGTTTATGCACAAAAAGCTATGGAAATTGAAGATGAAGAAAAGCGTAGTGAAGCTATTCAAGAAATCTTAGAAAATGAGTCCTTTACTTCTTCTCAGTTTATGGTGGATTTAAAAAATGAATTGAATGAACTAAATAGTGATGAGGAAGAATTGATGGCTGAACCAACCGAAGAAATGGACAGTGTGGAAGCGGACAAAGAAGTTGAAGAAACGGAGGAAGCTATTAGTGAATAATATTACTCCATCTTAAATCTTAAAAATAGCCGCTAATTTAGTGGCTATTTTTATTTTAAATGCGTTGACTTAAACTTTGATAAAATTATTCAAGTATAATGGCTGATTTCAATGCTTTAATCCTTAAAGAACCTGTGGAAATTCCTGTCGCTTTCATAAAAGCCTGGAACTTAAAAGACGCCAAAATGCTGGCTTCCATTTTTGATGAGGATGCAGAATTTATCAATGTTACAGGCTTGTGGTGGCATGATAGAAACGCCATTTTTAAAGCCCATGATTATGGTTTAAAAGTCATCTTTAAAGATTCAGAATTGTCATTAAGGAAAACAAAAGTCAAATATTTATCTGATACGGTTGCTGTGGTAAATGCACGCATGCATTTGGAAGGTCAAACTTCAATAGATGGCAAAAAAGCCCAGGCTAGAAATACCATTTTCACATTTGTAGTGCATCAAAATGAAGACGGAAACTGGAGTTGTGCCTCAGCTCAAAATACCGATGTAGTTCCTGGGAAAGAAACTCATATAATTGATGAGAATGGAAATATGGAGGGGGTGGATTACCGGCCGAATAATACAGATTAAGCACAAGCGGATGCTTGCGCTATTTTAAGTTCTTGCAAGCTGCTTCAATTTAAGCATTGGCACTGGTTCAACCGTCCGCTTGGATCTAGTACAAATATGCCGCATAGGCCTAAAACGCAAACCTTGAACTATGAAGCCGTAGATTTTAAAGAATAATTTCTATCGCTTAACGATCTTCCGTACTTCCACTTGATTTTTCATGTACACGTATAGAATATATGTGCCAGTTTCTAAAGATTGGGTGTTGATTTCCCAATTGTTTTGACCTAAATATTCATTTGTTATATTAATTGCATTACCTGTGATATTTTTCAACTCAATTCTTTCAACTGAATTTTCACCATTGGTTTTCACAAAGATTTTATCTGTAAATGGATTTGGAAATACTTCAGTTCTGTTGACTCCATACTCAACTCTAAGAGCTTGTGAGTATTCAAACTTTCCATCAGTATCCACTTGCTTGAGTCGGTAATATTGTGTTCCTGAAATAGGATTTATATCTGTGATGGAATATTGAATCAAGGTATTTGAATTAGTAGCACCCTCAACTGTTGAGATTTTTACCCATGTATTATCTTGTCCTTTTTTCTCAACTATAAAGTGGTCGTTATTTTTTTCAGATGCCGTTTCCCACTGAATTTGAATTTCTCCAAGTAGCGTTTTGGCAGAAAATGAAATGAGTTCTACTGGTAACGGGTTATTTTGATCAGTACCGGTAAAATAACTGAACCCATTATCAATATTACTAACCGAGAAAACCCTATCGACCGTATTTACAGCAGTAGGCCAAGATGTCCAGTCATTTACCCCATCAGAGCGCTTTGTAAGAAGAATATCCGTGGTTGAAATTCCAGCAAGCAAAGCAGGTTCATAAGCTAATTCGAGATCATATTCATACCCACTGCCACCTGTAGCGTTAATCTGTACGTATCCATTAAATACAGGATAACCTCCTGTACCAGGCGGAAGATTTCCTGGGTAATAATTCACTTCTAGAGCCGATGGAAGACTTCCCCCATTTGCGTCCCAAGTCAGTGACATTATTTTTCGGTTTGCCACATAAAAATCGGTTATGGCAGCATCTGCAATAACACCATCCTGATAAGCAGGCACAGGCTGGGTGTTAGCCGTAAATTCAAAAGCTCCCAAACTTGGTGGGATTGCAGTTATATCTGTGTTTCTGGAATTTCCTGAAAAGTCCTCATTCATGCCCACTAAATGGGTGCCGGCTGCATTCATTAACCAAGCCTCTTGTTGAGATTCATCAATTGCTAAATATTCCCCAGTTCCTTCACTTACGGCTGTGAACAATCTTTCGGGATCAAATGTAAATCCTGCCCCATTAAATGTAGCAATATCTCCACTTGAAGCTCCGATCGAACTTAGGTCTGCCCCGCTCAAGGTTTTTAAAGTTTCCAATGATGAAGCAGCACTAGAAAAATCACTGGCCAACGATTCAGTTCCTCCAGCAATGCTTCCTGCCTGACTATAATAGAAATTGTAATCAATATCAGGGAAATGATCGGTAAATGTTCCTTGATAAGCAATTGCGGTATATCCAGCAGGTTGTGCACCGCTATTATCACCGCCTAAGGTATTGATCAATAGGTTGTTCTTTAATGTGTTGATTGTTGCTCCAGTGCCAATAGATAAACAAGCCGTATAAGAATCCGCATTTGCCGTAAGAACATTGCCTCCTCCTTCTTTTAAATATATTGAGTTGTTTAAAATTGATATACCGGATTGATTTCCTTCAACAGCAATCCCAATTGCATTATCAAAATAAGTAGCTGTATAATCCCAGCCATCTGCCGAGATATTATAAATCATATTGTTCCTGATCTGAATACCTGCATTCAAAGTATTGCTTGCTAAAGAAATTCCGTTCGCTCCATAAAGATTACCATGTGCTAAATTATAGATTTCATTTTTTTCGATTAGTACATTTGATGAATTTGCACCCAAACGGATTCCTTGAATATTGCTGTTATCACTTGAATTTATATTTCCAATAATGTTGTGTAAAATATCAATGTTATCTGTACCATTAATTTCAATTCCTGTGAGCCCTTGTGGGTTAATATTATCATCCATGGAATTGTTTTGAATGCTTAGTCCAGAACCATTAGCAGTCCCATTATCTCCAATAGCATAAATTGCTTTTTCTCCCCCTGAAAAATTATTATTGGAAATAGTGACCGTATTGAATGAACCGGGCGCAGTTCCGTCATTATAATTACTGATTAATATTCCAGTTCCAGTTGTACCACTTAAGTCAATATTACTGTTTTCAATCGTTATGTTTTCATTCGTTATTGTAGAACCAATATCAGATCCTATTTGAATGCCAACTGGATTAGTGCCACTATTATTTTCAATTGAAAGGTCATTTGAAACAGTACCCCCATTGTCTCCATTTATCGTGATATTGCTTGCTCTGTCAATTAAAAATATGCTATTTCCTCCCTTTACCCCACTAATTGTGGGCGTTAAGCTTCCGTTTTGAAGTGGCTGTAAAACAAGTTCAGCATTTGAAACTGTTGAATTAGGATTGGAATTGAAATCTTCAATACGGAGAGGTAAATCACCAGTTTTTATGGTATAATCTTCATCTGTCAATTCAAAATTTATATTTCCAGAAACCCCATTGATATTGAGTAAGGCAGTGGCATGCATGATACTGTCGAATCGCTGAGTCCCGGCTGAATTTTTACCGATTTGGTAGGTGCCATCAAGAGGTGCTGTTGCATCTCCATCTGATATAATGATGTTGTCAACTGCTGCTGGCACCCCATCAGTAAGCATGTCATCGTTTACCCAAAGGAGAACCAATCGATACGTATTTCCCCTAACAGTGCTGTTTTGTCCGGGTGTTAGTGGGTAGTTACGCATTGTAAAAGAGCTCTGCTCTACAAATCGATTCTGGGTACCAGGACCCAGAATTTCAAATCCGTTCACTTCGTTTTCTAGATCAGTTTCATTTAGTGAAGTAGTGGTAGGGACCATAAAAACGCGGAAATAATCGTAAGCAACTCCTCCGTCAACATCACCAACGCACTTCCAATCGAATTTCACGTAAAAAACTCCAGTGGAAGGGAATGCAATATCTTTATAGGCATAAGCTTCAGAGCTAGTTGCCTGATCATACCCAAAATTTGCCTCATCATTTGAAATATAGGTTGCTTTTGACCCATTGAGAACGGCATTAGTATCAGTTCCCCTAGTCCACTTATTTGCTGGTAGTTCATTTCTAATCCAATTTCCACTACCAGACACTCCTTCCCAATCCTGGACATGTATGATAAATTGAGAAAAAGTACTATGTGATTGAAATATTAGACAAAAAAACACAAATATAATATATTTTAACAGTCTAAGTAGAGCTTTGGAATTTTTGTCAAAATATATACCGCATTTAAAAAATACAATTTGTGTAAGCGTCATATTGTTTGTCTTTTAGTATTTGTCGATGCTTTCCAACATGCAAATTAATAGTATAATTCTATTTTATTATTAAGTAGTCTATTTTTTACGGGGTTTTTCGACTAAAGTACAAATTAATCTGTTGAAAATTGAACGCAACCCAGCTCTCGAACATTTTGTCCTTATTGGTAAAAGTCAATTGAAGGTTTTTTAAGTGTATACGTGCTTAGCAATAACACAGATAAAATTGTTCTTTTGCAGGAATTGATATGAAGATGTAATATTTGATCATAAATAATATAAAAGTACGGAAAGAGGTGCCTTATGACTTAGAAGTGCATTTTATGGTGTTTTGGGATTCAAGAGTAGTCACATATTATTTCGACCCTTGAAGTAAAATTCGTTTGCATCTAAGCATTCATGTTACGAGATTGAAGAAACTTAAAATTCGTAATATGAGGAAATCATTTATAAAACAATGGATTTTTACTTTGCTTGCTATAGGCTTTTATTTTACAGCCTTAGCACAAGAAGTAGATTTAGAAAAACTTAAAGGCATTGATGTCCGCAGCATTGGCCCTGCTGGCATGAGTGGGAGAATCACCGCCATTGATGTTGTGCATGATAATCCGCAAGTGATGTATGTCGGTTCCGCTTCAGGTGGTCTATGGAAATCTGAAAGTGGAGGTGTGGATTGGAAGCCAGTATTTGATGAAGAACAAATCCTTTCTATAGGTGCCGTGGCCATTCAGCAAGATAATCCTGATGTGATATGGGTAGGTACTGGAGAAGGAAATCCTCGAAACAGTTTGAATGGAGGATATGGTCTTTATAAATCCTTAGACGGAGGAAAAAGCTGGAAACTGATGGGTTTAGAGAAAACCCGTAACATCCACCGAATCAGAATTGATCCCAAAAATCCTAATACAGTTTATGTTGGTGCAATAGGTTCTCCTTGGGGAGAGCACCCTGAAAGAGGCGTTTACAAAACCACAGATGGTGGTAAAAGCTGGACGAAAAGTCTTTTTGTAGATAACAAAACCGGGGTTGCGGAATTGATCATGGATCCCAATAATCCCAATAAATTATTTGCTGCCATGTGGGAACACAGAAGAAAGCCGTGGACATTCACATCTGGTGGTCCAGGTTCTGGTTTATACATGACTGTGGATGGTGGTGAAAACTGGAAAAAGTTAAGCGATGAGGATGGTTTGCCTAAAGGGGATTTAGGAAGAATAGGTTTAGCCATTTCAGCTGCAGATTCCAAAACCGTTTATGCTTTAATTGAATCTAAAAAGAATGCATTATATAAATCAACTGATGGCGGCTATAAATGGAAAATGATCAATGCGGACATGGGAGAAATCGGTAACCGCCCATTTTACTATGCAGAATTATATGCTGACCCATCCAATGAAAATAGAGTTTACACCATTTTCACCTATGTAAATGTAAGCGAAGATGGCGGAAAATCATTCAAAGAGTTAATGCCTGCTTACGGTACTGAAGTAGGGGTTCACCCCGATCACCATGCTTGGTATATCCATCCGGAAAATCCAGATATGATGTTAGATGGAAATGATGGTGGTTTAAATATTACTTATGATGGGGGCGAGACTTGGAGATTTGTACAGAATCTTCCGGTTGGACAGTTTTACCATGTCAATGTAGATAATGATTATCCTTATAATGTGTATGGCGGAATGCAAGACAACGGCAGTTGGATTGGCCCGGCTTACGCTTGGAAGTCACAAGGAATCAGAAATTCCTATTTCCAGGAATTAGCTTTTGGCGATGGTTTTGATGTAATGCCAGATCCTGACAATTCGAGATATGGATTTGCTCAATCTCAGCAAGGTTTTGTGGTTCGTTATGATAGGGAAACAGGTAACAATCAAATTGTAAGACCCACACATCCTGATAAAGATGTGTTGTTAAGATTCAATTGGAATGCGGCCATAGCTCAAAACCCATTTGATAATAGCTCTGTTTATTTTGGTAGTCAGTTTTTACATAAAACCACCGATAAAGGGCAAACCTGGGAAATCATTTCACCAGATTTGACAACCAACAATCCTGAAAAGCAAAAGCAATTTGAAAGTGGTGGCTTAACTTATGACGCTACAGGGGCAGAAAATAATACGACCATTACGGCAATTGCTCCATCTTCACTAAAAGAAGAAGTAATTTGGGTAGGTACTGATGATGGAAATATTCAGCTTACGCAAGATGGAGGTCAAACATGGAACAAAGTAAGCACCAACATTAAAGGCTTCCCGGCTGAATCATGGGTAGCGCAAATTCAAGCTTCAACTTACAATGCAGGTGAAGCATTTGTTGTGGTGAATAATTATAGAAATTTTGATTTTAAACCCTATTTATTTCATACAACAAACTACGGTAAGAGTTGGACTAATTTAACTTCAGGTGAAGATGTTTGGACATTTACCTTAAGTGTAGTCCAAGATCCTGAAGAGCCGAACCTAATGTTCTTAGGAACGGATGGCGGTTTATATTTTAGCATTAATAAAGGCCAGAACTGGCAAAAATGGACCAATGACTATCCTAATGTTCCTACGCGTGATATGGTGATTCATCCACGTGAGCATGATTTAGTAATTGGTACTTTCGGTCGAGCCATTTATGTGATGGATGATATTCGTCCTCTACGGGAATTAGCTACTGAAGGCAAAACGATATTAGATCAGCCTTTGAAATTATTTACCCCTCCAACTGCTTATCAGGCCGTAAATCAGCAGCCAAGTGGTTCTCGCTTTGGAGCGAATGCGCTTTTCAATGGAGAAAATAGAAATTCGAATGCGATGATTTCTTATTTGATTAATAAGCCAGAACAAAAGGAAGAAGATAAAGAGGAGAAAAAAGGGGAGGAAGAGGAAAATGATGAGAAAAAAATTACTTATGATTCCCTCAAGCTTAAAGTTTACACGATGGATGGTGAATTGATCCGTACCTTAAGAGAGAAAGCTCCTAAGGAAAATGGCTTACACCGCATGTATTGGAGAATGGATGAGGCGGGACAACGAGGCCCTAGCAGAAGATTGACCAAAGAAGATGCTGAAGAGTCAGGCGGAGTGGATGTAATGCCAGGAAAATATAAGTTGGTGATGCACTTTGGCGAGCATAAAGATTCCACAGAGATTGAAGTGAAATTCGATCCTCGTTTGGATGTAGATAAAGCAGACTTAAAAGCACGATATGATTTCTTGAAATCCATAGAAAAGATGCAAGAGACTGCATATGAAGCCAGCCAAAGGATATTGGAAGCTAAAGAAACTGCTGATCATTACATTAAATGGATGAAAGAAAAAGATAAAGAAGCCTTCAAAGACCAGATTAAGGCGAGCAAAGCCATAAAAGATACCTTGGAAGTATTATTTGAGCCTTTTGTTGGAGAAGACTTTAGTGAAAAGCAAGGGATTATTAGAACGCCAATTCCAGACATAGGCGATAGAATCGGGAATGCTTATTACTATACGGCCGCTAGTTTTGACGAACCTGGTGATACTCAGGAAAGGTTGAAAAAGCAGGCAGAAGAAGCCTTAAAACCTGCTATTGATGCTCTTAATGAATTTTTTGCAGAAGATTGGAAAGCCTATCAAGAAAGCATTAGCGAATTGGATCTTTCCCTTTTTGAAGAATATGAGGCAATTGAAGTAAAAGAATAAGTTTAATTTTAATGATGATGGGAAAGCCTGTGGTGGAAATGCTGCAGGCTTTTTTGATAGAGAATATATTTTATCTATTAAGCGATAAGATATATGTTTTCAGTTTTTTTAAAAAATCAGTTCTTCTACAACCAAAACCTAAATCTGCTTCATTTTTTGGCATGTGATTATTGATCAAATAAATAAGGTTACGTTCAAGAAATCCACTTTAATTAAAGTGAGAAAAAGCGCAGCATTATACATAATTGAATCTCAATTAACATTTAAAACTATAAGCATGAAAACTCAAGTGAATCTAAATGCACTTCCATTTGGTCTGCGGATAATAAAGTGGAAGTCACTAAGACTTATCAAATTGATGGCTGGCCTTATTTCTTTTTGATTAATAAAGAAGGAACCATCGTAGAAAAGTGGTTTTTGAAATAATGAAAAAAACTCAACAAACGAATTAGCAGGCATTTAAAATGAGGTTGCACCACCTCATGACAAATCATAGCTTTTGGTAGGATATTGTTCTGTTGGCTTTTGGAGATCACTAGTCAAGAATTTGCTTTAGTAAGCAATCCTTCGGAATTCTTCAATAGTAAAAGAGCTAATTAGTATTTAGAGTTCTTGCAGAATTTTGAATATAGCCTACGTATTTATTGACTTCTTATTCCTTTCGTATTAGGTTCACTAATCTAAATATTAATCCTATTATTGAATTCTAACATCCTACAAGGTCAAAAGCATATTAATGGATAAATCTATTCTCAAGCATTACTTTCATTCTTTATTCCCCATCGAGGAGGAAATTGTAAATAAAATCACAGAAAAGTTTGAATACTTTGAGTTAGCTAAAAACCGAAATTTAATTGAGGAGAAATCTATTAGCACCAAAACCTACTTTCTTGAAAAAGGCTATATGCGCGCTTACATCATGAGTGAGGAAGGGGAGGAAGTTGCCACTAATATTTATTCGGCTCCTTGTTTTGTAAATGATTTCCTCTCGTTTTTTAAGCAACAGCCTTCCAAACAAAATTACCAAAGCTTAACTCCATGTGAGTTTTGGGCTACGAGCCTAGAAAATGTCCAATCAAATTTTCATAATATTCCTGATTTCAGAGAGTTTAGTCGGCTTCTTTTTGTAATTAATTACGACAAACTTCAGGATAGAATGATTCAGATGGCGAGTCAAAAAGCGGAAAGCAGGTACTTAGAACTTATCAAACAAAAACCTGAGATTTTTCAGCATGTGCCTTTAAAAATCATTGCTTCCTATTTAGGGATAAAAGATAGTTCGTTGAGTAGAATTAGAAAAGAAATCAGTAAACTTTAATTTCTTGTCATTTGTCAAGTGTTCCTTTCGACTTTCATGTTGAGATTTGTGTAAAACAATATGGATATGAAGAAAAAACACATTGCTATTATCGGTCTAGGGGGAGTAGGCGGATATTTTGGATTTAAAATCTGCCAAAACAAACTAAGTGAAAAGCACACGGTATCCTTTGTAGCAAGAGGTGAAACTTATCGAAAGCTTCAAGCGGATGGACTTACTTTACTTTCTGAAGAACACCCTAATCATAGAACCCAAGCCGATGCGCTATTTCAAAATATAGTAGAAATGCCACGGCCTGATTTGGTTTTAATCTGCGTGAAAGAATATGATTTGGAAAATGTTTGTCAGCAGCTAAAATCAGTAATTAGCGAGGATACAATAATACTACCCATGATGAATGGAGCAGATATCCATGAACGAATTCGACTAGTTTTACCCGAGCAGACAATTTTGCCTTCTTGTATTTATGTGGCTTCTCATATCAAAAGTAAAGGAGTAGTTGAACATAAAGGTAAATCAGGTAAATTAATTTTGGGAAGAGACCAGGAGCATTCCAAAAGGCAGCTAGATTGGGTGCTTGAGTTACTGGAAAACAGCAAAATTAATTATGAGTTTAAAGACAATTCATTAGTTGATATTTGGGAAAAATTCATCTTTATCGCCAGCGTTGGATTGGTTTCAGCAAAATACAATTCATCTATAGGGGAAGCATGCAATAATCCACAGCAAAAGGATGAGACCAAAAGAATAATGCAGGAAATAAAAGAAATTGCAGACAAAAAGGAAATTGGTTTAGCTACTGATATAGTGGATCAAACGCTGGCCAAGTCTTCTGCATTTCCTTACGATACACCTACTTCCATTCAGTTGGATATTAATGCAGGAAAGAAACATAATGAACTAGAGTTATTTGCTGGAGCTATCATCAAATATGCTACGGCCCTGCAGTTGGCGACTCCTTATACTCAGCAAATATATCAGGAATTAAAGGCTAAGTTGAATGTAGCTTGATGATTCAAAGATGAATTCTAGTGAAATTAAAATCAAGGCAGAATGGTTATGCCCTTTCCGACAGTCTAAAACAGCAATGGAAGCCTTAAGCAAATTCTTTGCTGACGATTGGAAAGTCTGCAAAGAAAGCATCAGTGAATTACATCTTTCCCTTTTTGAGGAATAGGAAGCTATTGAAGTGAAAAAGTAAGTTAAATTTTGATAATGATTGGAAAGCCTGTGGTGGAGACGCTACAGGTTTTTTTGTGTACTATAAGAGTCAATTAATCAAAAATACTTGGCGGTTTTAGATCAGTTCACCAAATTGAAATTACTAATTTAGTATAGAAAATGTAGTATTTGATCTATTTGAAAGCCCGCATTAATGATTAATTGAATTACTATGATTAAATTTTTTCAACGAATCAGAAGAAAACTACTTACTGAAAATAAATTTAGCCAGTATTTAGCTTATGCTCTTGGTGAGATTTTACTGGTGGTTATTGGTATTTTAATAGCTCTTGCAATAAATAACTGGAATAATTTCAGGCATGATAGAAACCTTGAAGAGAAGTACCTTAAAGAAATCGCCAGTAATCTAAAACAAGACTTGGAGGATATAGATTTTAACTTGAAGTTTAATCAAGACAAATATCAATCCAACCAAATTGTATTAGAATTCATAAATAACAACATGAATTACAATGACTCGCTCAACAGACATTTTGGTAATTTGCTTGGCTCCACCAGATCAATAGTGAATAGAAGTGGTTATGAAACACTTAAATCAAAAGGTCTCGAGATTATATCCAATGACTCCCTTCGTCAAATGCTATCCACACATTATGAAATAAAGTATCATAATATTATAGATTTTGAGTACAAAGATGATCATCAGCATCAATATCAGATATTGTGGCCAGAGGTTATAAACTCAATTTATATAAAAGATATGTGGGAAAATGGAAAACCGATTGACATTGCAAAAATTAGAGATAATTATTCTTTAAGAAGTGCTTTAGCAGCAAATTTATTTTTGAGAGAGTATATGATAAGTAATTACAATAGAATTTATGATAATACTGTTAAAGTAATTACTGCAATAGAGAAGGAATTGGAAAGGGAATAAAAAAGCAGCAACCCTCTCTAATCACTGCTTTAAGCTTAACCTAAAATTATTTTCTGTTACTCAATCACCACATCAAAAGTAGCTTGAATATCAGTTTCTCCACCAGCATTGCTTGGGTCGCCAGTTATAGCCCCTTCAGCAGATTTATCCGGTTCATGTCTTAATGTTACAGTCAGTGTTCCATCACTTGGGTCACCTGCAGTAAAAATCGTACTTAGCCCTATTGGGTCTCCATTATCATCAGCATCGTCATAAGCAAAATCTAAGAGCAAGCTTACTGAGGTTTCAAAGAAAAACTGATGTTCTTCATCCTCTTCAATAATTTCCAAGGTGATATCTTCACCTTCTTCATCATTTCTCACTTCAATCGAAACATTGTAATCTGTATTAGCAGCTAATTTTCCATTAGTGTAAACAGGTTCTATTGGCCCATCTCCATCTTCATCATAAACAGAAAATACCACATCATCTCCTCCACCTACTGGGCTGAAGGTCATTTCTAAAGTGGTAATTAATTCTTCTTCATTTTCCGGCTCCGGATCTTCTGTATCACATTGTGAAAATAGCAATACTGCTACTAGCAGTAACATACTTCTTGTTTGGGTTTTCATTGTTGATTGTTATTTATAGGGTTACTAATTATTGATTTATTAAATTATTAAAAGATATAATTGATTCTTAATTCAAAATTCCTACCTGTTTCGGCTGCATAAAAACGCAAGCGATTCAGATAATCGGTATAGTCTGTATTCATTAAATTGTATATACTTAAGCCCACATTTAGCTGTGCATTCTCCAATTTTTTTGTTGTATCCAATGAAAAATTAGTAATGAAATAGCCTTCTGGGACAGGAACGGTTTCTCTTTCATAAGCTTCCGTTTCCGTAATAGGCGCCCGATGTTGTTCAAATACTTTTAGCCCACTTAAACTGAAGTCAATTTCCTTAAACCCCATTTTATTAGATAACCTCCAATTTAGGGTGTTTTCCCAACGGTCGGATGGCATAAAAATCAATGGTAATTCGTTTGAAATATCATTTCCCCTGATAATGGAGGCCTTGGTGTTTAATGTGAAATGATGAAAAAATTCATAACTACCTATAATGTCTGTGCCATAAATATCAGCCAAAGTCTGTTGATATTGATAAACAGGAAATGCTCCACGAATAGTTAGTCGCGGTTCTTCTGGTTGTAAATAGATATAGTTTTGAATTCTACTGGCATAAGCATCCACATTTAACCTGAGTTTTTCATTAAAGCTAAACTGTAAACTATGCAACCATTTTATGGAGGTTTCTGGTGAAAGCTGATCATCTCCTTCCTCTATAGCCGCAACACTATGATGCAAACCTTGGCTATACAATTCATTGATGCTAGGTGCTCTCTGACTCCAACTTATATTTGATTTATATTTTAAATTGTTACTGAAATCATATCCACCTCCCACAATGCCAGAAAACATATTGTATTGATGCTTTGGATTGATTAAATCATCGTTTTCATCGAATTTTAATACATCAATGGCTATGGCATCAAACCTAAGTCCCGCTTCAAGATTCCAATTTTCTTCTGTCCAGGCTTCGTTTAAAAATATACCCGTTTGAAAGCTCGAATAATTAGGGATTAATGGTGTGGTGCCTGTTCCCGGAACATTTTTATTATTCTGATATTCATAGTCCAGTCCTATTTCCCCACTTAAATTATTCCAAATAGGTTCGTGGTGGAAAAGAAGTTTTGCTACATGACTATCCAATTGCAAATCAACGGAAGGCCTATCACTTCTGCCTCCTCTTCTGATATCAAATTCTTGTCTAGCATTTTGTTGATAGGCATATATGAAATCAAAATCACCATAATCTGAGCGATCCAAATGTATTTTTGCTTTCAATAATTGATGCACTACATTTTGCTTAGGATTATTGATTTCATATGAAAATTCTTCTGTGAAAAATGGCGGACGTCTATCTAAAGCCTCGAAGAAATTATCCACATTTCCGATATGCGCACCTCTCAAGATCCCGATTTCAGTGGAGAAACGACTATAGAAAATATCTGCTTGTAAATCTTCTTTGATGTAATTAGCGGCTGCTGAAAAGTTCAATTCCTCGCTTCCAGTATTCGTTAAATTGTAATTTGCAGCATGTTGATCTCCCGATTTCTTGGCAGAAGATTGAAGTCTCCAATTAATGGATTCTTCCATATTCAGTAAAAAACTTCCCGAAAGCATAGCGGACCCAATTCCACCTCTTCCGTTAGTGAATCCTACTAAATCCAAACTGCCATGCAATGCTGAATCAGGCACTAAAGGCTCTGGTTCTAATAACAAAGCACCACCAATAGCTCTAGGCCCGTATTTTACAGAGGAGGCTCCTTTTACAATGGTAATTCGAGATGCCACAAAAGGATCAATTTCTGGAGCGTGGTCTACTCCCCACTGCTGTCCCATTTGAGCCACTTCATTATTCACTACTTGAATTCTACTTCCATAAAGTCCGTGAATCATCGGCTTATTAATGCCAGGGCCCGTTTTAATATTGTAGACTCCAGGCAAAGTACTCACCGATTCAGAAAGCGATTTACCTTTTAATTTCCTTAATTCTCTTGTGGATAATACACTTTCTACATTGCTCAGCAATACTTCTTCTCTTTTATGAGAGTGTACACTAACTGCTGATAGGACATTATCTTTTGGTGTTAAGTAAAAGTTTCTTTCAAAGTCTTTAATCCCTATATCTATAAAAGAACTTGCTGATTTAAATTCAACTTGACTTATAATGACTTCATATTTGTCGTGACAAGGAATTTTAATGGTAAAATAGCCATTTTCATCTGTTTGGGTACCATTTTCAAGGCTAGGGAGATAAATACTGGCAAATGCCACAGGCTGATGCTCGCCCTCTGAGAGTACTTGACCTGAAAAGGTCACAGAGCAATCCCCTTGTCCGAAAATATCTTCCGATGCAATAATGCAGGAGATGATAAATAATATTTTTCCTAAACGCAACATTGTTGCAAATATATAAAAGTTGCGTTAATAAAAGGACCCTTTAAAAAAATCTTTTGCCCTCTGGTGTAATTTTGAAATGCCAAAAATGGATGCCACATAAATTTTTAGTAGTATTGGGATATATTTTTAGCTAATAATATAATGACTATGAAGAAACTATTGATCATGATTCTAATCTGTGCCCCCTTTTTATCTGTGGCACAAGAGCAAGAATACAAAGAGCGTTTTGAACAATTAGGAACTATGTTGCCTACTCCTAATTCTTACAGAACAGCATCTGGAGCGCCAGGTGAGGATTATTGGCAGCAAAAAGCTGATTATTCTATTAAAGTAAAATTGGATGAATCATCCAATAAGATTACCGGATCGGAAACCATCACGTATTACAATCAGTCACCACATCCGTTAAACTATCTTTGGTTACAGTTAGACCAAAACATGAGAGCAGAGGGTTCAGACAGCGAATTAATAAGCACCGCTACTTTCTTTAACGATACTATTCCAGCCAAATATTTGGAGCAATATGTAGCCAATGGAGGGAATTCTTATGACTTCCCTGGAGGGTTTAACATTGAAGCAGTAAAAAATGCTGATGGAAAAGATATGGACTATTTGGTTCAAAAAACCATGATGAAAATCCGTTTACCTGAAACCTTAAAGCCAGGTGAAAATATTTCATTTTCAGTTGACTGGAATTATTTTGTAAACGACAGAATGAAAGGTGGAGGAAGAAGTGGATATGAATATTTCGAAGAAGACGGTAATGCACTATACACTATTGCCCAGTTCTTCCCAAGAATGGCTGTTTATAATGACGTTGAGGGCTGGCAAAATAAGCAATTCATAGGAGCAGGAGAGTTTGCGCTAACTTTTGGCGATTATGATGTTGAAATCACGGTTCCTGATGATTTTATTGTTGGAGCTACCGGAATGGTGCAAAATCCTAAGGAAGTTTTAACAAAAGAACAGGCGAAAAGATATGAAAAAGCATTAAAGTCAACGGAACAAATTTTTATTGTAACAGAAGAGGAAGCAATAGAAAACGAAAAGGAGAAGTCCACTAAATATGAGACTTGGAAGTTTACAGCCGAAAATGTGAGAGATTTTGGCTTTGCTGCATCAAGAAAATTCATTTGGGATGGTCAAATGGTGGAATTAGAATCTACTAAGCCATTCGCTCAATCATTCTATCCAAAAGAAGGAAATCCACTTTGGGAAGAAGAATCAACAAAAGCAGTAAAGAACACCTTAGAACTTTATTCGAAAAGAACTTTTGATTATCCATATCCACAAGCAACTTCAGTTCATGCTGCTTCAATCGGAATGGAGTATCCAATGATTTGTTTCAACTTCGGGAGACCAGATAAAAATGGTGAGTATTCTGTAAGAACTCAATTAGGAATGACCTACGTGATCGTTCATGAAATTGGGCATAACTTCTTTCCAATGATTGTTAATTCTGATGAGCGTCAATGGGCTTGGATGGATGAAGGTTTGAATTCATTCTTGGAGTCAAATGTGATGTTTGAATACTATCCTGATTTACCTTATTCAGATAATATTCCTCAAGCAATAACAGGCTACATGAAAAGTAGCAAAGATCAGCAAAGACCAATCATGACTAATCCTGAGCAAGTATTGAGATTAGGGCCTAATGCTTATTCAAAACCAGCTGCTGCTTTAAATTTATTGAGAAATACTATCATGGGTCCAGAGCTTTTTGATGAATCATTCAAAGCTTATGCTCAAAGATGGAAATTTAAGCACCCAACTCCTGCTGATTTTTTCAGAACAATGGAAGATGCTTCTGCAGTTGATTTGGATTGGTTCTGGAGAGGTTGGTTCTATACTACTGATCATGTTGATATTAGTGTAGATGAGGTGAAATATTTCCGAATTGCACAGGATGAATCAGACATGGAGAAAAATGCTAAAGCTCCAAAAGGAGATTTAGGAGAAAAAGAAGAGGAAGAATTGAACACAGATTTTAGTGATGGTCCTTCCTACATTTCAGTTTCTGAAACCCCTGAATTTTGGTTTGGTGAGTATAGATCAAAAACTGATGATGAAGCCATTAAGGCAAGATATGCAGATAAGCATTTCTATGAAATTACTTTAAGCAATGAAGGCGGATTAGTTTCTCCACTTTTATTCACTATCGAATATAAAGATGGCGAAAAAGATGAAAAATATATTCCTGCTGAGATCTGGAGAAAAAATGAAACTAAAACTCGTAAGATGTTAATTCTTGACAAAGAAGTTTCGAAAATCGTTTTCGATCCTGAAGGAGAATTAGCCGATACAGATAAATCCAATAATGTTTTCCCTAAAACAGAAAGCAAAACCAAATTGGATGAGTTTAAAGAGAAAGGCGAGTAAAAATATTTTTAATGAGTGAGAAAAGCCCTTTTGGAGATAATCTGAAAGGGCTTTTTTATTGGTTTAATTATGGATAGTAATTCTATAATTAAAGGAGATGAAGTAAATTAACTTGATAATTTGTGCTCGGTGCGTCATCCCTGCGCAACCAGGGATCTTGCCTTATTGAAACGCAGTTTCAATAATCTATAGTTAGACAACAGGATTTAAATGGATAAGCGTAGAATGGTAATAATAGCATTGTTAATATTTTAACCTTTGGTTAAAATTAATAGATCCCTGCCTCCGCAGGGATGACGCACGGAACAGACAGGTAGCAAATAAGCCATCTGCCAGAAATATTTACATCTATAACCATGATCGGGTGGCACACTAAACACCCACCATTAGCATTTATCATTCCTCAAAAAACATCTCCATGCGTCTGCTGTATAAGCTTTTTCGCCAATGAAGGAAAGTTCCTTACAAACCCTACAGATAGCCCAGCTCTCATTTGATTTCCAAATAGGTTTTGCGTTTTACGACCCACCCATAATCTTTTAGAGAAGTTCTTTTTCCATACAGTGCTATACTCACTTTCAACTTCATGCCTATTTCTCAATTGTCCTTGATAGAAATTGATAATGGAAGTACTGGCCAAATAACCGCTATGAATTGCCATTGCCATTCCGTTTCCACAAAGTGGAGTGATGAGCCCTGCAGTATCCCCGGCCATCAGCATATGATTTTCTACAGAATCTTTTTTCTCAAATGAAATCTCATTTATCACCTCCGGTTTTTCAAAGAGCATTTCAGCATTTTCCAAAATCTTTTCTAATATTGGGTTTTGGTATAAAATTGCTTTTTCCATTTCAGCTATTCCCCCATAGCCTTTCAAATTTTCCCTTCTACTCAAATAACAGATATTGACTTTATCATCTTCCACATGACTAACTCCACAATAACCTCCTTTAAAATTATAGAGCCCAATCACATCTTTAGGGAAATCAACTTTTGCATGATATTTTACGCCTAGAAATGGAGATTTCCTTTTAATAAAATCCCTGTCAAAAACTTTATCTAGTTTTGACCTTTTACCATAAGCATTGATGACAAATTCAGAAGTGAGACTTTCTCCAGTTTTCAAACTGACAGTAAATTCATTTTCATTAAATCTTATATCATTCACTTCAGTTTTGGTTTTGACTTCCACTCCAGCATTCAATGCTTTTTGATATAAAAACTCATCAAGCCGATATCTACTAACACCAAAACCACCTAGAGGCAATTCAACTTCTGCAAGATTTCCTTTAATGTCTGATAATTTAAAACGGCTGAGCTTTGAAGTTTTAATGTGCTCTGGGAATAAATCCATTCTTTCCAAAAAAGGCTTTACTTCATTGGAAATATATTCACCACAAACCCGGTGGAAGGGATAGCTTTTCTTTTCAATTAGAAGTGTATTCACTCCTGCTTTTTGGAGACAAATGGAAGAAATCAATCCTGCCAAACCACCACCAACCACTATTACCGGAATCTTATTTTTATCCAAAATCTTGATTTTTAATAACTCTTAAACACTCTCTTCGTCAAGTAGTTTTACATTATAATATTAAAATACATAAAAATACTACATTCAAGCTGAAAAGCATGGTTTTTGGAGTGACTCGACTGGAAAAATCATTACCTTTGTGGCTTGTTTAAAAATATGTGGACACAACTAGCGCATAACGTAATAAAATATCGACTACCGCTCATCATTATTTTGGTTTTGGTGACCATTTTTATGGGTTATCGTGCCCGAAATGTAGAGTTGGATTATGACTTAGCAAAATTGGTTCCTGAAACGGATCAAGACTATAAAGCTTTAAAAGAATTTGAAGAAAATTTCGGGGTTGATGATAATATCCTTGCTCTTGGAATTAAAGATAGTTCGCTTTACACCCCTCAAAGTTTTGCTAGGCTTCAGTATTTCTCAGAAGCTCTGAAAGATGTAAAAGGAGTAAATAATATTCTGTCTATTGGAAATATACAAAAACTTCAAAAGAATACAGAAGAGCGTAAATTCGAGATGAAGCCCTTAGTGCAGGATTTGCCTGAAGACCAAGCAACACTCGATAGCTTATTACAGGAAATTAAAGAGCAAAAATTCTTTTCATCTCAATTACTGAATAAAGAAAACGGTGCTACTGCTATCATCATCACTTTAGACGAAAAAATATTTAATTCTCCTGAAAGAGAAAGATTAATGTCTGACATCACTCAATTGGGCGATGCTTTTGAAGAAAAGACCGGGATAGAATTACATTATGCAGGACTGCCGTTTGTGCGCTCTACGATGATGAGCAAAGTCCGACAGGAAATAATTCAATTGTTGGTGCTTTCTGTGATCGTAACAGCACTTATTTTGTTAGCTTTTTTCCGCTCATGGGATGCAGTGCTTTTCCCATTATTGGTAATTTTCTCTGTAGTAATTTGGTCTGTGGGGACCCTTGATTTACTCGGTTACAAAATCACGATCTTAACCAGTCTGATTCCAACCATAATAGTCGTCATTGGAATACCAAATAGCATTTACTTACTAAACAAATACCATCAGGAATTTGAGGAGCATGGAAATAAAATAAAAGCCATCAGTACGATTACTAGGAAGATTGGGATAGTAACTTTGATTACTAATTTCACAACTGCTGTTGGATTTTTAGTTTTAGCTTTTACTGAGATTAAGCTATTAACAGAATTTGGTATTGTAGCAGGGATCAACATATTTGCCACTTTTATTGTCAGTATTATTTTAATTCCTGCCGTTTTCTCCTACTTGCCAGAACCTGGGAAAAAGCAGTTGAAGCATATGAACTTCAAAATGACGGATTATGCTTTAAGGTGGCTTAATAAATCTGTCCACTATCACAGAACGAT
Organism: Marivirga tractuosa DSM 4126; assembly: GCF_000183425.1. Taxonomy (NCBI): domain Bacteria; kingdom Pseudomonadati; phylum Bacteroidota; class Cytophagia; order Cytophagales; family Marivirgaceae; genus Marivirga; species Marivirga tractuosa. The sequence goes on from NC_014759.1 coordinate 2,915,375, forward strand.
TATTTATTTCTTTACAGTGGTAATTGTAGCTATCGCATTTATTGGCGGTTTCCGATTAAATTCCATAAGCCACATGGTGGATGATTTGCCTAAAGATGGCAAAACTATTCAGGATTTACGTTTTTTTGAGAATAACTTCAGTGGAATAATGCCACTGGAAATAGTAATAGATACTAAGAACAAACGAGGGATTGTACAAAGGAATACGCTTAGGAAAGTGGATGAATTCCAACAGTTTTTGGATAGTATTCCCTCTATTAGTCAGCCCCTTTCTGTGGTAAATATGATAAAAGCTGCTCGTCAAGCGTATTATAATGGCAATCCAGCTTTCTATGATTTACCGAATTCAAGAGATTACAATTTTATCATGCGATATCTTCAACAAGATGAAGATGATATTTCCGTAATGAGTAATTTTACTGATGAGGAGCTCTCGACCATGAGGATTTCATTGAAGATAGCGGATATCGGTTCGGATAAAATGAATGTCCTCTTGGAAGAATCAATCAAACCCCGAATGAATGAAATATTTGAGGGAGATGATTTTGATATTCATATTACGGGTACAACACCTATATTTATTAAGGGGAATGAGTATTTGGTTGAGAATTTAAGGTTTAGTCTTTTAATAGCCTTTGGAATTATTGCTATAGTAATGGGTATCCTTTTCCAAAATATTAGAATGATTGTAATTTCATTAATTCCTAATGTCATTCCATTGTTAATAACCGGTGGTTTGATGGGCTATTTAGGAGTACCACTAAAGCCAAGTACTGTTCTAGTATTTAGTATTGCATTTGGTATTTCTGTGGATGACACTATTCACTTTTTGGCAAAATACAGACAAGAATTGTTTGCCAATAATTTCTTTGTGCCCCTTGCGGTAACCAAAACATTGAAAGAAACTGGCAAAAGTATGATTTATACTTCTGTTGTGCTTTTTGCTGGCTTTATTATTTTTGTGACTTCAAGTTTTGGAGGTACAGTAGCATTGGGAGCTTTAACTTCCACCACACTTTTGGTGGCAATGCTTACCAATTTACTAGTTTTACCTTCTCTCTTGCTCACATTTGATGATGGAAAACGAAGGAAAGGAAGTCATCCATTAATTGAGCAATATGATGACGACTTCTATATGGAAGCTGAAGACGAAGAGATCAATATTAAAAGAATTAAAAAAGCAGAACCTAAAGTTCCTTATAAGCCAGAGGATCAGAAAGAATCATAAAAATGGGTCAATATAAAGAATACAAAAATCTGAATTATGCCGAGCTGGCAGATGAAGTCCTAGAGTTTTGGAATAAGAATGACATTTTCCAGAAATCAATGACTACTCGTGAGGGAAAACCGACTTTTACATTTTATGAAGGGCCACCTTCAGCTAATGGTACTCCTGGTATTCACCACGTGATGGCTCGTGCCGTTAAAGATATTTTCTGCCGCTATAAGACCTTAAAAGGCTTTCAGGTAAAAAGAAAAGGCGGGTGGGATACCCATGGGTTACCTGTTGAATTGCAAGTGGAAAAGGAACTGGGCATCACCAAAGAAGATATTGGCAAGAAAATCACTGTTGCCGAATATAATGATAGATGCAAAAAAGCAGTCATGAAATTCAAAGGCGAATGGGATGACTTGACCCGAAAAATGGGCTATTGGGTAGATTTGGATGATCCTTATATCACCTTCGATCGCAAATACATGGAGACCCTGTGGCATTTGCTGAAGAAATTTCACGATAAAAATTTATTATATAAAGGCTACACTGTTCAGCCCTATTCTCCTGCTGCAGGAACTGGTTTAAGTTCACATGAATTGAATCAGCCTGGTTGCTATCGTGATGTGAAAGACACATCCGTTACGGCTCAATTCACAGTGAAAAAAGATGATAAATCGGCTTTCCTTTTTGAAAGTGAGGAGGAAGATGTTCGCTTTATCGCATGGACTACAACACCATGGACATTGCCTTCTAACTGTGCACTAGCAGTGGGCGAAAAAATTGAGTATGTAAAAGTTAAAACTTTCAATCAATACACTTTCGAGCCAGTATCGGTTGTCTTAGCTAAAGATTTGGTAAGCAAACAATTCAATGCCAAAGCCAAGGATTTAAAACTGGACGACTATAAAGCAGGTGATAAATTAGTTCCTTTTGAGATCGCCCAGACTTTTAAAGGTAAAGATATAGTGGAAACTCGCTATGAACAATTGATGCCTTATGTCACTTCTGAAGATTTAGAGAAAAATGCGTTCCGTGTAATTCCTGGTGATTTCGTAACTACTGAGGATGGTACTGGAATTGTACACACCGCTTCTGTTTTTGGTGCAGATGACTTTAAAGTAGCGCAGCAAAATAACGTCCCTGCCGTAATGGTGAAGGATGAGCAAGGAAAAGATACGCCTTTGGTAGACAAAAAAGGAAGATTTGTTACTGAGGTAACAGATTTTGCTGGCAAGTATGTGAAAGAAGAATATTATGACGATGCCACTCGTAATGATCCTGACTTCAAACCGACTGACGTACTGATTGCCATCAAATTAAAAGAAGATAATAAGGCATTCAAAGTAGAAAAACACGAGCACTCTTATCCGCATTGCTGGAGAACAGATAAGCCGATATTATATTATCCATTGGATTCTTGGTTTATCAAAACAACTGCCATGAAAGATCGATTGGTGGAGCTAAACAAAACCATCAACTGGAAACCGGCTTCAACTGGTGAAGGTCGTTTTGGGAACTGGTTAGAGAACTTAGTAGACTGGAATTTAAGTCGCTCACGTTATTGGGGAACTCCTTTACCAATTTGGGTAACCGAAGACCGTAAAGAGCAGATTTGTATCGGTTCTTTAGAAGAATTAAGAAATGAAGTGAATAAATCTGTGAAAGCAGGTTTTATGGAAGAAGAATTGGCGGAAGATTTCGATTTGCACCGCCCATATGTTGATGATGTGATTTTAACCAGTGAATCTGGTCAGAAAATGTTCCGTGAACCTGATTTGATTGACGTTTGGTTTGATTCAGGTGCTATGCCTTATGCGCAATGGCATTATCCTTTTGAGAATAATGAGACTTTCGATAAAAACTATCCTGCTGATTTCATAGCCGAAGGAGTAGATCAAACCCGTGGTTGGTTCTTTACTTTGCATGCTATTTCAGGAATGTTGTTCGATTCAGTGGCTTACAAAAATGTTATAGCCAACGGTTTAGTGTTGGACAAAGAAGGGAATAAAATGTCCAAAAGATTGGGCAATGCCATCAATCCTTTTGAAACAATAAAGAAATACGGTCCTGATGCCACACGTTGGTATATGATCGCCAATGCTAATCCTTGGGACAACCTGAAATTCAATTTGCAGGGTGTAGAAGAAGTGCAAAGAAAGTTCTTCGGAACCCTTCAAAACACTTATAATTTCTTTGCGCTATATGCCAATTTGGACGGTTTCACTTTCGAAGGCGAAAGCATTCCATTAGAAAAACGAACAGAAAGTGACCGTTGGATTTTATCAAAACTAAATTCCTTAAAGAAAGCAGTTGATGTTGCTTATGATGATTATGAGCCTACCCGTGCTGCTCGCTTAATCCAGGATTTTGTTCAGGATGATGTGAGTAATTGGTATGTGCGGCTAAATCGTAAGCGTTTCTGGAAGGGAGAATACAACGAAGACAAAAAAGCAGCTTATCAGTCGCTTTATGAATGTTTGGAAAGCATCGCCATATTAAGTGCCCCAATTGCTCCTTTCTATATGGATAATTTATTCCAGAGTTTGAATAATATAAGCAACAGGATGGATTTTGAATCTGTGCATTTGGTAGATTTCCCAGTTGCAGATGAGAATATTATTAATAAAGATTTGGAGGAGCGCATGTTCTTGGCGCAACATATCAGTTCATTAACACATTCTATTCGTAAAGCACAGAAAATCAAAGTAAGACAACCTCTACATAAAATATTGGTGCCTGTTTTAAATGATAAAACACGCAAGCAAATTGAAGCAGTGGAGGATTTGATTATCTCCGAGGTGAATGTTAAATCTATTGAGTATATAGATGACGCTTCAGGTGTTTTAGTGAAGAATGTAAAGCCTAACTTCCGAAAACTAGGACAGCATTTTGGACCTAAAATGAAAGCGGTTACTCAAATCATCAACCAGTGGGGACAGGAAGAAATTGCTAAAATTGAGCAGAATGATGCATTCGAAATAGAAGTAGATGGCGAACAGCATACTTTGACTTTGGAGGATGTTGACATCACTTCTCAGGATATTCCGGGCTGGTCCGTTGCATCTGAGGCTGGCATAACTGTTGCTTTAGATATTAGCATAGATGATGATTTAAGAAGGGAAGGCTTTGCTAGAGATTTGGTGAACCGTATCCAAAACCTAAGAAAAGAGAAAGGATTGGAGGTTCAGGATAAAATAGCAGTGGCTGTCAAACAAGGAAATGAATTAGTGGACACAGCCATTTCACAAAACAAAGATTACATTTGTTCCGAAACTCAGGCAGTTTCATTAGATTTGGCTGAAAATTTAACCGAAACCACAGAAATAGAGATAGACGATTTAAGAATTGAGTTGTCCGTAGTGGTGAAAAACCTATAAAAGTGAAATACGCAAAATATTTTTTACTGACTTTCTTTTTAATTGCCCTTGACCAAGCCGTTAAGCTATGGGTTCATACTAATATGGAAATGGGCATAGCCGGGCAAATTGAAGTCTTTGGCGACTGGTTTAAATTATACTATACACTTAATCCAGGAATGGCTTTCGGCATGCAGTTTGGCTCTGAATATGGCAAATTAGGCTTAAGCTTATTCCGCTTGGTCGCTATGTTTTTCATTGCTTACTATCTCTATAAATTAGCTAAAGAAAAAACACACCCGGGTGTTCTCTGGAGTATGGCAGCGGTTTTAGCCGGAGCAATTGGTAACTTAATTGATAGTATTTTCTATGGAGTTTGGTTGGACAATGCACCTTATAACGCCATTTCTCCGTGGTTCCACGGCCAAGTTGTGGATATGTTTTATATTGACATCTGGGAAGGCCGAGTAGCTGACTGGGTGCCGCTTTGGGGAGGAGATTATATTTCCCTCTGGCCAATCTTCAATATTGCAGATGCTGCAATTTTCTGCGGAGTAGCTGTAATTTTGATTTTCCAGAAGAAGTTTTTTAAGGCGGTGAAGCAGGAAGTTGCGGAATAATTTTCTGTAGGCATAATTAGAAATAGTGAAAATTGATAGTGCCTTTTTGTTTTGATATTACCTCAATTACTGCTACATTAGAAAAAGTATTTTATCATAGATAGACAAATAGGAAGAGCACTTATGAGGAAAGTTTTTGAAACAGTAGTAGGGTTAAATCCCAACTTTTCTTTTAGGGGCAAACAGCAAACTAGGATAGAAACTTTTAGCGATGCGGTTTTTGCTTTAGCGATTACACTCTTGGTTCTATCTTCAACTATTCCAGAAACCTTTGAGGATCTATGGGCATCCATGCGCGATGTGATTCCATTCGCCATTTGCGTAGCATTGATCATAGTGATTTGGTACCAGCACTACATATTCTTTTTGAAATACGGTCTCCAAGACAAGGTTACAATTTTGCTCAATACTATCTTATTATTTGTTCTTTTGGTATACGTATACCCATTAAAATTTTTAGCAAGATTTCTATCCGAGATATACGGAGGTATTTTTGGTATAATTGAAACGGACCTCTCACGATTTGGTGAGTACAGCCACCAAAATCTAAAACTATTAATGGTTAATTATGGTTTAGGAGCCTTTGCCATTTTCTTGGTGTTTTCTTTGATGTATTGGAGAGCCTATAAAATGAAATCACTTCTTGATTTAAACAGTTACGAAATATTTGATACCAAAAGCAGTATTATTGCAAATTTATTAATGTGTTCCGTTCCTTTGCTATCGTTAATAATTACGCTCATAGATCCATGGGGCAATTTTAGAACCACGATTTTAAGCGGATTTTTATATTTTCTCTACGTGCCAATAATGATTGTTTTTGGAAGGATTACATCCAAGAAATCCAGGAGGCTTCTCCAGGATTAGTGTGACATCAATTTGAGGATCGGAAAGTTACTCAGTAAACTTCTCTAGCTGCTTAATACACTTCTTCTGCGCTTTAATGATATCTTTATAGATATTCTTATTCTGTTCTGATTCATCAGTTGCCTCATAAGCATTTACGGCTTTTAAGTAATACATTTTGGCATTTAGAGCTAAGTCAATCATCATGTTTACTTCAGCTAGGATATAGAATTCCTTATAACTAGGGTTTTCCTTTTTCTCTATTAACTCAATTACTTTTAATAAAGATGTTTCAGATTTTACTCTGTGCTGTTCGGCAAACTTTAAGGGTAAATCAAAGTCTTTAAATAGCGAAAGATGAGTAGAGGCCTTAGTCTTTAGGTAGAGTGCATTTTCTGGATCTATTTTAAGGGCTTTATTTAAATTTTTTAAGGCTTCTTGTTCTTTGCCTTTCACAAATTGTAAGGCAACACCCTTATAATAATAACCATCAGAAATTTCAGGAGATAACTTAATAACTGTATCTGCATAGGAAGATAAACGATCAAATTCTTTTGTTCTTTCTAATACCTGACATGCCAATAGTGTCAAGGCTAAATTTTCAGGATCATTTTCTAATTCTGCAGTAATTTTATTAAGAGATGGTCTTACCTTGCCTGAATAATATAAAGTTTTAAGCGCTTCATAACTGTTTTTGTTTTCCTCCTTCATTTTCTCCTCTTTACCTAATTTTTATATATTCTAAGAATTAATAAGACCCAAAGCTATTGGGTGAACTGTTTAGCTGAAATGCAAAGGTACAAAACCTATAGCTTATGAAAAGAAAATAATGAATTCTATTATGAATTGATTTTAGGTTAATACTTACTTCATACAATTGATTTTGAAATTGAGGGGTTTTGATTAGAGATGATCGAAATATAATTATTCAGCCGTACCCCTTTCCCTTTCAACTTCTGTAACACTCACTGCAACTGCCCCCTCTTTTGGTAGAATAATCCTTCCCATTTCCTTAGAATAAATAAAAGTAACCTGTGCGCCAAATAATAGAATTAATACAGAATAATAAACCCAAACCAATATAGCTACAAAAGACCCAGCTGCTCCATAAGAATCTGTAAGATTCGCAGTTCCTAAATAGAAGCCTAAAGAAAATTTACCTGCTACAAATAACACGGTGGTTACAAAAGCACCTACCCAAACATCTCTCCATTTAAGTTTAGCATCAGGAAGGACTTTAAATATTATGGCAAAAACTAGGGTAATAAAGCCAAGGGATATGGCAATATTCATGATCTGAATGATGTAAATGGTTGCTCCGTCTAAAATCTCCTTTATATGTGTTTGTATAAATGAGATGACCGTATCTGCTAACAAAGAAACCAAAAGTAGAAAGCCTAAAGCAGCTATCATCGCCAAAGAAAGTAATCTGTTGATTATAAATTTTACAATCCCCTTTTTAGGTTTTGCTTTAATGCTCCAGATGGTATTCAAACTATCTTGTAAAGAAATAAATACTGTAGTGGCACTAAAAAGTAAAGTGCCTATCCCTATTATTTGAAATAAAACACGGTCAGATTGTACTGTGGCAGAGGACAACAGACTATCGATTTGCTCAGAACTAGATTCACCCATTAATTGGTTGATTTGATCCAAAAACTGGGTTCTAACCACATCATCTTCATAGAAATATCCTGCAACAGTAATGGCGACCAGGCCAATAGCAGGTAAGGAAAATATGGTGAAATAAGCAGTTGAAGCACTGTGTTTAAATGGGTTTTCTTCAAAGAATTTAATGCCTGAGTTCTTAAATATTTGAAACCACTTAATTAAAAATTTAGCCATTTTTATAATTCTCGGATTGTTTTATTGAGTAATAAGGCAAACGAGTAGAATAAGAATAAGATTAGTGTAATTAATATCTCGCCATTTATATCACACTCAAATTGTAGTAGAAAAAAGCCGTGGCATTTTTCATAGTAAGTTAACAAAGTAGTTTCTCCCTTAAGGTCTCAGCTGTGGTATTTTGTTGATTTAATCCCTAAAAAATAGCTCGCTTTATAATCTGCACATTTCTAACAGTATCTTGATGCTTTACTTCAATGGTAAGAGTATCTTGTCCAGAAATAGAATTCCGCATATCACAGTATTCTTGCTCATTAAACATGCTTAAGCCATTTACTGACAAAATTTCATCTCCTATTGATAAGTTCGATTTAGTAGCAGGAGAATCTTCCGTTAATGAACTGATCATTATCTTTTTATGCTTCTTAACAAAACGAGTTCCCATCCCAGCAGTTTTACCAAGGAAATTCTGAACAGAATCATTAGGCTCAAGGAAAAGTAGATCATCTTTCCAGCTGATGGTAGTTTTGTATTTTTTGAAAAACCCCAGACCCAATAAATTTAGACTATTAGATTCTGCGCTAATTGGGAAATTATTTATACTATGACCCGAACCCACAAAACTGAGCGTGTCAATTAAATAAATCCTTCCTTCAAATTTTTCATCTACTGCATCGCCTAAACCAGAAGCACCACTACCATAAAACCTTTTTGAATCAAATGATAAGGAATCCTCTATAATGTAATTTTCATCAATACTCAAATTTGAATTACTGCCCAAATCAACTAAAGGGCTTATTATTTGTCCTGATTCAGATAATTTAATAGGTATTCTCAATTGATGTCCAAAAGAGTTTTCCGAAAGTTTGAATTTCAACGCATTTGGAGAAATAGAATCCTTATTGATTTCATCAGAAACAATGATCACGCTCTTTTCAAAATCGATTTGCCAATCAAGATGGCGCATAATTCCAGTACCTATTAAACCATAAGCTTCAAAACATTCTGCATTATAATCTACAGACTTTAGATGAATGTTCTCAAAAGTCAAACTTCCCAATTGAATCTTATCCAGCTTTTTTATTCTTGACCAGAAAAAGTTTCTACTTGCACCTATTCCAAATGAAAAACCATCATTCTCTAGTTCAATATCTGAATCTTCCTTATTAAAGATTATGTTACTTGCCCCACTATCTAGAATAAAAGGATATGTTGTCGTATCGTCTTCTAGGCTTACATCTATTAAAATATGCCCTGAATTTGAATAGTAAAAGGGAATTGTATCATTATGATTTTCATTCACTATTTCAGCATGTCCTAACTTTTCAAAATTAGAATACATCAAGTAGATAAATGAAATGAATAGAAGTAGCAAGACTGCGAATGAAATCGCAAAAATTTTAAGGCCTTTTTTTATCATTTTTTACTAAAATCTTGTAATTATGGTTCGTTTTGAAAGGATGTTTAAAGTGAAAACAGTTGAATCAAATATTGATCAAAACTATTCATACTGTTGAAATAAAAAAACTCTTAAGTGATGAATTAAAAATATTTACCTAATTTTTATTAACTTATAGAGACAAAAAAGGAACTTATGAAAACCCACACCTCGTCATTTGTATTGTTTTTATTGATTTTCACTTCAGGCACCTTTCCGAATAAAACTGATTTCTCAGGTAAGCTTAATATGAAAATTAAGGGGGAAAGTTACACTTTTGATGCTATGAAGCGATCTGATTCCCGGCTATCTTTTCAAGACAAAGGCATTGCAGTTTACATCGTAAATCCGAAAGGTGAAGGTACCATAGCAGAAATCACTATACTTTCAAATAGTATTTATGATATGAAATCACATAGATATGAATTAGGAACAAAGAAACAGAAGCCTAAAACGATGATGGATATCTATAATAAAGATTCGAGCAAAAATAAGGATATTCTCAATTTCAAATTCCGAAGAATTGACCAAATGGATCAAGAAGAGTATTTTGAATTATCAAAAGGAACCGTTAATCTTGATTATGACGATGAAGCAGGCTACTTTAAGATCTCTTTTGTCGGAGAAGATAAGAATGGCATTTCAATATCTGGGCTTTTAGAACTAGACAATCCGTATGTAATAGACAGAAGAGATTGAAACTATTGCTGAATTAAAATCTTGTCTTTTATATATCCTTTCTGAAAATACTCGATGGCTTAATTGATTTTTTACTTTGATAATAGATCCAAATCCAAATAATGGCAATTAGGTGAGCAACAATGGCTAGAGTCGATCCTTCGAAACCAAAGGCACCACCATTTAGCAACGTTTCCTGATGAATTTTAAACTCAATTAAAGAGTAAGAAGAGCTTCCACTTACATTAAATCCTAACAAAGATTGAAAGAAATTCCAGCTAAAGTGGAGTGCAATAGGGAACATAAGATTTCTCCTATAGAGGTATGGTAAACCCAATAATACTCCCGCTAAAAATAAGTTAGTAAATCCTGTGAAACTAGTATTCGGATTAAAACCGTGCATTAAAGAGAATAGCAAGGAAGAGATAATTAATGCCAGAAAAGGAGGGAAAGAAAGCATGAAGTTTTTCAGTACATAGCCTCTAAACAAGACTTCTTCTGCTATTGCCACCATGATGAAAAGCAAAAGCATTAAGAATAATTCCCCTGGATCAAAATGGAATTTTTGAAAATTTATTTCTCCTAGAATTAATAATATAAGAAAGCCTAATCCCATAATGAGCAGTCCGAGTCCCAAACCTAAAAACAAATCTGAAGTTCTGTTTTTAAAGCTTAACCCTATGGAAGTTGGATGTTCTTTATCCACAAAACGGACAAATAGCCAAACAGTAAAAAGGGTAGTAATCAAAAAAGAAAAAACAGTAAGAAGACTTCTCTCTATAGTTCTTGTAGCATCAAATTTAAAAAGCTCAATTCCTACAATTTCCCCTATCAAATATTGAAAAAATAATAAGGTAATACAAAATGGGATGATGATTCCTAAGACTCGTAACCATCCATTATGGTTCATTTTGGTGGTTCTCATTTATTTAGGCTTTCTAATTATTCATAAGCAATTTTAAGGGATCCTGCTTCAACAACTTAGTAGTCTTTTCATACAGAACCGGACTATAAGCTTTCAAGGCTTTGGGCCTTTCAAAAAAGTTCTCAAGGAGAACTGCAAAAAACTCATGATGATCAATAGCAGCAGCAGATCTAAACATCGAAGTATCTCCTTCTTTTACTTTAAACATTTCAAATTCAGCAAGGTCATAATATTTCTTCCATAAATTCTGATCTAAAAAACCATACTCATAATTGGAAATTCTGTTTTCGAGATGAATGGCATGGGCTAATTCATGTATACCTAAATTCACACCATCCGATTCATTTGCTATGCCTTCTACCAGGTTCTTCCATGACAGAACTATAATCCCAAATCGAGGATTCACCTCGCCTTTGTGATATTGTTTATTAATAGTAGAATAGTAATTATCTGGATAGATTAGAATCTTCTTAAAGTGTGCAAGATATACACGAGGAAGCCCAAAAGTTATTTGAACAGACAAAGCAGCCACCACTACTTTCATTTCTTCTGTTACTTCCTCCATCCCTCTAGAAACGAACTTTTTAGCGCTAATGAACTGACTCACTCGCCACATAAACTCTTTCTGATATTGCAATTTCAGTTGCCTAAAATATGGAGAATACTTTTTGAGCTTCCTTACTTGTTCCTGATTAAGACGGCCGAGGCCGAAAATTCCGAAATAGTTTAAGGTTGCTTTTATCACATCCCTCACTGCCTTCAACATTAAAAGGACGATTAATAACGGAAAAGATAAAGCAATTGCTAAAAATATATAATCAACCAAAACTTAAGGCAAAAAATCAGGTTTGTCCAACTTATTATTTATTCTGTAAGCAGCATTTACCAAACCTACATGGCTGTAAGCCTGCGGGAAATTTCCCCACATGGAACCGTCTGATGATTTTACATCCTCACTTAACAAGCCCACGTGATTAGAATAGCCCACTAGTTCTTCAAAAGCTTCCATTGCTTCTTCTGTTCTGCCCACGCAAGCAAGTGCTTCCACATACCAAAAGGCACAAATCAGGAAGGTGGTCTCTGGTTCACCAAAATCATCTGCATGCTTATATCTGTAAAATAAGCCTTTTCCTACTCTTAAGTCTTCCTCTAATGCCTTAAGATGATCTTTAGCTTTTTGGCTATCATGCGGAATATAATTCATCATAATGAGTTGCAGAGTGCTGGCATCCATTCTATCCACTCCCTCAGCTTGTGCATAAGCTTTTCGGTTTGGCGCATAACATTTCTCAAGATGAGCAGCAGCTTGCTTCAATAATTTCTCCGCTTTTCTTCCTAGTTCAATTTCTCCAATTTCTCTGGCTATTTTCATAGCAGCATGGCTCCCAGCCCATTGGAAAAGATGAGTATAGGCATGTTTTTGTTTCAGGTTTCTGAATTCCCATAAACCAGCATCAGCCTCATCCATTGTAAATTCAATTTTATCTAATATAGTCTGTAGTAAATAAGAAGATTGGGATTTCTCCATATTAGCAAATCGCTTATCTGTGTAGAGAGGCAAAATAGCTAGTAATATTTGGCCATAGACATCATTTTGAATGTGAGTGTAGGCGTCATTACCAAGACGAACCGGTTGATTTCCCATATAACCTGGCAGATCTAGCTCTTTCTCTATTATAGTGCCTTCTCCCACCAAATTATAGAGTGGTTGAACTCTTTCTTTGCCTCGCATTGGAATATTGGTGAGATATAAAAAATAATTTTCCATCTCTTCGAAGTGCCCAATATTATTGAAAGCGGTAAGGGTGTAGTAAGTATCTCGCATCCAACAATAGCGATAATCCCAGTTTCTGGTGCTGCCAGGTGATTCAGGTAAAGACATTGTAGGCGAGGCAATGATTCCTCCTGTATCTTCATACTGGTGAATTTTTAGTGCTAAAGATGAACGGATGACCTCTTCTTGATAATGTTGCCCAATACTGGTGGATTTTACCCAATTTTGCCAATAGAAAATGGTTTTACTAATGAAATTTTCAGCCGTCTCCTGCAATTCTGCTTCTAAAGGAGCACCATAGGTCATCACCATATAGCGTGTCTTGGTCAGCACAAACGGACTGCTGTCCATGACCATATTGATTGGAATATTTGTGGTCAGTCGCAAGGTTTCAGGTAATCCAAAATAGCGAATATGGCTGCTTCCCCTTTCACGAGTCAATTTTTTCTGTCCATAATCTCCTACTGGATTACAAACTACCCTCAATTGTGGCAAGCCTCTTAAAGGCTCGATTTTTCTGATCAACATTTGAGGTCGATAATAGCGATCAAACTGGCGGAAACGTGGCGCACAATCAGTGATTTTATAGGCAAATTCATCCGTTTCCACTATTGTTTCCAATACATTTGTATTGGGGATATATGCTTGGGTTACTTTATAGTTTTCTGAAGTGGGCTTAATGGAAAATTCTCCTCCTTTTTCCCCGCCAATCAAACTGCCAAAAATAAATGAACTGTCAAATCGGGGCATGCACATCCATTTAATGTCCGTATCTTTTCCGATAAGTGCCAAATAAGCACAATTGCCAATCATTCCAAGGTCGTAGGTATGTCTCTCTTGCATATTCTTGATTTCTTAAAGTCCGTAATTTTTAAAATTATTATGAAGGAAAAAAGTATAATGCCTCAAAACATTATTTACCATAAACAATCTCGCCCAAATTAGCATCAAAAATTTCGACTGCCTCTTTAATCAGACGAATGGCTTCCAAATAAAAATCGGGGTTAATTTTATCCGCAGTATCGGTTATTTTATGGTAATCAGGATGATCATCAACTCCAAAGTAAATAAATGGGATTTTAGCCTTATGAAAAGGAGCATGGTCAGAAGCAGTAACCCAATTAGGTTTTTTCTTGGGTTCATCCCTCCCAAATAACAATTTAATACTTTTGTCTTTTGCAGCTTCTGTTATCAAGGGTTTTAAAAAAGGAGTGAAATAGGTACCTACTACATATAATTCGTTTTTATCGCCACGACTTACCATATCCAGATTAACATTCATTATAATTTTACTGGTATCCACTACAACAGACTGCATAAAATGTTTTGCACCTTGCAATCCCATTTCTTCTGCATCAAAAAAGGCAAAGAGTAAATTGTTTTCAGGCTGGTTTTCTCTGAAGTATTCAGCTAAAGATAAAAGTGCAGTTATTCCACTGGCATTATCATCTGCTCCATTATAGATTTTTGTGCTATCTTTCATGCCAACATGATCATAATGTGCAGAAATTACTATAAAGTCTTCACCTGAATATCCTTCAATAAATCCTAGAACGTTAACAGCTGAAATCATGTCTTTTCCAAAAGTAAATGATTGTGTATAGTCTTGAACATAGGCGGAAACTCCTAGTTTTTGCAATCTTTGAATGATATATTTTCTAGCTATTTCATTGCCCATTGTGTTGGTTTTTCTGCCTTGCAAAGAATCTGATGCTAAGAAATACAAATCATTCATTACCTTGCTAGAATCAGGAAAAACTAAGGTTGAATCTTTTTGGGCAAAGCTCGGCTGTGCAATCAACACGGCAATAAAAACAAGGTAAAATTTCAATAACTTCATTTTAAAAAAAGGTTCTGTTATATTGTTCCGTTTTGGATGATAAAGAATAAATTTATAGATAATGACGTTAAGATTCAGCTGATTATCCAAAAATATTTAATTTTCCCTGGAAATTAATTTTATGCGACACTACATATTTACTGTTTTATTAGTTTTTTCAAGCCTGATGGGCTTTTCTCAGGAGCCTTTTCCCTTTTTGAATAAAGGCAGTCAACTGCCTACCGATCTTCTTAGCAAAAGGGCTGTGGTTTTTATGAATGTAAATTCCCTAAATTGGGAGGAAGAAGCACAAAAAATTCATAATAGTTTCATTGAGATTGGAGTAGATGCAGTAGCCTACTATGCTTTGTCTGATATAATGTCCGGGGAAGATGCTACCACTGCATTCTATGCTGACATTACTCAAAGAAGCATAAAAAACATGCTTATAGTCCATCAATCTGATGATGGATTTGAGCTTTATGCAACCAAAATACCCGAGGAAGGAGGATTCTTCCAAAAAGGAATGCAGGCTTTTTTTATGAAGGCGAATTCTTTAAAAGAGTTGGGTGCTGATTTAGAAATATTAGTGAATAAATCAGGTTTGGAAAGAGAAAACTTCCTTATTATTGATGTACCCGAAACTTTCAAAAGAACCAATGTTATAAAATCTAGAAGGGTCGCCAGTTTTAATCCTGATATAAGGATAGATAAGTTGGCGGTGCCTAAATTTGAAGAGAATATAATGCTTGATGTAAATGTGGAAAAAGCTAATGAGGAGTTAGATTCTATTATGAAACAGCATTATCCTTTTAAATATGGCTTGGTTGACCCTGCAATGAGTGCTGATGATATGATAAGTGAAGGCTATTTGATGGTGCTCAAGAAATTGCAAAATAATGGAGAAAGCCTCCGTAGAATGTTGGGCTACAACTTAGCGGAGGGCGAAACACTGTTGATTTCGGTTAGAAAAGGTGAGAATGAAAAGGTAATGAAATACCGAATAGATGAACATGTTCATAAATATTATGTACAGCAGCTATATACTAAAGATATTTATTTGGGAGACAGCTGGGATGCAGGCAAAACCTGGCAGGAAGCACTTATCAATCATGTGGAGAACTTAAAAGCTAAATTGCAGAAGTAATTCTTTCTAAACTATAGTTTCACAGGAACTTAAATGTATTGCTGGGATAAGAGGCACGGGTTTTGATAATGAAGATTAAATCTTTCAAAATTTATTATAAAATATGAAAAAGCTCAGTGCATTTATTTTCGCCATTTTATTGATGTATGTGACTCCGATTTTGAGAGCACAAGATAAATCATCAGGTAATAACCTAAGAACCATTTCTGTAAGTGGATTAGCTGAAAAGGAAATCCAGCCAGATATTATTTATTTCACTATTTCTTTAAAAGAATATCAATTAAAAACGGGCAGCAAATTCGAAATGAATGAGTTGGAGAATCAATTAGTCACCGCAGTTGAAAAAGCAGGAATAGAAAAGGAAAGCTTGACTGTTGAAAATGTATATGGCTACAATTACAGCTGGAACAAAAAGACAGAAAACAAAGACTTTATGGCAAGAAAACAGTTTCAGCTTAAATTACCTGATGCCAAAAAATTAAATGTAATTCTCTCCAAAATTGATCCGAAGGCAATTGAGTATGTACGTGTAAGTCAATATACTCATTCTAGATTACAAGAACTTAACCAAGAATTACAAGTGGAGGCGGTTAAAAATGCTAAAGAAAAAGCAGAAGCTTTGCTAAAACCACTCAATGAAAAAGTAGGAAAAGTAATGGAGGTGAATGAAAACCAACAAAATTTTCAACCTATTTATTATAAATCCTATCAAAACAACCGTATGATGTCAGCATCGGCTGATGAAAGTGCTTCAATGGAATCTGACTTAGACTTTAAGAATATCAAATTAAAAGCAGAAGTACATATTGTCTTTTTGATTCAGTAAATTGTAAATAAGCTTATATATTGCAGCTGAAAATACTAGTGCCTATCAGGCAGTAGTAAGAAAGATCATCTAAACCTTTGACAGGCAATGTCAAATGATGATTTTGTAAGTGATGAAATTTCAGAATCAATATAAAAACTTTTACTATGCAACCAATAGAAATCAGTAGCTATGAAGATTTTAAAGCCTATGAGGGACAAGAATTAGGCGTCTCTGATTGGCATACAATTGACCAAAATCAAGTGAATCAATTTGCCGATGCCACTCTTGACCACCAATGGATTCATTTGGATGAAGAAAGAGCTGCCAAAAGTCCCTTTGGGGGCACAATTGCACATGGGTATTTAACGCTGTCATTAGCACCATATCTTTGGGAGCAAATTGCCCATGTTACAAATCTGAAAATGATGATTAACTATGGAATTGAAAAAATGAAATTCAATCAGGCTGTGAAAGTTGGTTCAGCGGTAAGGTTAAAAGCAAGTCTAAATTCTATAGTAGATTTACGAGGGGTGAGCAAAGCTCAAATTGATATTGTAATGGAAATCAAAGATGAGAAAAAGCATGCTTATACAGCATCACTCATATTTTTATATCATTTCAATAAATAAGATGTATCAGAAAAATACAATATAATTAAATAGAAAAGGATTTTTTGAAAAGAGATACTTAGACAGTAGCTTCTATGTTGCTGTCTTTTTTAACTTCTTCAGAGGCATAAGTTGGACATGTTCTCTGTGCACATGCTGAAGCAAAAAGTATTAATCCTGATATTGCTGCGAATAATTTGATAGATTTTTTCATCTGGTTCTTATTTTAAAGATTTATAACACAAATTTAGTTGGATATTATTTTAGAAAAAAGACGGATTGGCTGATTTGTTACTTCTTCTCGATTAATATGTCTGCTGGAAACTATAATCGATAAACGGTAAATTTTCAACAACAAAGCCTTAAAATCACAAGATTAAAAAAATTTATCTTTTTCATTAGGCTGTAAGGTTAAACTTTTAACCGTAGCAAGACTAATAAAGTTTACATTTGCGTATAAAATAATACATCAAAGCGAGTGTTATTTATTTATCAATATTATAATTTTTAAGTAAAATTTAAATCAAAATTTCTAAATTCTTAATTTTGAAAAAACACATATATGAAAAACATCATTTCATCCGTATTTATTGCCTTATTTCTCATTTCCTGTGACACTTCTAAAGAAAAGAAGGAAGAAACTTTAGGAGAATCCGCGGAAAAGGATTTACAAGTTCCTTCTTTTAGTGGCGGAAATGCTTATCAGTATGTTCAAGAACAAGTGAATTTTGGCCCAAGAGTTCCTAATACTCCACCTCATGCTGCAACTGAAAAGTATATCGTAAATCAATTGGAAAGTTTTGGTGCAAAAGTACAAACTCAAAAATTTGAAGCAGACACTTATGATGGAGAAATCTGGAATCTAACCAATATAATTGCTTCCATTCAACCGGAGAAAAAGAAACGTATTATATTAGCTGCACATTGGGATACTCGAAAAATAGCGGATAAGGATGCTGAACGAAAAGATGAGCCAATAGATGGAGCAAATGATGGCGGAAGTGGTGTTGGTGTAATCTTAGAAGTGATTAATGCTATTCAAAAGGCTGAAAACAAACCTAATGTTGGGGTAGATGTGATATTTTTTGATGGTGAAGATAATGGCGAGCCTTACGGATTATCCACTAACGATCCATCCAAAACTTGGTGGTGTTTAGGCTCACAGCATTGGAGCAAAAATAAGCATGTGCCAGGTTATTCAGCATATTATGGAATTTTATTGGATATGGTAGGTGGAGTTAATGCGCAGTTTCATAAAGAGGGTTATTCCATGAAATATGCTCCTAGTATAGTTGAGAAAGTATGGAATACAGCTGATCAAATTGGCTTTGGTCGGTATTTTATTAATAATCGTGTTGGTCCGATCACAGATGACCATTACTTTGTAAATGAATTTGGTAAAATTCCAATGATAGATATCATTGCGCACGAACCAACCTCAGGGGATTTTTTCCCTGATTTCCACCATACCCATAAGGACAATATGGATATTATATCGCAGGAAACTTTAAAGGCAGTCGGGCAAACTTTACTGCAGGTTATTTATGAAGAATAAAGTCACCCTTAACTAAATAAAAGGAGTTTTCAGTATTATAAGATTACTTTATGAGCTAAAATGTAACCTTAAGTTCTGCTAGAAAAATAGCATACTTAATATACCACTCAACATAATAACCTTACAGAAGTTGCTCAAGAAATGATAATGTTTAATAGTATCGGCAAGACTTAATTTGTGAATAAAATAGATAACAAAAAGTGTTAACCCTGAGAAATAGAAATATAGAATATCATTTTCAAGAAATTGAGTCATATAAAAAATTAGGAAGTAGAAAACTGCAATAAGAATATACAATAGCAGTTTAGTCTTTCGAACCCCCCAAATAATCGGCAGTGTTTTACAACCAAAATTGGCATCTCCTTTCCAGTCTTCCATGTCTTTTACGATTTCACGAATCAGGCTGATGGCAAATGCAAAAAGAGCATAAGTATGAACTAAAACAGGTTTTTGCCCAAAATATAGAGAAATGATCGATATTGAAAGTCCTGTTAATGCTGCTACTATAAAATTCCCAATAAAGGGCAATCTCTTCAATTGATTAGAATACAGCCAAAGCATAAAAGCAGCTCCAAAGTGAATCGCTCCAATCTTCCAATCCAATAATGTACCGATAATAATGGCGGCAAAATTCAAGAAAGTATGCCAAAATAGGACAACTCTTCGTTTAATCACCTTCCCGACTATAACTTTTTCGGGCTTATTGATGTAATCAATTTTTACATCATAATAATCATTAATGATATATCCAGCTGCTGCTAGAAAAACAGTGCTTAAGCTCAGAAGAAAGAGTTCAAGATTGAAGACAGAAATTCCATCCAATAAAAATAATGCTGTAAGGTATTGAGTAAGCACTATAATGAGCAGATTTTGAATTCGAATCAGCTTTACAAAACCTGGAAATGAAAAGTTTTTGGGCAACTGCTGTGTCATTTATAGCGTGAACTGATTTTACTTTTTAAATTTCACCATTCAATTTCTTTTGTCCTAATAGGCCGTCTTTTATTTTTCGGAAATTATCATGTTCTCAATGTCAGTAGCACATTCCCACCACAAAACAAAAGGTAGCCAAAGGCTACTATTACTTTAACCACTAAGTGCCGCAGAGGCATTCACAAAGGTCAATAATTAACCATATACAGCTGATTATTTCACTGTCATGCCTTTTCTCCCAACCTAATCAAGAATCAAACATACGAGAAACAAGAGAACACAATAGAAAATAACCTTGGCTATTTTTCCAAACGATACATTCTCACTGGTTATCCAAAATATTCTGGCTAATCAATCTGTAAATTTCCTGCACATTTTCATCGCTTTGAAGCATTTCCATATGCTTATCCAAAGTTTCCAGATCACCTCTTTTAGCTGGACCGGTTTGTACAGATTTCGGAGAATGTTTTAGTGCTTTTTCTATAGTTTCCAAAACCAGTGGATGAAGCAAAGAAAAATCCAGCTGAGCATTTTTCATGATATTCTCAGAAATGCTCATCATGTGATTGGTGAAATTGCAAGCAAAAACTGCCGCCAAATGCATTTGCTTTCTTTGTGCAGTAGAAACAATTTTAATGTTCTTGCTTAAAGATTTTGCGAGAATATTTAAGATTTTTAAAGCCTCCTTATTTTCACTTTCTAACAGAAATGGAATTCTTTCAAAATCTAGTTTTTTGCTTTTAGAAAATGTTTGCAAAGGATAGAAGACACCTGTTGCAGCTGCTGATGAATATTCCATTGCATCCAGACCTTTGCTACCTGATGTATGCACCATTAAGCTTTGTTCAGGCAGTTTAATTTCTTGTGCAATGCTTTGGATAGCATCATCTGGAACAGCTAAAATGAAAATTTGTGATGGGCTATCTGAAAAATCTAAGCTTTCTTTAATCTTTGCATTATACAGATTACCCACCAATTTCTTAGCTGATTTTCCATCAGGCGTATAGACTTCATTCACAAAATGGCCAACGTTTTCAAGGGCAGGTGCCAAATGCCAGGCTACATTTCCTGCACCTATAAAACTGATATGGTAAGCTGCATTTTTCACTCTAAGCCTTTACGCTTCATTTTATAAAATTCCGAATATCTTCTATAAATTGCCATTCCAAAACCAATAGTCAACACCAAGGTGCCAATCCAAAGGAGATTTATCAATGGTTTTTCAAGTGCTTTTAGGATGATATAATCTTTTTGAGTAGTTCTTACTGAAAGCGTAAAAGTATTGGATTCAGGTTTGATATTTTCGATATTCAACTTCACACCGATTTCCCTATTTTCATCAGAGATTCTGCCTGCCATATTATCACGAATTAGGTAATATGGATTTAGGATATAATCTTCTCCATCTCCATACACTTTTATCGTAGCTCTTACAGCTAGATCATTTCCTTTCAATTTTTCACCCTCGATTTCATCCACTCTATTTACCTCTTCCAAAACAGTGACAAAGTCATTCAAGAAAAACTTCTCGCCAAAGGTAACTTCCATTTCCTTAGCTTCAGACCATTCAATTTCTTGAGTGGGGTCTGGAACGGAAGAAACGTGTGTGTATAAATCTTTAGTGAGTTTTCTTTTAATGTCCGGAGAAGAAATCAGTCCGCCCATATCAGCATTAATTTGAGCACGAGGGAAAAGAGAAAATTTATCTCCGTTCGCATGCAAATAATCTACTTTATAGTAATGGTTAGCTCCATAAACTTGTAATGTATCCCCCACATTCAAACTTTCATCTTCTCGCTGGATTTTTCTTTTGACAATCTTTGAGTTTTCATCTGGAGTATTTTCCAAATAACCGGCTTTTACATATCCTCCATCATAAGTTTCAAAAAACCGCCCTTTGTAAGTTAAGGTATATTCGCCCATCGTTTGTGGGTCGTTAATGAATAGTGGAATATTTTCCTGATTAAAGTTGTCCTCTACTTCTTCCGAATTGGTTAATAATAATCCAGTTTCATTCAAAGAAATGGTTCTTGAATAACCTGTCGAGAATAATATTCCCAATAGCATCATTCCTATGCCAATATGCGCAATGGCACCTCCTGAAAGCTTATAATTACTTCTTACAATTTTTATGAAGATTTTAGCATTTGCCGCTATCGTATAAATTGATGCAATAATTAATAAGATATATGGAATATTTGTAATTCTGCCTAATACAATAATTAATGCAGAAACTACTAATGTGATCAAAATTGGAAACAAAAGGGACTCCTTCACTTCTGATTTTTTCATCTTCTGCCACCAGAAAAACTGACCGGTTCCAGATAAAATCGCTAATCCTATTGCGAACCACATTTGCCATTTGGTGTAAAAAGCAATTTGATCAGCTGGAGGCGCTAAATTAGAAATGCCTCCGAATGATTGAATGATAGAATTATAAACTGGAATAGAGGTTGGCAATAATATTTGAAAGCCCATTAAACATAATAAAGTGGCTCCCATAAAAATCCAGAATTCTCTGGAATAGGTAGAAACTTCTTTCTCTGTAGATGGAATATGTTTCCAACGAACTACTGCCAATACAATCGAGACAATTAAGAAACTTAATAAGTATAAAAGCAATTGGCCTGACAAGCCTAAATCAGTGAATGAGTGTACAGATGATTCACCTAGCACTCCACTTCTTACCATGAATGTAGCGTATAAAACCATGAGAAAAACTGAAAGCACCAAAATAATAGAAGCTTTCAGTGCAGTTTCGCTCTTTTTATAGGTAATCATGGTGTGAATACTGGCCACTAAAACAAGCCAAGGCACCAAAGAAGCATTTTCAACTGGATCCCAATTCCAAAAACCTTCAAAGTTTAAAGTTTCATAAGCCCAATAACCACCCATTAAAATCCCTACACCTAAAATAGAAGCGGAGAATAAAGCCCATGGTAGAGCAGGCCGAACCCAACCTTTAAAATCTTTTTTCCATAACCCAGCGATGGCATAGGCAAATGGAATTAAAGTGGTAGCATAACCCAAGAATAATACGGGCGGGTGAATCACCATCCAATAGTTTTGCAATAAAGGATTAAGACCTGTCCCGTCCTCAGGAACGTAATCAGGATTGATGTTGAAAATTGGGGCATCCATTGCATCTCTTAATAAAATGAAAGGAGAACTACCAATTTTAAAATCACCAATCACCACGCCCAAAATCATGGAAGCTAGGAAAGCTTGCACCACTGAAAAGCTGACCATCACAGATGGAGCCCATTTTTTATTGGTCAGTAATATGATAAAACCTAAAAGGACATTCCAGAAAGACCAAAGCAAGAAACTACCTTCCTGTCCTTCCCAGAACGAAGAAATGATATATTCTACTGGAAGCACTTTAGAAGAGTGGCTCCAAGCATAAAAATATTCATAGTAATGATTGGAAATGATGGTAAAGAGCGTAATGACAATGCCGAAAACCGCTAAGCCATGAATGATATAAGTAATTTGCCCATTTTTCATCCAGCCTTTTTGCATTTCAGGCAAGGGGCTTTTTTCTGCTTTGTAAAAGTTAAATATGGAAATAAGGGCGGCTACAAAGCTTATAATAACAAAAAGGTGACCAATGTCACCTATTGTAGTATGTATCATATTTTATGAATCAAATTAAATAACTGTTTCTTCTTGATATTTTGACGGGCACTTCATTAAAATTTTATCGGCAACAAAAGTCCCTTTTTGGAATGAACCAATCACCACCACTTGCTCCGAGCGCTTGAAATCTGCTGGCATAGGTTCATTGTAAAATACTTCTTGTTCTATTCCATTTTCATCTACCATCATAAATGTAAATGAAAGTTTATCATCAGATGGGTTTAAGCCAATAATTTCACCTTCAGCGCTTTTCTTTAATTCACCCACCACGTGGATTTTTGTATTATTTCCATCCAATGCCATGTCGTGGGCATCTTTGAAAGTAACATAGGAACTGGCATCACCCGCAGTGGAAACAATCATCATAATAGCGGCTGCGATTACAATTATGCCAAAAATATAAGACTTCTTCATAACTAAAATTTATTCTCCGATTGAAACAAAGGTACTGTCTAAAAAATTCTTTATTCCCTCTCTTTTAATGATTTTTCTAATTTTTTTACTTTTCGTTCGGTCATGATAACATAAATCATAAATCCCGCAAAAAGTGTTACGATAATGGCCACCAAAACGTATATTTTTCCATCGGCTCTCATGCTATCTGCCATTTCAATTTGAGAATTGGAATAGTCCTCTTCTGCTATTTCAGTCTTTTGCGCAGATAAGCCTAAACTTACCATGAGCAATGCAAAAACCAATATATATTTAATCTTCTTCATCAAATTTCGATTTTATAAATGATAATCTAATTCTTAATTCCGTCAGCCAAACGCCCAATAATGTCCATCCTATTACGGCAGGATAAAAAACCATTCTTAATCTTCCGTCTAACTCGTAAGCATTAAAACCCGGATTCCCTCCATTTCCTGGATGTAAAGAATCCGTCAATCGTGGTAAAATGAATAGTAAGGGAATTAAGGTGGCGTAGGCAAAAATATTATAAACTGCTCCAATTTTAGCTTTTTGTTGGGGGTCGGTTATGGAATTTCGTAAAAGGATGTAGGCAAAATAAATTAGCATTCCGATTGCAGAAGCATTTTGCTTTGGATCTCCGCTCCATGGTGCTCCCCAGGTGTAATTTGCCCAAATCATTCCTGTAGCTAAACCAAGTATTCCAAAAAGAATAGAAGTGTTTACGAGCTCTATTGCATAGGTATCGTATTTTAAATTACCAGTCCTTAAATATCTTATAGAAAACACTGCAGAGGCAGTCAACATAATCACCATTCCAAACCACATAGGCACATGAAAATGCATGGCGCGGATGGTTTCATTTAAAATTGCTAGTCGAGGAGCTTCGATGAGTAATCCAGCGATAAGTGTGTAAAACACCAACGCAACCCCTATAATTTTCCACCAAGTTTTTCTCATTTCATATATAGAATAATAATAAATCTAACAAACACTTATTAGTTGGTCCTCATTATCAAGCAGAGACAAGTTCATCTCTTGTATTTGCCTAATAGGCTCTATTTAATTTCTCCAGATAAAAGGAAATAAAATATATGCCGTAGTGATAACAATTGCATCTACGGATATTAAAGTAAACAGTTTGTCATTCATTAAGCTAATGTTAATTCCGTCTATTGCATTTTCAGAAAGCCTTACAGACATCAACAATATGGGCAATAAAATTGGGAAACTTAATACTGCCATAAGTGCTGTACTATTATTGGCTTTGGAGACAATCCCAGAAACCAAAGTTAAGACGCCTGAAAACCCAATGGAAGCAAATAATATAGTTAAAAGGAAGTAGACATAATTCGAGACTGGGTTTCCCAGAATTAGCGCATAGACTGAAAAGCCAATTAAGGCAATCAAAACCGAGAGCAAAATATTGAAAATAAGCTTACCACTTAGGATTACCTGTGGTTTACATAAGCTGTAGTAATACAGCATCCTGCCCTCGCCTTCTTGCAAGAAACTTTTGGCAACTCCATTGATATTAGCAAAAACAATGATAATCCAAAACAATGCATTCCAAGTTATACTCTGCATCTGCCCTGTCTTCAAATTGAAGCTTAAGTAGCAGATGAAAATGGTACTGACCAAATACAGCAATATTCCATTGAATGCGGTTTTATTTCGCCATTCTAATTTCACTTCTTTTTCAAAAATGGATATCACTTGTTTTATCACGCTGCAAATTTAATAGATAAAGCCTAATAAGACATGGTAAAAACCGAATGTTGTGCTTAATTTGCGCAAAAATTTAATCATGAACATTACACCGACCGATTTTGATGACTTATTTATCATTGAACCCACTGTTTACGAGGACTCAAGAGGCTATTTTTTTGAAAGTTTTCATCAAAAGAAATTCGAAGATGCGACAGGTATTAAATGTGAATTCGTTCAAGATAATCAATCTCGCTCACTACATGGAGTAATTCGTGGACTACATATGCAAGTTCCTCCGATGGCACAAGCTAAATTAGTTAGGGTTCTGAGAGGGGAAGTATTAGACGTGGTGGTAGATTTAAGAAAAGACAAGCCTACTTTCGGAAAATCATTTTCTATTCACCTTTCTGCTGAAAATAAGCAACAACTGTTCATTCCAAGAGGTTTTGCCCATGGTATTGCAGTTTTAAGTAAGGAAGCAGAATTCTTCTATAAATGCGATAATTATTACAGCCCTGAAAATGAAAGAGGCATCATCTACAATGACGCCTCCTTAAATATTGATTGGAAAATTGATTCTGAGAAAAGGATTATTTCTGAAAAAGATCAGAAAAATTTAGATTTTTTTAGCTTCAGCTCGCCTTTTTAAATCTTCTTTAGCTTGTCTGGTTTTCTGTTCAATTTTATCTAAATATTGAAGAAATAAACTTAGTGCGATAATTATACCCGCTATACCTAATCCGGTTAATCCACCATAAAACCCTAATTTTATAAGTCCTGCGCTGGCAGGCTGAGAATAAACTGTGAATCCATCGATTAATTCAAATTGAGGTTCTAAGAATAATTGACGCTGAATATCAAGTTTCTTTTCATAGGCTTTTCTTGATTCATTGAAAACTGATATAGGATTGGTTGTTTGTTCGTCAGCTAAAATGACATTATTAGAGCCATCTCTATCTCTTTCTCCTAAAGTTCTAAAGTTTTTGAAAAGAATTTCTTTTAAGCTATCTAATTCTGCTAACTCTCCTTCAATATTCTCGGCTTCAAGTTTTAAATTCTGCTCTTGGATTTTTAGCCTCTTCGACACAAATGGATTCTCCTTAAAGTAATTTAACAAAGGTTCTTCCAAATCATTTATAATACTTCTATCTAAAACTTCTACAAAAATTCGATAGGTAGATTTATTATCCATACTCAACCTTTCAACAAATCGGTTAATTACCTCTTCATCTTCTATCTCCCCCCTTAATTGCTCTTTGAAAATTTCTAACTCTATAACTTCCTCTTCGGATACGAATGGTTCATAAGAAAAAGCAATGATGTTGTTGGCTGTAGCAGTATCGATTTTCAGTACTTTCGCAAGTTGGGTACGGTTATCTTCTTTAGTTAAAAGATCCAATTTATCAATAGAACTTTCCATTAACCGACCACTTAAATAAGTTGATCTTAGTAAAATAGAACTCTTGTAGATGTCTGGAGTTACAAAATGAACTATTATACCGCCAATCCCACCTAAAAGCCCTAAAATGACAATCAACTTAATATTGTTAAGAATAGCATTTTTGATTGCAACTATAAAGAGAATGATATTTAGAAAAATATTGCTGAAGAAGTTTCCAATAGCGGTGAATAATTCTCTCAAATCAATTTCATCTGAGCTATTGTTTGGTTTCTGGGTTTTATCTACCTCTGACATATTCTTAAAAAAATTTTTACAAATAAACGGAAGTTTTGCCAACTATTGAAATAAAAACAGTAATGAATCCTTGATTCTGTCATACAATCTTTATTTTTGAATTCAGTTAAATAGAAAAAAGCATTGAAAACTATCTTAGTCACAGGAGGAGCGGGCTTCATTGGCTCACATGTTGTTCGATTATTCGTAAACCAATATCCAGATTATAAAATTATTAATTTGGATGCTTTGACATACGCAGGAAATCTGGAAAACTTGAAAGATATTGAGGATAAACCTAATTACGTCTTTGAAAAAGGGGATATAACTGATGAGGCTTTCATTTTTCATTTATTTGAAAAGTATGATTTTGACGGAGTGATTCATCTTGCTGCTGAATCTCATGTAGATAGATCCATTAGCAACCCTTTAGAATTTTTAAAGACAAATATTTTTGGAACAGTGACTTTGTTGAATGCCGCAAAGGATCAATGGAAAGAAAATTTCGAAGGAAAGCGTTTTTATCATGTATCCACCGATGAGGTATATGGTTCAGTAGATGATGGTGGTTTTTTTACTGAAGAAACTTCTTATGATCCGCAGTCACCCTATTCAGCCTCTAAGGCAGGTTCAGATCACTTCGTAAGAGCTTATGCGAATACTTATGGACTACCGATTGTGATTAGCAACTGCTCCAACAACTATGGCCCGAATCAATTTCCTGAAAAGCTGATTCCATTATTTATCAATAATATAAGAAATAATAAAGCCTTACCGGTTTACGGGAAAGGGGAGAATATCAGAGACTGGCTTTATGTGATCGACCACGCCACGGCCATTGACTTGGTATATCACAAAGGAAGAAACAAAGAGACCTATAATATTGGTGGTTTTAACGAATGGAAAAATATAGACTTAATTAAAGTCATGTGTAGAACCATGGACGAAAAGCTAGGTAGAGAGGCTGGGACGTCAGAAAAGTTGATCACCTACGTGAAAGATCGAGCCGGTCATGATTTAAGATATGCCATAGATGCCAACAAGATCATGAATGAATTGGGCTGGAAACCGAGTCTTCAGTTTGAGGAAGGGATTTCCAAAACCATTGATTGGTATCTGGATAATGAGGAATGGCTGAAAAATGTTACCTCGGGTGCTTATCAAAAGTACTATGATGAAATGTATAAAGAAAGAACCTAGATATTAGAATTTAGACACTTAAACTATAAACAAAGATCTATAAAAATCTGTCTAGAATCTAGCTTCTAGACTCTAAAGTCTATCGATATGAAAGGAATAATATTAGCAGGTGGATCGGGTACAAGATTACATCCGTTGACTATAGCACTGAGCAAACAACTGATGCCTGTGTATGATAAACCGATGATTTATTATCCGCTTTCAACTTTGATGCTAGCTGGTATAAAAGATATTTTGATTATTTCAACACCTGAACATACAGGTCTTTTCAAGCAATTATTGGGAGACGGCTCTCAACTTGGCTGTAATTTTGAGTATGCGGTGCAAGAAAAACCTGAAGGCCTGGCACAAGCATTTGTAATTGGGGAAAACTTTGTGGGTGCTGATGATGTGGCCCTCATTTTGGGTGATAATATCTTTTATGGCTCTGGAATGTCCACTTTATTGCAAGCCAATACTAAGCCCGAGGGAGGAATAGTTTATGCCTATCATGTTCATGACCCGGAACGCTACGGGGTGGTGGAATTCAATGAGAAAGGCAAGGCTATTTCCATTGAAGAGAAGCCAGAAAATCCAAAATCATCTTTTGCTGTACCTGGTATTTATTTTTACGATAATCGAGTGATTGATATTGCTAAAAACATTAAACCAAGTCCGAGAGGAGAATTGGAAATCACTGATGTGAACAAAAAATATCTGGAAGAAGGTAAATTAAAAGTAAGTGTTCTCAATAGGGGGACCGCCTGGTTGGATACCGGAACATTTTCATCCTTGATGCAAGCCTCAGAATTTGTGAGGGTAATAGAAGAAAGACAAGGTTTAAAAATTGGTTGTATTGAAGAGGTAGCTTTCCGAATGGGCTTTATTGATAAGGAGCAATTACAGAAATTAGCAAAACCATTGGTGAAAAGTGGTTATGGTGAATACTTGATGCGTTTAATCAAACAATCAAAATAAAAATTGTGTATTGAACTTTTTAAGAGGTTGCCCGTAAGTATTAGCTTTCCAAACAACTTATGGCACAGCAAGAACAATCCTCTAAAACTACTTTAGCTAAAGCATTTAAAACCATTATTTGGCCTAGAAGAAAATATATTCTGATCGGCCTAGTTCTTATCATTATCAGCAGAGCGGCATCACTGGTTTTGCCAGGGTCCAGCAAAATATTAGTGGATGAAATTGTGCCAAATGCTGATATGGAAATGTTAAAATGGCTGATTTTTGCTGTCGTTGGAGCTCTCATAATTCAGTCAGTCACTTCTTTTATTTTAACACAGATATTAAGCGTTGAGGCTCAAAACCTTATTGCTCAGCTCAGATCAAAGGTTCAGTCACATATTTTAAAGTTACCCATCCGCTATTTTGATAATGCAAAAACAGGTGAACTGGTCTCTAGAATAATGACGGATGTGGAGGGAGTAAGAAATTTGGTTGGTACAGGCTTGGCACAAATGGTTGGTGGAATTTTGACTTCCATAGTCTGTTTAGCAATCCTCATAACCATTAGCCCTATGATGACCCTTTATGTATTGGTTCCAGTGGCTATTTTTGGCTTTATTTCCCTTAAAGCCTTCGGACGAATTAGACCCATTTTTAGGGAAAGAGGTAAAATCAATGCTGAAGTAACAGGTAGGTTAACCGAAACTTTAGGTGGAATAAGAGTAATAAAAGGCTTTAACGCAGAGCTTCAAGAGATTAGAGTATTTGCAGAAGGAGTAGATAGATTGTTCAAAAATATAAAGTCAAGTTTGACGGCCACTAGTTTGATTACCAGTTCAGCTACTTTGCTTTTAGGATTGGCTTCAGCAGGTATTATGGGCATTGGTGGTTGGATGATTATGAATGACCAACTGACTTTCGGAGATTTTCTTGCCTTTACGCTTTATTTAGGTTTTATGATTGCCCCTATTGTTCAAATGAGCAATATTGGAAGCCAGTTGACAGAAGCATTTGCCGGTTTGGACAGAACAGAAGAAATTATGAATACGCCAGTTGAAACAGACGATCCAAACCGAACAATTGAATTGAACGAAGTAAAAGGGCATATTGAATTTCAAAATGTTTCTTTTGCTTATGAAGAGGATAAAGACGTAGTCAAAAATATTAGTTTTGAAGCCAAGCCAGGTTCTGTTACTGCTTTTGTTGGAACTTCGGGTTCTGGTAAAAGCACTATTTCTGGTTTGGTTTCTTCATTTTTGAATCCAGACGATGGAAAAATTATGGTAGATGGCCATGATTTAGAGAGAATAACTTTAGAAAGTTATAGAAGTAAATTGGGCGTTGTATTGCAAGAAGATTTTCTCTTCGAGGGTACAATACGTGAAAACATATTGTTTCCTAGACCAGATGCAACAGAAGCAGAATTATTGAATGCCGTAAGATCTGCCTACGTCAACCAATTTACGGATAAATTTGAACATGGACTAGATACCGAAATTGGTGAAAGAGGTGTAAAATTATCCGGAGGGCAGCAGCAAAGAATAGCCATTGCCAGAGCTATTTTGGCAGATCCCAAAATATTAATTTTAGATGAAGCCACTTCAAATTTGGACACCGAAAGCGAACATTATATTCAATCAAGTTTGAAAGAATTGATGAAAGGTAAAACCACTTTTGTAATTGCACACAGATTAAGCACCATAAGACAGGCTGATCAAATTTTAGTTATAGAAGATGGAGAAATAAGTGAGAGAGGCAAGCATGATGAGTTGATTGACAGAAAAGGGAGGTATTTTGACCTTTACACCTATCAGGCAAGAATCTGATTTGAGAAATCGCATTCGTATTTTACTCATGTATTAAAAACATACTCTTCACTTTAAAATTGTTGTTTATTGACAGTTTTAGAGTAACATATGCTTGTTTGCACTATTTTAATATGAGTTTTAGATCGAAACATCTTGTAGTGTTTTGATCTAAAAATTACCAAACATGAAGTAAAGAGAGAATCTGAATTAAATATTACGCTTTGTAAAATAGCAGTTTTAGATGATTTGTAAGCGGCAAGCTATATTTGTTGCATGATATTTAATGTATTTAGAATTCTGAAAAACTCTAGGCTTAATGACAATCTGATTAAGGGGGCAATTTTTGCACTTCTTTTTATTGGAATGCTAATTAAGTCCTTCCTTAGCAGTTAAGTTATAAATTAATTACATAGCTTAAAAAGTGGTCTTAATGGAATTTTTGAGCTTTGGCATATTTTTTGGTTACTTTTAGGTAATCAAAAATCTAAAGCCATGAAAAATCTTTTCAATTTTATTTTAGCAAGTATTGTTTTCTTCGGGGGTTGTACATTTAATGGACAAGACGGTGCACCAGGCCCTAGAGGGCCACAAGGACCTCCAGGAGAAGATGGTATGGATGGTCAAGAAGCCTTTGTATTTGAATATGTAGATTTAACATTTTCAGCTTCCAACGAGTACAGCTTATTGTTAGAATTTCCAGAAGATTTCCAAATGCTGGAATCAGATAAGGTCTTGGTGTATTTTTTATATTCTGATCCTCAGGCAGATGAAACAGATGTCTGGAGATTACTTCCTCAGACAGAATTTACAAATTTTGGCACTTTAATTTATAATTATGATTTCACAATGTTTGATGTGATTTTGTTTTTAGATTCTAATTTTGACTTGAATTTATTAGGAGCCAGTTTTACCGATAACTGGATCGCCAGAGTAGTGGTTGTGCCAGGTCAGTTTGCCAATGGACGAACAGCAAACGCTATAGATTATAGTGATTATAATGCAGTTATGGAATATTATAATCTATCAGATCAGAGTGTTGTAGAGGTGAAATAGTGGAATCTTTCTTCAAAAATGTTGGGCAAGCTAATGAATGAGCTTGCCCTTGGTCTTTTAAATGCCCAACCTTAACCGTCAAATCTTTTAATTAGTCTAAAATTGGCA
Source organism: Marivirga tractuosa DSM 4126 (assembly GCF_000183425.1). Lineage (NCBI taxonomy): Bacteria > Pseudomonadati > Bacteroidota > Cytophagia > Cytophagales > Marivirgaceae > Marivirga > Marivirga tractuosa. The sequence goes on from NC_014759.1 coordinate 2,947,486, forward strand.
GCTATAGTTGTCGTAATTTTAATTTAAACTTACATCTATTAAGTGTGTGTCTAGCTCATAAAATGTAGCTTTCTGGAATATTTAGATAATTTATTCATAATTTTCTGTATTAAATTTAATAAAAAGTTACAAATAAATTATCTTTCGGGTACAATGGGGGCTAAATAATTTATGGATAGTATTTTAAGTTTTTTTGATAACACAGAACATGTCCTTTATAGTATATTTGGAGCTGTTATCGTTATTTTCCTCATTTTTGATTTGGGGTTTTTTAACAAAGATGCTAAAAAAGTATCCTTAAAATCTGCTTCCTATCAATCTATTTTTTGGATAGTAATTTCAGTTGCTTTTGGATATTTAATCTACCAGTTTTATGGTGGGTCTGTAGTGATGTTAGAATATTTTTCCGCATACGTTGCTGAATATGCTCTATCAGTTGATAATATTTTTGTGATATTATTAATCTTAAGATATTTTAAAGTTGAAGAAACATATTACCATAAGATATTATTTTGGGGGGTTTTAGGTGCTATTGTTTTTAGGGCGATATTCATTTTCTTAGGAGCTTTCTTAGTTGCGGAATTTCATTGGATACTTTACATATTTGGTGCCTTTTTGGTTTACAGTGGTGTTAAAATATTCTTTCAAAAAGAAGAAGATGATTTAGATCCTGAAAAAAATGTGATTATTCAATTTGCTAGGAAATACCTCAATATTACAAAAGGTAATTTTAGTGGGAAGTTCGTCATCAGAAGAGGGAAAATGATATTGTTCACTCCACTTTTTCTTGTGATTCTTCTGGTTGAGTCTACTGATTTAATATTTGCTGTTGATTCAATTCCTGCCGTTTTTGCAATAACTCAAAATGAATTTATCCTTTATACATCCAATATATTTGCAATCTTAGGATTAAGAGCAAAATTTTTCTTATTGGCAGGAATCATTGACAAGTTCTATTTATTGCAAAAAGGGTTGTCTTTCATTTTGATTTTCATTGGAGCAAAAATGTTACTAGAGTTCGTTCATGTACACATTAATACCCTTGTTTCCTTTAGCGTGATTTTCTCTACCTTGTTGCTTTCTATTCTACTTTCGCTTTTAATTCCACAAAGAAGCAGTTCAAAGGATACAGTATAAGATTATTATTTGGGGAAAAAGTAGTCAAAGTAGGAATTGTTGCAAAGCAAGTAGGAAAATTTTAATTCTGAAAACCGGAAGGGAATACACTTTTTGGCAGCACTTTCAGCAGCAGTGGTAGTGTTAAAAACGATCCGGGTAATGCAATTATGACAAAAGCGGGAATGGACTTAAGGATGTCGATTAATTGAACTCTCATTTTTTCTTTTTCATCCTCATCTAAGGATTCAGTTTTAGATTTCTCAAACAAATACCACAGTTCTTTGCTTTCCTTGATCTCTTGTCCTATACTTTCTTTGTGTTTTTTTAATACAAATGAAATCCTTTGAACGATGGTGTCACTAATTACCTGAAAGGAATGCTTGCTTTGAAGAAAATACACTTCTTTCCAGTTTTCTATAACAAATGATTCAATGGCAATTAAGCTGATATCAAGTTCCTCTTCAGAAAAACCTAAACGAGTTGCTAACTTGTTTAAAAATGCTCTTTCTTCGGTGCTCACAACCTTGTCTGCCCATATCATCAAAATAGCAAGTTCTAGTACATACTTTTTTAACAACCAAGTGTCAGCTTGCCTTAAGTCTATTTGATCTAACGTAATCCCGTCCCGAAAAGCTTCTTTGGCTTGTTTGCTTTGAGCTTTCGAAAGATTTGAAGATCTCAAAAAAGTAAAAAACATATTGCGTTCTTCTCTTTCAATTATTTGGTTGGCATGGGCAGCTGAAGCAATAACTTTTAGCAATAACATTTTCATGGCATCCTTATGCCATTTCATATTGTGGAACTTACCTGCACGCCATTCCCCAAAATAGTAGGTGTCAAGGAAAAGCAGACTATTTTGAAAGAGACTAGCCCAAAAGTTATCCCAACGCGACTTTAAGAATAATCTTTTATGAAGAATTTGCTCTGTAAATCTAGAGTCTTCTATTTTTGGTTTACTGAAAATAAAAAACTTCTTTTTTCTTATTTGGGGATCTAAAGTAGAATAGAACCGACCAATAGATTGGCTGGTTTCCATATAGAAATCTTGCCAATCATTTGTTGTTTGGGGTAAACTATCTTGTTTTAAGCTGGCACTGTGTAAAAAGCTTTCTAGCAATACGATCTTCATTTTGCCTAAGCTATTCCATCTTTGTTCTTTCGGATGTTGAATTCCTGGGGCATGAATTGGATGCCCGTAGATCAAGCCTGTTGGTTGAACAATCTTATAAAGTAAGCTATCTTGATCCTTAATATGATATTGGTTCAAATCTATGGGGTGTGGCCCTCTAAACTTTAAGTATTCTTTTAGCCAACCTTTTTCCGCAGGATTCATATCGTAGAATTTAGCTTTTTATAATTGCTTATAAATTAGCTAATTATTTCTACAATAGGAATTAAGAAATTGTATTTTTCGATTATTAATATACTGACTAACATAAAAGGCTAACCTTTGGGCTTGTATTTTGATTGACTAAAAATCTCTTGGGCATTAGTATTCTCCATCAATTCTTGAAGCGTCACTTCAGGATTTTTTTTCATATAGGATTTCACAATTTGCCATCCTACCCATATTCCAATCCTACCTGGACATTGCTGGCTGATTTCAAATGTTTTTGGTCTTTCCCCTATGAACTTGTTTTTCATAAAATGGCTGGTTTCATAGAGTAAATCATTTTCTAGAAAATTCGCCCAAATGATATGCTCATTTTTATTAATGTCTTCCATTTCTTGAGCAGTGTATCCAATTAATAGAGAATCAGGAGTACATGGAATGGTCATTTTGGTCATATAGTATGATTTTCCGTAAAAGATCATATCTGCCAAAAGACTTTGGTCGCTTTGATCAGTTTTGTTTTGCTTTTGGGTAAGTAGAAGCATACTCATAGGAACAATATATTCGCTTTCATATCGCATTAATATATATTCAGGCACTCCATTAGGTACATACGCAGCATCTGGCCCTAAAAAATAATCTGCAGCTATGCTAACTAGGCTATCTGATACAAAGAGGTCTTTTTGTAATCCCGCCAACACTATTTCTAACTTGGGTACCACCACATTAGGGTAATAGTGTTTGTAATATTTAAAAGCATCCTCAAAATCTGACCTAAGAGTATTAAACTCACCAAAGGTATTTTTCACCTGTTGATACAGAGTGTCTTTGTAAGAAGGATTTGAGAAAATGTTCACCATTCTATTGGCAACAATAGAATCTGCACCATAACTCCTTCTTTCGAAAAAGTAATCTGCTACAAAAGGATTTTCTTGTATGAAATTAAGGGCTTCTTCTTGACTTCTCAAACCTACCATTTCTTCTGTGAGATCATTTAATGGAATATCGACTTCTACATTAGTGATATTTGGGGCTTCTTCACAAAATTTATCCTTGTCGCTACACGATGAAAAAACAAAAATGAGGATAAGAGAAGTTAGTATATAATATTTATTACTTTGCATACGTCATTGTTTATATTTGTCTTGAATAACAAAACCCAAAATAAATGAAAAAATTGCTCTTTTCTGCCTTATTCCTGTTTTCAGTTTTTATTTCTGAAGCGCAAGTTAGATTTGGATTTAAAGCTGCACCAAATATTTCTTTTAATAGAATAGATGCAGAAGCAGATAATACTGATTTTAACACAGAAGGAGTGGGTTTAAGATTTCAATTAGGACCTATCTTTGATTTTGAATTTAAAGAGAACCATTATTTCAGTACTGGAATTATATTCACTTCTAAAAGATCTGCTTTTTCGGCTGATTCAACCATTACTACTCCTCCAACAAGCTATAAGGAGGATTATAGTCCCCAGTATTTACAAGTCCCAATAACTTTAAAGCTCTTTACAGAGGAAATAGGATTGGATAAGAAAATATATTTTCAGTTTGGTGGGACAATTGATTTTATGACAAATAGTGAAGGGGAAGATGAAAATATTGTTCAGAGTTTCAGATTTATTGATTTGAACTCTTTATTAGCCGTAGGCATGGAATATGGCATTGGGATTAACACCAAATTGTTTGGTGGATTAATCTACCAAAGGGGCTTATTAAATGCAATCAACAAAAATATTTATGGTGATAGTTTTAAGCTTAGGAATGATTTTGTAGGTCTTGAAGTAGGAATAATTTTCTAATTTTTTGCTGGTAAACTCACTACGTAAGATTCATTTCTGCCTATCCTGATGTCTTCATCTTGAATCCAAGGATTATAGATTCTTAAAGTTTTATAAGTTGTGTTTTGTTCTTTGGCATAATCAACCCAATCTGTTGAGTTACGAACTGTATCGTAGCGATAGACATAAGGCTTATACAAATGTTCTTTAAGAATATTCAGCCCATAGTCTTTTGGGCTTTCAAATATTTGCTTGATAGCCAAAATTCTAAAAACATAGCGAGAAGTCTCATCATTCAACATTAAATCATAATAATTATCTACTTTTTGATGATCTAAAGCATTTTGCATTCCGCGCATTCCTCTATTGTAGGAAGCCGCAACTAATGTCCAGTTGCCAAATTTTTCATATGACCTTTTGAAGTACTTGCAAGCTGCTTCCGTGGATAAAACTGGATGATATCTTTCGTCTACATCTCTATTTATTTCTAGTCCGTATTCCTTACCAGTACTTTTTAAAATCTGCCAAAAACCTACTGCTCCAGCATAGCTTGTGACATTTTCCAAACCACTTTCAATCAGGGCTAAATATTTGAAATCATCAGGGATTCCATTTTTCTTTAAAATAGGTTCAATAATTGGAAACCAGCGATTAGCTCTTTTAAAAAGAAAAATAGTATTGTTATGCCAGTATGAATTAATATGAAGCTCTTTGTCCAATCGCTCTTTAACATCATCTACATGCAAGGGAACTTTTTCACCTGCTAAGTCAATTCTTTCAGGTAGAGGAATTGTTTTAGCATTTGTAAAAGCGATAGGGTCTGTGGGCTCCAAAACGGGCTTATGTGTTTCCACTTGGTTTTGGTTCCCATAAATAACCACTACTAAAAAAGTTACTAATGATGCTATTGAAATATAAAGTGCAAATTTACTGTCTGTCATATAACTGTTAACTGCTATAAAAATTAGAAGTTTGGAGAAAGCATGAATTGAGAATAGAAATTATCAATAACTTTTACTGCTTCTGTTGGGGTATCCACCACGGTAAACAAATCCATATCTTCAGGGCTGACATTATTTTCCGCCTCTATTAAGGTATCTTTGATCCAATCAATTAAACCAGACCAGAATTTTTTACCAACCAACACAATTGGGAATCGACCGATTTTATGAGTTTGGATAAGGGTTAAAGCTTCAAATAGTTCATCCATAGTGCCAAAACCACCAGGCATTACCACAAAACCTTGTGCATATTTCACAAACATTACTTTCCTTACAAAGAAGTAATCGAAAGTGATTAATTTATCTGGATCGATATAGATATTGTTGAATTGCTCAAAAGGAAGGACAATGTTTAAACCAACGGATTTTCCGTTTTCACTTTTAGCTCCTTTGTTTCCAGCTTCCATAATACCTGGGCCACCACCTGTAATAACACCGTAGCCATGACGAACTAGTTTAGCAGCTACTTCCTCTGCAATTTTATAATAAGGATGATCAGGTTTAGTTCTGGCAGAACCGAATACAGAAACGCAAGGGCCAATTTTTGCTAATTTTTCAAATCCGTCTACAAATTCAGACATGATTTTGAAAATTGCCCACGAGTCGGAGCTTTTGATTTCGTTCCAATCTCTGTCTTTAAAAGCCTTTCTTATCTTATTTAATTCTAGTTTATCTTCTTTATTTGATTCGCTCATTTTGATTTTTGATTTAGGTTAATTTAACATTTTTTACTTACTGAAAAATGCGAGTTTCTATTTTTAATTCTTGGTTCTTATTGTTGTTGAGGTCTTTTTTGCTCATAATCAGCAGGTTTGCCTCGTTTCCATCTTTTATGAGTCCAAAGCCATAGATGAGGGCTTTTATATATGTCAGCCTCTAATAGCCGCATATGTTTTTCGGTAATGTAGCCATAAGGTGTTTCTTTTGGACTATCTGTAATAACCTCCAAGTCAATCTCAAATCTTGAACGACCCATTTTTTTAACATGTGCGTACACGGGAGCCAGATCAAATTTCTTACTGAATTTTTCGACACCGAAGAATACACCCGTTTCTCTACCCAAAAAATTCATCCAATAAGAGTTATAAACATTAGCTGGAGACTGATCTGCAGCAAAACCCAAGAGATAATGTTCATCTTGATGAGCAAGAACCTCACGAGTAGCATTGTTTTTTGGAAACAGATAATTTCCAGGGAAGCGAGTCCTATTGTCCTTCATTAATTTATCCATTACCTTATCTTTCAAAGGCTTATACATTATCAAGACTAAAGGCTGATTTCTTTCTACCATAAAGTTAAATCCTTGTGCAGCCCACTCCCAATTAGCAAAATGTGGAAGTATCATAGTGATATTTTGCTTTTCGTCCAATAGTTTTTGTACTGCAGGGTTAGGATTGATTTTATACCTTTTTTTAATAGTGCTTTGAGAAAAACCAAATGCTTTAATGCTCTCAATCAGCAAATCTGAGAAATGGTAATAAAATTTATTGGCGATTTTCTGGATCTCCTTTTCTGATTTTTCAGGAAAAGATTTCCTCAAATTGTCCATCACTACTTTGTATCGATAGATCTTAGTTTTTATAAATAGAAATCCAATCAGAGTTGATAGGCCGTGATAAAACCAAAATGGAATTTTACTCAACAGCCAAAAAATAGCTTTTAAAAAATAGTATTTAACCTTCATAATTTAGTCTTGTAACTGAAGTTTAACTAGGTTACTATATGTTCCATTTTCGGATTCCAATAGTTCTTGGTGCGTACCTTGTTCAGTGATTTGCCCTTCATTCAATACAAAGATCTTATCCACTTTACGAATAGTTCCTAATCGATGTGCAATAATAATGGTAGTTCTATCTTTCATCAACTCATCTAAGGCCTGTTGAACCAAGTTTTCAGATTCAGCATCTAAGGAGGAGGTCGCTTCATCCAAAATTAAGATTTTTGGGTCTTTCAAGATCGCTCGGGCAATGGCTATTCGCTGTCTTTGTCCTCCAGATAACTTAACGCCCCTTTCACCCACCAAAGTGTCCAATCCTTCAGGAAAATCTTTTATGAACAACCATGCATTAGCTTTTTCTGCAGCAGCAATAATTTCATCATCGGTAGCTTCAGGCTTTCCATAGGCAATATTTTCACGGATAGAACCTCCAAATAATATAATCTCCTGGGGTACTATGCCTATATTTTGTCTATAGCCAGTAATCGACAAGGAATCAATATTCTGATCATCCACCTTAATTTGACCAGAGTTTAATGGATAAAACCGCATTAGTAATTGAATAATTGTAGATTTTCCAGCTCCGCTATGTCCAACAAGTGCTACTTTTTCACCAGCCCCAACAGTTAAATTCAAGCCTTTCAATACTTGAACATCCTTACGAGAAGGATATGAAAATTGAACATTTTCAAATCGGATTGCTCCTTGTAAATGTATTTTTTCTTTTTCTTCTATTTTAAATTCTTCTTCCTCTTGCAATATTTCCATCACTCTTTCTGAAGCACCAATTGCTTTTTGAATTTGACCGTATAAATCACCCAGTCCAGCAATTGAGCCACCTATAAAAGTTGTATACAGTACAAAACTTAGCAAGTCACCAACGCTCATACTTCCTTCTTGCACTAAGCTGGCACCATACCATAAAACAGCTACTATTCCACCAAACATGGCAAAAATAATGAATGAGATAAATGCTCCTCTGAAGGTTGCGGACTTCAAAGCTACTTTCACTACTTTGTCAAGTGATTTTCGATATCTCAAAACTTCAGTTAATTCACTGGTAAAGGCTTTTACAATATTGATGGATTGCAAAGTCTCTTCCACAATAACATTTGCAGAAGCTAACTCTGATTGTGTTTTTTTGGAAAGCTTACGGATAAATCTTCCAAAAACCATAGCAGCTATTACCAATACTGGAAAGGTTGCAATCATGAAAAGTGCCAACTTAGGGGTGAAATAGAATATGATTGCTGCACCTATAATTAATGTAGAGATTTGCCTAATAAATTCCGCTAGTGTTACTGAAAAAGTATCTTGCAGTAAAGAAACATCGGATGTAATTCGGCTAACTAATTCCCCAACGCGGCTTTTATCATAAAAAGCCATTGGTAAGCTCATTAATTTAGTATAGAGCTTAGCTCTCATGTCAGCCATTGCTCTTTCACTAACTTGAGCAAAAAGATATACTCTGAAAAATGAAAAGAAACTTTGTACTGCTAGAATTCCAATCAGGATAAAAGCCACCGTATTGAGTTCGGTAAAAATGCCAGAGGTTTTTCCCTGCGCTACATCTACCAACTTTCCCATCACATAAGGAAAACCTAAAAGTGTTGTACTGGATATTAGAAGGAAAAATAATCCAGCTATAAAATACCCTTTGTAGGGCTTTATAAACTGAAAAACTCCCGTAAGCTTTTTAAAATTTTCTTTATTGAGTGGCTTTTTCTCTTCCTCATTAAGCGGTTCGCTCTTTCTTCTTTTTGCCATTCTTAAATATTCTCTCTATTGAAATGATTATAACCCCGCAAAGGTACAATAGTTCTTTAATTAGGGCTTGCTTAAAAACAGATTATTTAACAAAAATGAACTTAATACCTGTCTTGGTAGTGATTATTGAATAATAGTTTTTCAATTAGTGTAATTCTTTTTAAGGAAATAACTAATATTGTTTGTACTAGAAAATCAAAATTTGATTTTCTAGTACTCTAGCCTCAAGCACCTCATCTACTTCCCGGGCTAAAGCTCGAAGTATACCAATACTCCTTCACTTAGCCCGATTGTATATGAGGCACTTGAGACTTTTTAAGCAAGCCCTAAATTAAGGCCTGTTTTTAGCTTCGAACTTTTCTTTTCCTTCATCAAGAAAATCTACAAACTTGCTGATACTTCTTTCATAAGCGATTGGCTCAATCAATAATTCACCATTTGTATCCAACAGAACATAATAGGGCTGTGCATTATTGTTAAATCGTGTAATCTGAAAATCTGCGTTTTGCTTGCCAATAGATTTCTTTACTTTTCCATCATATTCGCTGGTATACCAATCCTTTTCAGGTAGTTCAGTCTTTTCATCAACATATAAAGCCAACATCACATAATCGTTTTTCAATCGGCTTAACACTTTTGGATCTGACCAAACTCTGGCTTCCATTTCACGGCAGTTTACGCAACCATGACCGGTGAAATCCACGAAAATAGGTTTTCCTTGCTCTTTTGCACAAGCTAAGGCTTGCTCATAATCGAAATAGCCTTTAATTCCATGTGGAAAATGTAGCATATCTCCATATAACGGTTCTTCGCATAATTGATCTTCAGCACTTATGACTCCTGAGCCTCCACTATTTTCTCGAATGAGTGTAGGCAGATCAAAATCATGAGAGCTCATAGGCGGAAGATAGCCCGAAAGTGCTTTTAAGGGAGCCCCAAATAATCCTGGAATCATATATAAGACGAAGCTGAAAGTCACTAAGCTCAGCATCAATCTTCCTACTGATAGTTTTTCAATTGGGCTGTCTCCAGGCAATCTTAATTTCCCTAATAAATAAAGCCCAAGCATTGCAAAAATGACAATCCAAAGCACTAAATAGATATCTCTGTCTAAGATCCCCCAATGATAAACCTGATCGGCTATGCTTAAAAATTTCAATCCTAAAGCCAATTCTAAAAATCCTAGCACTACTTTTACTGAATTTAGCCATCCACCTGATTTTGGTAAATTATTCAGCCACTCAGGGAAAATAGCAAAAAGTGTAAAAGGGATTGCAAAGGCCAAACTAAAGGCAAACATTCCCATTAGTGGTTTGATCACCATACCGCCAGCGGATTCAACTAAAATACTTCCAACGATTGGGCCAGTACAGCTAAATGACACCAAAACCAAAGTAAAAGCCATAAAGAAAACGCCTCCCAAACCACCTTTATCAGCTTTAGCATCGACTTTATTGACAAAACTTGAAGGTAAATTGATTTCAAATAAACCTAAAAAGGAAAGTGCAAAAATGAAGAATACTAAAAAGAAAAATACATTTGGAATCCAATGAGTACTCAGCCAATTGGCAAATTCAGGGCCGTTGATAACCGCAATAATGGTTCCTGCAACCACGTAAATAACAATAATTGATAACCCATAAATTACTGCCTGACGAATAGCTCCTGCTCTGTTTTTAGCCTTTCCGGTAAAAAAGGTAACCGTCATAGGAATCATGGGGAATACACAAGGCGTTAATAGCGCGGCTAAACCGGCTAAAAAAGCCACCACCATAAAACCTAAAAGAGAATACGGGGAGTTTGAGTCTTTTTGCTGAAGATCAATTAGTTTTTTTTTACCTTCTTTTTCGGATTTATCGCTGGTTGATGCTTTGTCTTTTTGGTCAACTTCTGAAGTGCCAGCAGATTTAATTTTTTCACCGAAAGCAAAATCATCACTGAAAGGAATACATTTACCATCTACATCTGAACAGACTTGATAGCTATTGCTAGTTTTAATTTTAAAGGGAACTTGTTTTATGATTACTTTTTGCTGAAACTCTCCTTTTCCTTTGAAATAAGTGTAGTCTCCTTCCCAAATTTCATCATAGCCTTCGGAAGGATTGATTGGAATAATGCTATCAACCAATTGATAAGAATCGTCCTTTACGAATTCGAATTCAGTGAGCATTGGTCCCAAATCTGGATCAAAATCCGATGAGTATAAATACCAATTTTCATCTATTTCTGCTCGGAAAGATAGCGTAGCCGTATCGCCTACTTCTAAATCTTCTTCTAAAATCGAGCTTTCCCAACTGATGGGTTTAATAACTTGAGCAAAAGTGTTTTGCAAAAATAAACCTACTAAAAGTAGACTGTAAACTAAATATCTCATAAACTTTTAATAACGCCTGTTCGTCTTAAAAACTAAAACACGAAGATAGTTAAATTTTGTTGGAACAAATGTTACTTATGTCATGCAGGCGATAAAGCAAAAATGGTTATTTTTTTCAATTTTAGGGTTAATTTTAATAGGTGCAGGTTTAAGCCTGGGTATTGATGCTGGTTTTTACAAGATGCAAAACCCAGAAGGCTGGAATTGGATTTACTATGGAACCTTTGCCTTGGTGGTATTTAATTCTGGAATTTGCTCTTTTGGGCAGGGTGTTATTTATAAATTAAGGCTTGATGATAGTAAGTCAAAATAAACCTGACAGATTTTTAATCGAACTGTAAGTGGTTGGTGTGCCACCAACCATGGGTCATACCCTTATACCCCGGTCGGTGGCACACCGACCGGAGATTGTAATTAATAAAAAATCAACCTGCAAGATTTAAATTAAGTTAGTAGACTAAAATCTAAAAAAATGAAAGCAATTTGGAACAATCAAGTAGTAGCGGAAAGTGATGACACAATTGTTATAGAAGGAAATCATTATTTTCCTCCTGAGTCAATCAAAGATGAGTATTTTGAAAAGACAGATTATCATACTGTTTGTCCTTGGAAAGGGACTGCTTCTTATTACAGCCTAAAAGTGGATGGCAAAGAAAATAAAGATGCCGCATGGTATTATCCTGACACTAAGGAAATGGCCAAGAAATTTGAGAGTTATGTTGCTTTTTGGAAAGGGGTTGAAGTAATGGAATAGAATTTATTTCCTTTTAGCTAAATTGAACTATGCAATCGGCCTTAAAGAAACTTCTATATGCTTTTTTAATGATAATGACCAGTATATTACTCGGGAGTTTGGGTTATATGCTTATTGAAGGTTATGGCTTCAGAGATGGGGTGTACATGTCTGTTATTACTTTTTCTACAGTAGGGTTTAAAGAAGTTCAACCTTTAAGTGATCAGGGGAAACTATTTACGGTATTTTATATTATCATAAATTTAGGTTTATTTGCTTATACAGCATCCGTTATTTCTTCTTACTTATTTGAAGGACGTTTTAAAGAGATTTATAAAACTTATACTGATAAAAAGGCATTGAAAAAATTGAAGAATCATATTATCATTTGTGGTTTTGGCAAAAATGGAGAGATTGCTGGCACTGGATTGATTAAATCTCAAAAGGAGTTATTGTTTATTGAAAAAAATGCCGATTTAATCAATAGTTATAATAATGAAAAAGGATATCAATTTCTGCACGGAGATGCAGTCTTAGAGTCGGTTTTGATGGAGGCCGGAGTTGAAAAAGCAAGTACCATTATTACTACCTTACCCAGTGACGCAGACAATGTTTTTATAACCTTAACTGCCAAAGAATTAAATCCGCAGATTCAAATTATAGCCAAAGCAACCGAAAGAAATACAGAAAAGAAACTCAGAAGAGCTGGAGCTGATCATGTGGTGATGCCCGATAGAGTGGGCGGTTCTTATATGGCTTCTTTGGTTACCAGACCAAGTGTAGTGCAGTTTTTGGAAATACTCAATGGTGATCATGATTCAGAATATTCATTGGAAGAAATTAATCACAATTTGCTAAAGGATAAATTCAAAAATCTTTCATTAGGAGAAATGGATGTGAAAAATAAAACTGGCGCAACTGTTCTAGCCTTTAAAGATAAAGAAAAAGGCTTTGTATTTAATCCTAATTCTGAAGTGGTATGTGATGAAGGCGATGTTATTATTTTATTGGGAGATAAAAAGTCATTAAAGGCTTTTAAAGAGGAGTTTGTCGAATAAAAATCTATATGTATATCTCTCCCTAATTCTGACATTCCTCTTCCAACTCTTTCTACTATATTTGTAAATTATTTAATAGATTGGGTTTATCCGATATCTCAATACCCATTACTCAACACCAATAAAATGGAAAAATTAGTTGTAGACGCATCCAAACCAAAATGGCACATCAATTTGAAAGAATTATGGGCTTATAGGGATTTGTTTTACATATTGGCTTATAGAGATTTGAGAGTTCGATATGCACAGACATTTCTTGGATTGTTATGGGCATTTATTCAGCCTTTGGCAACTTTATTAATATTTACGGTAGTTTTCGGAAAGGTAGCAGTAGTGGATACAAGTGGAGTGCCTTACCCTTTATTTGCTGTTTGCGGAATGGCTTCTTGGTCTTATTTTTCATTTGTTTTAAACCAATCGGGAAACTCCATAATTGGGGCCCAGGAGATGGTGAAAAAAATCTATTTTCCGAGATTGGTTATTCCTCTTTCAAAGGCGCTAGTAGGCTTTGTTGATTTTGCTATTGCCATGTTATTTGTGGTGATCTTAATGATTTATTATGGATTTATTCCATCCGCAAATATTATTTACTTGCCCGTATTTATCATTTTGACCATTATTTCAGCATTAGCAGTTGGGATTTGGTTAAGTGCATTAACTATCAGATACCGTGATTTCCAACATGTTGTACCTTTCTTAGTACAGTTCGGACTTTATGCCACTCCAGTTGGCTATCAAGCAAAAGACGTGATCAAAAGATTACCGGATTGGGGCTCATTCCTTTATTACGCTAACCCAATGGCCGGAATTGTAGAAGGCTTTAGATGGAGCCTTTTAGGTGGAGATCCTCCAAGTATATTTGCTTACTTCTCTTTTAGCATAGTCATCCTTCTATTCATAACAGGTCTGTTATATTTCAAAAGAGTAGAAAAGGTGATGGCGGATATTGTTTAGCAATTTATAACCTAAAACTTACCACTTCAAACTCCTAAAAAACTCCATCATTCAATCTCTTCAAAGCCTCTGATTTATATTGCGTATCGACCACTACAGAAATATTATGACGGCTACCACCATAAGAAATCATACGCACTGGAACATCTTGAAGGGATGCAAAAATCTTGCTTACCAAACCTGGTTTTTCAGCCACCATATTGCCCACTAAACAGATGATACTTTGCTCCTGATCTACTTCCACTTCTCCAAAAGGGCGCAATTCACTTAAAATACTGTCTAAATAATAAATATTATCAATTGTCACAGATATGGCTACCTCAGAAGTCGTAATTACGTCAATTGGTGTTTTGTACTTCTCGAAAATTTCAAACACTCTTCTCAAAAAGCCATAAGCCATCAACATTCGCAAGGATTTTATTTTGATAGCGACTATTCCATCCTTAGCAGCTATGGCTTTAATGCCTTCTCCACTGCCTTCTTTGGTATGAATCAAAGTACCAGGCGCTTCAGGCTTCATGGTGTTTTTCAAGCGAACAGGAATCGTTCTTTTTTGTGCAGGTCTTATACAAGAAGGATGTAAAATCTTTGCTCCAAAATAAGCCAACTCTGCTGCTTCTTCGAAAGAAAGTTCTGGAATGCTAAAAGTTTTTTCAACAACTCTTGGGTCATTATTGTGCATGCCGTCAATATCCGTCCAGATTTGGATTTCGTCAGCATTAAGCGCAGCACCCACCAAAGATGCTGTGTAATCACTCCCACCTCTTTTTAAATTGTCGACATTTCCTTCTGCATTGCGGCAAATATAGCCTTGGGTTATAATTAGATTCGTTTCGGCTGGCTGCTTTACTAAAATATCCGATAATTCCTTATTGATGAAGGCATCATCAGGTTCTGAGAAAGCATCGGTTCTCACGAAATCCAAAGCATTGATCAAGGCGCTGTTTAATTCATGCTCCTGCAAATGTAAATTGAAAATATTGGTGGACATCAACTCGCCTTGAGCCAGTAATTCTTTATCAATCGAATTGGTGAAAGGTTTTTCCAAGCATGATTTAATGAAATCCATGCTATCAGCAATGATAGCAGATGCCTTATTTTTGAATGATTCAGTTTCAAAAAGCTCTTCTAAAAACTCATCATAACGCTTTTGTAGCTTTTTGATGACTTTAGTTGCTTGCTCCTTTTCTTTTTTGCGCAATCTCTCTCCTATCTCAACCAAGGTATTGGTCACTCCGCTAAGGGCCGACAGCACTACTAACTTTTTATTGTTGTCTTTCGTGATGATTTCACGAATCTGATTCATTCCTTGAGGCGTTCCAACAGAAGTTCCGCCAAATTTTAATACAATCATAATCCTTTTGCTAATCCTAACATTTTTAATGCGGTAAATGCAGCTTCATCTCCTTTGTTGCCGTGCTTTCCTCCAGCTCTGTCTAAGGCCTGTTGCTGTGTATTGGGAGTCAAAACTCCAAAAATAATCGGTTTGTTATACTTTAGACTGACGTTGGTAATTCCATGAGCCACTGCATCACAGATGAAATCAAAATGTTTGGTTTCTCCTTGAATTACACATCCTAAGCAAATCACAGCATCAATTTCTTTTCTTTCTGCCATCCATTGTGCTGCTAAGCTTAATTCAAAACTTCCTGGAACATAGTGTTTTTCTATGTTTTCTTTAGAAATTCCATTATCCAGCAATGTTTCGTAAGCACCATTGTATAAGGATTCTGTTACTTCTTCATTCCATTCTGAAACCACAATTGCAAATTTTTTGTCTTGCAATCCCTTCATATTTTTACCGGAATGCTCACTAAGGTTTTTAAGATTTGATGCCATATTTCTTGAGTATTTTCCAACAAAAAAGGGACAGGCTTTATCAACCTATCCCTTTTTCCTTAATTAATTTTTTCTTAATTCAATTATTTTTGAGCCTCTAGTCGGGATAGGTATTTTTGTGCTTCCGTCTTCTGTTTGGAATCACTGAAATCCTTAACCACCTTTCGATAGCTTCCCATTGCAGCTTCTAAATCGTTAGCTTTTTCATAAGCTAAGCCTTGCTTCATTAAATATTCAGGGCTAAATTCTTTATTGCTTTTATAATTTGCGGCTTTTCCATAGTGATCTGCAGCTGTTGAATAGTTACCTAATTCCATGTAAGCATCGCCTATTAAAGCATAAGCTCTGGCTTGGACCAATAAATCATCACTGCTAAAATCTTCTAAATAATCAATAGCGGTTTCAAATTCACCTTGCTGAAGATAAATGCTACCTAAATAGAAACTAGCTAAGTTTCCAGCTTTAGTTGATCCGTAATCTTCGACAATAGCTAAAAATCCGAAGTTATTACCATCACCGTTTAAGGCTAAGTCATATTCTTCATTCTCATACCAATAAACTGCCTGGAACATTTCCTTTTGAGCTTCTTGGTTAAGATTATTCATATAGTATCGGTAACCAAAAAAAGCTACGATGATCAAGGCGATAATTCCCCCTAAACCGAATACTATCTTTTTATTGTTTTCAATAAATTCTTCCGTTTTAGAAAGTTGCTGAGCTAATACCTCAGGATTTTCGTAAAACTCGGAACTTTGTTTCTCTTTAGTTTTTGTTTTTGCCATTGCCACTATTTTAAGACCGCAAAGCTATAAAAATTTATTTATTAATACCCAATTCCATCGTTTAATAGTTTAAAGCTTTGGGATTTAAATTATTAAAACTAAAAATCGGTTAATTTTATTTAGGTTATATGCTGGTCGGTGGCTCACCGACCAGTACAAACCTGATTATTTTAATCCACTATAAAAGGATAATCCTCCTGAGCGTAAACATCTCTGTAAACCTCATCAACATGAGGGAAATCAGATTCTTCAGCAAATTTCACACATTCTTTTACTTGCTCTTTTGCTGCATTATCAATTTCTTTTAACTCATCCTCGGTAGCATATTTATTTTTCAAAATAACTTCTCTAGCCTGCTCAATTGGATCTTTTCCTTTGTATTCTTCCAATTCCTCTTTAGTTCTATACTTAGCAGGGTCAGACATTGAATGCCCTTTATATCTATAAGTTCTGAATTCCAATAAAGTTGGACCATCACCTTTTCTTGCTCTTTCAGCAGCTTCTGCCACTGCATTATGAACGTTCTCCACGTTCATGGCATCAACTCCTTTGGAAGGCATATCATAAGCCTCACCTAAAGTGTGCAATTCAGTAACGTTAGATGTTCTTTTTACGGAAGTACCCATAGCATAACCATTATTTTCAATAGCAAAAATAACAGGTAATTTCATGCTCATGGCCATATTCAAAGCTTCGTGAAAGGCACCTTGACGAACCGCACCATCACCCATATAGGTGATGCAAACATTATCAGTTCCTTTATACTGCTCAGAGAATGCAATACCAGCACCCAAAGGAATTTGTCCACCTACAATTCCATGACCGCCAAAGAAATGGTTTTCTTTATCGAACATATGCATAGAACCACCTTTTCCTTTAGAAACACCGGTTTCTTTTCCGAATAATTCCGCCATTACGTACTTAGGATCTGTCCCTAGGCCAATTGGATGGGCATGATCTCTATATGCTGTGATATATTTATCACCTTTTTTCAATGCACTAACAGCACCGGCTACGCAAGCCTCCTGTCCAATGTAAAGGTGGCAAAAACCACTTATTTTTTGTTGACCGTATAATTGACCGGATTTTTCCTCAAATCTTCTCATCAAGGTCATGGACTTGAACCATTCCATATAGGTTTCTTTATCGAAACTCTTTTTATTGGCAGTTTTTGATTTCTTTGTAGCCATATTGCTTTTACTTTTTTCTATGAATTTCTTTCGTCACAAAAGAATAACTTAACTTTGTTTCTCTTGTTCCGGGATGCGAAAATAACGAAAAAACCCACAAGTGCGAAAAATGAAGCTCCAAAATATCCGATTAGCCCAATTCAAAAACTATCCGCAAGCAAATTTCTCATTTGTGGATGGTATAAATTGCTTTTTAGGGCGAAATGGGATCGGTAAAACTAATTTGTTGGATGCTATTTATTATTTGGCTTTCACCAAAAGTGCATTTAATGCGATAGATAAAGATAATATTTTGCACGAAGAGGCTTTTTTCTCAATCAAAGCAAATTTTGAAGTAGAGGACAAGAATATAGAAATGCTTTGTGCCGTTCGCTTGGGTGAAAAAAAGGTGGTAAGATGGGGTGGGAAGGAATATGAAAAACTAAGTGAGCATATAGGCAAATTACCCCTTGTCATGATTGTTCCGCAGGATACTGATATTGTCAGGGAAGCCAGTGAAATGCGCAGAAAATTTTTTGACAACTTACTTTGCCAGCTGGATCAAGAATATTTAAAGTTATTGGTAAATTACAATCATCTTTTGAAGCAAAGAAATGCATTATTGAAATCCTTTTTGGAGAAAAATCGATTTTCAGCTGATCAGCTAGCTCCTTATGACGAATTGATGATTCCTTTAGCTATGAAGATTTCTGATGAGCGAAATAAGTTAATGGAAAATTTCTTACCAATCTTTCAAGAATTTTATAAAGATTTATCGGATAATCAGGAAGAAGTGGCTATAAATTACGATACCCGAGTTACAAAATCATTCCAGAGTGATTTTAAAGGCCAACATCAAAAAGATTTTCGACAAGGTAGGACTACGATGGGAATTCATAAAGATGATTATGTGTTTCTTTCTGAAGGAAAGCCCGTGAAAAAATTTGGTTCGCAAGGACAACAAAAATCATTTGTTATTGCGTTAAAATTAGCCCAATTTGAATTGCTGAAATCTACTAAGAACCAAAAACCGTTACTTTTGTTGGATGACATTTTTGATAAATTAGATGACAAAAGAATAGCGTATTTATTGAAAATGATGGCAGATGGTCGGTTCGGTCAAATCTTCTTGACTGATGCCAGGCCCGAAAGAAGTAAAGAGTACTTGAAAAAAATTGATACAGAAAAGAAATTTTTTGAACTAGACCTAAATAGAGCCTATTAGGCAATAAATGAGGAAAGGTTGTTTCGATATGATATTATGTACCAAAAAAAGGAATTTGTGAGATAAACTATAAGATTCCGCATAAGACTCCAAGAAAATGTATAAAAAGAAAAATCCACATCCCGCAAGCATCAGAAAATCGGAAGCTACTCCGCTTGGACAGGTCATCAATGAAATGTTTGATGCTTATCACCTCAACAGAAAAGTAGATCAAACACAAGTAGTGAATTTGTGGCCAAAAATAATGGGCAAGGCTATTGCAAGTAGAACAAAAGGTGTTTTTATGAAGGACAGCAAACTTTTCGTGACGGTTGAATCTAGTGCCCTCAAACAGGAGCTCCATATGAGCAAAGAAAGGATCATATATTTATTCAGGGAAGAACTAGGTAAAGAAGTGGTGAAGGAAATAGTGTTGCTATAAGTGTTGAGGTTTTGAAGTTATTAAGTGTTTATGTTTATAGGTGTTGGTTTACTTTTCAAGCATTTCCTTCAAATTTTTCCAAACAGTTTCCGCTACAATTTTATGACCTTCAGGTGTTGGATGGATGCCGTCCGGTAGGTTTAAGTCTGCTTCACCGCCCACATCTTTCAAAAGAAAAGGAATGAGATTTACATTTTTTTCTTCTGCTATTTTAGGGAATATCTTTTGAAATTCTTCTGCATAAGCTTGTCCCATATTTGGAGGTACCATCATGCCTGCGAGCAGAATTTTTACATCAGGATGGATTTTCCTGACTTTATCAATTATCGCTCTTAGGTTTTTATTGGTTTCTTCAGGTTTAATACCTCTCAAACCATCATTTCCTCCTAATTCCAAAATAAAAATTTCTACTGGCTGACGTTTTACAACCCATTCTACTCTTGATAATCCGCTGGCTGTAGTCTCCCCACTTACTCCGGCATTGATTACATTGTATTCGTAGCCTAATGAATCCAATCTTTCCTGAATCAAACCGGCAAAAGCTTCTTCCGCTTCTACTCCATATCCTGCTGTAAGACTGTTACCAAAGAAAATGATGTTGTTTTGTTGTTCTGCTTTTTCAGTAACTTTTTCCTCTACTTTTTTTTCAGTTGTTTTTTCTTCCTTCTTTGGGTTTGAATTACAGGCTGTAGTCAAAACAATTAGTATCGCCAATAGATGATTGAATGAGAATTTCATATTTTGCGTAAATTAAGCTTAGTAATAGAAAGTTTAATCTACGCAAAATGTTATAAAATGATTGATTTAAGAAGTATTCTTCTGATAAGCTTTTCTGTATGTTTATTTTTTGGGTGTAATCAACAGCCAAAAATGCCCGTTTCGGAAAATGCTGAAATAATGAAAATTGCAGAGGGTTTTGATTTCACTGAAGGCCCAACAGCCGATAGGTCAGGAAATGTCTATTTCACCGATCAACCCAATAATAAAATTTATAAATATGCTCTTAATGGGGAACTAAGTATTTTCACAGATAGCTCTGGCAGATCAAATGGATTATATATTGATCATAATCAAAATCTCTGGGCTTGTGCAGATGGAAAGAATCAATTGTGGAAATTCTCTTTAGATGGTGAGAAGGAAATCATTTTAAATCCATCGGGAGATTTAGCTTTTAATGGGCCGAATGATGTTTGGGTTCACAAAAACGGAAATCTTTATTTTACAGATCCGATTTACCAAAGACCATATTGGGAAAATCAGCACGATACCGTTGGGCATCAATCTGTTTATTTATTGAAAAATGCTGAGCCAATTTTGTTGGATTCAACGCTTGTTCAAGCCAATGGAGTGGTCGGAAATTCAGAAGAGAACTTGCTGTTTGTGGCTGATATTGGCGCTGATAAAACTTATCGCTATAAAATTAATAAAGAAGGGATGCTCGTAGACAAAAAACTTTTTGTTTCACAGGGTTCAGACGGAATGACTTTGGATTCAGAAGGAAATTTATATTTGACAGGAAATGGAGTGGATATTTATGATAAGGATGGGAGTTTTCTCCAACACCTTGATATTCCTGAAGATTGGACAGCCAACATTTGTTTTGGAGGTAAGGATTTTGATCGATTAATTATTACGGCATCCCGATCCTTGTACAAAGTTAAAACCAATGTGAAAACCGTTCGTTGAAAAGGCTTTGCAGAAAGAAAACACCCCTTCTATTTTTGCATCGATTTTTAAATTTTCAAATTCTTCAACATGACTTTTAGAGTAATTATTATTTTAACTTTTTTATTTTCCTTTAGCCCAGTTATAGCTCAAGATGATCCGGATTTAGGTGCTTGGTATATGTATTTTGGTGGGGTAGAATTTGAGAACAGTCAATTTGGAATTCATGCTGAGGCTCAATATCGAAATCACAATATAATTGGTGATTTAGAACAATTGCTATTAAGAACTGGGATGCGATATCATTTAAAAGATGGGTCTGCCACATTCACTTTAGGCTATGGAAATATAACGACCCAAGCCGTTGGCGAACCCAACAATACGGTTGTAGAAAACCGGATTTATCAAGAAGCTTTATTAAAGCAAAATGTGTCAATAGTTTCCTTAAATCACCGTTTCAGATACGAGCAGCGTTTTGTGGATAATCAAGATTTCCGAACGCGATTGCGATATGCCTTATTTATCAATATTCCACTATCAGATAAAAAATTTAGCAAGGGCGCATTTTACATTCCAATTTACAATGAGATTTTCATAAATGGTGAAAAAATGGAAAACATAGAGTATTTTGATAGGAACCGCCTTTATGGAGGTTTAGGCTATGTTTGGAAAGAAAACATGAGATTCCAAGTGGGTGTGATGGAGCAAACACTCAATAGTGATTTTAGTAAAACCCAATTACAGTTTTCATTCCATCATAATTTTCAATTTAATTAGAACTCAAATGAGAAATCAAAGCTATGTCGATTTTGCAATTTATAATATTTGGGCGAATAACAAGTTTATAGATGCACTCTCGAATATTAATGAAGAACTGCTAAACCAAAAAATTGAAGCAAGTTTTCCCAGTATTATTAAAACGATTTCTCACTTGTGGATGGCTGAAATGGGCTGGCTTTCTAGGCTTCAAGATAAAGGTTGGGAAGTCTCGGAAATCACCAACTTTTCAGGTAATGCTAAGGAGCAATTAAAATCATGGCAAAAAACTTCTGCCGCTTTTAAAAGCTTTGTAGAGAATCAAGATTTAGAACAAAAGCTTCATTTTGATCATAAAGGTAAGAGTTACTCCATTCCTTTTCGTGAAATTGCTCAAACAGTCTTTACTCATGGTAGCTATCACCGCGGCCAATTGGTGATGATGATGCGCCAGCTTGGAATTACAAATATTCCTAAAACAGATTATATCGAGTGGGTTAGGCAAAATGTTTAAACTATTAATTCAATATTGAACTAATATTCTATTACACTCATCAGATTATTTGCATATTAGTTCAATTTTGAACTAAAATGACTAATTTTGCAGCCCAAATTGCAATAAAAAAGAATCTCATGAGTCAAGCTGTACGTGTACGTTTTGCCCCAAGTCCTACGGGACCTCTCCACATTGGAGGAGTCAGAACGGCTTTATATAATTACCTTTTTGCTAAGAAAGCAGGAGGTCAATTTATTTTAAGAATAGAAGATACCGACCAAAACCGCTATGTTAATGGTGCTGAAGATTATATTCATCAAACCTTAAAATGGCTGGGGATAACGCCTGATGAAAGTCCTTGGAATGATCAAGGAGAAGTTGGACCCTACCGACAAAGTGAACGTAAAGAGCATTACGCTAAGTATGCTCAGCAATTATTAGATGATGACAAGGCTTACTATGCTTTTGATACTTCTGAAGAGTTGGATGAAATGCGCGAGCGATTGAAAGCGGCCAGAGTGGATACGCCACAGTATAATGCTATCACTCGAATGCAAATGAAAAACTCCTTGACTCTATCTAAAGAGGAAGTAGAAGCCAAATTGGATGCAGGTGAGCCTTATGTGATTCGTTTAAAAGTACCCCGAAAGGAAGAAGTTCGCTTAAATGACAAAGTTCGAGGATGGGTGATGGTGCATTCCACGCAGATAGATGATAAAATCTTAATGAAATCTGATGGAATGCCGACTTATCATCTCGCCAATGTGATCGATGATCATTTGATGGGCATAACTCATGTAATCCGTGGGGAAGAATGGTTACCGTCAGCTCCTTTGCATGTTTTGCTTTACCAATTTTTTGGTTGGGAAGATACAATGCCAGAATTTGCCCATTTACCTTTATTGCTAAAACCAGACGGTAATGGAAAATTAAGCAAGCGAGATGCTGAAAAGCATGGGTTTCCAATTTTTCCGATGGAATGGAAAGACCCGGCTTCAGGAGAGTTTTTAGCAGGCTTTAAAGAGGAGGGATACCTTCCTGACGCACTATTGAACTTTCTGGCATTTTTAGGTTGGAACCCGGGTAATGAGCAAGAAATATTCAGTTTGGAGGAATTGATTGAAGCTTTTACCATAGAAAGAATTGGAAAAGCCGGAGCTAAATTTGATATCCAAAAAGCCAAATGGTTCAATGAGCAATACCTTAAAAATAAATCCAATTCAGAATTGGCAGAATATCTAAGAAATGATGTTGAAGCAAATGGAATTGAGGTTTCTCAAGAAAAATTGGAGCGCATTGTTCATGCACTAAAAGAAAGGGTGACTTTTCCAACGGAATTTTGGACTCAAGGACAGTATTTCTTCCAAAAGCCTGATAGCTATGATGAAAAAGTAGTGAGAAAGAAATGGAATGCAGATGTCGATAAAGCCTTAAGCTTATATGCGGATGCTTTAGAAAAGGTTGATCACTTGGATGCAGGCAATGCCAAAGCAACTTTTGCCTCCGTTTTAGAAGAGGAAGGAATTGGCATGGGGAAAGTAATGCAGTCCTTAAGGGTAAGCATTACTGGACAAGCTGGAGGTCCTGATTTAATGGAGATTATAGAAATTTTAGGCAAGGAAGAAATAACAGAAAGGATTCGTTTAGCGTTAGAAAAGCTAAAGGATCAAATTTCTGAATGATGCCAAAAAAGAAAGACGATAAAAAGAAAGAGAAAAAGCCTAGTGTTAATCCTAAGTTAGAGGGATTTGATGTAAAAATCGATCCCTTTGGTGAAATTCAAACTAGTTTTGATATCGATAGGATCAACCAGTTTTTGAATAACGAAGTGGAAGATAAAAAATTAAAGGATAGGGAAGATATTGAGGATTTGAAAAATAAAGACGAGGAAGAGTGAAATAATCCCAAGAGCAATTTTATTCGCTCTTGGGATTATTTTTTTGGTTTTATTTGACCATTATTTTTCTTACAACCACATTTTCTGAATCTAGAACTTTTAAAACATAAAGACCCGATTCTAAATTTGTCACATCAATAGTACTAGATTTTGCATTCAAATTTCCACTTTGCTCTATTTTTCCAGAAAGTGAAATGATTTGATAAGCGGTAGCCTCCATTTTTCCTGTAAAAATTTCCAGTTCAGAAACAGCAGGATTTGGATGAACATTAAACCCAGCTGACTCAATTTCTGAGGAAAGTCTTTCTGTATTAGTCAAGCTTCTAAAATTATTGCCTACACAAAAGCTTGTGCTTTCGCCACTGCCGAAACTTCCTCCCGAAACAATTACATTATTTCCGTTGCTTAAAGTATAAGAACCACTTCCGTAAGAACAGCAAATTCCATCGCCATAACTATCATAAATAATGAAATCATAACAGCCTTCTGGAACGGTGATGGAAACATTAGCAGTACTTCCGTCTGCATAATTTCCATAAGGACCTCCTTCTGCTATTACAGTTGAACCCTCTACAATTTCCCAGGTGGTTTCTTCAGGATAGTTATCGAAAGTCAGCGATAAATCAAGTGTGCTTTCAACAACTGGCTGAGAAGTGGATACTTCTAAATTATCAATGGCTATATCTCCTTGCCATGTATCAGCTGTTTGACCTACAAATCTTAGTTTTATGGTTTCTCCCAAATAGGCTGATAAATCTATATTCTCAGCTAGCCAAGCAGTGGCTTGATTACCTGATTTTGTCCACAAAGTATTCCAATTAACTCCATCTGTGGTAATTTCCAAAGATAAAAAACCCATATTGCTAGCTCCATACATATGGTAATTAAAATTAAATGAAGCTTGATTTTCACTACCTAAATCAAAACAAGGACTTTCAATAGTGGCTGTTTTATAGGAGTAATTTGGACTGGAAGCCTCAATATAGAAATAGTAATTACCGTCAAAGGCGCTGGCTGGACCTGTGTTGGAAGAAGCTGTTCCTCCTGAATTGATCGTCCAATCAAAATCATCGCTAGTGGATTGAAACCAATCACTTCCACTTTCAAACCCTTGGTTATAGGGAAATGAATTTATGGTATTTTGGCAATCCAAGCTTGGTGCTGGAGCAGAAGTGGTTACCCCTACATTTGAGCTTTGGTTAGATTCATTTCCACCGGCATCTTGTGCAGAAAGACTTACTAAGTAGTTCGTTGAAGCCGACAAGCCATTTACTGTTGCTGTTGTGGAACTAGAATTAGCATATAAACTGCCGTCCAAATAGATTACGTATTGATCCACGCCTACATTATCTGTAGAAGCATTCCAGCTGATATCAAAAGAGGTTTCTGTAACATTGCTTACTTGTAAATTAGCAGGAACTGAAGGCGCTTCCGTGTCTCCTCCGCCTGAACCGGCAATCGAATGACTTCCTAAAAAGCTAAAGGTATCGGAAGAATATCCATCCCATTCTGAAGTAGAATAAGTTGCATTAGGTTCTGATATGGTTTCCTTTCTTACTAAAGTGGTATTCTGACCAAAACTTGAACTGCTATTGAAATTACCTATAACATCAATTAGTTGTCCGTTTTTGAATAATCCAATTGGATCATTTCCATTAAATGACAATGCTGCGCTACTTGAAATTAAATCAGCCTCAGCTTGCATAGCAGATGCAGCATTTGAATTCACTACAACAAAAACATCTTCGTGTGCGATTGATCCATTTAAGGTTAATTCTCCTGTCCATGAGCCAGAACCATTGGTTTGCTTCATGATGGAATAAGCTGATAAATCAACCAGTGAACCAGTAAAATTGGCAATTTCTAAACCTTTATTGTAAGAAGAGCCTTCAATGTATTCAGAGAAAATAAGCTCACTGGTTGATCCACTTCCTCCACCTGAACTTATTACATTTACCGTATAGTTTTGAGAATTGCTTGCTGATCCATCAGAAACATTTAGGGTAACAGAATAATCTCCTGCTGTTTGAGTACTACCCGTGATAGTTGCAGAACCGCTGCCATTATCCGTAAAGCTCATCCAATTTGGTAAAGTAGAAGCAGAGATGCTAACATCATCTCCATCAGGATCAGTAGTTGTGATTGAATACGAATAGGTACTCTCAGCAGATAATGTTGTTACTGGACTAGAAGTAAAATAGGGCGCAATATTTCCACCAGAAGTTGAGCAGCTATAAATTTCACATACATATTCAGGGTGATCTATGAAAGGATTTCTATTATTCTGATAGCTGTAGATAACATTATTTCTTTGAATTTCAGCTGCACTTACTGGGTCTTGTTGATGCCATTCTAATAATACAGATAGCTTTCCGTGATATGGAGACTTATCAGTACTTCCCAATAAAGTTTCGGTCAGTTCTAAATCGACATCACCATTTTCTCCTTCATAGCGAGTTGCCATATAGAACATCATTCGTGCTACATCACCTTTAACTTCATCACGTGGTTCCCAAACATCTGCTGTACTGCTTGTTTTTGATAAAGTACTGCCAGAGTAAAAGCCTTGGGTATCGGTATAAAAAGTATCTCCATAGTCAAAATTCATATTGCCTCTAGCACCATTTGTAGAAATATCAGCTACTGCCAAATGATGGCAATCCGTTCCTGGGCCTTCACTGGTACCAAAATCCCCTCTTGATTTAGCCCATACGTGCTCTCTATTCCAGCCGTCACCATTATTGTATTCTGCAGAAGCATCCATTGAAAAACCCGAATAAATTCCAATTACATTGGCTGAATTGTTCGGGTCTTTATCAGCTTCTTTTAAAATGTCCCACACATCTATGCCTGAACTGCTATAGGGATATGTAGTGTGTCCGCTAATAATATCATTTAGAGCGGCTTTCAGTTGATCTCCTGTTTTACCATTTGCGGAATCGTAATATCCTGAAGGTATTTGAGCTTGTGAATGATGAAAAAGTAAACCCATCAAAAGAAAAAGCATTAGACTTCTGATGAAATCTCGGGTTTTAAATTGAAATAGCATATTAGTTTAGTTAAATTGGTTTAATGCAATTACATCAACCCCTTAAGTTCCTCAATCTCTCATGGTTGATTTATATTTATTGAAAATTGATTTCGCAATAAAGCAAGTAAAATTCTTGAAATGAAGTAATTATGGAATAATAATGATTTGATAATATTAAAATTATTCAAGATTGATTTTAAGTAAGTTTACCGATAAAGTACAATTTGTATAAACAAAAAAGCGTAGATAATTTTCATTAACTACGCTTAGTTGCTCTATAATAGGTATAAATGTTATCTCTATAGATAATTCTATTCTTGTACAAAAGACTGTAAAAGCGCTCTCACCTCCTCATTATTTTCAACTGCATATTTCGCATAAGAAAATCCGCTACCCACTTTCACTGTTAAAGCTTGTTTTGGTAGTGCTTCAAATGTGTCTTCATCTGTTCTGTCATCTCCAAAAGCCATAATGAAGTCAGCTGTTTCATCTTTTAATCTTTCTAAAGCAGCTTTACCTTTATTAATAATCGATGGTTTCACCTCAACCACATGATCTCCTTCAATTACATCCAAGCCTTTATTGGTCATGAAATGTTTCAAGTGACTGGAGAGCTCACTTGATCGCAAGCTACCAAGTCCCTTTTCTACTTTTCTATAATGCCAAACCAATGTATGCTCTTTTTCTTCTAAAAATGAGCCTGGTGTTCTTTGAATGTAGAATTCTAAAATATCTCTTGCCTCATTTTTCCACCCATCATTTTGTAAATCTCCACTCACTTGCCATTTAGCCCCCGCTCTTTTGGTTTTGATACCGTGCTCGGCTATCAAGTCAATATTGAATTCATCAAGCCATTCTTCTAAGGTTGCCGCTTTTCTTCCACTTATAACTACCAATTTAGCTTTTACAGCCAATTGATGTAAAATTTGAGATAATTCAGCATCTGGCGCACATTCATCAGGGTTTTCATGGAATGGTACTAAGGTTCCATCATAATCAAGGAAAATTATAGGGTTTTTTGCCTTTTTAAACTCCTTGGTAATATTACTTTTAATCTTATCATTTAGCTTTTTGGTAGCCATCGATTGTTGTCGCTCCTTGAGATCTTTTAAATTATTCATAAAAAGATCCACCCATTGGAAAATGGTATATTTCTTCACTGTTCTCTGCATGATTTTCATCCTGCGCTTTTGCTCATTCAGCGGCATTTCCAAGGCTCTTTTAATGGCTTCTACCATTTCATTTTGATCATTTGGGTTAACCAAAATTGCATCAGATAACTCTTTAGAAGCACCTGCCATTTCACTCAATATTAATACTCCATCCTCATTCTCCCTACTGGCAATATATTCCTTGCATACCAGATTCATCCCATCTCTTTTTGGCGTGATCATGGCGATTTTGCACATTCTGTAAAATGCTGAAAGATCATCTAAGGGGAAGCTTCTATAGTAGAAATGAACAGGTACGTAATTAATAGTTCCGTATTTTCCGTTCACGTGTCCGACTAAGAACTCCACCTTTTCTTTTAGTGCTTTATAGCTGGCAACCTGATCTCGTGATGGAACCACAATTAAAAATAGTGAAACTCTGCCCTGATACTCTGGATATTTTTCTAAGAACTTGTCAAAAGCTTGCAAACGCCCCGGAATTCCTTTTGAATAATCTAGTCGATCCATTGAGAGGATCAATTCCTGACTCCCAAGAGAATCTCGATAGCTGATTTCTTTTGCTTTCGCCAATTGGCTGGTAGCAGACTGCAGGTATTTTTCATAGTCAATTCCCATTGGGAGAGAATCAGCCTCTACTAGTCTATTTTTAACTAGAATCTGATTGCGTTCGTAACTATAACCTGCCAAGCGGTGACAGCTACTTAAAAAATGGCGCATATCATCATAAGTATGAAAACCAATGTAGTCTGCACCTAGTACTCCATTCAGCAGCTTTTTTCTCCATGGAATCATTCTGAAAACTTCATATGATGGGAAAGGAATATGCTGAAAGAAACCTATTGTTACATTCGGAAATTGTTTTCGAATCATTTCCGGAACAAGCATTAACTGATAGTCATGTACCCATATAATATCATCGGGCTCTAACCATTTAGAAACAGCATCGGCAAATTTCCTATTAGCATTGTAATAGGATTCCCATTCCTCATCAACAAATCGCATGTGATGAATGAAGTAATGAAAGGCAGGCCATAGGGTTTGATTGCTGAAGCCTAAGTAAAAGTCTTCAACATCATCGTCAGTTAAAAAAACCGGTCGCATATTACGATCTATCAATTCTTTCTCTACTTCTTGCTCCTCTTCATGATCTAATGAAATGCCAGGCCATCCAATCCAAATGTTATTGCCTTCTTTGTATATCGAACCTAATCCAGTAGCTAAACCTCCTTCGCTCGTCTTGTAGACTTT
The DNA here is from genome assembly GCF_000183425.1 of Marivirga tractuosa DSM 4126. Lineage (NCBI taxonomy): Bacteria > Pseudomonadati > Bacteroidota > Cytophagia > Cytophagales > Marivirgaceae > Marivirga > Marivirga tractuosa. The sequence goes on from NC_014759.1 coordinate 2,977,023, forward strand.
TTGCCCATCTTCTTTCTCTATTCTGATTGGTAATCGATTGGATACAATTATTGTTTTTGCCATAAGTGAGATAGTTTACAACCAATTTAAGAGATATGCCTTTTAAATCATAAAAGAAGGGGAATTGTTTTGCGTAAAATATTGAGTCATAAAGAGAAAACGGTAAACATGTTCGAAAACAGCCACAATGATTCAGGCTTAAATAAATTCTATTTCGAACGTAGGGTTGTGAAAAACTCTGTTGCTGTAAAGTGAAAAAGGCACGCCTCATTGAGGAGTGCCTAATAAAAATGGCTCATGAAAGTCGATTCGAACTAATTAGATTGTTTTAAATCTGTCAAAGGCAGCTTTTTCTAATTCTTCCCTCGCATCTGGATGTGCAATTGAAATTAGGGCTTTGGCTCTTTGTTTCAGGTTTTTGCCATACAGGTCAACTACTCCGTATTCAGTCACCACATAATGCACGTGAGCTCTTGTGGTGGTTACGCCAGCACCTTCCTGTAAAAATGGAACGATTTTACTCACTCCCTTTTTAGTTGCAGCCGGCATGGCTAAAATTGCTTTTCCTCCTTCAGACAAAGATGCACCTCTGATGAAATCCATTTGTCCACCTACTCCTGAAAATTGCATCTTTCCAATTGTATCGGCACAAACCTGACCTGTTAAGTCGATTTCTATGGCAGAGTTAATGGCGGTTACTTTCGGGTTCCTTCTGATGATTGCCGTATCATTAGTGTAGGCCGCTTCTTTCATGTGGACTAAAGGATTATCATCCATAAAGTCGTAAAGTTTTTGAGATCCAACTGCAAAACAAGTTACCAATTTGCCTGTTTTGACTTCTTTTTTGCTACCGTTAATCACCCCACTTTCTACTAATGGTAAGATGCCATCAGAGAACATTTCAGTATGAATACCCAAGTTTTTATGGTTTCCTAAATTTTGTAATGCTGCATTTGGAATGGCGCCAATTCCCATTTGCAGGGTAGCTCCATCATCTACTAACCCGGCAACATGTGCTCCGATTTGCTGTTCAATTTCAGATGCTAACACAATATCATGGGCATGAATAGGTTCGTTTGCTTCAATGGCATAATCAATTTGACTAACGTGTATGATGCCATCTCCATGAGTTCTTGGCACATTAGGGTTAACCTGTGCAATTACAAGTTTTGCGGTTTGGATAGCAGGAATCGTCACATCTACCGAAACTCCTAAAGAGCAATATCCATGTCGGTCAGGAGTAGAAATTTGAATAAAGGCTACATCCAAAGGCAAGATATTTCTTCTGAACAGCCAATGCACTTCACTTAAGAAAATTGGAATATAATCACCTCTTCCAGCTTGAATTGCTTTTCTAACATTTCCGCCCACAAAAGCACTATTGATTCTAAAAGATTTATAATAGGGCTCTTCCGTATAAGCTGCTCTTCCTTCCGTGTGGAGGTGCATTACTTCCACATTTTCTAATGATTGATATCTATTGGCCAAAGCATCTATTAATGTTACTGGAGTCATAGCGGCTCCTTGAATAAATACTCTGTCGCCTGATTTTACGTGTGAAACAGCCTCTTCGGCTGTTACTATTTTTAATGAATTATCCATATTTCTTGTTGTTTTGCGATTGCAAATTTACTATCCATAAGATAAGTATTATTGAGTAATACCAATGAAAAGAATGATAAATGTCAGGGTTTTGTATTCGTGCATAAACAAGCCTAAGGCTTGAGGTGATTCACCAAAGGCACAAACCTCCCTGTCGTCAGACAGGGGGGCAAAGACCTCGCAAAGGGATTTAACAACTGCTTCCCAGAAATGTCAGACATTTTAATGTAGGGACATTTGTTCGCAATAGAGCAGTTAGCTTAGTTATTGATGTCCGACTTTTTCAAAGTCTGACATTTGCACAGAAAAAGCTATATCTAAAGTACTCATTCTTTTTTACTAAATTAGAATCAAACTTCAGTTAACATGAACAAACAACCTTTTTTCAATCTAAAGAACGGATTACTCTTTCCTATTCAATTTCAAATTTTGGGCTATGTACTCTTATTTGCAGGGCTAGCCCTCATAGTTATCAATATTTGGGCAAGTATTATCTTCATTTTGCTTGGAGGGGTAATTGTTACTGCTTTATCAGGAATTGAAATAAAGAATGATAAATTTCGAGAATATAATTCTTTCTTTTTCATAAAAAATGGTAAGTGGGAACCTTTAAGAAAAGTTGAAAAGATTTTTATTAAGAGAGTTAAAGTCAGTCAGAAGTTTTATGGCAGAGCGAACCAGAGCTCAACTAGTAGAAATGTTGTTTATAAAGCTTTTTTGAAGTTTGAAAATGGACAAACCATATTTTTATCCGATCACAAAAATAAAGGCAAGGTGGAAAGTAAATTAAAAGAAATAGCCGATTTTCTAAAGACTGAGATTATTGATTACACTAATTAGCTACTTTGGCTTTGCTGATTAACTCTTCAATCCAAGACTCTGCTTCTTCTGAATTTGAGAATATTTTATAAGGAACGGGTTGGTTCTGAAATGAAAAAATCATTTTTAAAACCGCCCTAATAGCAGCGCTTGGTATTACATATGCTGTTCCTAGACAATAATTTTCCATTAATTTCCAATGTTGGCTGAGCCAAAGGGCTTGTTTTCTTTGATGGGATAATTTTGGAATAACAGCCTTGTTGGCATCAAACGTTATTGCTATTTGTTGCCTATCGTCATAACAGCTTTGCAATTCGTCTAAATATTGCTGAAAATTTTCATCAGTACTTTTTTCACCTGTAAAAGTTACGGTGATAATGGGTTTCGTAGAAGAATCAACTGTGGCGTAGGACTTCATTTTAGATTTTTTACTATTTTGATTTTAACTACGTAAAGTCATTAAAGTTTAGATTTAAGAATTCGAATTAAATTTTTTCAAATCAAAAACCAATTTCATTTTATCTATAGCTAGCACTTCACGGAGCTAAAACCAATTTCTAAATACAACTCTCTGAATATCTCCAGTGGAGGATTAAATAGAGCTCGCCACATTAAAGAAAGAATCATCTTTTGCAGGCAATTCAGTTTTTCCCATCAAATATTGATCTACCTCTCTAGCCGCTTCTCTACCTTCTGAAATGGCCCAAACCACTAAAGACTGACCTCTTCTAGCATCACCAGCTGTGAATATATTATCCACATTGGTTTTGTAATGATTGGCCTCTACGGTTCCAGCTTGCGTTGTATGCACTCCTAAGCTTTCCAATAAGTGGTTTTCAGGTTGGGTAAAACCAATGGCTAAGAGAGCCAGTTCGCAAGGAACATCTCTTTCAGTACCTTGAATCTCCTGCATATTTTGTCTTCCTCCCTGATTTACCCACTCAATATCCACTAAAGTAATATGAGTTAATTGTCCTTTTTCATTCCCTTTAAATTCCTTGGTCAATACTCCCCATTTTCTCTCTCCACCTTCTTCATGAGATGAGGAGGTACGTAGAGTCATGGGCCAAAGTGGCCAAGGATCAGATTCACCTCTGTTTTGAGGTGGTTTTGGCATTAATTCCAATTGTAAGACTGAGCTTGCATGTTGTCGGTGGGATGTCCCTATACAATCAGAGCCTGTATCTCCACCGCCAATTACCACTACATTTTTTCCATGAGCTGATATTTTATCTTTTACTTCATCACCTGCAACTTCTTTATTCTGCATGGTTAAGAAATCCATTGCAAACTCAATTCCAGTTAAATCCCGTCCTGGAATAGGTAAATCTCTAGGCACGGTAGAGCCAGTACAAATCACAATGGAATCAAAATCATCTTTGAGCATATCCGGATTAATGTTTTTACCCACTTCTGCATTCACTTTAAAGCGAACACCTTCTTCATCCATGATATTGATTCTGCGCTCGACATATTGTTTTTCAAGCTTAAAATCAGGAATGCCATATCGCAATAAACCACCTATTCTGGTTTCTCTTTCAAAAACCGTAACCCAATGCCCCGCTTTATTCAGTTGATCAGCAGCGGCTAAACCTGCTGGGCCAGAACCAATGACGGCTACTTTTTTGCCAGTTCTTTCCTGTGGTGGATCAGCTTTGATATAACCTAATTCATACGCTTTTTCAGCTATGGTCTTTTCGATATGCTCAATGGCAACTGCCGGCTTGTTGATACCTAATACGCAACTTGCTTCGCATGGAGCAGGGCAAATTCTCCCTGTAAATTCAGGGAAGTTATTGGTAGAATAAAGAATTTCAGCGGCTTCTTCCCAGTTTTCTCGATAAACTGCATCATTAAATTCAGGAATGATATTGCCAAGCGGGCAACCAGAATGGCAGAATGGAATTCCACAATCCATACATCTAGCAGCTTGTTTTTTGGTTTTCACTTCAGGAAATGGCTGATAAATCTCTTTGAAATCTTCTACTCTCTTTTTGGGAGATCTGCTATCGGGCAACTCCCTATCAAATTTTAAAAATCCGTCTTGTTGTCCCATTCTATGCTACAATTTTTTCGTTCTTATTCTTTTCTTCAGCTTTTTTGGCTTCCAATATGCGTTTGAAGTCGTAAGGAATTACTTTGATAAATTGCGGTAAATACTCCCCAAAATTTTCCAGTATCCTTTTTGCTTTTTGGCTTCCCGTGGATTGCGCATGGTAGCTGATTAATGATTTTAATTCTTCTGTATCTTCCTCGGAAGGACTTTCCAGACTTACCATTGCTTTGTTGCAATTACCTTCAAATACTTTCTTTTCGTCTAATACGTAGGCTATTCCGCCACTCATACCTGCTGCAAAGTTTTTGCCGGTTTCTCCTAATACCACTACTCTTCCGCCTGTCATATATTCACAGGCATGATCTCCGACTCCTTCTACTACAGCTCTAACTCCTGAATTTCTCACGGCAAATCTTTCTCCCGCCATGCCATTTATGTAAGCATATCCAGACGTGGCACCATAAAAAGCTACATTTCCAATAATAATATTCTCGGATGCATCAAAAGCCGAATTTTTAGGTGGATATATGATTAGTTTACCTCCCGAAAGTCCCTTTCCATAATAGTCATTCGATTCCCCTTCTATTTCAAATGTGACTCCTTGTGCTAAAAATGCACCGAAACTTTGCCCTGCCGAGCCGTCAAATTTGTATCGGATGGTATCTTCAGGAAGACCATCTGCTTTGTATTTCTTACTAATTTCATTGGATAAAATAGCTCCTACTGCTCGATTAATGTTCCGAATTGGGAAAGTTTCTCTTACCGGTTTTTTATTCTCCATTGACTCTTTAGCAACTTCCAATAACTTCCAGTCTAACACTTCTTCCAATTCATGCTCTTGTTCAATTTGTTTGAAGACTCCTACTTGCTCAGGAATATTTTCTTGATAGAGGATTGGGCTTAAATCTAAATCTTTCAATTTCCAGAACGGAACATCATTTCTAACTTTTAGCACTTCTGAATGCCCCACCATTTCATCTATTGTTTTGAATCCGAGTTGTGCCATGATTTCCCTTAAATCTTCTGTTAAGAAGCGGAAGAAGTTCACTACATGCTCAGGTTCACCAGTGAATAACTTTCTTAACTCAGGATTTTGTGTGGCAACTCCTACAGGACAAGTATTCGTATGACATTTTCTCATCATGATACAGCCTTCCACCACTAAAGCCGCAGTGGAAATTCCCCATTCTTCAGCTCCTAAAAGTGTTGCAATGGCTAAATCTCTTCCAGTCCTCATTTGACCGTCAGTTTGCACTGTAATTCGACTTCGTAAATTATTTTTTACTAAAGTTTGATGCGCTTCTGCCAAGCCTAATTCCCATGGTAAACCTGCGTGGCGAATAGAACTTAAAGGAGACGCCCCAGTTCCGCCATCTGCTCCGGAAATTAAAACTACATCTGCATTGGCTTTAGAAACACCAGCCGCAACAGTACCTACTCCAGCTTGGGAAACCAATTTTACATTAATTCTAGCTGCACGATTAGCATTTTTTAGATCGAAAATCAATTGTGCCAAATCCTCAATGGAATAGATGTCGTGATGAGGAGGGGGTGAAATTAATCCTACGCCCGGAGTGGAATGTCTTACCCTACCGATCCATTCATCTACTTTATGACCTGGCAATTGACCACCTTCACCCGGTTTAGCACCTTGCGCCATTTTAATTTGCAATTCATCTGCATTGGTCAAATAATAACTGGTTACTCCAAATCTACCGGAAGCCACTTGCTTGATCGCAGAGCGTTCCCAATCGCCATTGGGTTTTACTTCAAACCGTACTTCATCTTCTCCTCCTTCTCCACTATTACTTTTAGCACCAATTCTATTCATGGCAATTGCTAAAGTAGAATGAGCCTCATGAGAAATTGAGCCAAATGACATTGCTCCAGTGGCAAATCTTTTCATGATATTTTCAGCGGGCTCTACTTCAGATAATGAAATGGGTACTCGCTTTTTGAAATCGAAAAGCCCTCTCAACGTCAGCGTATCTTTTACCTGATCGTTGATTTTGGAGGCATATTTTTTATACAAAGAGAAATTGGCTGTCTTAGTTGAATGCTGCAGCAAATGAATAGTTTCGGGGTTGAAAAGATGCTTTTCTCCTCTTAATTTCCATTGGTAAACACCGCCCACTTCCAAGCCTTTTTTGACTTGCTCATTTTTTGGAAAAGCTTGTAAATGTCTTACCAACACTTCTCTTGCTAATCCGTCAAAATCTATTCCTTCAATTCTGGAAATGGTTCCGGTAAAGCATTTTTCAATTACAGTAGAGTGCAATCCTAAAGCTTCAAAAATTTGAGCACTTTGATAAGATTGCAAAGTACTGATGCCCATCTTGGATAAGATTTTTAGCAATCCATAGCCAATAGCTGTTTGGTAATTAGCAACTGCTTCTTCTTTTGTAATTTCTTCACCCAATAAATTTTTATCATGTAAATCTTCTATGGATTTAATAGCCAAATATGGATTGATGGCACTAGCTCCATACCCAATAATAGTAGCAAAATGATGGGTTTCCCTAACATCTCCAGCTTCAATTACCAAACCGGTTTTAGTTCTTAAATTCTTTTTAACTAAATGCTGATGCACCGCACCAGTAGATAATAATGAAGGAATTGGTGCGTGATCGTCATCTATATTTTTATCGGAAAGAATTAAAACCACTTTTCCATTATTGGCCGCATCTTCTGCCTTAGCACAAATCGCATTTAACCCCTCTTCCAATCTTCCGGGAGCTCCATCTGCCTTGAAAACACAATCGATAATTTCATAATCGAAGCCTATGTCTTTCAGATACATAAACTTAGCAATATCGGACTGGAGCAAAACAGGTTGAGAAATATGCACTTGTTTAGCGTGTGCTGGAGTTTCTTCCAAAATATTTAAACTTTCCCCAACTCTTGTAAACAAGGACATGACCATTCGCTCACGAATAGGATCAATTGGCGGATTACTTACTTGGGCAAAAAGCTGTTTGAAATAATTGGCTATATGCTGACTTTGCTTACTTAAGATTGCTAAAGGAGTATCTGCCCCCATGGAGCCGATTGGCTCTGTGGCACGAAGTGCCATGTCGGCCAAAATCACTTTCAATTCTTCTGATGTATAGCCATAAGCTTTTTGCTTTCTTAATAGAATATCTCCTGAGATTTTCTCTGTCTTAATTTCAGGTGCAGGTAAATTTCTCAATTTGACTCTGTGAGCCACAATCCAATCTTGATAGGATTTATTAGCTGTTACGCCTTGCTTAATTTCTTCATCGAACAATACTTTTTGCTGTTCGATATCTGCCATTAGCATTTTTCCTGGCTGTAATCTTCCTTTTTGGATCACATCATCTGAAGCAACGGGTAGGGCACCCGCTTCGGATGATACGATCAATCGACCGCTTTTGGTAATGCAGAATCTGGAAGGACGTAGACCATTTCTATCTAATGTAGCCCCTACTTTTTTACCATCTGTAAAAATGAGAGCAGCTGGTCCATCCCAAGGTTCCATAATGGAAGCATGGTATTTATAAAAAGCTTTTCGGTCTTTGTCCATCATGCTATTGTCCTGCCAAGCTTCTGGCACTAACATCATTAATACATGCTCCAAAGGACGACCGTCCAACACTAACATTTCTACTATTCCATCTAAATTGGCAGAATCGGAATGTTCCGGGTTGGTAACGGGTAACAATTTTTCCAACTCACTACCCGAGAAAACCTTAGAATCGAAATTGGCTTCTTTTGATTTCATTTTTGTCACATTACCTCGGATGGTATTGATTTCACCATTATGCGCTATAAACCTGAAGGGCTGTGCCAACTTCCAATTTGGGAAAGTGTTAGTGGAAAATCGAGAGTGGATAATGGCAAAGGCGGATTTAAAACGTTCATCTCTTAAATCATCAAAGTATTCACGTAATTGATTAGTTCGTAACTGACCTTTATAGATTACGGTATTGGTGGACAGACTGCATACATAAAATGCTTTGTTATTTCCTTGGACGTGATGTCCAATATAGTGCGTACTGTAATTTCTCAGGACGAATAGTTTGCGCTCTAGCTCATCTCTTGTCAAATCATTTTCGGGCTGAATGAACACCTGTTCAATTAATGGTTCAACTGGCTTTGCACCTGAGCCAGGTACTTTTTCATTGACTGGTATGGTTCTGTATCCTACTATTTTTAAACCTAATTCTTCGGCATGTTGATTAATAACAGATTTACATTCATCTGCCACCTGATTCACTTTAGGAAAGAAGAAAATTCCTGTTCCAACAGCTTTATTTTTCTCTATAGCGATGCCGGCATCTTTTGAAGTCCACTCTATATAGTGTTCGTCAATTTGTAACATAATCCCAGCACCGTCACCAGTTTGCTTATCGGCTCCAGTTCCCCCTCTATGTTCCATGTTTTCCAACATGTCCAGTGCATCCTGAATCAGTTGAAATTCTTTATTTCCATTAATATTAACGATTGTGCCTATTCCGCAGGCATCATGTTCAAAAGCCGAATTGTAAAGAGAATTGTTGCGCATAAATTTGATAGTCAGTCAATTGTAAAATATAATTTACTGATAAATACTAATCCAAAAAAGTAAAAATTGTTGGAATTTACTGTAGATACTTAGTGTCTAAGTTACACTAACTAATTTTAATATGCAAATTTAAGTTTAGGCAAAAACTTTGAAAAGAGACATAAAAAAACAGCCCTATGTGATTTGAGAGAGATAGGGCTGTTTTTAGGAGGATAAAAAAGTTATTTTTTTGGCATGAGTTTTACAATTTTACCAGGGCCTTCCACCGCAACATATATATAGCCTTCTGGACTTTCAGCAACATGTCTCACTCTACCTATACCTTCTAATAATTTTTCTTCTTTTACATACTTTCCATTTTCATCAAGTACGACTCTATTCAAATATTGAAATTTAAGGGAGCCCATTAAAATGTTGTTTTTCCATTCTGGATAGTGTTCACTGCTTACAAAGGTCATTCCGCAAGGAGCTATAGAGGGATCCCAGTAATGAACGGGCTGCATCATGCCTTCTTTTTCGGTTTCATCTGTAATAATGCTTCCATCATAATCAATTCCATAACTGATTTCTGGCCAGCCATAGTTTTTGGCTTTTTTAACAATATTCAATTCATCCCCACCTTTAGGGCCGTGTTCATGGGCCCACAATTCACCTGTTTGTGGATGAAATTGCATACCTTGAGGGTTTCTGTGTCCGTAACTCCAAATACTATGCTCTGCATCAGGTATTTTCACAAAAGGATTATCTTCGGGCACATCTCCGTTATCATGCAGTCTGTGTACTTTACCAAATGGATTGCCAACGGACTGTGCATTATCCATTTCACCCCTTTCACCTACAGTGAAAAATATATATCCATCTTTGAAATCGATACGGGAACCAAAATGGACACCAGAACGGGTTTTAGGAAATGATTCATAAATAAGTTCTTTTTCAACTAAATTGTCACCTTCTAATTTGGCTCTCATAATAGCAGTGCTACCGCCTTCATCTCCGGGTTTTGCGAAACTGAAATAGATCCAGCCATTATTTTCATAATCAGGGTGTAATTGAATATCCAATAATCCACCTTGGTTGTTATGATAAACCTCTGGAACGCCACTAATCTCTTTGCCAGAATACTGGTCATTCTCAATTACTAAAATTCTTCCACTTAATTCTGTTACTAGCATTCTGCCATCAGGCAACCAGGTCATTCCCCATGGATTATCTAATCCATCCGCAACGGTAACGACTTCAAAGTCGGTAGCAGTTGTCTCTTTTTCAGGATCAGCTTGGCATGAAATGACAATTAATAAACTGAATAGCACTGCTGGCATAAAAATCGAGTTTTTCATAGTTTGTGATTTTTGATCTATTTTATTATACCGTTTTGGGAGATTATTGTTGGATCGTTATGATGGATAGTAAAGACACATATAATAAAGTTATGAAATGGCGAAAATTATTATGCGCTTTCAGGGCTTTGTTGTTTTTTAAATTTTGAAGCGTAGGATTTCACCCCAAGCTTAGGTATGCCTTCGGGACTAGCTTTATCCAATGTAATTTTGAGTATATTGTGGTATCAAATCAATTCAATCAGTAAAACCTATTATTGTGAGATTTTGATTTGTAGGCCTGAAAGCTCATTATATTCTAGCACAGGGTGAAGCCCTGTGCCAAGAAACAACAACAATCCCTAAGCCCCGAAAGGGCGAAACTCCTTGAAAATAGTACAATCGTTCAGGAAGTTAAAAACCAAATTGCTTTAAAGATTGATCATTATTAATCCTCATAAATACTCTCAATCTCTTTCTGATAATTGGCCTCAATAATTTTTCTTTTTAAGCTCAATTTTGCGGTTAGCTCATGATTTTCAACTGTCCAGGATTTTGGCAAAAGCACAGTTTTTTTGATTCTTTCCCACTGTGCAAATTGCTCATTGGCATTATCAATCTCTTTCTGAAATTTATCGATGATGTTTTGCTGCTTCACCATTTCTGCACCAGAAGAATAAGCTATGCCCTTATGATGACACCATTCCCTTAAAGCATCAAAATTTGGAACTATTAGAGCTCCAGGGAATTTTTGTCCGTCACCTACCACCATTGCCATTTCAATCAATGTGGATTCTTTCAGTTTGTTTTCGATATATTGTGGAGCAACATATTTTCCACCTGATGTTTTAAACATCTCTTTCTTGCGGTCTGTGATTTTAAGAAATTTTCCGTTCACCATTTCGCCAATGTCACCAGTGTGAAACCATCCATCTTTGTCAATTACCTCATCTGTTTTTTCAGGTTGATTGTAATAGCCTTTCATGATATTAGGACCCTTTGCTAGAACTTCTCCATCTTCCGCAATTTTAATTTCAACTCCTGGCAGTGCAGGTCCAACAGTACCTATTAGCATATCTTCTTTATTATATCGGTTGAATGCAATACCCGGAGACGTTTCCGTAAGACCGTAAGCTTCCAAAACTGGAATTTGAGCTGACCAGAAGATAGTGGCTAACCGAGGTTGAAGTGCGGCTCCACCCGAGGCAATCAATTTTATATTTCCTCCAACCGCTTCTCTCCATTTGCTGAAAATAAGTTTGTTGGCTAACCTCAACTGGAAGTTATACCAAGCACCTTGATTTTTATTTCGATCAAATTTGTGTCCTAAATTTAAAGCCCAAAAGAATAGTGATTTTTTAACCCCTGTTAGGTCCATTCCTTTAGCCACAATCTTATCATAGATTTTTTCTAGAAGCCGTGGAACTGTTGTAAACATGTCTGGCTGTACCTCTTTCAGATTATCACCAATTTTTTCAAGGTTTTCAGCATAATATACCGCCACACCTCTGTACAAATAGAAATATACACTTGTTCTTTCAAAGATGTGGCAGAGCGGTAAAAAGCTCAATGATTTTCTTAAACCATCCACATCCAGATTTTCATTAACTGCCTTTGCATTACTCAAAACATTATGATGCGTTAACATCACTCCTTTAGGATTTCCTGTCGTTCCTGAAGTGTAGATTAAAGTAACCAAATCTTCTGGGTCAACTTCATCTCGGTAAGGCTGTAAATTTGTTTCATCACTTCCCCCACTTTCTTTAAGCTCAGTCCAATAAGATACTCCATCAAGTTTTTCAAATGAGTAGATATTTTTGATAAAAGAAAGACCCTCAGAAGCCTTTTTAACTTTATCATATAATTCTTGGTCTTCAGCAAATACATATTTTAAACCAGAATCTTCAAATATGAATTTATAATCTTTTGGTGTGATGGTGGGATACATGGGTACACTTACTGCTCCGATTTGCTGTAAAGCCAAATCTATAAAATTCCATTCTGGTCTGTTGGAAGAAACAATGCCAACCTTATCGTTTTTTGCTAATCCTAGTTTAAGAAATCCTCGAGAAATGGAATCAACAATATCAATTACATCATCAGTGCTATAACTTTTCCAGTCGCCATCATACTTATAGGAAAAGGTATCTTTAAGAGGGTTATTATCTTTTTGGTAGCTTAATAAATCAAACAGTCGAGTAGGTTCCATAGTAGTATGCTTAAATTTTTCATTAATATAAATGAAAAAAGAGCTATTGCCATTGTAAACAAAAGGAAATTTTATTTTTGAGACGAAATAAACTTAAACCTTACCTCTGTTAATAAGTTATCAGTAGCTTATTGATATAAATTCATATTTATTCAATATATTTGATAACATCAAAATGTAATAGCCATGTTAAACTTCAATAAAGCTGGTATAATTATTTTATTACTTGCTACGTTTTTAGCATTTGATGTTTCAGCCAAGAAGAAAGAAGATAAAAAGAAAGAGAAAGATAAGGTTGAAGCGGAACCAGATAAGAAATGTGAAAAAACAGATTCCTTAAGTGAATTAAAACAGAGGGCAGTGGTGCAAGATAGCCTAAATCAGCATAAGAGCAATGTTCCTAGTTCCATGTCTTCAATGTCGTACAATATATTATTTCAAGTAATTTACAGATACAGTTTTAAAGAAATTTTTGATTCCCCGGCAGCATCTGATATTGTAACTAATTAAAAAAAGCGTCCGCTAGTTAGCGAACGCCCTTTTTGGTTTTATATTTCCAAAGTCTATTGCTAGAATTTTTCAATATCAGCAAAGAAGAAACCTCCTTCGATTTGTGCATTTTCATCGGAATCAGAACCATGAACAGCATTTGCTTCAATAGATGTAGCAAATATCTTTCTGATCGTTCCCTCTTCAGCGTCTGCAGGATTTGTAGCGCCTATTAATTTTCTAAAATCTTCAACAGCATTATCCTTTTCCAAAATCATAGCCACAATATTGCCACCAGACATATATGCTACTAAATCTTTATAGAAAGGACGTTCTTTATGTACAGCATAAAACTGACCAGCTCTTTCTTCGCTTAATTTCGTCATTTTCATAGAAACAATTCGGAATCCACCTTCCTCAATCATTTTAGTAATTGCGCCTATGTTATTTTCGCCCACAGCATCGGGCTTAATCATCGTAAATGTTCTGTTTCCAGCCATTGTGTTAAATTTATTAATTTGAATATTTTACAATGCAAATTTAAAGGATTAATCTGATATGAAATATTATATTTCCTTAAACTCACAATGAAATTGTTTTTTTCACAATGGCTCAGACTTTTAGGCGTTTGTTTTTCATGATTTTCTTGTCAACTTTGCAGATCAATTTAATCCCCACAGGGTTAATCTGATTCATGCAGGACATATTAAAACTTAAAGAGGTATTAGATACACCTCAAAATATTGTAATAACAACCCATCAAAAGCCAGATGCTGATGCGCTGGGGAGTAGTTTGGGAATTTACAATTATCTAATAAAAACTGGGCATAACGTCACTGTGATTACGCCTACGGATTACCCAAAATTTCTTCATTGGATGAAAGGTAATGAGAATGTAATTGTCTTTAATGAGAAAGGCAATGAGGAGAGGTCGAAGAAATTGGTGGAGGAAGCTGATCTTATCTTTTGCTTGGATTTTTCAAATCTTAAAAGGATAAATGAACTTGGAGAGGCAGTAGCGGCTTCCAAAGCTCATAAGGTTTTGATTGATCATCACCGTGATCCAGAGGATTTTGCGGAGTACGTTTACCATGATGTTGATTCTGCTTCCACAGCTCAATTAATATTTAAGCTAATCAAGCTTTTTGGAGATAAGGAACAAGTGGACAGTGATACAGCAGATTGTTTATATGCTGGAATCATGACGGATACCGGTTCATTTAAACATCCGAATACCACACAGGAGGTTCACGAAATAGTAGCTGAGTTAATCAGTTTAGGAGCAAATAATTCAGAAGTTTCAAGGTTAATATACGACACAAACTCTTTAGATCGTTTGAAATTCTTAGGCTTTGCTTTGAGTGAAAGACTTAAGGTTTTTGAAAAGGAACATGCTGCTTACTTTGCTATTTCAATGAAAGATCTTGAGAGGTTTAATTCCAAAAACGGTGATACGGAAGGTTTAGTGAATTACGCTTTGTCCGTTGATGGTATTACAATGGCTGCCCTTTTCACAGAAACTGAAGATGGCACAAAATTATCTTTGAGGTCAATTGGCGATTTTGAAGTGAATTCGCTAGCAGGTGAATATTTCAAAGGAGGTGGTCATAAGAATGCCGCAGGAGGAAAAGTTGAAAAAAGCTTAGAAGAGACAGTCAATTTATTTGAAAGAATTATTAAAGAATACGCAACACAATTACAGAATAGAGAAAAAATAGAAGTTTATGAAGAATTATAGTAAGTTATCATTAGCATTGTTTTTATCCTTAACTTTAGTTTGGGCATGCAATAATGAGAAGAAATTGGAGACACCCGAAGGTGTTGAATATGTCCTTATAGAATCTAAGGATGGAGAAAGTTTAGAAGAAGGAGGTTTTGCTATCTTTTCCCTTCGATTAGAAGATAGTAAAGATTCTGTTTTGCTCAATAGCGAAGAAGTTGGCGAATTGCCTATTGCAGTTCAAGATTCAGTTCTGTCGACAAGAGGGCCTTTGTTTTCAATTCTAAAAACATTAAAAATTGGGGACAGCATCAAGACCAAATTAACTGCTAGCGAAGTATTTACTCAGGGTTTCAAACAACCTGTTGGGCCCAATATAGAAAAGACAGATAGGCTTACCGTTTATGCTAAAGCTATCCAGAAGTTTGATACTGCAGGCTTTATGGAGTGGCAGAAGCAAATGCAACAGGAAGCAATGAAAAGAATGCAAAAAGAAGCTGAGAAGCAAAAAGGAATTGACGATGAGTTAATAAAAGATTTTCTTTCTGAAAATAGTATAGAAGCTCAAAAAACTGAATCTGGCTTATACTATATGGTTACCAAAGAAACTTCTGGTGAAAAAGCTGAAGCAGGAGACACTGTCAGAGTTAATTATGTAGGTAAATTGATGGATGGAACTGTTTTTGATACTTCTTATGAAGATATAGCTAGAGAAACTGGTGCCTATAATGAACAGAGAGAGTATGCTCCGCTCGAATTTATTGTTGGAAAAGGAAGAGTGATAAGAGGTTGGGATGAAGGCATCATGCTTTTAAACGAAGGAAGTGAAGCTACTTTGTATATTCCATCTGGATTAGGCTACGGGCCACGTGGTTCAGGTGCTGTAATTCCGCCAAACTCTCCATTGATTTTTGATGTTGAGCTAGTGGAGGTGAAATAATATGAAAAGAATTATGATTTTATTAGTAATTGGGGTGGTTTCCACCTTGATTACTTCTTGCGATGAAGATTGCGAAAACCTACGAGGCGAATGTCCTGATGAGCAATTAGCGGAAGATATTAGGCTCATTGAGGAGTACCTTGATCAAAATAATTTATCTGCTGAAAAGCTACCAGCTTACGACCTATATTATATTATAGAAGAGCAAGGTACAGGTGAAAGTCCTGTGAACCAACAAGAAGTAGAGGTTAATTATGTTGGTAGATTTCTCAATGATAAGGTATTCGATTCTTCTGATACGCAGAATGAACCTTTCAGCTTTGTAGTAGGCTTAGGGCAAGTTATTTTAGGCTGGGATTTAGGCATTAAATTAATTAATGAAGGAGGAAAAATCACCTTGTTTTTGCCATCTTATTTAGCTTATGGTCCGAACAGAAGAGGAACAATTCCACCTAATTCTGTATTAATTTTTGAAGTGGAATTGGTTAATATTTTAGATTAAAAAAAATCAGATGCTGAGATATATATTTCAATTTGCATTATACTCTTTAGTTTTCACTTTGATGTCTTGTTCTGATGAACTTGATTGTAATAGTAGTCCAGATTTTGAAGTTGACCAGTCGCAATTAGATATTGAAATTGCCGAAATTGAAAGCTATCTTGAAAATAACGGGATAGATTATGAAACTGATCCTTCTGGAATAAGGTATTCTGTGGTAGAATCAGGAACTGGTGCGGGCCCCAATTTTTGTTCAACAGTATTTGTAGATTATACAGCAACTATAATAGGCGATACACGGGTTTTTGCTTCGGGAATAGATAGTCAATTTCCGCTAAGAAACAGTAGTGTTGTGCCAGGATTTAAACTGGCAGTTACCAATATGAATAGAAATGCTGATTATAGAGTCTATGTACCAGCATCTCTCCTATTTGTCAAAGGTGTTAGTCAAACATTACCGGCAAATTTACCCGTAGAGGAAAATGTTGAGTTTAGAATAAGATTAGTAAGGTATTAATCTCATGAAAATCTGTTTTGCCACCAATAATCCAAACAAGATTAAGGAAGTAGCGCTTCTTTTAGGGGGTGATTTTCAACTGCTTGGTTTAAAAGATATTGAATGCAATGAGGAGTTGCGTGAAGACCAAAGCACTCTGGAAGGCAATGCTCAGCAAAAGGCTGCATACGTATTCGAAAACTACAATATCGAATGTTTTGCAGATGATACTGGTTTAGAAGTGGAGTCTTTAAATAATGAGCCTGGTGTTTTCTCAGCCCGATATGCTGGCCCTCAGCGTTCCGATGAAGATAATATGGCACTACTGTTGGAAAGATTAAATTCATCATCCAGCAGAAATGCTCGATTCAGAACTGTTATTTGTGCCTTCATTAATAATAAGAAGCATTTTTTCGAGGGGATTGTGGAAGGCGAAATAACAAAAGAGCATAGTGGAGATAAGGGCTTTGGTTATGACCCTATTTTTATTCCAAAAGGATATACCCAAACTTTTGCTCAAATGAGTACGGAGGAAAAAAATAAAATATCCCATCGATCAATTGCAGTAAGAAAGCTAGTCGATTTTTTAAAAACAAATTCTTAAAAACAGTATAAAACTGTAGTTTTGCATTCATGAACAATCCATTCATTGTAGGTATTACAGGAGGAAGTGCATCAGGAAAAACGATGTTTCTGAAAAGCTTGCTCGACCATTTTCCGAAAGATGAAATCTGCCTAGTATCTCAAGATAATTATTACAAAGACCGACATCTCCAGCCTAAGGATGAGAATGGAGTGGAAAACTTTGATACTCCACAGTCTATCGAGTTTGATGATTATGCCCGAGACATCAAAATGCTGAAAGAAGGGAAACCCGTAAGTCGAAAGGAATACACCTTTAATAATCCAGATGTTGTACCTAAAATGCTGGAATTCAAACCTTCTAAGATTATAGTAGTAGAAGGCTTATTTGTCTTTTATTTTCCAGAGTTATTCAAATTGCTAGATTTAAAAGTATTTATTGATGCGAAGGATTATGTAAAGCTCAAAAGACGAATAATGCGAGATAATTCAGAACGAGGATATGACCTAGATGATGTTTTATACCGCTACGAGAAACATGTGGCACCTACTTACGAAAAGTATATTGACCCGTTTAAATATGATGCCGATATCATTGTGCCTAATAACAATAAATTTGATAAAGGTCTGGAAGTTTTAGTATCTTACCTCAAAAATGTGAGCTCATGACCAATCGTTTTGCAGTAATCGGATTAGGACAATTTGGGGAATCCATCGCCCGCACCTTGAGTGATAGTGGCGCGGAAGTACTAGCCATTGACATCGACCTTGACAAAGTAGAAGCTATTAAAGATGATGTGGCCTATGCCGTTGCCTTAGATTCCACAGATGTAAAAGCGCTAAAAGCACAAAACATCCAGGATATGGACGCAGTAGTAGTCGCTATTGGGGAGAATTTCGAAGGGCTTTTATTGACTACGGTTTTGTTGTTGGAACTGGAAGTAGAACGAATTATTGCAAGAGCAGCCAATGCACAGCAGCGTATGATTTTGGAGAAAATGGGAATTGAGGAAATTCTTTCTCCAGAAGAAACGGTTGGTAAAACCGTGGCAGAAATGTTATTACACCCCAATATGAAATCCTTCCTTCCCTTGCCTGACGATTATGAAATTGTGGAAATTAATACGCCAAGCAGAGTAGTAGATCAAACCATTAGTGAAATAGGGCTAAGAGAAAAATATAACCTTAATTTGATTACAGTAAAAAGGTTGTATGATGAAAAAGTGGAAGGTCAACTGCAGCAAGTGGAGCATATAATAGGCGTTCCCCGTGCCGATACTTTTCTTAAAGAAACCGATATTATGATCATCTTAGGCAAATCGAAAGATGTAAATAAGTTTATTGAGGTGAATAAGTAGGGATTTCGTAACAATTAAAGCTGTACGTGGTTCTTTAAGAAATCTTATCTTCAAAAAAAATATCATGTCGAACATCACCTTTGTCAAAATCCTTTTGCTTATCGTATCCGGATTGATTTTTATTTTTGATGCTAAGGCAGGCTTTATTTCCTTGGTAGTCATGCAAGGCACAATACTATTATTAGAATACAGAAAAAGAAAATGGAAGGCGTAATTAATAGAGGAAGTTAATTTGGGATAGTATTCTATTTACTTAGTTAAATTAATATTTTTCTGTAAATTGAATTCAACCTTATTATTTACAGAACCGATACATGAGATATATAATTACTGCTTTTCTATTCCTATTCTTTAATTTAACAATATTAGTATCTCAAAAACCCAAGCTCGAAAACAAAGAAATCAGTGGGACTTTGTTGTCCAAGGCTGACTCATCCGCTATTCCCTTTGCCAATATTCATTTAAAAGGCACTATGTTGGGCTCTCATTCCAATGAACAAGGGCAATTTAGCTTTCGTTTTCCACTTAAAGAAAAGTACGATACTGTAGTGATTTCGAGCATTGGCTATGAAGATTTGGAATTGCTGGCCTCCAATTTAAAAAGCCAAAAGTTAAATTACTATTTAAGCCCAGAAAAGGGGATGCTTGACGAAGTTATTGTAAGGCCCAAAAAAGATACACTTCGGGCGATTGTCGGAGAGGCCATAAGGAAAATTCCATTTAATTACGCTCGTAGAGCCTTTCTTCTGAAAGGTTTTTATCGCGAAATGGTAGTAAGGAACAATAGCTATGTTCGTTTACTAGAGGCAGCAGTTTCCGTTCAAGATAATGGTTTTGATGTTCCCTATAGCCGATTAAAAATACGTTTGGATGAATTAAAAAAGAGCGAGGATTATATAGATTATAGTTTTTTTGAAAGAGTATATAAATACTTCATGAGTGGAGACGAAAATAATTTGTATAAATCTTTTGAGTTTGATGGTATCAGAGGATATAACCGAATTGAAGAATATAAATTATTAAATGATATCCACAGTAGATATGATTTTGAGTTAGATTCAGTTATTCAGTCGAGTGAAGGATTGATATATGTTTTAAGTTATTTCTCTCCTTCTTTCCACCTTGGAGGCCTTCAATCATTCGGAAAAATATATATTAATGCTGATGATTTTGGAATGTTAAAGTTGGAATTTAATAGTCAATTTTTCGCAGTTGAAGATTCCAATGAAGCTAGATTTAATAGGGATCAAGAGAAACTGTTTTTGAATAGTATTTATAAACAATCAGTTGTGTCGTATAGAAAAATCGGCAAAAAGTACTATTTAAGCTACATAAAATGGAAGGCACCAGTAAGAGATGCTTGGCAAACAGAAACGGAAGATGGAGAAAATGCTGTACAGTTTTATGATGCCGCTTTTTATGTAACGGATGTAAAAACCAGAAGAAGAGATTTTAGAAGGATTAGGAATAGAGAAACTATAGACTTTGATCAAGATTTATTCAAAGTCGAAAAGCCATATAATGAAGAGTTTTGGAATAATTATAACTCAGTTATACTTGATCCGAAACTTGAAAAAGCTAAAAGAGATATAGAAGAAATGGGTTCTAAATGAAGGATTGATTTTGTACTGTTCCCAAAGAGACCTTGGCAATCCACTTTCGTTCTTTTTAAAAACTTTAGAAACAATCACCATTGCCAAATCTTTTACATTTCAGGAATTTCAATTATTCTTGGGTATGAAATTTATTAAATTCCTTAGCAAAATTGGATATGCTGCTACAACATCCTTTGGTTTTGCAGCATTAATTACCGGATTTATTTCTGTAACTAGTTTAATAATAAGATTTAAATCTATCCAGAGTTTTTCTGAAGCAATGGAAATAAATCATTCAATTTTTAGAATATATGTAGGGCCTTTAAGCATGTTTGTATTTTTTGTCGTGCTAATTACTTACAGTATATTTGCTGTTTTGGGCAAAAGAAAATTAATAGAAAAACAGATGCCATTTTAAGAGCATTAAATTTATTTGCTTACTTCAAATTCAGGATGAAAACGCTCAAAATATTATTGCAAATAATCATTGCGATATCTTGTCTCTATTTTTTCCTGTTCACATAACAGATCAACAGATTTTATATGGGGTGGAATTATCGTTTATATTTCCATTGCTAGTTTTTGCACTAGCAATTGCTGCTTTAAAGTTTGTTGGAAAGAATAAATAAAGCTTTAGGTATAGAAGCCTATTCTGCTTCTCTTATTTTTACTAAATTGCCTGTCAGCCAAATTTTTTAATTGACATGAAATCGACATTAAAAATGTAGCTTCGAATTTTACACCAACCGAAGATAGCTTGCCTGCCTATGGCAGGAATTTTTAATCAAAGATTCCATGTGGCCTTAATAAACAATGATATACACATGAAACAAAAAGTAGCCTTAGTTTTAGGTAGTGGTGGCGCCAGGGGGGTTGCCCATATTGGCGTAATTGAAGCATTAGAGGAAAAGGGTTTTGAGATTTCTTCTATAGCTGGTTCAAGCATGGGTGCTGTCATTGGAGGATTGTATGCTGCAGGAAAAATGCAAGAATACAAAGATTGGGTGACTCATTTCGATAAAATTGATGTCTTTAAATTGTTGGACTTTACGCTGAGTTTGCAAGGTGTAGTTCGTGGCGAGAAAGTGTTCAAAGAGATGAGAAAGCTATTAGGCGAATTTAATATTGAAGATTTTCCTATTCCTTTTACTGCAGTTGCTTCCAATATTAGAACACAAAAAGAAGTGCTTTTTTCAGAAGGGAATTTAATGGATGCGTTACGGGCTTCCTGCGCTATACCAACGGTAATGACTCCTGTGTACCTTGAAAATGAGGAAATAGTTGATGGCGGAGTGCTAAATCCTATCCCTTTAAATAGAGTGAAAAGAACTGCTGGAGACATCTTAATTGCGGTTGATGTAAATGCCGAAATTCCTTTTGAGAAAAAAGTAGCAGTCACAGCAGAAGAAGTACAGCAAGATGAAAAAAACAAGCAGTTTTTGGATGAATTCACAGCTCGTATTCGAAGGTATTTACCGAAGAATACTGGGAAAGAGGCAAGTACCACCCCTAAAAAATTAGGTTATTTTGATTTGCTCAATAGATCTATTGATTTGATGCAGGAAAAAATGACCAGCTTGCAAATGGAAATCATTAAGCCGGATATGTTGATTCAAGTTTCTAGAAATTCATGCGGCACTTTTGAATTCTACAAAAGCAATGAGCTAGTGGAATTAGGAAAAGAGGCATTTAATAAATCTTATAGCCAATATAGAAATGGATTGGAAAGAACTGAATAATGAGCTAGGGAATATTGATTTGTATTGGTTGGATTTTATCCTAAAAGGGTATTTACATGATGATGCTAAAATATTAGATGCTGGTTGTGGAGAAGGTAGAAACCTCATTTATTGTCTTAATAACAATCTAGATGTATTCGGAATTGATCAAAATCCTGAAGCTATTCAATTCTTGAAATTAATTGCCAAAAAGAATAAGCTTCAGAATATAGATGCCAGATTTCAGCTAATGAAGCTAGATAAAATTCTTTTTCCAGATTCATCTTTTGATGTGATTATCTGCAGTGCAGTTCTTCATTTTGCCAAAAGCGAAGAACATTTTCATATGATGCTTATGGAATTAGTCCGTTTGCTTAAACCTAAAGGTAAAATTTTCATTCGAACTATGACAGATCTCTTCATTCCAGATCATGCATTGGAGGTTGAACATCAGATATATCAGTTTCCTTATGAGCAAATTAGGTTTGTGGTGAATAAGGATAGATTTATAGAAGATTTGAATAGGCTTAATATCGAGCTTATTGAGCCAGCAAAAGAAGTAGTAGTTCAAAATCGGCATACAATGGGAACTTTCATGCTTCAAAAAAGTAGTTGAAAAAGAAGATTTAAGCGAAAAAATTGTCTCGTTAGCCCTTGTTTTTGTTTAATAAAATAGTTTGGTATTTATTACATGCATAATTCTCTCCCAAATAGCATAACTCACTGCGTAATAATATTTAAACAGATATTATCACCCAAATTGGGTTAAAATAATACATCTAAGGTCATTTGTTACGTCTTACGTAATTAAAAATATTTCGAAAAATAAGTATATTTACTGATTAACAGTATGAAAAAATATTCATTTCGAAATATTATACTGGGTCGAGGGACTCACATAAAATCTGAAGGAGATTACCGCAAGGCTTTATTGGTTGGCGTTTGTTGCTTAATTCTATCCTTTATTAGCACCGTCAATGGATTATTGAATGTGTTTTTATGGGATATTTCCTTAACACCATCATTTATGGTGGGGATTTTTGGTGGAATTTTTGGATTCTTGCTAAATCGTTTTGGAAAATATGAATTAGCCAAGCATAGCTTATTACTCATCGCGATATTTTTTGTGTTTATTTTCATGTCCAACGAAGGGAAATATTACGGCTCTCAACTTTACCTTTTCCCTATTTTAGTGGCTTCTATTACCTTGTTTGGATATAAAAACGTAAAAGTTTGGCTTTTTTATGGGATGATTGCTTTTGCTTGTTTTGTGATAAGTGAGTTAACAGCCTACAAGATTGTAACAGTTGATACTATCAATGAAGCTAAAGAGGACAAAATTTACTTCCTTAATTATTTTTTCACTTTCGTGGGGCTAATTGTGGTAATTTACTTCCAGGTGAAACTGCAGTATAAATCTGAACAGAAGATTTTGGAGCAAGACCGTAAATTAAAGGAAAGTGAAGAAAGATTTCGCTTAGCGGTAGAAGGCACCAATGCCGGTATTTGGGATTGGGAAAACATTAATAAAGATCAGCAATGGTGGTCTCCAAAGTTGTATGAGCTATTGGGTTATAACCCAAAAGATTTTTCTCCCGGTCAAAATGCTTTTAAAAATCTTTTGGCAGAGAAATCTGATTATCCTCGATTGGTAGGCGATTTTAAACGTCATCTTCAGAACAAAGAGCCTTTTTCAGTTGAATATAAATTAAAATGTAAAGATGGGAGCTATCGGTGGTTTCAAGGATCGGGGCAAGCCAAATGGTCTAGTGACGAAAAGCCAATAAGAATGGTGGGCTCTTTGGTTGATATCACAGAAAAGAAAGTAAGGGAAGAAGAAATTAAAGAAAAAAATCAGCTGCTGGAGCAAACCAATGCTGAGTTGGATAGATTTGTTTACAGCGTATCTCACGATCTACGTGCACCATTAAATTCCATACAAGGCTTAATCAATATAGGCGATACCACTGATGATACTCAGGAGCTGAAGCAACTGCTTGGCATGATGAAGAATAGAGTAAAAAAGCTTTATACATTTATCGATGAAATCATCAGTTTTGCTCGTAATACTAGAACGGAAGTCATTAAGCAATCGGTAAATATTCGTGAATTGGTGTCCGAAATTTTTGAGAATACGCAGTATCGGGAACTCTCTGCTGATATTGATTTTAGAATGAGAATTGAAGAAGACACTATATTAAAAACTGATAAGGGTAGATTAGGTGTAATTCTTAATAATTTGGTCGATAATGCCATTAAATATCATCGTCATGCTCATTCGGGAAAGTATGTTGCCGTCCAAACCGAAGATTTAGGGAAAGAGGTTTTGGTAAAAGTTGTCGATAATGGTCAAGGGATTCCCAGTGAAGCTCAACCGAAAATTTTTGACATGTTTTTTAGAGCTTCAGAAAATTCTAAAGGATCCGGATTAGGTTTGTATATCGTAAAAGATATGGTAGAACGATTGGGTGGAAGCATAAATCTCGAATCTGAGAGAGGCGAAGGAACTACTTTTAGTATAAAATTGCCGAAATCCTAAAATTTCAAACAATCCTTTCTTATCCATAATTGAATTAAATTATCTTTGCGGCATGGCAAAGAAAGAACAAACCCCCGAAAACACACTTTTTAGAGATATAATTGCTCACGCAAAAGAATATGGTTTTGTATATCCTTCAAGCGAAATTTATGAAGGCCTGCAAGCTGTGTACGATTACGGGCCATATGGAGCAGAATTAAAGAAAAATATCAAAGAGCTTTGGTGGAATACTATGACTCGATTCAATGATGATATTGTTGGCTTAGATTCTGCTATTTTTATGCATCCTGATACATGGAAGGCATCGGGTCACATAGAGAGTTTCAATGACCCCATGATCGACAATAAAGATTCCAAAAAAAGATACAGAGCGGATGTTTTATTGGAAGAAAAAGCAGCCGAATACGAAAATTCTGGAGATCAAGAAAAGGCAGATACCCTATTGAAAAAAACAGGACAATTGCTTGAAGCGGAAGACTTGGAAGCTGTTAGAGCTC
Source organism: Marivirga tractuosa DSM 4126 (assembly GCF_000183425.1). Taxonomy (NCBI): domain Bacteria; kingdom Pseudomonadati; phylum Bacteroidota; class Cytophagia; order Cytophagales; family Marivirgaceae; genus Marivirga; species Marivirga tractuosa. The sequence goes on from NC_014759.1 coordinate 3,001,983, forward strand.
TAATTATTGCTGAAGATATCAAATGTCCTATTTCGGGAACAGCCAACTGGACAGAAGTGCGTCAGTTTAATTTAATGTTCTCAACACAAATGGGAAGTGTATCTGATGGTTCAGGGAAAATTTATTTAAGACCTGAAACTGCCCAGGGTATTTTTGTTAATTTCTTAAATGTTCAAAAAACAGCCAGAATGAAAGTCCCTTTTGGAATTGCCCAAATTGGAAAAGCTTTCAGAAATGAAATAGTTGCGCGTCAGTTTATTTTCAGAATGCGTGAGTTTGAGCAAATGGAAATGCAATTTTTCGTACGCCCTGGTGAAGAAATGGAGTGGTATGAGAAATGGAGAGATATGCGCTTAAAATGGCATAAAGCCATAGGCATTGCAAGTGAGGATTTGCGTTTGCATGAGCATGAAAAGCTCGCCCATTATGCAAATGCTGCAGTTGATGTAGAATATAAGTTTCCATTTGGTTTTAAGGAGGTTGAGGGAATTCACAGCCGTACGGATTTTGATTTAAAGAGCCACCAAGAGGTTTCGAAAAAGAAATTACAATATTTCGACCCGGAAATTGGCAAAAATTACATTCCTTATGTCGTGGAAACTTCAGTGGGTTGCGATCGACTGTTTTTAATGTTGTTCTGTAGTGCGTTTAAAAATGAAGAAGTAGGAGAAGGAGATAAAATAAAAACAAGAACCTATTTGAAGCTCCATCCTGCTTTGGCTCCTGTGAAAGCTGCAATTTTGCCCTTAACCAAAAAAGATGGCTTGCCAGAGAAAGGACAGGAGATATACAAATCCTTGAAAGGTGCTTTCAATGTAGTTTATGAAGAAGCAGCATCTATCGGGAAGCGCTATACTCGTCAGGATTTGATCGGAACACCATTTTGTATAGCTGTAGATCATCAGACATTAGAGGATGAGACCGTTACGATTCGACATAGAGATAGTACCGAGCAAGAGAGAATGCCAGTAAGTGAATTAGAATCATATATAATGAAGTCAACTTCTTTTAATAGAATATATGAGCAGTTATAATCTGCTTCTAAAGAGATAGATTTTGTCTATAATCATATGCAAACAATCAATTTAATTAATCGTAACCTATTCGTAATTTTGTGGTTCATTTAAGTAGAAATTAAAAAGAACTTTAAAGAATTTGAAAATGATAGAATTAGCAGAAGATAATTTACAAGAGATAGTTAATGATAATGAGTTGGTAATGGTGCAGTACGGAGCTACTTGGTGTGGCAATTGTAAGATTACCAAACCTAAATTTAAAAGGTTGGCAGGAGAAAATGAAAACATAAAATTTGTGTACGTGGATGCCGAAAAACAACCGAACTCAAGGTCATTAGCTGAGGTGAAAAACTTGCCTACATTTGCCGGGTTTAAAAACGGTAAATTAGTAAATTCTATTTCAGGAAATAAACCAAGTATTATAACAGATTTATTAGATGAGGTTACCAATAATTAAGCACGTAGTAGAGTTTATTGAAAAAAACGATGAAGATTATGTGGTAGAAAGCATGGATCTACTCGAAGATTTGATTGAAGCAAAAGGCATAAAAGATGAGGAGCTGGAAGTAATAGGAGAACTGCTTTCCAATTTATCGGGAGCCTTAGAAGTTCACAAGGATGTGAAGTCCGGCACACCAAAAAAGGAAGCCTTGAATGGTTTTATGCAAAGAGTGATGGGCTCTATTGACAGTTAAACTATTAGAGCGGTAAGCATGAAAAGCGCAGTTTCACTGGAAACTGCGCTTTTTTTATGGTTATAGGAAATATTATTATATTAACTTAGAAAAATTATATGTTAAGCCTTTCCAAAGTAATATTTAACCATTCACTCTTTTATTAATTTTATTTTATCGATAAAAGTATTTGATTTACAGAAAATTACTTTCTAATTATAATCGATTTAAGTACTTTTCAAATTGGACACTAAATTATTACTATGAAACAGTTACTACTCAGGTCAGTATTTATCATCTCTCTACTTTGCTTAGGGTTCGAATCTCAGGCACAGTTTTCAGGCGATACATTTGCAAAGGCAAAGGAAAGCAAAACGGCTAATTTAACATATGTTTATTCTGAAGCTCCAGGCTTTGCTGCTAACATTGGTGGGGAAGTTACAGGGGTTTGCGTGGACATTATGAGCGATTTTGAATTTTTCCTTTTGGATAAATATGGGATCACCGTCAATTCGACTATTGAAAAGCAACATGCTAATAACTTTACAGATTATTTAGGGGCAGTTAAAAAATCATCAAATGGAGTATTTGGTTTAAGTAATACTACAATTACGGCAAAAAGAAAAAGTGAATATAATTTCAGCCCTCCTTACATTACTAATATAGCTATGCTGTTGACTAATAAAGAGGTTCCTACGCTAAGTGATATTACCAATATTTCAGATGTATTTGCAGGTAAAACAGCTATTACGATAAAAGGAACTACCAATGAAGAGCAGATAATGAAGATTAAAAATAAGCACTTCCCTGATTTAAAAATTGAATATGTTAATTACTTTGATGAAGGTATGGTAATGATTGGTAGGGATGAAAACTATTTTATAAATGTAGATTTCACTTATTATTTAGACGCTCTACAATCTAATAAACCAATTAAGAGACATCCGGCAGGAGATCAAACTGCCGAAGAGTTTGGGATTTTGATGCCAAAAAATAGTGATTGGGTGAAGCCATTTAACGAATTCTTAACCGAATCGTACAGAAATAGCCCTAGCTACAGGAAAATCATTGCAAAGCATTTAGGGCCAAATGCCTTGAGATTATTAGACTCAGTTGCAAGTGGTAATTAATTACTAAGAAAAGGTTTTATAAAGTAAAAAGCCTCCTGCTTTTCAGCGTGGAGGCTTTTACTTACCAAAACATCAACCATTCACTATGAATTAAACTATACCTAATAAAGCTTAAATATTAGGGTTTAGTTCCGTCATTTTAATAAATATTTTCTGTGAGTTGGTTTCCATAATAAAATCGGCATTTCTCATGGCTATAGGATCAATATTTTCTTTTTGAAAGCTATGTAAAAGTTTTCCTTCAATGCTGTATACCAACACATCTGGCTCTTCCTCTAACGAATCTATGAAATAGAAAGGCTTTTCCATTTCAGCCTTTACTTCCTTGATTAATTTTTCATCAATTGATACTTTCTCTTCATTAGCATATAGATTTCCAAATGTAAGAATGAATGCTAAAATTACTATTGCCCTTTTCATAATATTTTGTTTTAGGTTCTTATGTAGGGAGGACGCAGAATATTATAGGAAAGTTGCTTCCCATTATTAAAAAATAATTTGGCAAATGTACTTTACATGTAATATATATCCGTAAAAGGAAATATTTGTAGATATATAGGATATTCTGATTTTTCCATTGATATCATAATATTATTTTAAATTTAGTTGAATTATATTCTTTAGTCGGCCATAACTTACTTTCTTATTTCATTTAATTCTACTGAGAATTTATTTTGTCTTGATTTAAAGCTATTTGTTGTAAACCACAGGAAATCAGTCATTTGTAAAAGATCGTTGATTTGGTAAATTTTAGTAAAAATTTTATCAAATTGGACTCAATAAAGTTAGAATGAAATTAATCTTCGTTTAAGTAAGCTAAACGAAGGTTTGGTTTATTTTTATTATTTCGTTTTTGAATTCTTTCAAGAGGTTTAAAAGGTAATGATTTAATATAAAAACACCCTAAAAATTTATTCACTTATGTAAGAATAAATGAGTGTTAATACTATATAATTACCTACTTAATCCATAAAACCTAATAATTTTAAAGGAGTTAATAAAGTGTCTACTTTTTAAGAATAATCATTTATGGATAAGCCAAATTCGTTTAAAATACCTAATACAAAACAAAAGAGAATAGTGATTATTGGCGGAGGGTTCGCAGGAATCACGATGGCCAAAAAGTTTGCAGGTCAGGATGTGCAAGTAGTATTATTGGACAGACACAATTACCATACTTTTCAGCCATTGCTCTACCAAGTTGCAACTGCAGGCTTAGAACCCGATTCAATAGCTGGACCATTGCGAAAGCTGCTTGAAAATCACAAAAATATATTTTTTAGAATGGCTACTGTTTCTAGAATTGATAAGGAGGACAGTAAGGTGATGAGTAATGTAGGTGAATTGTCCTTTGATTATCTGATTATCGCAGCAGGTTCAAAAACAAACTTCTTTGGTCAAAATGAGAAATTTGAAAAGGCATTTCCGCTTAAACAAATCCCGCAAGCATTGGATTTTAGAAGTCATATCTTACAAAATTTTGAGGAGGCGGTATTGAGCTCTGATGAAGAAAAGATAGAACGTCTGATGAATATCGTGATTGTGGGAGGTGGACCAACCGGGGTTGAGTTAGCGGGAGCTTTAGGAGAGCTTAAAAAGCATGTGTTACCAAATGATTATCCTGATTTAGATTTTAATAGGCTAAACATTTATTTGGTTGAGGGAATGGACAGACTTTTAGGAGGGATGTCTGAGTTTGCTGATAAAAAAGCACAAAAATACCTTAAGAAATTTGAAGTAAATGTAAAGCTCAACACCATGGTGGATAGCTATGATGGAGAGAAAGTAGTCTTTAATAATAATGAAACTATTCCTGCTGCTACTCTTCTTTGGGGAGCGGGCGTTATGGGCAATGTAATTGAAGGACTTTCTGAGCAAAGTGTAAAAAACAGCAGGTATAAAGTGGATCGTTATAATTTGGTGGAGGGCACCGATAATATTTATGCTGTTGGAGATATCGCTTTAATGGAAACAGAAGATTTCCCTAAAGGGCATCCTATGCTTGCTCCAGTTGCAATGCAACAAGGAGAAAGACTGTCAAAAAATATTCTAGCCTCTTTAAAAGGAAAAGAACAAAAGCCATTTAAGTATTTAGATAAGGGAAGTATGGCAACTGTAGGACGTAACAAGGCAGTGGTTGACCTACCTAAGAACCTTCATTTTGGAGGCTTTTTTGCCTGGTTCATATGGATGTTTGTTCATTTGATTTCTATAGTTGGCTTTAGAAATAAGATTGTGATTCTCAGCAATTGGATATGGAACTATTTCACTTATGACAGAGGAACGCGTTTAATAATCCGCCCGTTCGTCCCTAAAATAAAAAGCCAGAAAGATAAAACTTAATACTTTATGATTTGATAGACGGTTTCTTAAATCTATAAAAAGAAGCTTATTTTGTACTAAGTAAAAAATGAATTATCCATTTTTTGAGCTTATAATATAATGAATAAAAAGTTACTGTATTGGACACTTCAAATTGTTGGTTGGTCTGCCTATGGCTTACTCAATATTTTTTTAGCATACTTTGGAGAAAATCTTTCTACTCAGCAAATAATTGTCCAGCTCATTCTTGTCCCTTTTTATATTTGCCTCACCCATATTTATAGAAACTTTATTATTAGAAACGGTTGGCTGAAAATAATTATTCAAAAACTCGTAGTTAGAGTAATCATTGCATGCTTTATTCTCAGCATTATTAATTACGGGTTTTTATTTGGGCTGTCATCATTACTAGGTTTTCTAGACCCTGCTTTTGATCTTAACCCTAGGGTGATTTTTCTAAATATTCTAGCCTATTTGATCTTGTTCTTTCTTTGGTCATTAGTTTACTTCATGTATCACTATGTTGAGAATTATAATCGCTCGCTCAAATTTGATGCAGCGATGAATGAGATTGAATTGAATAACTTGAAATCACAGCTCAATCCACATTTTATATTTAATGCTTTAAATAGCGTAAGGGCATTGGTGGATGAAGATCCTGCAAAGGCAAAGAATTCTATCACACAATTATCCAACATACTTAGGAACTCTTTAATTTTGGATAAGAAAAGATTGATTAACTTCAATGATGAATTGAATACAGTTATTGACTTTTTGGCATTAGAAAAAATAAGGTATGAGGAGAGGTTAACCACGGAATTTGTAATCCACCCTGAATCTTATAAATATCAAGTTCCTCCTTTAATGATTCAAACTTTGGTAGAAAACGGCATCAAACACGGTATTTCGAATCTAACGTCTGGAGGAAAGCTTTCTATAGAAACGCAGCTGGATGATAAAAAATGTTTGAAGATCTCCATTAGAAATTCAGGCAATTTTAAATTGGATAAAAGAAGAAAGCATAAAGGTTTTGGAATTGAGAATACAAAACAGCGATTAAAGTTAATCTTTGAAAAAGAGGCTTCGTTTAGTATAAAAAATGAACAAGAAGGTGTAGTTTTAACCACTGTTAAAATTCCTCAGATCAGTTATTGAAAATTTTAATTTAAGAATATGAAGGTATTAATTATTGATGATGAAAGGTTGGCTCGGAAGGAATTGAGCAATTTGTTAGCAGAATATAAGGATATTGAAATATTAGGTGAAGCAGCCAATGCAGACGAAGCAGAAGAAATGATTGACAAGCTGAGTCCAGATCTTATATTTTTAGATATTCAAATGCCAGGAAGAACGGGTTTTGAGCTATTGGAAACTTTAGAAAAGACTCCAAAGGTTATATTTACTACTGCCTATGATGAATATGCCTTAAAAGCTTTTGAATTCAATGCGTTGGATTATCTCTTAAAACCAATAGAACCCAAAAGATTAACAGAGTCCATCAATAAAATCAGGCAAGAGGTAGCGACTAAAAATGAACAAAACAAAAACAGCAGTCAGCTTACGGTTAATGATCAGGTATTTGTTAAGGATGGCGATAATTGCTGGTTCGTAAAATTGAAGGATGTCCGCTTATTTGAATCAGACGGCAATTATATCAAAGTATATTTTGATAAAAACAAGCCCATGATTCATAAGTCATTAAATGCTTTGGATGAAAAATTAGACAATAAGCATTTTTTCAGAGTGAGCCGAAAGCATATTATCAACTTGGAGTGGATAGATGAAATTGAAACTTGGTTTAATGGCGGCTTAATGGTTAAATTAAAAGGCGGTGATAAGGTAGAAGTAAGCCGTAGACAAGCCACTAAATTTAAAGATTTGATGAGTCTTTAAAGCACGATGTTACCATGGTCGGTGGCTCACCGACCATCTGCTTATGATACTCGCCTTTTCTGCTTCCGGTCGGTGAGCCACCGACCGGGGGATAGCTTTGCGGCTTGAGTAAAAATATTTGAGTAACTATTTTTTATTTTCCCTGCAAGAATCAATCCACCAAAAACAAATCAGAAGCCAACTTATCAGCTAATAGCCTTCCTTTTAAAGTAAGCTTCAAATAATCATCTTCTAAAATGCAAAGCCCGGAGCTTTTCCATTGCTCAATTTGAGGTTTTGCATTTTTTAGTAAATCATATTGAAGCTCATTTATTAAAAATGAAAGGTTGCAACCAATGGAAGTTCTCAAAGAAGTCATCAAATACTCATTGATACGGTCTTCAGCGGTAAGCAAATCTAATTCCGCAGGGATTTCATTCGTTTGAATAGCGCTTAAATATTTGGCGTTATTAGAAATGTTGAATTGTCTGTTTTTCCCATCATAAGAATGAGCGGCAGGTCCAATTCCTAAATAAGGCTTTTGCTGCCAATAACTACTATTGTGTTTAGAGTGAAAACCTGCTTTTCCAAAATTGGAGACTTCATAATGCTCATAATTAGCCTTTCTTAAATATTCAGCTAAATGGTAGAATTGCTCAGAGGCATAATCTTCAGATGCTTCGTTAAGCTTTCCTTTTTGTTTCCATCTTCCAAAAACAGTATCCGGCTCAATGGTCAAACAGTAAGATGATATGTGAGGAGGTTGAAAATCAACCAATGTTCTTAAATCCTTTTCCCAAGTCTCATGGCTAGAAATAGGAATCCCATAAATTAAATCCAAACTGAAATTATTGAATTCACTTTCATTAATCCACTCCAAACACTGAAAGGCTTGTTTGCTATTGTGCGCCCTGTTCATCCACTTTAAAACGTCTTCGTCAAAAGATTGAATGCCCACGCTTAACCGATTAATACCATTTTGGAACAGCTCATCTAATTTCGATGACGTGATATCGTCAGGATTAGCTTCAAAAGTAATTTCAGCTTCTGAAGAAATTCTATGATGCTTATTAAGTTTAGTAAAGATGGACTTTAAATGGCCTTCATTCAAAACAGAGGGTGTTCCTCCACCAAAATAGATGGATTCAACTAGCTCGCCTTTCAGATAATCTTGCTGAAGTTCAATTTCTTTGCAGATTGCTTCCACCATTTCGTTTTTAATCGCCATATTGGTGGAAAAATGAAAATCACAGTAGAAGCATGCCTGCTTACAAAAGGGAATATGTATGTATATACCTGCCAAAACTAATGCAAATCTAATTCGAATTTTACAGAAGTACCTGCTATTGTCTCTTCTATATTTTACAGGCTTGTCAATTTCTTTAGCGCAAAATCCAGTTGATAGCCTCTCTCAACAGAAAAAACTAATTCAAGATTCCTTAATTAGAGCCGGATATTGGGAAGCTAAGGTAGAAATTGATTCTGAGCGAAATCTCCAAGTACAAAAAGGGAAAGCTTTTTACTGGAAAATAATTAAAGTCTTTGAAGACAAGTTGCCTACTGAGATTCCCCTTGTCCAAAATTTGGAAGGCAAGATTGCGAATCAATTTCTTTTAAATAGAAAGCTAAACGAATTTATAAAGTCAAATTACCATGAAAATGGCTATCCTTTGGCAAAAGCCAATTTGTCAATAGTTGATTTAGATAAAAATGAGGTTGTAGCCTCAATTGATATAGAATCACAAAACTTTATCCTCTATGACTCATTAGATATGGAAGGAGACAGCCAGTCAATAAACATAGGCTATTTAAGCAATCTTTTAGAATTGAATTACAATGAACCTTTTAATATAAAGTCATATTCTAGTATTGCTGATAAAATTACCGAATTAGATTTTCTTAGTCTTTCGTCTCAACCGGGATTGGCATTTGAAAATAATAAGGCAATCATTCGTTTAACTATTAAGGAAGAGAGTAGTAATCAGTTTGATGCTATAATCGGCCTGGTGCCCGATGGTTCCCGTACAAATTTAACAGGGCAAGTGGATGCTCGATTGCGGAATCTATTTAAAAGAGGAGTTGGCATGGATGTGTTTTGGCAAAAGTACTCTGCAAGTTCCCAATTTCTTAATATTAACCTGCAGCAATCTTATGCTTTTAGAAGTCCAATGGGTCTTAATTCTGGCTTTGAGCTTTTGCAAGAAGACAGTACCTTTTTACAAACAGATTTACAATTTGGGAGTCATTACCCTTTGTGGCGCTCTTTACAAATAGGATTGTCCTATCAAAGGTTGACTAATAATGTATTAAGAGAATTTTCACAGCAAGAAATTGCAACTTTGAATCCGTTGAGAAGTTCAACAGTCAATGCAGTTTTGGTAGATTTAAAGTGGAAGAGGATTTTAACTTATCCTCAATTGAAAGATTATGCGTTTGCACAACTTAATTTTAGTTTAGGACAGAAGGAAATCACAAATTTTTCAACTTTGCCCATGTCATGGCAGAATGTCCCAGAAAGTAGTAATACTTTCAGCGGAGGATTTAAAGTCCATTTGCAAAAAGTACTATGGAAGAGGTTTTTAATCCAGGCGGTTCCGCAATATATGGCAGTTCAAAATCCAGCACTAGCTCAGAATGACTTATTGAGATTAGGAGGGCTTCAAAATTTGAGAGGTTTCGATAGAAACTTTTTTTATACTCGATATTACGGCTTATTAAATTTGAATTATAGATATTTTTTAGATCAAAAGTCGAGCTTTTTCCTTTTAACTGATGTTGCAAAATTACAATCCAATATTGGGTGGGTTTATGCAATGGGAGCTGGTTTAGATATTAAAAGTAAGAATGGTTGGTTTAGAATAATATATGCCTTGGGAGAGGAAGCAGGAAATATGCCTGATTTTTCACAGGGGAAGGTGCATTTTGGTTATATTGCAGTTTTTTAGACCACAACAAAATAATACAATAATTATTAATGTATAGGCTAGTATTCTTCTTTTTGCTATTTTGTTTCCTTTCTTGCAGCCAACAAAACCCTGAGAAGGATGGAGTTAAGGCAACTTCTGAGAAGGAATTGCGAGTTTGGCACCAAACGGATACTATTTACAATTCTGTAAAATGGGCTTCCGATAGTTTAAGGCAAATTAAGCTAAAGGTGGGTTATTCTCATGAATTGCGGCTTGAGGCGAAGTCAGATGCCCCTGTTTATTTATTTCAAGAAAACAGTTTATTAGCTAAATCATCCGATGGCTTATTAAAATACTCTTTCAAAACAGGAGTTAATAATGAAGACATATTTTTAACATTAGATAGAAGTCTTAGAAAATTAAGCTACGGCCTTTACTCTATTAAGTATGAAAATAAAAGCACAGCTTATTCAAGCTTGCAGATTGAGGGAAGGGAGAAACAATGGATTTCAAATAATATATTAATGATCCTTCTAATTGGGGCATCCATATTTTTGGTCGTTATCAAATTTAACTATGCAAAGCGAACAGGAGATATATTTTCTTTCAATAAAATTTTCACAACGAGGCTGAATGAGGGGGAGCAATCCAGAGTTCGAATAATGGATCAAGATAATATAGTGTTTGCAGGGTTCTATACATTTCTAACAGCTGGGCTAATTTACTTTTTAAGTTTAGGAAAGAATGTTGGCTTTTTGGGGATAGAAGCCAATGGAATAATGGAATATTTGAAAATATTAGCAATAGTAGCTGTAGGATTAGCTGCAAAAGTAATATTGATTGCAATTGCTTCTAATTTATTTGGCAATAGCAAAATACCAGCCTTTTATGTTAAGGAAATGCTTAATATCAATCTTTTTTTTATCGCAATATTATTTTTTAGTTCAATTTTTATATATCTATTTATGGGTGAAATTCCTACCTCTTGGTTAACTATAGCATTATATGGTGTGCTAAGTTTTTATATAATCAGACTATTATTGCTATATTTTAAAATATTAAAATTAAGCAGTTTCAGTAATCTCTATTTATTTTCTTACTTTTGCACCACAGAAATATTCCCATTTTTAATTGGACTAAAATATTTCATGAGATAAAACTTTTCAAAGTAGACCTATTAACATGTCAACATCTGTAAAAGACCGATTTTATCCGGTAAAAAGTATAATGGTTTCGCAACCTGAACCGGCTGATATTTCTAATTCTCCGTACCATAAATTGGCGGATAAGTACAAAATTAAAATTGATTTCAGGCAATTTATCAATGTAGATCCTATAGACTCGAAAGAGTTTAGGAAGCAAAAGATTGATATACTGAAACATACTGCTATTATATTTACCAGTAGAAACGCAGTAGATCATTTTTTCAGGATATGCAAGGACAGCAAGATCGAGATGCCACCTGAAATGAAATATTTTTGTATTTCAGAACAAACTGCGAATTATCTTCAAAAATATATTGTAGTTAGGAAGCGAAAAGTTTTCGTGGGTGAAAGAACCGCACAAGATATTTTAAACGTAATTAAAAAGCACAAGAACGAAAAGTACTTGTTTCCGTGTTCCAACATCAGGAAAGATGATATTCCCTCTTTTATGACAAAGAATGGATACAATTTCACTGAAGCTACTATTTACAAAACTGTAGCTGCTGATTTATCTGATTTAGAACATATTACTTATGATATATTGGCGTTCTTTAGTCCTTCAGGAATCAATTCATTATTTGTGAATTTCCCTGAATTCAAACAGAACAAAACAAGAATTGCTGTTTTTGGTCCTACAACTGCTAAAGCAGCAAGAGATGCAGGTTTAATTATTGATATTGAAGCACCATTACCAAATGCCCCATCTATGACTGGCGCATTGGAACTTTATATTAAAAAAGCTAATGGTCTTAAATAATTGAATAATAGGTGTTTAGACACCTATTATTCTATAATAACTTTAAATTTATTACATAATAGCTTGAACAAAAGTTATTTTTATTATATTTATCCTTCTAAAGTGTTGAGGATATGAAAAAATTAGTACAAATAGTATGTGTTTTTCTTTTAATAATTAGCTTTCAAAAGCTGAATGGGCAGGACGTGCAGTTTTCACATTATATGTTCAATAACCTTTTTAACAACCCAGCTTATTCTGGTGTTGAAGGGTATACAAAATTAACTGCAATGCACAGAACCCAATGGGCTGGATATGCTCCAACCAATGGTCCAGTTGGCGGGATAAATTCTCAGTTGGTTTCGTTAACTTCTCCTGTAATGAGGTATAATAGTGGTTTTGGTTTTTATGTTTTGAATGAAAACATCGTAAACCAACTTAACTATATACAAGTACAAGCCTCTGGTGCTTATCACTTAGGTATTAAAGAGTCAAAAATAAGCATAGGGTTTAGAGGAGGAATTATAACTCAAAATACTAATAAGGATGCTTACGTATACATCGATCCAGATCCGGAAATCGAAAATATTCAAGCCACGCAAGTAAGACCCGATTTTTCACTAGGAGTTAATTTTCAGCATAAAGATTTCTACGTAGGTGCGGCTTTTAATCATTTGATTGAAGCGGAATTTGGATTTGGAGCAGACAGAAATCGAAACCCATACCCTAAAGATCTTTTATTAACTGCGGGTTACACATTTCCTATAAATTACGATGTTAATTTAACGCCAAGCTTTTTAGTAAGAACTACGGAGTTTAGTTCTTACACTTTTGATGTTTCGGCAGTTGCTACTTATAAAGAAAAAATTTGGGGCGGGCTTTCATTTAGGCAGCAAGAGGCTGCTATTTTGATGTTGGGCTATAGTTTTCTTAAGGAAAATACTTTAAAATTTGGATATGCGTTTGATTATATCCTTGTAGAACAAAGTGCAAAAAGTGCAACATCACATGAAATTATGGTGAGTTACAGGTTGCCAGCAATATCTACATCGGGAAAAAAGGTAGTGCGAACGCCAAGATTTAGACATTAATCGTAAAATGTTTGTTTAATAGATCTTTTTTGTGAAAATTGTGAAGATATTTCTATAAATTATATAAAATACAATAAAACCTTACAAATTAAGGTTAAATTTAGTAGGTGTAAAAAATATATTAGACAATTAATAATATATTAGCGTTTAGTTAGAAACAAATAGGTGTTATGAATAATAAAGGTGTTTTGAAAAAATTAACCCTATCAATTTTGTTTGTTGCTACTCTTTTCCTTGAAGGCTGTGGTCTTTTTGGAGGCGGAGCAGGAGACGGTGGCAATTTGGTAGGAGTTCCAGGTAGAGAAGGTTGGTATATGGCCACTCCTTATGGTATGCGATCAGTTCCTGCGGGAACCTTTCATATGGGTCAAGCTGATGAAGATGTTGCAGCTAGCCAAATTAATTTTAACAGACAGGTGACAATTGGTGGGTTTTATATGGATGAAACCGAAATCACTAATAATGAATATCGTCAATTTGTCCAGCGTATGATGGAAGACTCAGCATCAACTTTAGGTAGAGACTATATTATGAAGGAACTTTATCCTGATACTACAGTTTGGATGAAGGATTTTACAAACCATATGGGTGACCCAATGCAAGAGTATTATTATATGCATCCGGCTTTTGATGATTATCCGGTTGTTGGTGTTGATTGGGAAGCCGCAAAAGTATTTGCTCAGTGGAGGACTGATTACCTAAACTCTTATAGAGAGTCAATGGGTGAATTTCCTATGCCTGCATTTAGATTGCCTTCTGAAGCAGAATGGGAATATGCTGCAAGGGGAGGAAGAGACATGGCTAAGTATCCTTGGGGGAATCCATATATAAGAAATGCTAAAGGTTGTATGCTAGCAAATTTTAAACCCGGCCGAGGTAATTATTATGATGATGGTAATGCATATACTGCTGAAGTAATGTCGTATTTCCCCAATGATTTTGGTTTATTTGATATGTCAGGAAATGTTTCAGAATGGTGTGAAGATGCTTTTAATCCGGCATCAGTGCCTTTAGTATGGGATTTAAATCCTACGTTTTTTGATGAAAGCGAACCTCGTAAGGTAATTAGAGGAGGGTCTTGGAAAGATATAGCTTACTACTTGGAAACAGGTACGAGAGCATTTGAACATAAAGACTCAACGAGAGCATATATTGGTTTCAGATGTGCAATGACTTATCTAGGTCGTTCATCAGGAGCAGAATTTTAATTGACTTTTTAAAAAAATAAAACAATATTTAGGACATTAACCATTAAAAACTACAAACATGAGTAATAAAAAAGGCGGATTCCAGGAGTTACTATTTAAGACCATAATGCCCAAGGTTTATGGTATAGGTGCGGCTATCGTAATTATCGGAGCCATGTTTAAGATTCTACACCTTCCAGGTGCATCTTTTATGTTGGGTGTTGGTTTAAGTACGGAAGCCATTATTTTCTTATTAAGTGCATTTGAGCCTGCGCATGAAGAGGTTGATTGGAGTAAAGTTTATCCAGAATTGGCCGAAGAGTTTGATGATGAGCCTGCTCCAAGAAAAAAGCAAATTTCATCTGCTTCTGGAGGATCTACTTCACAGCAATTAGATAAAGTGCTTGAAGAAGGAAAAATAGGGCCAGACTTGATAAAAAGTTTAGGTGATGGTATGAAGAGTATGGCAGATTCAGCAAAGCAAATGTCAAATTTAAGTAATGCAGCTGTTGCTACTAATGACTATGCAAATAACGTTAAACAAGCAAGTAAGTCATTAATGGAAATGAATAAATCCTATGATACTACTGCAGAAGCTATGAAACAAATGGCATCAGCAACAACTGATTCAAAGGAATATCATTCTCAAGTACAAGCGGTAACTAAAAACTTGACGGCTTTAAATCAAGTTTATGAAATGGAATTGCAAGATTCTCAAAATCATGTGAAAGCAATGAATAAGTTCTACAAGAACTTATCAACTGCTCTAGACAGTATGACAGAGGCAAGTAAGGATACAGCACAATTCCAAACTGAAGTTAAAAACTTAACAACTAATCTTTCTCAGTTAAATAAAGTATATGGCAATATGCTATCTGCTATGAAAGGTTAATTCGTTTATAAAGCTTAAAAAATAGAATCTATGGCTGGAGGAAAAGAAACCCCAAGACAGAAGATGATCGGCATGATGTACCTGGTACTGACTGCCCTTTTGGCGCTTAACGTAAGTGTTACGGTACTCGACAAATTCATCGACATAAATAACTCTTTAGAAGTATCTGTTGATGCAGCTAAGGAGCAAAATGGCAATACTTTAAGGAGAATTGAAAATGCAGTGGAGGAATCAGGTAGTCGCCCTGATGATGTGAAGATTCTCGATAAAGCAAAGGAAATCCGCGAGAAAACCAGCGCTATGATTGCCGAATTGAAAACATATAAGGATACTTTCATTGAGATTACTGGAGGTTATAATGAGGAAGGTGAAATGGAAGGTAAAACCGATTACGATAAAGTAGGGAACTATATGATGCCGGAAAATCAAAATAACGGCATTAAACTTCAAAAATCATTGAACGAGTACGCAAAATATGTTGATGAAACAGTTGCGGATTCTGTTGTTAGTTTTGCCCCTCTAGCATTAGATGCCAATGAAAATCCAAGGTTTAAAGATGATCCTAACCAAAAAGGAAAAGACTGGGCTACTTTAGAATTTATGGGTGCGCCAACTCCTGCGGCATTGGCTACGATAAGTGATTACCAAAATAAGGTAATGGCATATGAATCAAGAGCATTGGATGTTTTGGCAAGAAGAGTGGGTGCTGGAGATTTGAAATTTGACTTGATTCAATTAGTGGCTTTGCCAGAATCTAAGGTGGTGGCCGCTGGAGCAAAATATAAAGCCGATTTAATTGTTGCAGCTTCTTCATCTGCTGAGGATCCTGAAATGACCTTAAACGGAAACCCAATTGAAGTTGAAAATGGTTCTGGAAAAATCGAATTTACTGCCACTCCAGGTGCATATGGAGAAGATGGAACGGTAAGAAAAACATTTGAAGCTACTGCTAAATTAAAAGATAGTGTTTACAGAGATGAAATTGAGTATTTTGTAGCAAAGCCTGTGATTCAGGTTCAGTCTGCTTCACTCAGTACTTTATATTTGAATTGCGGAAATAAACTAAATGTCGGAGTTCCAGCTTTAGGAACATCTTACAATCCAAGCTTTTCTGTTAGTGGAGGTACCTCAATTCAAGGAAAAGAGAGAGGTCTGGTAACTATTATACCGAGTGCGCCAAAAGTTACTTTGGGTGTGAGCTCCGATGGAAATAAAATTGGTAATGTTGAATTTGACGTTCAACGTATCCCAAAACCTGAAATCAAAGTTTTTAATGGTTCCAAACCTGTTAACTTAAGACAGGGAGAAAGTGCTGGTTCATTAAGAGTATTGAGAGCTCAAGCGATTGCAGATGAGAATTTTAAGGCTCAATTACCAGATGATGCAAGGTATAGAGTAAATAGATGGACTATTACTTTAGCAAGAGGACCAAGAGCAATTGGTCAGCCAATCAAATCAACTAGTGAAACAGCTAATTTGTCTCAATTAATGTCTAATGCAAGACCAGGAGATCGTTTGGTAGTTGAAATTGATCAGGTATTAAGAATGAACTTTAGAGGTAATACCGAGGAAGTGAATATAGGCGAGGAAGTGATTGCTATTACTCTAAATTAGTGATATTTTAAATTTGTGGTTATGAAAAAGTTTGTGTTATTATTTATTGGAGCTTTACTGATGGTATTGGTGATACCTGTGAAGGCTCAAGAATCCTCCAACGATGGGTATAATCCTAATTCGGTCTACCCGATTCATGAGGATAATATTATGTTTAAGAAGCGTGTATGGAGAAGAATGGATTTGAGAGAAAAACAAAATCTTCCATTTTTTTCTTCAGGTAACGAGATTACCAAGCACATAATTGAATCTGCAAAGGCAGGAATAATTCCTATATATAAGGATGATTCACTACAAAATCGAAAAACAAAAGAAGAGTTTTTAGAAGATTTAGAAAATCCACAGTTGCAAGACTTAAATGCAGGTGGCGATGATGCTTGGGGTAGTTCTGATGACAGTGGCTGGGGAAATGATGACGGCTGGGACGATACAGGTGGTGAAGAGGAAGAGGAAGAAGATACTGCGGCTGAGGAAGTAGATACGAAATTTTCTAATAGACAAGTATCGATGTTGGAAATAGTAGAAGATATGATTTTTGATCGACAACGATCTGTCTTAGTTTGGGATATTCAAGCAATCAAACTGGTAATTCCTGCGGAAAACTTTACTTCTGGGCTTGAGAAAGTGATTGGGGTCTTCAAATATAAAGATTTGGTTGACTTATTCAGAAGTAATCCTGAACAAATGATTTGGTTTAATCCCCAAAACAGTGCCGAACATAAAAATCTTGCAGATGCATTTGCACTTAGGTTGTTTAGCGCTCGAATTGTTAAGGTTGCTAATCCAAGCGATAATATGATTATAGATATTTATGATGAAAGTCCACGAGAAGGTATTATGGCATCTCAATGGATTGAATATGAATTGATGGAAAAAGAACACGAACTGTGGTCTTATTAAATTCCAAATAAATTATTGATAAAAGGAAGGCTTCAGTCTTCCTTTTTTTGTTTGAATGCTTTTATAATTTGTTCTGCTTTACTATTTCCAATAATAGTACTTAGCTTTTCAAATGAAGCCTCTTTAATTTTCTTCACAGATTTAAAGTGGGCAAGTAATTGATCTATCGTTTTTTCTCCTATTCCCTCAATTCCTTCTAATTCACTTGTAAAAGAATTTTTGCTCCTTATTTGCCTATGGAATGTAATTGCAAAACGGTGTGCCTCATCTCTTAATCTTTGTAAGAGCTTAAGGGACTCGCTTTTCTTGCTTATATGAACTGGATAAGGATCTTCTGGAAAATATATTTCTTCCAGTCTTTTGGCTATCCCGATAATTGGGATATTACCGTATAGATTTAGCTTGTTCAAAGCTTTGACTGCTGCACTTAGTTGACCTTTTCCCCCATCGATCACTATCAAATTCGGAAGTTCTTGTTGTTCTTCAACAAGTCGTTTATACCTTCTGCCAACTATCTCAGTCATGGAGGCAAAATCATCTGGCCCTATTACTGTTTTCACATGGTAGTGTCTGTATTCACTTTTTTTAGGCCTTCCATTTTTGAAGTGAACCATTGATGCAGTGGGATTTGTGCCTTGCATATTAGAGTTGTCAAAGCATTCGATTTTGATGGGCAGCTCTTTTAGCCTTAAGTCAGATTGAAGTTGTTTTAAAACTCTAAGCTCCTTAATTTTTGAAGATTCATTTTGATTAAGCTTTTCCTTCTTAAAGAATAAGGCGTTTTTTAAGCTCATTTCCACCAATTTTTTCTTGTCCCCTATCTGCGGTTTAATAAAATGAAATGTTTCTGGCGGGTTCGTAATATCTATATTGGTTAGAATTTCATTTGTATTACTTTCGTATATCTTTCTGAGTTCAATTAATGCCAATAAGAGAAGTTCCTGATCTGTTTCGTCTAATTTTTTCTTGAGTTCAATTGTTTTTGTGACATTAATACTTCCATTTTTTATTCGCATATAATTAACAAAAGCATATTTGTCTTCTGAAATAATGCTGCAAACATCTATGTCTGTAAGTTTTGCGTTAACGACTAGTGATTTGCTATGAAATTTCTCAAGTAGTTCAAGTTTCTCTTTATAGCTTTGGGCTTTTTCAAAATTTAATTGCTCTGCCGCTTTTTGCATGTTTTCCTTAAAGTGTTGTTTAGGGATATTCAAATTACCTTTAAGAATTTCTGCTGCCTGGTCAATATCATTCTGATATTCTGCATGCTTTTGCAAGCCTTCACATGGCCCCTTACAATTTCCTATATGATATTCTAAGCAAACTTTGAACTTGCCAGCCTTAATGTTTTGGTCGGAAAGGTTTAACTTACATGTTCTAATTGTATATAATTTTCGAATTAATTCTAAAACATTGTTCATAGCCCTAACACTAGCATATGGGCCAAAGTATGTTCCATTTCTCGCTATTCGCCTTCTTGTAGAGATAATTCTAGGGAAAGGCTCATTGGTAATACATAAGTAGGGAAATGATTTATCATCCTTTAAAAGGATATTGTATTTGGGTTGTAGTTCTTTTATTAAAGAATTTTCCAAAAGCAGAGCGTCAAACTCTGAATTTACAATGGCAATTTCAATTTTTTCAATTTCTCTTACCAGGCGAATTGTTTTTCGATTATGGTTGGCAGATTTATTGAAATAGCTTGTGACTCTGTTTTTTAAATTCTTTGCTTTTCCAACATAAATAATGACCCCTGATGAGTTATGAAATTTATAGACTCCAGGAAGTTGGGGCAGATCATTTATATCTTGTGGCTTAAAGAAAACCGCATCATACATCTAACAATGGTTTATTGAATGCCATCAACATTGAATTTTTGTATTTGTTCAGTTGAATCGGTCATATTATTCTGCTGCATTTTGTAATTGTCGCAATCCAATTCTATTGAAAAATTGGAAGGTTTATTAAATTCGCCCTTAGAAACTGGTAAACTTTCATCTTCATAAACTTTTTTCATGAATTTTTCCCAGATAGGCATGGCCATTCTTGCACCCTGACCTAATCCAATATTTCGGAAGTGTATGCTTCTTTCATCTCCTCCAACCCAGACACCTGCCGCTAAATCTTTAGTAACTCCAACAAACCAACCATCAGAGTAGTTTTGAGTTGTGCCAGTTTTGGCTCCTATTTCGTTATTTTCTCGTAATTCTCTGTCCAGTCCTAAAGCGGTACCTCCTGATATTTCTGTAGAACCTTTTAACATGTGAAGCATGGCATAAGCCGTTTCCGAACTTAAGGCTTCGCCTGTCTTTGGTACAAATTGTTTTAACACTTTCCCGTTTTTATCCTCTATTCTTTCAATATAAAACGGCTCCGTGTAGAAGCCTTCATTTACAAAAGTGCTGTAGGCACCAATTAGTTCATATATCGAAACATCTGAAGTTCCTAAGCATAGTGACGGAACAGCAGCTAATGGGCTCTCAATTCCCAATCTTCTAGCATAATCTACAACTGTTTGTGGTCCTATTTTCTGCATAACATAGGCTGTTCCTGAATTAAGGGATCGTGCCATGGCTTGGCGCAAGGTCATGGTTTCACCAGAAAACTTACCGCCTGAATTGGAAGGAGTCCATGTAGGAGGATCCCCTGGAACTTCAAAAGTTACAGGCACGTCTTGAATTTCATAACAAGGTGAATATCCATTGTCTATAGCTGCGGCATATACCAGAGGCTTAAATGTTGATCCTGGTTGCCTTCTTCCTTGTTTAACATGATCATATTTGAAATATTTATGGTTTATACCTCCTACCCAGGCTTTAATATGTCCATTATTTGGATTCATAGCCATAAAACCGGCATGAAGAAATTGTTTGAAGTATCTAATAGAATCCATTGTGCTCAAAGTGGTATCAATTTCGCCTTCCCAGCTGAACACCTTCATTGGTTTCGGTTCGTTTAATTTTTCAAATATTTTATCTTCGTCATCTCCATATTGATTTTGCCAATAGCTGTAAGCTTTTGTTCTTCTAGCTTCATTTTTAACAAAATCCTTTAGTACTCTTCCAGATTCATCTCTCCACGGTTCTTTACCTTCCCAATGCTCATCAAAAAGCTCTTGTTGAAATTTCATGTGCTCTTCAACTGCTTCCTCTGCATATTTTTGCATCCGGCTGTCAATCGTAGTATATATTCTAAGCCCGTCTTCATAGAGGTCATAGCCATTTTGTTTGGACCATGCTAATAGATCCCATAATATTACCCCTCTAAAATATGTGGCTAAACCATCATTATGATTTTCTACATCATAATCCAACTCAATGGGTTTTGAAGATATTGAATCATAAGCTACATCTTCAAGATAGCCGTACTTTCGCATTTGGTTTAATACTACATTTCTGCGTTGGAAAGCATTCTCTGGTTGGTAAACAGGACTATATAAATTTGGATTTTTACAGAGACCTACTAGGACGGCTGCTTCAGGCACAGTAAGTTGGTCCGGGGTGGTATTAAAAAATGTTTGAGAAGCGGTTTTAATACCAAATGCATTACTTCCGAACTCAAAAGTATTCAAATACATCGCAATTATCTCCTTTTTTGTATAGGATCTTTCCAATTTAACGGCAACAATCCACTCTTTCATTTTAGCTATAATTAAGCCTAAAACGGGGACATCATTTAAGCTTCCATTGGATAAATCACTTCTAGTTCTGAACAATATTTTTGCTAATTGTTGACTTATTGTGCTACCCCCGCCCGCACTCTTGTCAAACATTAAAATAGATTTGAAGAAAACCCTTCCCAAACCGTATAAATCAATTCCAGAATGTTTAGAATATCTTATATCCTCTGTTGCAATTAAGGCATTGACTACGTTTGGAGACAATTCGTCAAAAGTGACTTGACTTCTATTGTATCTGTAATATTTCCCCATCTCTTTATTGTCCGCAAAATATAATATGGAGGACAAATCACTTTTGGGGTTCTCTAGTGATTTCAAGCCTGGCAATTCACCATACCAACCATTAAAGTTTATGCTAATGCTATAGATAAAAATTGAAAAGCCGAGTATGGCCAAAAAGAAGATTGACCATAATGCAATTATTAATTTTTTATATTTTGTTGAATTTTTCATATTCAGTTTAATCTATATTTTTTACAGGAAATTCTCAGTATAATAGTTATCTTCTATTGCGTTATTTCATAATTTAATTTGAAAAAATCAGTATAGCTATCTACCATTTTAGCTTGATAGAAGATCTGAAAATTATCCTTAGAGATGATAAAATTACTAAAATTTAAGGTGCTGAAATTCTTTAATGGTGATAAATCACTGTTAAATTTTTTATAGAACGCCTCTGCTGTTGCTTTACCTTCAAATTCACTTAATAGTATCATTGAATTTTCACTATCAAAGACTAAATTTCCAGCATTTAAGTCTTGATCTGGAAAGAATTTTTCTCCAAATTTCTCGATTTCCTGTGGCAGTATTCCTGACAATGCTTTGTTGTTTTCATATACTACCACAAAGTAATGAGCTTGGTCGAAAAATGGAATGTATTTAATCTTTTCTTTTTGTTGTTGTTTTTTATCCAAATCATCAATTGCAGCTAATAAACCTTTGGCAAAATCATAAAGTTCACTGTTAGGATATTCTTTTAAAAATGATTGTAACTTAAATTTATAAGGATTTTTTCCGTCAGTAATACCAGTGATTAGTGCTTCTAATAATTTTAGGTTGTCTTCATAGTCATTTTCAGGATAGTCATTGAGACCATTGTTTATTTCTTCCGTTGCTGCCTTATAATCTTCTGCTTCATAAAGTCTGTATGCCCTCTCATAAATAACTTTAACTTTTGCACTTGCCAAGTTACTCTCTTCTTGATAATTAGGGTTTTCTACTAGTTTAGCAAAAATGGTTTCAGGGAATTTAGCCAGTAGCTCGGAAGAATAGGTTTTTGATTTAGATTCATCTTTGTCTTTATAATAAATGTATAAAAGATACAAAAGCTCAGCTTTATATTCAGTTTCAGGATATCTTGAAAGTAAGGTTTCATAGGTGTTTACTGCTTCTTGCTTTTCTTGTAGATCAAAATTGTATATGTTTCCAAGTTTATAATAGGCTACTTCCATCTCATCTTTCAACTGGCTTTGTTTTTCTTCATCAAATGGTATTGCAGAGAAAAACTTTTCTTTTTCTTTAGCTAATAATTCTTCTTCACTCATTTCAGGTTGCTGTTCCTGTTTGGCAGCTGCTTGCTTTTCCAGTTCTTCGGCATCTTCCGAATCGAAAACTTTACCTCTATTAGTTCTCCAATTATCCTGAAGTGAGCGATCTCCCCATGTTCTTTTAAAAGTATTTTTTCCTTGCCCTACTGTTGATGCATCATAAAAATAAAATCCACCGCCTGGGGCTGTATTGGTTTGTATATTGGGTTCATCACCAAAAGAACTGCTGTTGGTATTGGCACTTCTGATCCTTTTTTCTCTTTTCTGTCTTGCAGCTTCCTCCTTTTCTTTTTTAAGTTTTTCATCCTGAAGCGTTAAAAACATCTCATTTAGAGAAGCACTATCCATTTTAGCCAGTGATAGTAAGCTGTCATTCTCATTAATAGTGTTCATTTGTTTAATGAAGTCGGATAATACAGATTGTCTTGTCTCTACTTGAGGATAAACCTTTTCATCTTTTGGCATAATTTGATAAGCACTGTCATAATAAGCCTGTGCTAGAGGATATTCTTTTAGTTCATCAAAGTAGAGTAGTCCTAATTTATGATAAGAAAAGGATTTTTGCCTTTCATTATTTATGCTTTCGGCAATGGATGATTTATAATAAGGAATGGCTTCTTCTATGTTTCCTTGTTTTAATTCAAATTCAGCCATTTCGTAGTAAATTTTATCCCTGAATTCAATGTTTTTGCCGTCTTTCAACAATTGTTCAAAGTATTTTCTGATTTTTTTAATATCCTCTCCTTTCGATAGCTCGGTTACTTGAGCCATATTAAGTCGAGCATAAAATGATAATTCATAAGGCGGTCTGTTGTTTAAAACCTCTTTGTAGTTTTCGTATGCAAATGCATCTAAGCTTGATTTTTGAAAAAGCTGACCCAAGATAAAGTGATATTTTGCTTTTGTAGGCCCTCTACTCATAAGCTCAGTCGCTGCAGTCAAATATTTGATTAGGTTATTGGGATCATTGGCAATTTGAAAATAGTGCGCAGCTTGCTGATAAAATTTACGTTTATTAGATTTTGATAATTTTTGCCTGTTGAGATAGTCAATTACAGCAAGGGCATTATTTAATTCATTGTATTCTGTGAAAGTTCTAACAAGATAAGTTAATGCTTCATAACGAGTTTGTTCATCCTCACTATTAACATTGACATATTTAAGAGTTTCAATAGATTCTTCATATTCTTGATTAAGCATTCGTGCAATCCCAACCAAGACATAACTATCGTCTACCCATTTGCTCACTTTATGTCTTTGAATAGCAATTGAAGCTTTTTTTATTACGTCCTCAATTTTTTCAGTATTAGCATTTACGATATTAGTATCGATAGGAGCTTTTACTTTCAAAACTCTATTGAAATTATTCTGATGGGCTTCGTCAATTTCCAATAATACCTCTTGCAACTTTTCGTTTGCAATAAAATATGCATTGTATTTGGCGGTCATATTGTGATAACCATAACTGACTAATCCCGAATTTTCAGGTGAACAAGCCGCTAGAGGCAATAGAAGGCCTAATATTAATATTCTATATAGTTTTTTTCTCTTGTTCATTATTATTTGAAACGACCAATTTAATCGATTCATATAAGAAAAGTATTGAGAGTTGATGATATTATGTATTTTTGTGTCAAACAATAATTAACAAAGTTGCGAATTAGAAAAACAATGTCCAATTGGCTTACCACTCGATATCAAATGGTGGTAAGAAACGAAGAAAACCTAGCTGAAGTATCTACTTTTAACTTCACTTATGCAAAAGTAGTAGTTATTAGCTTATTAACATTTGTTTTGATATTTATTGGTGCATTATATTTATCTCAATCTCTATTGGCACAGTGGTTTGACCCCAGGCATACGACCATGGAATATAATCAGAAATTATTGACTCTTACGATGGAGATGGATTCATTGAAATCTAGATTAAGAGCTCAAGATCGTTTTATAGCCAATGTGCAAACTATTTTGAAGGGAGATGTCCCTACTGGTGAAACTTACAGAGAACCAGATCAAATTAAAACAGATGATTTGAATAAAGATATGAACCCGCAAAGCATGAATGCAGGGGATTCTATTATAAGACAAGAATTTGAAGAGCAAGATTTCAGTTTAACAAGCTATTCTAGTAATAATTACTCAGAGGAATTAAAGGATATCTTCTTTTTCCCACCTTTGCAGGGAATAGTCAGCTCGCCTTATGATATGAGTATAGATCACTACGGGATAGATATTGTAGCAAAAACTAATGAACCGGTAAAATCTATAGCAGATGGAACCGTTATATTATCATCATGGACTCAAGATGGAGGCTATGTGATTGCGATACAGCACAGAGCTAATTTAATATCTGTAGTGAGACATAATTCTGCAATATTAAAAAAAGTTGGTAATTTTGTGAATGCAGGAGAAGTAATCTCCATAATTGGTAATTCTGGGGAACTAACTTCAGGACCACATGTTCATTTAGAAATATGGTATAATGGTAATCCGGTGGATCCGGAAGAATTTATTACTTTTTAATTATATAGGAAAAGGAAACGGAAATGTTTAATAACAAGCAAGATAAAATACAAATGGCACAAGATATCACAAGTTCCAGTAATACTATTGGAAAAGGAACTACTATTAACGGAGACTTAGAAACCTTTGGAAATATTAGGATAGACGGAAAGGTAATTGGAAACATTAAAACTAAATCTAAATTAGTTTTAGGGAACACTTCTCATATTGAAGGAAATGTGTTATCACAAAATGCAGAGATAGAAGGAGAAGTTAAAGGAGTGGTTGAAATTACAGAATTATTGATTTTGAAACCATCTGCAGTAGTTCATGGTGATATTATAACCAATAAGCTTATTGTAGAATCGGGGGCTACTTTTAATGGCGAATGTAAAATGGGGGTTTCTAACAAAACCATCAAAATAGGTGAAGAAACCGCTAATGGACAATCAAACCCAAAAATTGAAAAAGCAAAAGCCGTATAATAGTTATTTAAAGTATTCTGGTCTTGCTATTCAAATGGCAGGAACCATATATTTGGGTAATCTATTAGGTAAATATATTGATAAAGTGGCCGAAAGTGGTTCTGATATTTTCGCAAAGATTATTACCCTTTTGGCTGTTTTCCTTTCTATGTTTGTCATCATCAGACAAGTGATAAAGTCCCAAGAATAAATTTTAATGATCAAAAGACTCGTTATTTTTACAATTGCTATAATGGTAATAGCAACCTCTGTTCTTTTTTGTCAAAAGTGGTATATCTCTTCTCAAGCAGAAAGCTTATCATATTCTCTCAATGCAATTTATATATTTCATTTCATTGCTTATTTAATTATTGTTGTGGCTGTAGAATTATTAAGCAAGAAATTACCAAATCAAGTTGGTTTCTTTTATTTGGCAAGTGTGTTTATAAAAATCGGTTTTTTTGTGCTGATTTTTAAGGATGCAATTTTTGCTGAAATCGCAATGAATTTTCTAGAAAGAATATCCATTATAATCCCGTTTTTCATGTTTTTAGTCTTTGAGGCAATCTATAGTGGAAGGTTGATGAATGCGCAGTGATTCTGTTGATTTTTAAGAGGGTAAAAAACTTAATAAAAAAATTATGTTTATTAAGAAAATGATTACCTTTGCCCCCAAATTAAGGCTATCGAAAGAAGTAGAATGATCAATCCAACTAGAATGAGAAACACATTGTTGTTCGCACTTTTAATATCGCTTATTAACGTAAACACGTTATTTGCGGTTGCAGGAGATTCAGAAGAAGGTGGGCAAATTAACACCAAAGAGGAGATAAACGAGTATATCCAGCATCACTTGCAAGATTCTCATGATTTCATTTTTTGGACTAGCGGTAAAACTGGAACTCATTATGGTTTCCCTTTACCAGTTATTTTGTGGTCTGATGGCGTGCATGTTTTTTCTTCCTCAAAATTTGATCATGGTCATGAAGTAGCCGAATCAAATGGAAAGTATTTTGCTCTTTATCACGGTAAGGTTTATGAAACCAATGCCGAGGGAGATATTGAGTTGGATGAAGCAGGTCATCCGACAAACCCTAAACCCTTAGATCTTTCCATCACTAAAAACGTGGTGGGGATGTTATTAGCATCTTTATTGTTGTTCTTAGGTTTTAATTCTTTAGCTAGAAGCTATAGAACAAGGTCTATTCCTAAAGGAATTGGTAGAATATTAGAGCCTTTGGTGATTTATGTGAGAGATGAAATTGCTCGTCCTAATATCGGCCCTAAATATGAGAGATACATGTTTTATCTTTTAACTGTATTCTTTTATATCTGGATTTTGAACTTAATGGGCTTAACTCCACTTGGGTTTAATGTAACAGGCAATATTGCTATTACTGTGGGTTTAGCGTTGATCACATTTGTTGTAGTGCAGTTTAGTGGAAATAAAAATTACTGGAAACACATTTTCTGGATGCCAGGCGTGCCAATTCCAATGAAAATAATTTTAATGCCAATTGAGGTGTTGGGAATGTTTACTAAGCCTTTTGCATTATTGATTCGTTTGTTTGCAAATATCACTGCTGGGCACTTTGTGGTTATGAGCTTAATTGCTTTAATGATTACCATGAAATCAGCTTTTGGTTTAGTGGCATCAACAGGTATGGCATTTGCCTTAGCGTTTTTTATTACTATAATTGAATTACTAGTTGCTTTCTTGCAGGCTTACATTTTTACTATGCTTTCGGCATTGTTTATTGGTATGGCAGTGGAAGAAGAGCATCATTAATAAATAAGTATTTTTGTTTAATTTAATATAAATCAAATCTCATGTACAATTTAATTGGAGCAGGATTAATCGTAATCGGTGGTGGAATTGGCTTAGGTCAAATTGGTGGAAAAGCAATGGAAGGTATTGCTAGACAGCCAGAAGCATCAGGTAAAATTCAAACCGCTATGATTATCATCGGTGCATTATTGGAAGGTTTAGCATTTGGTGCTTTAATCTTAGGTCAATAATCTATACCGAAGGAAAAAACAAATGTTGTTTGCAGCGCTAGGCTGTAAACAGCATTTTTTAAAAACATTTAATTAAACACAAGAATGGAACAATTAGTAAATGATTTTTCTCCTGGGTTGTTTTTCATGCAACTCTTCATTTTTGGTGTCCTCTTGTTGCTTTTGTCAAAGTTTGCTTGGAAGCCAATTTTGAATTCGTTGAAAGCAAGAGAAGGCAGCATTGCAGATGCATTGCAATCAGCTGAAAATGCTAAAGAGGAAATGGCAAAATTGCAGGCTGACAATCAAAAATTATTGCAAGAAGCAAGATTGGAGAGAGATAAGCTTTTAAAAGAAGCAACTGACATTGCTAATAAAATAAAAGAAGAAGCTAAGTCTGATGCTGCTAAGCAAGCAGATAAAATGATTTCTGATGCAAAAAATGTAATTGAAGTAGAGAAAAATGCTGCTTTAAAAGAAGTTACAACTAAAGTTGCAGAACTTTCATTGGAAATTGCAGAGAAGCTTATTCGTAAAAACCTATCTGATGATAAAGCACAAAAGGCTTTAGCAGAAGATTTTATGAAAGATTTAAAACTCAATTAATCTGATCAAATGTCAGAATATAGAATTGCATCCCGGTATTCCAAGTCTTTAATGGACCTCGCAGTTGAGAAAAATCAATTGGAGGATATTAAAGCTGATATGGAACTATTATCTAAAGTCTGCAAGGAAAACAGAGAGTTTGTCCTTATGCTTAATAATCCTATTTTAGAAAGCGTAAAAAAAGCTGCTGTAATACGAGCAGTATTCAAGGACAAAGTACAGGAAATGACTTCTTTATTTTTTGACATTGTGTCAAGAAAGCATAGAGAGTCTGTTTTGCCAGAAATGGCAAAAGTTTTTAAGCAACTTTATAATGAGCATAAGGGGATCATTACAGCTGAGGTAACTACTACATTCAAATTAGATGATAGTTTACGTCCAGAGGTAATCAAAATTGTAAAGGAGATTTCCGGTAAGGAAGTTGAATTAAATGAAAAAGTTGATGAAGCTTTGATTGGTGGCTTTTTAATCCGTGTGGGTGATAAGCAAATTGACGAAACCATTCAAAGCAAATTAAATGATTTAAGAAGGGAATTAACCCGGAATCAATATATCAAGCAGATTTAAAATATTAATTAACCTATAATAACAGAATAATGGCAGAGGTTAGACCAGACGAGGTTTCAGCAATATTAAGAGAACAACTTTCAGGCTTCAAAACAGAAGCTGAACTAGAAGAAGTTGGTACCGTCCTTCAAGTTGGTGATGGTGTGGCGCGTATTTACGGCTTAACACAAGCGCAATCAGGTGAATTGTTAGAATTTGAAAACGGTTTACAGGCATTGGTTTTGAACCTGGAAGAAGATAATGTTGGAGCTGTATTATTCGGTAGTTCGCAAGGAATTAAAGAAGGTGACGCTGTAAAAAGAACAGGAAAAATTGCTTCCATTAAAGTGGGTGATGGTATCGCAGGTAGAGTTGTGGATACATTAGGTCAACCAATTGATGGTAAAGGTCCTATCGAAGGAGAGCTATTTGATATGCCTTTAGAGCGTAAAGCACCAGGTGTAATTTTCCGTGAGCCGGTAAGTGAGCCTTTGCAAACAGGTATTAAATCTATTGATGCGATGATTCCTGTTGGTAGGGGTCAGCGTGAGTTGATCATTGGTGACCGTCAAACAGGTAAGACTGCTGTGGCGATTGATGCCATTATCAATCAAAAAGAATTTTATGATGCTGGTGAACCAGTTTATTGTATATATGTTGCCATCGGGCAAAAAGCATCTACAGTAGCACAAATTGTGGCTGAGTTAGAGAAAGCCGGTGCTATGGCTTATACTACTATTGTTTCGGCCTCGGCTTCTGATCCAGCCCCATTGCAGTTCTTTGCTCCTTTCGCAGGTGCCGCAATAGGTGAGTACTTCAGGGATACAGGTCGTCCAGGATTGGTTGTTTATGATGATTTATCAAAACAAGCAGTTGCTTATCGTGAGGTGTCACTGCTATTAAGAAGACCTCCAGGTCGTGAGGCATACCCAGGTGATGTATTCTACTTACACTCTCGTTTATTGGAGAGAGCTGCGAAAGTAATCAATGATGATACGATTGCACAGGACATGAATGACTTGCCTCCTTCATTGAA
Source organism: Marivirga tractuosa DSM 4126 (assembly GCF_000183425.1). NCBI lineage: Bacteria > Pseudomonadati > Bacteroidota > Cytophagia > Cytophagales > Marivirgaceae > Marivirga > Marivirga tractuosa. Next base: position 3,031,909 of record NC_014759.1, read on the forward strand.
AGGAAAAGTTAAAGGCGGTGGTTCATTAACAGCTCTTCCAATTATTGAAACACAAGCTGGTGACGTTTCAGCTTATATTCCGACAAACGTAATTTCGATTACGGATGGTCAGATTTTCTTGGAAACTAATTTGTTTAACTCTGGTATCAGACCAGCGATTAACGTAGGTATTTCAGTATCTCGTGTGGGTGGTAATGCTCAGATTAAATCAATGAAGAAGGTTTCTGGTACCTTGAAATTAGATCAAGCACAGTTCCGTGAATTAGAGGCGTTCTCTAAATTCGGTTCTGATTTGGATCCAGCTACTAAGAAAGTTATTGAAAGAGGTAAGCGTAACCAAGAAATCTTGAAGCAAGGTCAGTATTCTCCTGTTGCGGTTGAGCAACAAGTAGCTATCATTATTGCATCTACAAAAGGATTTTTGGATAAAGTACCGGTTGATAAAGTACGTGCTTTTGAAAAAGAATTTGCCATGATGATGGAAAATCAAGAAAAAGAAACGCTTGAAGCATTTAAAGCAGGGAAAATCAATGATGACTTAATCGCAGTAGTGAAGAAGGTAGCTGACGATTTATCATCTAAATACTAACTTTTAATGGAGCTTTTAAAAAGCTCCCTTTTATATTTTAAGATTAACATTTTCCTTTTTAACTAAAGGTCAAAATAGATATAAGGCTGTATGGCAAATCTAAAGGAAGTAAAAAATAGGATTAATTCAGTTGTTTCGACTCAACAAATTACCAAAGCCATGAAAATGGTGGCGGCTGCTAAGTTGAAGCGTGCTCAGGACAGAATCACCATGATGCGTCCTTATTCCCAAAAGTTATCTGCTATTTTACAAAACGTGAGTGGTAGTGGGGAGGATATGAATAATCCTTATGCTAAGGAAAGACCCATTGAAAAAGTTTTATTGATTTTGGTGACTTCTGATAAAGGACTTTGTGGCGCTTTTAATAGTACGGTAACTCGAAGAGTGAAAAGCTTAATGGAAAGTGAGTACAAGTCAATTGCTGAAAGTGGTAATTTGCATTTTATGACAATTGGTAAGAAAGCTGCAGATTACCTAAAAAGGAATAAGCTTCCGAATAATGCTGACTACATTGATTTGTTCAATAGATTGAACTATGAAGATGTTAGTGAAGCTGCTCAGTTTGTTATGGACGAATTTGAGAAGGGAACTTATGATAAAGTTGAAATCATTTATAATGAATTCAAAAATGCAGCGACTCAAGTTTTAAATCAAGAGCAATTCTTACCAATAGCTAAAGCAGATAGTGAAGTAGGTGCGGATACAGATCATGCTTACTCTTATGAGCCATCAAGAGATTATATTGAAAAGGAATTAATCCCAACTTCATTGAAAACGCAATTATTTAAAGCACTTTTAGATTCGAACGCATCCGAGCATGGTGCTAGAATGACGGCTATGGATAAAGCGACTGAAAATGCTGGTGATCTATTGAAAGAGTTGAGGTTGACATATAACAGAACTCGTCAAGCAGCAATTACAACAGAAATATTAGAGATTACAGCTGGAGCGGAAGCTTTAGCAGCTGAGTAATTCACAACAAAGCTTATAATTTAGAAAGCCGAAAAATTAGTTTTTCGGCTTTTTTAATGCTTCCAATTTACCTCTTGACTATCTCTTACAGCGCGCATAATATCTCGCTGGCTTATTTGTCCAATAAGTTTTCCTTCTTTTAGTACAGGAAATCTTCTAAAACGCATTCTTAAAAACATATTGGCAGCTTCAAAGATATTGGTTTCTGGATCAATATGAATCACATTGGTAGCCATATAATCCTTTACTAAGCCAGGTAACTTAGGGGAATTATTATACTTTCCCTTTACAATTTCTTTAAGGCAATCACCTTCTGAAATTACCCCAATTAGATTATTGTTTTCATCTACTACAGGACCACCCGAAATTTTCTTTTTCATTAAAATATCCATGGCTTCATAAATTGTTTGATGTTCATTAAAAGTGATAAGATTCGTAGCCATGTAGTCTTTTACCGATACGCTGTTAGGCTCTTCTTGCTTTGTTTCTTTTTTGATGAATGCTCCTTGATAGCTCTTTACCATGATTGAAAAATAGTTTAGTGTTGTATAATATACACTTTTATTTTTTTGAATCAAATATAAGTAGTTAAAAATCAGGATTTTGATTAGTTGATTAATATAGCAAGCCTTCCTTCAATCTCAACTGATTTGAATCCGAAAGTTTCTTTGATCCAATCAAACGTGGATTTTTGATAGAAAAAAACATGAGTGGGATCATTTTTGTAATACCAATCTTCAAAATAGATTTCTTCATCGTAAAGGTCTGTCATGATATAGAGTTTACCGTTTGGTTTCAATAGAGATTTCAGTTTTCCAAACTCTACATTTGGCTCATGAAAATGCTCAGCTACTTCGCAACAAGCAATATAATCGTAAGCGTCACCTAATACTTCTGGCTTATAATCGAAGTATGGGTCATAAGTTTTTATGTTGTATCCTTGTTCCCTTAAGACTACGGTAATAACTGGACCTGTGCCAGAACCAAAATCTAACCCATGATGGTTTTTATTGAAATCTCTAAGAATAGCAAGTGTGATAGGTGAAACAAATCTTCTGTATCTTGGATCTTTTACATCGTTGTTATGAGTGGAATAGCGATCAATTTCAATACTATCATTTGGCAGGAATTGCTTGGACATGAAGATTCCTGAGCAGTTTGGACACTTTAAATAATACCTGTCTTCATTGATGTAAAATATAGGACTAAGGGTGTGACATAAGCTGCAATTTTCTTTTTCATGCATCATATTTCAATCGTTCCTCTTAACAAATTGGACTACTCTTTCCATCAGTTCTTCCTTATCATTCCAGAAATTTCTACTTTTGACTTGAATGTAGGGCCAATTCATTTTGGATAGTAGGAAAGGGGTATAAGCAAAAATGTCTTTTACCGAAGGATTATCATAAAATAGATTGTCGTCTGAAAGCAATAAGCCTTTGTATTCAGTATTGTCCTTAAAGCTTATGTCAGCAAATGGTAATTCTTCTTCAGCTTTAATACTTTTAACAGAGGCTTGTAATTCTTCCCTTACTTTCGTTTTTAGAAACCAATTGCTTTGGAAATTATTAGCAGGTTTCGGTTTCGGTCTAAAGTTTCCTTTCGAAACATCCAATGCATATTGCAAATAGGCTTTCAATAATTTAGGTCCATTATTTTTGGCATCATCAACCTTTAACTGATCAGGATAAAGGCTGCTGATAATTATCACTTTCTCACGAGCTCTAGTAATGGCTACATTTAATCGATTTTCTCCTTTTGGAGCGTTGATGCTGCCAAATTGCATTTTCAGTCTACCTGACTTATCGGGAGCATATCCAGTACTGAAAATAATCACGTCCTTTTCGTCACCCTGAACATTTTCAATGTTTTTCACAAAGAATTTATCTGGTAAAGTTAAATTTCCTAGAGCAATCTGGTCTTCCAAAATATCCCAAATTAGACCCTGCTGAGGAGCATTGAAGGTGACTACTCCTATTTCTTTTTCAGGTTCATTTTTCAAATATTCTTTAATGATATCCACCACATTGCGTGCCTCAATTTCATTCGAATTTTGCTCCCATACCCCGTCTACTTTTATGTAATCTATCCCGGGATCTGCATTATTGATATAATGAAAGTCAGGTAATAATCTCAATCTATCTTTATAGAAGTGATGATTAGAGAATTCTATCAGATCCAAAGATTTGCTTCTATAATGTCCTGCTAGTTGAAGATTCATCACATATTTATTGGCTAAGTCAAGAAGAGAATCAATTTCCAAATCCGGATGATCCACTTCTTCTTCCTCCCAACGAACTTTATAGAGATCATTCGGACTTAATTGCTTGTCATCACCGGCAATAACAACTTGTCTGCCCCTGTACATGGCCGGAATTCCTTTTTCTACAAAACATTGGGAGGCTTCATCAAAAATTACCAAATCAAATATTTCTTCCATTGGAAAAATGGCAGAAACAGATTCAGGGCTTGCCATCCAGCACGGAATAAGATCAAATAATTCTTCTTGAAATTCCTGAATCACTCTTCTAATTGGCCATATCTGACGTTTTTTTGTGACTTGATGACTTAAGTCTCTATATGAAATCCTATTATTCAATCGATTGTATTCAACATTGGTAAAGGTTCTCTCCCTTACTTTCAGGTTTAAGATTTCCGTGCTAAGTTTTAATTTATCTTCAATAGAATATTGAAGTTCCTCTGTTTGTTTATCGAATTTTCGAGTAGATACTTCCCTCAAAATAGGATACTTTGTCTCTATGTGATCTAGCCACTCTAAATAAATACTATTAAGAAAAATAGCTTTAATATTTTCATGGGTAATAGTGTAGCCACTTTCATTCAGTAGCTTGACCACTTCTTGTTCAAAGTGCTCCATACCCTCATAAAGCTGATCGAACTGGACTAGTTCATCAAAATATCGTTGAAAGGTTTTAATATAACTAGCGGGTAATCTCCCTTGTTCTAATTGGTCTATTTGAGTTCTTGTGAGATATTTTTTCCATTGATCCTTCTCTTCAATAGTATCTCTGGAGAGTTTGATAATGGCTTGAATTTTAGATAAGAATTCACTGAGTGATTTACCCTCAGTTAATGAAAATGCTTTGAAATTAGTGAATGATCCAATTATTTCTTTGGCTTTTATTGCCTGGGTTTGTTCTTGAAACCAATGATTTAACTCAATTTGATTTTTAGTGTTTGGGATATCTTTTAACCAAGTCTGTTTTTTGAGTTTTGTCATGTTGTGCTCAAAATTCAGCCTGTTGTCGAGTCTTTTTTCAAGCTCTTTAACCCCTGCACCATTAACAGTTAGATTATTAGCCACCAAAACCTTTTTCAAGAAGTATTTCTCTTTAGAGAAAAGAATCCAATGAATCCATTTTGTTGGCCTTTTGCGTGATTGCCTTCGTAATTGAATCACCTTTTGCAATGCCCCTAAGTCTTTGGAAGACAAACTGCTTTCTATGCCGCCATCTTTAAAACAGTTGTTTATCACTCGTTGTATATTACTCAGCCATAAAGCGTTGGTGTTGTCGTCTGAGTAATTAAACATGTAGATTAGGTATTGATAGGAAGTCGTATTTAACAGATCTCCCAAGGCATTTAATTTATCTTGATGTTCTACTACATCCTCGAATTCTTTGAGGCTCATTTGTGAACCAACAAGGGTTTTTGATTTTTTGGCAATTTCCTCAAAATAGGATGGAATTTTCTCTAATAAATGAACAATTTCCTTTTTATCATTCAATCCAAAATCCTTAAAGTTTACTCGGTCTTGCCAGATGAAATCATCAGTGCTAAAATCGTCCACGTAGGTTTGGAAATGAACTAATTTACTGGCAAATTCTTCAATTTCTTTTTTGTGAAAATGACGATGAATCTGTTTTAAGTTGATTTTAATGTGATTAAGGTCACAATTTAAGTACAATTCCTTTGCGGAGATTCCACATTCCGATTCATCAAATAAAGCTAATCGGTATTCTTCCTTCTCCTCTACTATTTGGTCTATGATTCTACTGGATTTTAGAAATTCTCTTTGGATTTGTACTGAATCTAATCCATTGTTTTTGGCTTCATATTCTTCCAATCGTTCTATTTGGCTCTGGATTTGCTCAAAAATAGCTTTTCTATCATTCTTAAAATCATGAACCAATGCTATAAAAGGATGCATGTCGATTGATTTCATTCTGTCATAGATCACATCTAATGCAGCTCTTTTTTGACATACCACCAACACCTTTTTTCCTCTGGCTATGAAATCAGTAACTAAATTGCTTATAAGCTGAGACTTTCCTGTTCCAGGAGGGCCCTGAACTACCAATGAGTTGCCCTTTTTAACAGCTTTCAATGCATTTTCCTGATAGGCATCCATAGGAAATACTGTAAAGGTTTCTTCCTCTTTAACGCTTTCAATAAAACGATAGCGCTGCTTATAATCTGCAGGATCTTCTGTTTGTTTGTCTGGATTTCTACTTAAAAAGAATTCTTCTATGTCTTGTACTTCTTGCTCTTTCTCAAGCAAGTAAGAATAGTCGGGAACTAAATACGATCCGCTTTGTGGAAAAATCCCTAAGACAGCTTCCGGATATAATTTTAATTCACCTTCCTTTTCATTTTCCTCAAAATCCGGCTTTTTAAAATCCTTAAATTGATGAAGTATATCCATAAAATTATCCTGATTGAAATTTATTTCAATAGGACTTTCTTTGAATATTTGGTAAAGGTCTGTTCTGAAAACACGACTATCTGGATCATAGATTTCAAATACCTTTTCAATTAACTCATCACTAATTTTAATTCCATGGAAATGAGCATAGGCCAACAGGAAAGATTTATTGAAGGTAATGTTGACATCTTCCCTTAATTCCATCACCCATTGGTCATTTACCTGTTTTATTTCTATAGGGAAAAATATAAGTGGACAACGTACGGATGTCCCACCATGAAACTTTCCTCTTACAAATGGCCAGCCTACATATAAATCCTTTGCACCTCTTTCATCATAAATAAATTTTTCAATTCTCTTTAATTTTTTCAGCTTACGACTCATGATGTTGTTCTTCTCGAGCCTAGGATCTGAGATGGCTGCCAATGGTATGTGTTTCTTTCTTCCTATTAAATCTTCAATTAGGGAAAAAGAGCTTTTATTGAGCAGGAAATCAAAATCATGTAAATCTAAGGTTTGGTCAGAAATCAAGCGAAGCAATAATAAGGATCTATTACTTCCAGAGAGATTTGTGAGCCGTTTTAAATAGTGCCTTAGGATGTCGTGCATGAAAAATAAATTAGCAAAAAATCAATTTAAGAAATTATTATCTTATTTGTAAACCTTTATTTGGTGCTTAATCAAAAGAGAGATAGGGGGCTGTCTTTTTGACCCAGATACTATCTAATATTTTGATAGCTAATATGTCATCCATAGAGCTATAGTTCCCATGTTGATTTCTATAATTAACGATCAAATTTGCTTCTTTGTATGAAATATACGGATGTTGTACCAAACTGTCTGCATTTAGTTTGTTAACTTTTAGTTTCCTTAAATTTAGCTCGTTGGCTAGAAAAACATAATTTTTGAGGGAATCTAGATTCTCTTTTTTTAAACCATATACTTCATTGAGCTGGTTAAGGGAGTGGAATCCACCTAGATAATTCCTGTACTTGAGTATCCTTTTTGAATATGCTGGGCCGATGCCATAAATTTTTTGTAGCTGTGTGCTATCTGCTTTATTCAGATCAAAAGCAGATAATTCGAACTTTTTTGCTTCTTTCTCAGGATATTTCTCTTCCTTGATTTTGTTAGTTGTGCTTGTTTCTTTTTTTACTGGTTGGGGATCAGGCTGAATATTTAATATAGTAATTTTGATATAAGGATAAATCTCTTGGTAGAAAGCACTGTCAATCCCATATATCTTAAGAAGCTCATCCTTAGATTCGAAAGGATTGACTTTATTTCTATATTTCACTATCCGTTTGGCTAGATATTGAGGAAAGCCAGAATTGACCAGTTCTGCTGAAGTTGATTTATTTAAGTCGAAATAATTGTACTCCCTTTCTTCACTTTTTTCGTTATGGGTTTCAATGTTGTCTTTTAGTTCTGATAGTAAAGAATTTAGATTTAATCTATGAGCTTTTGATTGCACAGGCTTTTTATAATATGAATAAATGCTTTTTGATATAAAAGGCATCGATAAAATTAGGGCCATCAATAAAAGAAGAATTATAAACCCGTTGGTTTCAGTTCTGGAAAAGCCAAAAAAATTGCGAAGCCAAATTCTAATTTTCTGCTTCATTACTTAAGTAAGGTTTTAGTTCATTACTAAAGTAAGGAAGTGAATTTAATTGTACAATTTTATGTGTGGTCTAATTTCAATTCTTTGAAAATATATCCCACGAATTACCATTGTGCTTAAAAACAGTAATGGCATTCGCCCGAAAACTTTCCTTAAAATCCCTATCTTTTACTTCATTCCATATCTTGGAGAAAGTTGGTTTTTTCAAGTCCCGGAAGGCAACAGTTATATGAGGAGTAAAGCCATTATTTTTATGCGTGCTGTTAAAGACTTGAAATTTTTTCATAAGATGCTCTACAGATTTTTGCAATGAATCCAGTTCTCTATTTTCATCAACATTAATAAATATCACTCTTGGTTCGAAATTTCCAAAATCTTTCAGTTCAATTTTAAAGGTTCTTTTTCCAGCAAGCATGTAATTCAAAGCGCTAATAAATTGCTCCTCTTTATTGATGGCTAAATTGAATGGCATTTGTAGGGTAATGTGTGCTTTTGAACGAAATCCACCTTTGACCCCATATTTTTGACGAAACTCTTCTTTTATCCCATGAATCCGTTTTTCCAGAGGATGAGGAGGGCAAATTCCGATAAAAAACATTGATTTTTCCATATATTTTAATTGCTATATTTTATTTATATCCTTCAATTTTCAATAGATTTGAGGTAAAATTAGTAAATATGAAAAAGATCATTCGTAAACCCTACTTTCTTTTTGGCATATTAGTAAGTATGTTCATTGGAGGTTGCTATTCTGAACTCAGTGATTTGGAGATTGGAAAGTTGCAATGGAGTCCTGAATTAGGAGTGCCTTTGGTTGACTCAAAATTTACTTTAATCGATATTTTGGAGGCTAATTCAAGTGACATTGACGTAAGTGCTGATCCTAGTACTGATGTCCTCGTTATTAGAATATCTGATGACAGTTTGTTTAGTCAATTTGCTACTGATTATTTTTCATTGAGCAATCAAGTGCTGAATATACCGCCAATCATACTTACACCGGAAGAGATTAATGACTTTAATGCAAATGGTCAAGTTACTGTAAGTAGAGAAGAATTGATTGATTACCCCAATCAAGGAGATTTGGATCGAATCATAATTGATCAGGGAACAATACAAACTGAGGTTACAGAAAATTTTCCTGCAGATGTTGATTTATCATTTGACATGGAAGATCCAACGAGTACGCCAATTTTGAATTACAGTAATTTGTTCAGTTATGATGGTTTTAATCCCATAAGTTCTGATCAATCTACTGATCAATTTAATGATGTAGAATTTACATTTAATGCTGATCCCAGTTTAAGACAATTATTGTTGAGCTTTGATGTTACGTTGACTAAGGTTAATGGTCAAAATCTAGTTTTTGGTGCAAACAGCATTGATCTTAACATCGGGGTTGAAGATTTAGCATTTGAAGCATTATACGGTGATTTAAGCTCTCAAAATATAAGTACTGAAGAAAATACCATCCAAACGGATGCATTTAGCCAAAATGAACTCCTAACTGAAATTGATTATTATTTTGAAGACCCACAATTTAGATTAGTTTTCACAAATTCTATGGGAGTACCGATTAGATTTGATGTTAATAATTTTACTACCTATAAAGATGGAGCAGCAAACCAAGAACCTATTAATACAGCAATAGAATTAGAAGCAGCAACTACAGGTTCCCCAACTACATCGGGAAATAATTTCGACAATATTTTTAAAAGTATAATTAATAATGTGCCAGATTCTGTTTCCCTACAAGTTGATGGTTTGATCGACCCTAACAACACACCTGATAATTTTGTTACAAAAGATTCTTATTTTCAAGCTGGCTATGAAGTTAGTTTACCCTTAGAATTTAGATTGGGCGGCTTAGAAATTAATGAAACGGTTTCTTTAGATGGTATTGACCCGCAAGAATTGCAATATGCATTGTTCAAGTTCACTTCTGAAAATTCTTTACCTATTGATCTTAATTTTAGGGCAGATCTTTTGCGTGAGGACAGTACAGTCGTAATGAATTTATTTGACGGAAAATTTTTGGCTGGAGGCAGTGTAGAAAGCCCAGAACCTATCAGTGACTTGATTAGGCTAGAAGATGATCCGGAGACTACTAATAATGAACTAGAGGAGTTGATCAATGTAAAAAGGGTTGGGATAAGGGCAACCATATCAACTACAAATAACGGTAGTGAGGTCGTAACAATTACATCTGGTGCTTCAGTCAAGTTTAATTTGGCGGTTCAAGCAAAATATAATGTGAATTTTTAATGAGAGTGACTATGAAAGAGATCAAATATTTCGCATTAATCGTTTTTCTATTCTGGAATACAACTTCAGCATTGGCTCAATCAGATATGATTGGATATGGTTTATATAAAACATTACCTCAAGCCAATAACTTGAATCCTGCCTTGTTACCTGATTATAAATTTTCGTTGGGTTTACCTGGACTTTCAGGATTTCATATCAATACGGGGCAAAATTTCACAAACTTGGAATTGCTTACTGCAGTTGATGAAAATGGAAATATCAATACCGGTGATATCTTCCGTAAAATGAGAAGGAATAACCGGGTAACCTCCAATAATACAATTAATCTTTTTCATTTAGGGATTAGAGGTCTAACTAGTTATACAGCTTTTAGCATAAATACTAAAACCTTTGCAAGAGCAAGTTTACCCAAGGAACTTTTTGCACTTGCGCTATATGGTAATGCATCAGACGAATTGGATGATGGGCTGGTTGACCTTAGTAGGGGCTCCGTTAAAACAATGGCTTATACAGAAATAGGGATTTCTCATGGAAGGGAAATTCTAGCTGGAAAAATGACAGCTGGAATCAGGCTTAAATATATGATTGGACATGCTTATGCCGATATTCCAACTATTGATGGATCCTTACAGACTTATGGAAATTCAGAATTTAGAGGAGATTCTATTTCTTTAAATGTCAACCAATTTGAAATTAGAGGTGGAGGAGCAGCAGGAGCTTTAATGAATGGAGATGATATTGGGGATGATATTAGGTCAGCAGTTACTGGAAATTCAGGCTTTGGATTAGATATTGGTGCCACTTATGAATTTTCACAGAAAATTAGATTCTTTGCTAGCCTTAATGACTTGGGGTTCATCAATTGGAATCAGGGAAATTCTTATCTGGGAACCGTTCCATCCATGAGCTATACTTTTGGAGGTGCTGACGTAGTAGAATTAATAAATGGGGAAGATCTTTCAGTAATTGATGAATTAGATAGTGTAGTGAATAATTTAGAATACAATGAAACGAAAGAATCATTTACAACATCTTTAACAGGGAAGTTATATGCTGGGGCTTCATATCAATTCAGCAGAAGGCAAACGGCCTCAGCTATTTTATATTCGGAATTGTATAAAGGGGCATTGATTCCTGCCTTAACAGCCATGTATAATTTTCAAGGAGGCACTTTCTTTAACTTTGCTTTTTCCGCCACCATGATGAATGGTAGAGTGAACAACTTTGGTACTGGAATTACTTTAAACCTAATTCCTTTTCAAGTAGTATTAGCAACCAATGACTTATTATCAATTGTTAATCCAATGAATGGTCGGGCAGTCGATTTTAGGTTTGGTATAAATCATACATTTGGCAATGTTAATAAAGGGAAATCAAGAGCTAAAAAGAACAGTAAAAATACAATTGACACAATTGATTTAGGAATTGACTGATATTTCAAAAAAAATCCCCTATTTTGAAGAAAATTTTAAATTAAAATATTTTTGAAATCTAAATATTCATAGTATAAATGATAGATAACATAAACGAAAACAAGATGGATTTAAACGTAAATTTCATCAAATCGGTATTGAGCCTTTTTTCTGAAATGCAAGGGAATGGAATCTCATTGGTTTATTTAGGGGAATTCAATCATGAAATTACAAAAATGTTTACTTCCATGGCAGAGTCTGACATGGAAAGAAAAAAGGAAGACAGATATGTGAAGAAGAGGGTTTATCATGTAATGGTTGAAACCCTTCAGAACATGAATAAGCACTCGGATGAAATTACTGATGCCCAAATTGGTAATGGACTGTTTGTGATAGGTAATAAAGAGGATATATATTATGTCATTACAAGCAATAAGGTTGCAAGAGATAAAGTAGAAGATTTAAGGTCAGCTATTGATGAAGTAAATGCAGCTAGTGCCGATGAGTTGAAGAAAATGTATATGCAACAAATCAAGCATGGGAAGCTTTCTGACAAAGGTGGAGCAGGACTTGGATTGATTGATATTGCTAGAAAAACAGGCGAAAAATTAGTCTATAAATTTTTACCAATTGATGAGGAATTTGATCTTTTCATTTTGAAGGTAGAAATTAACGCTGATAAAATTAAAGACGTTAAGAGCAAGTAATTAATATTATGTGACGGATTATTGAAAGCCTTTTCATAAATGAGAAGGCTTTTTTTGTGTTTATCAATCTCAAGAATACCCATTATTCTCGGCTAATAAATATTATATTTGCCTTTCGATTAATCAAGTGAATCTTATGAGTTTTAATACAGATTTAAAAATTGGAGTTTTAGGAGGAGGTCAATTAGGTAGAATGTTGATTCAAAGTGCTATCAATATTAATATTGATTTAAGAATGATGGATCTTGATCCCAATGCGCCTTGTGCAAAATTAGTTGCTGATTTTACAGTAGGTGATTTGGAAGATTTCAACGCAGTTTATGAATTCGGCAAACAATGCGATATTCTAACTATTGAGATTGAAAAGGTCAATATTGAAGCGATGAAAAAGCTGCAATCGGAAGGTGTCAAAGTATATCCACAACCAGAAATCATAGAGATGATTCAGGATAAAAGAGTGCAGAAGCAGTTTTATCAAGACAATAATATTCCTACAGCGCCATTTGTATTAACTGAGAATAGAGCTGATTTGGAGAAATTATCCGATAAATTTCCAGCAGTACATAAAATAGGTAAAGGAGGTTATGACGGTAGAGGAGTTCAAGTCGTAAAAACTAAAGAGGATATAAATAAGGGATTTGATGCACCATCATTATTAGAAGATTTTGTGCCTTTTAAAAAAGAATTGGCTGTAATAGTAAGCCGAAATGAGGATGGAGAGGTGAATACATTTCCCGTAGTAGAAATGGTTTTTCATCCAGAGCATAATTTGGTAGAGTATCTACTATCACCAGCTATTATTGAAAAATCTGAGGAACAAAAGGCAAAGGAAGTAGCGATTGATATTATTCAGAAATTGGAAATGGTTGGGATTCTTGCTGTCGAAATGTTCTTGACTAAAGATAATGAAATAATGGTTAATGAGATTGCGCCAAGACCTCACAACAGTGGTCATCAAAGCATTGAAGGTAACTTTGTTTCTCAATATGACCAGCATTTAAGAGCTATACTCAATCTTCCATTAGGAAATACCTCTACTAAGATAAGTTCAGCAATGGTCAATATATTGGGAGAAGATGGATTTACTGGAGATGCTAAATATGAAGGAATGGAAGAAGTAATGAAGATATCAGGTGCATCTGTTCATTTATATGGTAAAAAGTTGACAAAACCATTTAGAAAAATGGGGCACGTCACCATTACTGACCCTAGTTTAACGTCATTGAAGAGAAAGATTGAGAAAGTCAAATCTACATTAAAAGTTAAAGCATGAGCAAGGGTAAAATAGCAATAATAATGGGCAGCCAGTCAGACCTAAAGGTGATGAGTGAGGCTGCTAAAATATTAGAAGAATTGGGGGTTGATTTCGAATTGACCATAGTTTCTGCGCACAGAACTCCAGAAAGAATGATGGATTTTGCCCAATCGGCTAGAAAGAATGGTTTTCATGCTATAATAGCTGGTGCGGGTGGTGCTGCACACCTTCCAGGGATGGTGGCGGCTTATACTACTCTTCCAGTTATAGGCGTTCCCGTTAAATCTAGTAATTCTATTGACGGATGGGACTCGGTTTTGTCTATTTTACAAATGCCAGGTGGAGTACCAGTGGCAACCGTTGCGTTAGATGGTGCTAAAAATGCTGGTATTTTAGCAGCTCAAATTATTTCAAATTTTGATAATGAGGTGGCTAAAAACTTAGAAAATTATAAGAAACAAATGAAAGATAAAGTATTGAAAACTGCTGAGGAAGTAGAAACTAAAGGGTGGAAATCAGGTAAGGTAGGGTTTTAATCATTTTTCTATGAGTGGAAAATATAGGGTGAACTCACTATGTTTTCCAACTTCAGTATCCAAGTTGATTTTACCGTTTAATCTATCCACTAAAGTTTTTACAATAGCTAGCCCTAATCCATTTGAACTTTCTCCTCCAGTAGGTTTGGCACTTAATTTCTTAAACTTCATGAATAAGCTGTTCTTGTCTTCCTCGGTAAACCCAGGCCCAAAATCTTTAATGCTAATCCAATAGTCGTTCTTATTTATTCCAGCACGTAATGTGATTTCCGATTCTAAATCAGAAAATTTAACAGCATTTGATACTAGATTTTCCAGTATTCTATTGAGATAGTTTTTATTGGTTCTTATTTGAAGCCCCGGTTCAGCCTCAACTTTGCATTCAATTTGCTTATTTGTTAATTCAACTATAAAATTCGATACTGTTTCTTCTAAAAGTTTTTTAAGGTCTAATGATTCAGTTATTATTTCCTCTTTTTCTGCTGACATCGAATTTACATCCAATAAGTCATTTATTAAATAGGCACCATGTTTGGCATTATTTCTTATCATTTCAACATATTGACTTTGCTCTTCATTTAAGCCTGATAACCTTAAAAGCTCTGTTAATCCCTTAATACGATGAAATGGTGCTTTCATATCATGTGCCACCAAGTTCAATAAAGAGTCTTTTTCATTATTTAAGTCATCTAATTCTTTGTTTTGAATAATGAGTTCATCGTTTTGTGCTTTTATCTCTTTATTCTTTAGTGTTATATTTTTTTGTTGTTCTTCAATCTTATTGTTCTTAAGTTGTAGTATTTTGTTATGCTGCCTTCTCTTATTGGCAGTTATCCAAATGATAACCAATAGAATAATTGCCAATATTATAGTTGCTGTAAGGGCTATGTTGAAAGCTTTTTGCTTCTGAATGACCTGTTTATAAGCTTCTTCATTTTGTTTCAGTAGCTGATTTTCAGTTTCTTTAACGTCTAACTCTAATCGGGCTTCTAATCTTTCAATTTCGCGTGCTGTATTTACATTTTCTGTCTTTTCTTTTAACGCATGGTATTTTTTAAAATATTCAAATGCTTGCTGCGTATCGCCCCCTTTCTCATAGATTTTTGAAAGATAGAAATAGGCGTCTTGTTCAAATGTAATGTCATTATTTGTTGCTAAACCGCTGACTTTTAAAAAGTAATCTTTAGCTTGGTTATACTCATTTCTATAAAAGTGGATTTCACCTAAAAGTGAATATACTTGTATGATAAGATTTACATTATTGGCTTGAGATGCAAATTCTAGTGCTTCAGAAGCATTTGTTAAAGCAATTCTTAATTGACCTCTTTTAGTATTCATTCTAGCTATTGATAATTTTATAATAGCTAAGTTGGCTTCGTCATTTATTTTGGAAGCAACTTCATATGCTTGAGTAAAGTATTTCAAGCTGTTGTTATAGTTCTCCATTTGCCCATAGATGTCAGCTATTTCTAAATAAATTGAAATTATTCCAGAGGGGTCATTAAAGGTTTTTCTTATTTCAGCGGTTTTTAAAGACATTTCTAATGCCTTTTTAAGATTGTTTTGAGATTGATAAAGTTCAGCCAAACTTTTATAGCCATAACTTAAAGAAACCGAGTCGTTAATTTCTTTGAAAACTTCTAATGCTCTGAAGAAATTATCGTAAGCAGAAACATAATTTCCTTGATTAAAAAAGAGCCTGCCAATATTGTTGAGTGAATAGCCGTATTGTAAAGAATCACCATACAAAAGTGCTGAATCTTTTGCTTGCTGATATAGGTCAAATGCTTTTAGATTTTCGCCTTTATAAAAGTGGCCTACACCTTTAAAGTTTAAAGACTTCACGATCTGTCCAACTAATTCAGGACTATTTCTCGATAATTCTATCGCTTGCTGACTGTAAAAGACAGTACTGTCAGGAAAAGATTTTCTATATTCCCAAGCCAGTTGATTATAAGATTCAATTTTTGCGGATGGGCTTGAATCACTTATGCTGCATTTTAGGCTGTCTATTACAGTTCTGTTTTGTGCCAATAAGCTGCATGGCATCAAAATAATTATCAGATATAATAGTATGCTAAACTTAAGTCTCACAATTCTTGAATGTTTCTGCAATTTATAGTATTTCAGCTATAAAAATGCAATTTGCTTTATTCTAATTACTAAATTTATGAATTAAGCACAATTAAATTCAATATAAATGTCATCTCATCACATTATTAGAGACGAACAGGAGCCACCAGTTCTGGTTTTCCAAATAAATGATAATTGGGAAGCGCTGTCAGAAATTTTAGGCTGGTCTCCAATTCTAATTATCAACCCTTATTTAAGAGAAACCTTCGAATTGAAGCAAACTAAAATTGATGGTTATGTAATTAAAGAGGGAGAAGTAGTAGAGCCTAATAAGCATGATTTAATTTATAACGAAAGCCAGTTGCATGATGATTTATTGAGATGGATCAGGGAAAGAAATTGTACTGCAGTGAATATTTTCAGTGATTTTAATATTACTATCGACTTATTCAATCAATTGGATGGTGATATTTTAAAAATTCCTTTAATATTTTTTACTGAAAATGGTAAGTATATTATGAAGCCAAATTCTAGTTTTAAAAAGTGGTATCCAGAAGGATTTAAAATGGATATCATTAATGACGATATCACAAGGACGGAAAATCTAATTAAACTTGGAAGTGGATATCAAGTTGCAAAGGAAGGATTTGTAAAAGTAGAGATTGAAGGGGATTTAATATTATTAAAAGAGAGATGAGCTAAAATTAACCTCATCTCCCTTTATTAATTAACCATATATTTCATTTAAAAGTCCAGCTAACCTTATGCCTGCTTTTTTCAATTGAGTCTGAACCGTTGCCCAATTTTTGTAGCTGTATTCATATCCCAAATACATGTCTTCTGGCAATTCATATACTTGATTCCTTAATCCCATAGCTTCTTTGTACCAATCATCAATGGTACTATTTTGAAGTGTATTAATTTCATCTTTTGTAGTGATGTTTACTGCATTTGCCAATTCAGTATAGCTAAAAGCTTTAGAATCGATCATTTCGCTGTCCCATACCCGATGTAAGTTAGAATTCTGACCAAACCATTTAACTTTTACAGCATTTCCACCAATATCTTCTCCATTTCCAACATGACAAGGCTGATGAATATCACCCACTAAATGGATCAACATTTTAAGTTTTTCTTGTTCGCTTTTAGCATCTAGATTACCTTCCTTTAGCTCCTTTGTAATTTTTTGAATCATCATGATGATATCTCCATCAGGATTTTTTTCACTTTCTTCATATGTCATACCATCTGGAATGGTAACATAATGCCAAGGTTTAGCATAATCCCAATTATCATCTGATTTTATATTGTCCATCCACACACTTGCAACTGCCATGGATTCCCTATTCAATATCTCACTTACCTTTTTTTCAACCTTCCTTTTTAAATAGAAAGAAGCCACTTCTCCTACTACTCTATGTCCTGTTTGTCCCCATGCTAAAGCTTGAGAGATGCTGAAAATGCTTAAAATAAAAAAGCTTATTACTCTAATCTTCATATTATTAAATTTTTGCAAAGATAGTTATTTAGTATTACCAATAGTTTATTTCTTATCCCGTAATTTTTGAAGTTCTTGCCATTCATCTCGTAATCTCGCTGCCTCTATGAAATCAAGTTCTTTCGCAGCTTTCTCCATTTTCTTTTTCGTGGCGGAGATCATTTTATCCAAGCCTGTTTTATCCATATATTGAACTACAGGGTCTGCAGCAACGGAAGTTTCTTCTATGCCTGCATAATATTTCTTTTGGGAGGTTTTCTTAGAATCAACAGCAACCGTTTGGCCTAAAATACTTTCCCTAGATTTGAACACGGTTTTTGGTGTGATGCCATGTTCTTCGTTATAGGCTTTTTGAATGGCTCTCCTTCTATTGGTTTCATCCATCGCTTGTTGCATAGAGTCGGTAATTTTGTCGGCATACATGATCACTTTTCCTTTTTCATTTCTTGCCGCTCTACCGATGGTTTGAACTAGTGATCGCTGATTTCTTAAGAAGCCTTCTTTATCGGCATCCAATATGGCTACTAAGGAGACTTCTGGTAAATCTAATCCTTCCCTCAATAGATTTACACCTACTAAAACATCAAATTCCCCTAATCTTAAATCTCTCAGGATTTCCACTCTGTCTAAAGTATCGACTTCAGAGTGAATATAGCGTGATTTCACCCCTGCTCTACCTAAGAATTTATGCAATTCCTCTGCCATTCTTTTGGTTAAAGTAGTACATAACACTCGCTCATTCAGTTTGACTCTTTCATCGATTTCTTCCAATAAATCGTCAATTTGATTCCCACTTGGGCGCACATCAATTTCAGGATCTAGTAAACCTGTTGGTCTGATTACTTGTTCTACTACAGAGCCTTCAGTTTTACGTAATTCATATTCCGCAGGAGTGGCACTCACAAATATGGTTTGGCCAATCAAATTTTCAAATTCATCAAATTTCAAAGGTCTGTTATCCATTGCAGAGGGTAATCGGTAGCCATAGTCCACGAGATTGATTTTTCTGGCTCTATCTCCTCCATACATTGCTCGAACTTGCGGAACGGTAACGTGGCTCTCATCAATTACCATTAGGAAATCATCAGGAAAATAATCCAATAAGCAGAAAGGTCTTGTACCTGGAGTTCGCCTGTCAAAATAGCGAGAATAATTCTCGACTCCTGAGCAGTAACCTAATTCACGCATCATCTCAATATCAAATTCGGTTCTTTCTTGAAGTCTTTTGGCTTCTAAAAATCTTCCATCTCTTTCAAAGAATTTGACTTGCTCCACCATGTCATCTTGAATTTCTTTGATAGCTTGGTGCAAAACATCTTTACCTGTTACGAAAAGATTGGCAGGAAAAATACTAATGATTTTTTCTTCTGATATTTTCTTTCCGGTTTCAGGATCAATTCGCTGGATGGACTCTATTTCGTCTCCCCAAAACATAATTCTATAGGCGAAATCGGCATAAGCAACAAAAATATCTACCGTATCCCCTTTTACTCTAAAAGTCCCTCTCTTGAATTCTGCTGTAGTTCTGTTGTAGAGAATATCAACGAAAGCAAAAAGCAACTGATTTCTTGCTACTTTATCACCTTGCTGTAGACGGATAATATTTTTCCCAAATTCTTCAGGGTTTCCAATACCGTAAATGCAGGAAACCGATGCTACCACAATCACATCTCTTCTTCCTGAGAGCAAGGCGGAAGTAGCACTTAATCGTAATTTTTCAATTTCTTCATTTATTGAGAGATCTTTTTCTATATATACATTGCTGGAAGGTATAAATGCTTCAGGCTGATAATAATCGTAATAGGAAATAAAATATTCAACTGCATTTTCGGGAAAGAACTGTTTGAATTCACCGTAAAGTTGGGCAGCAAGAGTTTTATTATGACTTAAAACTAAAGTGGGCTTTTGAACACGTTCTACTAAGTTGGCTATGGTAAAGGTTTTTCCCGAACCAGTTACCCCTAAAAGAACTTGATCTTGTTCGCCTTCTTCAACCCCTTTTTGAAGCGCTTGGATGGCTTTTGGCTGGTCTCCAGTTGGTTGGTATTCACTAGTGATTTTAAAATCCATACCTACAACAAACGATTAAGTTGGAAAATGTTTACCAGCAAATATAATCAGATTTTAGGCCATTGGGCAGATTAATTCTACTAATGTTTTATTTATTCAGTTGGTTTGGATCCATTAATGTAACAATTATCACATATAGCTTTTTTATTTGAGTATTTAGATGCCTTCTGCCAATCAATATAAAACTAGCAACGTATCAACAGTAAATAAAAAGAGATAAATATGAATTACTATCATTCAAGAATATTGAAAGGAAGAGATTTTAGTGCGGTAAGATCGGAAGTGGAAGCAGCATTGAAAGAAGAAGGTTTTGGGATTCTGACTGAAATAGACTTTAAAGCTACCATGAAGAAAAAATTGGGCAAAGATTATTTGCCTCATGTGATTTTAGGAGCTTGCAATCCTAGCTATGCCGATAAAGTAGTTTCAATTGAGCCTCATATCAGCACTATGTTGCCATGCAATGTTACCATAAGGGAAATGGAAAATGGAGAAATAGAAGTTGCGGCTATGGATCCTGCAGCCGTAATGAAGGTAGTGGAAAACGATAAAATTATTCAACACGCTGTTGAAGTAAACGAATTGCTTAAGAATGTATTGAAAGCATTATGATTATTTTAAAGGGGCTGCATCTATGTTGCCCTTTAATCAAATTCATCTTCAATATCACCCACAATAGTTTCCACTAAATTTTCTAAAGTAATCATTCCGATAATTTTATCCTCATTGGATTTTACCATTGAGATGTGAAATCTATTTTCATTCATTTTTTTCAATAGATTGATTATTGGAGTATTTTCATTAATGAAAATAATTGGCCGTATGAATTCTGTTAATCTATTTTCTGAATTTTCTTTCTCATTTAATGCAATTTCTTTAAAATTAATGTAGCCATATACATCCTCTATAGAATCAGTACTGCTAATAGGATAACGAGTATGCTTATGCCTACTTGCAAGGTTAAAATATTTATCAAAACTTATATTCTCTTTAAAGTAGATGATTTTTTCAACAGGCAGCATTATTTCTTTTACAAATCGCTTTTTTAAAGTAGAAGTGTTGATAATGATGTTTTCTTGATCAGTATCTATTATTTTCTCCATTTTTGCCATTCTAGCAATGGTTCGGATATCATCTAAGCTATAAGGATTGCTTTTTTTTCTTTTGCCAACCAATAATTTGGTGAATGCTTGAGTAATTACGATGAATGGATGTAGAATTTTAATGATCAATTTAAGTGGCATTGCCATTCTTTTGGATATTGGGTTTGATTTATTTACTCCAATAACTTTGGGAATGATTTCGGTGCCAAATAAAATGACGATAGTGAATATTAGAGAAAATACCCATATATATTCTTCTCCATATATTTTGTCGAATGCACTTCCTGCTATGGTGGCTCCACCCGTATGGGCTATTGTATTAAGTATTAGTATGGCAGAGATTGGTCTGTCAATATTGGATTTGAGGTTATGCATTATTTTTGCATAAGTCATCCCTTTCTCTTTATCGGTCTCGATTTTTACTTTATCCACACTAAGCAATACTGCTTCAGCCATGGAGCATAAGAAGGATACAAAAACTGCAACGAATGTGCTGATTACGAATACAAGCATGGTAATCTAGTTTAATTTTAGAGCAAGGCTCAAAACTAATTTTTAGTAAATACCCTTACTCTTTTAATTCTTTTTTGATCTACTGCAACAACAGTGAAAGTGAAGTTTTTGAATTTGATTTTTTCACCTGTTCGAGGCAATTTGCTGTTGATTTCCAAAATTAAACCTCCCAAAGACTCGCTTTCGCCTTTAATTTCATCAAAGGTGCTAGACTCTTCATTAATAATTTTGCAGAAATCATTCAATGAAGTTCTTCCTTCAAAAATATAGGTGTATTCATCTAGTTTGTTGTAGGCCACATCCATATCCTCATCAAATTCATCATTAATTTCTCCTACAATTTCTTCAATTACATCTTCTAGGGTAATTAGACCTGAAGTACCACCATATTCATCCACCACTATGGCCATATGAACCCTTTTTTCTTGAAAATCTTTTAAAAGGCTATCAACTTTTTTCGATTCCGGGACGAAAAATCCAGGTCTTAAAAGCGACTGCCATTCAAAATTATCTTCCTTCTCTATATAGGGTAATAAGTCCTTGACATATAGAACACCTTCAATTTTGTCGATGGTATCTCGATAAACAGGAATCCTGCTGAAACCGTTTTTGTTGATTTGATCCATCAACATATGATAATCATCTTCAATATCAAAAGCGGTTATGTCCAAGCGAGATTTCATGACTTGGCGTACTGAAAGAGTGCCAAAATTAACGATGCCTTTTAAAATACCTTTTTCTTCTTCTGTAGTGTCTTTGTCTGCTGTTATTTCCAATGCATGATGTAATTCATCAATTGAAACACTGAAGCCTTTTTGCTCCACTCTCCTCTCTATAATGCCACTTAAGCTCATTAAAGGAATTGAAATGGGGCTAAACACTTTTGCTGAGAAGTTTAAAGGAAACGCCATTCTTGAAGCGAAACTCAAATTATTTTGATTGGCGTAGACTTTAGGGACTATCTCACCATAGAAAACGATTAAAAATGTAATTATAGCAGTTAAAGTGACTACCAATAAGCCTTCAGTTTCTTTAGTTCCTACAATTTCCCAAGTAACATAGGTGGAAAGCGTGACTATCCCAACATTAATAAAGTTGTTTAAGATAAGAATAGTAGCTAGTAAACGCTTTGGGTTTTTTAATAGCTCCAGAATAGTTTGATCCTTAGGCTGATTGCTAGTTTTGCATTTGGCTAAATCTTCATGAGATAAAGAGAAGAATGCAACTTCTGAACCTGAAACTAGAGCAGACATCATAAGTAAAAACATCATCAATACAGTATTGATGATGTAAAACCAATGATTGCCGTTTTCGGCTATACTTGCTAATAAAAATATACTAGGGGAAGGGTCTTCCAATTTTTATTTTGTTTATTTAAAATGGTAAATCGTCCATTTCGCTGTTCGTATCTGGGGTTTGGCTTGGTGCCGCTGCCGCCTGATTATTAGATTGATTCCCAGCATTATTTGATGACTGACCTGAATCATCACCACTTTTCTTTCCACCAAGCATAGTCAATTGGTCGCCTACAACTTCAGTTGTGTACCGTGTAACGCCATCTTTCTCCCATGATCTGGTTCTAAGTTTGCCCTCAATATAGACGCTATCGCCTTTTTTTAAGTATTTTTCAGCTACTTCTGCTAAACCTCTCCAAAGCACAATATTGTGCCATTCAGTTTGATCAACTCGTTCTCCTGAGTTTCTGTCTTTATAGGTTTCGGTTGTTGCAATTGAAAAATTAGCAACGGAAGCTCCGTTGTCTAAGTGTCTTACCTCTGGGTCTTTTCCCAGATTTCCAATCAAAATGACTTTGTTTACTCCTTGCATAAATTAAAAAGTTTTAGTTCAAAATTACAGTTAATAGTTGAAGCAAACTGCTTTTTTCAAGGAAATATTTCAAAACAGTTTAAAACTTCAAAGATAAATTTACCTAAAAATCTTTGCTTGTCAAATAATTCTCAATCAATCTGGGCTTTGGCAGTTCTTCAACCTCCTGTTTTGTAAAGTATTTTAAACTATGGTCACTTAAAACATTTTCATTTTTTGATTGTAATTCCACAAAAACTGCTTGCAAGCGCTGATGTGAAAGTATATGTTTTACTGGTTCAGAGATTTCAACTAATTCAACATTGCTGTATTGTTTATTTACTTTTTCATATATTTCTTCTATTGTTAAAGGATGGTTAGTTTCAATTAAATCAAAATCAAATAAGCCTTGCCAAATATCATTGGGGCCTCTT
This sequence comes from Marivirga tractuosa DSM 4126, assembly GCF_000183425.1. Taxonomy (NCBI): domain Bacteria; kingdom Pseudomonadati; phylum Bacteroidota; class Cytophagia; order Cytophagales; family Marivirgaceae; genus Marivirga; species Marivirga tractuosa. The sequence goes on from NC_014759.1 coordinate 3,055,435, forward strand.
TTTTTCATAGCCAGTTTATCTCCTTCTTTCCAAATCAAATAATAAAGAAATCGATGTCTGATTTTTATTTTCTTTTTTTTTACAGGTAATTCGGATTGTTTATGATGAATTCTTGCTTGACAATCTAATGATAAAGGACAATTTTCACATTTAAATTTCCGTGGCGTACAGATTGTTGCGCCAAGTTCCATTAATGCTTGATTAAAAGAAGCTGCTTGGTTTTCAGGAATTAATTGCTTTGCAACATTGAAAAATGTCTTGAATGTTTTTGGCTGCGAAATATCATCGGAAATATCAAGATATCTGGCAAGAACCCTAAAAACATTACCATCTACTACAGGTACTGCCCTGTCAAATGCAAAAGATGCTATTGCTGCTGCAGTGTATTTGCCAATGCCTTTTAGCTTTAATAACTCCTCATAGGTATCCGGAAATTCTCCATCATATTGATTCACGATTGATTTAGCACATTCGTGAAGATTTCTTGCTCTGGAATAGTAGCCTAATCCTTGCCATAATCTCATCACTTCATCTTCAGGTGCTTTTGCTAATTCATGCACGGATGGATATTGATTTATAAATTTATTGTAATAAGGTAAGCCTTGATCTACCCTAGTTTGTTGTAAAATGATTTCTGACAGCCAAATTCTGTAGGGGTCTGAGGTATCTCTCCAAGGCAAGTCTCTTTGGTGCTGGTTGTACCAATTTATAAGAAGGTTTGAGAAGCTCTGATTCATATAATTGCAAATATGGGAATTATTAAGTTAAATAAATAAAGAATAAAAAGTTGGGGTTATTGATAAGTTTTTTGCATAAATTGCTGAGAATTAAAAAGTTAAATTTTAATTAACAGTAAAAAGCTTACATATCTTTAGAAGATTTTACTTTTAAATTCAAAAATGTAGGGTTACCTTTGCAGACCCAAAATGAAAGGGAGAATTTTTTTAATAATTTAAATCAAAAATAAGCGTGACTAAAGCAGACGTTATATCAGAAATTTCTGAAAAAACAGGTATAGACAAAGCAGATGTAACCGCTACAGTAGAAGCATTTTTCTCTGTTGTGAAGGATTCAATGGCTGATGGTGAAAATATTTACGTGAGAGGTTTCGGAAGTTTTGTAAATAAGAAAAGAGCCAAGAAAATCGCTCGAAATATTTCAAAAAATACTGCCATCGTTATTGACGAGCATTATGTGCCTAGTTTTAAGCCATCAAAAGTTTTTGTGGAAAAAATCAAGAGCTCAAATAAGATAACTGAAGAGGTTTAAGTTCCGTTATGCTCAAATCCCGCATCATATTAATCGTTATAGCCATTGTTTTAGTAGCTGTATTTTTCAGTTTGCCTAAAGTAGTGGTTGATAACGAAAATGAAAATCTTGACAAGGGTGCTGAAACAGTGGAAAGCAATACATCTTCGGATGAAGAGCCTTCGTCTTCCACAAACAATATAATGACTGAATCCCATGGTGGAAATATCCCGAAAGAGGTTAAGGAAGACATTGAACGGCTAAGAAATAGTTATTTGTTAGCTGAAAATCAAGAAAATAGTTCTATATTTGCGGATTCTTTAGCCAATGTGTTTAGAGAACTCAATAGACTCGATAGTGCGGCTAAATATGTTGAATTGTCCAAGGAAGACAATGAATTGATAGGAAACGCCTATTATGAAGCTTTTAGTTTTGCAGCTGATGTTGAGAAAGCTAAAAGATTGGCAGTAAAAACGAGAGAATACTTACAAAAGGTATTGGATGAAAATCCTGCAAATAATAGTGCTAAAATCAAATTGGCAATGACTTATGTTTCTTCTGACAACCCAATGAAAGGGATTTCGATGTTGTTAGAAGTGGTAAAAGAAGACCCCAATAATGAGGAAGCATTATTTAATTTAGGAATTCTTTCGATTCAGTCTGGTCAGTATGGCAAAGCTATTGAGCGATTCGAGAAGCTTTTAAAAAGGCATCCTGAAAATGTTCAGGCGGAGTTCTACTTGGCTTTAAGTTTGATGAATAGCGGGCAAAAGGCGAAAGCCAAGAAGTTATTTACAGAAATTAAAAATAAAAGTAATGATGAGCAACTGCTAGCAGCTGTTGAGAGTTACTTGAATGAATTATAATAAAATTGTTTAACAAAAAATTTTAAAGTTATGCCTTGCGGTAAAAAAAGAAAAAGACACAAGATTTCAACTCATAAGAGAAAGAAAAGACTAAGAAAAAACAGACATAAGACCAAGAAGTAATCATTACTTCTTGTTGTCTTTTTATAAGACATTTTTTTAGTTTTTCACTTAAACTTATTGAGCTTTGAGCAATGAATTAATTATTAATTCAACTCAAAATGGCAGTCGTATTGCCCTTCTTAATGATAGGAATCTTATTGAGATTCATTATGACAATAAAGAAGAGCAGTTTAGTGTGGGTGATATTTATTTAGGGAACGTCCGAAAAGTAATGCAAGGCTTAAATGCAGCATTCGTGGATGTAGGTTATGAGAAAGATGCATTTTTGCACTATCATGACCTTGGACCGAAAGTGAACTCACTTTTAAAATATACTAAATTTGCCACTACTCGTAATAACACCTCATACAAATTAAGTAAGTTCAAATTAGAGCCAGAGATTGATAAATTAGGCAAGATCTCACAGGTGCTCTCCAAGAACAAGCAGGTGTTGGTTCAGGTTATAAAAGAACCTATCTCTACGAAAGGGCCAAGACTATCATGCGAGTTGTCACTAGCAGGAAGGTATTTGGTATTAGTACCATTTGCCAATGGAATAAGCATATCCAAAAAGATATCAACAAGTGAGGAACGCAAGAGACTCACCAGATTGATTTCCTCCATTAAGCCAGAGAATTTTGGCGTAATTATCCGTACTGTTGCTGAAGGAAAAGAGGTGGCAGAACTTGATACAGACCTAAGAAATTTATTAGATACTTGGGAAAATGGAGTTAAAAAGCTTAAAGATGCTAAGCCTAAGGACAAAATTATAGGTGAAGTAGGAAGAGCTTCTTCAATATTGAGGGATATGATGAATGAATCTTTCGATAGTATTCATGTGGATGATGAAGAGACTTTCAAAGAAATTCAAACGTATATCCAGAAAATAGATCCCAGTAAAGAAAAAATTCTAAAGCTTTATACTGGCAGAAATAAGATTTTCGAGCATTTCGGGATTGAAAGGCAATTAAAGTCATTATTTGGTCAATCTGTTAATGTAAAAGGTGGTGGTTATCTCATAATTGAGCATACAGAAGCTTTACATGTGGTTGACGTGAATAGTGGTAACAAATCCAGTGGTGAAGAAAGCCAGGAAGATACCGCTTTAAATACAAATCTGGAGGCGGCCAAAGAGATTGCGCGTCAGTTGCGATTAAGAGATATGGGTGGGATTATAGTGGTTGATTTTATCGACATGAAGAATCCGGACAACAAAAAGCTTCTTTTCAAAAAGATGAAGGAGTTTATGGAAACAGATCGCTCTAAGCATACCGTTCTCCCACTATCAAAGTTTGGATTAATGCAGGTAACCCGACAAAGGGTGAGGCCTGAATTAAATATTGTAACTAAAGAAAGTTGCCCTACTTGTAATGGAACAGGTAAAATAACTGCTTCAATTTTAGTTTCGGATAAAATTGAACAAGATTTGGATTACTTATTAACAAAACAAAATGAGAAATCCTTAAGTCTTGCAATTCACCCGTTTTTATACTCTTATTACACAAAAGGTATTATTTCCTTACGTGTGAAATGGTTTTTTAAATACGGAAAATGGATTAAGTTGATACAAGATAGTTCATTAGCTTTAACTGAGTACCATTTCATGAATTCCAACCAGGAATTGATAGAAATGGAATAGAGTATCTTAAATTGTATTAATTCAATAGCCCATATTTTTATCAAAAGTATGGGCTATTTTTGTGCCATATTACATCGAAGGCAAATGCTTGTTAGTCTAAGTTATTTTTTGGGGACTTAAAAATTATCTAAATTTAAGGTATCTTGGATTTTTTTTATATGGCAATATCAAAATCATTGTTTCGTACTGAGTTTAGGGGACTCGGGCATTTAGTGATGCTGACACTTATTTTGGGTGTCCTCTCTTTTAAGGGCTTTTCATATCAAGTTGCTGATACTGTTAAAAATACGTCAACTGATTCTATTATTTTCCACAAGTTTGATGGGTCTTCATACAGAGCTAGTTCTTACAGCTACAGAGCCGTAGAAGATGAAGATGGTATCCTGTTTTTTGGGAATGAAAATGGACTACTGGAATTTGATGGAACTCATTGGGAATTGCACCAGAAGCCTAATTTTGGACCAATAGACAATTTAAAGATTTTAGGTGATAAGATTTATACATTAGGAGCAGGGGATATTGGTTATTTTCAAAGAGATTCTATTGGACAAATGAAGTACTATTCTTTGAATGACAAACTTGATGAGGATGAGATGCCCTATGCTTGGTTTATCGTTGAGAATAGAGGGAAAATATATTATAGTAGCGTTTATGAAGGTGTCTACATATATGATGGTGAACTGGTAGAAAGCATTTCGGTTAAAGATGCTTACTCAATGGTTGAAATTAATAACGAAGTAATAATTTCCATATTTGGAAAAAATGGAGGATTGGCCAAAATAGTTGGAGATACTATTGAATTCGTCAATAAGGAATTCAGTTTTGAAGTTGATGCCGCTTATAATATTTTACAAAATAAGGATGACCAATGGTTGCTTTTCACTTCAGAAGAAGGTTTTTATAGCTTGGATCCCGAAACCTATCAGACAGAATTATGGGATACGGAAGCTAACAAGTATTTTCAACAGGATAGCATGTATTTGTGGACAGTGGAGAAATTTAGAGATTCTCTTTTTGTAGCTAGTAGTTGGGAAAATGGTCTAGTCGTTTTCAATGATGAGGGCAAGATTTTAAAGGTTATAAATGAGGAAAACGGATTAAACACAAATTTTTACAATGTTGTGAAAAGTGACAGGAGAGGAAACTTGTGGATAACAAATACTCCTGGAATAAATTATCTTAAATGGTATAATGAAGATGAAAAACTTGATTTCGATCCTCAAGCAAAAGTTCGCTCAATGCGTGTTGGTGACAGTACCATTTATGTCAAAGGGATTAAGGATAAGGCTATTTTAAGAGGTGAAAAGTCAAAGAGTTTTGTTTTGTACTTTTCGGTTCCAAGTTTTATTAAGGAGGATTTAGAGTTCTCCTATTACTTGGAGGGATTTGACGAAAAGTGGTCTGATTGGACAACAGATACTAGAAAAGAGTACACAAATCTAGCCGGTGGAGACTATAAGTTTCATCTGAAGGCTCGATATATCCATAATTTGGATTTAGAAATACAACCATTCGAGTTTAATATAATAGTCCCTACAAAGTGGTATGAGAGCTATGTAACCTATGTTGTTCTTGGGTTATTAGTCGGCTTATTGATTTTTGGTTTTATCAGATATCGTACTCATAGATTAAGCATTACAAATAAAAAGTTAGAGTCTATTGTTAAAGAAAGAACTTCAGAATTAAGATCCCAGAAGGAAAGGCTTAAAAAAGCCAATGAGGAATTAAAGACCATTAACAACGAATTGGATAATTTCGTTTATCGATCATCTCATGATTTAGTAGCACCCTTGAAATCATTAAGAGGATTAATTTCTGTTGCAGGAATGTCAAATAATCCTGATGAAATTAAAGAATATTTTAAGCTAATGAATATTAGCATCAACAAGCTAGAGGAATTTATTAAAAGCATTATGGATTTCTCCACAAATACTAAAAAGCCACTAGAGATGAAGCTTGTTAAGATGGATACAGTGCTGGATAGCATTGTAGAAGATTTGAAATTTTATGCAAATGCTGATAAAGTAGAGCTAGTAAGAGCCTATGATTCCGATTTTGAAATTAAAACGGATCCTAAAAGATTAAATATTGTATTGAGTAATTTGGTAACCAATGCTCTTAAATATCATGACTTTGAAAAAGATGAAGCGCCATATATCAAGGTTAGTGCAAAAGTTGAAGACAAATCTTACATTATAGAGGTTGAAGATAACGGTTCAGGAATTCCGAGTGAATATCAAAACAAGATATTTGATATGTTTTTTAGGGCTCATCAGGGAACAGAAGGATCGGGATTAGGATTGTATATTGTGGTTGATACTCTAAATGTATTAAAAGGTAAAATCGGATTTTCGTCTAAAACTAGAGTTGGAACAACCTTTACAGTTGAGCTGCCTGTTGTAGATTAAAGAACTAGCCTTCTATTTCTTCATCCAAATCTAAGAGGTTTTTTAAATTGTAAATCACTTTATCCAATTCCATAGCGCTGGTCTTTAGATGATTTAATACAATCGGGTCTATTTTCCCATCTTTTGTTAACTCCATTACATTAATTAATCCCAAGACGTTGGCAACAGGGGCTCTCAATTTATGGGAATTATAATAGGTGAATTCAGCGATTTGTTTATTTCGCTCATTCAATTTTTGGGTTCGTTCCATTACCCTTTGCTCCAAATTATTATTGAGGTTATGTAAATCCTTATTCAATTTTGCAAGTTCCAATGATTTGGAAGAAATTTTCTGTTGGTTTTGTTCAATCTCTTCTTTCTGTTGTTTGAGTTTGAAATGGGCAGTTTTCAATTGGATACTTTTGCTTCTCAAGTAGATTATTAATACTACAGAAATAATAAGCGCAACTGCCAGTAGAATTAAAAACTGTGTCCTATTCTCAATTTTATTTGCTAGCTGAGATTGATCTAAAGCTAATTTATATCGTTCTTTTTCTTTCTGCGCTAAATCATATTGAATACTCAATTTGTTAATTTCTGCCCTTGATTCTGAATTGAAAATTGAATCTTTAACTTTTAGGTATTGATCAAAATTGTAAACCAAAGAATCTTTACTTCCCCGGATCCTATATAAATCAATTTTAGATTGATAAATCTTTAGTAGAAGATCTAAGGCATTAATTTTTAAAGCCAAGGCTTCAGCCAATTTTAAATGCTGATTGGCATTGGAATAAATATTTTGCTTAATATATACTCTTGCAATTTCAATATTGCTTTCCACAATTCCCCGATCATATTTTATCTCTTCCCAAAGATTTAAACTTTCTCTTAGGTAGAATTGGGCAGAATCATTTTGACCTGTTTTGCGATTTACTATTCCCTTATATAGAAAGGTAAATCCTTTTGATCGAGTGCTAACACTATCTTTATTGAGTATTTGATTGAGATAATAATTAGCACTGTCAAAATTTTCTTTGAGCATAAAAAGTTGCCCTAAATTTACCAGAATCAATTCTGGTGAGAATTCTTCTAACTCATCTAATTTTTCTAATGCCAATTTTATGAACTTTGCAGATTGGGCATAGTCTTCTTGCTTTTTATAAGTTTCACCGATATTGTTCAGTGTTTTTACAATTTCAATTTTATTATTGTCTTCTTCGAATATTTTCAAAGCTTCAAAATATGCTTTTAATGAAGCGTCATATACCCCTTGAAGCCAATAAAAAGTAGCCTTTTTACTCAATATGTAGGCCTTTCCACTCTTATTATTGTTTGCATCTAATTCTTGTTCCAATGCCGAAACATAATACAAAGCTTCAGCAGGTGAATCAGAATACAACTTGCTGGTAAGATCAAGGTAATCTAGTACACTTTGCTCTTCACTGAATTCATTTTCTAAAAGCCGATTGTTTAATAGTCGTTGTAAAGAATCTGATGCAGCTGAAAATGCCGAATGTATAACTAAGCATAGTAAAAGGGGCGATATGATTTTAAACCATTGTCGATTCATATAAATTATCGCCAATAATTTAATCAAAAATATCTAACGTTATGAATGTAGAGTTAACCTAATTCTTCATAACTAATGTTTTTAAGGTTTGAACCCAATCTTTGTTGTCATTTAAGCTTTCAACCAGATCCCATCTTTCACCGCCAGCTTCCTCAAACTCTTCCTTGAATTCCTCGCCCACTTCAATAGTGGTTTCTAAACAATCCGATACAAATGCTGGTGAGAATGCTAATACTGATTTCTTTCCATCCTTAGCCAAATCCTTCAATACATCATCTGTGTAGGGTTTTATCCATGGATCATTTCCCAATCGGCTTTGAAACGTAACAGTGTATTTTTCCTCAGGAAGGTTCATTTCATTTGCAATCAAGCGAGCAGTTTGGAAGCACTGAGCCCTGTAACAAAATCTGTTTTTATCATGATAGACATTGCAGCAACCCCCTAGCTTACAATAGTTATCTACTGATCCTTTTCTGATTTGGCGTTCTGGTAAACCATGGAAACTAAAAAGGACATGATCATAATGATGTTTATCCAAATATTTCTGACCTAAACCAGCAAAAGTCTTGTAAAAACCGGGCTCTTCCACAAATGTACTGATGAAATTAAGCTGCGGAATAATCTGCCATTGCTGTACTATTTCCATCACCTTATCGTGTACAGAACCGCTTGTTGCAGAGGCATATTGTGGGAATAATGGAACTACTATTATTTTAGAAACTTTATGATTTCTTAATTCTTCTAATGCACTTTTAATACTTGGTGATTGATAGCGCATTCCTAAAGCCACTACATAATTTTCATCTAGTTCTTCTTGGAGCAAGTCTCTTACGTCTTCTCCATAGAATTTTAAAGGAGAACCTCTTTCGACCCATAATTTCCGATATTCTTTGGCAGATTTCGGAGCTCTAAAAGGTGCAATAATCAAATTAACCAACATCCATCGAAATAAAAATGGAATATCAATCACCCTTTTATCCATTAAAAATTCTCGAAGGTATTTTCTTACATCTCCTGTTTTGGTAGAATCTGGAGTTCCTAAATTGACTAATAGTACGCCTGTTTTGCCTTGATTTGTTTTTTTCATATTGGGTGGAATAACCTGAAATTTGCGTTATATGTTTTTAATTTTTTCTAAATGATAGAATTAAAAGGTATCTATTTCGATTCTTGAAAATTTCAGATAGAATTTATTAGATTTTGAATCTATTTTAAGAAATGCCCAAATCCCTTTTTTGTTTTTCAAGGGTGGATTTTAACTCCGCCTCGCTTTTTTGAAGCTTTTCGATTAAAGTCTTTTTCATTTCTTTTTGATAAGCCTTTAACTCATCTAGTTCATTTTTTTCAGTATTTTGAATTTTGCTCTCTAAGTCTTCCAGTTGACCAGATAGTGTTTCTTTCTCACTTTCTAAAGCGGCAAGTTTTTGATAAATATCGGTTACATCAAATGCAAATTTAATGATTTTGGTTATTTCATTATTTTGATTTCTCAAAACTGTATAGGAGCCCTTTATTTGGATTTTATTGCCCGTTCTGGTATATCGATCGAATACTCCTGATTGAATCTTACCAGCTCTTAGATTTTCCCAGAAAGCTTGGTAATCTTGGGTTTTAGCATACTCCTCACTGACAAATATCCTGTGATGGCGATCTTTTATTTCATCTACAGAATTGTATTCAAATAATTGTAGAAAGGTTTCATCAGCAGTCAATATATCGCCACTCGGTGTAAATTCAACATAAGCCAAACCGCTTTTTTCCATGGCATTTAATCGCTCATTATTTTCTTTTTGAGAGCGTTCCATTTCTTCTTGGGTGGCTTGTAGTTCTTCCATATTTTGGCGCATTTCTTCTTCTTGAGCGCGCATTTCCTCCGTCATCTGTTGAGAATCTTCTAAAAGCTTGTTTGTCCTTTCATTCACTTTAACCGATTGAACGGAAGAGGCTATGTTTTCCCCCACATCCTCAATGAATTTTCTTTCATTCTCTGTAAATTCAGTAAACGTTCCGATTTCTATCACACCATAAACTGTTTCATTTGCGATTAATGGAACTATAAAGATGCTTTTTGGAGTAGCTTTCCCTAAACCGGAGGTAATTGAAATGTAATTGTCAGGAAGCTCTTTTAAATAGATAGATTGTTTTTCAAGGTAAACCTGCCCAACTAATCCTTGGCCGGGCTGAATGGTTTTTTCCAAAAATTTCTTTCTATCATAAGCATAAGTAGCAGATAGTTGAAGTGCTTCCTCTCCATTGGCATCTTCATCAACTATAAAAATACTTCCCTGATTTGCATTAAGATAGTTTACCATGAAGGTAATTACATGCTCGCTAAGCTCACTAATATTGTTATTAAATTTCCTTAAAATATCACCAAATTCAGCAGAACCTTTGTTAGTCCAGTTTCTAATTCTGGCTTCCTCTGAAACATTTTTGAGACTATCCCTCATTTCAGCTAATGAAGTCCCAATATCTCCTTGATTATTGAAAACAGAAATTTCACTATCAAAACTGCCTTTACCTACTTCCAGAGCAAAATTTTTCACATTGGCTAAATTGCCGGAAAGTGTATGAATTTCCTCTAATATAATGTCAAATTCATCATTGGTTTTAGATCTGCTTTCAGGGATGTTTCCTTCACTTAGGATTTTCACCTCATATTGTAATGAATTGATGCTACTTTTGAATTGTCTGCGTGCGAAGCGATATAATATAAAACATAAGAGAATTGCTATTATGATAATTATTGATTCAACTATTACGAATTGATCACGGGCACTATATATTTCTTCAGCCGAATCCCATGATTCTTCCTCTATGTTTGCATAAAGGGTTTTGGCTTTTTCATCAAACTCATCGCTTAATGACTTTAAATTATCTGCAAATAAACTACCATTAGGGTTGCTGCTGGAGCTTTGATTACTGAGTTCGTTATCAATCCACATTTGGAGGCTATCCATATTGTAAATAGTATCTCCTTCAATACCTTCATAGTCATAAAGTGATAAACTAATATCTCCTCCTCCAAATTGGGCCTTATTAATCAACTCTTTTTGCTTAGTATGGATTCTGCTACCTAATCTGTTAAGCTTTTCATATAAAATAAGGTTCTCAGGATTTTCCCAAGAAGCTTTTAATGAATCGATGCTGTCCTTGGCCGACTGAATTTCTTTTTCCCAGATATCATCTATTTCATTTTTCAAAGCCTCATTTCCTGAAAGTAAGTAGCTTTGCAGGGTGACATTGGAATGGCGGACTCCACTTTTAAATGCATTTACATAGATGCGAGATGGTTGCTTGTTTTCTAAAACATCATTCCCCATCTTCATAATATTGGCAATTTGCGAAAGCGTTATGAAAACAACAATTACGATTAACAATGCCATGCTCCCATAGCCGATTATCATTCTACTTTTGATGGAATTGAAGTTTATTTTTCTCATAATGCGCACCCTATCTTTTTCCAAAGGTCAATTTATCTTTTCTCGACCTAATTAAAAAGCTTCAAACATAAATTTTGATCAATCGGTTATGATGACATATTAAAAATCTGGAAAAATGAAAAAAAAGCATCGAAAGTCGCTTATTTGGTTTAGGAAAAACTTAAGGCTGAAAGATAACCAAGCACTGTTGGAAGGTGTCCAAAATTCAGAAAAGTACCTTTTACTCTATATTTTTGATGAGAGAGAATGGAAGAAAAATCCTGTAGGACTTAAAAGGTCGTCTGACAAAAAATTAAATTTTCTTTGGCAATCTGTTCTAGATTTAAAGCAAAATATTGAAGCTAAAGGTGGACAATTGGTTATGCTAAAAGGCGATGCAGAAGATCTTATTCAGCGACTATCGATAGAAAATAAATTTGATGCCCTGTATGCTCCAAAAGAATCTGGCACTGAGGAATTTGAGTTAGAGAAATCCGTTGAAGATTTTTTTATTAAGCATAGAGCAAAGGTGGATTTTTATGCCCAAACCACGCTTTTCCATGAAGATGATATTCCTTGGCCAATCGGAAAGTTACCAGATATTTTTACTCAATTCAGAAAGGAGAATGAAAAGCAAACTGGGGTTAGAGATCTATTTGAATCGCCAGAGGATTTATCAGCGTCTATCCCTGTAAAGGAAGTTTTTGAATTTTCAGATTTAGCGATTGGAAGTATTAGCCCAGAAGAGAAATCAGTTCTAAATTTTCAGGGAGGAGAAACACATGCCTGGGAAAGGTTGGAATATTATTTCTGGGATTCAGATCAATTAAAAGAGTATAAAAATACTAGAAATGGATTATTGGGCGAACGATATTCTTCGAAATTCTCACCATGGTTGGCTTTAGGATGCATTTCTCCCAAATCCATATATTATCAGGTTAAACAATATGAAAAGGAACGGAAGAAAAATCAATCTACTTACTGGATGATTTTTGAACTGATTTGGAGAGATTATTTTCATTTTGTGTTAAAAAAATTTGGAGCGCAGCTTTTTCAAAAAGAAGGTATAAAAGGAAAAGGAGTAGATTGGAAGTGGGATTTAGAGCTTTTTGAAAAATGGAAAACTGCTGAAACGGGTGTCCCTTTTATTGATGCTAATATGCGGGAATTAAATGCTACTGGTTTTATGAGCAATAGAGGTAGGCAAAATGTAGCTAGCTTTTTAGTAAAAGATTTAGGGTTGGATTGGCGAATGGGTGCTTGGTATTTTGAGCATCAATTGATTGATTATGACGTGGCCAGCAACTGGGGAAACTGGGCTTATGTTGCAGGAGTTGGAAATGATCCAAGAGAGAATCGTTATTTTAATATTCTGAGCCAAGCTAAAAAATATGATGTAAAAGGAGATTATGTAAGACATTGGATTCCAGAATTGAAGGAAATCGAAGGCTTTAACATTCATAAAGTATCCTTGATGAATGAGGTAGCGTTGGAAAAACTGAATTTGATTATTCCTGATATTTATTTAAGGCCAGTAGTGGATATGGGCAAGTGGGAGTATTAGGGTTAAAATTCAAGTTCTCTGGCATTTCTGAACAAGCAATTTATCTGAACAGTTAAGTATTTCCGAACTGTTCATTGATTTTCATTTCTCTTTACTTGTTCCTTACATCTTAACTTACTATCCCTTAGCTTTATGCTCAAATCTTCTTATTTTTGTTTTTTAGCGGATAACAAAATTTGAAAATAAGATGAGACAGAAAATAGTAGCAGGAAACTGGAAAATGAATAAAACTTTAGTGGAAGCACAATCCTTAACTTCTGAAATTGCCAATATGGTCGAAGATGAGGCTCCTTCGGATGTGAAAGTGGTGATTGCTCCTCCAGCGCCTTTCATATATGCAGTAGAAAATTTAATTCCTGAAATGGGACAGATCGTTTTGGCTGGTCAGAATTGTCATCAAGAAGATGCTGGTGCTTTTACAGGTGAAGTTTCGGCTCCTATGTTAAAATCTTTAGGTGCTCAATATGTGATTTTAGGGCATAGCGAAAGAAGAGAACATTTCTCTGAAACCGATGAAGAATTAGCCAAAAAGACTGATAATGCTTTGAAAAATGACTTGAAGGTAATTTTTTGTTGTGGTGAGCCTCTTGAAATTAGAGAGGCGGATACTCAAAATGAATATGTGACCAAGCAATTGACCAACAGCTTATTTCATTTAACCCCTGAGCAATTTAAAAATATCGTAATTGCTTACGAACCAATTTGGGCAATTGGAACGGGTAAAACAGCTAGTTCTCAACAAGCTCAAGATATGCATAAAACCATTCGTGAGCATATTGCTGCAAAATTTGGACAAGATGCTGCAAATAAAACGTCTATTTTATATGGCGGAAGTTGTAAACCTGATAATGCGAAAGAGCTTTTTTCTCAACCGGATGTTGATGGAGGTTTAATTGGAGGGGCATCTCTGAAATCAAGAGATTTTACTGATATAATCAAGTCTTTTTAATGAGTTATATATCGTTAGAAGTAAATTGTCATGAAGAATTCATTGAAATATTCATGGCAGAGTTGGCAGAAATTGGATTCTCTACCTTTCAAGAAAAGGAAGATGGAAACGGGCTTTTTGCTTATTCCGAAGAAAATCAGAAAATAGAAGCTTCTCAAATTGAGGAGCTTTTTCAACAATATGAAAGTTTGACTTCTGTCACCTATGAATTGGGTTCAGTGGAGAAAGAAAACTGGAATGCGGATTGGGAGAAAAACTATCAGCCCATTGAAGTAGAAAACAAGATTTTAGTCCGTGCTGATTTTCACCCATCCAACCCGAAATTCCCTACTGAGATTGTTGTAACTCCAAAAATGTCCTTCGGAACGGGACATCATGAAACTACCTATCAAATGCTGAACTTGATGCATGATATGGATTTGAAAGGGGCGGAAGTTTTAGATGCAGGTTGTGGAACAGGAATTTTAGCTATTTTAGCTGCAATTAAAGGAGCTGGAAAAGTGGAAGCTTATGATATAGATGAATGGGCAGTTGAAAATACTAATGAAAATTTTTTATTAAATTCAGTTGATAGTTCGATTTACAAGGTTTGGCAAGGCGAAGTCCAAACTATTCCTCAAGCATCATCTTACGATTTGATTTTAGCCAATATCAATAAAAATATATTGCTAGCAGACATACAACATTTGCAGAAGCACATTAAAAAAACTGGATTTCTAATGTTGAGCGGGTTTTATGAAAATGATAATCGAGATATTTTAAATGAATGCGAAAATTGTTCGTTAGAACTTATTAGTCAGTCTGTAAGGAACCAATGGTCAGCACTTTTGCTTAAGAATAATAAATGAGATTTTTCTATATCACCATATTAATCTTTCTTAATTCATTTTGGGCATATTCCCAAAATGATGCGGTTTCTGAGGAAACCGATAAACCTGATTTCTTAAAATCAGTTCAGATGGATTTGGCAACTTTGAATTCTGAAAAAGGAGAAGGGGTTTCTTTATTTTTTCAAAATTATTGGAATCAAGATAACTTATTTACTGATTCTAATAGAAAAAAGATAAAGGAGATTTACGGTAAAATGGTGGATCAAAATTTTAGTGTCCGAGAATATAGACTTCCATTTATTAGCACTTTATCTGGTGGAGCATCAAATTTGAAAGATCCAGCTGCGGCAATCAATTCTTTTCTTGAAACAATAGAGAGAGCATTTGAAGAGTTAGAATCGAGGCAGTTTAAAGAACTTCTACGTGTTACGGAACAAATTTTAGAGAAGAAAGCAATTTTCTACAGCAAGTATTATCAAGTAGTATTTAGTGACGGAAGCGTTAGTTTCGAATGGCCTTCCGAGCCGGAGGTTGAAGTATTTGAAGAGGTTTCTGAGCCTGCTGAAGAGGCTGAAACAGACACATGGGGAAGTGAATCTAATGATGACTGGGGTAGTGATGATGGTTGGGGTGAAAGTGAAGACGATGGTTGGGGCAATGATGATAATTGGGGTGAAGAAAGTGCAGATGCTAATGCTGGGCAACAAGCAGAGGAAGTAGATGCTCCTGCTGCAATATATAGTGAACCAATGCCTACATTGCAAGGCCCCATAGTAAAGTTGAGAAATATAAACTTAAAGTTCTTAACGTCAACTGATTCTGTTAAAATTAATAATGTGACGGGAAGTATGGAGCTTATAGGGTCAACTTTTGTAGCGGAAGGAGGAGAACTAACGTGGGAACATCTCGGTGTTGCACCTGATCAGCTATATGCTGAGTTAGCTGATTTTACTTTTGAAGTAAATAAGAAAGATTTTTATGCGGAACAATCTACTCTTCATTATCCTGCAATTGTTAAAAGACCTGTAAAAGGAATCGTTGAGTTTAAAGCTGAAACCAGAAGCAATAGACCTTCAACTTATCCTTACTTCCAATCCTATGCTTCAGATTATGACCTGAATTTTGTTGATAAACAAGGCTTGTACGTAAAAGGAGGTGTTACTTTAAAAGGAAAAACACTCAGTACAGCTTCTATGGATAGCGGTTTTGGCAGTATTGAATTACAGGGTCAGGCATTAAAAAAATTTAGGGCTGAATCAAGAAATTTTGTTTATAAGGATAGCACATTTACCTCTGATCAAAGTAGTGTCTCTATTTATCAGAGAAATGATTCAATATATCATCCTGGTTTAGCTATTAATTATAAGGTTAATGAGAATGATCTAATTCTCCTTAAAAAGAGTGGTAATTTTAGTAATACACCCTTCTACGCTAGTTTTTTTAATATGGATTTCACAGCTGATAAAATTACTTGGGATATGGATTCTTCCGTAGTTGATATTTCGGTGTTGTTGGCTGGAAATAGAGTTCCTGCATTGTTTGAATCCGCTGAATATTTTAATGAGTATAGATATAATAGTTTGTCAGGATTATATCCTTTTCATCCCCTACAAGTAGTGGTTCATTACAGCAGAGAAACGAATAAAAAAGAATTTTATGTAGATGAAGTGGTAGAGGAGATGAAGCGGATCGAAGATAAAAAACTCCGAGCAAGCATGAAGTTGTTGATGGCAAATGGATTCATTAAATATGATCAAGTAAGTGGGAAAATTGAAATGTTAGACAAGGGTTTCCATTACGTTGATTCAAGGTGGGGCAAAAAAGATTATGACAATGTTCAGATTTCTTCAGTAGCTTCTGGGAAACCAAATGCTAAGTTAAATTTGGATCAGGGAACCATGGATATAGTGGGTGTCGAGGAATTTATTATTAATGATAAACTGGGAGTAAGGGTGACTCCAGACAGTGGAAGAGTAACTTTGAAGAAGAATCGAGATGTCCAATTCAATGGGACCGTATATGCTGGTAACTATGAATATTTTGGTTCTGATTTTGAAATGGACTATGATAGCTTCTTGATATCTATGCCACAGATTGATAATATTAAATTTAATTTAGCAAAAGGAGATAAAAACAAACAATCAAACAAAGAGCAAATTCAAAACCAATTAGTGGAAACTGCTGGAGTGCTATACATCAATGAGCCAAATAATAAATCTGCAGAGAAAGAGTTTCCAAAGTATCCTATATTCAATGCAACCAAAGGGGCAACGGTATATTTCTTAGGGGAAGAGATTCTGGGAGGAGTTTATGATCAGAGTTTATATTTCGTTATTCCACCATTTGAGATAGATTCAGTAAGTAGTAGTGATCCTAATTCAATTGCGTTTGAGGGTCAGTTTCATTCTGGAGATATTTTTCCTGAATTCGAAGAAAAATTACGGGTGATGCCAGATAAATCATTGGGATTTGAACATCCCATTGCCGAAGAAGGGATTGATTTATTAAATGGGCAAGCAAAGTTCTACGGAAGTATTCGATTGGATAATCAAGGGCTAAGAGGCGGCAAAAAAATAGAATATTTGAGCTCTACCATTCTTTCTGAAAACTTCACCTTTTTTAAGGATTCCATTAAGGGTTTAGGAACTTATGCTAAAATTGAACCCGGTGAATGGGAAGGAGTTTCTTTTCCGAAAATGGAGATTTCAAATTTTGATATTCGTTGGCTAACTTTCAAAGACAGTCTTTACTTAACCAATAGGTCAGATGCATTTAGAATGTATGATGAAACTGCCTCACTAGAAGGAACTACAATTATTTCTAAAAAAGGGCTTTTTGGTCAAGGTGAAATGAAAACTCGTGGATCCACTACCACATCTAAGAACTACAACTTTAAAGAGCATAGATTTTCTGCACGACACGCCAATTTTGAAATTGAATCCTCTGATACTATCCCGGCCCTAGCAGCAGATGATGTACGTTTAGATTTTGACTTTCAAGCCAATATTGCCACCATAAATCCTGAAATTGAAGGTGATGCAGCCTTGAACTTTCCTTATGCAAGTTACAAGACATCTATTCCATCTGCCTTATGGAAATTGGATGAAAAAATTGTAGAAATGACTAAGCCGAGCAATATTAATATCAGCAATTCGTACTTTTATTCTACAAATCCAGAACAAGATTCCTTGGTTTTTAATGCAACTAAAGCGATTTATGATATTGAAACGCAATCATTGAAAGTTTCAGGAATTCCATCAATTACTGTAGCGGATGCGAAAATCACACCAAGTGGAGGGGAGGTAATTATTGGTGAAAATGGAACTATCAATAAATTGTATAATGCGGCTTTATCACTTGATACGTTAACAAATTACCATAATCTGTATAATGCTGAGATTGAAATTATTTCTAGAAATAAATTTATTGGTAATGCGACTTATCGATATGTAAATTCCATTGGAGATACTTTTTCAATAAAAATGGGTGAGTTCAGCTTGGAACCAATCCAAGACCCTGGGGATAGTGATCGTAAATTAAGGACTGTATCTTCTGGAGTTGTCACTAAGGATGACCGAATGTTGATTAGTCCGGGCATGTATTATAAAGGAGATGTCACCATGTATGCAGATAAGCCAGCTCTTGAACTGAAAGGTTATGTTCAGCCTGATCTGCAAGATATACCCAATTATGATACTTGGATTAGCTACACAAGTGATGGAAGTAATAAGGAAGTGGTAATTGATTTCGATAATAGCGTAACTGAAATGGGTGAACCTCTACAGGCAGGAATTCATTTCGATAAGGTTGATAATGAATTATATGCCACATTCTTGAATGAGAAGAGAGACTTTACAGACAGTGATTTTTTCCTACCAAGTGGAATGTTGACTTATAGTGCATCTAAAAATCAATTTATCATAGAAGATAAAGACAGGAAAAGTGGAAGCTCCTTGTCAGGTAAATATTTTTCCTATAATGAAAAGGAGCAAAAAATTAATTTTGAAGGGCCTTTTAAATTTATAGAGAGTAGAGATGAAGCGGAATTTAGAAGTGCAGGTTCTGGGTCAGGAGATTTGTTGACACAAGAATTTGTATTCAATTTAATGATGACCACTGAGTTTGATTTACCTAACTCATTTACTACAATTATAGGCAATGACATGATTGAGGTTGTGCAGCGCTTAGGATTACCAGAATCAACTAAAGACTTGGATCGTCTATTGCCTAAGTTAGCCGAATTAGCAGGAAATAGTGCTGCTAAAAGATATGAGGAATATATTTTTAATGAGTATATTCCTTTGCACTCATTATCATCAAGCCTAACGAAAACGCTGGTATTAAATAATCTTGACATGAAATGGTCTTCAGAAGAGCAGGTTTGGTACAATGTTGGGAAGATTGGTTTGTCAAATACGGGTAATGTCGATATAAATGCTAATGTGGATGGTTTTATTGAGATTAAGAGATTGGAAATGGGTTCTGCAATTAAAATCTTCCTGCAAATTTCGCCATCTTGTTGGTACTTTTTTCACTATGAGGAAGATAGATTGATTTTCTTTTCATCCAATGAGGAAGCTAATGAATTGATTAATCGTAAATCAAAAGCAGAGAAAGCTAAATTTGGTGAGTTTGTGTTTTTGACTGGAGATAAATTAGAAGTGACAAATTTTGTTGAAGAATACCGCAAAAAATATTTCGACATTGATGCACCATATTACCTAGAAATGTCTAGCGAAGCTGGAGCAGCAGCTGCACCAGTAAATAATACGCCTCTTCCCCAGCAAGATGATACGCCTACAGAGGATGATGACGATGGATTTTAAATCAACAGATTATTTTATATAAAATTTCAATTAATGATAACGAAAGAAGAAACAGGAAAATATCTAAGCGAGAACAAACAACGGTTTTTGGATGAGTTGTTTGAATTATTAAGAATACCAAGCGTAAGTGCTGATCCGAAGTTTAAAGCAGATGTAAAAAAAGCAGCACAATATGTAAAGGAAAAATTTGAAGCTGCTGGTGCTGATAATGCAGAAGTTTGCGAAACCAAAGGACATCCCATTGTTTATGCTGAGAAATTGATTGATCCAGAATTACCAACAGTTTTAGTATATGGACATTATGATGTTCAGCCAGCCGATCCGTATGAATTATGGGATTCAGAACCATTTAATCCAGTCATAAAAGATGGAAAAATTGTAGCTCGTGGATCTGCTGATGACAAAGGGCAGATGTATATTCATATTAAAGCCTTCGAAATGATGATGCAAAATGGAGGAGTTCCATGTAATGTGAAATTCATGATTGAAGGTGAAGAGGAGGTTGGTTCAGAAAATTTGGAAATCTTCATTGCTGAGAATAAAGAGAAATTGAAATCTGATGTTATAGTTATTTCGGATACTTCAATGATTGCCAATGAGCATCCTTCAATGGCAGTAAGTTTGAAGGGTATCAGTTATTTGGAAATCGAAGTGACTGGTCCGAATAGAGATTTACATTCTGGGGTTTATGGTGGTGCTGTTGCTAATCCCATTAATGTTTTGTGCAGAATGATAGCCTCACTTCAGGATGAAAACAGAAAAGTGACCGTGCCGGGTTTTTATGATAAGGTGTTGGAGCTTACTCAAGATGAAAGAGATGAAATGAATAAGGCTCCTTTTATCTTAGAAGATTATAAAAAGGATTTACTGATAGACGATGTGGAAGGCGAAGCTTCTTATAATACGCTTGAACGAATGGGAATTCGTCCTACATTAGACGTAAATGGAATTTGGGGTGGGTATATTGGTGAAGGTGCTAAAACAGTACTTCCATCAAAAGCACATGCTAAGATTTCTATGCGTTTGGTACCAAATCAGAATCACTATGAAATCACTAAGCTTTTTAAGGAGCATTTAGAAAGTATAGCACCAAAAAGTGTGAAGGTGAAAGTGACACCGCATCATGGTGGAATGCCATATGTAACTCCTACAGATACTGATTCTTATAAAGCGGCAGAGAGAGCTTTCGAAAAAGTTTGGGGTAAAAAGCCAATCCCGACTAGAGAAGGAGGTAGTATTCCAATCGTTTCTTTGTTTAAAGATATTTTAGGGTTAGATAGTATTTTGATGGGTTTTGGATTGAATTCAGATGCTATTCACTCACCAAATGAAAGCTTTGGAGTAGAAAATTACTTGAAGGGGATAGAAACTGTAGCTTTATTTCATCAGTACTTTGCTGAAAAAGCTAAGTAATTTTTTTTATAGGTAGTTATTTTTTGAAAGCTCGCTGTTCAAATAGCGAGCTTTTTTCATTTTATAACGAACGAGGTGATTCCTAAAGTTTCAAATATCATCCATACCACAAAGAGCACGTATAGTGCCAAAAGAACAATTCCCTCCCATCTAACTAAGGCTAGATTTGTTCTTAAAAATACAAACATGATAATGGTGATTAATGCCAAGAAAAGCATTAAAGGTGCAGCTACTGTAAAATTCACAATTGCAGTGCCTGCTATTAAAACACCGACTGGAACGGCTACCAGAAGATCGAAAATGTTACTTCCAATTACATTTCCTAAGCTAATTGAACCTTTGAATTTTCTGGCAATTTTGATGCTTACTACAGCGTCAGGAATACTTGTTGCACCTGCTACTATCGTTATACCCCATATAAAATCAGGGGTATTGAAAAACTCACCCAAGAAAATAGCTCCGCTTACTAAGCCTTCCACACTAGCAACTATAAGAACTAAACTAATAATTAATTTAATCCAGTCCTTTCTGATGTTGATATTTTCTTTATCTACGTCTACCCCTAGTACAGCTCTTTTGCCGTGATCCCTTCTATAGTCCCTCGTTTCCATTCCTTGAATAAACAAATACAGTCCGTAGAATACTACAGGAATTAAAGCAATCCATCTGGTCATTGTGCCTTCCATATTGTTAGGACTAATCACAATTGGATGATAGATATAAGCAAGTGCAAACGATATAAATAAAATAAATATAGAAATGATGTAATACTGCGTGTCTTTATAGATTAAGCTTAAATCCGCTGGCATTCTTTTGACCAAAACTGCCGAGATACCAGGAATTACTAATATATTAAAGATAGCAGATCCAACTATAGCAGAAACACCTAAATCGAATTTTCCATGAAGAAGTGTAGAAAGAACTGTTGCTGCTAATTCAGGGAAACTAGAGCCAACCGCTGTAATTATAGTTCCTTGAATTAATGGCGGCAAATGATAGAAATCAGATAACTTTTCTGATGACTCCTCCAATAGGCTGCCACCTTTCCAGACCGCCCAAGTTGATACTGTTATTATCCCTATATATAATAGTAGTTCTCCCATAAATTATTCCAAATATCAATAAAATACTATTATAAAACAATGCTAAAGGCACACGTCTTAAAAATAATTGTTGTAACAGTTAATTTATCTTTCTTTATTTATCAGTTGGTATACATTTTTGCTTTTGCAACTGTACTGAGATTCAATTGTTGGCATTTCCTTTAATGAATCTTTAAAATAACCACTTAAATCTATGATGACTTCTGGCTTATGTTTGTCAATATCATCATATAGATGAATCAATCGCTCTTTTTCACTCATGTCACCCAAAACCTTGCTACTTAATTCAGGGTGGAGATATTTAGTAGCAACACTTTTTGCCTCTCTATAAATATTCGACTTAGCTCCCAAAATCATGACTTTTTTATTGTTTAACAAATTCTCATAAAGATTTTGAGAAGTTTGAAGCTTATTCAAATCACCATAATGATGAAGGGGAGTATTTTGATAATATAAGCTATATCCTATTACGATTAAAGAAATGGTGAATGCAAAAGTGAAGATTTCTGCCCTAATTTTTTTGTTGAATTGTAAAATGAAATGAGTGATAAAAAATGCAAAAGAAGGTATAAATAACAACAGTTCGTATGGAGCTCTTTCATCAGAAAACCACCAACAGCCAAGTGCTGCTAAAAACATAATGAACATTACTTGCTGAACTCTGACCTGGTAATTTGTAAATCTTCCTACAGCGAACGTTTTGTATAAGGAAAACAGGAATACTGAAACAGGTAAACCTATAATGATCAACATCGATCTAAAGTCAGTAATGGGAACTACTTGATTTAAAAAACTAAATTCAATCCACTGGAAAATTAAACTTTTCAAACCATCCTGCCAGAAAAAGTAAATAAACACAATCCCAAATGGAAACAAAAAGCCATAAAGGAAAAGCAGATATCGTCTTAATACTAAACTTGTTAGCATTGCAAAAGAAAGTATTGTAGCCACAAAAAATACTATGCTAGGCAAGTAAAACAAAACTGCAAGCCCCATGAATAGCCCAGTTTTTAAAATAGTAGCATCATCTAACTTATTTTCAATTCTCAAATAAATATTATCTAAGACTAGTAGAATAAAGGTTAGGCTAATGAGTGTGGGCGATAATGTGAAGAAATCATAGAATGTAAACATCATCACTGCATATATCAATGCTGGAATGTAGGAGTTTTCATTATAGGCCTTATTTCTCAACATGATGTTGTTAAAAAGGGAAAACTGATAAGTTACCAACAAAACAGATAATATTTGTAATGCTAATATTGATTTGCCAAAAACAAATTCTATGATCATATACACCCATGCAGATAATGGTGCAATTGGGCTAATCAAATCTTTATACAAAACTTTTCCCGAATTAAGGGCTTCTCCAATCAAGAGCCAATTGGTTTCATATACCAAAGGTTCCGACCCAATTAAATAGGGTAAACGCAATAGAAATACTGCCAAAAAAAGTATCAGTAAGCGATAAGGATCGTTTATTCGGAAAAAACCTAACAATAGTCTTTGGTTTTGTTTAAAATTCGATTGCTAAATTAGGCGATTAAGCACAAATTGTATAAAATATCGTGCATATTTGTAAAGAAATTATAGAATAATATGGCTGCAGGTTCAAGACAGAAAAAATATTCCAGTTTATTACAGAAAGATTTAAGCGAAATTTTTCAAAAACAAATGGCTAATGCCTTTGGAAAAGCTTTTATCACCATAACTGATGTGGAAGTGTCCCCAGATTTAAGTTTTGCTAAGATTTATTTAAGCCTAATGCTGTCTGACAATCCAAGCGAAACGCTGGAAATGATTAGAGAAAGAAAAAGTGAAATCAGGAAACATTTAGGAAATAGAATTGGAAAGCAAGTTAGGATTGTTCCTGAGATCGCATTCTTTATGGATGACACCTTGGAAAGGGCAAATCGAATTGATGATATTCTATCTAAACTTGACATTCCACCTGAGGAAAAGGATGAGGATGATGATGAAAATAAGGAATAAAAATTCACCATTAAAATATTGAAGAACCTATCATTTTTCATAGCAAGAAGATATTTCCTTTCTAAGAAGAAAAAAGGATTCATTAATGTACTGTCCATTATTGCCATGGTAGGTGTTGCAATTGGAACAGCCGCATTGGTCATTGTGCTTTCGGTTTTCAACGGGCTGGAAGATTTAATCCGTTCATTATATAGCTCTTTTGATGCAGATATCAAGATCAGCTTAAATGAAGGTAAATTCTTTGAATATGATGATGAGCTTCAAAAAGCAATTGAAGAAAGTGAAGGCCTTGCAACCATAGTGCAAGTCGTTGAGGACAATGTGTTGGTGCGCTATAATGATGGTGAATCAGTAGTTCGGATGAAAGGGGTAAGTCCTGAATTTGTTAAAAATAGTCGTTTAAAAAATCATATTACCGAAGGCCAATTGAAGCTGACGGAAAAAGAACAGAACTTTGCAGTTGTGGGACAAGGCATTCGATATGATTTATCCATCAACTCACGTAACGATTTTTTAGCTTTGCAATTTTATTATCCGAAAAACATTAGTCCTGGTAGAACTAATCCATCTAGCATGTACAATTCTGGAATTTTGATGCCGGCCGGGGTTTTTGCTATTGAAAAGCAATATGATGAAAAGTATATTTTTGTGCCAATACGCTTTGCTAGAAAATTAATAGGGAAGAAAAATGAATGCACATCCATTGAAATTAATTTGGATGCCGGAGTTTCAATTGACCAGGTACAAGAATCCTTACAAAAAGATTTAGGAGATGAATTCGAGGTTTTAAATTCTGACGAACAACACGCTTCATTGCTCAAAGCAATCAAAATAGAAAAATTATTTATATACCTCACTTTCAGTTTTATTTTGGCTGTTGCTTCTTTCAATATCTTTTTTGCACTTACTATGTTGGCACTTGATAAGAAAAGAGACATTAGCATATTGTATGCCATGGGCACCCCTATCAAAACAATCCGCAATGTTTTCTTAAAAGAAGGTGCGATTATTTCTTTATCGGGAGCGCTTACTGGTGGTCTTTTTGGATTTATTATTTGTCTACTGCAGCAAGAGTATGGACTAATCTCAATGAATATGGCGTCAGCTGTGCAAGAGGCTTATCCTGTTAAGATGATTGCTTCAGATTTTATTTTCACCATGCTGACAATTTCTGTCATTACTATATTAGCATCTTTCAAGCCCGCTCAAGTTGCAGCCAAATCGGTTGAAATTCAGCGATTGTAGGAAATTATTGAAAAAAACATTACCAGTTCCATCCTTATTTATTAAATTTCAATTCTGATTTTTCTAAAAAATTAACAAAAGCTGTTTGATTGATAAGTTTTATCCATGAAGGTATACACCACTCAACCGTTTCAACTAATATATTCACTGTTTGAACATGAATATTTGGGCTACACATTTGAATCTTTTGTAGTGCAAATAAACAGTAGAGGTGAATTAACTTTTTCGCATCAAAACATTTCTTCTAAAAATGCCAAGGAATTTGGAAAAGGCTTGGATGATGTTGATTATGAATTGATTGAGCTAATGGATGAAATGCAGCAGGATGTGGTGGTAAGGAAGTTTGCGAAGAAGAAAATGAAGCCCGCTGAATTTTTTGATAAATTTTATAATATAGAAGGTGGTAATGACCTAGTGAAGGACGAAATAGAGCGCTATATGGAAAGAAGGCGTTCGGAAATTTTAAGCCGAATAAAAGGCAAAATGCTTTTTGAGATGGGTAATGATGGTGAACCCGCCTGGCGCCAAATTGAAATAATGGAAGAAAAAGCCACTATCCTTTTCCATTTTGTAAAGAATGAAGACAATACCCACTATTTCCCTACTATTAAGCATAATGGTGAAAAATTAGAGTTTCAGTATAAAGGAGCCTATCTAATTTGTAATGAACCGGCCTGGCTTGTAGTGGATCAGAAATTATACTCATTTGAAAAAGATCCTGAGGGCAAAAAGATCAAACCTTTTCTCAATAAAAAATTCATAGCAATTCCTCAGAAGGTAGAAGAAACCTACTTCAAAAAATTTGTTGCCCCGCTGGTTGCCTCCTTTGATGTTTTTGCCAGAGGATTTAAGATTAAAACTTATCGCGAGGAACCCTTTCCCAAATTGAAAATTTCAGAATTAGCTGCTACAGCAGGAAAAAATCTTGATCTATTTAGTAATGGCGATAAAGATATAGAAGACGAAGGGAAATTATTAATGGAACTGAAGTTCCAATATGGAGAACATACTTTCCCGCTTGGTAAAGGAGAGGGAGTTTCGGTAAAAGTTGAAAAGGAAGATGGACAGTTCGTTTTTAAACGTTTGGTCAGAAATATTTTGAAAGAAAAGAGCCTGAGAGATGCCATGGTAGATAGAGGTTTGAATATTTTGAAAGGAAAAGTTACTGCTCCTAAAACGCAAGCCTTTAGCTGGATTTCTAAAAATGTGGATTGGCTGGATGAGAATCAGGTTGAAATACAGCAAGAAAAACAAGTAAGTGATAAGAACTACTTTGTTGGTAAATCTTCTATTGAAATTGATATATCAGAAGGTATCGATTGGTTTGATATCAATGCAGTAGTTATTTTTGGAGACTATGAGATTCCTTTTAAAGAGCTCAGAAAGCATATTTTGAATAATCAAACTGAATTTCAATTACCTAATAATCAGACGGCAGTAATTCCATCGCACTGGTTTGAAGATTATTCAGAGCTTTTCAGCTTTATGGAAAATGGAAATGAAGATGCCATGAAAATGAGGAAGCATCATTTGTCATTGGTGAGTGAAATGGAAAAAAGTAACCTTGCGAAGGTGCAAATGGACCGAAAGTTAGCGAAGCTTAAGGACTTTACTCAAATAGATGATCACCCAATGCCTGAAGATTTCTCAGGGGAATTACGTCCTTATCAAAAGGAAGGATTTAATTGGCTGCAATTCTTAAATCAATATAATTTTGGCGGTTGCTTAGCTGATGATATGGGATTGGGGAAAACCGTACAAACACTGGCCATGCTGCAATCGGAGAAAGAAAGTGGCAGGACTGCGGCAAGCCTATTGATCATGCCTACATCCTTGGTTTATAACTGGCAATCAGAAGCAGAAAAGTTTACACCTGAATTAAAAATATTTGTCTATACAGGGACAAACAGGATCAAAGACAGTAAACAATTTGAAGATTACGACTTGATTTTGACTTCTTACGGTATTACCCGCTTGGATGTAGAAATCCTTTCTGAATTTTTATTTAATTATATTATTCTGGATGAATCTCAAGCAATCAAAAACCCAGATTCCCATATCGCCAAAGCAGTTAAAAAATTAAAATCTCGTAGAAAATTAGTCTTAACAGGTACACCTGTGGAAAACAGTACAATGGATTTATGGTCTCAAATGTCATTCGTAAACCCTGGTTTGCTAGGCAATAAGAAATTCTTTAAAGATGAGTTTGTGACACCAATTGAGAAAAAAAGGGATGAGCAAAAATCCCAAAAATTGGCAACACTGATTAAGCCATTTATTTTGAGGAGACATAAATCACAGGTAGCAACCGAACTTCCCGATAAAATTGAGAATGTCCATTATTCTGGCATGACCACCATGCAGGAAGAGAAATATGAGGAAGTAAAAAATTACTTCCGTGATATGATTTTGGATGAAATTGAGAAAAAAGGGATTCGCAGTTCACAAATGATATTATTGCAAGGCTTAACTCAGTTGCGACAAATTGCTAACCATCCAAAAATGGTAGACCCTGAATATCAAGGCGATTCAGGAAAAATGGAAGATGTTACCCATATGTTGACTTCAATTATTTCAGAAGGGCATAAGGTTTTGATATTCAGTCAATTTGTAAAACATTTGAGCTTATTTAAAGAATTCATGGAACGTAGTCATATAAAATATGCCTATTTGGATGGTACTACCAAAGATCGTCAAAAGCAAGTAAAACTGTTCCAAGAAAATCAAGACCTATCAGTATTCTTAATTTCTCTAAAAGCTGGTGGATTGGGTTTAAACCTAACAGCAGCAGATTATGTGTTTTTACTGGATCCATGGTGGAATCCTGCCATTGAGCAACAAGCAGTAGATAGAGCTCATAGAATTGGACAAAAGCAACAAGTCTTCACTTATAAATTTATCACAAAAAATACTGTAGAAGAAAAGATATTAGCGCTACAGGAGAAAAAATTGACCCTGGCTAGGGATTTAATTAGCACTGAGGAAAGTTTTATGAAGAGCTTAAGTAAGGAGGATATTCAGGGGATTTTGTCGTAGCTTGACTTTGCTTTGATTTGATAAAATCATTTTTAGATGGATGAATTGAGCACTCATATTTGGTACGCTAGCTACGGCTCTAATATTTCTATAGAAAGGTTTAAGTGCTACATCCAAGGAGGAAAGCCAGAAGGTGCTACGAGAACTTATCAAGGTTGTATAGATCAAAAGCCACCAATAGATCAACAACCTATCCTAATACCACATGAATTATATTTCGCTAAAAGTGCTGGAGTATGGAATGGAGGAGGCGTTTGTTTCATCAATCCTGAGAAAAATAATAAGGCTAAGACATTAGGCAATATGTATCTGATTACTCGGCAACAGTTTTTGGAGGTTGTTCAGCAAGAGAACAATACACATGAGCCAATCAAAATTGATTTTAATAGAACCCAAAAGGAAGAATCCTTAATTGTAAGAGAGAACAGCTGGTACGGGAATTTACTATATTTAGGGGAAGAAGGTGATGCCCCAATCTTCACTTTTACGAATGAAAAATACTTGGTAAATGGAATAAACTCACCGAACCAGCATTATTTAGGAACCATCATCAAAGGATTAATTGCTACCCACCAGCTCAGCATATCTCAATTGGAAGATTATTTTGTTTACAAAAAAGGAATTAAAAAGGCAATGCTCACTGAAGTGATCAATCAGTTTTAAAAGGCGTTAAATCACAAACCATTTCTTTAATGTTACGTATTTAAAAAATAATACTATTATTGTAACATAATATTCAATTAGTAACATTTAAAGTAAATGACTAAAAGTCAAAAAGCGATATTAGAAAGTGCCAAAGCTTTATTTTGGAAGTATGGTTTAAAGAAAGTAACCGTGGAGGAAATTTGCGAGCAGGCAGACGTAAGCAAAATGACCTTTTACAGGCGCTTTGTAAATAAGGAACATGCTGCAGAGGAAATTTTAGAAGCGATTTTGGAAGATAACCTGAGAAGATATTCGGCTATCATGGATGAAAAAAAACCTTTTCCAGAAAAAATTAATGAGGTTTTAAAACTTAAACATCAAGAGTCCAAAAATATAAGCAAGGAATTCATTAATGAAATCTTAACGGAAGATGGCTCAGCGCTAAGCGAACTTGTTGAGAAGCATACCTTAAAATCTTATAAAGTAATGATAGCTGATTTTGAAAAAGCTAAAAAAGAAGGCTGGGTCAGAAAAGATCTAAAACCTGAATTTATTATGGATATGTTGGGAGTGATTCGAACTAAAATGCAAGATGAGCATTTCCTGAAAATGTTCAAGAGCATCGATGAAGCCATAATGGAATTAAGCAATTTCTTCTTTTATGGGATTTTTGTCAAACGATGACTCATGAGACAATTAATTATCATATTGCTAATTTTTGCCCCTTTCCTTCTGAAAAGCCAGATTTCTTGGGATGGACAAGTTTCTGCTTTTGGTAATTACAGTCCGGATAATCAGTATTATTTATTCATGGGTGGACGCTATATTCCTGAAATCAATTACACATATGCTATAGATTCAGGCAAAAGCTTTGATGTTTTAGCTGCTGCCAATATCAGTGGTTCTATTCTTTCAGACCCTTTTCAAGACAACCAAACTAATGGAAATATAGACCCCTATCGATTATGGGCGCGTTATGCTGGCCAAAATTTTCAAATTCGGGCAGGCTTGCAAAAACTGGATTTTGGCGTGGCCACTTTGCTTCGTCCTTTGCAATGGTTCAATCAAATTGACCCTCGCGATCCTTTGGCTTTAACAAATGGAGTATATGGCGTTATGGGAAATTACTATTTTCAAAATAATGCGAATATTTGGCTCTGGGGTCTATATGGAAACAACAAGAGAAGAGGCTTTGATGCTGTCGCTACAAATAAAAATGTACCTGAATTCGGAGGGCGTGTTCAACTTCCATTGCTCACAGGAGAAATTGGCTTTACATATCACCATAGAAAGGCCGATGCAAGTAGTTTTTTAAATGATAATGCATTCAACAATATTGCTGAAAACCGCTGGGCAGTAGATGTTAAATTAGATTGGGTAGTCGGACTTTGGCTAGAATCTACTTATATTCATAAAGCTGAAAATATTGGTGTTTTGACTAATCAAAATCTAATAAATCTTGGAGCCGATTATACTTTCGGCTTAGGTAATGGACTCACCGTCATTAGCGAACATCTATTATTTGGAAATAGTGAAAGTGGCTTTTCTGATAATTACGCCAATATCACAGCTGCCAGTTTAAGTTATCCTTTAGGTTTTTTTGATAGCTTGAGTGGCTTGGCCTACTACAGCTGGGAAACGGAAAGCACTACTTTTTTTCTAAATTATCAGCATCAATTCAATAAAATCATAGGCTATTTAATGGCCTATTACAATCCGTCTGAATTTCAGGGGATTCAACAAAATGAATTAGTCAATAACTTTTCAGGGCCAGGTGTGCGCATTATGCTGGTCTATAATCACTAAATTATCTGCTTATGGAACCTATCATCAAAATTGAAAATGTCACCAAAAAATTTCCTGAAGGAGAAGGGGAGTTTGTTGCCTTGAAGAATATCAGTCTCAATTTTGAGAAGGGTGAATTTTCAGGAATAGTTGGTCCCAGTGGTTCTGGTAAAACAACACTGCTGAATATCATAGGATCTTTGGATCAGCCGAGTAGTGGAAATGCCTGGGTGATGGATAAAAACGTAGCAGAATTAAGTCATAAAGAATCTGCTCAATTGAGAAATCTGCATTTAGGTTTTATTTTTCAGGTATACAATTTATTGCCTGTCTATACGGTATTTGAGAATGTAGAATTTGCTTTACTCTTGCAAAACAAAAGCAAGGAAGAGAGAAGAAAAGCAGTGATGCAAGCGTTGGAATGGGTGGGGCTGGAAAATATTCCTAATAAAAAGCCCTCAAAACTTTCAGGTGGAGAAGGGCAAAGAGTCGCTATTGCAAGAGCAATGGTGAAAGAACCTAAAATAGTGTTAGCCGATGAACCAACGGCTAATTTGGATGCAACTAATGCTCATGCAATCATTCAGACCATGAAAAAGCTCAATGAGGAGCTGGGTACTACTTTTTTATTTTCAACTCATGATGAAAAGGTAATGCAGTATATGAACCGCATCGTTCACCTAAAAGGTGGTGAGGTCGAAAAAGATGAAATCATAACTGCTCAAAATCCAAAGTCATGAAATGAGCATAAATCTAGATTCCCTAATTTACCAACAGAGGGATGAATAGATTTATGGGAATTCCATGTGACAATTTAAAAACAAACACTATACACATGAAACTTGCATTACAATTAGCATATAAAAATTTAGTCGGTGCGGGTTTGCGCAGCTGGTTAAATATTGGAATTCTGGCTTTCACTTTTATTGTTATTATATTTTTTAATGCTTATCTGGATGGCTGGAATTTACAAGCACAGAGAGAAAGTATAAAATGGGAATATGGCCATGGTCAATTACGGCATCAAGATTACGATCCCCTTGACCCCTTTTCCATAAACGAAGCACATGGAAAATTAAATACTTCCCAAAGTGAAAATTTAACAGCTGTTTTGATCCAACAGGCATCACTTTATCCTGAAGGAAGAATGGTTTCTGTTTTGATGAAAGGTATAGATTCAGCTCAAAAAATATTAGAATTGCCAACTGAAGCATTCGCCAAGTCTGATGCCAATATTCCAGCTTTGATCGGTAAACGAATGGCCTCATCCAATAAACTGGAAGTTGGAGATCAACTGCTATTAAGGTGGCGAGATAAAAATGGGACCTTCGATGCCGCAGAAATTACAATTGCTGACATTTTTGAAACCGATGTCACTTCTGTAGACGCGGGTCAGATTTGGATACCTATTGAGAGGCTGTGGAACATGACCGGGTTAAAGGGAGAGGCTACCTACTTTATAGCAGGTGAAAACTATTCTCATTCGCCCGTGGACGCGTGGTATTTTAAATCACAAGCAGAATTATTAAAGCAGTTACAGGAAATTATTGAAATGAAAAGTGCTAGTAGTTCTATCCTGTATTTTCTGCTCTTAGGAATAGCCTTGCTCGCTATTTTTGATACTCAAGTGCTATCGATTTTTAGAAGGCAAAAAGAAATAGGAACCTATATTGCGTTGGGGATGACACGCTGGCAAGTGGTTCAATTATTTACAGTGGAAGGAAGTATGTATAGCATTTTGGCTAGCATAGTAGGTACAATAATTGGCGTTCCGATATTTTGGTATTTTTCAACCTTTGGGATAGGGATGCCTGATTATGTTACACAGCAAGATATGGGGGTTACAATCGCGCAACGCATATACCCTGCCTTCACTATCGGGCTTATTATGGGTACTATCGCACTGGTGGTATTATCCGCAACCATTGTTAGTTTCATTCCATCGAGGAATATAGCAAAAATGGATCCTGTTGATGCACTTAAAGGAAAAGTCCAATGATACAGTTTATTTTAAAAGGAATAGTAAGAGATAAGAACAGAAGCCTTTTACCCATAATCATTGTGGCATTAGGTGTTACTTTAACGGTGTTTCTAAGCGGCTATTTAGCAGGCGTTTTTCAGGATGTTATTCAGCAAAACGCCCGATTTGAAACTGGTCATGTCAAAATAATGAGCAAAGCCTATGCGCAAAATAAGGATCAGCTGCCAATAGACCTGGCTCTTTTGGAAACTGAAGAACTAAAGGATGAATTACAGGCTGAATATCCTGACATGCAGTGGGTTCAAAGGATAAAGTTTGGAGGCCTTCTAGATGTTCCTGATGATGAGGGCAATAGTAGAAGTCAAGGCCCAGCTGCGGTGATGGCTGTTTCTCTTCTTTCAGAAAATAGTATGGAATTAGACCGACTAAATATCAGAAACTCCATTATAAAAGGTAATCTCCCTAAGGAGAATGGTGAAGTGCTGATTTCCAATGACTTTGCAGATAAATTAGAAATAGAGATTGGAGACCAAATCACTTATGTTGGTGCCACTATGTACGGTAGCATGGCATTTCAGAATTACACCATTTCCGGCACCGTGAAATTTGGGAACATTGGTTTTGACAGAGGTGCAGTTATCATGGATATATCAGATGCGCAGCAAATTCTAAATATGGAAAATGGAGCTACTGAAATATTAGGCTTTTTCAATAATGAGCAGTATCAAAGTGAAAGTGCGGAAAACATCGTCAAAAAGTTTAATGCTCAATATGAAGACACCGGGGATGAATTTGCTCCTGAAATGCAAAGCCTTGAAGATCAAAATGGATTAGGTGAAATCCTGGCATACAGCAATTATATGTCACAAATCATTGTAACTGTCCTGATTTTAGCTATGTCTGTAGTGCTATGGAATACCGGTTTATTAGGTGGACTCAGAAGATATAAGGAATATGGAATACGCCTCGCATTAGGAGAATCTAAAGGTAGTATCTACAGAAAATCGATAATTGAAGCCATTTTGATAGGAGCAATCGGAAGCATCATTGGAACCCTTTTTGGTCTGCTTGCTACATATTATATGCAGGAAGTCGGTCTTGATATTAGTGATTTATTAAATCAGTCCAGTATGATCATGCCGTCTACCATACGGGCTAAAATTATTCCAAGTCAACTATATATTGGCTTTATTCCTGGTTTGGTAGCTATGGTTTTAGGCAATATGCTATCTGGCATGGGAATTTACAAAAGAGAAACCGCTCACTTATTTAAAGAATTAGAAGTATGAAAACCTTGCTAAAAATATCACTGATTGGATTATTAATTTTGCTTAGCTTCTTTACCCAAGCTCAAATTACGGCAGATCAAGTATTGGATAAAGTCAAAGACAATATGAACGCTAACTCCACTATTACTGAATCTAAAATGGTCATTAGAGGAAAGCGTAACACCAGAGAAATTGTATCAAAAGGATATGCGGAAGGAAATGAGAAATCATTTACTGAGTACCTCTCTCCTGAAAGAGAAAAAGGTACAAAAATGCTAAAATTAGAGGATAAATTATGGATTTATAATCCCTCCACTGACAGGACTATTCAATTATCAGGGCACATGTTAAGGCAATCTGTGATGGGTTCCGATCTATCCTATGAAGATATGATGGAAGACAGAGAATTGAAGGAAATATATGAAGCTACAATTGTTGGCGAAGAAAAAATTGGTGATCGCACTTGTTATGTACTTGAACTAAATGCAATTGTAGAAGATGTTAGCTATCAAACAAGAAAAACCTGGGTAGATACTGAACGCTTTGTTCCGCTCAAAGAAGATCTCTTTGCCAAAAGTGGGCAATTATTAAAAAGAGTTAAGTTGGAGGATGTAAAAGAAATCGATGGGCGTTGGTACCCCACAAAAATCAATTATAAAGACATGTTAATGAGTGGAGAAGGCACTGACTTTATTGTGCTTGATATTCAGTTTAATCCTGAAATTCCAGATTACATTTTTAATAAGGCTTCTTTGAAGCGCTAGCAATATCTTGAAAAATTTGCTATTTTTATTTACATCAAAAGTAATCTATGCATTTTTTAAAAACTATCAGCTTGTACTTGTCAATTCTATTCATCATTGGCTGTTCAGAGAAAGCCATTGAAAGAGATTGTATTGATGAAAAAATGGATGAATATGAGTTGACTCCATATAAAGGAGAGACTTTGAATAGCTGTGATTTCCGCATGGAGCTTTATATTCTAGACAACAAGCAATTTTTCAATGTTTATCAGCCCTGTACTTATAATTTAACTTATCCTGAAGACTGTGATGGAAATATTGCCTGCTGTGCAGAAAATGGTGGAGAAAGGTTGACTGATTTTTATGAAAATGCGACCTACGAAGGGATAGTCGGATTTCGGAGATCAAAATGACGACTATCCGATCTTTGCGCTAAGTCTAGACTGATTCTTTTTTGATCTTCAAGGGAATCAGTACAATGCTCTCCTAAAGTCAATTAACAACCAATCTTGTCAACTCTTCTTTCATGTCTGCCACCTTCAAACTCAGTCGCTAAGAAAGTTTTTACAATAGATAATGTTTTATCATAATCAATAAAACGAGCTGGGATGCAAATGACATTAGCATTATTGTGCTGACGAGTAAGTGCAGCTAATTCATCTTCCCAAGCAATACCTGCTCGGATTCCCTGATGCTTATTGGCCGTCATAGCAACTCCATTCGCGCTTCCACAAATTAATATCCCTAATTCAAATTCACCTTTTTCAACAGCTTCTGATAACGGATGTACATGATCTGGGTAATCAACAGAGGCATCTGTATCCGGACCGAAATCTTTTACTTCATGCCCTTCTTTCTTAAGAAATTCAACCAATTGCTTTTTGTATTCAAATCCGGCATGATCGCCACCTATTGCTAATTTCATCTTTTGTGTTTTTAGTATTAAATGTTTTAAAAAAGACCTTTCAGGGTAATTTATATTTCGCTAATTCAGATTCCGGTCGGTGTGCCACCGATCGTGGGTACTACCATGGCTGGTGGCACACCAACCATCCTAGCTAAAATTTAAAATCTCATTCTTTCTCCCAAATCCTATCTAACTTGCTTTCCTGAAAATGCTCAGTCAGGATTTTTTGTTCCACTTCGTCCAATGTTTTATCTCTTCTTTCCATAACTTTCTGCGCCACTTCAAATGCTTTTTTCACTTGAAAAGTAGAGAATCCAGCTGCTCCTCCCCAAGCAAAAGAAGGAATGAAATTCCTTGGAAATCCACTTCCAAAAATGTTGGCACTAACGCCTACAACCGTTCCGGTATTAAACATCGTATTGATTCCGCATTTGGAATGGTCGCCCATCATTAAACCACAAAATTGTAAACCAGTATCTTTAAATCCGCCTTTGGCATAATCCCAAAGCTTTACATTGGCGTAATTATTTTTCAAATTGGAAGTATTGGTGTCCGCGCCTAGATTACACCATTCACCTACTACAGAGTTCCCGATAAAGCCATCATGTCCTTTACTGGAATAGCCAAAGAATACTGAATTACTTACTTCACCACCTACTTTGCAGAAAGGACCAATGGTAGAATCGCCCTTTATCTTTGCTCCCATATTCACATGCGAATTATCCAGCATAGCAAAAGGACCTTTAATAATGGCGCCTTCATGGATTTGTGCATTTTTACCTATGTAAATTGGACCGTTCTCGGCATTCAAAATTGAAGCTTTAATGGATGCTCCTTCTTCTATGAAAATATTCTTTTCTCCGTAAACGGAAGTGTGTGGATCATTGACATGTTGGGTATTTCTTCCCGCAGTGATCAATTCAAAATCACTTCTGATTTCATCTGCATTTTTCTGAAAGATATGCCAGCTCTGAGTGATCAAGTTAATATCTCCATCATATTCAGCAGCTTCTTCCAATTTTTGCTTAGGATCAAAAAATCCTATTTCTTCTTCTGTGGCGGCCGCTGAAATTAAGACACCATCTTTTTTCAAGCTTGCGCCAAGCTGAATTGCCTTTACTAGCTCAGGATTAGGGCAAACAGAGCTATTGATTAATATATTCTGAGCTTCGGTTTTTGTTGGGTATTTCTCACTTAAAGTGGGAGTTGATATATGAGACAATGATCCATCTAAATGTTTTTCCCACTTTTCACGAATAGTTAAAATTCCCACTCGAATTTCCGCTATTGGGCGCGTGAAAGTAAAGGGTTTAAGTTGATTTCTAAAGTCGGCTTGTTCTATGAGCAAATAGTTCATGTCCCAAATTTACAAGCTTCATTTTATAAATCTGAAATTCTACGAATGAATTTCAAAAGAATTGGAAACATAATTAGTCATACTTAGTCATATTATTCTGTTATCTCAACATCCTCAGCTTTCACTTTGTGCACTTAGTGAAATTCTTAGAGATACTTAGTGGTTAAAAGAAACAGCCTTGGCTGTCTATTTTGTGGTCAAGGCATAAAAAAACCTCTCCGAATTTGAAATCGAAGAGGTTTTGAACTCTTTTGAAAGAAATATAAATTATTTCTTCTTGTATTTTTGGTTGAACTTCTCCACACGACCTGCAGTATCCAAGAAAATTTTCTTTCCTGTATAAAAAGGGTGAGAAGCTGAACTTACTTCTATTTTAACTACCGGATATTCTTTGCCATCTTCCATTTTGATGGTTTCGTTTGAGGACATTGTTGACCTCGTTAAGAATTTCACGTCTGCTTGAGTATCCCAGAAAACAACTTCTTTGTATTCCGGATGAGTATCTTTTTTCATAACTAATTAATTAAATTATTGATTTCCAACCAATTCTTTTAAAAGGAATGCAAAAATAAGGCAAGCATTTGTTCTTTCCAAGCCTTCCTTTATTTATCCACTCTAATATTTTAGCTATCTTGCAGCCTTAATTTATTCTATATGAGATTAATATTCACCATTGCACTTCTTTTCTCTGGATCAATCGCTTACTCTCAGGCTGTAAATGCACCACTAAATCGTGACTATTACCACCTTTTAGAGCGCTTTGAAATAAATAGTGGGAAATTTTCTGATAGTTTTCATGCTTCCATGAAGCCTTTTAACCGAAAAGAAATTGCTCAGTTTATGGATAGTTTAGATACAGATAATTTTAATAGGAGAGATAAATTTAATTATAACTACTTGAAGAATGATAGCTGGGAATGGGCAGATAGCACCAATTACAAAAACAGCAAAGGTATTTTCGGTCATATTTATAAAACCAAACCTGATTTTCTAAATGTGCATACTGAAGAATTTGATTTGCACATTAATCCTGTTCTAGCTCTTTCTGTTGGTCAAGAAAGCATCAGTGATAACAGATTATATACCAATACTCGTGGATTGGAAGTGAGAGGGTTGATTAACAATAAGCTTGGATTTTACACTTTTGTGGGAGAAAATCAAGTTGTATTTCCCAATCATGTTAATACTTATATTAGTGATTTTGATGCTGTTCCTAATGAAGGATTTTGGAAGCCTTATGGTGATAATAAACAAGGAGTAGATTTTTTCACCGCTCGTGGTTATATTTCTTTTCAAGCTACCAAAAACATCAATTTGCAATTTGGGCATGATCGGTTTTTTATCGGCAATGGAGAGCGCTCGTTAATATTAAGTGATTTCGCAACAGGCTACATGTTTTTAAAAGCCGAAACGAACATCTGGAGATTGAATTATACAAATCTGTTTGGACTTCAAACAGCTGATTTAATTTCTAGTGGGAATCAACTATCGGGTACTCGAAATAAATATCCAAGAAAATTTATGTCGCTTCATCATTTGAGTTACAATATTACCGATAACATTAATATTGGGATATTTGAAGCCATTATGTCGGGTGATTCTTCCGTGGCGCAAAATCCAATCGACCCTGTGTATTTCAATCCAATTATTTTTTACCGTGCTTTGGAACAGCAAGATGGCAGTACGGGTAATGCTTTAGTTGGTATGGATTTTAGAGCACTGTTCCTGAAGAGATTCAGCCTATACGGACAACTGGTATTAGATGAATTTTTAATTGATAATTTGCGACAAGGTGGCTGGTGGGCCAATAAATGGGCGGTTCAAGCTGGTTTGAAATATATTAACGTCTTTGAAATCCCAAATTTGGACTTGCAAGCTGAATATAATGTAGCACGGCCTTTTATGTACGCCCATGATTCTAATTTCTCGAACTATGCAAATTATAA
Organism: Marivirga tractuosa DSM 4126; assembly: GCF_000183425.1. NCBI lineage: Bacteria > Pseudomonadati > Bacteroidota > Cytophagia > Cytophagales > Marivirgaceae > Marivirga > Marivirga tractuosa. The sequence goes on from NC_014759.1 coordinate 3,094,259, forward strand.
ACAGCCTTTAGCACATCCATTAGGCGCAAACTTTGAAGAATGGATAGCGACTTTGCGATATCAAATAAGTCCGAGAATTCATTTTAAAGCTCAGGCAGTGATGGCCGAATTTGGGACTGATACCACAGCTAATGCTCATTTTGGTGGGGACATTTTTAAAACTAACAATAGCCGATACAATCATATCAATCCTGATACGGGTAGCAGATGGCAGTTTGGCCACACTATTGGACAGGGGGAAAGCAATACTTTAAGGTTTGTGAAATTGAGTTTAAGCTATATGCCCTATCACAATGTTTTCATTGACCTTAATTACAGCATCCGAAATCAAGTAAGTGAGTTCGAAAATAATAATTCGGAAAACAGCTTCTTCGGTGCCTCAGTTCGGGCAAATATTCCTAAGAGAGAAAATTTGTTTTAGATAAGTTCGTTCTCCTTTCCATAATTTAACTCGTAAATTGCACTCCATTATAAGAATTGGAGTATCTCATAGCTTAGCACAGTTAATGTTAGGGCTAAAAACAATTAAAAAATACAAATGAAAACATATTTTAGAGTGCTTACTTATGCAAAACCTTTGGGCTGGTTAGCACCTCAATATTTGATATATGCATTATTTCAAACCGTATTTAGTGTCATTACATTAGGAGTGCTAACTCCCGTGTTGAACGTACTATTTATGGTGGAGACCGATGCAGCTGAAATCCCTGAGTCCATTCCTGATTTTTATTTGGGGTTACAATATTTCAAGGATGTATTTAATTATTATTTCCTTGATCTTGTACAAGAGGATCGGTTTTTAGCACTTCAATTCGTTTGCGGGATTTTAATCGTTAGTATATTTCTTTCCAACTTATTCAAATATCTGCTGGCTGTAATTTCCGCTATAGTTCGAGCAAATGTGATTTCCAATCTAAGAAATGCACTCTACGATCGCTTAATAAATATGCACATCGGCTACTATACCGAAGAACGTAAGGGTAATATCATGTCGAAAGTAATGGCAGATGTACAAGAAGTTGAAAATACAGTGGTGAATAGCTTGAAGGTGGTGGTTAAAGAACCTTTAATGTTGATTGGTTATTTTGTTGCTTTATTCTTCATATCTGCAAAGCTTACGGGCATTACATTAATTATTTTACCATTATCTGGCTTTATCATTTCTTATATTGCAATCTCGATAAAGAAAAGAGCGATAAAGAGTCAAGAAACTATTGGCAATATTTCAAATATTTTGGAAGAGACCATAGGAGGTATGCGTATCATAAAAGCATTTAATGCTATATTATTTTCTAAGAAAAGATTTGAAGGTGAGGTAGATGTTTATGCTAAAGTAAACGTAAGCATGCAAAAAAGACAAGCGCTGTCAAGCCCAACATCAGAATTTCTGGGAGTATTTGTGGTTGTAGCTGTTTTATTGATTGGAGGATCCATGATTCTTGGTGGAGAATCTGAATTAAGCGCAGGAAGCTTTATCACATTTATCGCCATTTATTCCCAATTGTTGGTGCCAGCTAAAGCATTGTCAACAGCTTTCAGTAATGTGCAACGAGGTTTGGCCTCAGCTGAAAGGATTTTTGGAATAATAGATTTAGAACCCGCTATAAAAGATAAGTCCACAGCTAAAAAATTAGTGGAATTTAAAAGGGAATTAAGCTTCAAGAATGTATCCTTTGCTTATGGAGAAGAAAAAGTATTGAATAATATCAATATCAACATTCAAAAAGGAGAAACAATAGCGTTGGTAGGTCCTTCAGGGGGAGGGAAATCTACTATGGCCGATTTGATTCCTCGTTTTTATGATCCCATCGAAGGCGAAGTACAAATTGATGGTGTTTCATTGAAGGATTTAAGAGTGGAAAGTATAAGGGAAAAAATGGGAATCGTCAGTCAAGAGTCCATTTTATTCAACGATACTATTTTTAATAATATAGCTTTTGGTAAACCTGAATGTACTTTGGAGGAAGTGATGCAAGCAGCAAAAGTAGCCAATGCTCATGAGTTTATTTCCCAAATGGAAGGTGGCTATGAAGCTAAAATGGGTGAAAGAGGAACTAAACTTTCTGGTGGGCAAAGACAAAGAATTAGCATTGCACGAGCTATTTTGAAAAATCCAGACATATTAATTTTGGACGAAGCGACCTCTGCCTTAGATTCGGAATCAGAAAAATTGGTGCAAGATGCATTAACTAATCTGATGAAAAATAGGACTTCTATAGTAATTGCACACAGATTAAGCACCATTCAGGAGGCTGATAAAATATTTGTGATGCAAGAAGGAGAAATCATAGAAGAAGGTCAACATGATGATTTGATGGCAAAGGGCGGTGTTTATAAAAAGCTGATAGAAATTCAATCCGTATCCTAAAGTCAAGCATGTAATTAATTTCCTGCAATTTGCTATTCATGTGATCTCGAAGCTTTAGTTGTTAAAATATTTCTATATTTGTTTATATTCATAATCAAAACCATCAGAACATCCTTTTTATGAAAACTTTTAGAACTATAGTTTTTGTGGCACTCCTTATCTTTCATATAGCCACAGTTGTCATAATATCAATAGGTAAGAATGACCTCAACTTTTTATTTGATTTATTTAAGCAAATGGATTTGGTTCAATACAGCTCTATTGCTGGCCTTGTTCTATTCATAGTGGTTATTTTTCTATTTAAGCAAGAAGAAAAGTCAAGAACTAAATTGAATGAAAAACATGAACAAGAAATTAATCAATTCAAAGCTAAGCTTTATGATAAAAAAGAATCTGAAAGCACTTCTCCTGTGAAAGCTCAAACTTCTAGCAATAAGGATGAAAGTTCTAAAAATGAAGCTCCAGAAGAAGATTCAACCAAAACTGACGATACTAATCCCCAATCATAATAGACCTGAATGATTAACCTTATTAAAAACGAACTAAGTTCAGCTCAAAAAACGCTGGATGATTTTTTAAACCAACCCGAGCAGTTAGCCAATATAGAAACGGCAGTAGAATTGATGGTCGAGTCCTTTAAGCAAGAAGGAAAAGTAATGAGTTGTGGTAATGGCGGGTCTCATTGCGATGCCATGCATTTTGCGGAAGAATTAAGCGGTAAATTTAGAGAAGCTCGTCCAGCAATAGCCGCCATGGCTCTTTCAGATATTAGTCATACCACTTGTGTTGGCAATGATTATGGTTTCGACTTTATTTTCAGCAGGGCTTTAGAAGCCTTAGGCAGAAAAGGAGATGTTTTACTTGCCATCAGCACTAGCGGAAATTCGAAAAATATTCTAGAAGCTTGCAAGGCTGCCAAAGCCAAAGGATTGAAGATTATTGCACTTACAGGCAAAGATGGTGGTAAACTAGCTAAAGAGTGCGATGTGGAAATCCGAGTTCCACATAATGGATATGCAGACAGAATTCAAGAAATTCACATCAAAATAATTCACATTTTTATTTTACTGATTGAAAAAAGATTAGGGTATGCTAGCTAAATCTTATGGAAGTTCAGTTTTCGGAGTAGATGCCAATGTAATTACCATAGAAGTAAATGTCAGCCAGGGCACAAAGTTTCATATGGTGGGCTTACCCGATAATGCCATTAAAGAAAGTGAACATCGTATTGATGCCGCTATAAAATACAGTGGTTATAAAATGCCGCGCCAGAAAGTTGTGGTGAATTTGGCACCTGCTGACGTGAAAAAAGAAGGTTCTGCTTATGATCTACCCATAGCATTGGGGATTTTAAGTGGATCGGAACAGATTTTCACCGAAGAATTAGGGGAATATATGATAATGGGTGAACTAGCTTTGGACGGAACGCTAAGACCCATAAAAGGGGTTTTGCCTATTGCTATAGAAGCCAGAAAGCAAGGATTCAAAGGTTTTATTCTTCCACAAGAAAATGCAGCAGAAGCTGCAATTGTTAATAATTTGGATGTAATCGGAGTTTCAAATCTTAATGAAGCCATAGGTGTGCTGGAAGGTACTTCTGACATCAAACCAGTGGAAATGGATACTCGGGATATCTTCTTCACTAATATAAACGATTATGAAGCTGATTTTGCAGATGTGCAGGGTCAGGAAAATATAAAAAGGGCATTGGAAATAGCTGCTGCTGGTGGTCATAACGTAATTATGGTTGGACCTCCAGGTGCTGGAAAAACAATGTTGGCAAAACGGTTTCCTTCTATTTTACCTCCATTGAGTTTGACTGAAGCATTAGAAACTACAAAAATCCATTCTGTAGCTGGTAGATTGGGTGCCAATGCTTCTTTGATTGCTACACGTCCATACAGGGCACCTCACCATACCATTTCTGATGTGGCTTTAGTGGGCGGTGGCGGCATTCCTCAGCCGGGTGAAATTTCATTAGCCAATAATGGCGTGTTGTTTCTTGATGAGCTTCCGGAATTCAAGCGCACGGTCTTGGAAGTGATGCGACAACCACTCGAAGAAAGGAGAGTAACGATTTCCAGAGCAAAAGTCTCGGTAGATTTTCCTGCCAATTTTATGCTATTGGCTAGTATGAATCCATGTCCATGTGGATACTATAATCATCCAGAAAAAGAATGTGTCTGCCCTCCTGGGTCTGTAAAGCGTTATTTAAATAAAGTCAGCGGACCGCTTTTGGATAGAATTGACTTGCACGTGGAAGTCACGCCAGTTTCTTTTGACCAAATGACAGCTGACCGAAAAGCAGAAAGCAGTGAGACGATCAGAACAAGAGTAATAGCAGCCAAAGAGGTACAAAAAGAGCGATTTGAGGGTTTAGAGGATATTCATTCCAATGCGTTGATGCCCTCACAAATAGTAAAGGAAGTTTGTGTAATAAATTCAGCTGGAAAGGCGTTATTAAAGAATGCCATGGAAAAATTAGGACTTTCGGCAAGAGCTTACGATAGAATTATGAAAGTATCTCGTACGATAGCCGATTTGGCAGGGAGTGAAGATATAAAGATTGAACATTTGGCGGAAGCTATACAATATAGAAGTTTAGATAGAGAGGAATGGGCAGGTTGAAGTTTGTTATAATTACAGTTATCTTATTAAATAGTGCTATCGGACTTGCCCAAGAGCTAGTTTATGATGTCACCATTCAAGGCAAACCAGTGGGCAACATGCTGGTTACGAAAAAGGCATTGGATAGTGGAAAGGTTTATTATTCAGCCGTCATGGATTTGGAATATAAGCTTTTTAGACCCACGGAAATGGTGCAATTGCATGAGGCTATTTATCAAAATGATACCTTACGCCAAGCCTATTTTGTAGAGAAAATAAATGGCGAGAAAGCCGAGGAAGCTAAAATCGAGCAATTGCTTGGCAAGAAATACTATAGGACGACAATTGACACTACCAAGGCCTGGCACGAAAAACCAGTGATAAATAGCTTGGTAAAAATGTATTTTAATCAGCCTCAAAAAAGAGATTCAGTATTCTCGGAAAGCACTCATAAATACAATAAAATAGCAAAATTACCCGAAGAGAATCGTTTTATGATGTTAGATGATGAAGGGGAAAAATCTATTTATGAATATAATGAAAAGGGTGTTTGTGTTCAGCGTAATTTCAATGTAGGTGCTGTTGAGTACGAAATAAAACTAAGTGAAAGGGAAAACTAATGTGAAAGTTGTACCCTCTTCTAATTTACTTTCTACATTTATTTCTCCACCTAAGATTTCCATTTGACTTTTCACTAAGTATAAGCCAAGTCCTTTACCTTCAACATGGGTGTGAAATCTTTTATACATACCAAATATTTTCTCTCTATTTTTCTCTAAATCAATACCTACACCATTATCGCTAAAAATGATATATTTTTTGTCGTCTTCTATTCTAGTGGTGATTTCAATTATCAACTTTCTTTTTTCTGAGCGATATTTGATGGCATTTGAAATAAGATTATAAAAAATACTGTCTATATATGTAGGATTACTTTTTATCTCCTTGAAGACACTGTTGTCAAATTGAATTTCGGCATTACTTATTTCAATTGAGTTTTTTAGAATTCTTTTGGTTTGTTCTAGTCTTTCAGATAGATCTATCCATTCTTGATTTTTTTCTGCCTCTTTTCTTAAGTCCAAAATTGCATTTAGATCTTTTATAACGGCATCCAAACTATCCCCTTCTTCCTTTATTTTAGAAACAATAGTTTGCCACTCTGACTTTTCACTATCTGGACTGATTTGCAATAAATGGGTTAATCCTAATAATCTGGCAACTGGAGCACGTAAATTATGAGCAGTCATAAAAGCATATTGCTCTAATTTTTGGACGTTTTGAGCTAATTCTGTATTCGTATCTTCCAAATCTTTGGTACGCTTAGCCACTTGCGCTTCTAAGTCATCCGTATATTCTTTTAGCTGTAAATTTTGTGCTTCTATGATCTGCTGCGCTTCGGTAAGTCTTTCATTTTTTGAGTTTAATTCCTCATTTTGAGTTAAGATTTCCTCCTGCTTTTGTTCTAATTCTGCTGTTCTTAAAGTTACTTTTCGTTCCAGTTGTTCATTTTGTTCCTGTACTAATTTTTGGCTCTGTGCCATTAAATCTAATGCATTTTGTTGTGCTTCATTTTTTTCAGTTTCTAAAAGACGATATTTATAGCCAAGAGAAACAGAAAGTAAAACAATTTCTGTTATGGCACCAAATTCTAGAACATGAGAGGTTATGGAGGTAACAGGTAAAAAACCGAGATTTCTTAAAGTATATAGCAAAACACCAACTAGATAGGCTGTCCAGGCTAACGTAAAAATACTGGCTACTTTTATCCTTTTGATCCAAAAATATATTCCGCTGAAAAGCAGTACAAGACAATTGACTACTAATGAATAGTTTGAAATTTTCAGACTAACAGAATAATCTGCGATAAATGCCATAATGATAATCAAGAGACCAACCAGCTTCATTGTTTTGAAAATCCAATCATATCGAGGGAAATATTTCCTGGTTTCCAAGAAGCTAGCAGTAAATTGATTGCCCGCTAATATCCACAGACCTATACCAAATACAATTACATGGTTTCCCCACCATGGCATATCGTACCATAAATACATGAATGCATGGCCATTGAGAGCAGAGAGTGTCAATAGGTTTCCTAAAATAATTCCTACATAATAGATGTAATTTATAGAGCGAGCTGAAAAAGCTAAAAACAAATTATAAAGGAGCATAACCAGCATTATCCCGTAGAAAATGCCGTAAAATATTTCTTCTGGGATATCATCAGAAAATAACTGTTCTTTTGGTTTTATATTTAAAGGTAGAATGATGGACCCTTTATTATTAATCTTTAAGTAAATAGTGGAGGCTTCAGTTTGATTCAGTTCTAAGGGGATTATAAAGTTTTTATGATGAATTTGGCGTTCTGAAAATTTTATGCGATCACCGAGAAAACCTTTTTCAACCAAATTATTTTCTTGTAAAATAAAGTAATTTATAGAATCAAAGGTGGGGTAGCCTATTTCTAAAATATAGGGTGTCTCAAACTGCTTTGAATGCTGAATTTCTATTTTCACCCATAATGTAATGTCTTCCAGACCGTAAGTGGGGATTTCTTGTTTACCGTATGTAAAGCGTGACTGATATTGTGGAGATTGAATATTTTGAAATGTTAAGTTATGGCTCGGATCTTCTAAAAATTGAATTTGCTTTCCTAACCTTTTATAAGTTTGACCAGGGCTTATATAAATTTCATTTTTGGCAAAGGAATTACTAAAAATGAATAAACAGAAAAATATGTAGAGCAGTCGCAAGATTTTGGGTTGTATTTAGTAACAATCAATGGTATAAGAAAACTAATGATTTATACAATTACAAACAAGAAAAACGGGAGGATATAAGAGTCGTTAATAGTAGATGTAATACAATAAATGAAAAAGCCCTCCAATTTTCATCTTGAAAACAGAGGGCTTCAAAAATTAATCTAAAATTATTATTCTGCTTCTGTTAGTGGGATTGGGAATTGAGTAAAAACTTGATCCCCCTCTCTATCTACGGGTAAATTGTCGGCATTTAATCTACCATATCTTCGCAAATCGACCATGGTATGACCTTCACACCATAAGGAATATTGCCTTTGAGTTAATAATTCGTCAATAACAGCTGCTCTAGTTTGTGCGCCACTGTAAGGATCAAGACCAGCATTATCTCTGATAATATTCAAGTCTGCTATTGCACCAGGTATATCATTATTTTGAAGCTTGGCTTCTGCAGCAATTAATATAAGTTCTTCATTTCTAATAATATCTACTGGTGAAGTAGGGCTGTTGTATAATGCAGTTTCTAGTTCTCCATTTAAACCGTCTTGAGAAGCCGCATTTTCTCTTACTGCCATTTTGGTCAAGATTCGTAAGTCCAAAGTATCAGCACCTTCCTCTGCATTTTCAAGAAATCTATCGTGAACCACTATCATGTCGCCATTATTACCTGGAATCTTGAATAAGCCATTTAACTGATCCCCGGAAGCAGTAGAAAAGCTATGCTTAGGGCCAATAGATAAATCACCATTAGGGTCGTAGAATGAATCTGCAAGCAGTCCGGCTACTGATCCCCAATCTTCTCTATAAATAGCTACTCTCGCTGCTAAAGCTCTATTAAATTGAGCGAAGGTCTCAGGAGTATTAAATCCATCAAACCCTGATGAAAGGCTGAATGGAAATTCTGCACCAGCATTAGCAAGTTGAGTATTAGCAGAATTCAATAACTCTGCAATGTGTGCTAAAGCTGCATCCTTACCTACAAAAGGGCCTAAATTATCAGGGTCGGCAACATCAATTCTGATTCCATTTTCGTCTAGCATATTCAATACGCGCAATTCCTGTAAGGCAATAACGGTATTTGCAAATCCTCTATATCCAGCTTTTTCTTCATCAGAAACGAATTCCGTATTTTCCAATGCATTTAATAGAATGTTAGCATTCTTTACGTTGGTATAGCTTCCATTGTATGGGCCATTCAAGTAGAAGACATTATTGTCTAATTGTCCTCCATTTTTACCTAATAAGTCCTCTGTATTTCTAGGATCAGCATTAAATAAATATAATTCTCTGGCAATAGTACCTGTTGAGGTAACATATAATGTTAATCCATTACGCATTCCTGATTCCATTCCAACAACAATGTTATTCAACTCATTGACAGTTGCGTCTTGATTGTATTGCTGCAAATTCGGATTATTTGGATCTACTTGATCTTCAAATTCACATGAATAGAAGAACAGCAAAGAAATAGCTAATAATCCCGATGCAATTGATTTTATATTAAAATTTTTCATAATTTTTCTTTTTAAAATTCTAAGGCTAGGTGAAAATAAACTTGCTTAGTAGAAGGGAAAGGGTTGACATCCAAACCTGTTGAAAGTCCTGTCCCACCTTTTGCAGAAACTTCTGGATCATAGCCTGTATATGGAGTTATTGTCCATAGGTTTCTACCAGATGCACCAATCTTAATTTTATTAACAGCTCCATTGAATACGCTGACAGCAGATTCAGGTAATCTATAATACAATGCGATCTCTCTGAGTCTCATGTAAGACGCATCTTCAATAAATCTATCAGTATTAGGATTAGATGTTCTCTCTTCCCCTGATGGATCATCTAGATCACCTGTTAAGCCGGCTAAATCAGTTAAATATGTTGTGAGGTTTAAATTACTACCTCCCTGTTTTACATGAATCAAGAAGCTGAAATCAAAATTCTTAAAAATTGTAAAGTTGTTTAGAAATGAAGTTTGAAAGTCAGGTTCTGCATCCCCTACAGTTACAACTTCGCCATCAATTGTTCCTTTAAGTTGAGTTACGGGTTGACCTTCCTCAATAAAAGCAGTACCCAAACCTAAGCCGAAACCTGAGCCTGCAGGCGCAAATGCTGGAACATCTAATCTTGTAATTTCTGATCTATTGAACCAGAAGTTTGTAGTAGATGTCCATACAAAATTTTCATTTTGTACTGGGTTTGCATTTAACGCTAATTCTAACCCTTGATTTTGTAAATCAGCAAGGTTCGTTACCTCTAGACTAAATCCTGTTGATGGCTGTAAGGCTCTCTGAAGGATCAAATCGTTTATATTTCGATTGTAATAAGTAGCAGTGAATGATAATTTGTTTTCTAGCAATGTTACATCTATACCCGTTTCAAATTCAGAAGCTGTTTCAGGAATTAATTCTTCACTCCCTCTTAATCCGCCAACAGAAACTCCAGGTGAACCGCCAATATTAACTGCTTGGAAACTTGTGTATAATGAACCAAAGGTTGCACTTGATCCTGTTTCACCATAAGCTGCTCGTAATTTAAATTGATTGAACAAATCTAAATTCCAGAAATCAAAATTAGCTAAGTTTAAAGCTATTGATGCTTTAGGGAAGTAGTAGAATTGATTCTGATCAGCATTCAAGGTAGATTTATCAGCTCTGATACCTAATGTACCAATAATTTTATCTTCATAATTCAGTTCTTGCTGAGCAAAATATCCGAATTCCTTGACGTTTTCTAAGGTTTGGTCAAACTCTTGTGTACCAGATTGTCCTAAAGTAGTTTGTCCTGGGATTAACTGTGTAGCTTGATTATATACTAAATCTCTATCAAACGTAATGTAGGTATATCCCACTTGTGAGGTTAATTGAATTGAACCACCACTCAGATAATTGTCCCAAACTAAGAAACCTTGATTGTTAGTGTTAAAAATACTGTTTTTACCTACTCCAATAAATCCGTTTTGTAGACCTCTTTGTGCTTGGTGATACTCAGGCACGTACACATAAGTGTCTAAACTGTAGCTGTCAAAACCACCATTCCATTTGAATTTTAAGAAAGATTGGTCAGTTTCATACAGGCTTACATCTATACTTGCTCCCTGTATGTAGCGATTAATGACTTCATCATTAATTGCTCTGTCTCTTACCAATAGCATATTACCAGCTGCATTTGGATTATCCGGGTAATTGCCAAATTCATCAGGATAAAGATTTGCCCATGGTCTTGTAAAAGCCATATTATATCCCATACTCAAGCCTCCTTCATTTTCATTTCCCGTAAAACCTCTTTGAGTAGTAGAATTGACAAAATTGCTGGAAGTTGTAAATTTAATTCGATCAGTTAACTGATGGTCTATGTTAGCTCGGATACTAGCTCTTGTATAACCAGTGTTTTTAATGATACCCTCTTCATCTCTTAAAGAAGCGCCAACATAGAATTTAGTATTTTCACTGCCCCCAGTAGCGCTAATTTTGGTATCAGTGATTAAACCGGTTTCTCCATAGATTTCTTCTTCATAATCAACTAAACCTCGTCCATTTATGGCTGCATTATACCTCGCTACTTCATCTGAGCCAAATACTTCTTCAACTAAGGAAGGCGTCCAATCTCTTTGACCAATACCTACTTTTCTTTGTATTGTACTGAAACCTACATCCTGAGTTAAATTTACTCTAGTTTCTCCTCTCTTACCACGTTTGGTAGTAATTATTACAACACCAGCATTCGCACGTGCACCATATATTGCAGCAGCAGAAGGACCTTTCAAAACTTCAATATTTTCAATATCACTAGGTGCCAAATCGGCTATTCTGTTAGAAGCATTTTCTTCATTTCCTGAATTTGCTCCTGAAGCATTTCTTAATCCACTTGGGATTTCTGCATTGCTGACATAAACACCATCAATTATAAATAAGGGTTGATTATTTCCTGTAATAGAAGTAACTCCTCTAAGTCTCATGGCAACACCACCACCTGGCGCTCCTGAGCTGGAAGTTATATTTACTCCAGTTACCTTGCCATAAAGGGCATTGTCCATTGTCGGTTGATTGGTCATTCCTGTTAACTCTTCGGAAGAAACTGTAGCTACAGCATTACCCAAATTCGATCTTTTCACACTTGAAGCCAAGCCTGAAACTACCACTTCATTTAATTTCGTGATATCTTCTTCAAGCCGTATTGTTAAATTTTCAGTTTGATCTGGATTTACAGCGATTTCTTGTTCGGCAAAACCGATAAAAGAAACAACGAGCACTTCTGGTTTTGAAAGCTCAATCTTAAACTTTCCGTCTAAGTCTGTTGTAGCACCAGAAGTAGACCCTTTCTTTACTACTGTAGCTCCTATCAGTGGTAACCCGTCACTGGCGCTTACCACCTTTCCTTCTATCACCCGATCCTGAGCGTATGAAACCGTCCCGATCAGGAACAGAATAATCATCATTAGATACTGTTTTTTCATGGATTTTATATTTTGGTTTTAACTCAATATGAGAAATAAATACAAATTAAATTAGAGTTAAGCCGAATAAGTTATATATATATTGGAATAATTACATGTATTCTTCGTAAAAGAAAACAAGTGTATGTTTTAAGAACTAATGGTCGTTAGGTAGTATCACAAATTAGCTTGATAGTTTTCGTTTCCATCTAGAGTTGTTTGTATTTCTTTAATGGTGGCTCTAGCTGATCTTCCAACCCCAATCAAAGTAGCAGAAGCAAAGCCTGTCCAGCCGCCATAACCCACTAACCATAGATTTTCTTCTTCAACAGAGCGAGTACCTTTAGTCTTAATTTTGCCTCTTTCATCCGTTGAGATAATCTTTTTTAGATGGTCTGTGGCAAAACCAAAACCAGTGCACCAAATCACGGCATCAAATGATTCTTCTTTTCCATTTACCCAAAGCACTCCTGATTCGGTAAATGCTTTAAATTGTCCTTTTGAATGTAAGACATCTCTTTTTCGAGCTTCTTTTACTGAAGGTACCATCACAATATTTCCTAAATTATATTTTGAAGCATCAAATTTCTCACCTTTCTTTTCAGCATAATATTTAGCGGATGCTTGATCAAATAAAACTCTACCATCTACATCATCAGGCAAAAATTCAGGAGTTTTACGTGTAGTCCAAACTGTATCAGCCACTTTGGAAACTTCAGCCAAAATTTGAGCACCAGAATTTCCCTCTCCCACTATCAATACTTTTTGATCAGTAAAGCCTTCTGGCTTTTGATAGTATGCCGAATGCAATTGTGTTCCTTTAAATATTTCTCTACCAGGAACATTAGGAATAAATGGGGTGCCGAAAGTGCCAGTAGCTGAGATTATGGTTTTGGAGTAGAAATTTGATTTATCAGTGATTATAGTAAAGTAAGAAGCTTCTTTTTTGACTTCTTTTACTTGAAAAGGTCTTTCAACAGGTAATTTATAACGCTTCTCATATTGACATACATAGTCAATTACTTCTGTTTTGGTTGGAAATTCATGTTCTGATTTAGGCATCAGCCAACCGGGCAAGGAACTGTGTTCCGCAGGCGAAAACAGAGTTAACGAATCCCAAGCATGTGGCCAGGCACCCCCGCAACTTACCTGATTATCTAGAATGACATACTCTAAATTGGTTCTGCGAAGATAGTAACCGCAAGCAAGAGCACTTTGGCCGCCTCCGATAATTATAACATCATAGATTTTATCTTCTAGCATAGGATAATTTTTCGATTTTATAAAAACCTGTTAGCTTTTCGCAAGTTGGCGCATGCGTGTGCCTGTACACCTAATACTTCCACTTATTTGCCAAAGCTACCAAAGATAGCATAACAGGAACTTCTACTAATACTCCCACTACAGTCACCAATGCGGCAGGACTTTGCAACCCGAATAAAGCTATGGCCACTGCCACTGCTAGTTCAAAGAAATTACTGGCGCCAATCATGGCTGCTGGCGAACAAACGGCATGAGAAAGCTTTAACTTTCTTCCGGCAAACCAGGCTATGAAAAATATAAAATAGGTTTGAAGAATAAGCGGAACGGCAATTAGTAAAATGATAATTGGATTGTCTAAGATATTAGGTCCTTGGAAGGCAAACAGCAAAATCAAGGTTAAAAGCAATGCAATGATGCTTACTGGTTTGAACTTTGGTAAAAACACTTCCTGAAACCATTTTTCGCCTTTTTGGGCTACTAAGATTTTATTGGTAATCACGCCAGCTACTAAAGGAATGACAACGAAAATAATGATGCTTGCTGCTAGTGTTCCATAAGGAATTGTAATGTCAGTTATACCCAAAAGAAAACCAACCAAAGGAATAAAAGCCACCAAAATAATGAGGTCATTAACGGAAACCTGCACTAAGGTGTAATTCGGATCACCATCGGTTAAATAGGACCAGACAAAAACCATGGCAGTACAAGGTGCTGCACCTAACAAGATAGCTCCTGCAATATATTCACCCGCCATTTCAGGAGCAATAAAAGCGGAGTACAAGTGCTCAAAGAAGATCCAGGCAAAAAATGCCATGGTGAAAGGCTTGATCAACCAATTGATAATGACCGTCATGATCAATCCTTTTGGCGCTTTACCAACTCCTTTTATACTGGAGAAATCGATTTGCAGCATCATAGGATAAATCATCATCCATATTAAAATAGCAATTGGGAGATTGACTTTATAAATTTCCATATCACTCAAAAAGGAAATGTCATCTCCTGCTAAATACCCTATCAAAATTCCCGCTCCTATACATAAGGCTACCCAAACGCTTAAATAGCGTTCAAAAAATGCCATTTTCTTCTTTCCTGTGGCTTCACTCATGGCTTCTTAATTTTAGAGAATACGTAAAAAAGTTCAGTTGCAATTTGACGACTTCTTTCTTCATATTTACTTTTTTGAAGCGGACTGTCATCAAAAGCTTTTGGGTCTTCATAATTTAAAGCAATTCTTTTTTCCGTCCCTGGTATGAAAGGACAATTTTCATCTGCATCCGAGCAAGTCATCAAGGCGGCAAAACCAATAGATGGATTAAATGGATGATCGCAAGTCTTTGAAAAAGCAATGATAGGATGACTATCCGCATTGTATTTTATTGCAAAAACTGGATTATCTTCTTTAGAAAGTTGAACAGTTTCAAAACCAGCTTCTTCCAAAACTTTTATCACCATTGGATATATAGCTGTAGCAGCTGTTCCGCCAGAGTAGCAAGTAACTTGATTCAATTGGAAATGCTCTGTCATTGTTTGAGCCCAAATTTGAGAAAGATGGCTTCTGCGAGAGTTGTGGGTACAAATAAAATTCAGGGATATATGGAGCCCTGAATTGATCTTCTCCTGTATATAATCAATAAAAGACCCCAGTACTTCCTTTCTCTCCGCTGGAATAAAGTTCGGATCTAATTTTCCGATGTAATCAGTTAGTTTCTGGAACATTTTAAATAAGTGTTAACCAAAATGTCTTTTTAGAATTATTAGCAACATCCACCGCCAGGTTCACATGAATTTGAGCTAGAACCTGAAACATCAGCCAATTGCACTTTCGGTTTTGATTCAGGAATTCCACATTTATCTTTGGCTAAACAATCTGTTTGAGTATTAAGCAATACAAAATTTTCACCATTGAAGTCCAAATGATATTTACCGATAGTTGCGCCTTGATATTCCACTTCTACTTCCAAATTATCATCTATGCCTAATTTATCTTCGGATAGGGTGATAATATCATGAAGTTTTTTAGCTCCCAGTCTGTGGTCATAATCACCCGCCTCCCATAATTGGAAATTCACAGTCTTTTCATTTCGCATGGTACCGCCACAATCAATAAAATTGCGCGTGATGATGCCTACTTCTGTAATGTGAAAATGCTGAGGAACAAATTCTCCATTTGGTAATTGAAATTTGACTTCGCTTAAGTTTTCTAATCTTGATTTGATTTCTATAAGTTTCATGATTTTTTATTTATAATTTCTCTTAAATGTATTATCGTTTTATTACGATGATTAATGGCAAAAAAATATCAGCAGCAGTTCTGCTGATTCGGATTTTTATATAACTCAAAAATATCGCTGAAAAGATTTTTTACTTCCTCCCAGCGCTTGGGATTTATGCAGTAACTTACTGATACACCCTCAATGGTACCTTGAATTATACCAATATCTTTCAAAGCGCGTAAATGCTGACTGATGGTAGCCTGTGCTAAACCGAGCTCCGCCACTAAATGTCCGTTGATACAGGCATTGGATTTCAATAAATATTGAATAATGGCAATGCGAGCCGGATGTGCAAATGCTTTTGCCACATTTGCTAAGTCATTTTGCTCTTCTGTGAATAAATTTGATTTTGTTACGCCCATTTCGCTATTAGTATATTGCAATATTACGATATAATTTTAAGAACGCAAAAGCATTCTCTGGGGTTCCATTTATTTGGATTATGAAGGTTTTGTATGGGGTAATTTTTTGCAAATGAAACCACATAATTGGATAAGCGTGTAACATTATATTCGATTGCCCATTAACAATTTCTCCTTTAAGTAATTGAAATAGAGTGTTCTACTTCATTTACATGATTTTTTAATGACAAAGAGAATATGATAATATGTATCCTTTCTATTTTTATTTTAGCTTTTTTGGTGCCTTTGTTCCAAAAATTTCTTGCTGATAAATTATCATTCTTTCTCTCAATTGCACCGCTTTCCATTTTCATTTCGCTTTTGCACCTCTATTTAACCAAAAAATCTTTTCCAATTTCTGATAGCTTGGAGTGGAATTCTTATTTCAATTTAGAATTAGCATTCTATTTAGATGGTTTAAGTTTTCTCTTTAGTCTTTTAATTAGCGGAATAGGGTTTTTGATCTATATCTATGCTGGATTTTATATGAAGGATGCTAAACATAAGGGTCGGTTCTTTATGATATTGACGCTCTTTATGGGAGCAATGTTAGGCTTAGTATTAGCAGATAATTGGTTAAGTATTTTAGTATTTTGGGAATTGACCAGCATTACCTCATTTTTATTGATTGGGCACAATAACGAAAAAAAGTCGGCTCGCTATGCTGCTTGGCAAGGATTGCTTATAACTGCTTTTGGAGGACTGGCTCTTTTAGCTGGATTGGTTTTAACTGGAATAGTAACGGATGAATACACTATTTCAAACCTTAGCCAGCATCATGAGCTACTGACTCATCATACACTTTACATTCCTATCTTACTTTGCGTAGCAGTAGGGGCTTTTACGAAATCAGCACAATTCCCATTTCATTTTTGGTTGCCCAATGCAATGGCAGCGCCTACACCAGTTAGTGCTTATTTGCACTCTGCCACTATGGTGAAAGCTGGGATTTATTTTTTCGCTAGGTTTTCTCCGATTTTGGGCGGAACTGTTGAATGGCAAATGTTACTTTCATCCATTGGAGGGATTACCATGATAGTTGGGGCAATTATGGCTTTCAAATCCGATAATATCAAAAAGCTACTGGCTTACTCTACGATTAGTGCCTTAGGAATTATGACAATGGCTTATGGAATAGGAACGGAAACAGCTGTTTTCGCTGGAACGGTTTATATTATTGCTCATGCACTTTATAAATCTACGCTATTCATGATGGCGGGTATTTTAGATAAACAAACTGGGACAAAGAAGATCAGTGAGTTTCCCAAATTGCTTTATAAAAAACTTCCTGTGGCTTTTGTCATTGTTTGTTTGGCAGCCTTTTCTTTTGCTGGGATCGCCCCATTTTTTGGTTTCGTAGCTAAAGAATTGCTTTTAGAAATGGTTTTGCATAGTTCCCTGCTTTCATCGTTTTACATTGCTGCAGTGCTTATCACTTCAGTGTTCTTTGTAGCAGTATTTTTTGTATTAACCCATAAAGCTTTCTTTAGTAAGGAAGTAAAAGGCGAGCTTAAGAAAGTTCATAAGGGTATTTTTGTTGCGCCACTTGTCACCGCTCTAGCTGGATTAGCTTTCGGTATTTTTCCAGATACATTATCACATTCAATTTCTAAAGCCTCTGCTACTATTTTTCCAACTTTTGAAGCCAAGCATTTGGCTTTATGGCATGGGTTTAACGATGCTTTCTATTTGAGTTTGTTGTCCATTTTGTTAGGAACCGCAATATATTTTACAAGCTTAAAGCTGAATTGGAAATTAAAGTTGAGTTTTTTCACATCACTACAGCCTTCAAAAATATATGATAGGTTGTTTAAGGGCATCATATCTTTAGGGAAATGGCAAACTAGTAAAATTCAAACAGGCTACTTGCGAAATTATGCCATGGTAACCTTACTGGTTATTTTGATATTGACTGGCTATACATTTCTTTTCAAAGCAGGAATTAGAATCGATACAGCAGCGATTGACGTCTATTTTTTCGAGCTGATATTAGGCTTAATAGTCCTGATAGCTTTAGGATTTACGTTATTTACACGATCTAACATTTCAGCTCTGTTATCATTATCAGTAGTTGGGATTGCCATTTCAATCATATTTTTGGAAGCGGGTGCTCCTGATTTAGCGATCACATTCATTCTGATTGATGCTTTGACCATCACTGTTTTTGTACTTATTCTGCATAAGCTGCCCAAGAAAATGCTACGAAAGCGAAACTCTGCCAGAGTAAGAGATGCAATTATTGCTTTAGGAACAGGTCTTTTGATAACCTTAATTCTATTTTCAATTACCTACGATCCTTTAAACTCTAAGCTAAAGGAATTCTATGCTGAAAACAGCTATTCAGCTGCAAAAGGGAAAAACATGGTCAATGTTATCTTAGTTGATTTTAGAGTGTTGGATACCTTAGGTGAAATATCTGTTTTGGCAATTGCCGCACTAGGCGTTTTCGCATTAGTGAATTATTCAAAAAATAGAAAATCGCTATGAATTCATTTATTCTGAAAAATAGCGCCCGAATTATAGTGCCATTTATGCTGCTTTTTTCCCTATTCCTTCTCTTTAGAGGGCATAATTTACCAGGTGGAGGATTCATTGGTGGGCTTATGGCTGGTGCGGCTTTTATACTTGATGCTTTTGCTTATGATGTTCCTCATAGTTTAAAGAAACTGCGATTGCCGCCTGCTAAAATCATGGCACTTGGCTTATTACTAGCGGTCTTAAGTGGTCTATTAGGAATGATTTTAGGAGGAGGATTTTTCAAAGGCTATTGGTTGGACATTGAGCTACCTTTAATTCCAAAACTTGGGACACCTCTTCTTTTTGATATTGGGGTTTATGCTTTGGTATGGGGTATGGTATTAGAATTAGCATTACCTAACATAAAAAACGATTGAGCGATGGAGTTTTTATTATCCATATTGGTTGGGCTACTTTTCTCAGCAGGAATTTATCTATTGTTGCACAGAGATTTTGTGAAGTTGGTCATCGGCATAGTTATTATTGGAAATGCTACCGCACTGTTCATTTTTGTGGCAGGAAGAATCGTGCGTGAAAATGCACCTTTTATTCAAGAGGATGGAATGCCACCAGAGGTTTTTGCAGATCCAGTTCCGCAGGCATTGATTCTTACGGCTTTAGTGATTGGTTTCGGGATTCAAGCCTTTGCATTAATTCTTTTCAAGAAAGTTTATGACTTGCCGAAAGTGGATCAAATTGATGACCTAAAAAAATAATTGAATGGGATACGAAGAAATTATCATTTTGCTTCCCCTAATATTTCCGCTTGTAACGGCTACAATCAGTCTGTTTTTCAAGAAAAATACGAGTTTAAATGATATCATTTCCATAGTTGGAAGTTCATCGCTTTTGGTAATATCAGCTGCATTTTTATTTCCTCTCATTATTGAAGAAGGTATTGTAACTACTCAAATCGGAGGCTGGGAAGCACCTTTTGGTATAACCATAGTAGTTGATATGTTTTCAGCCTTAATGTTATTGATTGCCTCCATTGTAGGCTTAATGGTGACTATTTATGCTATTCAAAACATAAGTTCCAAGAAAAAGGGATTTGGGTTTTTTGTCTTCTTCCACTTACTCATCATGGCGGTAAATGGGGCATTCTTGGCAGGGGATATATTCAACCTATATGTATGGTTTGAAGTCATGCTCATTGCTTCTTTTGTTTTATTGGTTTTAGGAAACGGTAAGAAACAACTGATAGCTACAGTCAAATACACCCTGCTAAGCTTTATAGCTTCCGCTTTCTTATTAATTGGTGTTGGCATGATTTACGGAATCACTGGAAGCTTAAATATGGCTGATGTAGCACTTTTTGTTCAAGAAAATGATAATGAACCTCTTATTACAGTAGCGGCTGTTTTGTTTATGCTACCGTTTTCGATTAAAGCTGCCTTGTTTCCACTGTATTTTTGGCTTCCAGATTCCTACCATACTCCTGATATAAGTATTTCTGCTTTGTTTTCGGGCTTATTGACCAAAGTTGGTATTTATGCAATGATTCGTTTCTTCACCCTGATTTTTATTCATGATATAAATTATACTCACACTATTTTATTGGTTGTAGCAGGTTTCACAATGTTAAGCGGTGTTTTTGGGGCGCTTTCCAAAATGGATATGCGTAGAATTCTATCTTTTCATATTGTAAGTCAAGTCGGCTACATGATTTTGGGCTTAGCTTTGTATACGCCATTGGCAGTTGCAGGCGCTATATTTTATGTTATTCAGCATATACTAGCAAAAACAAATTTATTCCTAATAACAGGTCTTGTCGAGAAAATAAAGGGTAGTTCTAACTTAAAAGAAATCAGTGGGCTATACCACAGATTTCCGATTGTCTCCATCATATTTTTAATAGTAGCTTTATCTTTAGCTGGTCTTCCTCCTTTTTCTGCGTTTTGGGCAAAATTCATTTTGATTAAAGCAGGCTTTGAAGTTAAGGAATACTTTGTAGTTGCAATTGCTTTAATTACGGGTTTACTCACCCTTTTTTCAATGGTCAAAATTTGGGTAAACGCTTTTTGGGGAAAAGAACAGAAAGAGCGAGAACGAAATTTGATAAAAAGTGAAAAAAGCTTATTTAAAAATCAATTAAACTTAATTTTCCCTGTGGTTATGATTGCATTGGCTACTTTATTTATCGGCTTGTTTTCTATGCCACTAATGGAATATGCAAGTATTGCAGCAGAGCAATTAATGAATCCTGATTTATATATTAAGGCGGTATTGGGTAGCTCTAATTAAACATATGAATTGAAATACGTTAATGATAGAAATGAAAAAGGTTTTTATTCTTCATCTAATATCTAGCATTGGCATTAGTTATGGCTTAATTAATTTCGTCAGTATTAGTTTTACAGGACTGGAAATTTTTGCTGTAGTAGCTGCCTTATTATTAGTGTTTTGGTTGTTGACCTATGTTTTTCACCGCCTATATTTTAATACTTTCAGAGCTGGAATAAATTTAGCCTTTTACTTTATGAAAGAGCTTGTCGTCTCCAATTTCAGGATTATTAACTTCATACTGTCGCCAGGACATCAATTCAAACCTGCAATTTTGGAATTGCCCTTAACACTGAAATCAGACTTTAGTATCACGCTTTTGGCTAATCTTATCACTTTAACACCTGGCACTATTACCTTGGAGGTAAGTAGGGATAAAAAGTATTTATACTTTCATATCGTGGATGTTCCAAAACAGGATATTGAAATGGCAAAGCAAAAAATTAAAGAGGGATTTGAGAAGAGAATAATGAAAATCAAGGCATGAATTATTTCGAAATTTCTTTATGGGGAGCACTTTTAGCGTTGGTGGTGGCCTTATTGATTACTTTAATTCGTTTTATTTATGGCCCTAAATTTATGGATCGCATTGTAACTTTTGATTTAATGACGGCAAACCTTATAGGAATCATTACTATTTATGCCATTGTTTCCGATAATGATTTGCTATTAGATGTAGCCTTAGTGCTGGCCATGATTGGCTTTTTCTCCATTATTGCTTTTGCCTATTACGTCAAAAAAAGAACTGAAAAATGATGACTGAAATTATCATATTAATTTTAATATTCTCAGGAGTTTTTCTGATGTTTATAGCCTCTGTAGGTTTGTTTAAAATGCCTGATATATATACTAGAATGTCAGCCGTAACAAAAGCCGTCACATTTAAAGTTGGGTTGATTGTATTAAGTGCTTGTATTTATTTCGATAGTTTTCCGGTGATTTTAAAATCAGGCTTCATAATTTTATTATTATTGTTGACAACACCTGTTTCTTCACATTTATTAGGAAAAGAAGCGCACGAAAGAAGTGCTCCTTTATGGAGAAAGACCATAATTGATGAACTAACTAACAGAAGGAAAAATAAATAATTGAATTGGTTCAGTCCTCATTATTATTACCCGAATCTACTTCTTCTAATGTTTTATTAATTTCATCAATAATAATATTAAGTTCTTGCGAGGGAGGTCTTAATTTTTCAAACAAAGACCTTAATTCTTTTGGATCGTCAGAATAATGAGAAATGTTGATTAATCCCATAATTCTAGCCAAAGGGCCTCGTACTTTATGTGCATTTATATTAGCGTAATCAATTATCTGCCTGTTCTTTGAATCAATAACTTTAGTTCTTTCTTCAACCAAAGCCTCTAAATTACGGTTGATTGCTTCATATTCCTCATTTTTAGCAATCAGCTCTTGTTGTGTTTCTTCTAGTACTTTATTAGTACTTCTCAAACGTTTTTCATATTGAGTATTGGTTCTATTATACCATAAAAGAGTGGTGGTTGAAAAAAATGCTACAAAAAGGGGCGGCAATTTAAAGTCACTAAAATTCGTCACTAATTCTTTCATGGCTTCCGGTGGATTACCATATTGTAGTAGTAGTTTATCAATGAATAAGGTTACTAGAAGGTAATAAATAAAAAATAGGGTGATGTAAATTTTTTCATTGTTGTGGTTAAATAGAATAAAAGGGATAGAACAAAAAATTGCTCCTGCATATTGAAACCAAATAAATTGCCCAGGAAAAATGTCACCAATAATTATCGGAACTCCCAGGAGAATAAATCCAGGAAAAAATAGAAAGATACTTTTTGATAATCTATAATGCTTTTTATGGTTCAAAAATGGAATCAATAGCATCAAAAAAAAGACTCCAGCTCTTCTGTATGCAGCTAAATAATTTTCTGTATTGAATATATCGTTTAGGAATACCAATATCATGACAACAGCTAAAAACAGAGCCATAGCATTAGTAAGGAAGACTTTTCTCTTCTCATCATCATCCATATTTGAATGAATCCCAGCTTTTGTCCAATATTTTATATATTCCGGCAACCTTATTTTATGTATAAGCTTTTCTATAACTCAAAATAGAAAATAAAGTTGATATTTTAGAAAAATTACGACCAAGGATATCTTTCTTTCTTTGAAGTGGGATTTTTGTTCATTGGCTTTCCATTTTTTAGTACCTTTGCCGATTGAAACAAACAATAGTTTAAGTGACCTTAATAAAATCAATTTCCGGCATACGAGGAACCATAGGTGGAAAAACGGGAGATGGATTAACGCCCGTTGATATCGTAAAGTTTAGTAGCGCATATGCAGCTTGGTTAAGAACCAGATCGGAGAACAATAAAGTAGTGATAGGCAGAGATGCTAGACCTACCGGTGAAATGGTGTCTAAATTAGTAGCTGCTACGCTACAAGGCATGGGAATGAATGTAGTAGACCTTGGTTTATCTACCACCCCAACAGTAGAGATAGCGGTTGTGTTGGAAAAAGCTGCAGGTGGAATTATCCTGACGGCTAGCCATAACCCAGTTCAATGGAATGCTTTAAAGCTCTTAAATGAAAAAGGAGAGTTTATTTCAGGTGATGATGGGCAAGCAATTTTGGATTTGGCTGAAAGTGCGGATTATAACTTCAGTGAAGTAAAGAAGATAGGAAAATACACTACTCAAGACCATTACATCCAAAAGCATATCGACATGGTAATTGATTTGCCTTTGGTGGATGTTGCCGCTATTCGTGAAAGAAAGTTTAAGGTCGTAGTTGATGCTGTTAATAGTACTGGCGGCATTGCAATTCCTAAGCTATTGAAATCTTTGGGTGTTGCAGAAGTCAGGGAGCTCTATTGCTATCCTGATGGGAATTTCCCACATAACCCAGAGCCGTTGCCTGAAAACATTACACATATCAGTAATGAATTAGCAAACGGAAGCTATGATTTAGGGTTTGTTTTAGATCCTGATGTGGACAGGTTAGCTATAGTAAACGAAGATGGTACTCCCTTTGGAGAGGAATATACTTTAGTGGCTGTAGCAGATTATATCTTAAGCCAGCAAAAAGGAAATACGGTGTCCAATCTTTCAAGTACCCGTGCATTGAGAGATGTGACTGAAAAAAGGGGAGGCAAATATGAGGCTTCGGCAGTTGGAGAAGTAAATGTGGTAACCAAGATGAAAGAGACCAATGCAATAATTGGTGGAGAAGGAAATGGTGGAATTATTTATCCTGAATTGCATTACGGAAGAGATGCTTTAGTGGGAATTGCATTATTTCTTACTCATTTAGCCAAGTCCGGAAAGTCTTGTTCTCAACTTAGAGCATCTTTCCCAAGTTACCATATTTCCAAAAATAAAATTGAATTAACACCTGAAATTGATGTTGATGGTATTTTGGAAGCCATTCAAGTGCGCTATAAAAACCAGCCTATTAATACAATTGATGGCGTTAAAGTAGAATTTGACAAAGAATGGGTGCATTTGAGAAAATCAAATACAGAGCCCATTATCAGAATTTACTCTGAATCCGATTCTGAATCAAAAGCAGAGCATTTAGCGCAGAAAATGATTTCGGATATTAAAGAGATTATTGCATATAAAGAAAACTAATATTATGGCAGGGATTTATTTAGATAATGCAGCAACTACCGCTTTAGACCCTGAAGTTTTTGAAGCGATGAAGCCTTATATGCTGAATCATTATGGCAACCCTTCCTCCATCCATTCTCATGGACGAGAGGTAAGGACTGCCATTGAAAAATCAAGAAGGACAATTGCTGAATTGTTGAACACTTCTCCTTCTGAAATATTTTTCACCTCTGGAGGAACTGAAGCAGATAATACGGCTTTAAGGTGCAGCATTGAACAAAAGGGAATAAAGAAAGTACTGACATCTAAAATTGAACATCATGCAGTTTTGCATACTCTTCAGCATTTAGAGAAGTGTGGACAAATTGAGCTGGATTTTGTCACTTTAGACAAAAATGGCTCAGTTGAATTAGATGCTTTGAAAGATTGGTTGAGCAAGAATCCTGATAGTTTAGTTTCCTTAATGCATGGTAATAATGAAATAGGAAATATTCTGGATATTGAAGAGGTGGGCTGGCTTTGTAAACAGTATGGTGTTGTTTTTCATTCCGATACAGTTCAAACTATGGCGCACTACAACCATGATTTACAGGAAATCAAGGCGCAGCATATAGTTGGAGCTGCGCATAAATTTCATGGGCCTAAAGGTGTCGGATTTTTATATATAAATAATGAGCATAAAATTCATCCTTTTATTCATGGCGGTGCGCAAGAGCGAAATATGCGTGGAGGAACTGAGAATGTGTATGGAATAGTAGGTTTGGCAAAGGCAATGGAAATTGCATACAGGGATATGGAAGAGCACCAAAACCATATTCAGGGCTTAAAAGACAGAATGATACAGAAGTTAAAGGCTAAAGTTGAAGGCGTGGGATTTAATGGGTTATGTGAAGATCCTGATAAAAGTCTGTATACAGTATTAAATGTTTGCCTGCCGCCATCTGATATGAGCGATATGCTTTTATTCAATTTAGATATTAAAGGTATTTCAGCAAGTGGAGGATCAGCCTGCAGCAGTGGAAGTGATGTTGGCTCGCATGTAATTGCAGAATTAGGGAAAGCCTCCGAAAGACCAAATGTGAGATTTTCATTCAGTAAATATAATACAGCCGAGGAAATTGATAAAGCAGTAGACGCTTTAGCAGAAATTTATGAGAAGAAGACTGTCGGCTAATTCTTAGACTTTTCCAAAGTTTTAAAACTTTGGAAAAGTTCATTTCTAGCAATTAAAGTTTAAGCAAAGCTTTCAAAAAGCCCATATTTTCGCCTTTTTCTTTTACAATCATCAAAGGAATCTCGCTGTCATAAATTACTACTTTTTCTGCTACGCTTCCTAGTAAAATAGAGGCTAGCCCAGTTCTTCCTTTTGAGCCCATAATAATCATGTCGGTATTTTGATTCGAAGCAAATCCAAATATTTTATCAGCTGGCGAATCATCATCATCTAATACATAATGACATTCTAAATCTGCCGGAAAGTCATTTCTTTTTATAAATTCATTGAAATCAGTTTTGGCATGCCCTTTCATAATCGTAGCAAATTCATCATAACTTTTGCCTGTTTTATGATAGCCGACAGGAACTCTAAATACATTTAAAAGAGACAAATCAATGTTTTTATCTTTAGTAATAGCTAAAGCTTCTTCTACAGCTAGTTTAGAATGCTTTGAGAAATCCACTGAGACTACTACTTTATCCAATTTAAAATTAAATCCTTCAGGCACCATCATAAGTGAAGTTTGGGCTACTTTGGCTATTTTATTAGGGACAATTCCTCCGCCTTTTAGTTTTCTCTTCCTACCCATCACCATCATGTCAACATCTTTGATGTTAACCCATTTTAAAATTTGTTCAGATGGATCTCCTTCTTTGATTTCAATTACTTTTTCACAATCATAGCTACTTTCCCAGGCTTTTTCTACCACTTTGTCTATTGAATCCGCAATAGATTCATCATTGGGCGCCATTAAATCAGGGTAATTTTTTCTTAAATCCTCAGGTAATTCTAAGTCTTTGGCGACATGGATAAAATACACTTTCTCACTTTTTAAAAATTTTGCTAAATGAGATGAATATTTAATTAATTGTTCATCCATTTCAGATAGATCAAGTGCAATTAAGAGTCGTTCTATTTTATACATTTCAATTCTATTTATTTAAAAATTCAGTCAGTTTCGTAATTTAATAATTTATCTAACGAAATGTAGCTGACATAGTGGTAATTTTCTCTTGCTTTTTTATAGATGTTTAATGCTATACTTTTACCAGTTTCAGTTTTAATAAGTTCACCATATATAGGCATTAAGAATTTTTTTCTCCCAGTATTGATTAGGAAGTTTTCCATTGCTTTATAGGCAGGGAGATAATCTTTCTTTATAGCTAGTAAAAACCATTCAGTTAATACTTCTGCATTACCACTATTGGTAAAATTGAATTTCTCATCTACAGCTCTTACTTCACTATATCCAATTGAATCTGGAAGTTGATGAAAAAAATGTAAGAATTCATGCGTGCTCCAATCTTGAGTTTTTAAAGTATCAATACTTTCAGTATTCAACCAATTTGCAATTGATTGCTCTACATTTCTGAATCTTTCAGAATTTGGTTTTGGTAAATCATCAGGAATTCCAGCACTATAAATCCAATTGGAGAATAAATCCTTTGGAAGCTCAATACCTTTTTTTGCAAATAGATTCTGCTCCATATACAAAAGAAATTGCTCAGTATTGATGCTTTGAAAGGCGTGCTCGTTGAAATATTGCTTTAAGAAAGTGTCGAAATTTTCTCTTCCAGTTAGCTCTTCGATTTTTCTTAAAAAGAAGTAGCCTTTGTCATATGCAATGGCGGCCATTCCCACATCTGGATTTCGCCCTTTTAAATCTAATTTCAAATGGGTGTCTTCGGCATTTTCATTGTCAATTAATTCTTGAGATTCCTCTTTTAATTCCTTTAAAGAAATAGAGGCTAACATTTCGGAATAATCCTTACTATAAAGTGCTTCCATAATGCGATATTCAAAATAAACCGTGAAGCCTTCATTCAACCAGAAATCATCCCAAGTGGCATTGGTCACCAAATTTCCTGACCAACTATGAGCAAGCTCATGAGCAATTAAAGAAACTAATGATTTATCGCCCGATAAAATCGTTGGGGTTGCAAAGGTTAAGCGAGGATTTTCCATTCCCCCAAAAGGAAAGCTCGGTGGTAAAACCAATACATCAAACTGTTCCCATCTATATTTTCCATAAAGCTCTTCAGCAGTTTCCAAGAATGATTGTAAATCTTCTAAATCTGCTATTGCTTTATCTAAAGTAGTTGATTCAGCGTAAATCCCAGTTTCATCACCAGTTTTATGATATTCCAAATCACCAACAGCTAAAGCCATCAAATATGCAGGAAGAGGTTGTTCCATCTTAAAGCTATAATTTCCTGTTGAATCGATTTTTTGCGGATTTTCAGCGCTCATTAAGGCTAAATTTCCTTGGGGCACTTTTACTTTAGCTTCATAAGTAAATCTTATGCCAGGTGAATCTTGGATGGGGATCCATGATCTACACAAAATAGCTTGAGATTGGGTGAATAGAAATGGAGAAGCTCCAGCAGTTTGTTGTGCATTTAACCATTGTAATGCCTCAGCACTTGGAGGTGTTTTATATTGAATACTGATTGTCTCCGTCTCTTTCGATAGTCGTATGTGCAGAGCTTGCCCAAGTATTTCATCTTTTTCTTTTAATTCAAAATTAGTGTCTTCATTTTCATTTAGCCATACCTTTTCAATATGCAAGTTTTTAGTGTCTAGGATTATTTTTGTGGCATTTGGTGCTTTACTAATATCATATTGAGCTATAGCTTGTATGGTTTTATTCTCAAAATTGATATCCGCTGTCCACTTGAGATGAGTAATTACAGCCTCTTTCGGTTTGGAAAAAGAATGTTGATCAATTTCCTGTAAATTTTTAGTGATTATTCTAGTTCTTTCCATTTCTTTATTTTCAGTACAAGAAAATAACCCTAATATTATAGAAAATAATAAAGCTGATTTTTTCATTTTTAGTGATTAAAACTCTAATTATAGAACTGTTATTTTAAAATATTAAAGCTGAGGCTAAATTAGTTAAATGAATTCATCCTACCTTAAAAGCAATTTATTATATTTAAATGGCACTGAAAAAAGTAGTGTTTAAAGTAAAAAAACTGATAACTATCGAAAACCACGATAAGATTTTGAAGTTAACGTAATTTGTTATCATATTTGATGCAGTATGTTTAGAATGTCAGGAACACATCAGAGACCCACAGTGGTCATCGATATAGAAAAAGGTTTTTTTGAAATCTCAGGATCCTCTATTCCTGAGAATCCAATGGATGTTTTCACACCAATATTTGATCATCTTAATCGATATATGGAAGACCCATGTCCGGTTACAGAATTACATTTCCGTTTAGATTACTTTAATACCAGTACTTCCAAGTTGATGCTGGATATGATTCACAAAATGGAATCCATCAAGGAGCAGAATGGTAAGGATGTAAAAATCAAATGGTTTTACAGAGAGGCAGATGATGATATGATGGAAATAGGAGAGGATTTCGCTAATCTTTGTAGATTGCCAATTGAAATTATTCCTTATAGTTAAAGAGCTCCCAAGCCCCCAGCCCCCTATAATCCCCCAAAGGGGGATGTGCGCACAGAATATAGTTTTGATGCAAGATATATGTCAGATTTTTCCAAAGTCTGACTAAAATACAGACTTGGTTGTAACTTTGTGCTCTTTGTGAAATCCTTAGTTGCTCTTTGTGGTTAAAAGAGAAAAGCCTAAGGCTTTCATTTGGATCTTAAACTTCCGTTAAAAATAGCTCCAATTTTTCTATAGTAACATGATCCATTACTACTATTTTATACCATTTTGGGCTTTTATGATTATCAGGAATCAAGCCGTATTTTTTACAAACTTCTGGTTTTAAATATGATGCTTTTATGGTTACAATATTAGCATCAGGATATCTGTAAAACTCAAAATTCTTATCTTTTAATGCTTTGCAAAGCCATTGGGTTCTATGATTCAAAACCAAGGTTTTCTCATACCATCCATTAGGGCCATAAGTCATTAAGATCATCCAGATGGCAATAGCATTAGCACTAGAACGTGATCCAATTAATGTGAAATCCTGTCCTTCTACATAACTGGCCTCTTGCGTATTTGCGAAATGCATCCAGTCTTTTCGGATTAAAAATATCCCTGTACCATACGGAGCTTGTAACATTTTATGTGCATCCAATGTCACTGAATTAACATGTGGATTACTAAAGTTTAAATCATTTTTAGACTTAGCAAATGGATAGAAAAATCCTCCATAAGCACCATCCACATGTAATTTGAATTCTAAATTTTGCTCTGTAAAATAATCAGTATAAATGCTTACATCATCCACGGAGCCAAACATGGTAGTCATCATATTAGCCATAATAATGAAGTACTTTTTCCCATCTGCTTGTGCTTGAGAGATAGTCTCTTCCAAGGCTTCTTTACTAATAGCACGATTATTTTCGTTAACCTTCACTTTGTAAAAGTCGATCTGCAAAACATTTGAAGCTTTTGCAGAGGAATAATGAGCATCTGATGAGCTGATAAGTGCTATTTCATTTAGGTGGGCTTTGTGCTTTTGCATGAAGTAATTTCTGTAAATCCACACAGCCTGCATATTAGCTTCTGTTCCTCCTGAAGCAACATAACCATCATAATCAGTGGTGCAGTGTAAAATGTCTTCTGCACAAATCTTAATCACTTCCTTTTCAAGTTCCTGAGTGCCCTTGAAAAAGCTTTCCGATTCGCCTAAGGTATGGCAGCCAATATGATTCGGATTATGAATTAAGGTAGATAAATAAGGAGCATCTTCTAAAAAAGGTGCATTTTGATAAAACACCTTGTCGTCCAGATGTGAAGCAGGTAAACCAATAATATTTTCAGTATAGTAATCTACATTTTCTGAAAGTGCAGAAAATATCCTTTGTCTGATCTCTATTTGAGATAGCTTTTTCCACTTTTGCATAATAAGAAATTTAATGAGTTTCTAAATTGGTCAGATTCCTCGTGCGGAGATCCTGGATATGAAATGTAAATGTAAGGAAAATGAAGTAATAAATAAACTCAAAACGGTTCGGTCAACTAAATAATAGAATACTGTGAAGGATACTTCATATGATTTATCAAAGGGATCTTAGCTTTAATGAAGATCAGAAATAAAAAAAGCCGATTCACTTCTAAGTAAATCGGCTTATTATTTTATAAATATTTAACTAAACTACTCCTCAATAACCTTTTCAGCCAGAACAGTAATATTATTATTTAATACTTCTACCACTCCACCATCAACTACAATAGTTGTGTTGTTTTTTCCATCAGAGAATTTTAAATCTCCCTTGTCCAATGAACTAATTAAAGGTGCGTGGTTATTCAAAACCTGAAAAGAACCATTGCTTCCCGGAAAAGTAGCAGAATCTACATTTCCTTTAAACACATTTTTTTCCGGTGTAATGATTTCTAAAAGCATGATTTTTATTTTAAGCTTCTGCTAACATTTTCTCTCCTGCCTCAATGGCTTCTTCAATTGTACCTTTCAAGTTGAAAGCTGCTTCAGGAAGGTGATCTAACTCTCCATCCATAATCATATTGAAACCTTTGATAGTATCTTTGATATCAACCAATACCCCTTTCAAACCAGTAAACTGCTCTGCAACGTGGAATGGCTGAGATAAGAATCTTTGTACTCTTCTTGCTCTATAAACTGTTTGTCTATCTTCTTCAGATAATTCATCCATACCTAAGATGGCGATGATATCTTGAAGTTCCTTATAACGCTGTAAAATCTCTTTGACTCTTTGTGCACAATCATAATGCTCATCACCAACAATACTTCTTTCCAAAATTCTAGAAGTTGAATCCAATGGATCCACCGCTGGATAGATACCTAACTCAGCAATCTTACGAGACAATACCGTGGTAGCATCCAAGTGAGAGAAAGTAGTTGCAGGAGCAGGGTCAGTTAAATCATCCGCAGGAACGTAAACCGCCTGAACGGAAGTAATGGAACCATTTTTAGTTGAAGTAATTCTTTCCTGCATGGCACCCATTTCAGTAGCCAAAGTAGGCTGATACCCTACAGCTGATGGCATCCTACCTAAAAGGGCTGATACCTCAGAACCTGCTTGAGTGAAACGGAAAATGTTATCAATAAAGAAAAGAATATCTTTCCCTGTCTCATTACTGTCTTTATCACCATCACGGTAATACTCAGCCAATGTCAAACCTGACAAAGCAACTCGAGCACGAGCACCTGGAGGCTCATTCATTTGACCAAAGACGAAAGTAGCTTTAGACTCTTTCAAAGCTTCTTTATCTACTTTCGAAAGATCCCATTTGCCTTCTTCCATAGAGTGCATGAATTCATCACCGTATTTTACAATACCTGATTCCAACATCTCTCTAAGCAAGTCATTACCTTCACGAGTTCTTTCACCCACACCAGCAAATACAGACAAACCACCGTGTCCTTTTGCAATATTATTAATCAACTCTTGAATCAATACGGTTTTACCGACACCGGCACCACCGAACAAACCAATTTTACCCCCTTTTGAGTAAGGCTCAATTAAGTCGATAACTTTAATTCCTGTATATAATACTTCTGAAGAAGTAGATAAATCTTCAAATCTTGGAGCATCTCTATGGATAGGTAATTTTGTTTTACCTTCTGGTTGGTCAATACCATCAATAGCATCACCAATTACATTAAATAACCTTCCTTTGATATCCTCACCAGTTGGCATTGAGATAGGTTGTTCAGTATCTACAACTTCCATACCTCTAGTCAAACCTTCAGTACCATCCATTGCGATGGTTCTTACCCTGTCCTCACCTAAATGTTGCTGACATTCCAGAACGATTACAGAACCGTCAGATTTTTTTACTGTAAATGCATCAAAGATGTTAGGTAATTTTGCGCCTTCTGCTTCAAAGCTCACATCCACTACCGGGCCAATTACTTGGGTAATCCTACCAATATTTGCCATGATTTAATAATTATAATAAAATAAAATTGCTCTATTCTTTCAGGGTGCAAAGCTAAGGTTTAATTCAATTATAACAAAGCATTTTTAGCTTTCGGTTGTGGTTCACATAGAAATTTTATCAACTAATGTCTACTGCTTATTGATGAATATACTTTTTCCATTAGTATCACCCATTTTTCCACTCATGGAAAAGAGAAAAAAATTATAAACATAATCAGCCTACGGTGTTAGATTAGCAGAAAATTAAATGTATATACAATGAAAAAAGTAATATTCAGTTTTGCATTAATGGCATTTATTGGTTTTTCTGCTACAGAAAGCCAAGCACAGCTATTTGGCAAAAAGAAAAAAGACGAAACCAAGAAGGAGAGTAGTCCAAAATCAAAGTATCAGCCCTATTCTAAGGTAATTACATCAGATGCAGAATCTGATGAGGGTTTGTTTACTTTCCATAAAGTAGATGATAAATACTATTTTGAAATTCCTCAAGAATTATTGGAAAGGGAAATTTTAATTGTTTCCAGGATTTCAGGTCATGTTAAAGGATTGAATTTTGGTGGTGCAGGAATGAAATCTCGTCCGCAGCAAGTAATACGATTCCAAAAGAAAGATAATCAATTGCTATTGCGCTCAGTATCGTACAATTCAGTGGCCAATGAGGAAGATCCAATTTATGAATCTGTAAAGAATAACAATTTTGAGCCTATTGTTCATACTTTCAAAATTGAAGCATTGGGTAAAGATTCTTCTTCTTATGTAATTGATGTAGAAGATTTCTTCACTTCTGATGTTCCAATGATTGGCGCTTTATATGACTACCAAAGAAAGGCCTTCAAAATCTCCACGGTGGATAAAGGCAGATCTGTAATCGTTCACGGCAAGGCATTTCCTGAAAATGTAGAGATCAGACACATTTTAACTTATAAAGGAAGCGAGATTCCTGATAACCAATTGACTGGAGCACTATCAATTGAAATGAATCAATCCATGATTTTGTTGCCTGAGGATCCGATGGTGCCTAGAAACTATGATGATAGAGTAGGGTACTTTTCTATTCGTCAATTAGATTATTCTAAAGATTCTCATAAAGCAGACGACAATCGTTTTATTACTCGATGGAAATTGGAGCCTTCAGACTGGGAAGCTTACAACAAAGGCGAGTTAGTTGAGCCTGTTAAGCCAATTGAATATTATATTGACCCTGCTACACCGCTTGAATGGCGAGAATTCATCAAAAAAGGTATCGAAGACTGGCAGCCTGCATTTGAAGCAGCGGGATTTAAAAATGCTATTGTGGCCAAAGATGCACCTACAAAAGAAGAGGATCCAGATTGGAGTCCTGAAGATATAAGATACTCAGTAATTCGCTATATCGCTACGGATATTCAAAATGCACAAGGACCACATGTTCACGACCCAAGGACTGGTGAAATTTTGGAGAGTGATATTTTATGGTACCATAATGTCATGAACTTATTGAGAAACTGGTATTTTATCCAAACTGCTGCGGTTAATCCAGAAGCACAAAAAGTTAAATTTGAAGAAGAATTGATGGGTGAATTAATCCGATTCGTTGCCGCACATGAAGTGGGTCATACCTTAGGTTTACCTCATAACATGGGCTCAAGTGTAGCCTATCCGATTGATTCCTTACGTTCTGCTAAATTCATGGAAACGCATGGTGTGGCTCCATCAATTATGGATTATGCCAGATTTAACTATGTAGCTCAGCCAGAAGATGAAGTTAAAAACTTTTTCCCTATGGTGGGAGAATATGATAAATGGGCAATTGAATATGGGTATAGAGCTATTCCAAATATTGACACTGCTGAAGAGGAAGAATCTATTTTAAATGGATGGATTTTGGAAAAAGCGGATGATCCAGTTTACCGTTATGGCCGTCAGCAACGTGGAGTAGTAGATCATACTGCCCAGACTGAAGACATTGGTGATGATTCTATGATTGCTTCTGCCTTAGGTATTAAAAACTTAAAGAGAATTGCAGAAAGATTAATCGAGTGGAGCTCGGAAGAAGGAGAAAATTATGATGAGCTTTCTGAACTTTATGGAAATGTAGTAGGTCAATATAATCGTTATATGGGTCATGTTACTGGAAATGTCGGGGGAATCAGCGAATACTATAAAACATCTAATCAAGAAGGTGCTATTTACACGCATGCTTCAAAAGACAAGCAAACAAGAGCTATCGCATTTTTAAATGAGCAATTATTTGAAACGCCTGAATGGTTGATTGATGCTGAGATTTTAGGGAGAATTGAATCTTCAGGAATTACAGATAGAATCAAGGCTTTGCAAACTAGAACACTTGGGAGTCTTTTTAGTGCTGATCGAGTAAAAAGAGTATTAGAAAATGAAGCTTTAAATGGAAATAACGCTTACAAGGCCACTCAAATGATGAGTGATTTGAGAACTGGCATTTTCTCAGAATTAAGAACTGGAAGAAGCATTGATACATACAGAAGAAACTTGCAAAAAGCTTTTGTTGAGCAATTGGGGGATTTAGTAAATATTGAAGATGATGATATTCGCACTACTGATATCCCATCACTTTCAAGAGGAAATTTGGTGACATTAAGAGCAGAAATCAATAGAGGATTAGCTAGACAAAGTGATCAAATGTCCCGATATCATTTACAAGATTTAGTAAGTAGAATTGATCAAATTTTAGATCCGAGAGGCTAAGATTTATTGAAAGATAGTTTAGTTTAGTTTTTTGCCTTTCGGTTATCATTAATCGGGAGGCATTTTTTTGTCAAGTGAATTAGATTTGAATAAGCAATTGACAGGTATATCTATCAGATGCCAAAGTCTTCAGTAATGCTATTAAGTTAGGCTTTGAAACCTCATTAAACAATCCTGAAAAATAACCAAGGTTATTTTCTTATGTGTTCTCTTTTCTCTTTGTGGTAGGAATTTGCTACAGGTGGTACTGATTAACAAGCCTTAGTTTTGAACCACAAAGGATCAAAAGAAAACAAAGGTTTTTCGCTTTAGCGAATAACTTGTAAATAGCAAATGCTTATCTTAATAATATTGAATCTGGTAGATCGAGAAAGCAATACCTATCTCATAATTGGATATCTGAAAATGATTTAATTTCTCACTTCCACTTTTAGGTGTTTTCACCTAAAACCTATGAAATGCTCTTTCAATCTATGCGATAAATTTTTGGTGAAAACACCAAATAAGGGGTGTAATGAACATATAGTTCAGTCCTTTTAATAACCGAAACCAGTATTTTTAAAAACCCTCTATTTTCTTAAGATAATCCTAAATGTAGTCCCTTTATTTAAGATAGATTCTTTAACTGAAATTTTACCATTATGGTAATTCTCAATAATTCTTTTTGCTAGAGTTAAGCCCAATCCCCAA
Source organism: Marivirga tractuosa DSM 4126 (assembly GCF_000183425.1). NCBI lineage: Bacteria > Pseudomonadati > Bacteroidota > Cytophagia > Cytophagales > Marivirgaceae > Marivirga > Marivirga tractuosa. The sequence continues at coordinate 3,130,216 of NC_014759.1, forward strand.
CCTCGTTTTTTGGTGGAGAAACCTGGCTGGAAAATTTCCTTGATTTTACTTGAAGGAATTCCTTTTCCAGTATCTTTTACATCAATCAAAGCATCACCATATTTACCTTCCTTTAGAGTGATGGTGATTTCACCTTCACCACTCATGGCATCAATCGCATTTTTACATAAATTTTCAATTACCCAATCGAAAAGTGGTTTGTTAATATCTGCTGTAATTAAATCATCTTTGCACTCGAAATAGAGATTCACCTTTTTAGATGTTCTTTTCTTGAGGTAATTAACGGTTTGTTCTATGATTTTAGAAATATTTTCCTCCTTTAAAACTGGAACGGAACCAATACTTGAAAATCTTGAGGTAATCAATTCCAGTTTGCTAATGTCCTTTTCCAACTCAGTGACCACTTCTTTATCCTTAATATCATCATCAATTTTCATGATTTCCAGCCAAGCCATTAAAGAAGACAATGGTGTACCCAATTGATGTGCAGTTTCTTTTGCTAGTCCCACCCAAACTTGGTTTTGTTCCGCTTTTCGGGAGTAGGAGAAGGAAACATATCCAAAAAATACAAAAGCGGCAATTACAGAAAGTTGAATATAAGGGTAATAGCGTAGTCTGTAGATCAAATCAGAATTTCGATAATAGATATATTGATAATCGCTAGGATCATTTGATCCCGTCCATGAAATGGTAATGGGCTCATATTCCTGCTCCATAATTTTGAGCTCCTTCTTTAATATTTTCTTTCGCTCTTCTTCATCATGCTTACTGCTGTCAATATCAATGTTTCTGTAAATGCTTGGATTGCCATCTGCATCTACCACAATCACAGGAATGGAGTTATTTGGCGTCACGATTTCTTGGAAAATGAAAATGAGGTTTTCGCTATTGTCCGGATCGCTGGTATATTCCTGTGTTTTGGCAAAAAGCTCAATATATCTCTCTTCCCTTTCTTTTAGCTCTTCCACAATGCTATTGGTATAAAGAACGGAAGCGATACCAATAATAAGTGAAAAAGCTAAGGCAATCCATTTTAAAGCAGCTTTGCTTTGGTAAATGGATGCAGCATTGCCCATAAAAGGATTTTCAGAAGGAGTTACCATTGATATTTTTCGAGCAAATTATAAAAGTTTAAGTGATAACGGAAAAAATGAACCTTATTACTTAAATAAAATAAAATATATTTAGCACCAGAAATAGAGCCAGAGCACTTTGCATCTGTGCAAATAGATTTCAAAAAAGCTGAAAATTTACTAACCATAAATGAGAAAAAAGAAAACAAAAGGTAGCCAAAGGCTACTCTTTATTTAACCACCAAGTTGCACAGAGGCTTTCACAAAGATTCACAAAAATACTAGACTTTCACTTTGTGTGACTTTGTGAAATTCTTTGAGAATCGCTTATGCTTAGTTATTAAAAATAATAAACTGTGCTTATGTAAGACATTGCAAATGTCGAACATTAATCAGTTCGATTATCGCAATTTTTTTTAAAAATTTCTAAGAGTGCCAATATAGTGTCTGAAATAGAATAATTCTCTTAGTGAAGCTCTGAGTTTAACTTAGTGAATCTCCCGACTTTCAGTACGGGACAGGTTCTGTGGTCAAAAAGAAAACAGCCATGGGTGTACTTATTTCTCTTTCGGTATTTGAAAGTAACCATTTTATGACTTTTTCGATACATAGTACATGGAAAATATTGTGCAAATTGAATTATGGGGTATCAGAATAGATGAACCTATTGTTACCCTTACCGATCTTCTTGTTAGCTTTCTTTGTTTCCTATATTTTTATAAAATGGTGAAATCTCCACAGCAAGGGAAAGTTTTCACTTATTTCAAGTATTATTTTTTGGTTATGGGGTTGGCTACCACTTTTGGAGGCATAATAGGCCATGCATTTTACTATGAGTTTAGTAAAGCCTGGAAATTGGTGGGTTGGATTATTAGCATGTTTGCCATTATGCTCATTGAGAGAGGAGCTATAGAGCATACTCGCATCGTATTAAATAAAAAGTATGTTAAAGCTTTAGGGATAATCAACATAGTAGAGTTTTTGATTTTCCTTGGATTGGTCTTCTATACTTTAGACTTTTTTTACGTTCAGCTCCACTCTGGCTACGGTTTAATGTTTGTGGTTTTCACAATTGAAACGCTTTTATTTTATAAGACTAAAAATGAAGCGACTAAATACATTATGGCAGGAATTGGGTTTGCTGCACTTTCAGCTTTGGTTTTCGCTACAGAATTCAGTATCCACCGATGGTTTAATTATTTGTCTTTAAGTCATGTAATGATGGCAATTGCTACGGTTTACATTTATGGTGGCGTAAAGCGAATCAAAGTAAATGAAGGGAAGGTAAAAGAAAAGGTTTAATTCTATTTCAAATTAATATTTAAGAGGCAAATATTAAAAATAAACAAGCCAAAGGCTTGAGGTGACTCTCGCAAAGGCGCTAACCTGTCTGGCGGCAGACAGGGGCGAAAAGACCTTGCAACGTAAGAAAATAAGCCCCTCTGTCCTTCGGACATCTCCCCTAAAATAGGGGAGCAGCAGAGCGTGCTAAAAATTAGCAGATTGCCTAAGAAAAGAAACTTAACCTTAAAAAATAGATAAAATACGCAATTTCAGATATATATAGGATCTATTTGCTCGAAGTAACTCTCTTTTTATTAAGTCCACATCCTTTATCCTTCTCTTGTTGGAGAAGGAAAATTACTCAGCTACCCCTATAATTTAATCTTTCACTACTTCTCCTACAACTACTCCCCCTTAAATGTGTTTTCACCTTCAAGTTTCTGGGAGATTGAATGCTAAAGTTTGGGTGAAAACACCCAAACGAGGGAGTGAGTGCTAAATAAGTTTAGGTAAAGCGATTTTAGGAAACGAATTGTATTCAACTTTTTCTTGGTTTTCTTTCTACAAACAGGGGATAGGACTTATACAGATGGAAACATAATTACTGTTTATTTGGTAGGTAAGTAGTTACAAATAATCTTGATTATTTTTATTTGTTCTCCTTTCCCGATGAATACGGGACAAGTTGTGAAAGCCTCTGTGCAACTTAGTGGTTAAATTTAAAGTAGCCTTTGGCTACTATTTAAAATTCCGTGGTTACAAAAAAAGCCCATCACTCTCCAGTGACAGGCCCTACTATGGAAACGACTAATTGAATACTATTTTATAAAGCGATACTATGTTTAAAGTTCCTATCGCCAGATTGAACCATTATCTGATATTCGCCTTTATCCAAAGAAGAAATATCAAATCTCTTTTCAATACCTGATTGACTTCCTAAATCTTCCTTATAAATCACATTTCCTTTAGAATTAGTGATTAAAACAGAAGTTTTATTGCTATTAATGTTCAGATAATTGAAATCCACAATTCCATTTTGCTTTAGTTTCACAAATGGCTTGTGAATGGTATTAAATTGATTTTCTGCTACTGTAACAGAGTCCCAAGTGATAGTAATGGGTAATACTTCAATATTTAAAGCATTTTCCAGTTCGATACTATAACGACCAGATTCTAAATGTCTCAAGTCGAAATTTTTCAAAATACCATTTACGTTTTCAACTGTTTCAGTGTATAACACTTGACCAAATTGATTTTTTATCCTAATATTGGTCAAATCAGACTCGGCTGATCCTACCCTTAATGTGATCATTTTGTTTTCCTTGCTTGTCAATTTCACAAATGGGAAACCATCTGCAAAGCTCAATAATGGTAGTAAAACCAATACTGCGGTTACAACCGATTTTTGAATTTTTAAATTGTTCATAAGCTTTTTCTTTTAAGTACATTACAAATGTAGGGCGGATATTTGCCACTAACTATGTGAAGATTTTCCAATTGTAATACTATTTTAACATGCCGATGTTATTTAAATGTTAAGAAGAGGTAATATGCAATAACAAAATTAAGTCTCAATCGTTTTAAAGCTATTATGCAATTTTATAAGCCTACACTCGAGCAAATAGAACCCAGCTTCGGAAGCTCAGTTCTCATCAAAAAATTTGAGCAATCAAGACCCAATAAAGAGCCATTTTGGCATTTTCATCCCGAAATTGAATTGGTTTTCGTGCGAGGAGGGAATGGAAAAAGACATATAGGCAATCATATTTCCTATTATCAAGATGGCGATTTAATGTTGATTGGATCTAATTTGCCTCATTACGGCTTTACAGATCGATTAACAGGAAATGAATCAGAAACCATCATTCAAATGAAAGAAGATTTTCCTGGACCAGTATTTTTAAATTTACCGGAGATACAGCCCATCAAACAATTAATAGAGAATGCAAAGCTTGGAATAGTCTTTACTGGGGAAACCAAAAAGAAGATAGGTGATGAAATAGAAAAACTCGTGGACAAGCCGCCTTTTGACAGGCTTATTGGTTTGATTTCTATTTTAAAGGAGCTTTCAGAAGTAAAGGATTATTATTTATTGAATTCAGAAGCCGTTTCCATTGAAGCAAAAGCAGTGGATCAGCAGCGAGTAAATTTAATTTATGATTATGTCCGAGATAATTTTAAAAGAAATATCTCATTAGAGGAAATTTCAGCAGAAGCTGCCATGACTGTACCTGCTTTTTGCCGCTATTTCAAGAAGATATCGAATAAAACCTTTACACATTTCGTGAATGAACATAGAGTAGTGCATGCTTCAAAGTTATTATCAGAAGGTAATCTGAACATCACAGATATTTGCTATGCCTGTGGATTCAATAATATTTCCCATTTCAACAGACAATTCAAAGAAATCACAGGTAAAAGCCCATCGGATTATAGGAAGGCGATTAGGAGGGTTGTCAGGTGATGATGTATTTAGGTTTTGAGGTGTTGAAGTTCAGAAAACTCTGATGGAAATACATTGAAAACTAGGGTTGATCGAAATAAGGTAGAACTTTACCTGTTACCAGCCAATAGCTGTTAAGCCTCTGGATGAGAACTGAACTTCATAAGAGATAACTAGGTAATTGCAATATTAGAGCATGGTGAAAATAATTGTATTTTTCTACTGATTTAAATCTGTGCGACTGTCCCCTTGAGGGGACTTCAGGTGTGTTACTAGAATGGTTTAAAGTGATTTAGTCAGAAGAAAAGGAATCTAGTTTTTTATGCCCAACTACTTTTGTTTTTAAGTATGAAGCTTCAGGAGAACTGAACTTAAAACCTACAACTTAATACTTAAAACTATCTCACTACTCACTACTCACTACTGCGAAGCTAATCCCTTCTAAAATTCTTAACCACCTCTTTTTTCTTTCTTCTGATATTAGCTTTCAGAATTTCATCTAGCATTAAGCTTAATAAAATACATAAGCCTATAATTAGAGGAACTAAAATATTATCACCCAAAAAATCTAAAGCCAAAGCCGTGCAGATAATGGCAATATTGGTGGCTATCATAATTAGAGTAGTCCCTGAATGACTGAAGCCTAGACGCATAAGAATATGATGCAAATGGGTTTTATCTGGTGAAAAAGGAGATTTCTTTTTCATAGCCCTGGAGATAAAAACTCGGAGCGTATCAAACAATGGTATAATTATAACTGAAATTCCCACTGCAACAGAAGATGTCAATTTGAAAGGAGTCTCTTCGGGTAAATAATGATTATAATCGATGAATTTAACGGTAATTACTGCTAATGCAAAACCTATCAATAAGGCTCCAGTATCACCCATAAAAATCCGGGAAGGTTCCCAGTTGAAATTTAAAAAAGCTATCAATGCTCCAATAAAACCAAAGCAGACCATAGAATAGTAGGTTTGACCCACTAAAAAGAAATATATACCGAAAAAGAAAAAAGCTATAATTCCTATACTACTGGCAAGCCCATCCAACCCATCTATCAGATTATAGGAATTGGTAATTACGATTAAAGTGAAGAGTGTTAAAACTATACTGATGATATAGGGCACCTCTTCAATAGATAATAATCCGTAAAAAGATTTTAAGGTGATATCCATTAAGAAGATAACCATAAAGGAGGCTAAGAACTGTGCTCCTAACTTTACAATAGGTCGAACGGGCACTAAATCATCCCTTAAACCCACCATAAACATTATACCCATAGCGCCATAGAAAAATTTAAAACGTTGTAAACCAACAAGTGGCATAAAAATTAATAAGGCTATCATTACACCAATAAAAATGGCTATCCCACCCATACTAGGCGTGTCACCGGTATGAATTTTTCTTCCACCAGGCTTATCCATGATATTACGCTTTTTAAAAAAGCCAATCACTAATGGTGTAACCAAAAAGGTTAGAATAAATGAAGTAATTAAACTAGCTAGGGTTTGAGGCATTATCTATTCTTTTTAAATCTAAAGATAAACATATATTAATCATTAATGAAAAATACAAAACTCCTTTTTGTGCTGATAAAAGATTTTCAAAAAAAGAAAATATAAAAAAGTTCAATACTATAGAAAATATGAACATATGCATAGGCGATTTCTTGGAAAACTTACTTCTATTGGACTTATAGCTTCTAATAAATGGAATCAAGAAAGTTATAAAACCGAGAATACCCGTCACTGATAGGATGTGAAGAAAAAGGTTATGTGAATTATACCCGAACTGTATGCCTGCTCCATAACCTATTTTCTCATACGAAAGAATTATCTCGCTACTAATTTCATGTATTCCAACTCCAAGAATTGGGTTGTCAAGAAAAATTACCAACGCAGTGTGCCACTGGTATATTTTACCTGAAATATAGTCAAAACTTAAAAAACGTTCGTTGAAGAAAATAAACGATGAAACCAAAATCAGAAAAAGAGCTATAACAAGTATATTTGCTTTGGTCATTTTTGGACCACGTATGACTACCAATAGTATTAATAAGACTACAATTGATAAGATTACTGTTTTGGATTTCAACATTAATAGGGGAACCATTAATATGATATAAGTATAGTTTTTTCTAACAATTAATTGAAAAAAAATCACATGTACTATGTACAAGGATAAATATCCAGGATGAATCCTCCCTATAAAAATTGTGATTAGATCTCTATGAAGCCAATAGTCATTTCCGCTTTCCAAAAAGTAGAAATACAATGAACTAGAAAGAAATAAAAGGCAAACAAGAAAAATAACGTGTGAGAAAATTTGATTGATTTTATAAAGAATAAACTCTTTGTTAGAATTATTCAATGGAATAAAAGTAAACCACATAAAAAACAAAGCCGCCTTAGTTTCTAGCTGAGCATCCCATACAATAGTGGAGTTGACTATTAAACTTAATACTACGACTACGTAGAACAGCGAAAAAGATGAGAAAAAATCCTTTCTCAATTTTTTTCTTGTAATACTTCTCTTTTTAAATATTATACTCATAATTGATAATACAATCAACAAGACCACCATGTAATTAGTCCGAAGATTGTAAAATGGGAGTAGAGTCAAGCTTAAGTAATAAACCTGAAAAAAAAGATCTTTAGTAAGAATTTTAAAGTTCACTTAGCGAAATTTATTATAAGCAATCCGTTTCAGGAAAGATGGAAGAAAGGCGTAAACATAAATCAAAAATGCGATTAAGTAGTTAAAGGCTGATAAATCCAACTCCCTAATTGCCTTTCTTCGAAGAAGAAACAAATTTTTTGCTCTTGTCTTACTCGATCTCCTGCCACTAAAAAAGCTTTCATCGATTCTATGATAAATTATTTTATTTGGCAAATTATTAAAAATACAATTATTTTTCAGAGCTCTAAACCATAATTCATAATCCTGTCCTTGTCTAAAATGTTCTGAATAGTATCCCGCCTTTTTGAAGAAATCAGTACGTGCCATCACAGCTGGATGAATTAATGGACTTCTAAAAATAAATTGCCTTTTAAGTTTATCGTGTTTTAAGGGTAAAGATAAATCACCTATTATGTTACCTTCATCAGAAATCGTTTTTGCTTGCCCTCCAATTATATCAACATGATTATTTGACTTTAAAAAATCAACTTGTAACTGGAATCTATTCAAAAAGCTAATATCATCGGAATCCATCCGCGCTACAAGGTCATAATTATTTTCGATTGCGTAATTAATTCCTTCATTTAACCTATGAGGTAACCCTCTATTAATTAGGTTACTATTAATGATTATCCTTTTATCCCCAATATATTTTCTTAGATAATCTTCTATTGACTTATCTATTGCACCATCTATATTTAGAAAAATGGTAAAGTTAGGATACGTCTGATTTAAAATACTTTCTAAAGCTTTAGAAAAATACTTCTCCTTATCATTCTTATATAAACAAATTAAAACTAATACTCTGTTGCTTTCAGCCATACAATCATAAATTAACTTTTATAAAGTTCACTGTACTGTCTTGAATTTTCTACTGCGGAAAATCTATTTGAAATTGATTCAGAGATAAGAACTTTGTTTACGGAATATTTAAAGGCCTCATTTAATTGCTTACATAAAGACTTCATGTCCCCTTCCTCAAAAATAAACCTTTCATTTTCAGGAAGTTCCTGTGCAATTTCAAGGTGAGGGGGAATGTTACTTAATATAAGTCTGAGACCACAAGCACCCGCTTCCAATACAGTATTTGGAAGCCCTTCCAATCTCGATGCAGAAATAAACATGTCAGAGGCTTTTAAATATTCGGAAACATTATCAATTCTTCCTGTGAAATGAATGTTTTCATTATGCTTTCTTGCTTTACCTTTGAGTTTGTTAAGCTCACTTCCTGTACCAACAAAAATTAAAGAGATTTTTTCTTTTTCACAACTAAAACTTATGAAAGAATCCAAAATAAGCTCAGGATTTTTTTGATATTCAAGATGTCCAACACTTATTAAATAAGTGTGGTTTTCTTTTAAATTAAGCTCTTTCCTTAACTCATCTTTATTGGATGGATAATTATTTGAAGTATCAACCCCGTTTTGAATATAGGTGATATTTTTATAATCATTTCGATCAAATTGATCAAATAAATTCTTAGAACAACAAACCGTATAATCTAATCTTCTTAAGGCAAAATTATGAATTATACTTGACATATTTCCCACTAGTCTACCGTACTTAAATGAATAGTCAATATTTGGATTAGTCCGTAATGTAGCGATCGATTTAATGTTTTTCTTTGAAATAAGTGAAGGAATTAGCAAATTCAACAAGTCACCTCGTATGCCTTGAGAATGAATGCAATCTATATTCTTTGACTTAATCAAAGGGATAAGTTTAGGTAATACCAAAAAAGGAAATAAAACCCTTGACAACCTTAACTGTATTATCTCTAAATCTTTAATACTTTGAAATTTTTTTAAATCAGAATATTCAGGTTCATGAGACAATGTAAACAACACCTTTTCATAGCTTGAACAATTATTTAAAATATTAAATAGCTGGTTTGTCGGGCCTCCTTTCTTCAAACTAGAAACTATATAAGCTATTCTCATTGTTCTTGTATTGCGTGGTTATAATAAATAATAGTACGAATGGAATATAAAGCAAATTAGTGAATACGAATGACGTTATTGTATTTAAAAATAGAAATACTATAACTGCTAAGGCATTTAAGGTAAATTTATTTTTAATAATTAGCCAAACAAATGGCAAGTACCACAAAGTTAATCCAATAATTCCAAATTGATAAATTCTCATTACAATTTCTGAATCAACATACTGTTTAAAATAATATATAGAGTATCCTCCAAACAATAGCTTTGGAAAATCTAAATTGAACAAATCGGTATACTTCATAAATCGGTGTGAAAAGCTGTGCGTGCTGCCAATTTCACCGTTTATAATTTTATCAATAGTATATTGAAAAAACTCTATATATTCATAAGCTACTAAACTTGCAATAACTAAAATAAAAGGGCTAACTGAAATAAAAATTAATTGGGACTTTGTAATGTACCTAGAGTGAAAAAATTTAGTTACTTCGTACAATAAACTTGCAATAAGTACCATTCTTGCTCCGGAAACTAAAATTATTAGATAAGTAATGACTTTCACATAAAATTTCTTTTCAACTCTAAAAATACTTTCCCCAACAATAAAAATTATAAAAGCAAGCTTTATTGGGTTTCCAATTATCCCAATGGGTCGCATCATTAAATATTTGTAGTGGAGCGAATCAGCTCCAGAAACAGAAATACTGAGCGATTTATACAGATTTTCGAATATCTGATTTGTACTTAAAACATCGAAATATTGAAACATTACAGCTATGAAATTTATAAATAAAAAAATTTTAAGGTGTTTTATTAATAGCCTCCTATAGCTTTTAAAAAGATGATTAAGTGTATAAAAAGAAAATAAAATATAGACAGGAATAAATAAAAAGAAAATATCCTTAAAGCCAAATAGCATATTGAAAACGATTACCAACAATTGATATAATAGAAAAGGTAACCAAAGGAGAAGAAAAATTATTTCTTCTTTTTTGACGTTTTTTGTAGACAGAAACAAAAGTGTTACCACTAAAATGGACATCAGGAAATCTAGCTTTAAAGGGATTCCTGCTATTCTTAAAGTGTTAAAATAGAGAAGAACTAAAAGATAACCATTAAGAAATAGTTTCATTTATACTTACAGGTTTTGTAATTTTTTATTCGCAAAAAATAAATTAATAATACAAAGTACAATTTGTGCAAAAATCATATTAAACAAAATTGATTCGGGGGATTTAGCAAAAAAATATAGTACCATGAAAATTAAAATGAATGAAACATGTGAAATAAGAACTGCTCTAAAATCTCGAAATGCAATTAAAAAATGTTGAATGGGGAAAAACATAATAACAACTAGATAGAAAAGTGACAATAGTAAGAAGTACCTCTTCACTACCGCTATGTTGTTTATATCTACATCAATCATGTCTAATTTTAGTAAGTATGGCAAAAGAAAGTAAGTCGCTAAAAAACCGATAATATATAAAGTTAAAGTTTGTGATAAAACACTTTTATATAAAGAGAAATATTTCTTTCTTTCAGATTTTTCAGAAACTAAATTATTTACTTTTGTTATAAATATGTTCATTATTGGTGCATTAGCAATTAAATTTAAAGCTGTAGCAAACTTTAATGAAAACGCATAGATCGAATATAAACCAGGTCTGCTTTCGAAAAACTGAACAATAATTATATCCTTCAGATTATATAAAATTGATCCAGATTTCAGAATAAATGATTTTTTCACTATCCCTTTTAAATATACATCAGAAAGTGCGTATTTGTATTTAGAATGGTTTTTCCTTAGTAAAGAGAACTGAATGATTATTATAACAACTCCACTAAATAGAACTGAATAAGCTAGAAATTCAATCTGCTTGAACATTACCATTACTAATATATTAATAGCATTAATAAAAATTTCAACTATAAACTGTGTAGAATAATATTTATTTAAATTGAGCGTAAAGTTATTGAAGATGATTATAGCTCTAATTGGGAAATAGAGGATATAAAAATTTAGAAACTGTATCACATGTTCTTGAAGACCAAAATGAAAGCCGTTCAAAACAGTCATATAGTAAATTGCAACTATTGGAATTGACAATCCAATATTCAGCTTCAATAATCTTCTATAAATAGCAGTGGACTTGGACGAGTTTTTTGTAAGATTTTTTACATAATAGGGTATAAAAGCGTCCCATGTTGTTTGAACCGCAATCACTAAGAAATTTAAAATAGTATGGGAAATGAAATATTTGTCACTTTCATTTGATAATCCGAAGTACTTAGATATAAATAGTATAAAAACAAAGCCGAGGGCTATGTTAATTAGTGAAAGAATGTTGTAAAATATTGATTTCATTTTACGTAGGATACCACTTGGGTTATTTTACCTCCTGATGAAGGTGGAATTCTGTCTACTTTTTCCCAATCTACATTAACGTTAGTTAGAGCATTTTCCACTAGATTTTTCACTAATAAAAGGGAGTCTTCTTCGTTATTTTTTGTACTGCTAATTATATATTTTATAACTACCTTATCAAGTTGGTACTGGATAATTTGATATTGAATCAAATTTGGACACTTTTTCATATAATTATGCCACAGATGAGAAGAAATCATTTTCCCATTGGGTAGTTTTATTGCGTCATTTGTCCTGCCTAATAAGTTTGTGATTATCCCCCCGCTGATTCCGCAAGAACACTCAAAATCACACTTAATAACCCCCTTATCCCCATTTTTATACCTAATTAACGGCAAGGCTCTACTATAAAAATCTGTAATTATTAATTCTTCTGTTCCTTTTTCAGATTCTACTAAACAGTGACCATCTAAAATATGTAAATAATGATTTGAGTCACTCTGAACATGGCACTCATGTGCAATAGCAGAGGTTTCTGTCCCTCCGTATCTATTGTATACATGACAATTAAATGCTTTTTCTATTTGTTCTCTGTCATTATCTTCAAGTTGCTCTGCTCCTGTAACAATGGACTTTAATTGATAGGAAAGGTTTATATTATTTGTTAGCATATGGTTAGCAAACAGGGTTAATGCACTAACAAACCCTTCAATGACAGGGGGTCTTTTCGATTCAATTTCACTTAATATTTCATTCAGTCTTTGGCTATCTAAAGCCGATTCATTTGGTTTTGTGGGATCATAAATAGATATTACATACTGACCGGAAAAGAAAAACTTTATTTTATCAAAGAAAGTTGGTTTTAAGTTTGCTCTCCATAGTCTCACCCATGCAGTTCCCGGCATATTGTAATACCAAGAGCCTAAATATTTTGACAATCCAAATCTCTCAGCAGCGCAGTTCCTATTTTTAATAACTTTAAATGGATTACCAGTTGATCCTGTTGTATAATCTATTACATTTTTTTTCTTTTTGAAAGGCTCACTAACTAATAAACTTTCTTCTTGCCTTTTTAAATCCTCCTTAGTTACAATAGGGAAGTTCTCTATATCATCTAGAGATTTAATATTTATATCTACCTTATTTTCATCCCATAATTTTTTGTAAAAATTATTATTGTCATAAGCGAATCTTATTATTTCTTTAAGCTTTGTTAACTGATCCTTTTTAACCCATTCTAAATCTTGGTATTGATTCTTCTTATATAATTTATAATATTTATACGATCTTCTTTTAGCTATTTTTAAAGTAAATAACCTAATCAAATTGAATATTCTATTGTTCAAATTCATTTTTGACGGAATATATCGTTGATAAAAGAATAATTGGATAGTAATTATTGTTGTGATCCTTTATATGATGAAATGAAGACTTAGGCTCTAATAAAGATCCACTTAAGCCTGCTTCAACAATTCTCTCTTTTGAAATTTTTTCGTCCGGGTCAACTACAATATACTTTGATGCATAATCTAAATAAGTCACAGGTACTTCACTAATTCCTAAACTTACCAAAGCATGATATCTATGATGACCGTCAATAATAACATTTGTTTTATTGCAAACAAGTATGGACGGTAAAATAATATAAGGTTTTAAAGACTCTAGATAATTCTTTAGAGAAGAGAATCTAGATTCTACTACTTTTTCGTGAGCCAGTACCAAATCTTTATCAATTACTGCAAAACCAGTTACTGGGTTCTTATCCAATTGGATTTGATAATTATCCATTTTTATACTTTTATATATTTAAAATTATTTTTTACCACCCAACTAGGAGTTAAAGTTTCTTTTCCCACTACTATTGGTTGATCAGACAACTGCAGTAGTGGTAAATCTGAAATGTGATCAGTAACAAATACTAATTCTTCGATATCCACTAAATCAATTTTTTTCTTTAAGAGTAGGATTTTGTTTTTACCCATGCAGTCATCTCCAGCAATTTTTCCAGTACAGATGCCCTCTGAAAATGATATTTCGGTAGAAATTCTAAAATCAAAATTGAACTTTTCAGCAAAAAGCTTAATGTAGGGCATATAGCCACCTGATATTATACCAATTTTATAATTATTCACTTTGTATTCTTTTGCAAGGCTTAGTATTTTATTGTTTATGTTTCTTAACAAAATATCATCTAAGTACTTTTGCGCATAGAACTCAATTTTTTGCTTCGAAACTCCTTTGATTTGAAAGAGCTTAAAACGTTTATTTGAATTACCTCGGAGTAAATGAAGTTTATGTAATGTCTTTCGGAGTCCTTCAACAAAATTATAGGATTTATTCTGTTCCTGTTCAATGATGAAATCAACAAATAAGTCAGCAGTTTGCCGGGATATTAATGTTTCGCAGAAATCAAATATAGCTAATTTTGTCATTTCAAAATCTCCTGAATTGCACTTATTATATATTGGTTTTCTGATTTAGTCCTTCCTCCTATTCTAATAAACTCTCCATTCAAACCAATTTTATCTTCGCAGTTTCTTGAGTATACTCCTTTTTCAATAAGTAATTTATTACAAAAATTCTCCGCTGTAGAGCCTTCGATCAATTCCAGTAAAACAAAATTGGCCTTTGTAGGGTAAGCTTTGATACCTTTAATCTTTTTTAATTGATTATAAAATGATTGAAACTCTGTTATGTATTTCTTTCTTAATTTTTCATATTCTTTCCTAAATTCATCACGAGTGTATAATTCAAAAAAGTACTCAGAAAGGCCATTTGAATTCCATAAGAAGCCATTTTTGAGTAAATGGCTTACTTTGGGTTTTGAAGAAATCAGATATCCCGATCGAATGCCTGCAATTCCAAAATCTTTGGACATACTTTTCACTATAGATAGATTAGGAAACTCGTCAATTAAATTTGAAGCACTTTCTAATTGAAGCATTTCATCCTCATACGCAAAATGTATGAAACTTTCATCTAATATAATGTTTTTTACATGCTTAAGGGCTTTCAACAACTTTGTCAGATCTTTCTTCTTTAAATAAGATCCGTTTGGATTATTTGGATTGATTAAAATAACGTTATCAACATTATTATCAAATATAAATTTTATATAATCATCAACATCTAATTCAAAATTCTTGTTTGCGCTAAGTTGATAAAAACAAATATTGTCAGGATTTTTTAAAAATTCGTAGTATGAAGAGAAAGTTGGAATTGGTAAGCTAGTTTTACCTTCCTGACAGAATTCATGCATTAAAGCCTGAATTATTTCTACTGCACCATTGCCTATAAATAAATTCTCCTTATTCACACCCAGCTTCTTACTTAACTTCTCAGCGATAAAGACGTTTTGAGATGGGTAATATTCAACTAAATCTCTAAATTTGCCTGTTTCAATAATTTCTCTTTGTAAGTATTCAATGAATAACTCTGTCGCATACGGATTTGATAAATAACAAGCATCCACTTTAAACTCTATATCAGGCAATAGATCTTGAAGTACAAAAATACTAGGAGAATGAGTTCCAGCTTCATTCTTTACTTTTCTGAATTTTTTCAGAATATCTTTTTCATTTTTAGTCAGTTCAATTGCCATAATTATAAAAATTTAGGTACCATTCGATAAAATTTGCAACACCTTCTCTAATATTAGTTTTCGGTTTATAATCAAAATTCTTGGTCAAATCAGTTACATCTGCATAGGTGAATGGAACATCACCTGGTTGAATAGGCATCTTGTTCATTTTTGCATTCATCCCAAGTTTTTCTTCAATTGCTTCAATGAAGTCTAATAGCTTTATTGGTGAAGAATTACCTATATTATAAATATTATAAGGAGCCTTTGAAGAAGCTGGATCAGGACTATTCGAATTCCAATCTTCATTAGGTTTTGCAGGATTATCAATAGTTTTAACTATTCCTTTAACTATATCATTAATATACGTAAAATCACGAACCATATTTCCATAGTTAAAAACGTCAATCGGTTTCCCCTCTATTATTGCTTTAGTAAATATGAATAAAGCCATATCTGGTCTTCCCCATGGACCATAAACAGTAAAAAACCTTAACCCTGTAGTTGGCAAGCCAAACAGGTGACTATATGTATGTGCCATCAATTCATTACTTTTTTTAGATGCCGCGTACAAAGAGACAGGATGATCAACATTGTCGTGCACAGAAAAAGGCACTTTTGTGTTTGATCCATAGACTGAACTAGATGAGGCATAAACTAAATTTTTAACATTATTATGCCTGCAGGCTTCTAGGATATTAACAAAGCCCTCTATATTACTTTTAATATATGCCTTGGGGTTTGATAGACTATAACGTACACCTGCTTGTGCCGCAAGGTTTATCACAACATCAAATTTATGTTTATTAAAAAGATTTGAAAGATAAATATCGTTTTCTAAATTACTTTTTGTAAAGGTATAGTTTTGGTAGATAGAACTTTTTATTTCTTCTTCCTCTTTAATATCATTGGCATATATACCTGACTGCTTTAGTCTACCATACTTGAGGTTTATATCATAATAATCATTAATAGAATCTAAACCAACTACCTCATCTCCTCGCTCTAATAAATAATTTGCTAAATGATAACCTATAAAGCCAGCAGATCCAGTTACTAATACTTTCATATAATTAATCTTTATCTTCCTATGCTGAAATAAGTGAAGCCTAATTCTTTCATTTGCTCCACTTCATACAAATTTCTTCCGTCCAGAATCAAAGGCTCTTTCAGTTCCTTTTTCAATTCCTTGAAGTCAGGAGTCCTGAATACCGGCCATTCGGTCATAATCATTAGAGCATCTGCTCCCTTTAAAGCGTCATAAGGGTTTTCCGCATACTCTATTTTATCACCCAGCAGTCCTTTTACGTTTTCCATGGCTTCGGGATCGTAGGCCTGAACTTTTGCTCCGGCATTTAATAATGCTTCTATATTGTATAAAGCAGGAGCCTCCCTGATGTCATCGGTATTCGGTTTAAATGCCAATCCCCACATGGCAATTGTCTTGCCTTTCAAATCATTTTTGAAATAAACATCCAAGTTGTCCATCAAGCGGGTTTTCTGGGTAGTATTCACATTCATAACCGCATTCAATATCTTGAAATCGTAATCCACATCTTTAGCTGATTTTGCCAGCGCCTGTACATCTTTTGGAAAACAACTTCCACCATATCCGATGCCAGCAAAGAGAAATCTCTTACCGATCCTGGTATCGGTTCCTATACCCTTTCTAACCATGTCCACATTGGCACCTAATTTTTCACAAAGATTTGCGATTTCGTTCATGAAGGTAATTTTAGTAGCTAAAAATGAGTTAGCCGCATACTTGGTTAGCTCCGCTGATTTTTCATCCATGAATATAATGGGGTTGCCCTGACGAACCAGTGGTGCGTAAAGTCTCTCCATGATCTTGGTAGCTCTTGGAGACTGCGTTCCAATCACTACTCTGTCCGGCTTCATAAAATCATCTACCGCTACTCCTTCTCTCAAAAACTCAGGATTAGAGACTACATCAAAGTCAGCTTTAGCATTTTTGGCAATAGCAGCATGCACTTTATCGGCTGTACCCACCGGCACCGTGCTTTTATCTACTATCACTGCATAATTATCCAGAATATGACCTAAATCATCTGCTACTTTAAGTACAAATCGTAAATCCGCTGCGCCATCTCCACCAGGAGGTGTTGGAAGCGCTAGAAATATCACTTCAGCATCTTTAATTCCTCTCTTAAGATCCGTAGTAAAATCCAGTCTTTTTTGCTTTACGTTTCGTTCGAAGATAACCTCCAGGCCTGGCTCGTAAATCGTTATATTTCCCGACTGTAATTTCTCTACTTTCGCTTCATCTATATCTACGCAAGTTACGTGGTTACCTGTTTCGGCAAAACATGTGCCCGATACCAATCCTACATAACCTGTACCTACTACTGCTATTTTCATTTATAATCTTTTATCTGCTTTACCTCTCTCAAAAAATCCTTTAATGTCATAAGTGACTCCATTACTGTTTAAATGGTTGGATAAGTTGAAATCTTTAAATTCTTTATGCGAAACAGCCAATACGATGGCGTTATAATCTGAACTTGGTTTGTCAATTAATTCAACCCCATACTCATGTTTCACTTCTTCTTTATCAGCCTGTGGATCGTAAGTTTCAACATCAATTCCATAAGACTGTAATTCCTTTATGACATCTATTACTTTACTGTTCCGAATATCGGGGCAATTTTCTTTGAAAGTAATACCCATTACTAAAGCTTTTGAGCCTTTAATGACCGAGCCTTTTTGTGCCATCAATTTTACTACAGAGCTGGCCACATGAGCACCCATGTTGTCATTGATTCTTCTCCCAGCTAAAATTACTTGTGGATGGTAACCTAAAGCCTCTGCTTTATGCGTTAAGTAATATGGATCAACTCCTATGCAATGTCCACCCACTAAGCCTGGTTTAAACGGTAAGAAATTCCATTTTGTGCCGGCTGCTTCTAATACATCGGCAGTATCTATGCCCATTTTATCGAAAATCAATGCTAATTCATTAACGAAAGCAATGTTTAAATCCCTTTGAGAGTTTTCTATCACTTTTGCTGCTTCTGCAACTTTAATAGTGGCTGCTTTATGGGTGCCAGCGGTAATAATTTCTTTATATAATTGATCTACCTCTTCAGCAATTTCAGGAGTGCTTCCTGAAGTCACTTTTTTAATAGTCGGTAATCGGTGCTCTTTATCTCCCGGATTGATTCTTTCTGGTGAATAACCACAGAAAAAGTCCTGATTGAATTTTAATCCACTTTCTTTTTCCAAAATAGGGACACAATCATCTTCCGTACAACCCGGGTAAACCGTAGATTCATAAATAACAATATCTCCTTTTTTTAATGTCTTACCAACTGTGGCAGAAGCCATCTTTAAAGGAGTCAAATCCGGTTGCTTATATTCGTTGATAGGAGTAGGAACTGTTATAATATAATAGTCAGCCTCCTTAAGGTCTTCAATTTCAGCTGTATACTGAAGATGCTTAGCGCCTTTCAATTCATCACTGTCAACTTCTAATGTTCTATCGTAACCATCTTTAAGTTCTTGAACACGTTTTTTATTAATGTCGAAACCTAAGACTTCTCTGTATTTTCCGAATTCTGCTGCTAGAGGTAATCCCACATAGCCCAATCCAATTACTGCGATTTTTTTCATACTATAATCCAAATGAAATGCAAAATTAGTCATTTTTGATTACTTAGGAAGTGAATGTGCTTTTAATATTAAATGTATTGGAAAAGTGTAAGTCAGATTGGAAAAGTGAAATGGGTTTTAACCACGGAGTTATGCCTTTTAACCACAGAGTTACTCCAAGGATTTCACTAAGAACGCAAAGGACAGCCGAAGGCTGAAAATTATCTCACGCCAAGACGCAATGCCGCAAAGTTTACGCCATGTTAAAAATAAGTTTAAATTCACACTCACAATTAATCAAGTTGGAAAGGATTGATATTATAAAAAGTTAAAATTTTTAGTCTTTGTGAAAACTTAGCGGCTTTGCGTGAAAAATAAATCTCGCTTTAGCGGAAGTCTTAAATATTTTTGAAATATACTTTTTTGAAATGGAATTTCCTTCTTACCTTTGTGAGCTCAAATGGTGGTTGTAGTTCACTTGCACTGACGATTTACAATGTCAACACATGAATCTACAAAATCATTTTCATCAAATCAACAGGGTTTGATATCAATGTAAATATATGGTGGTTGTAGTTCAGTTGGTTAGAACGCCTGATTGTGGTTCAGGAGGTCGTGGGTTCGAGTCCCATCTTCCACCCATTGTTAAATAGCTCAAATCTTAAGTGGTTTGGGCTATTTTTTTGGCAAAAAAATAATAAAACCCCTCAGTCCTTCGGACAGCTCCCCTAAAACAGGGGAGCAGCAGGCCTGTGGCCCATATGGCCAGAATGCACATTGACTTTATTTTCTGTAAATGAGGATAAAACGATCAAAAATAAAATACAAAACTACTTAGAAGCAGTACCCCGCTCCCCTTCTTACAAAAAGGAGGGGTGCCCAACGGGCGGGGTGGTTGTAAGACAAGTTTTTTTAGAATAAACTTTAAACATTGAGAATTTAACTCATTCATTTTAATAATTTAAGGTTAGATTATAAATGATTTTAACTATATTAATTCCCATATTCTATAACTGTTTCGAGCCATTTCCTTGAAAAATTGAGAGGCATCAACCAAAACCTATTAACCCCATGAAAAACTACCAACTTTATAATAAACCTGAATTAAAAGAAAACAGAAAGAACCTTAGAAACAATGCAACACCAGCGGAAGCTTTTTTATGGAATTACTTAAAATGTAAACAATTAAAAGGCAGAAAATTCAGAAGACAATTTAGTGTGGGAAACTATATTTTAGATTTTTATTGCCCTGCCGAAAAACTTTGTATTGAATTGGATGGTGCCGACCATTTTACTTTAGCTGGTTACCAATATGACGAGGTAAGGACAAAGTATTTAAAACAACTGGGAATCACAGTAATTAGGTTTGAAAATCAAACAGTTTTTGATGCAACTGAGAATGTTTTGGAAGAAATTATGAGTTGTTTTAAGGAAGAAGAAAAGTAATCTTTTACCCCTCAGTCCTCCGGACAGCTCCCCTAAAACCATTTTAACCCCTCTGTCCTTCGGACATCTCCCCTAAAACAGGGGAGAAGCTGGTTTGTGCTAAATATTAGCAGTTTAATTAATTAAAACCTTTACCTAATAAACTAAATCAAGGATTCAGGGAATGAAATAAACTAAATCAATTTGCTCGGAGCAGCTCCCCTCCTTACGGCAAGGAGGGGTGCCCGAAGGGCGGGGTGGTTGTAAAACAAAACCCTCCCAATAGCAAAAATTCTAATTGAAGATTCGTATTTTGCGCTTAAATTGAATTTATGCAAATTTACTGTTGCTTAGTAAGCAAAATCTATGGCAAAGAATACTTATAAATCTAATACTTTTAAAAAAGGGGATAAGGAAAAGAAATCCAGCAAATTGAATATCCAATGGAATTTTCTGAAGGATAGAAGGTTGCACTTGGCTTTTGGTTTCTTTTTGTTAACAGCCTCTATTTTTCTATTTACGGCTTTTGTCTCCTATTTATTTACAGGAAAATCTGATATGAGCGTTTTGCAGTCTGTTTCTGAAACAGGAGTAAAAGCTTCTGGAGCCGAAATGGATAATTGGCTTGGGCTGCTAGGCGCACAGTCTGCTTATTATTTTATTTTCAAATGGTTTGGCTTGGCTGCCTTTCTAATACCACCCTTTTTATTTTTAGCGGGATATCGCATTACCTTCAATAAAGTAATTTTCTCCATCAAAAGTGCTTTCACTTTTATGGCGTTTTTCCTTTTTTGGTTTAGTTTACTTTTGGGCTTTATGGTTTTCGAATCGGGGAAAATCACAGCTTTCTCCTTTTTGTGCGGAGGAATAGGTTATGAATTGGCGGTTCTTTTCAATAGCCTTTTTGGCTGGGGTACTTATTTGATTCTAATTCTTTCATTGTTAATATTCATTGTTTTCTATTTTGATGTAACCTCATTACTATTCTTTAATTCTAAAAGTGCTAATGACAACCAGGCAGCAGATGAGGAAGAAAAAGTAAGTTTTGCTGAAGAGAAAACACATGCTGATCAGGAGGAGACTAGTATGACTTCCGAAGAAGTACATGATGAATTTACTGAAGAAGAAGAGTCTTTAGATGATGCTAGTACTTGGACGGTATCAGAACAGAAACCAAAGAAAGCTCCACCTCAAGAAGAGTTGACCATGGAAGTGGAAAATACCTTAGAAAATAAAGTGGTTCAGGAAGAACCTCCCAAAGAAGAAGAGAAACCAGAAATGGAAGTAGAGGAGTCTAATTTTGATGAGAAATTGGGTAAGAAGGTGGAGAATTATGATCCTACTTTAGATTTGTCTTCTTATAAATATCCGACTTTAGACTTATTGGCTGATCATGATTCTGGGAAAGTAAAGGTTACACAAGAAGAACTTGAAGCCAATAAAGATAAGATTTTGGAGACTTTGACCAACTTCAAAATCAAAATTCAAAGTATTAAGGCCACTATTGGTCCAACGGTTACGCTTTATGAAATCGTGCCAGAAGCAGGAGTTAAAATCTCCAAGATCAAAAACCTGGAAGATGATATTGCATTAAGTTTGGCTGCTCTTGGAATCAGGATAATTGCACCAATCCCAGGCAAAGGAACGATTGGTATTGAAGTTCCAAATAAGAACCGTGAGATGGTGAGCATGAAATCGGTATTGGCGACTGATAAATTTCTGAAAAGCGATAAGGAATTGCCGATCATTATGGGGAAAACCATTAGTAATGATGTCTTTATTGCAGATTTAGCTAAAATGCCTCACTTGCTCATGGCAGGAGCAACGGGTCAGGGTAAATCAGTGGGTTTGAATGTGATGTTGGCATCATTGATTTATAAAAAGCATCCTTCGCAATTGAAGTTTGTTTTGGTAGATCCTAAAAAAGTGGAGTTGACGGTTTTTAATAAATTGGAAAGGCACTTTTTGGCTACTTTGCCGGGTACTGAGGAGCCAATTATCACGGATACCAAAAAAGTGGTGAATACCTTGAATTCTCTATGTATAGAGATGGACAATCGTTATGATTTATTGAAAGATGCAGGCTGCAGAAATTTGAAAGAATACAATAATAAATTTATTAGCAGAAAATTAAATCCTGAAAAAGGGCATAAATTTTTACCATACATTGTTTTGGTAATTGATGAATTAGCTGATTTGATGATGACGGCAGGAAAAGAGGTAGAAACACCCATTGCACGATTAGCCCAATTAGCTCGGGCAATCGGGATTCATTTGATTATTGCTACACAAAGACCTTCAGTAAATGTTATTACTGGTATTATTAAAGCCAATTTCCCTGCGAGATTATCATTTAGAGTAACCTCGAAGATTGATTCCAGGACGATTTTAGATGCCAGCGGTTCAGAGCAACTAGTGGGAATGGGAGATATGCTACTTTCGCAAGGATCCGATTTGATCCGTTTGCAGTGTCCATTCATTGATACGCCTGAGATTGACGAGGTAGTAGAATATATTGGCAACCAAAGAGGATATGAACAAGCCTATCAATTACCTGAATTTGCTGGAGATGATGACGATAGCAAAGTGGGAGAAGTGGATTTATCTGAAAGAGATGCTTTATTTGATGAAGCTGCCAAATTAATTGTATTACATCAACAAGGAAGTACTTCTCTCATTCAAAGGAAATTAAAATTAGGCTATAATAGAGCTGGTAGATTAATTGACCAGTTGGAGGCAGCAGGAATAGTGGGCGCATTTGAAGGAAGCAAGGCTAGGGAAGTATTAATTCCTGATGAATATAGTTTGGAACAATTATTGAACAATATCGATAACAATCATTAGAAAAGAATAGAAAACGAAATGAGAAAATTCACACTAATCATGATGCTATGTGTTTATAGCATCTCGTCATTTGCACAAAATGATCCAAAGGCTAAAGAGATTTTGGATAAGATGAGTAAAAAATACAGTAATATCCCCGGTTTCACTGCCACTTTCACTCAAACACTTGAAAATAAAATGGAAGATATCACCGATACTTTTAAAGGTGAGATTGTAGTGAGTGGTGATAAATTCAAGGCAGATGTAGCTGGACAGTTAATCGTAAACAATAATGAAACAGTTTGGACTTACCTTAGGGATGCTAATGAAGTAACGATTAATAATTATGATGAGGAAGCTGGGGAGATGAATCCAAGCAAAATTTATAAAGCTTACCAAGAAGGCTATAAATATTTATACATGGCAGGAGAAGGCAATGCTCAATATCATGTAATTGATCTGGTTCCCGAAGATAAAGATGAATCATTTTATAAAATCAGATTGAAAATTGATAAGAAAACCAATTTGCTTGATAAATGGACAATTTTCGACAGAGCAGGGAATATCTTCAATTATGAAGTAACCAATTTTAAAGTGGTCAATTCGTTAACTGCAGAAGATTTTGTATTTGATCCATCTGAATACCCTGATATTGAAGTCTTAGATTTTAGGTAATTCATTTGTTTGAATGAATTCTAAACCTGTTAGACATCTTCATAATGGTCGGTGTGCCACCGACCATTGAGACAATTCACCCCGGTCGGTGGCACACCGACCGGGATTTAACTCCTAAATATCGGTCAATTTTATTTGCTATCCTTTTTTAAACTATGAACTACCAAGAACTTTCCCATCAAATCAATTCCAAATCAAGCTATCTTTGTGTGGGTTTGGATACGGATATCAATAAAATTCCACAGCAGTTATTGAAAGAAAAAGACCCAATCTTTGAATTCAATAAGCAGATTATTGATGCCACTATCGATTATGCCGTGGCTTACAAGCCCAACATAGCTTTTTATGAGGCATTAGGCATAAAAGGTTGGGAGAGCTTACAGAAAACTATTGAATACCTACCGAAAGATGTTTTCACCATAGCCGATGCTAAAAGAGGAGATATAGGCAATACATCCAAAATGTATGCGAAAGCTTTTTTTGAGCAAATGAATTTTGATTCCATCACTGTGGCACCTTATATGGGAAGCGATTCAGTTGAGCCATTTCTGGAATTTGAAGATAAATGGGTGATTTTGCTAGCATTAACTTCCAATGAAGGCGGAAAGGATTTTCAGTTTGAAGAATTAAAATCTGGTGAAACACTTTATCAAAAAGTGTTGGATGTTTCTCAGAAATGGGGAACGAAAGAAAACTTGATGTATGTAGTTGGAGCTACTCGTTCGAAAGAATTTCAGGAAATTCGCAAATCAGTTCCTGATCATTTTTTACTGGTCCCTGGCGTAGGCGCACAAGGGGGTGATTTGGAAGAGCTTTCGAAATATGGCTTGAATGAAAATGGTGGCTTGTTGGTGAATTCTTCCAGAGGTATTATTTATGGTTCATCGGATACGAACTTCGCTGATGTAGCTGGAGCAAAAGCTAAAGCTATTCAAGAAGAGATGAAGGGGTATTTGGAGCGGGTTTGTTGAAAATATAGATCTTTAAATTAATTGAGAAATAAGGGGCATTTATTGAAGAGACTTATTATCAAGCGCCTGAGGCGCGAGTAATCATCACCATCCAGAGGATGGCGATAGACTACAAATATTTTCCTTCCGCTTGCCTCCGGCTAGTGGAACTTACTATCGCCTCTGGCGAAATTTGAAGAATATATTATCTGATATATTAACTTCACAGATTCCCCTAGTCTTAGCGTCTTTCGTTATGACTGAAATTATTTGTACTCTTAGCTAATTATTGATCCAAGCGAGACGCTTGGACTAGAGAGTAAGAAATTTAAGCTTTGACTTTGCGTTCTTTGTGAAATTCTTTGAGTCACATTGTGGTTATAAGAAAACAGCCTTAGGCTGTCTTTATGGGTTTATTGCGGTTAGCTTCGATTCCATATTTCCCAAGACTTTTCGGCCTGGCCAATCAACATTTCCAATCCATTGATAACTTTTGCTCCCTGGCTTCCCCCTTCTTTCATAAAGGCGGTTTTCGCTGGATTGTAAACTAAATCATACAAATAATGATTTTGAGTTAATGCGTGATATGGGATATGTGGCTTTTCTTCAACTTTAGGAAAAGTCCCCAGTGGAGTTGTATTGATAAGTAAATGGTATTCTTGAAGAATTTCAGCTTTTGAGTTTAACTCTTCATAAGTAAAATCAAATCCCTCTTTTCTAGAAACGACCTTAAAAGGAATAGATAGGTCTTTCAGTACTTGTTTGATGGCTTTGGATGCTCCACCAGTTCCTAAAATTAGTGCTTTGGACCCCAATCCTTCAGGGATAAAATCTATAAGTGAATCTTTAAAGCCATAATAATCTGAATTATAACCTTTGGTTTTTCCATTTGTAAATTGAATGACATTCACTGCGCCAATTGCTTTAGCATGTTCATCCAATTCATCTAAATATGGAATTATTTGTTCTTTGTAAGGGATCGTAACATTTAAGCCAGCAAGATTTTGTTCTTTTAAGCTGTCAAAAGCTTTAATATCTTCAAGTGGAAATAATCTATACTCACAATCTTGAATCTGCTCCTTTTCAAATTTATCAGTAAAGTATTTGCCCGAAAAGGAATGTTCAAGCGGATAACCGATTAAACCAAAGGTGTTCATTTCCCTGCTTTTTTAACATTGAGGACAGAGGCGATCTTCTCAATCGCTACTACAATAAAAATACCCAAACTGGCCAACAAAATAGCTTGCATTAATTGTGGGTCTTGACCTGTTTCATTTAAATATTGCTGTGGCAATACATTATGATCGAGAAAAGGTACTTGTTCTCCATCGCTATTCATTCTGAAACTATCTACAATTTTCCATGGCCAAACTTTATTAAGCGAGCCAATCATAAAGCCAGAAAGAATCGCTACAGTAATGGATTGGTAGTTTTTCAAACTCCAAGCAATGAGTCTTGAAAAGCTTAATAATCCTACGATGCATCCAAGGCCAAAAAGTGCAATGGAAATAAGATCTACATTATCCAAAGCTTCAAGAATGAACTTATATTTCCCTAATAATAGCAAAAGAAAAGCCCCAGAAATGCCAGGAAGGATCATTGCACAAATGGCAATAGCTCCTGAAATTATAAGAAACCACCAAGCCTCTGTGGTCTGTGCAGGTGATATGGAAGTGATGAAATAAGCAATACAGGCGCCTACTATTGCAGCGATTATGGCCTTCCAGTCCTTTTGTTCAATGTCTTTAGCCACTAAGGCTGCAGATATCACTATTAAACCAAAGAAAAATGACCAAACTAAAATAGGATATGTTGCCAGTAAGTGACTAAGTAATTTTGCTAAACTGACTACACTAATACCTATTCCTAAAACTAATGTGAATAAAAAGGAGCCATTGATATGGCTCCAAAATTCTTTTAGCTTAAACTTGAATAATAGTTTAAATGCTGTAGCATCTACCATTTTGATACTGTTCAGCAATTCATCATAAATCCCTGTGATAAATGCTACTGTGCCTCCTGAAACTCCAGGAACAACATCGGCACTCCCCATTGCAATGCCTTTTAAAAGCAATACAAAATATTCTTTAATCGACCGCACTACAATCTGCTTTTAAAGTAAATCTTTATTATTTAAAAAATGGTGAAAGGTATCTCCCCTCAATCCCAAACGAATGGTTTCCAACGGAATTATTTCATTTGGCGCAATATTTCCTAGATTAACATTTGCACCTACTAGTTTAATGAAGTAGACTTGTTGGGCTTTTTGAGGCGCTTCCCAGATTATTTTTTCGAATGGAATTTTAGTTAAAATCTCTTGTACCAAACCTGAACGCACTTCACCACTGGCACGAAATAAACCAACATTTCCTGCTTCTCTTGATTCTCCAATTACTTTCCAGGCTCCTGCATCCAACTCTGTTTGCATTAGGTCAATCCACTGATATGGCGGAATAATTTTCTCAGCATCTTTTGAACCAACTTCAGAAAGAACTGTCACTTGTTCAGAAAGCTTGCTGATATATTCACATTTTAAATCGTGCGGCAATTCAATAGAGCCATCCGAAACTTCCGCAAATGGCATGTCATATTTATCCAATAACTTGCGGTAATCCTCAAATTGGTCTCTAATGATAAAAGCTTCAAAAAGAGTTCCTCCGAAATAAGTAGGGATCCCTGCTTCTTTATAGAGCGCTAATTTATCTTTCAGATTAGAAGTAACATAGGATGTAGCCCATCCTAATTTTACAATATCGGTATACTCACCACTGCTATCGATAAAATCTTCTACCTCTCTAAGGCTTAATCCTTTATCCATGGCCATGGTAAATCCTACATCTCTTGGTTTGGCTGGTCTTTCAGGGATGTCTTTTAATTCGTAGTTCATGTTTTACTGGTTATCTTTTCTGAATTGATCAATGATTTTGAACAATGCCTTTTGTGTTTCTACCCTTGGGAAGAACTCATAAAGCACCGTATGCATTTCAAAGTCCAAAACTAATGCATTTTCCAGAAAGATAAAGGCTTCTTTGTATTTACCGTACTCAATTAAGTAAGCCGTCATTCTATAATAAAGCTCAGAAGCATCAGGATTGTCCTCCATTCCCTCTTTGATTATATTGATGGCTACTTCCAAATCACCAGATTCGTAGTAAATAAAAGACCAGTCTAAAAATAGGCTAACTTCTTCAGGATCAAGCGCTACAGCTTCTTCATAAGCATCAATAGCTGAATTTTGATTTCCTAATTGATATTCAGCATTGGCTAATGCTTGCCAATACTTTGATTCATGTTTATTAATTTTGATTGCTTTTTTAGAGTAATGCACTGCTTCAATCCATTTTTCTTGTTGGATGAGGCAAAGTGACATTCCAAAATAGGCTTCATCATAAAGCGAATCGAATTTTACGGCTTTTTGAAAATATTTAATGGCTAAGTCAGCCTGATCTAATTTGTCATAGGTTTCAGCCATTCTGCAAAATACTTCAGCACTTGGTCCTTCAATTCTTAGAGTTTGAGAGAAAGCATCTAATGATTTATTATTTTTCTCAAGAGCCGAATAGGTGTTGCCCATGTTGAAATAAGCTGAAGCAAAATTCTCATCAATGGCTACAGCATACTCATAAGCTTCTATTGCTTTTTCATATTTCCCTAGTTTATGAAGTACAACGCCTAAATTGTACCAGGCGTGGTAAGAATATGGGTCTGCGTCGATGAATTTTTCATAATAAGCGATGCTGCCCTCCAATTGGTCAGTCACATCCAAGCAGTAAGCCAGTTCATAAATAGCACTTTCGTGATCAATATTTTCTTCTAAAACTGCTTTATAATTTTTTATTGCTTCCTCATATTTGCCGAGTTGCTGATAGGCCATACCCATCTGAAACAATACTTCATCCTTGTCTTCTGCAAAAGTAAGGGCTTTCTCAAGACATTCTATCGCCTCTTTATTTCTATTGGAAATGCTGAGTACATTAGCCTTGGTCAACAATAAATCTACATCATTAGGCTGAATATTTTCGGCTCTGTCCAATACTTGAAGTGCACTGTCATATTTAGTATTACTCGCTAAAACATGTGCATTGAGAATTAAAAGCTCTACTGAAAAAGGAAATTGTTCTACAGCAAATTCACTGGCTTTGAGGGCCTTCATGAATTTGTCATTATCCAGATATAATTCAACCACCTTTTCTAGTTCTTCCACATCGAAAAAGTGGAAATCTTTGCCCTGAATATGATTCTCGAATTTTTTAATCAACTCTTTTTCTTCGTCTTTTCTGTTTCTGAAAAATTCGCTCATAAATAATATATAAGTGGTTATCCTACTTTGTCATTTTGCTATCATTCGCCTCTGCCTAGCTTTGATCTTCACAAAGCTGAAATTAGCTTCTTAAAGCTGTAAATCACAGGCTTTGGCATAATTTGTCGAATAGAACAAAATAGTGTTAAATAAATTTACTTATTTAAAGGTGAAAATCAAGCAACGTTGAATTAAATTTTAAAGTTTATAATTCACCTCTTTTCTGCATTTCTTTCACTGTCCATTGAACAGATTGTTCTAAGGTCGTATAAGAGATATTGAAGGCTTTATTCGCCTTTTTTGCATTATATATATTCTTGTTTCCTGCCATTTTAGCAGTTTCCATCGTTAGTACGGCAGGGTTTCCACTGATCTTACTTAGAATGTTTTCAAGTGCGGCTCCAAAAACGACCATGAATTTAGGAACGCCAATACTTGGAGCTTTTACATTGAGCTGTTTTGCTACAGTAGAGAAAAAGTCTTTATAGCTAATGCTTCCAGCATTTAAAACAAACTGCTCATTAATTCTATTATTAGCCAAACTTTCTACTACAATTTTAGCCACATCTCTGACATCAATATAATTGATTAAGCCTTTGGTAAAAAATGGTTTCTGATCGCTTACATAGCCGAGCAATTGTGCGCTACTCTGATAACGATTAGCGGGACCAATAATCACAGAAGGGTTAAATATTGTAATGGGAAGTCCTTCTGATGAGAATTTCCAAAGTGCTTCTTCTGCTTGCCTTTTACTTTTTCCATAATTACTTAGAAATTCCCTATCTGATTTTGGTGTATTTTCATCTATAACATTATTGGTAGCATTTTTCCCTAGGGCAGAAATACTACTGATGAATACAAATTTTTTAACCCCTTCTTTTTTAGCATCTTGAGCCAATTTTGAAGTCCAATCTCGATTGATTTTAAAAAGTTTTGATGAATCAGACTTTTTATAAGAAACCAAAGCAGCAGCATGAATTACATAATCAACTTGACTCGGAACTAGTCGGAAGAGATCGTCATTGATGGAATTTACTTCAATCCAGTGGAGGTTTTCGGATTCAATAGGTATAGTTGAATGGGCTCTTTTGACTGCATAAACTTGATATTCTGTCCCTAACAGCTTGAATAAAATTTGTCGCCCAAGAAGTCCTGTAGCTCCCGTAATTAAAACTGTACTTTGCTTCATCAAATATTGAAGAGCCTTTTTAGAGTGGAAATTGATCTACTGCCGTTATCATTGTAGTAGTCTTGATAATAACCGTAGCCTTTATTTTCTTTTTTGACGGCATTGAATATTATTGAAATATTTTGAATATTATTCAAGTTGAGGCTTCTATGCAAATCATCTATGAAAGAACGTTTGGAATAATCAGCTCTTACCACAAAGAGTGAATGATCAGATTTTTTCAATGCAATGATTCCGTCAGATACCAATCCAATGGGTGGGGTATCTAGCAAAATAATATCATATTCTTGCTTTAATTCGTTTAGCAACTGGCTGAAATGATCACCTTCTAATAATTCTGCCGGATTTGGGGGCAGAATGCCTGAAGGGATAAAATGTAAGTTTTCGGTCTTGGTAATATTGATGCATTCTTTCCAGTGTATTCCTCCACTCAAGATAGAACTAATACCCATTTCATTCTGCTCTAAATTAAATGCATACTGGGCACGGGGTTTCCTCATGTCTAAGTCAAGAATAATCACTTTCTTACTTGACATAGCTAGAATTGCAGCCAAATTAACTGAAATGAAGGTCTTTCCTTCACCACTAGTGGTGGAGCTAATGGAGATTACTTTTTTACCATCTTTAATTCCAATGAAATCTAAGCTTGTTCTTAAAGTTCTGAAGGCTTCGCTAATTTGTGACCTTGGTTTTTCTGAAACTATTACTCCGCTTTTCTTTGCCACATATCGTTTTAGTCTACTTATTTTAGCAATAATTGGAATGTTTGTTAGTCTTTCAAGCTCGTGAATGCTGTTAATTTCATCATATAGCAAGTATCTTAGTCCTATAAAAATGAAACTAAGTATGAAACCGACTGCAAAAGAACCAATATAGATGAGGTTGGTGGAGGGGCCAATAGGATCTTTAGGTAAATTTGCTGGGGTTAAAATATCTACTTCAGATAAAGTACCCGCCTGGGCAATTTCAAATTCAGTTTTCTTTTGCATCAAAGACAGATAAAGCTCTTCATATAAGGAGTAGAACCTCATTTTCTGGTTAAGTTCATTGGTTTTGGCTGGGAGCTGATTAAATTTATTTTCTATTTCTCGCTTTCGATTTAGAATGGTGCTTTTTCTGTCTTGTAGAATTTCAACTTTATTATTTAAGTAGTTATTAATTCTATCTTTTAACGCATTAATTTCTAGATTTCTCTGAAGGAGTACTTGGCTTTCCTTTTTATAGCGAGTTTTAGCCATTTGGTAATCCCGCTTTAATTCAGAAAACTCTTCAAATAAAGGTTGCATATTAGAAGGCAACACTAGGTAGTTAATTTTATCAAAGCTTAGCGTATCTTTATCAAGTTGGCTTTGAATATTATTTATTTCCGCAAGCTGATAATTAATTCCATACAAAATGGAATCCATTGATACCATTTCCGAGATCAACCTGCTTACATCTTGAGACGGGTTAACTGTTTTGTTTTTTATAGTAAATTCTTCAATGTAAGTCTCGTAATTTGAGAGTTCATTTTCGGTTTGCTTCAATTGCTTGTTTAAGAACTCAATTTTCAGCTGATTTGCCTTGTTTTTTTGCTCTTTACTATACTTCGTATAAAGCTCACTTACCTGCTCAACTATCGCTTGAACTTTGTAGGGATTGTAATCTTCAAAGGTGATTTTGATGGTATTAGCATTCAAGTTTTCTGGAGCCACAGAAAGATTTGACTCTACATAATTTATTAAGCTCTCAGGGGTGGATATTGTAAAAAAGAGTCTTTCAGTATTGAAAAAATGTGGTGTTGTTTCCAGCTTATAACCACAACCATTAAAGGTGAAATACTCGCCAAACTTTTGGTTAATCCATTGATCTTCATCAGGATTAGTTGTTAGTTTAAAGTTTTCTTTATCAATGATATCAACATAAAATTTTTGATCATAGTTAGCGCAAGATTTTTCATAACTAACTGTAAAAGGCGAAAACCTGTAGCGTTCTTCATTCTTAAATCTACCAATAACATGATAGGATACATCAAGTGGTAATTTGTCTATTACTTGCTTTAAAAAGAGTTTTGACCGAATAAGTTCGACTTCTCCTGATAATGTATTAAGGTTTGAATTCTCTTCTTTTAATGGATTAAATCCAAAAACACTGGCCTCACTTCTTTTATTAAGTTTTAATTCAGCATAGGATTGGAATTTGACATTGGTGTATCGGACATAAATGAATGCAACAAATACTGCTATAGCAATGAGTAATATTGCCCAGGGGAGGTTTTTCTTGAGGATTGTTTTTAATTTATAAAAATCAACTACTTCTGACTCTTGATTCTGAGGTTTCTGTGAAGTGTTTCCTTCTAAATTTCTTTGATATCGTGTTTGCTGATTGCTCATTGATTGCGACTATCTTAAATTTTCGATCACAATAAACAAGGTCACCACATTGGTGACAACTCCAATAACGGGTGCAATATCTCGAACAGATTCAGTGAATATTCTCCTTATTGGTTCGATATAAATGATATCATTAGGTAAAACTTGTAGGTTGGCTTTTTGCATTCCATCAATAGTGGATAAGTTAATTACCTGTACTGATGGATCCTCTAAAGGTCCTCTGATTAATCGGATATTTCTGCCTTTAGAATCTCTGTTTAGTCCTCCTGAAAGTGCTAAAATTTCTAGTACAGTCATTTTTTCATTTTCCAAAGGAATAACTTGACCACCTAAAGCACCCAAAACAACCACGCGTCTGTTTAAATGGCGAACCCTGACGTATGGCTGTATATAATATTCAGAATATTCTGCTTTCAGTTTTTCTTGTAGCCCGGCAATAGAATATCCTGAAATTTTGATTTCTCCAAGCAATGGAAGAATAGCGGTTCCAGTTGGTAAAACCTCAAATTCTTTATCTGGCATAAAGCGTCCACCACCTGCTCCTCCGCCTGTTATACTATTCAATTCCATGTTTGGATCGATCACTCGCTCCCCTTTGTTGGTATAAACTTCGATATTGATTTTATCACCCGCTTGGATTTTATAAGCGCCTTCAATTTTGGCTACTTCTTCCTTGAAGTTTTCAGATTTAATATCTGAATCTGATTGAAGGATAATATTCTGCCGATACACTTTACAACTGCTCATAGTCAGTACAAGTGCAAGAATACTAATTGGATATAGGTAGAATTTTTTGATAGTTTTATTCACTGATTGTAAAAATATAACCAATTAAGCAAAAGACAATAGTTTATTGAAATTGCTTACAAATTATTTGCGTAAGCTGCTCTAAGTTCGGGTTTTAAAGTCGCATTTTGATCAATAGCTTTCAAATATCGTTCAATTACTAAATTATGATCAAATCTTCTTTCTACTATTTCCCTTCCTTTTTCACCCATTTTATGGCGTAATTCAGGAGCCATGTAATACATTTCCTTCATTTTCAATGCAAGATCATCTTCATCCTTTACTTTGCAAAGGATACCGTTTAATCTATGGTCAACGATGTTGTTGCAGCCAGGTACATTCGAAGCAACTATTGGTTTGGCACAAGCAGCTGCTTCCAATAATGTCCTTGGTGTTCCTTCTCTATAACTTGGTAAAACCACACAGTCAGCATTATTTATAAAGGGACGAACATCATCAGTACTGCCCAAATAATTGATGTAACCTTCTTCTATCCAGAAATTTAATTCTTTAGCTGATATACCCCTTGAATGTAATTCATCTAATTTACCTAGAAGGTTGAATTTTGCATTCATTCCCCTTTCTTGCAAAATAGCCGCAGCTGCAACATATTCCCTGATTCCTTTGTCAATGATCAATCGAGAGATCATTAAAAATTCGAAAGGCTCACCTTCAGCTTTTTCTTGAGGAGGGTGTGGAGTGAATTCATTCAGATCAATGCCTGATCCTGGAATTACTTCACAAATATTTCTTTGGATCAGTTTTTTGTCCATAAAGAGTTGGTAATCCTCATGGTTTTGGAAAAACACCTTTTTAGGGAATTTAAAGGAAAATCTATACAAGCTTAATGCTATTTTTGAGATCCAATCTTCGTTCAGGAAGATTGTGCCTAAGCCACTTACGTTATTGATGACAGGAATTCCTAGCCAAGCTGCAGCCAAAGTCCCGTAAATATTAGGCTTTATTGTATAGTGTAAAATGATATCAGGCTTCACCCTTTTATAGATATTATGCAATTCAAAGGTTAGTCCAGTATCTCGAATTGGGCTTGCGCCTCTACTGTCCATGGTAACATCTTCAAACTCACAGCCAGCTTCAATTAGCTTAACGGTATATTCATCATGGGGTGCAATAGCCACTACTTCATGCCCGTCTTTTATCAGTGCTTGAATAAGTGACATCCTAAAATTATAGATGTTCCACGAGGTATTTAAAGTGATAGCGATTCTCATATTGTAATAACAAATCTACAAATAATAACACTTACGGTTCTTTTAAGTTGGGGAGATTTCGACAGGTAAGAGCTAAAGGCAGATTAGTTTGTACTATTCCACTTTAAAATACCTATAAAATTCAAATATAACGGACAATATGAAATAATTCCCATAGGCTTTATTATTTTTGTACAAAAAACAAGTAGATATGGAAATTGGAATGCTTCACACCCACGTATTAGTGGTCACTTTATTTTTATTATTTTTATTATTCAAGACCGTTTTATTGTTGATCAATAAAAAAGAACTTTTGGCTAAAGTCAGAAAATTTAAAATGGTCGAACCTATTTTAGGAGTACTCATGTTGGCAACAGGTGGGTATTTATTGTCTTTGTACGGATCAGCTGCCCCTACTTATTTGTGGGTAAAATTGATACTAGTCCTGATTATAATCCCAATTGGAATTGTTGCATTTAAAAAAGAAAACAAAGCCATGGCAATTATCGCATTATTATTGACCTTTTACATTTACGGAGCTTCTGAAGTTGGAAGCCTTACTTTTTCCAAAGATGAAACAACTACTGTTTCTAATGATAGCCCAGCTAATGATGCTTCGGAGGTTGTTATTGAAGGTGAAACAGCTGAACTTTTAAAAAATGGAAAGGAAATTTATTTAGCTGAATGTAAAAAATGCCATGGCGCAGATGGTAAAAAGGGTCTTTTTAAAGCCCCCGATCTAACAGAAAGCCAACTTAACCTGGCGGAAAGTGTAGCATGGATTAAAAAAGGAAAAGGTGTGATGCCAGCGTATGAAGAAGAGTTGAGCGAAAACGAGATTGAGGCAGTGGCATTGTATTTGGATGAATTGAAATAAGCTCATTTGATTAATAAAATGAGGAATAATTGTGATTAACTGTATTTCAATACCCAAGATGGATTTCATACGTAATCACATAATAGAATATCTATAAAACAATATATGCAATATAATTCTGCAGAGGAAAAGAATGAGAAGAAGGCCGTTTTGGTGGCTATCATTACGCAAAATCAAAACGAAGAGAAAGTCAATGAGTATTTAGATGAATTGGCCTTCTTAACCTCTACATTAGGAGCGAAAACTATCAAAAGATTTACCCAGAGATTGGAAAAGCCTGATGTGAGAAGCTTTATTGGAAAAGGTAAACTAGAGGAAATCAATGCTTATGCGCAAGCAGAAAAGGCAGATTGGGTAGTTTTTGATGATGATTTAACACCTTCTCAATTAAGAAATTTAGAAAAAGAGTTGAAAGTCAAAATCTATGATAGGAGTTTGTTGATTTTAGACATTTTCTTGAATAGAGCTCAAACAGCTCAAGCGAAAACTCAAGTAGAATTAGCCAGAAATCAGTACTTACTTCCTCGGCTTACCCGTATGTGGACGCACTTGGAAAGACAGCGTGGTGGAACCGCAACACGTGGTGGTGCTGGTGAGAAAGAGATCGAAACGGATAAAAGGATAATTCGAAATACCATTACAAAACTCAAAGAAAGGCTTGCTAAAATTGAAAAGCAGAGCAGAACCCAGAGAAAATCAAGGGGCAAAATTGTGAGGGTTGCCATAGTAGGCTATACCAATGTGGGTAAATCTACATTAATGACACGCCTTTCGAAATCGGATATTCTGGCAGAGAATAAATTGTTTGCTACAGTGGATTCCACCGTTCGAAAAGTCAATTTTGAAGATATTCCATTTCTCTTATCCGATACTGTTGGTTTCATCAGGAAATTACCGACACACTTGATCGAATCTTTCAAATCAACATTGGATGAGATAAGGGAAGCAGATATTTTAATTCATGTGGTGGACGTGAGCCATCCTACATTGGATGATCATATTAGTGTGGTTAACCAGACCTTGACGGATATTGATGCAGGTGATAAACCTACCTTATTGGTCTTTAACAAAGTTGATTTATTAGAAGAGGAGGAAGAAATAAGCGTTGAGGAAAAAATTAAAAATCTGAAAAATACTTATTGGAATAAAGAACAGAATGATGTCGTGTTCATCTCAGCGACCAATAAGGAAAACATAGAAGAGCTTAAAAATAAATTGAGAAAGTTGGTAGAGGCCAAGCATTTCACAATTTTTCCGAATTATTTGAAAAACACTTATTACTAATTTAGCTTTGCAGCTTTGTTTTTAAGCAAACTTGGTCTCGTAGTTCAATGGATAGAATAGAAGTTTCCTAAACTTTAGATGCAGGTTCGATTCCTGCCGAGACCACAAAGTTTCCTAAATTTTAGATGCAGAGCCTGTGTCGATTTGTCTTTACTTTAATATTTAATTGAAGCATTGAGAATTTATTAAGTGAAATTTTCATCCTTCTTATTTTAAATTATCCACTATAAGTCTCGAGATACTTCTAACCTCTAAAAAATCATCTTTAATAAGTTGTGTGTTGGGATGGGTATCAGTGCAAATTACCTTCTCAATTATATTTGAATTCTTGATTTTTTCTAATCCATTATTAACGAAAAGTCCGTGACTGGTTATGACAAAAATTTTATTTGCCCCTGCATTTTTATAGGTTTTGGCTGCATTAATTATACTTCCCCCAGATCGTATCATGTCATCATAAATGATTACATTTTTTCCTTCAACATCAGCATTTACGGCATTTACCTCCGTTTTGTCACCTTGTAATCTTCGTTTTAACACAAATGCAGCATTCACATGCATATCATTTGCAAGGGATTCCACCCATTTCGCCCTGCCCGCATCAGTACTAGCCAATACAAAATCATCACCTCCAAATTCTCGACAGGCTTCTATTATTAATTCTTTGCAATAAAGGTGAATAGGAAATAAATTTCCTTCAAAATAGTGAGGCAAACCTTCTGTATGTAAATCAAATAAATATATGTGATTTCCTTTGTTGCTTCGTGGGATAGATGAAAGGAGACGTGCACGAGTTTTTGCTGTCACGACTTCACCTGTAGCCACTGCTCTTTCCATAGTTGAATATCCAAAATAAGGCACTACTAAACTTAATGAATTTGCTCCATAGCTAACTAAAGCAGATGCAAGGTCATAAAGCTCTAAGGTTGCAGAATCATTTACAGTACCCCCAATTAGAATTACATTTCGATTTTCAACTTGAGATAATATTCTTTGATATCGTTCTCCATCAGAAAAGGTATTTGTTTCTAATTCTCCTTTTTCAAATTCACCTAGTTCAAGAACCTTTTGAGCTAAGTATTTATAGTCTGAAGTATTAAATATGATTTTTTTCATTTCATTAATTTTTACTAAATGGAATTTTCATCTTTAGCCATGCCCATTTTATATAATGAGCTTAGCTTTGTCATGAGCCTTGGTAATAGTTACAGTTCTACCCGAATTAAATACAAGGTAATCTTCCATGATGCCATCACTAAAAATAACTCCATCATCAGGCATTAAAGATTCAATTATTAATTTTTCATCTTTATTGACGTATCCTGCCACCATATCTGTGCTAAAATTCGGGCTTTTGTAGGGTTCTCGCACAATATAGCATAATTTGTCATCGTCCCATTCCATGCTTTGAAATGTGCCCGTGCTTTTATAACCTAAAAACTTTTCCAACCCCCTGAATTCATTTAGTACAGAGCTTAGCCATGCAGTTGATCCAGCACCAGTGGAAATAATAATTCCGCTTGAAGATTGGTTTTCATGCCTACCTTGATAAATAATTTTGTAGCGTGAAGAGCTGTGATTTGATTTACCAATATAGAAATCATTGAAAGCCAGTAATTCTTGCCCATCGTTCATTTTAGCTTTTGCTAATGTGATATGCTTGCATTCATTCTGCCCCCTTAGTATTCGTTTATACCCTTCTGACAAACTATTTAAATCAAATGGCAATAAAGCACCCATATTTCTTTCTAAATCTGGATTAATTGCAAATATTGGATTTGTGGATACATATTTGGCAGTATTCGCTACTAAACCGTCCTGTCCAACTACTACTATCAAATCATTTTTCTCAAACAGAAAAGATGGCAGGAAATTTCTTTCGAGTACAGTGGATTTTAGCTGTCTATTAATAATCTTTTTAGCATAGTTAAAGCCATTGTAAAACTGTTCATGTTCCGATTCATATTCAGAAAAATCGCCTCCATTATGGTTAATATAAAATTGCGCTTGAGATTTGCTGTTATATCGATCAAGAAGCTTTTCTAACCGTGTTTTTCCTTTTATAATTATAGCTCTTTCGTAATTCATCTCTTTTCTTTTTCTTGTTTGAGAAGCATGTCAAATAAATCAGGACTGATATTTAAAGTACCAATCTTTCCTGCATTTTCTGCAAGTTCCCTAAAGGCTAAAGCAATATTGTTGCGAGCATCACCTGATTGCTGATTTAAAGCAGAAAGGAGTCTCCAGTCTAAATCTCTGTAAGGCTTTATCATTGCCTCAACTGCATAGCCCTGTGATTCTGCAGATTTCTTTTCATTGCTTACTTGGATATCTATCAGGTCTTGGCGCTTGGATTCAACAGAAAAATCTGCTGTTACTTTCATTTCTCTTATTTTTCTATCGTTTTCAGCTTCAGCAACATCTCTTTCCATTTGTTTTTCAGCAATCTCCTTCTCTTTTTCAACAATGGCAATTTCAGTATTCAACTCACTTTGCTTGATCATGCGTTCTTGTTCAACTGAGAAATTGCGCCTTTCATAGATTGCTAAATCTGCCTTTTTCAGTAACTCCTCCCGTGCTTTAGATTCTAAAGCTTTTTGTGTTTCTGGCGTTGCTTTTATTGATAGGATATTTATTTTTAATGGAATAACCCCTAGCTGAGAAATCGCATTTGAATCTTTCAAATTCTGATAAATTTCAGATGAAAGTTCTTTTGAACTATTGATAGAATCCACTAGGTCCATCTCTCTAATAAAAGAAGCCGTAGCTGTTTGAGCTTCATTTATCAATCTTTCATCTAGCTTTTCAAAGTCATTTTTTTTGTAGTTACCATTACCGTCAACTGTGTAATCAAGTAGTTCTGCGAGTTGACGAGGCTTTTCAATTTTATAGGTAATATGCCCCTGAATGCTGACTTCCTGAAAGTCTGAAGTTGTTTCTGTAAAAATGAAATTGATATCATTACTGCCAGTAGGAATGGATGCAATAGAAGAGTTTGGTGAAAAGTAAAAGAATGATAAGCCTTTACCTTCTCTAGCTATTTTTCCATTTTTATACTGAATGACATAAGTCATTGAATCGAATTTAATATAATTTATACCGAACATATCTCTTGATTTTTATTGATTATTTTTAATACTTCTTTCCAATCGTTTTCTGCATCGAAACCTGCTTTATCCTCAAAAAGAACATTGAAATAGGGTTTCTTTTCAAAGTACCCATAGTTTTTGCTCACTACTTCAGGGTTTTCGTTTACGTAGTCAAAGTGAATCCCATTTTGTCTAAAAAAAATCAGATATTTCTCTAATTCCTTAGGATGGGTACATGTATATAAAATGCTTGTAACATCCGTTCTCTGACTGATTAACTGTAATGCTTCCTTTGCAAAAGGATAAAATTCAGTTGATATTTTTTCAGTTGACCAATTGGGTTTTACAATGGTCTCATGAATATCAAATGCCCAAAAAGTTTTACCCCATTTCTTTTGTTTAGCATTATGTAATGCTCTGTATATTGCTTTTGAGATCATATTGTTTATCGTTTAAAGTGTTATTTGCATTAGCTCTCACTTGTTCAAAAGTCCAATCCTGAATAATTTCTCCATTTTCAAAAACGGTAACAAGCTCGTCCTCAATTTCTGGATATTCATGCTCATTAACAGTTTTGAATGCTCCCTCACTTTTGATAAGCTTTAGACGCCCTCCTTTACTTTTCTTGAAACTTTCAGTGATATTTCCATTTTCATCCATCTCAGTCGGGCTTTTCTGGACAATTACTCCTTCGTCATTTATTTCAGCATAGCTGCATTTTAAAGCGAATTTCTGTGTATCACGATCCAGCTTTTGGAGCAATGCCCCACCCATGCCTAATACTAAATTTTCTGCACTGATTTTATTTTCTTTTAGTGCTTGAAAGATGTTTTTTATGGCATCGTAGTTTACCCCATCTCCTTGAATCACTCTTACTTGAGGAGGAAGCACCTTATATCCCCTATCATTTATGATATAGCCAAACTTTTCAAATAGGATGTCAAAAATTCTCAATAGGGTCTTAATTGGATCACCACTGTCTGGTCTGATGACCAACACACCTTCTCTTTCCATTATCTGGGTTTTCAAATCTTCGCCCCAATATTCTTCACAAGCTTTGAAAATATTATAACTGTCGGAAACACAAGCTACTATTCCTGTTGGAAAGCTGTTTAGCACATGCTTGAAGATGTCGAGTTCTCCTTTCTCCCCTAATAATGTGCAAATACTGTGTTCTGTTGCGGGCACACTTTTTCCGTAAATTGTAGAAGTATTGTAATACTTTTGCGCCAAGACAGATCCAATGATTGTATCACTTCCTTGAAAGTTTACCAAGTGAGCACTACCGCCTAATCCTGCACTTTCAACACTGCTGACTCCCCGCAAGCCAAAATCATTTAGCACATATTCGATACCTGCCTCAGCTCCGTTGCTTGCTGTCTCGCTATAGAATTTAGTCAATGTCTTTTTAATTTCTTTGCTAATTGTGGCAACAGTTATAGGATACCATACCTGCATAAGCAATGATTCCAAAAAGTTGGTTAACCAAAAACAATTGGGATCTGTATTTTCAATAGTCAACAGTACATTGCTTACAGGAACTTCCGTACCCTCTGGAACGGCTTTTATTCTTATGGGCAGTTTTCCATTATATTTATCTAATATGTATTGGAATTTACTAGGGTCGAAAACATCATCCCTACCAAAAACTTCTTTTAAAATTGGAATTGCCTCATCCAAATCTTGTTGGGTAAAAGCTATACCTTCTAAATATGCCTTTATGAAATATTGAAGTCCATAGAAGACAGTAGAATTGAATTTCCCACCTCTACTCTCCAAATAGCTATATACTTTATTTGTGCCTGGGTAATATAATTTGTGGTGAGAATATTTGTAGGCATCGGCTAATAATATTAAGTTATTTCTATTCATGGCTTTATTATTTAATGGTGAATATTATTTTTTCAAGAGGAACTGAAATAGTGCTATATGCTCCTCAGTTATTGTTTTATCCTTTATCATTTGAAATAAGTCATTGACTTTTATCCATTCCAGATGCTCTATGTCGTCTAAAGGAATAGGATTTCCAGATTGATGATCACAGCTAAATAAAGTGGTGATAATTTTATCAGCTTCATTTCTATACCGCCAATCGTTAATCTTGAGTGAGGTTTCGTATTTTAAATTACTGACCGCTATTGGTCCGCATTCCTCAGTTAACTCTCTTTTTGCAGCTTCCTCAAAACTGGAATCTTCGGCATCGGCAAAACCACCAATAAGTCTCCATTTCTTGTTGATTACCTTCTGCCCCAGCAAAATTTCAGTTCTATTATTTCTAAAGACAGCAACATCAATAGTGGGATAAACTTTTGTGTACTGATTATGATAGGCATATAAAATACCTGCCCTGAAATCTTCAGAATTTGTAACTCTATCAGAATATTGTTTTCGGATATCTGTAGAGTTATAATCACCATGCTGTGGTAATTCTGCTGTTTCATATTTTCCGCTGTAATAGGAAATGAAACTGTCCCTGCTACCATATAAAATGAATCCTTCGGTAGTGAAAGTATTTTTGAGCAAACTATCCAGATTTTGCGACCACACCTTATCATCAGGATGATCAGATAAGGGGAGTACAATTACTTCGGGATAGCTGTCTTTTATCATTTTTTCCCTGGTATAATAGTCATAAGGATTTCGTTTGCTACCAGCAATTGGTGCAATACCCAAAATGATAATGAGCTTATTGTGATTAGCTTTTACAGATTGAATTAATTCTGTATGACCACTATGTAAATACGGGGTCTGAAATCGTGCTATTATTACTGCTGTCTTCATTTCTAATTGCGTTTAGTATACGCAAATATAAATAAGTGTAATTAATACACAAAATATTTAATGTATTATTTACGCAAATAGAAAAATAAATTTATACAGCTTTAATTTTCAGCGAGTTATATTTCGAAGTTTATACCTTCTTTTTTGAGTTGGAAGTATTTCTCCTGATTAAATTGAAACAAATTACCAGGTCTGCCAGCACCTGACAAGCTTTGCTTTTCATTGGTTTCTTCTAAGAAACCGAATTTCATGATCTTTTTTTTGAAGTTTCTTCTATCCAATGGTCGATCCAATACTGTCATATACAGTTTTTCTAATTCTGAAAAAGGGAATTTTTCATCGAGGAGTTCAAATCCAATAGGTTCATAAGTGATTTTACCTTTAAGCCTTTTGATAGCTTCAGAAATAATTTCATTATGATCAAAAGCTAAAGTTGGAAGTCTTTTTACTTCAAACCAAGCAACATCACTTGCATCAGTTGCAGCTTTAAGT
This sequence comes from Marivirga tractuosa DSM 4126, assembly GCF_000183425.1. Lineage (NCBI taxonomy): Bacteria > Pseudomonadati > Bacteroidota > Cytophagia > Cytophagales > Marivirgaceae > Marivirga > Marivirga tractuosa. The sequence goes on from NC_014759.1 coordinate 3,173,443, forward strand.
TTAAAAATATCAGGTTTAACCAATCCGTAATAAGCAACTGATACAACTCTATTTCTTGGGTCTCTTTCTGGTTTTCCAAAAGTGTATAACTGCTCCAAATAATTAATGGATACTCCTGTTTCCTCATTTAATTCTCTGGTTACAGCTTGTTCTAATGATTCACCCTCATGGACTAATCCTCCAGGAAGTGCCCAGGTACCATGAAAAGTGTCACTTTTCCTTTTTATTAATAAAATGGATAGCCCATCAGTTGAATTATAGCCAAAAACTACTGCATCTACAGCAACCTTAATATTTTGAGTTATAGTCATACTGATAAAGTTAGTTAATTATGTAATTATTACACAAATTAAGAGCTAGAGTTTTTTTGCAATCATTAAGGCATTGGTTGGTGGATAGGGTAATTCTTGCATCTGTTCATCAAACAACTTTACTTTATCAACGAATCTGTTATTAGCAATCCATGGATTAGTATAAGCAACCGAATTATTTAATAATTCGAAACCTACTGCGCTTAATTGTTCTTTCCATTCCTTGATGCTCCAGAAACAGAAACGTTCATGCATTTCGCTATTCCAATTGTCATTGTAGTCCTTGGTCAACATAAATTCGGCAGCATCTTTCAGTTCCAGTAAAACATAGGTTTTCCCTTCAATAGTTTTTAGACTAAAGCTGATTTGATCATTTTCTTCTTTTCTAAAATCTTCTGTAAACCTCAGGAATCTTGAAAAGGTAGAAAGACTATTAAGGTGGTTTGCTAACTCTGTTTGGTTTGAAAAAGATTGATAGATATTTTCATTTGCTCCATCTTCATTATTTAAGAGCATTAAAACTTTCTTTTCGCCATCTTCAGGACCGATTACATCTCTATTGATCCATACACCACCAGACTTTAGTTCATCAAAACGATTTTGAATAAAACTCAATAAATCTGATCTGCTTCCATAAGATTCAATTTCATGAGTCAGTGAAGAAGTATGGATTGTATTCATTGACTGCTGTTCGAAGACTAAAGAAGTGACAGCATTTTTTTGTGCAAAGAAGACATTCGGATTTTTGAATTCACCATTATGCTTTCTTTGAATACATACATCATATAACTGCCGTGCTACTTCAATTCCATAAAAATCTGATTCCCTCAATTCAGATACTTCGCATGCCTGCTTAATCCAAGATCCTACAGCACATCCAATATCTCCAATTCGACCCGATAAAATATACGGGCTTGTTTCTCTGAATTTAAGCTCTGCTATTTCATCCATTTGACGAACATAGGTGTTATAATCCCTTGATTCTGTAATATCTCCGTCTTCCCCTATTATTGGATCCGATAATATCTTTCTTACTTTGCTTCCAAGATTATAAGTATTCCAAATTTTAAAACTTGATTCATGAATTAACTGAACGATATTTTGATCATTTTCCCAATTTCTATTTTCAACAATCATTTCCACTATATCCCAAGGTAGTTTAGCATGATATTTTTGAGTGTTAATATCTTCCAATTCAGCAGGAAGAATAGTAAAGCCCAACTCTTGGTACATTTTCAATACTGGTGTGGAACAAATAACAGAAGTGTTTTCGGGGGTAAGATTTAATTCCCCATCAGATTGATGTTTAATCTGTTTAACTGTATAGTTTGCAAAATTATCAATGGTGCCTACATCATCAATTCCGAAAACGTAGGTGGGTACATCAAGATTATTTGAAAATTCCTGTATCATCATAGCTCGCAGATAAAAAGGCACAGGATTGCGTTTTGTTCCACTATGATTTGCCGAAGTAACTGCAAAAATAACACCCACTATATCATTTGAAGCACTTTCAGAATATGACTTTATTGTTTGTGTAAGATATTCGAATTGAAATGAGGTAAGTATATGATGTCTTCCCGGAAATAAAATATACATGTTTTAAAATCTAATATTTGACATTGGCAGCCAAATTTAAACTTAAAAATTATAAACCACTTAAGCCCAATGATTTTTCCCCATTGTGCTCATTTGACTTTTTCTCAAATGTTTAGCACCTTCCCTGGAATAAAATGGATCAGTTTTTAATTCTGGCCTGGAACTCAGCACATGTCCATGTTTTTCTTCTATTTCCTTTCTTTTAGTATATTTAAACCATGTTTTTTCTTCTATAGAGATGGGATGTCGTTCGTTTTTTGCTGCCTCTATAAATAGTTTTTGTTTTTCAGTATAAGGTTCTAATTCACCAGAAATCAAAGCCTTGAACCAATGTCCGTATTTTTCTAAAATCGCTCTTTCTTCATTACTAAAAATAGCAAGGCTACAGTCCATTTTAAATCTCCCTTTTTGAGTAATTAATTTTAGGTGGGAGTCTTTAGTGTTTTTCATTCTTGATAGGTTTAGTTGAAAATATATAATATAATAATTCCATTAAACTATGTAATATTTATTTTACAACCAAGTATTCATCATTTTTGAACTGAACCTCAAATGAAATTTAAATTAATTTGAATGCGTTGCTATATCCGCTAATTTGGCATTTGAGAATCATAAAATAACACATAATGAAGAGCATCCATCAAAACCAGCAATCAATTCAATGGACTTTGTCTCCATTTGATTTTCAAGGGGACATAAATGCGGGGCAAATATTTTTTAGTCGTTTTGAAAAAGTACCCAATACTTTTGAAATGTATGAGGTTGACATCAAGAAAATTAGTGAATGGCTAGAAAAGAATTTTTCTGATGAGATTAGCAGCAAACATAAACGAGAAAAATTTTCTGAAAAGGAGGGAGAGGAAATGCTTTCTACTATTTATGTTTTTAATGATGAGATTGTACTTGAGATCGCCTCGAGCATGATGCAAATGGCATATGGTGAAGACTCTAAGTTGAAAGGCGAGCTAATAGAGGGGATGAAGACTTTTGTGAATAAAGAAAAGTCAGGAATATCGATGATTGTGCAAAGCAAAATGGGTTTAATGCCAAAAGACCTTGAAATTAAAAAGCAGGATGTTGATTTATCATTACATTATAATGAAGGCTTTGATGCAGTGGATGAACAACTGAAAAGGGAACTCTCCAAAGAAGATGGTTCGGGTCTTTATTTGCTTTATGGAGCCCCCGGAACTGGTAAAAGTTCCTACATCAAATACCTTATTCACCAAGTAAATAAAAGGATGGTGTTCCTCCCTCCGAAAGTTGCGCTTAATTTAGATGATTTCGCATTAACTGATTTCTTGTTAGATAATAGAAATATTATACTGGTGATAGAAGATGCTGAGGAATTATTAAAATCTGATAATAGTGCCAGAACATCAGCCATTTCCATGTTATTAAACCTGACTGATGGAATTTTAGGTGATGGATTGGGCATAAAAATTATTGCAACTTTCAATACTGAACTGCACCAAATAGATCCGGCCTTAATGCGAAAAGGTAGATTGAAATTAATGTATGAGTTCAACAAATTAAGCATCCCGAAATCTAAAGCTCTACTTGAACATTTAGGAGTAAAAAAGGAAGTCCATAACCCTATGAACCTTTCTGAAATATATTATTTGGAAGAGCATCAGTATGAATTGAATAAGAATAATGGGATTGGGTTTTAGTAGTGGAGGTTTATTTAGGTAGTTTTTTACTTTAATGAATGAATTATTGGAACCATTGAAATCTAATTCTCCTGCGATCTTCATTTAGAGTTTATCATGAATACATATCCACCTAATTCATACGTTCACTCCAAAAATATAGCCCACTAATGCAGAAAGTCCCATAGCTAATGTCCCCCAAATGCTAATTCTTACTATAGCTTTTGCCATACTGGAACCACCTGTTTTTGCCGAAACTGCTCCCAAGATTCCTAAAAATATAGTCGTAAATCCATATAGCCAATATTCCATTCCCAGCACTGGTATAAAAAGCACTACCAAAAGTGGTAGCACTCCCCCAACAAGAAATGATGTTCCTGATGCGATAGCTGCTTGTATTGGGTTGGCTTGACTTATCTCATTTATCCCTAATTCTTCTCGCATATGTGTCCCCAAAGCATCTTTTTCTGTTAATTCTATAGCTACTTGCTGGGCTGTTTCTTTTTTAAGCCCTCTTTTTTCAAAAATTTGAATTAAAATATTCAACTCTGTTTCGGGCATTTCTTTAAGTTCCTGCTTTTCCCTTTCAATGTCTGCTTTTTCGGTATCAGTTTGTGAACTTACTGAAACATATTCACCTGCTGCCATCGATAAAGCTCCTGCAACTAATCCGGCTACTGTAGCTAACATTATTGGTTCTCTGACGGAACTCGCAGCCGCTACACCAATAGCAAGGCTTGAAACAGATATTATTCCATCATTTGCTCCCAAAACAGCAGCTCTTAACCAATTACTTCGGTTTATATAATGGTTGTCTAAATAATTGTCTATTGTTATCTTTTCCATTTTATTAAACTTGGGTTGTAACTTTTCCATTTAATAAGAAAGGCTTTATTTAGCTTTTTTCACTAACTGGGTAATCGATGACTTTATCTCTTTAATGACATATGTGGTTAATTTTTATGATGGATAATTCCACCTTACATATAAATCACCTTTACACTCATTGATTTGTCTTCATTTACTGTAAAACTTGCTTTTGAAAAGGTGGGTTTGTTCTTAAAACTAATTGATTGAAAATTAGAGAAACCAAATCCTTCTATTGGCAAGATAAATCCTTTGTCAATTTTACCATTCTTGTTTTCATCATGTAAAATGTTTACTGCATATTTTCCTGATGGAATATTATTAAAAGTTATTGTAGATGAAGCATTCACAATTTTTCCTTTTAGAATTTTGTAATAATTCTTATAGTTTTCATCGGGTATTGAACCGTTTTTATTATACAATGCAATTTGAACCTCGCCCTTATCATTTCGTAAATTCTTTACTCTTATGGTAAGGGAATGAGTGTCAACATTGAGATCGTTAAATGAATAAAGAGTAAGTGATAACGCAAATGCGATTATTGTTTTTATTTCGATTTTCATTTTTAATTATTTTCTCTGATATATTCTTTCTTTTAATTTATCTACCAGATAATATACCATTGGCACTAAAAATATAGTCAAAATTAAGGAAGAGAGAAGTCCACCTATAATCACCCAAGCCAATCCATTTTTCCATTCTGATGCTGTTCCACTGGCCAATGCTATAGGTAACATCCCAAAAACCATTGAAAGTGTTGTCATCAAAATGGGTCTAAGCCTTCCTTTTCCAGCTATCAGTAATGCTTCTTTAAAATGCTTGCCTTCTAGTTTCAATTGATTCGTAAAGTCAACTATCAAAATGGCGTTTTTTGTTACCAAGCCCATCAACATAATTAAACCTAATAAGGCAAATAAACTTAAATTACTTAAGGATAAGTTTAAGGCTAAAAATGCTCCGATTGCAGCAACAGGAATCGAAAACAGAACTACAAAAGGATAAATATAATTATCATATAATGCGACCATGATGAGGTATATTAATAAAAAGGAAATAAGCAAAACAGAGCCTAATGCCCCAAAACTATCATTTTGACGCTTTATATCACTTCCCCAGGTCATTTCTAGTCCTTCTGCTAAGGGATTATTTCCTAAATAGGCTACCACTTCATCTGCCACAGTTCCTGAAGGACGACCTAAAGCATCAGCTGTTAGCGTTACTGCAGGTTGTCGATCTTTTTTCTCCAAAAGTGAGGGTGAGTTATCCAATTCGATCTTAGCAAATTGTTCTATTTCTATAGCTTGTCCCTTTGGATTAATAATGGATAATTGCTGTATGTCCTCATAGTTTTGTCTGCTAAATTCATCTAGCCAAATTCTAAGCGGATATTCAATTCCATCCTCCGTGAGGGAAGCATCATCGTTCCCAGTAAAAGCTGTTCTAATATTTAATCCTACATAAGCAGTGCTCAGTCCCAGACGCTGCATCTTATCTTTATCAGGAATTATTTTGTATTCAGGACTTCCTTCTTCAACTGAAAGCCTTACATTATCAGCACCAGGGATTTTCTCGATTATAGCTTTTAATTCATTTGCACTTTGCATAACGCTATCTAAATGACTGCTGCTTAAGGTAATTTCTATGGGTGCCGTGCGCGGAATTAATCCTAAGGCAGACATAGAATAATTTATTCCAGGAAATTGCTTTTGTAAATCAGTTCTTAATTTCCTCATGAAAACTTCCGTATCTTTTGCTTCTAGACCTGAGGCTTTCAATTCTTTTTTAAAGGTTTTTAATTGAATGGTGAATTCGGTTTTATTAGCTGAACCTACTCCCAAACTTCCAATTCCGGTGCTTGGTCCTCCGATATTGCTGAATACAGTCGATACTTCCGGTTGATTTAAAATGAATTCCTCAATTTCAGTAGATACAGCATTATTTTTTTCTATAGGGGTAGATTTATCAAATTCCAGGGCCATTTTGAACTTTCCTTGATCACCAGTGGAAATCAACTCTTTGCCGATAATGCCTTGCCGCATGATGCCTAAAGTCATAGCAAATAATAGGATTACTATAGCAGTAAAAGCAATTTTATGCTCTAACACCCAGTTAAGCAGCTTTCCATACCAATCGGTAAGGGCATCAAGTTGTCTCTCAAACCATAATAGAAACTTGTTAAAGAAATTAGTGGGTTGTAAATCTTCCTTTTTACCAATTCGTGAAGCAAGCCAAGGGGTAAGGGTAAATCCAACTAATAAACTGGTAAGGGTTGAAGTAATAACTACTACAGAGAATTGTTTTAGCATATCTGCCACAAAAACCTGAAGGAATAGGATGGGTAAAAATACCACCACATCAACGAGGGTAATGGATAGAGCCGAAAAACCGATTTCCATTCTTCCGTCCATGGCAGCCTCTCTTTTTTTCTTGCCCATATCCAGATGGCGTTGAATGTTTTCCAATACCACGGTTGCATCATCTACCAAAATCCCAATAATGAGGGACATGGCTAATAAAGTCATCAGGTTTAAAGTATAACCTAAAAGCCACATTACGGCAAATGCGGTTACTAAGGAAGTCGGAATAGCCACCAAAACGATAATAGCGTTTCTAAAACTTCTTAAAAACAATAACATCACCAGAGAAACCAAAACAACTGCTAAAATAAGATCCACAACTACTGAATTTACTGCAGCAATAGTATTGTCTGTACTATCATCTGCAATAATGAATTGAACATTAGAGGCTTTATTTTGCTCTTCGATTGTCTGAAATCTTTCTCTAACTGTCCTAGAAACTTCAACTGCATTCGCATCTCCTTGTTTTTTGAGTAAAAGCCCTATTCCTTCTTTGCCGTTATATCGACTTAATGAGCTTATTTCTTTAGTGCCATCAGTTACAATTGCTACATCTTTCACGTAAACAGGGCTGCCAGGAAATGGCATGTCAAGTTGCACATTTTCTATATCTTCTAATGTTTTGAATTTACCAGTCAATCTTACGGAATTCAGTGCTTGATCTGTTTTTAAATTACCTGCAGGAACATCCACTCCAGATCGATTGATAGCTTCCACCACTTGCAATAAAGAGAGCTTATGCAGTTTTAATTTATTTTGATTTACCTTTATCTGAATCTCTCTTTCCTCACCTCCTAGCATGGTGATTTCCGCTACCCCAGTTATTTGTTGAATTTGAGGTAGGTATTCATCTTTCATTTTCTGATAAAATTCTGTGGAGGATAAATCAGAAGTGGCACTAATGGACATAATTGGTAAGTCGTTAGGGGACACCTTACTCATCACCGGACTTTGCACATCTGCGGGCAAATCTTTTTTAATATTGTCAATATAGCGCTGTGCATCCTGCATAGTTTTATCCAAATCAGTTCCATAATTCAAATTAGCTATGATAATGGATGCATTCGGTAAAGATTTTGTCACCAAAAAATCCACTCCTTCTAAGTTTGAAAGTGCATCTTCTATTTTTTCCGACACGGAACTTTCAACTTCCTTTGGCTCTGCTCCAGGATAAATGGTTTTAATTACAACTACGGGCTGATTGAAATCGGGCATTAATTCATAGCTCAATTTGTTAAAACCAATAATACCCAAGAGGGTGAAAATGCTGAATAATACTATAATCAGCGAGGGTCTTTTGATAGAAATTTCAGTAATATTCATTGTTTCGCTGATTTAATTTAATTCCACATTTGCACCGTCAAAAAGATTGATAAAACCTTCGGTTACTATCACATCCCCTTCCTTTAATCCTTTGGAGATAATGGCTTTATCTTGAATTTTATGGGCTACCGTTATTTTCTGTAAAACAGCATTGTTATTTTTGATCAGATATACCTGCGCATCTGAAGAACTGCCCACCAAAGCAGAAGCAGGAATGCTAATCAATTTGTTCGGGCTGGTTTTCAATATGCTAACTTCTCCATACATGCCGGATTTTATTTTTAAGTCTGAGGTGTTTTCAATTTCAAATTCTATCGGGAAATGGTTGCTCATATTGGCTTTGCTTCCTATCAAAGTAATTTTTCCGGTGAATAATAAATTAGGGTATGCATCGGCTATAACGGTATGGCTTTGCCCTAATTCAAATAGATGAAGCACTGTTTCCGCTACATTAATGCTGAATTTGAGTGTTGAAATATCTGTTAATTGAATAAGCGGCATTCCAGGAGCCGCAAAACTTCCAATTTCGCTCATTTTAGCAGTGATAATTCCATTAAATGGTGCTTTGATTTCTGTTTTGCTAATTTTATCTAAGGCTATTGCTTGCTTAACTTTAGCACTTTTTAATCCAGTTTTAGCCTTTTCAAGCTGAATTCCTTTTATAGCATCACTCTCAGCTAATGATTTATATCTTTTAACATCAGATTCTAAATCCTCTATTTGAACATTGATATTTTCTAAATCAAGTCTTAATAATGAGTTATCTAATTTGATTAAAGGCTGACCTCTCTTTACAATATCTCCTTCTTCAACTAAATACTGATTTATTTTTCCTTGTATTTCAGCGCTAATCTTGCTTTCTTTTTGAGCTTTAAAACTACCTGTATAGCTTGTTTTATGTTGAAAATAATTGAAAGAAATGGTGTCTACCTTAACAGCAATAGCTTTTTCTTTATCATATTGATAAATCTTATTTTCGGAAATGGCTTTATTGCTTTTCAATTTCATAGCCATCACTACTATTAGCGCTATGCCTATGATTATACCGATTATTTTTTTCCAGTTCATTTCTTTAGTAATTAATATTTCTAATATTTCCTCTTAATTTCTTGAGCTCTAAATCAGCCTTTAGATAATCTATTATGGCAGTAAGGTTTGCTTGCTGAGCTTCCCTCAAAGCATTTTCTGCTAATAAGACTTCCGTTAAGTTTACTAAGCCTTCATTTTTTTGAAGGAGGCTTTCATTGTAAATTTTCTGTGCTAGTGCTATCTGTTCTTCCGTGGTTAGCAGTGATTTCTTTGTCATGTCTTTTTGCATCTCAGCATTTTCAATTTTCATAGCATTTGCCTCACTAATAAGCTCTTGCTGAAGCGCATTATTCTCCAGTTCAAACTGTTTCTGCTTCAATTTTCTTTTTGTGACCCCTTTATTGAAAATTGGATAAGAAAGTTGCAAGCCCACAAAGCTCATTGGAAAGAATTTTAAAAATTCATTAGGGGATTGATCGTAGCCGAAACCTGTGGTACCATAACTACCCACTAGGTTCACATTTGGGATGAATCGAGACTGATTTAACGTACTTATTTCACTTTGAATTAATTGCTCTTGTGTTTTGGCAATTTGATAATCCAAGATAATTCCAGACTCTTCCTGCAAACTTTCCTCAAATCTGATGTCAGTTTCTATTTCCATATTAAGATCCAAGGAAACTCCCATAGTAAATTTCAAAGCGTTATTTATTTGGCCATATTTATAGCTTAAATTTTGCTCTTGGTTTTTCAGCTGTGAAACTTGCAGCTCAATTTTACTAACATCGGTTCCTGTGGCTAGCTTTTCATCCTTTAAAGACTGAAGATTTTCAAGCAGTTTTTCAGCATTTTTTAAATTAGCTTTTACAAAATTGAGCTGATGGCTAATTATTTTGGCATTGTAGTAGAGGTTAGAAATCTCATAATACACCTCTTCCTCTGATTTTTGATATTTCAATTCACTTAGTTCCAATGCTAGCTTAGTGTTTCTGATAGCACCATTTATATCAGCGCTATATAAAGGAAGTGCAATTTGAAGGTTAGCATTGATATTATGGGGAACCCCGAATTGTATTTCGTTGAATTGTCCTTCCGAAGCCGCAGGATTGAAGGTAGAAAGAGGCATTAACTGATAGGGCAAATCAGTGAAATATTTATAATCTGCATTAGCCGTAACTTTCGGTAGTAGATGAGCTTTTGCCTCCTTTTCTCTTTCTTTGCCAATAGCAATAGAATTTCTTCCGCTTTCTAAGTTATTATTGTGGACTAATGCAGTATCAATACATTGCTTTAGAGTCCAAACTTGACCACTGGCTATTTCCATTTTCAATAACAGAAAAAGCATTAGCAAAAGTAGTTTGTGAATATTTACTAACTTCATAAGTTAAATTTTTTTTAGTTAATCAATTCCTTTATTGAAAGTATTGGTGAAAAGTATCAAATGAGTTTTTCAATTTTTGAATTATTTTGTCAGCTTCTTTTTCATTTTTAGCTTCTAGGAGTGAAGTAGTTAACTTCATATGAGGATGCAGCCATTTATGTAACTCATCATGACTTTTGCCTTTCATAGTACACGTTTTTACCAACTCGTCATTATTGGCTTTCAATTGCTCGGCAAGAATTTCATAATTCTTCCCATCATACTTATTCAATGAGATTTCACTACGCTCCAAAGGTGGTTTCATTTCTTGATTTACCTCCCACTTTTGTCCATTATTCAGTTCAATTCCAAGTTCATTCTTATCATGCTGAAATTGACTCTTTTCAGCTACATTCTTTTCATTTGTATTATTATTGCAAGCACTCATAGTAAATAACAGCACTATTGATAAATAGGTAATAAAGCTTAATTTTTTCATCATTTCTTCTTTATAAGTGTTAAAAGTGTTTGTGTCATTTTATGTCCTGGTTCCTCAATGTCATATTTAAAATCAGCAATTCGCCATTTAAACATAAATAACCTAAAAGAGCCCATAACTACATTTAGTAATTCCTCTACTGATATTTCATTTGTAAAAATGCCACCTTCTTGCCCCTGCATGATGATGGGTTTTAAGTGTTTCATTTTTACAGTCATGATTTTATGGATCGTATCATTTACTTGCTGACTTTCTTCCATTAATCCATCAGAGAAAACCGCTACCACGAAATATGGATTACTTTTGAAAAATGTAAATTGGCTGGTAAAGAGGTTAATGAATTTTTCTTCCACAGATTGATCCTGGGAAATTGCTACTCCATATCTTTCGTCCATATTTTTTGCCAAATACTCAAGCATGGCAATAATAATATCTTGCTTGCTTGAAAAATGACGGTAAATTGCGCTTTCAGAAAAACCCATTTCCTTAGCCAAATTTTTTATGGTTAATCCTCCTACGCCAGAAGCAGTAAGTATTTTGCCCGCTGCTTCTATGATTTCTAACTGTCTATTGGTAATCTCTTTCATAGTAAGTAAGTATTCACTAACAAAGATATATACTCTTTTTAGAAATAAAAGTTTTCAAGAGTAATAAATTTCTATTCAGGCCAACATTGTAAATTTGAAGAGTTTTAGTTTAATGTGAATTTGTTTTCGATTTATTGATTATTCAATTCAAAGGGATTACTTTTAAAAAGTTACTGAGAAGCTATTATTGAATAATATTTCCTTATGCCCCAAAAAACCAATAAAATAAGCTGCGAAGAATGTACTACCACGTCATGTTTTGTAAAAAAGACAAATCCGCAGTGGTTGGCTAAAATCAGTGAATTCAAAAATCAAGTGGTTTACCCAAAAGGGCAATATATTTTCTCTGAGGGCTCTCCAGTATTTGGCGCCTATTTTATTCAGTCAGGGGATGTTAAAATTGTGAGTAGTAGTTTTTCAGGCAGACAAAATATTGTTCGATTAGCAAAGAATGGGCATATGATGGGACATAAAGGAGTGGCAAAGGAAAATTATCCAGTAGGTGCGGTGGCACTCAACGATGCCCGTGTTTGTTTTCTTAATAATGAGTTGCTATATGATGCTTTTTTGAATAATACGCATTTCACTATTGAGATCATGATGTTCTACTCAAAAGAACTTCGTAAAAGTGAAATGCGAAACAAGTTCTTTGCCCAAATGACCACAGATGAAAAGGTAGCTTACGCTATTGTTTATGCTGGAGAAATAGTAGGACAGAAGAATAATAAAGGGCAAATTATGATTACGCTCAGTAGACAAGAACTTGCACAGATTGCCGGAACCAATGCCGAACAAGTTAGCCGAACCATTAGCCATATGAAAAATGATGGCTTATTATCCTTGGATGGACGTTGTATTTGCATTGAAAGCCTCCCAGAGATGTATAATTTACTCTCCGAGTACGAACAGTTTATTTAATTTCCTGCGTTTTCGCAGACTTATCTCTGTGAATAAACTTCTCAATGCCTGATCTGGAACATTTCTATTCTAAAGTTCTCTAGTGATATTTGTATCAATCAAAAAAGGATAAAAATATCCGAATATAATTAAAAGCATAGATTATGAAAACGCATAGAAAGACTCAGAATCGAATCACTTATTTGTTTTTTGCCCTGCTATTTCCTTTTCTTTTTTCGGCTTGTCAGCAACAAGAGGAAATTGTGAAATCGAACAGAAATAAAAATGAAGACATTAAAGTTCTTGGTACAATGAAAGCGGAATTAACCGCTCCACCTCATGTTCCAAAACCCATAGGTAAAAGAACTGCCAAAAGGCTTTTTGTGGATATGGAAATCATCGAAGAAGTGGCTGAAATGGATGATGGTGTAGAATATGTTTATTGGACATTTGGAGGAAGTGTACCAGGTTCATTTATTAGAACAAGAGTGGGAGATATAGTAGAATTCACACTTAAAAATCACCCTGATAATAAATTGCCACACAACATTGATTTACATGCTGTAACAGGTCAAGGTGGAGGAGCGGAAGCTTCATTTGTTGCACCTGGTCAACAGAAAACCTTCTCTTTTAAAACGCTCAATCCGGGATTATATGTTTATCACTGTGCTACGGCTCCAGTTGGAATGCACATTGCAAACGGTATGTATGGACTGATTCTAGTAGAACCATTAGGAGGATTGCCACCTGTAGATAAAGAGTACTATGTAATGCAAGGTGATTTTTACACTAAAGGAAAACATGGAGAAAAAGGCTTGCAGGATTTCGATTTGCAAAAAGCAGTAGATGAAAATCCTGACTATGTGGTGTTTAACGGAAAAGTTGGTGCCTTAACTGGTGAAAATGCACTTACTGCGCAAGTAGGAGAAACCGTGAGAATATTCTTTGGAAATGGTGGTCCAAATCTTGCCTCTTCATTTCACGTAATCGGTGAAATTTTTGATAGAGTTCATTTAGAAGGTGGAGAAAGTATTAATAAAAATGTTCAAACCACTTTAGTTCCTGCTGGTGGCTCAGCAATGTTGGAATTCACAGTGGAGTCTCCTGATAATTTGGTGTTGGTTGACCACTCTATTTTTAGAGCATTTAATAAAGGAGCTTTGGGCATATTAAGTGTATCAGGCGAAGAAAACCATGTGGTATATGATGAAGGAACAGAAGCTATTCCATATAACCCACAATCGGAAATTGCTGAAAGTACTCCTCCTGAAGAGAAGAAGGTAGAAGCACAGGTTGAGGAACAAGCTCCGTCACCCGCTGATTTTGATCTACAAACCAGCATTGCGAAAGGGAAAAAGATTTACTCTCAAAACTGTCTGGCATGTCACCAAGCAGAAGGTCAAGGTATTCCTAAAACCTTTCCACCACTTGCTGGATCTGATTATATAAATGGTCACCCAGAAAAGGCGATCAATGCAGTGGTAAATGGTTTAACAGGTGAGATTAAAGTAAACGGTGAAACCTATAATAGCGCAATGCCTGCTCAAAGATTGAGCGATGAAGATGTAGCTGCTGTGCTCAATTATGTTTACAGCAATTGGGGTAATAATGGAACTACCATTACACCCGAGCAAGTAAAAAATAATAAATAAAATACCATGCTTAGATATTTCACACTCGCAATCTTTTTCCTATTCCATTTAAATGTAAATGGACAGGAAATTGAGATGCGCAAAATTGAAGGGGGAGTTTATATCCCCCTTTATGGAAGCCAAGAAGAAGTGCAGGTAGAAATAGAACCATTTTACATGGATGCTAAACCTGTTACGCATCAAGAGTTTGCCGAATTTATCAAGAAATATCCTCAATGGTCAAAAGAAAATGTGAAAGCATTATTTGCAGATGCCAGCTATTTGACCAAATGGACTGCTGATGGTGAAGTGCCTAAGCATTTAATAAATAGCCCGGTGAATAATGTCTCTTGGTATGCAGCCAAAGCTTATTGTGAATGTCAGGATAAGCGACTTCCTACCACAGATGAATGGGAATTTGCCGCAATGGCAAGTGAAAATTCAATTGATGCTAGAGAAGACAGTTTATTCAATCAAAAAATAGTATCAGGCTATGAAAAACCTAAAACTTATTTGAAAGAAGTGGGGCAAAGCACTCCTAATTATTACGGAGTTTATGATTTACATGGCTTGGTTTGGGAATGGGTATATGATTTTAACAGTATCATTATTACAGGAGAATCAAGATCCAACAATAATACAGACGCTAATTTATTTTGTGCAGGGGGAGCTGTAAGTGCTAATGATCTCATGAATTATGCCGCTTTCATGCGCTATGCCATAAGATCAAGTTTAAAAGCTAGAAATACCATGAGCAATATGGGCTTTCGCTGTGTAAAAGATTACGAAAAGAATGCATTAGAATTAAATCAATGAAAGTCCTGAAAGGACGTCATATTTTAACACAGGGTGAAGCCCTGTGTTAAAAAAAAAACTATCTCCAAAGCCCTGAAAGGGCGTAATACTAATTAATTTAAAATACAATCGCTATGAAAACGCTAATGATGTTTCTCGCTACTATTCTATTTTTCGCTTGTGATAATGTCGAAAAACCGGACTCAAATGATGAAGATAAAGGTATTACTTCCAAAGAAGAATTTAATGATTTATCTATTTATAACATTCCCTCTGTTTGGACTACCCAGCACAATGAGCAAATAGAATTCAAAGATTTGCAAGGAAGTGTTTTGGCTGTGGTAATGGTCTATACTTCTTGCCAAACAGCATGTCCAAGATTAGCTGCTGATATGCGCAATATTGAAGAGCAAGTAGCTGAAAAAGGAAAAGAAAATGTGAAATATGTATTAGTGAGTATTGATCCGGAAAATGATACACCAGAGCGATTAACCCAATTTGGAGAAGATTATCAATTGGAAGGCGACCAGTGGTTATTCTTAAGAGGAACTGAAGAAACCGTTAGAGAATTTGCCAATATCGTGGCGGTTAAATACAAACAAATCTCTCCCATTGACTTTTCTCATTCCAACATTATTTCTGTTTTTGATGCAGAAGGGGTAATGCAACATCAGCAAGAAGGCTTAGGCGTAAATAATAAAGAAACGATTGAAAAAATTATTGAATTAAGTAACTAATGGCACATAATATATTTTATGATTAAGCTACCTTCGCAGCAAAATGAAAAAACGAATAGCTATATCTTTTTCAATTCTTATCTTGGCATTGCCTATAGTAAAGGTGGCTATTCTTATTCAATTCGGTTTTAATCGTGATTATATCATTGAAAATCTCTGTGTAGAACGTGATAATGCAATTAATACCTGTCAGGGACAATGTCTTTTATCTCAAAAGTTAAATGAAGCCTCAAATAAGGAAAAAGAACAAGAATCTTTTCTAGTAAAGCTTGTAGAGCAACTTTTCATAATCAAAAACAAATATGTTGGCATCAAATCTAATCATATCATAGGCCACATTTCAAAAACACCAGTTACTAATTCCTTTGTTATTAGAATATTTGAGAGTCAAATATTTCACCCACCTATTTTTTTGAATAGACCATATTGAGACAAAAGGCAGCAATAGTTTTGCTGCAAAATCAAATTATAATCTATTCAAATTTATAATATTATGATTCATTCTATTACTATGCCCAAAGCAATTTTATTGCTTCTGGCTGTGCTAATAGGCTTATCTGCCTATGCGCAAAAAAAAGAAAAATTAAAATTTTTGGATGCTGACACCAAAGAGCCTATCGTTGGTCTATATTATCAATATGCAAAGCAATATGGAGCTTCAAATGAAAGTGGAGAAATTGAGCTTTATTTTGTAGAAGGTGAAAGATTGGTGTTAAGCCATATTAATTATGGTAAATGGCAGCTAAAATCGAATGAAATATCGGAAGCATTAAAATCTAATGAGCCATTACTTAGAACTAAGCATATTGAAATTCTTCAGCCGGTAAGCGTCATTAGCTTAAGACCCAATTTGGCAGAAAAAGATGAGCAATTAAGCTTAAATGATACAGAAAAAATTCATCATGATGCTGGCGCTATTTTATCACTAAATCCAGCGATAAACGCAATCAGGAAAAGCCCAGCTTTTGGGTTTGATCCTGTTATGAGAGGCTTTAAATATGATCAGCTCAATGTAGTAATTGACGGACTTCAATCTGCTAATGCTGCTTGCCCTAATCGAATGGATCCGGGAAGCAGTCAAATCATGCTAAATCAAATTAAAAAAGTGGAGATCTTGAAAGGCCCTCATGCTTTACGTTATGGAAATGCATTCGGAACCATCAATTTCGTGTCTGAGTCACCAGTTTTTACACCCGAATTGGCCTTAAGAGGAAGAGCTTCTGCTTTGTACGAAACTAATGGAAATGTAATCAGAAATGAAGCGAAAGTAGGCTTAAGTTCTGCTCAGCTCAATGCTGGTTTGCTTTTTTCTTATTCAGAAGGGAACGATTATACCGATGGAAATGGGAAAACCGTGCCAAGCAATTTTCTAAGAGGTAGTTTGGGTGCTTATCTTCATTACAAACCTTCAAATGCAGACCTTTTTTCTTTAACTGTAAACAGGAATTTTGCACGAGATGTAGATTTCCCAACACTCGGAATGGATTTAAGAACAGATGATACTTGGATGCTTAATGCGGAATATGAGCGCATACTTCAAGGTCGATTTTTTACCAAATGGGTTAATAAAGGATATTACACTAAAGTAGATCATTTGATGGATAATCTTTTGAAGCCTTTAGATCCCAGAATGATGAATGCCTCTACACCAGCTGAAACAGAGAACTTTGGTTACCGCTCAGAATTACAGAAATTAAGTGAAAATGCACAGTTTTATCTCGGTTTAGATTATAAATCCGAATCTGCTGAAGGTGAAAGAGAGCGAGAATTCGTAATAGGGCCTAATGCAGGAATGAAGCTATATGATAATCCTTGGCAAAAAGGGAAAATTGAGAAATCTTCTGTTTTTTCATCTTACGCTTATCAGTTAGGCATCCATTCTTTTCATGCTTCTGCAAGAATAGAATATAACCGAGCACAAAGTCTTAATACAGAAGAGGCCTTTGAAGATTTTTATGAGACCACTAATGCGAATCAAGTTAATCCAGCTATAAGCTTAGGATATAAAGCCGAATGGAGTGATAAATTGTCGACTGCCATTTGGTTAGCACGAGCACAGAGAAGTGCGGGCTTGACAGAGCGCTATATCAATTATTTTGCCGTTGGAATGGATCCTTATGAATTATTAGGAAATCCGGGACTGAAAGCTGAAAAAAACAATCAAATGGATTGGATTATCAGTTATGATGAAATTAATTGGCAAGCAGAAGTCAACTTATTTGCATCCTACTTAACTGATTATATAGGAGGTGAAAAAACTAACCTACAGCCAAAATTAATGAACAGCCCAGGAGTAAGACAATTTGTAAATATTGGAGAAGTATTTAAGACTGGTTTTGAATTCAATTTCAATCATTTGATTTCAGAAAATTTCAGTCAGTCGGCACAATTGGCATACACTTATGCGGAGAACCTCAGCTGGGAAGAACCACTAGCCGAGATTGCACCGCTTGATTTACGATATTCTATTTCTGCTAATTTTCTAGACAATAGAGGATTGATTAGTTTGAATTTCCGCTATGTAGATCAACAAAATAGAGTTTCCACTGAGTTTGGCGAAATGGACTCTCCTTCATTTTATCTGCTTGGATTTGAATCTTCTTTTAAGTTTACTACTGATTGGCAGTTAAAGCTTGGTGCTAGCAATTTATTGAATCAGGCCTATTATGAACATCTAAATCGCCCAATTTTAGCGACAGGAGAAAAAATTTACGCTCCAGGAAGAAATTTTTACACAATGCTAATTTATAGGTTCTAAACCTTATAAGCTCATTTCTAATTTAAAATTGATAGATGTGATTCATTTTGTTTGAATCGCGCCTATCAATTTTTTTTTGAATAAAATAAGCTAACAAACATCATCTTTTTTAAAATTATTTCGTAATAAAAGATAAAAAGACCAAAATATCCTTTTATATTTGTATCAATAAATAAGTACTCAGAATTGGGAATAAGTAAAACAAAATTCTATATTTAAATACAATTGTTATGAACGTTTACAAAGAAAAAACCATAGGAGAATGGGTGGCAGAAGATTACCGATCAGCCTCAGTTTTTAAATCATTTGGCATTGATTTTTGCTGTAAAGGTGGAAGGTCAATACAGGAAGCTTGCGAAGCTAAAAACATACCTGAAAGAGAAGTAGAGATTGCTTTAGCTGAAGCCGTAATGGATAAACCTGAGCAGGGAGATATTGATTTTAAATCATGGCCTATGGATCTTTTGGCTGATTATATAGAAAAAACACATCACAGATATGTTGAAAGAGCGATTGAAGAACTTAAACCATATCTTACGAAAATTTGCAAAGTGCATGGAGATTCAAATCCAGAATTGCATGAGGTTAAACAACTATTTTTTGAGTCAGCCGGGGAATTGACTGCCCATATGAAAAAAGAAGAATTTATTCTTTTCCCTCATGTGAGGAAATTAGAAAAGCATTTAAATGATGGTAGTTCTGTAGAAGCGCCTCATTTTGGAACGGTCAAAAATCCAATTAAAATGATGATGGATGAACATGAAGCTGAAGGGGATCGATTTGAAGAAATTGCAAGATTAACAAATAACTATACTCCACCAGCACATGCTTGCAATACTTATAGAGTAACATTTGCATTGTTGGAGGAATTTCAAAACGATTTACATAGACATATTCATTTAGAAAATAATATACTTTTTCCTAAAGCTGTAAGGGTAGAGGAAAGTTTTAACTCTTTGAACTGATAAAATAGCCTTTGGCTAAATTCATGAAGAAAACTTGGTTAATAGTTAGTTTGGTTAATTTTCTTATAGCTTCTCTGATGGGCTTGCTCCTCAGAGGAGCTTTTGTTTGGGAAATTGAGTGGTTAGACTATAGAAACATGTTGCACGGACATTCACATGTAGCACTACTCGGCTGGCTTTACCTAGGGATTTTTATTATGCTTCATGCTAAGTTGCTACCTAAAGAAAAAGCCGCTAAGCCAATTTATACTTGGCTGTTTTGGTTAACTCAGCTAACAGTCATAGGAATGGCAATAGCATTTCCAATTCAGGGTTATGCAGCCTTTTCTATTTTCTTTTCCACTTTGCATATAGTTTTAAGCTATGTTTTTGCTGTACGAGTTTGGAAAGATCACAGTAGAAAAGATTATAGAAGCTCTCTTTTATTAAAAACCGCCATCTTATTTCTATTTATTTCTACTGTAGGCGTTTTTGTGGTAGCCTACATTATGGCATCTAAAAATGGCGCTAATGTCATTTATCAAATCGCTATTCAGTTTTATTTACACTTTCAGTTTAATGGTTGGTTGCTCTTTGCTTTGTTGGCTCTATTATTCAACCGTTTTGGGACTATCCTTAAAATTAGCAATAAAGCTTTCAATCAGTTTTACTGGCTTTTCTTGCTGGGAAATATTCTGAGCTATGCATTAGTCCTTTATTGGGGATATCGATGGGAATTCAGTTATTATGTTAATGCTATTGCGGTGGTGTTACAATTATTAGCTGTCCTTGCCTTACTAAAATCATTTGGTGGCAGTTGGATACAACTCAAGAATTCATTGAGCGCAGTGCAAAAACTCTTATTGAAGCTATTAATTGCAGTTTTTTTAACGCGCACACTTTTTCAGTTTACCTTAGTGGTTCCTGAAATGGCAGAAATGGCTGTTTTACTCAGGCTTTTCATTATTGGATTTATCCATTTGAATATGTTGGGCTTTTTTACTGCCTATTTATGGTTAGAGTATCTTTCAAATGAAAATAATAAAACATATACTTTACATAAACCAGCAGTAAACCTTCTTTTGATTGGCTTCCTTTCAACGGAGTTCATCATGTTTTTGCAAGGGTTTTACTATTGGCAAGAATTAGGAAAGCTACCTTTTTTTCATGAAGGCTTATTTTATGCAAGCATTTTACTCCCCATTGCAATCCTTCTGTTTTTATTACCCTTTAGATATATGAATAAAATCAAAACTTAATTTGAATATTTTGCATTAAAAACAATAGTAACTATATTAAAGAAAACAAAAATGCTATGAAAAAAATAAAAATTTTAACGACAGCACTAGTAGGAATGCTTTTTATTTATTCTTGCGGTGGAAACGAACAAAAAAGTAAAGACACTGCTCAAAACAAAGCTGAAAAAGTAGAAGAAAAGAAAGTTCCTGAAACCATAAAAATGGGTAAAGGGGTAGGAGAATTCACAGAAGTTGAAGTTTCTGATCCATTAAATGAAGAATGGGTGGAAAGAGGACAAGCCATCTATGATATGAAATGTTCTGCTTGCCACAAATTAACTGATCAGCGTGTGGTAGGCCCTGGTTTTCAGGGTGTAACTAATCGTAGAAAGCCAGAATGGATCATGAACATGATTACTAATGTGGATGTGATGCTAGAGGAAGACCCAACAGCTCAAAAGCTTTTGGAAGAATGTATGACTAGAATGCCAAATCAAAATATCAAGCCGGATGATGCTCGCAAAATATTAGAATTCTTTAGAAAGAATGATATGGAAAAAGCCGGTAAAAAAGACGGTGCAATTAAATCTTAAACTACTCAAGTAATTTTTTAACTAAACTAAAACGTAACATGAAAACACATTATTTAAATTATGTTGCAGGATTAAGTCTGATTTTTTTAATGGCTTCCTGTGGCAATCAAGGTTCAGAAACCTCCCAAGTTTTGGGAGGTAGCGCAGCGGAGCAGGCTTATGTTGCTCCCGGTGAGTATGATGAGTTTTATGCTTTTATGTCTGGTGGTTATAGTGGACAAATCACTGCCTACGGATTACCTTCAGGAAGATTATTAAAGGAAATTCCTGTTTTTTCAAAATATCCTGAAAATGGATATGGCTACAGTGAAGAAACCAAGGCCATGTTCAATACTTCTTATGGAGAAGTGCCTTGGGATGATTCTCACCATATTGAACTTTCCCAAACAGATGGCGAGTTTGATGGCCGATGGTTATTCGTAAATGGTAACAACACTCCTAGAATTGCCAGAGTGGATTTAAAAACATTCGAAACAGTTGAAATCTTGGAAATTCCTGATGTGGCGGGTTTGCACTGTGCGCCTTTTATAACCGAAAATTCTGAATACCTAGTTTCAGGTACTCGTTTTTCTGTCCCTATCCCTCAAAAAGATGTGCCTATCGATACTTACAAAAAGAATTTCAAAGGCTTAATCAATTATGTTTCGGTTGATCCTGAACATGGTCACATGGAATTAGCCTTCCAAATTGAAATGCCAGGCTTTAATTATGATTTAGCTAGAAATGGGAAAGGAAAATCTCACGGATGGAGCTTTTTAACTACCTACAATTCTGAGCAAGAGCACAGTCTTTTGGAGGTAAACGCATCCCAAAAAGATAAAGATTTGATGGCGGTGATCAACTGGAAAAAAGCTGAGCAATACATGAAAGAAGGGAAATTTACAGAAAGAGAAACTTCCTATTTCCATAATTTAATGAATGAAGAAACTAGCATTGCGGAATCAGAAGAAAAAACCTTAACTAAAATATTGGATCCTAAAGAATGTCCAGATATGGTTTATTTCATTCCGGTTCCAAAATCACCTCATGGTTGCGATGTTGATCCAACTGGTGAATACATTGTAGGGAACGGAAAGCTTTCTGCTGATATGTCTGTTTACTCATTTGACAAAATCATGAAAGCAATTGAAGAGAAAAACTTTGATGGTGAATTTGATGGAATTCCAATTATTAGCTATGAAGCTGCTCTAGATGGCATTGTTAAAAAACCGGGCTTAGGACCATTGCACACAGAATTTGATGGAAGAGGAAATGCTTATACTACTTTCTTTATATCATCTGAAGTAGTGAAATGGGATGTAGCATCTAAAGAAATTTTAGATCGTCAATCAACCTTCTATTCTCCTGGTCACTTAGTAATTCCTGGTGGAGAAACTAAAAAACCAGATGGCAAGTATTTAGTGGCAATGAATAAAATCACTAAAGATCGTTATTTACCAACAGGTCCTGAATTGGCACACTCTGCTCAATTATTTGACATCAGCGGTGATAAAATGAAATTGATTTTAGATTTCCCAACCAAAGGAGAACCGCATTATGCGCAAGCTATTGCTGCAGATAAAATTCAGCCTAATTCTGTCAAATTCTATGATATTGAGAAAAATAAGCACCCTTATGCTACCTTAGGTGAAAGTAAAACTAGAGTAGAGCGTGATGGCGATGAAGTGCATGTTTATATGACTGCAATTAGAAGCCACTTGGCTCCTGATAATATTGAAGGATTTAAAGTAGGAGATAAAGTATATTTCCACCTAACCAATTTAGAACAGGATTGGGATGTGCCACACGGATTTGCAATTCAAGGGGCTACTAATGCTGAATTGTTAGTAATGCCTGGGCAAACTAGAACCTTACTTTGGGAACCTAAAAGACCAGGAGTATTTGCATTCTACTGTACTGATTTCTGTTCCGCGCTTCACCAAGAAATGTCTGGTTATGCTAGAGTTTCTCCTAAAGGCTCAAATGTTCCTTTAAAATGGGGATTAAATGAGAAATTGAGAGAGAATGAACAGGCTGCTCATGATTTCTATGAGAAAGCTAAACAAAATGCCAATATTGGTAAATAATTTTGATAAAACTGCTGGCAACTAGTCAGCAGTTTTCTTCACCTATTTAAATAAATTAAGATGTCACTCAAGCAAAAAAGCAGATTACCGCAAATCCTGATGCTATTGGGCGTGTTATCACTTGGAGCCGTTTTTTTATTTCCTTTATGGCAAATTACATTAGACGCAGCCCAATTTCCGGGTGGTTTGAAAATGCACATCTGGATCAATAAAATTTCGGGTAGTGAGAAGAATATCATTCAAAATATTAATATTCTGAATCACTATATCGGGATGCAATATATCGAGCCTGACTCTATTCCAGAATTGAAATATTTTCCGTTGGTGGCTTATAGCATGATGGCAATAGGATTGATTTCATTAGTCCTCAACAAAGCTTGGGCTTATTTATCTTGGTTTATTATTATAGCTATTTTAGGAGCGCTTGGGATCTATGATTTTTATTTATGGTTATATGATTATGGGCACAATCTTGATCCCAAAGCTCCTATTAAAGTTCCGGGTATGACTTATATGCCTCCGCTTTTAGGTGAAAAGGATTTACTAAATTTCTATGTAACCTCCTATCCGCATTTAGGGAGTGGATTTTTAGGATTATCCACTTTTCTAGGATTTGGAGCATTCTGGTTTAAAAGGAAAAATTAATGAGATATTTAAAGATTCTTTGTGTCCTTGCAGTCATTGTATTTGTATCAGGGTGCTCAATAGAGCCTGAGCCAATTAATTTTGGCAAAGACCATTGCGTCTATTGCAAAATGACAATAGCAGATCCTAAATATGGAGCGGAACTTGTCACAAAAAAGGGACGAATATATAAATTCGATGCGATCGAATGTATGCTTCCCTATATGAAAGAAAACGCTGATACTGAATTTGGTCATACTATGGCGGTGGCATACGATAAACCTCAAAGTCTCCAAAAAGTTGAAAGCTTATATTTTGTGAAAAATGCACATTTCAAGAGTCCTATGGGTAAAAACTTAGCTGCTTTTGTTAAGCAACCTCAAGAATTTGAAAGTATGACTTGGACTCAATTAACAGAAACTTTCTACTGAAACCATTTAAACATTAGCATTCAATGACTCGCTACTTTCTGCTCTTCTATTTTGTTCTAATATCAGTCAGCGTATCAGCTAAAACCATTTTTGTTGCCTCAAGCAAATCCGATAATTCGATTAAAGATGCAGTACTGAAGGCGTCTGAAAATGATACCATATTCATTAAATCTGGAGTTTATTATGAAAACCTGATCTCTATTGAAAAACCACTGACCATCATTGGCGAAGAGGGAGCCATAGTAGATAGTCAAGAAGGAGATGAAATATTCATTGTTCAAAGTAATGGTGTGGTCATTAAAAATCTAACACTGAAGAACATTGGAGTAAGTTATATTAAAGACCGAGCCGCTATAAGATTAAACAGAGTTAGGGATGTTAAAATTTTAAATAATACCCTCATCAATACCTTTTTTGGGATTTATCTACAAAAATCTAACAATTGTATTGTTGATGGGAATAAAATAATAGGTGGGGCCACAGATGAATCTACCGCGGGAAATGCAATCCATATTTGGCAAGGAAAGCGCATTCAAGTCACTAATAATGAAGTCTCATTTCATAGAGATGGGATCTATTTTGAATTTGTAGATGAAAGCTACATTGCCAAAAACCTAAGTAAAAATAATATGCGCTATGGATTACACTTTATGTTTTCCAATTATGACCAGTATGAGAATAACCGCTTTCAAGACAACGGATCCGGTGTGGCAGTGATGTTCAGCAAGCATATTGAAATGAGAGATAATCAATTTCTTGATAATTGGGGAGGCGCCAGCTACGGTTTGTTATTAAAAGAAATTTCAGATGGGAGTATTGAAAACAATGAATTTTCACGAAATACAGTAGGTATATACGCAGAAGGAGCCAACCGTCTGTCGATTAAAAGCAATCTCTTTCATAATAATGGTAAAGCCATGGACATTAAAGGCAATAGTCTGGATAATAAAATTGTAGAGAACGATTTTGTAGGCAATACTTTTGAAGTCCTGACTAATTCAAAATCAAACCTTAATCACTTTGAAGGGAATTACTGGAGCCAATATACGGGCTACGATTTGAATAAAGACGGAATTGGAGATGTACCGCATCGACCGGTAAATCTTTTTGCCATTGTCACAGACAAAATTCCAGCTGCCAGTATGTTATTGCACAGCTTTTTGGTGAATAGTTTGGATGCGGCAGAACGGCTGTTTCCGCAATTTATTCCTGAACAACTTATTGATCAAAAACCCAAGATTAAACCCAATCACTATGATCAAAATTGAAAATTTGAATAAGCATTTTTCCAAACATAAAGTATTAAATGAAATTAATCTCCATTTCAGTGCTGGAGAATGTGTGGCTTTAATTGGACCAAATGGATCAGGTAAAACCACACTTATAAAAAGCATTTTAGCACTAGTCACTGTTGAAAAAGGAGAGATTCATGTGCAAAATGAGAATATCCGAAATCAAAGTGACTATCGATCAAAAATAGGCTATATGCCCCAAATCAATAGGTTTCCTGAGCATATGTCTGTGCAGCAACTTTTTAAAATGATGAAAAGTATAAGAAAGGATGTGACTGATTATGATCTTTCCTTATATGAAGCATTCAATATCGATAGTATGCGCAAAAAGAAACTGGGGATATTATCTGGCGGAATGAGACAAAAGGTAAGTGCTGCCTTGGCGTTTCTTTTCAAACCCGAGATTTTAATTTTGGATGAGCCTACTGCCGGTTTAGATCCTGTATCAAATGAAATATTAAAGAAAAAGTTGAAAGAGGCTATTGAAAAGGAAAATAAATTGGTATTGATAACCTCTCATATTTTGAATGATCTGGATGATATAGCAGACCGGGTGGTCTACCTGATGGATGGAAGTTTATATTTTGATAAGCAAATGACTGATCTAAAAGAAGAAACATCTGAAAGCCGATTAAATAAAATTATTGCCAGCATTTTAAATACCGAAAATCACTATGTTTAAAATAGCCAAATTTATAACAGCTGACTTACTGAAAAATAAAGTCATGTTGCTCTACTTAATATTTTTGTGGACAGTGTGTTTTGGTCTTTTTAGTTTGCAAGGGCAGGGAGATAAAGCTTTAACTGGCATACTGAATGTTAGCCTATTAGTGACGCCCATGATATGCCTGATTTTCGCTACCATATATTTTTACAATATGTATGAGTTTATGATGCTGATGCATGCACAGCCAATCAAGAGAAAAACGCTGTTTATGGCATTGTATTTAAGTCTTGCTGTAGTTTTTACTTGCGTTTACCTACTCGGGGCAGGTATTCCTCTACTCATTATGAATGCTGGGGCCGCTTCCATATTTATGATCATAGGGACTGCATTTCTTAATTTCATATTTGTTGCGCTTGCTTTAGGAGTAGCTGTTTGGACCAAAGACAAATCAAAAGGAATGGGATTCTCACTTCTGATCTGGGTATATTTTGTACTCCTTTTTGATGGAATTATTCTGCTTTTAATGTATAATTTCAGCGACTACCCAATTGAAAAGTTAGTCTTATATATCAGCTTTTTAAACCCTGTTGATTTGATGCGAATCCTGGTTCTGATGCAAACAGAGGCAGCGGCTTTAATGGGCTATAGTGGTGCTATTTTTCAAAAAGTATTTACCGAGAATTGGGGCATCAGCATTATTTTGCTAGTCATGCTGGTATGGACTGTTCTTCCACTTGGATTATCACTAAAAGCCTACAACAAAAAGGATTTATAAATGCCAAAGCACATCTGGATATTGCCCTTTGTGATGCTTTCATTGATAATGGGCATCATTGGCGGTTGGTTGCGCTTGGGTTGGGCACAATTTAACATTACAGAAGCTGCTTTTCATCATGGAATCATTATGACAGGAAGTTTCTTGGGTGCTTTAATTAGCATCGAAAGAGCTGTTGTGATGAAAAACAAAGGTTGGTTTTTCGTCCCCATTCTGGCAATTTTGGCTTTGCCTTTAAACTTGTTTGGCTTCACACACATAGCAATTATCAGTTTGGTGTTATCATCTGCAGGCTTGACTTTTCTGATGTACATCCAAAGTATGAGGGTGAAAGAAGCCTCGCATTATGTGATCGCATTAGGAGCTTTTTGCTGGGCTGTGGGGAATGCATTATTACTAAAATCAGATTTTATTCCTATGGTGGTGCCTTGGTGGATTGCATTTTTGCTTTTTACCATAGTGGGCGAAAGATTGGAGTTGAGCAGGTTTCTGCCTGTCAAAAAGATCTTTATTATTCTTTTATATGTCCTGATTGCAGGTGTGTTCACAAGTTTTTTCATCCCTTTTCATTTCGGTGGAAGTCGAATAACCGGAATTTTGATTGCCTTAATTGCACTTTGGCTTTTAAGATTTGATATGGCAAGAAAATCCGTTAAGAAAAAAGGAGAATATCGATACATTGGATTAGGCTTAATAGTAGGATTTGTTTGGTTATTATTCCATGCGCTTATTATGATTTTCATGGAAAACCATGCACTCTATTATGATTTATGGGTGCACAGTTTCTTTTTGGGCTTTGCCTTTTCGATGATCTGGGCGCATGCTCCTATCATTTTTCCAGCAGTAGTGAAAGTTAAGAGATTAATTTATCATCCTATGTTGTATGTCCCCTGGCTATTATTCCAATTATCTTTAATTGGAAGAGTTTGGACTTCATTTGCTGGAAATATAGAACTCCGCCAATTCTTTGGAGTAGCCAACGGCTGGATAATCCTATTAATGTTTTTGAGTATGGCTTTAAGTTATTTTTGGAATAAGAGTCGGGATTTTAAAGCTTTTAACTAATTTCTCTGTTCAATACCAATTCTATTAAAATGAGTTAGTGAAACCGAAAATTAGTAAGTTTGAAGAAACTACTACTAATGGAAGCTGAAAACGTAATAGAAACCTTAAACGAACGGATAAAGGAATTAACCTGCTTGTATGAAATATCCAATATAATTACTCTTCATCATAATTCTTTTGATAAAACCATGAATGCAATTGTTCAGGCGATTCCCAAAGCCTGGAGGCATTCTGAAAGTGCGATTGCAGAGATTTCATTGCGCAAGGGTCACTTTATTTCTGGAACTCTTCAAGGAAGTACAATATTTCAGTGTGTAAACATCGAAGTTAATGGAGAAGAAAAAGGAAATTTAATTATTCATTACCCCGATCAAAAATTTAGTAAGACAGATTTTCTTCAAGAAGAACATCAGCTTCTGGTCAAGCTTGCAAAAGAAATAGGGACTTTTATTGAAAACTTTGAACATAGACAAAATGAGGAGTTGATGGAACGAAAATTTAGGCATAATGATCGTTTGGCAATATTGGGACAGATTTCTGCTGGAATTGCACATGAGTTAAATACGCCATTAACGAGCATTTTGGGATTTGCCCAACTAATTCAAAAAAGTGATAAGAACATACAAGATGATATTGAAAAAATCATCAATTCAACACTTCATGCCAGAGAGATAGTTAAAAATCTGATGTTTTTTGCATGTGAAATGCCACAACAGATTAGAGCAATCTCTATCAATTCATTAATGGAGGATTCCTTAAAATTGCTTAAACCAAGTTTTCAAAATGCTGAAGTATCGCTAAACCTACAGCTTAGTTCCGAAGATATTGTTGTGAAACTTGACCCTATTCAAATCACACAAGTAATATTTAATTTGGTTATCAACGCTATTCAAGCAACGCCACCAGGTGGTTATATTATCGTTAAATTGAGAAAAGAAGATAATCAATTAAAAATGTACTTTATTGACAATGGAAAAGGAATGTCTTCACAAATAAATGACAGAATTTTTGAACCGTTTTTTACTACCAAGCCAGAAGGTGAAGGTTCTGGCTTGGGATTGAGTGTAGTCCATGGTATTATTAAAAAACATAATGGCACTATCAATTTTTCTTCTGAGGAAGAGGGCGGTACAACTTTTATTGTTTCACTCCCATTACAACAAAAGCAATGAGAAATAAAACCGTACTAATTGTTGACGATTCTTACGAAGTCTTGGAAGTGCTTTACAGACAACTTTCCAAACTAGGCTATCAGACATTTAAGGCTGTTGATGTAACTGATGCAATAGAAATTCTGAAAAATTCTGAAATAGATTTATTATTGACCGATTTAAGGATGCCTGGAATAGATGGCATGGAGCTGATAAAATACACTTCTGAACACTTTCCTGATATACCTGTATTGGTTATTACTGGATTTCCCTCTGTTTCAGGTGCTGTGGAAGCGGTGAAATCAGGCGCTATGGAATATCTCATTAAACCATTTACTATTGAAGAATTAAAATCAGCAGTAGAAAAAGCATTTAATGAAAAAGAAGAGGCTTGTATTTCGCAATCTGCAGTTAGCCCATTGAAAAACATCGAGAAATCAGGGCTTATTGGTAATTCTCTAGCTCTAGAAAAAGTTCTTTCTCTGGTACACAGAATTAAAAATAATAGAGCCACCGTACTAATAACAGGAGAAAGCGGCACAGGAAAAGAATTAGTGGCTAGAGCTATACATTATAATAGTAAATATTCGCAATCCCCTTTTGTAACAGTTAATTGCGGGGCAATACCTGAAAACCTTTTGGAAAGTGAGCTTTTTGGATTTGTAAAAGGATCGTTTACTGGAGCGAATGAAACCAGAGCTGGATTTTTTCAGGCTGCAGACGGAGGAACTATATTTCTTGATGAAATAGGGAATGCTTCCTATGCAGTACAAGCCTTGTTACTTCGTGTAATTCAAGAGAAAGAAATTACGATGATTGGAGCCACTAGAACCCAAAAAATCGATGTGAGAATAATTGCTGCCACTAACAGTGATCTTCATGCTATGACTAAAACGAATACATTTCGTGAAGACTTATACTACCGATTAAATGTAATATCTGTCCACACACCATCTCTTAGAGAAAGAAAGGAAGATATTCCTCAACTAACTCATCACTTTATCGAAAAATATTCGAAGGAATACCAAAAAGATAATATTAACATTACTCCTAAAGCCATTGAATTATTAATACGACACAGTTGGCCCGGCAATATAAGAGAATTGGAAAATATTATACAACGCTCTTTAATAATGGCTGATGAAATTATAGATGTTGCCCAGCTACCTGAGTATATTAAAATTCCTGTCCCTAATGTAAAGGAAGAAGAATACAAGACCCTGAAAGAGATGGAAAAAAATTATATTCTAAAGGTTTTGCAATCAGTTGATAATAATAAGTCAAAAGCAGCGGAAATTTTAGGTATCGACAGAAAAACTTTACGAATGAAAATAAGCTAAGACCTTTTAACTAAGAACCTGAGTTCGATTCTTGCTTTAAATTCAGAACTCCTTAAATCATAAATTCCAGCTGTATATCTATGCTTAAAAGTAAATCAGCTGTAATTTTTGTTGTTATTAAAGACGATAATTATTGAATACTACTTGTGCAATTCAAGGTCAGGTATGTGAGATCAAAGACACCATTGTTTGTGTTGACTTTTTGTGATATAAGATTGCCCCTAAACCCTATTTTGTTCTGATTAAAATTGAGTAATTATACCCCAGCGGGTAATTTTGACCCACCCCATTTTCTTTTATAGATGCGATAAAAATGTGTAGTTCCTTCATTATAAAGGGGTTAAGCATAGTGTCACTTTAATGGCATACAAATTGGTATTAAGTCGAAAAGCCGTAGCTGATGAATATTTGTTTTAATTGTGTTAATCGAACTAATTGTAGCCTAAGAAAGGAAAATAGTGGCTTAATATGGGATTGTTCGGAGTTTTCAACAAGCAGCAAATCTACAGCCTTATCTTCTACATTGATTGAAAATGATACACATACAGATAGAGATGCCGATAAAGTCAGCGGGCTTTGCCAAAACTGTGAGTTAATTGATAATTGCACTTGGTATCGAAAAGATGCAGTGATTTTTCATTGTGAACATTATCAGTAAAATCTTAGCCTTATGATAAATAAAATGAACAATAGAGTCTTCCTGCATATGCCTAAAAGTCAATAACTCAGCAGTACTTTTAATTCTTATCAAAAAATATAAGTAAAAAGTTTAATTCTAGCTTATCGAGTAGCAATATCTTAAGCATTATTCTTCTGTAGCAAATGGAAGCTAGTGCTTCATTTGTTCAAATAAATAAAAAGTCTAAATCAAACAATTATACCATTATGAAATACAATCAAATAATTCTGGAGGAGATGGAATTTCAATTTATTCAAAATCTAGTGAAGAAATTTTTAGCTTCAGATGAAACACAAAATGAAGCATGGATAATTAAATTAACTAATGAGCTCTCTAATGCTATCGTAAAAAGAGAAAATGAGATGCCCGTTGATGTAATAAAAATCGGGAGTAAAGTGGATGTGGAAACTCCGTATGGCAGAAGAAACAACATTATTTTGGTGAAGCCAACAGAAAAAAATATAAATGAAAATAAAATTTCTCTTTTATCGCCCATGGGGTCGGCTTTGATTGGTTATGCTAAAGGAGATGAAGTTGATTGGGATTTGCCCAAAGGAAAAAGTACAATTAAAATTTTAAATGTCGTGAACTAATAAGTCCGTAAAGGGAAGCAGCAACTTCCCTTCTAATTACAAATTCATCCTAATGGCTAATAAAAGAGATATTACAATCGATCTTGGTAACAATAATACAGTTCTGACGGGCATGATCAATACTTTGTTTTCAGAATCAACAGTTGTAGCACTTAATAGTAAAAAGAATAGCTATTTACTTGCAGGTAAAGCTGCACTTGAGATGGAAGGGAAAATTAATGGGGACACCAAAGTAGTAAGACCTCTAAAAAATGGGGTTATTGCTGATTTAAATGCTACTACGAAAATGCTGAATGCTTTTGTGAAAACACTCTATCCTAGTAGGTCCATTTTAGGCTTTCATAATATAATTGCGAGTGTACCCTATGGTACTACGGAAGTAGAAAGAAGAGCTTTACGCCTTGCTTTAGATCAGTTCAATTCAAGGAGTACTAAACTAATTTTTGAGCCAGTAGCTGCAGCCTTGGGGATGGGATTGAATATAAAAGAGCCTGATGGGAAGATGATAATAGATATTGGCGGAGGACTAACGGAAATCAGTTTAATTTCACTGTCAGGTGTAGTTACATATATGGCTTTAAAAGTAGGTGGTGACACTTTTAATTCTGACATAAGGAATTATATAGAAAAGAAATATATTATATCAATTAGTGAAAAATCAGCGGAAAAAATCAAATTACAGATTGGTGCTGCCACTGAAAATAGTATCCCTTTAAATGAAGATTGTACTGTTGTAGGAAAAGATAATCTTACTGGAATACCCAAGCAAATTAGTTTGAATTATAAGGAGATCGCAATGATATTAAACAATACTTTAACAAAAATTGAAGACTCTGTTATTAAGACCTTAGAACAATGTCCTCCAGAGTTAGCCGGTGATATTTATACGAATGGCGTGTATCTTACAGGCGGTGGGGCTTTATTAAAGGGACTAAAAGAACGTTTGGAATCCTCAATTCAATTAAAGGTTCATCTATCAGATCAATCATTATTATCAGTTTCTAAAGGAATGGAAATAGTCCTATCCCAAATGGATAAACATAAAGCACTAATTTTCAAATAGTAATTCCCCTCATAGACCTTAGAAAGATAGTAAGGCAAATTCCCAAAAACAATGACATGAATCAATCTGACTGCTGATGAGTGTCATATTATTTAGGGATTCAAAATTTTAACTTTGTTTATGCATTGCATTAACATAAAGAAAGAAGAGGGAAGAGATGAATATAGCAAATAAAATATTAGAACTCAAGAAAGAGAAAAATGCGGTTTTATTGGCGCATTACTATCAATATCCTGAAATTCAAGAAATAGCTGATTTTGTGGGTGATAGTTTGGCTTTATCGAAAAAGGCATCTGAAACAGAAGCTGATATTATTGTTTTTGCTGGAGTGCATTTTATGGGGGAAACTGCCAAGTTGCTGAGCCCTCATAAAAAAGTGATTATTCCTGATTTGGCTGCTGGCTGTAGCTTAGCAGATTCTTGCTCAGCTGCTGATTTAGAAACATTACGCAATGAATATCCAGATCATACAGTAGTTACTTATATCAATTGTAGCGCTGAGGTTAAAGCCTTAAGCGACTATGTATGCACCTCTTCAAATGCGGTTGAAGTCATTAATAATATCCCAAAGAATATACCTATAATTTTTGCTCCGGATAAAAACCTCGGTAAATATCTCATTAAAGAAACCGGTAGGGATATGGTGCTTTGGGATGGAGCATGTGTGGTACACGAAGCTTTTTCTTTTGATAAATTATTAGATTTAGTAAATACCTATCCGGATGCTGAAATCATTGCACATCCAGAGTCAGAACCTCATTTTTTAAAGGTTGCCCATTTTGTTGGTTCTACCGCTTCACTTTTGAATTATGTTGATACATCTGATAAAATGGAATTTATAATAGCCACGGAGGTGGGGATTCTTCATGAAATGCAGAAAGCAGTACCTGAGAAAACTTTGATTCCTGCACCGATTGATGAGGACAACACTTGCGCATGCAGTGAATGTGCCTTTATGAAAATCAATACCATTCAAAAAATATATGACTGTTTGCTAAATGAAACCCCCGAAATTCTAATTGAAAGTACTGTATTGGAAAAAGCTAGAAAGCCTATAGAAGCCATGTTAGAATTTTCTTATTCAATAAAATGAAAACGGATATTCTCATTATTGGCAGTGGACTTGCCGGTATGGCAACGGCACTTTATTTAGCTGAACTACGTCCAGAATTACAAATTCTGATTGTAAGTAAAGCAAAAAAGGACGAATCGAATACTAAATATGCTCAAGGAGGTATCGCAGGAGTTGTCCAATCAACAGTTGATAGTTTTGAACAGCATATTGAAGATACTATGAAAGCTGGACATTTTTTGTCGGACAGAAAGATTGTGGAACTAGTGGTGAAATCTGCTCCCAAAAGTATTCATGATTTAGAAAGATGGGGAGTTAATTTTGATTATAAAAAAGAAGGTACTTATGAATTGGGGCTGGAAGGCGGACATTCCAAGCATCGAATCCTGCATCATAAAGATAGTACCGGTAAAGAAATTTACGATAAACTCAATCAGAAAGTAAAACAAAACTCCTCTATTCAGTTAATCAATAATTGCACGGCTTTAGAACTCTTTAAAAATCAAAATAATGAAATTGAAGGAGCTTTATTTCTAAATATTGAGAGCAACCAATTTTTCAATATTACAGCCCCAAGAACCATTTTGGCAAGTGGAGGTATAGGAAGGGTTTTTGGGCATACCAGTAATCCGGAGGTGGCTACTGCTGATGGTTTGGCAATGGCTATACGGGCTGGAGCTGAATTAAGTAATATGCATTTTGTTCAATTTCATCCTACCCTTTTTTACAAAACGAATAGGAAAAAATCATTTTTAATTAGTGAAGCACTAAGAGGATTTGGAGGTTATTTGGTAAATAAAGATGGATACCGATTTATGCATGAATATGATGAAAGAGCTGAATTGAGTCCTAGAGATGTAGTAACCTCTGCAATATTTGCAGAGATGAATAAACTGAATTCAAAACATGTTTTTTTAGATTGCAGGCATTTAGATGAAAGAAAGTTAAAAAATAGTTTCCCCTTCATATATTCATCATGTCTGGAAAATAGCGTGGACCCTGCCAAGGATTTAATTCCGGTTATACCTGCATCACACTACCATTGTGGAGGGGTAAAAGTGGATGTAAATGGTAAAACTAATTTGTTAAATTTATACGCAGTAGGAGAAGTAGCTGAAACGGGACTTCATGGTGCAAATCGTTTAGCGTCAAATTCATTGCTGGAAGCAGTTGTTTTTGGTAGACAAGTGGCGGAAAGTGTAGTAAATGAAATAAAGGAGATTAGATATCCAATTACAAGCAATTTAACCGCTTACAGTAAAATAAAAGATTGTCAGAACCAAGAATATGTTGTGTATCCTGAAGAAAAAAGTCTAAAGCTAACGGAATTAATTAGACGACTATTTATTGAGACTGACAGCAATAGAAAAATAATTTTTAAAGAAAATGCTGACAAAATTATTAAGGAATTAACTGAGCATTACATTTACCCCTCTAAAAATGTTAGAATAAATGAATTACTCAATATGTCAATTGTCGCTGGAATTTTAGTGGATTCATTGTCGTTCTATAAGGCAGGAAAAGTTTCAGTAAGTACATGACCATTCCTTATTTTAATATATGATGATTTATATCATAAAAAACTCAAAATAATTTACGATAAATTTGTCTTAAAATAGATTTATAATTTACCTTTGCCTAAAATATTAAAGGTAAATGTTTTCAAAATCTTGTGAATACGGTATCAGGGCAGTAATCTATATAGCCACACAATCAAAGAAAACAGATCGTGTGAAAATTGGAGATATTGCTGAAAAAATTAACTCTCCTGTTGCTTTTACAGCTAAAATTTTAGGCTTACTGGTTAAAAACAAGATAGTATCTTCCATTACGGGTCCAAAAGGAGGCTTCTACATAGAACAAAACCGCTTGGATAAAGTATTCTTGAAAGATATAGTTGAAGTGATTGATGGGAATAAAATTTACAAAGGTTGTGGGTTAGGTTTAAATGAATGCTCAGCTAGTCAACCATGTCCTGTTCATCATAAATTTGCTAAAGTCAGAGCAGAAATTGATTATATGTTATCCACTACCACCTTGAAAGAATTAACTGAAGGCTTGGATCAAAAATTAACATTTTTGATGAGATAAAAAAAATTTGAATCTATTTACGATAAAAATATCTTAAATATAAAATTAATATAATGAAGAAAAGTATTTTGCTGTTTTTAAGTCTGTTTTTCTCTCCCTTGCTAGTATTAGCTCAACAAGAATCGGTCAGTACGGAGGACTGGTACTTTAGCCCGGGTATTATTGGGACTATATTTTTGATTATAGTAGTGCTGATTTTAGCCATTATTATCCTTATTGGTAGAGTTAATGGATTTGTAAATCGCTTTAATAAAAAAGATAAGGCAATTGAGCGAAAGCGTATATTATCTGAGTTGAAAAATTTAGATGAATGGGAAATAGATAAAATACTACTAGAAAGGAAATCGGCTATTCAAAATATATTAAAGGGAGATGAATTGGGCTCTGAGATGAATGTGTCCGATAAACGTGCATTAGTCAAGAGGATTTATGATGATCCTGATAATATATTCTTTGAAGAAAAGAAAAAGACAAGCTTAAGTATAGAAACTCCTCAGAATTTAAAAAACGTAATGCTCTATTATTTGGGAGCGGGGATTTTCTGGTTGATTTTTGGTACACTGATCGGTCAATACCTAGGAATGAAATTCATTTGGCCAGATATGGAATCAGTAGCATGGCTTTCATTTGGCAGACTGCGTCCAGTTCATACCAATACCGTATTTTGGGGTTGGTCTTCTCTTACTATGATAGGGCTGGGATATTTTGTTATTGCCAGAACATCAAATACAAAAATCCATAGTATTAAATTGGCATATATAGCTTTCATCCTCATCAATCTATGTGTAATTGTTGGCAATATCTTATTGATGGCCGGTATTAACAACGGTGGCGGAGAGTACAGAGAATATGTATGGCCGGTTATGTCATTATTTGCAATTGGCTTGATTATTACATTTTTTAATTTTTATAAAACGGTAGCCAACAGGAAAATATCAGAAATTTATATTTCCAACTGGTTTATTTTGGCCGCATTGATTTGGACAATTGTTCTGGCCATTATTGGATATTTACCCTTTTATCAGGACGGTCTGGGCGAAACTGTTACTCAAGGGTATTACATGCATCAAGGTGTTGGTATGTGGTTTATGACCTTTACATTAGGTTTGGTTTACTATTATCTGCCTGCTGCATTAAACAAGCCTATTTATTCCTATTCTTTAGGGGTTCTTGCTTTTTGGACCCAAATGTTGTTTTACACATTAATCGGGACTCACCATTTTGTATTCAGTCCTTTGCCCTGGTGGCTACAAACGGTTGCCATTGTGTTCAGTGCTGGAATGTTCATCCCTGTTTTAGCAGGTACTACCAATTTTCTGCTCACTATGAAAGGTTCATGGGCACAGATCTCGAAAAGTTATGTCCTTCCTTTTTTCTTAGTAGGTGTGGTTTTCTATTTTGTAGGTTCTACTCAAGGAAGTTTTCAAGCTTTTAGGTTTACCAATTTTGTTTGGCACTTTACTGATTTTAATGTGGCTCACTCCCACATGACCATGTATGGAATTATTGCTTTTTTCCTATGGGCATCAATTTATGCCATAGTACCTAAAGTAACTGGTAATGAACCACCTCAGATATTAGTTGGGGCTCATTTTTGGTTTGCCTTCATAGGTTTATTTGCTTACATGATTTCCTTAATGGCTGGGGGTACCTTGAAAGGCCTAAGTTGGATTGAAGGCGAATCATTTATTGAATCTGTCATCCTGATGAAGCCATACTGGGTTTGGCGGGCGATTGGAGGAACACTAATGTTTCTGTCACACATCATATTTGCCTACAACTTTTATATAATGGCCAGAAGCAATAGTGGTGTTATAAAATTAAAAGGATAAACTAGACTAAATATGTTTAATTTTCATAAAGATCATAGAAAATTGGTATTGACAGCACTCTTAGTGTTTGTATTTCTAAGTACAATCATAGCAATAGTACCTTCATATCAAATGCAAGATGTAGAACCACTCCCTCAACAAGAGGAATTGAGTGAAGAAGCGATTAAAGGACTTCAGGTATATGTATCAGAGGGCTGTGTAGCTTGTCATACGCAACAGGTCAGGAATATTGAAATGGATAAAGTTTGGGGTTCGCGGCCATCTATGCCATCTGATTACTACTACAGCATGCAAAGAATGAATACTTGGCAACAATCCCCCTCTCTTTTAGGCAGTGAACGAACGGGACCGGATTTAACCAGTATTGGAGACAGACAGCCAGGTGCTAGTTGGCACCTTCTACACTTTTATAACCCGCGTATTGTGGTAAATGAATCTGTTATGCCTGCCTACACTTATTTATTCGAGCATAAAGAAGAAGATGAAGTTCGTGTTGGGGAAAAAGTTGTAGATATACCATCAGAATTTCTGAAAGAAAAAGGAAAGGTGGTTGTTGCCTCTGAAAAAGTGAATAATCTTATTGCTTATATGCAATCATTAAAACAAACTGAATTACCATCTGCAAATGATTTTATCCCATCTAAAAAACAAGAATCTAAGTCCTCTACTAATTTAGAGGGTAAAAGAAATGAAGATGGGCTTGATGGAAAGCAGTTATATAGTCAGTCTTGTTCTGCATGTCACCAGCAGAATGGAGAAGGCTTAAAAGGAGCATTTCCTCCATTGAAAGGTAGCGAGGTAGTCACAAATGAAAATCCTGAATTATTAATAAAAATTATTTTACAAGGATATGACGCCAGAAGTGAATATGGACAAATGCCTGGTTTTGCAACTCAACTTTCAGATGCAGAAATTGCAGCAATAGCCAACCATGAACGAAATACATGGGGAAATAGTGCTACTAAAGTTTCTGAAGAAGAAGTGAAGAAAATAAGAAATATGGTGATGGAAGAAGCAAAAAATAAGGAACTATGAAAAAGATAGGGCTAATCATAATATTGGCAATTTTTATATTATTCTTGAATCCTAACACTGCTTTGACATGTGACGTTTGTGCAGAGAACCAGCCTGCTGGTTTAGAAAATATTACGCATGGTGAAGGCCCTACGGCTATTTGGGATTACATCATTAGCTGGGGCGCTGTTATAATTGTTGGATTTACATTGGTGTACAGCTTGAAATATCTGATTAAACCCAAAGAAAATTCACAATCGCACATTAAGAATATTGTAATTGATAACCTATAATTAGGATGGAAGATAAAAGAATAGTAAAAGTTTATTTGGATGATGAAAAGGAACCTTTTGGTTCTTTTAAACCTCCGGTAAAATTTGATTTGGATACTACAAAAATAACCGATGGCAAGCACAAACTTAAAATTGTGGCAAAATCATCTAGTGGTGTTGAAGGAATAAAAGAGATACCATTTGAAGTAAAAAACGGACCTGAAATATCCGTTATTGGTCTTAGAAAAGACGAAATTGTGGACAGTACCACTTCCATCACTATAAATGCCTATGGAAGTGAAACCAATGATGAGTTTGTAATTAAAGGATCTGAAACACCTAAGGCCATTCCGGCATGGGTTTGGGCTATTCTGATAGCATTCATTGGTTTTGCATTGTTTTATCTTATTATGTATTGGGATTCGGATTTATATAACTCGTTTTTTTAATGGAGACTTCAACTACAATTCAAAATATAGAAGATATCAAATTGCTTGTAGATACTTTTTATGGAAAAGTTAGGCAAGATGAAATGCTTAAAGATATCTTCAACGAAAGAATTAAAGACCAATGGCCTGAACATCTGGAGAAAATGTATCGATTTTGGCAAACGGTTTTACTAGAGGAGCATACCTACCATGGAAGTCCATTTGCACCTCATGCCAATCTGCCTGTAGAAACAGAACATTTTAAAAGGTGGATTGCACTTTTTACTGATACTGTAGATGAACTGTTTACTGGAGATGTAGCTGAGGAGGCAAAATGGAGAGCTGGAAAAATGGCAGAAATGTTTAATTTTAAGATTCAGTATTATAGAGGTTCCAACGAAAAACCGATTCAATAATATGGAAAAGAGAAAGCCGCTTAAAAGAAAGGAAGAGATGAAACCAGTGAGTAGAGATCATCATCACTCACTTTTACTTTGCTGGAAAATCAGGACAGCCTTTAAGAATAAGATTTCGGTGGAAAGAGTAAAAAAATATGCAGATTGGTTTTATCAAGAGCATGTTTTGCCTCATTTTGAATTGGAGGAGAAATATATTTTCCCTGTGCTGGGTAATGAGGATGAATTGGTTAAACAGGCTTTAGCAGAGCATAGGCGACTTAAAAGACTTTTTGAAAATGAGGAAGATCCCCTAAAGTCCTTAAGTTTAATCGAAGAAGAACTGGAAAAACATATTCGCTTTGAGGAGAGAGTGCTTTTTGAGAAAGTACAAGAAATTGCGACAGAAGGTGAACTAAAAGCCATTGAACTCCACCATGCTTCAGGAGAATTTAAAGAAAATACGGAGGATGTTTTTTGGATGTAGAAGATAGTGTAAATACTATCATTAAAAAGAATAATAAATTTGTTGCCTTGTATTTTAAAGTAGAAACTAGAAGTCTTTGTAAAGCATAAATAGGACTAACTCGACCACTTCCGAGGAACTCGGAAAAGCGGGAAGGAGGAAAGTTTAGCGGGCCAGCGTGGGCAATGAGGGCAGTCCGCCAACTGGCGGATCTTGATTTTTTCTATCTTTTTTATCAAGAAAAAAGATTGTGAGAAAAATAGATACAGCCATTAACTTTTAGTAAGCTCTCTTCTAAATAAAATATTTGTGAGATGAAAAACTTTTACAACCTTAAAAACGTCTCCCCTCTTTCCAGCTTTTCCAACAGAATTACCATATTGGTGTTTTCCAACATGCGCTTTAACTTAGTTCTCACTTCTTTAAATTGGAAGTGAATTGGACAGGGCTTTTCTTCAGAGCATTGACTTAATCCTAGACCACATCCATCGTAAGTTTGCGAACCATCAATACAACGAACCACGTCTATTAGATATACCTCCTTTTGCTGTGTTGCACTAAGGCTAAATCCTCCATTAGGACCTTTAATAGAGGAAACTAAATCGTCTTTCACCAATTTTTGCAAAATCTTGGCCGTAAAAGCTTCAGGGGAATCAATATTTTTGGCAATGTCTTTTAGACCAACATTAGTACCCTCTTTGCTTTTATTGGCAATGTAGATAGTTGCTCTAATAGCGTATTCACAAGTTTTTGAAAACATCTTCTTGAAATAAAATTAAATAAGTAATAAAAGTAAATTCATTTTTCCCATTCTCCAAAAGAGGTGGCTGTTTCGTAGAGCTTCAGTTTCTTTAAAAACACAGGTTCTGCTAAGGAGTTTTGAATTTGTTTTCTGATATAATCTAACAATCGTTCGACCGTGGGCTCAAATTCCATCCAAAAGATATTGCTATCAATGTTCTGTGCTAATTTGGTGTTTTCATCATTACGTTTTAAAACCAAGGCATGATCGAAAGTTTTAATCACCTTCTCATTGATGATCTGCTTCAATTCTTTAAAATCAAT